>JAMOUV010000010.1 GCA_027067965.1 Flavobacteriales bacterium | reverse complement strand
ATTCGGTGCGGTAGTTCAGTTGGTTAGAATACCGGCCTGGCATCCCGACAGACGTCGGGACGGGTTCGAACGCCTCACCTAACGCGCTCTTTAAAACATTCGGTGCGGTAGTTCAGTTGGTTAGAATACCGGCCTGGCATCCCGACAATCGTCGGGACGGGTTCGAACGCCTCACCTAACGCGCTCTTTAAAACATTCGGTGCGGTAGTTCAGTTGGTTAGAATACCGGCCTGTCACGCCGGGGGTCGCGGGTTCGAGTCCCGTCCGCACCGCAACCAACAAAAGCCGTCATTTCGACGGCTTTTTTCTTTTATGGATAAATTTTACGTCTATATTATTTATTCCGAAAAATTCGATAAGTATTACCGGGGTATAACCTCCAACCCCCTGGGAAGACTACAAAGACATAATTGCGGATTCGCACGATATACTAAAAAATTCAGACCTTGGAAATTGGTATATATCGAAACTTTCGACTCAAAACATGAAGCATTGCTTAGAGAAAAAAAACTTAAAAAATTCGGCAAAGTGCCTCTTCGCAAACTCATCTCTTCTCCTAAAAACGAATTAAAAATATACTTGCAACAATTTCCGTCTTTCCCGGATGAAGATTGCAATAAATTATAATATTAAAACTGTTTTATCAAGACGGCTTCGAACGCCTCACCTAACGCGCTCTTTAAAATATTCGGTGCGGTAGTTCAGTTGGTTAGAATACCGGCCTGACATCCCGACAATCGTCGGGACGGGTTCCCCTAAGGGTCCTTCGGAGAGTCCCGTCCGCACCGCAACCAACAAATGCCGTCATTTTGACGGCTTTTTTCTTTTATGGATAAATTTTACGTCTATATTATTTATTCCGAAAAATTCGATAAGTATTACCGGGCTTTCCGGAATCCTTAATAATATATATGGGATAATAAAAATATTATCACATTAAATTTTTACTTCAAAATCATCCATATCAGGCCCAAAAAGGAATTTTTTTCTATATGCCTCTAATTCTTTCAGTGATAAGTCATATTCCAAAATTCCTTCATTACTACTTTTCACTGTTGCCAAAACTTTGCCCCCCGGGTGAATTATTCGTGTGTCACCCGAATAGGTGTTCATATAAGCATCACGACCGATTCTATTTACCCATATTACAAAGGCCTGATTTTCAATTGCGCGAGCACGTAAAAGAGGAAGATAAGCATTTTTCCTTACCGCAGGCCAATTGGCCACATAAATAAGCACATCATAATCGAAAGTCCTGCTTTTTTTATCATATTTATTAGCCGACCAAACGGGAAATCGTAAATCATAACATATTTGTAAATTAAAATTCAAACCGTCTTGTTGTACAACTACCCGCCGGGTACCGGGTGTAAAAATTTTATTTTCACCGGCCAAACCGAATAAATGCCGCTTATCATAATATTGATAACTTCCATCTGAATTAACCCAATATAATCGATTATAAAAATGTCCATTTTCCTTCACAAATACCGAACCGACTATCGTTTTATTTATTTCGTATGCTTTTTCCACCATCCAATCCAATACCGGATAAGATATTATGTCGGATAATTTATTTATATTCATCGTAAAGCCGGTTGTAAATGCTTCAGGCAGCACAATAACACGACTATGATCGGAGACTTGCGAAATTAATTTATCATAATAATCTAAATTAGCTCTCGGATTCTCCCAATAAATTTTTCCTTGAACCAATGCAATCTTCATATTACAAGAATTTTTAAAATTAATCGAATATATACCTTACTTAAGAAAAATCCAAACCGAATTTCTTTATTAAAAATCATTTATTTTTACATTTTATATGATCCGTAAATGAAAAAACAATATTTGGTCACGGGAGGAACGGGCTTAGTCGGGAGTCACATGCTCATATTATTAACCGAAAAAAATATTTCGCCCGTAGCCATTTACCGTACGAAAGAAAAATTAGAAAAGGTCAAAAATTTGTTCCGGCTTTATGACAAAGGGCCGTTATTTTCAAAAATTCATTGGATACCTTGCGATGTAACCGACCGGGCGTGTTTGGAAGACATCATCAAAGAAACCGGTGTGATATTCCATGCGGCAGCCAAAGTTTCTTTTCTGCCCCGGCACAGAAAGGAGATGTTTAATACCAATATTTTAGGCACAGAAAATATGGTGAATTTAGCCCTCGAACATCAGGTATCCTATTTTCTTCATGTGAGTTCCATCGCTGCTTTAGGCGGTAATTCGAAGATTAAATCGGAAAAAGCCATTTGGTCGTGGAATGTGGCACATACCGGGTACGGGGCTTCTAAATTTTTATCCGAAATGGAAGTTTGGCGTGGATTTCAAGAAGGTTTGAAAGGAGCCATTATCAATCCTTCCGTGATTATAGGCCCGGGATTTTGGGATAGCGGTTTCGGAAAACTAATCGACCGGGTTGCCAAAGAAAAATTATATTTTTATTCGGAAGGAAAAACGGGTTACACCGACGTGCGTGATACCGTGCAAATCATGTGGCTTTTATTCGAAAAAAATATCACCGAAGAAAGATTTATCATTAATGCCGACAATAAACGCTTTAGTGAAATTATTTCCATGCTGGCAGAATTTTTGGGAGTGAAACCTCCCCATTATAAATTGCCGGAGAAACTTACCCGAGCCATGATCACCCCTATCAATATTTTGAGCACGCTGATGGGCAAAGGAAAAATTTTGGATAAAGCGGCAATCAACGCCTTGTTCGAAGATAGTGAATATGAAAATTCCAAAATTAAAGAAGCCCTGAATTACGAATTTATTCCGGTGGAAGACAGTTTGAAATTCGCAGTGGAAATGTACAAGAAAGATAAAGGATAAATATCTTTTTTGTTTCCGTCTTATTTTTCCATATTTGCAAACAAACGAAAATTAAGATTATGGCTAACGATATGTTTAAACATCCTGATTATTACCAAGTTGATGATCTTCTTTCGGATGAACACAAATTGGTTCGTGAGGCGACACGCGAATGGGTCAAGCGTGAAGTAACGCCCATTATCGAAGAATATGCCCAAAAAGCGGAATTTCCCCGTCATCTGTTAAAAGGACTGGCCGAAATAGGCGCTTTCGGTCCTTTTATTCCGGAAGAATACGGCGGACCGGGTTTGGATTATATGTCTTACGGACTCATTATGCAAGAATTGGAACGCGGTGATTCGGGAATCCGTTCAACCGCCTCGGTGCAATCTTCCTTGGTCATGTATCCGATTTGGAAATTCGGTAGCGAAGAACAAAAAAACAAATACTTGCCCAAATTGGCCACCGGTGAACTTATCGGTTGTTTCGGCTTGACCGAACCCAATCACGGCTCCGATCCGGGAAGCATGGAATCTAAATTTACAGACGAAGGAGATTATTATTTGCTAAACGGAGCCAAAATGTGGATTTCCAATGCGCCCTTTGCCGATATAGCCGTCGTCTGGGCCAAAAACGAAAAAGGCCGGATAAAAGGTTTGATTGTGGAACGCGGAATGGAAGGATTTTCCACCCCCGAAACGCATAACAAATGGTCGCTTCGTACATCGGCAACCGGAGAATTGATTTTTGATAATGTGAAAGTACCCAAAGAAAACTTATTGCCCGGTGCCGACGGTTTGCGTGCCCCGTTGATGTGTTTGGATTCGGCAAGATACGGTATCGCATGGGGTACTTTAGGGGCAGCCATGGACGCTTATGATACGGCATTACGCTACGCTTTGGAACGTCATCAATTCGGACGCCCTATTGCCGCCTACCAACTTCAACAGAAGAAATTAGCCGAAATGATCACCGAAATCACCAAGGCCCAGTTATTGGTATGGCGATTAGGCACCCTGATGAATGAAGGCAAGGCAACCGCCGCACAAATTTCCATGGCCAAGCGAAATAATACTTACATCGCATGGGACATCGTAAGACAAGCAAGACAAATGTTAGGAGCCATGGGCATTACGGGAGAATATCCTTTGATGCGTCATATGATGAATCTGGAATCGGTCATTACTTATGAAGGCACCCATGACATCCATTTGCTCATTACCGGTCATGACGTGACGGGTATTCAAGCATTCAGATGCTACGATAAAAAATAATCGAAGATTATTCGGTTTACTATAAACCACAAACGCCCCGCAAGCGGGGCGTTTGTGATATGAAATAAATTTTTCTAATCTTTATCTCAATTCTACGGTTCTCGTACTACCGTCCGGTTGAGTCAAAACGGCCTCGTTATCGCAGGTGCCGTCACCGAAATCCAATTTATAATTTTCGCCGTTATAAATTATTTCCATTGTGCCGCTTACAATCCATTCGCAAGATACTTCACGCCGGAGCGGCGTAATAATATTAATACGATATTCATTTCCATCCCTGCGAATCACATGCCAATTCCCCGTAATAAGGAATACATCATCATCCCTTTGCGCAAGGGTATTATATCCTTCCACCCATTCAATAGTTCGTGTTCCTTCGGTTTTCGTGGTTTCTCCATCGGGCCATACGAGAGTTAAATCGAATTCATGTGTGGCTTCGGGATGACCGTTATCATTAGACCATTTTCGAGTTCGGGTAAAATAACCTTCGATTTTTATCTCATCAATATAGAAATTTTCGAAATTTCCGCTTATAAAAAATCCTCCCTCCGATCTGTTAATATATTTTTTGAGATGAACCGTACCGGCATATTTGCGCCCGCTAGGCATTTCACATCCCGAACTGGCAAAAGTTATATCTATAAATAAAGTATCGCTCAAATGAAAATGTGAAATTGTTGCACAAGACGGCAGATGCGGGTGAGCAAAATTATTCGAAGTTTGATTTTCCCCATTTGACCTGTAAACATAATTTAAATGATCGACTATTCCGGTTAATTCAACCATCATATCATCGGAAAGTACATCCGACTTTACTATCATGCCGATTTCTTCGTCGGTTAGAGTATCTCCACTCACATTTTTTTTGTGGCAAGACTGTATGCTTAATCCGAAAATAAGCATAAAAATGAGATAAATCCAATTTTTTTTCATGGGTGTAATTTTTTGTTATTCCGTTTCTAAATTTCCTTCTTCCATTAATAAATATTCTTCAATTACTTGATCGGGGATATCCGTTAAATTAACTTGTATTTCTTCAATTAATTGATTATCAATATCTTTGTTCGAATGGAAAAAAATTTTCTTTAAGGGATATCCTATAATTACAAGCAAAAATAATGCCGCAGTGATTTTGAATAGAAAATATCGCTTTTTATCTATTTTATGGATTTTATTAAAAAATTGATTTTCCAATTCATTAAAATAATCGTCTGGCACATCGTAATGTGCATTAAAATTTTTATGAAACATCTTTTTAGAATCCATCTTACAGGAAATTTAATTTAATATTTGGATGCTTGATTAATGCAAAAAGTTTAATTAATAAGATTTCGGGAAACTTTCGTCCGTAACGATAATAAAATCGGCCGTTCCTTTATATTCGGGTTCCAAATGGTCCGTTTGTTTTTGGGAGATTACTTCTACGGTCAAGATTTTAATATCGGGCTTGAGTCGCCTTAAATACCAGATGATGCCTTGGTCAAAGGCCGAATGATAACTGCCGTTATAATGAATAAAAGTATAGCCGTCTTTAAGATTCCGGGCGATAGAATAGGCCATAGTGGCGTCCTTTACGGCTTGAGCCATCGGTAAATTGGGATTATCGTGCCCGTGTTTGCGCATCATATCTCTCATCCTCACATATTGCGACAAGGTGGAGTCATACGCAATCGGTAAAGGTGCTATCCAGGATTTTTCTCTGTCGCTCAGCGAATCAAGGGATTCGAATCCTTTTTTATACACCATCGAAGCATACCGACGAGGAATATTCGTAGCGATAAAAGGAAGTTTATGTTCCCGGGCAAAATCCACTAAAGGTTTGTAATCTTTAGTGAAATTAGGCCACAGCCGGGCCAAACTATCCAACTGTTTTTCGTCTATTTCCCCTTTGACATAACGGGTAAGAGCGTCTTGATTATCGCGCTCGAACATTTCGGCACCCAATATTATTTTTCCGTTTTTAAGCCGGAATAAATCTTCCGTTAATTTTAATTCCAACCAATGGGCAATTGTATTATTATGTTCCTCACCGAAAAAAACCACATCGGCCTTGGTCGCTTTTTTCAATAATTTTTTATAAGACGTTTTCTTTCCCTTGGCATTATATATTTTAAATGCCGCGGGTTCTTGCGCAAACAAAGAAGCATTTATCAACCACATCACAATAATCAAAAAACTTTTGCTCATCTTAATCTGATTTTTTGTCCCACATATATCGTGTTATCTTTCAGTCCGTTAAGTTCTTTTAATTTTTCTATGGGAATGTTATAAGTGACATGTATGCGATACAATGTTTCGCCGGGCTTCACGATATGATATGCCGGTACGGTTTCTTTTGTTTGTTGAGGTTTTTCGGGTTGTTTTGT
Source organism: Flavobacteriales bacterium (assembly GCA_027067965.1). Lineage (GTDB taxonomy): Bacteria > Bacteroidota > Bacteroidia > Flavobacteriales > Flavobacteriaceae > JAADED01. The sequence goes on along the minus strand of JAMOUV010000010.1, from coordinate 652,491 downwards.
GATTTGTTCCTCCTTTTCTACCTGCTCTTCCTTAACTTCCTTTGTCGATTGACTCTTTTTCTCGGGGATAATCAAAGATTGGCCGGGTTTGATGTGGGTATCATTCAAATTATTGGCCTCCATAATTTCTTCAATCGACACGCCGTATTTGGTAGAAATCGCATAAAGTGTTTCTTGGGGTTTTACTTTATGCACAATGTATGTAGGTTTGGATACCGAAACTCTGACCGGTTTTTCTTTTTTAACGGGTTTTTCTTCGACAATTTTTTTCTCTTCATGACGGGTTTCCGGCACCACTGTTTTTTCTTTGTTTATTTTTTCTTCGGAAGATTTAATCACTTTATCATTTGGGATTTCTACGTTTTTTTCCTCTGATGTTTCTTCGGTTTCCGTAATTTGTTCATCCGGAATATGATCGGGTTTTTTAAGCACTAGAATTTGTCCTTCGTAAATATCAAAATCCACCAAATTGTTCATTTCTTTAATTTCCCTTACCGGAATATTAAATTTTTTCGAAATGGTATAAAGCGTTTCACCGGCCTTTACTTCATAAATAATCTTCTCGCCTTTGTCTTTACTCTCCTTTTTGGTTATTTCTTCTTTTATATTCATTTTTCTAAGAACTTCCTGGTCCAATTCGTAGAGTTTGTATTTCTCGATAATATAAATCAATTTGGACGGATAACTCGGATCGGTGGCATAACCGGCTTTCTTCAATCCTTTGGCCCACGCTTCGTAATCTGAAGGGGGCAAGCGGAATAAGAAGGCATAACGCTTGCGCGAAGTTAAAAATTTGGAATGATCGCGAAAAGATTCCGAAGCGTCTTTATATTTTCTGAAACATTCGTTTTTATGGTCGTCGTCTTGATAAATTTTCGGTCCGTTCCAATCATCGGCACATTTTATACCGAAATGATTATTGGCATGGCGGGCCAAATAACTGGTCCCCGAAGCCGATTCCAAAATTCCTTGGGCCAAGGTAATACTTGCAGGTATGCCGTAATCACGCATTTCTTCTTGTGCCGTTTTTTTATACCGCGCAATGTATTTCAATGTTTGCACGTCGGTTTGTTTGGTCACTTCGGTTTCTTTTTTCTTAGCGGGACGGGTAGTCTTCTTAGTCGAACCGCAAGCATTAAAAAGTAACGCAATAAATATTCCGGTTATAAAAAAGGATATTTTCTTCATGGGATTGAAACTTTATTCAAAAATAAGGATTTTAATTCTATTTGAAACTTTCTTCAATAATTGTCCCAAGAACTATCACATCGGCACCCGCCTCGAACAAGTTTTCTATTTCTTCTTGTGATTTGATACCGCCCCCCACGATCAGAGGTATATCGATGTTTTTCTTTACCATTGCAATGATTTCGGGGCTTACGGATCGGAGCGCTCCGCTTCCGGTTTCCAAATACACGGCATGCATGCCCATAAATTGACCGGCCAAGGCGGTGGAAATTATAATTTCGGGTTTGTCTGCGGGCAAGGGAATGCTTTGTGTGATGTATTGTACCGTTGTGATTCTACCGCCGTCGATTAATAAATAAGCAACCGGAATAACCGAAATTTTCGATTTTTTTATGGCAGGAGCCGCTTTTACTTGTTGACCCGCCAAATATTCCGGATTTCGACCCGAAAGCAAGGTCAAAAACAATATGCCGTCGGCATGTGAAGAAACTTGACTATGATCGCCGGGAAAGATAAGTACGGGAAGATTAAAATGTTTTTTTAATATTTGAATTGTTTCGTCCAAGTCGCCTGAAATAAGCAAACTCCCGCCTACAAAAAAATAAGAAGGCCGGAATTTTTCAACGGCTTTTTTTAATGCGACGATCCGGTCGGACGAAAATTTATCGGGGTCTATTAAGATGGCGATGTCTTTGCCACCGGACGAAAAAAATGATGTGCTATTCGCCATAAAAATCGTATTTTTACGACATGCAATTTACAGATATTCGCTTTCATAAACAATTGCTTTCCGCTTGGGAACAAATGATAAATTCTGATCGGTTTCCTCATACCGTCATGCTGACCGGAAAAGACGGATACGGCGTGCTGTATGCCGCTATGGAATTGGCCGTGAAATTACTCTGTCAATCGGCCGATTGTGTGGAAAAATTGAAGAGATTCAATCATCCCGACTTACATTTCATATTTCCCGCCATTACCGCTCCTAAGGCAGGAAGCGAGATTTCTTCGTCTTATTACATCAAGCAATGGCAGGAATTTATGAATCATGATTTGTTCGGCTCGTTTGATGATTGGATGCAATACTTGAATTCGGGCAATAAGCAAGGATTAATCCGGGTGAAAGATGCGGAAGAAATTATGCATAAATCCTTTCAATATCCCGCTTTGGGAAAAAATAAAGTATTTATTATTTGGCATGCCGAAAAAATGAATTTGGGTACGGCAAACAAACTGCTGAAATTACTGGAAGAACCACCCGAAAATACTTACTTTATTTTGACTACCGATAATCCGCTGCATATTATTGCCACCATCCGGTCGAGATGCCAAATTTATCAAATCCCTCCTATCCCGCCCGGCGAAATGCAAGAGTCCTTGCGCCAAAAAGGGATTTCCGAAGCCGATAGCATTCCCATTGTCCACGCTTCGGGCGGCGATTGGAAGAAAGCACTCCGCATGCTGGAAAACGAGGATCCTTTTGCCAAGCACAAAGATTATTTCGTGCGTTGGATAAGGATTGCCTATCAAGCCAAAACCCAAGCCCGGGCTATCAACGAACTAACCGAATGGTCCGAAAATTTAAGCGCCGAAGCCAAAAATTTTCAAATGGATTTTTTACAATTCGCATTGGAAGTTTTCAGAACCTCCTATCTATATCATTTCAATCCTTCCGTCCCGTTAATGAATTTTCAAGAACAAAATTTCAATCAGAAAAAATTCGTTCCCTTCGTGCATGCGGCCAATATCGAATCTTTCTATCACCGGCTTAACGATGCGGTTTATCATTTAATGAGAAATGCCAATCCGAAACTTGTTTTTCTTAATTTATCCATCGAAATGACCCGTTTATTGCATAAAAAAGAAAATTGATTTTTTACTTTGTTTATATTTGTGAATCATTAGCCGTCAAATATGAGGAGTCAAGCATACGTCGAAGGTTTTTCGAAATGGGACAAAAACAAAAAAATAGCATGGTTGTCCGAGCATTATTTACGTGACGAGCAGGACATAAACCTTTTGAAAAAATATTGGCATCCCGATAAAAAAATTCAAGCACTTCATGACGGATTTATAGAAAATCCGGTAGGTAATTATTACCTGCCTTTTTCCATTGCGCCTAATTTTTTGATCAACGGAGAATTATACGCCGTGCCCATGGTAATCGAAGAAAGTTCGGTAGTGGCGGCTGCTTCCAAAGCGGCCAAATTTTGGTACCGTGCGGGCGGATTTCATGCGGAAGTTATTTCCACTGTCAAAACAGGTCATATTCATTTGTTTTTTTACGGAGACAAAAATAAACTGACTCGTTTTTTCGAAGAAAAAAAAGAAATTTACCTGCAACGGCTCAAACCGTTTACCGAAAATATGGAACGCCGGGGTGGCGGTATTCTTTCGGTGGAATTAAAAGATTATACCGACCGGAAAGCCGGTTATTACGTGATAGAATTTAAATTTAATACCGCCGATTCCATGGGAGCCAATTTCATTAATACCATTTTGGAAGAATGGGCCGAATATATGGAAGAAGATTATCCGGGCTACGGCGATGCAAACGAGTTGGAGATAATTATGCGGATTTTATCCAATTATAATCCCGAATGCCTGGTCAAAGTCGAAGTGAGAGCACCGGTAGAACAATTGCCCGTGGCGGGAAATAAAATGCAATATGCACGCCGATTTGTCGATGCGGTGGATATTGCCCGGATTAATAAATTTCGGGCCGTAACTCATAATAAAGGAATCATGAACGGAATCGATGCGGTTGTTTTGGCTACCGGAAACGATTTCCGGGCCGTAGAAGCGGGGGCTCATGCCTACGCGGCACGCAACGGACGATACGAAAGTTTGTCCTATGCGCGAACGGAAAACGGAAATTTTATTTTCGGAATGGAAATTCCCTTGAATTTGGGCGTGGTTGGCGGCTTGACACGAACCCACCCGATGGCCCGTTTGGGCTTGAAAATTTTAGGCGACCCTTCGGCCGAGGAATTGATGAAAATAGTCGCTTCCGTCGGGTTGGCCCAGAATTTTTCGGCGGTTAATTCACTTATTACCGAAGGCATTCAAAAAGGACATATGAAAATGCATTTAAATAATATTTTATTACAATTCGATGCTTCGGAAACCGAAAAACAACAATTATTCGAATATTTTAAAGATAAAAAAGTACATGTCAAAGCCGTGAAGGATCAATTAAATGTACTCAGGAACAAAAAAACAACGGAAAATGATAAATGAACCCTTGAAACTCAGAAGCCACGGAAAAATTCTCCTCACCGGCGAATACCTCGTTTTAAAAGGAGCCCGTGCGTTGGCCCTGCCGGTAAAATTCGGACAAACCATGGTCGTGGAACCGGTAAAAGAAAGTTTTACCGAATGGAAAAGCATTTTGAAAAATAACAAGTCCCTGCTTCATTTGATTATGAGCAGGAATTTGGATGAAATTATTAAAGTGGAACCGGAAAACACCGGAAATGAAATTATCGAAACCCTTCGGGTTCTCAAAAAAATGCAACCCAATCTATTCAATAAGGCCTACAGGATAACGACCAAATTCGAATTTGACATGAATTTGGGTTTAGGTTCTTCATCCACCCTGATAGCCAATCTTTCCAAATGGGCGCAGGTCAATCCGTTCGAATTATTGGATGCCACCTTCAATGGAAGCGGCTACGATGTGGTTACCTCATTGAGCGGAAAACCCACTTTATTTCAAATAACGGGATTGGGCCGGGAATGGAAATTTATCAAGTATTATCCCAAATTTCACAAACATTTGTTTTTTGTACACCTGAACAAAAAACAACCCACTTATCAAAGTGTAAGAAAGTTTATTAAAATGGATGTGGGAGAAGATAAAATCGAAGAAATTTCCGCACTGACCGATTCGATCATAGAGGAAACCAATTTGGATAAATTCCGGGAATTAATCGAAAAGCATGATGATATCATCGGCAGGATTATAAAGAAAAAACCGGTAAAAGCGGAACTTTTTCCCGATTTTGACGGAGCAATCAAAAGTTTGGGAGCATGGGGAGGAGATATGATTTTGGCCGCCGGCGATCCGAAAAAAACACCGGAATATTTCAAAGAAAAAGGATATAAGACCATATTTCCATTTGCCAAATTAATCCTGAAAAGTTGAAATAAAAAAATTAATTTTTATAGATTTGCACAAAACTTTTTATATGGGAAAAGGAGATAGAAAAACACGACGCGGAAAAATCTGGCGAAAAACTTACGGAAAAACCAGACCGAAAAAAAAGAAAACCGCAAAGGTAGAAAAGACCGAGAATTAATTTTTGTTTTTTCGGCAAATCTTTATTAAATTTGCAACCGCATTATTCATCATGAGTTCTTTAAAACTTAATTAATTCCGGGCGATTAGCTCAGTTGGTTCAGAGCGCCTGCCTTACAAGCAGGAAGTCACTGGTTCGAATCCAGTATCGCCCACTCAAAAGCCGCTTCTTTTCGAAGCGGCTTTTTTTGTAGTTTCTAAAAATAGAACTATTTATCTTTCCTTCTTATCCGGCTAAAATCCGGGAAATTTTTCAATAAAATCTTTTCGGAGTAGCCGCCGCATAATTTTTCCCGAAGCCGTACGCGGAAGTTGGTCGGCAAGTACTATCTTTGAAATTTTAAACAACGGATTAAGTTTGTTCCGGATGGCCTTCTGAAATAATTCATGCAAAGAATTTTCATCCGTTTTATCTCTCACCACCGCATAGATGACCAAACGGGCCGGGCCTCCTTCCTTGGGAGCCACTGCAATCGCCGCACTTTCCTTAACAAAATCGAAAGCATTGATTACTTCTTCTATTTGTCCGGCACCCACTTTAATGCCGCCGATGTTCATACTATCGTCGGTGCGTCCCATGACGCGGTAGTAACCGTTTGGCATTCGAACCAAATAATCGCCGTGTCGGCGAAGTGTTTTCCCTTTGTATTTCGGTAATCCTTCGTAGTATGTTTTATGATGGTCTTTGTTGAGAAGTTTTATGGAAAGTCCCGGCGTTGGCGGAATAATAAATACTTCGCCGGCATCGGTTTCACGGAAATTTTCGTCCAAAATCACAAATTCACTTCCCAGTGCCGGGGTGGAAAAAGTGGACGGAAAATTATCTTGTATTACGGTGGAAGTGACGTAACCGCCGCCAATCTCCGTACCGCCGCAATATTCAATCACCGGACGACCACCTGCAAATTTCATCAACCATGACATGTCATCGGGATGTGAGGTTTCGCCCGTGCTACTAAAACATTTGATATTTTTCCAATCCAATTTATCGAAGTCCTTGTTTTTTCGCCATGCCCTTACAATACTAGGCACGGTGCCCAACATATTGATTTTGGCGTCTTGCACAAACTTTCCGAATCCGGATCCGGTTGGCAATCCTTCGAAAAGCGCCATGGTCGCTTGATTGATAAAAGTGGCAAAAATTAACCATGGCCCCATCATCCAACCCAAATTGGTAGGCCACGCCACCACATGGGATGGATGGATATCATGATGATAGAAACCGTCGGCAGCCGATTTGATCGCGGTCACATGATTCCATGGAATGGCCTTGGGTTCCGACGTTGTTCCCGACGAAAAAAGAACGGTAATATCGGCCATCGGGTCACTATAATGATAGGATTGCGGGCCGGGTGCAGGGGTAAGAAAGTCATCCCAAGTCCGGTCCTTCTCGCGAAGCGAAACGGATTCCGTTGTAATTACGACGGATTCCGGCGCCTCGGCGTCAATTAATTTTTGATATAAGGGGATTTTTTTGCCTCCTCTATGCAGATAATCCTGCGTAAATACCAATGCAGGCGGGGCAATGGAAAATCGCACTTTGATTTGATCGGGCGAAAAACTATCGGCTACGGTGATAACAGGCATTCCGCCTTTTACGGCCGCCAAGTAAATCATCACTGCTTCGGGCGTCATCGGCATATCTATTCCTACAAAATCTCCGGGCTTCAATCCTGCTTTTTTCATTGAAAAAAGAATGTCGTCCACCCGTTTTTGCATGGATGCATAAGTTATTTCGTGAATTTCACCGTCTTTTTCGCTGGCATATTTTATGGCAATTTGTTCGCCCGGCGGCTTAAAACAAGATTGTGCAATATTCATTTCCGCACCTGCAAACCACCGGGGTTTTTCGATTCCTTCCGACAAATCCAATACCTCGTCGTATTTTTTTTTGAACTTAATCCCCATGCGGTTTACGGTAAAATCCCAGAATTTTTCTCGTTCATTTATCGAGAAACGGTAAAAATCATCGTAATTGTCAAACCCCAGGTCTTTAAAACTTGTATATACATTGGCCTGACGAATGATTTCTTTAGAAGGAGACCATTTCATAGTTTATTTTTTTAAACGAGGGCGTCTAACACGTAGGCAATCAACGATTTAATTGTTTTGCTATAATCTTCGGAAAAATCCAAAGTAACCCGGTTGGCAATAATGGCATTCATCGAGCATGCATGATGTCCCAAAAGTTTGGCCAAGCCGTATATGGCTGCCGTTTCCATTTCGAAATTGGTAATTTTCAATCCGTTATATTCGAATCGATGAAGTTTGTCATGCATATCCGGAGCGGCCAAAGGAATACGCAAAACCCTGCCTTGCGGTCCGTAAAAACCACCGGCTGTAGCCGTTATTCCCTTATAAATATTTTCACCTTCCAGTTTGGATTCAAGCAGCGAACTATTGGAAACAATATATGGTTTGGCCGCATCAGGCAACCATTGAGTTTGGACAATAAATTGTTTTTCCATTTCTGTTTCCCGTACATGTTTTGATTGATAATAATGTAATAATCCGTCGAATCCCAATCCGTATTTTCCCATCACAAAACTATCCACCGGGATATCGGCATGCAAAGAACCCGAAGTGCCTATGCGGACAATATTCAAAGTCGTATGCGTATCTTTCGGTGTCCGGGTTTTTAAATCAATATTCACCAAAGCATCCAATTCATTGAGAACGATATCAATATTGTCAGGTCCGATACCCGTTGAAATTACCGTAAAACGGGTCCCTTTATAAGTTCCGGTAATGGTATGAAATTCCCTTTTATAGGTTTCAAATTCTATCCGGTCGAAAAAGGCGGCCACTTTATCCACTCTTTTCGGATCGCCTACCGTAATAATATTATTGGCAATGTTTTCCGGATGTAAGTTAAGATGGTAAACACTTCCGTCGGGATTTAATACCAATTCCGATGCACCTATTTGTTTCATACTGCAAATTTTAATTTTTTGAACATTAAAGGTAATAAATTTTAATGAGTAGAAATATTGAAGAAGTCAAAAACCATTGAATCCGTAAGAATAACTTATTTGGCAAATCAATACAGCCGCCGGATTCCGCCATCAACAAAACCCACAAAAAACGTATCTTTGCACGAATTGAGTATGAAATTTGCGATATGAAAAAAAAACCGCAACGCATCAAGGAAATATTAAAATCCAATAAACTGAATCTTCCGGTAGTGACTGCCGGGTGGGTTAAAACCTTCCGCAACGACCGCTTCATAGCGCTCAACGACGGGTCCACCTTGGATAACCTTCAATTGGTAATCGATCCCGAAAAATATCCGGAAGATTTTCTTAAGAAAATTTCCACCGGAGCCGCCGTTTATGCCGAGGGAGAATTGGTCAAAAGTTTGGGCAAAGGACAAGATGTGGAAGTATTGGTGGACAAACTGGAAATACTCGGCGAATCGGACCCCGAAACTTACCCTATACAACCCAAGCGCCATAGTTTGGAATTCTTGCGCGAAAAGGCCCATTTGCGCCCGCGTACCACGCTTTTCGGCGCTATTATGCGGGTTCGTAGCCGTTTGGCATTCGCCATTCACAAATATTTTCAGGAAAACGATTTTCTTTACCTCAATACTCCCATCATTACCGGCATTGACGCCGAAGGAGCCGGCCAAATGTTTCAAGTAACCACCTTGGACTTAAAAAATCCGCCTCGCAACGAAGAGGGACAAATCGATTATAAAAAAGATTTTTTCGGCAAAAAAACCAATTTGACCGTTTCCGGCCAACTCGAAGCCGAAACTTATGCCATGGCCTTAGGCAAAGTTTATACTTTCGGGCCTACGTTCCGGGCCGAAAATTCCAACACAACCCGCCACTTGGCTGAATTTTGGATGGTGGAACCCGAAGTAGCGTTTATGGATTTGGACGGTAATATGGACCTGGCGGAAGATTTTGTCAAATATGTCATAAGCGACATACTGACTCATCACCGAAAAGATTTGGAATTCCTCGAAAAACGATTGCTCAACGAAGAGAAATCTCTCCCGCAAAACAAACGAAGCGACATGCCTCTTATCGAAAAATTGGAATTTGTATTAAATAACCGCTTCGTAAGAATCAGTTATACCGAAGCCATCGAAATTTTACGTCAATCCAAACCTTTTAAAAAGAAAAAATTTCAATATCCCGTAGAATGGGGATTGGATTTGCAAAGCGAACACGAACGCTATCTGGTGGAAAAACATTTCAAAAGCCCCGTAATTATTTTCGATTATCCGGCCAAAATCAAGGCCTTTTACATGCGGCTGAATCCCGATGGAAACACCGTTCGCGCCATGGATGTATTATTTCCCGGAATCGGAGAAATAATCGGCGGTTCGCAACGGGAAGAACGCTTGGATGTTTTGATCGAAAAGATGAAACAGATGGGCATCGACCCCGAGGAATTATGGTGGTATGTGGACCTGCGGCGATACGGTACGGCCATTCATAGCGGATTCGGATTGGGTTTTGAACGATTGGTTCAATTCGTAACCGGAATGGGCAACATTCGCGATGTGATTCCCTATCCCCGTACGCCTAAAAATGCGGAATTTTAATCTACCATTCCCGCTTAAAATAAGGCATATTGGCCCGCATTCCCAACCGGAACCAAGTAAATTGGCGGTCTTGATAATATTTTACCGGTTGATCGATATCATGGGAAATAATATCGGCACCCGCATAAATTTCCCAATTCCATTTGGGATTTAATTTATAGCCGGCTTCCATATTTACATAAGTACGCTTAAATAAATTTCCCTGAAGAATTTTGACCTGATCCGATGAAATCCGGTCTTCATAATCACGGTAAATATCACCACCGTAGGTCTTGGTTTCCGAAGGAAAATCAACCCCTTGCAATCCGTAAGTAAAGCCCATGCCTGCAAAATAGCGCCCGTAACGCCATTTCAAGCGGAATAGAATCTCATTTAAATTGGCACCCCAAGGATGCGCCAAAGGATAATTGTCATGCGCATAATTTATGCTAATACGATGGTGCGAATAAGTATAAGGTCTTACCCGGTTCCATTCCAAACGGGCAAATAACAAATGATTATGATAACGATAATGTCCTTTGACGCCCAACTGTGTGGCGAATTTATTTCCCCAGTAGCCCGGCTCTCCGAAAAATTTGGACACGGTCATTTCATCGAGCAAAAACTGTCCGTAAAATAGAACTTGTTCAACGGGCCGGTAAGAAGCATTTATTCCCAACACGGTATTGCCGCCCTTGGCGCCGCTTTGAAATTCCACCGTTTTAAAAAATATGACGGGATTGATAAAATTCAAATCGAATCCACGCCCATCGCCCGGATCCCAAATTACATTCTCAAACAAACCGATATTGATTTTTTCCGTCACCGCCCAATCCAAATAATGCGTGGCCATATATTTTTTGTAATAAAACCCGTTTCTAATGACTTCGGGCCGTATGTCTTGTAACATGCTCCACATCACCATGTAGCGCACATGCCAAAAATTCGCCACAATCTGAAAATAAGGATAAGGCGGCACGTCCTCTCCCAAAAAAACCGAACGCTCCCCTTCGCCTATATGAAAATTGTCATGTCCCAATTTGAACAGGAAAAATTCCGAGGGACGGTAAGCGACATGCCCGCGAACCGAAGGGAAATCCAACACGCCGTTTTTGTCTATTTTGGCTATGCCGAAACCCGGCACGGTAGCCGGAAATCCGTTTCCCGTTTGTTTTAAACTGAACAATGTGTCCAGATAGGCGGGAAATCGGGCTTGATTTTCATAAACGGCTGTCTGAAAGGCAAATTGCCTTCCCAATTCTCCTTGAATTTCAATACCGCGCGTATTAATGAATACCGTTTGTTCCGTATCACCCGACTTGCCGACTTCCCAATAAATAACCGGCAAAATGCGCAAGTCATACCGGTCACCTCGAATACGGATAAAATCTTTGTTCAACAGGTAATTCAATATTTTATTTTCGGTAGAAATATGCAATGCATTTTGGTAGGCGTGCCATTTGGCCGTATCGATACGTTCGAATTCCAAGGGCTTTATCGCCGTATAAATACGACCGGAACGGAGAAAAAATTCCGGTTCGTCTTTAAAATGATTCAGTAAATTTATTTGAGAAAAAATGGAATATAGCGGAAGTAAAAAAATCAATAAGGAAATTTTTATTTTCATTTTATTAAATTTTATACAAGTTTAAGCATAAAAATTCAAATTACGGCAGCCGGTCCGAATGCCAACCGCGCGCAGCCATAAATGCCAACAAATCCGGCAAAATAATTTTTAAAGAAGAAAATGCCTTTTCGCTATCATGAAAAACAATGATATCACCGGGTTTGATACGTTTTTTTAATATATCGAGCGAACGTGCCGGATTCACTTTCGGATTATAATCCAAACTCAAATGTTTCCACATTACGACCCGGTAGCCCGCCGCATGCAAACGTTTGACCGTTCGGGGCGTGATTTTTCCGTAAGGCGGACGAAAAATTTTCCCATCGGACAAGCCCGACGATTGAAGTAATTCGGCCGTTTTTTCGATATCCGCCATATATACCCGTTGCGGCGTTTTCCATGCATTCAAATGACGATAAGTATGATTGCCAATCAAATGACCGCCCTCTTTGACTCGGTGTAGGATTTCTTTATGTTGTTGAATTTTATCTCCTATAACAAAAAAAGAAGCACGCATTTGATATTGCGCCAATAAATCCAATACGTATTGCGTCACCTCAGGGGTGGGACCGTCATCGAAAGTAAGGAAAATGCGTGATTTTTCTTGAGTATATTCGAAAACAGCCGGAGAAAAAAAAGCGGAAAAAAAAGTTGGAAAGGTATATGGATGAAATAATTTCAACTTAATCTTTTTTATGTTTCCTGTTTTTCTTGTTTTTCTTATTTGCCTTCCCCTTACTTTTATCTTCGGATTTTACTTTATCGCCGTCTTTAAGTTCCTTGGAAATTAACTTAAACGGGCCGGTAATAATCACTTGTCCTTCCTCGAGTCCTTCTATAATTTCTATATTTTCTTCATCTTGAATTCCCGTTTTAACAAAACGGCGCCGGGCAGTGCCATCCTCATACAAAAAAACGGTTTCCCGTTCGGTATCGGTACTGTCTTTTCGAATGGTGACGGCCATAATGGGCACGGCCAGTACATTTTGTTTTTTATTCGTAATAATTTCCACACTGGCGGTCATGCCGGGGCGGAAAGGCGAATAACCGGCCGGTTTGTTTTTGAGCAAATCTTCGTATGATTCTTTTAAAATACCGATTTTTACTTTGAAATTGACCGTTTGGTCGGTGACCGTATTTTGAGATTCGGCCGAATTGGCTATTTCCGTCACCACGCCTTTGAATTTTCTTCCCGGAAAGGCCTCGATTTCCACCCGGGCGCTGTCATTTAATTGCACTTTGACAATATCGTTTTCATTCACATCGGTCAAGACCTCCATGCGGTCCAAATCGGCTATACGCAAAATTTCCGTTCCCGCCATTTGTTTGGTACCCACTACCCTTTCGCCTTCTTCCACATTGAGCCGGGTCAAGGTACCTGAGATGGGGGCGTATATTTCGGTTCGTTTTAAATTGTCTTTCGCCTCTTTGACGCCCGCCCTTGCGCTTTCGACTTGAAATTTAGCCGATTGATAGGCGGCACGGGCTACTTTATAATTGGTCTCGGACTGTTGATATTCGGCTTGAGCAATAATACCTTTTTCAAAAAGTTGTTTATTACGTTTAAATTCGGTGGCGGCCAATTGCATACGGACTTTTTGTTGATGCAAGGCCGATAGCGCATTGGACAAGGCGGCCTTTGCCCGCTCATATGCCGATTGGTACAAATCGGGGTTAATACGCACCAATAATTGTCCTTTCTTTATTGCTTGTCCTTCATGAACGGGCAATTCCACGATTTCGCCCGATACTTCCGATGAAATTTTCACTTCCTTTTCCGGTTGAATGATGCCGGAAGCAATAATGCTTTCGGTAATATCCTTTCGTTCGACCTTCGCCGTGCGCACCTTCTTGGCATCATCCGCATTTCCAAACACACCGGCTTTGGATAAGATTGTCAAGAGAATAATAAGACCGATTCCGGCCGCTATAAAATATTTTAACTTTTTGCTCATGACTTTTTATTCATTTGGAATTTCAATTTACATAAAAGATAATTAAAATTCACATAACCTGATTTTTTTTCTCTTATTTATATTAAAATTCCATTCGTTCCGGTATTTCGTTATAAGCGAAGGTTTTAAGAACATCAACTTTTGTTTATTTCCAACAACTCTTCGATTAAATCGCGATTTTGCGAAAGCCGGGGAATTTTATGTTGTCCGCCGAGTTTTCCGTGTTTTTTAAGCCATGCTTCAAAAAGTCCTTGTCTTGCCCGGTGAACCAAGGGCATTTTCAGGGAAATGTCATTTTTTCGTTTGACTTCATAATCGGAATTAATTTGCATCAACGCTTTATCCAAATCCTCACGAAATGCTTGTAAATCAGCCGGTGGTTTTTCAAATTCAATCAACCATTCATGGGCCCCTTTCTCATTTCCTCGCATAAAGACCGGTGCCACGGTGTAATTCCGTATGACGGCCCCGTGTTTTTTTGCCGCCTGTCGCAAGGCCTTTTCCGCATTATCCACAATGACTTCTTCGCCCACGATATTTATAAAATGTTTGGTACGACCCGTAATAATAAATTGATAGGGCTTGACGGAAGTAAATTTCACGGTGTCACCGATAATATAACGCCATAATCCCGAGGCATTGCTGATTACCATGGCATAATTGACACCCGTTTTGATGCCTTCCAAAGGTATAACCTCCTTTGAATGAAGCCCGTCGAATTTGTCCATGGGTATAAATTCAAAATAATTCAAATAATCGATCGTTAGCAAAAACTCGTTTTTGCTTAAATCGTTTTGAAATCCGAAAAAACCTTCCGATGCATTATAAACCTCCATATACCGGATTCCATCTCCGCCAATCATTTCTTTAAATCCTTCGCGATAAGGTTCGAAATGAATGCCGCCGTGAAAAAACACTTCCAATCCCGGCCATATTTCTTTGATGTAATCTATCCGGTAATGTTGCAAAATACCGGTTAATAAAGTCTGAAACCAGGAAGGAATGCCAATCAACGAACGCACGTCCTGTTTGGCCGCCGATGCAATAATTCGCCGTATTTTTTCTTCCCAATCGGGTATTAAAGCAATTTGTTCGTCCGGGGTACTTTGATACTCAGCCCAAAAAGGCAAACGGTTAATCATAATTCCCGACAAATCGCCGATATGGATATTTCTTTCTTTATCATAGCGGACCGTTCCGCCGAGTTTTAAAGATTTGCCGCGGAGCAATTTGGAATCGGGCACGTTTTCCAAATAAAACATCAACATGTCTTTACCGCCTTGAAAATGATTGCGCTCCAATATCTCATCGGAAATCGGTATAAATTTACTTCTGCTTGAAGTGGTTCCGCTCGATTGGGCATACCATTTTATTTTTCCGCGCCATAACACATCCTTTTCACCCCGCATCATCCGTTCGATATCCGGTTGCAAGATGGAATAATCGTTTAAAGGCACACGAGCGGCGAATTCTTCGGAATCGGCTATGGTGGAGAATCCGTGTTTTTGTCCGAATTCGGTATGGGCCGCAAGTTTTAATAATTTATCGAGCTCTTCATATTGGGTGGCCACAGGATGTTGAAAATAATTCTGCTCGATTCGCTTCCTGCGAGCCGAGGTTAAAAACTGAACTAAGGAATTTAAAAGGGGGGAAATCATTCTTTTCGTATCTTTATCCCAAGTAAAATTAATGAAATAATATGAATTTGGATTTTGTGTTATCCAAAATGGACGCCGAGCCAACCGAACCGGTACGTTATTATTTGGATACCGGAACGGATTTTATCATCGTGAATGAATTGCTACAGAAAAATATAAAAATAATCCACACCGGTTATGAATGTAAAATTTGCGGAAGCGACGAGCCCATTTTCCGGATGGGAATGTGTAAGAAATGTTATTTTGAATCGCCGCAAGCGGGAGATTGGATCGTTCACCCGGAATTGAGCAAAGCACACGAAGGAGTGGAAGACCGAGACTTGGAATTTGAAAAAAAGATGCAACTTCAGCCGCATTATGTTTATTTGGCCAAAACATCCGGTATTAAAGTTGGCGTCACACGCCAATCACAAGTACCCAACCGGTGGATCGATCAAGGAGCGGATGAGGCCTTGGTTATTTTGGAAACACCCAATCGCTATCTTGCAGGCATTACAGAAGTGGCTCTCAAAGCGCATGTAAGCGACAAAACGGGTTGGAGACAGATGCTTACCGAACAAATTTCTCCGGGTAATTTATTTGAAGTTTTCGAAATGCTAAAACCTTATATTCCCGCTGAAACACAGCCCTATATTTTGGAAAAACCCTTATGGTATAAATTCAAATATCCGGTTGTTTCTTATCCTCCGAAAGTAAGTTCAATCAAATTGGATAAACAAAAAGAATACGAAGGAAAATTAACCGGCATCAAAGGACAATATTTAATTTTTGAAGATGGCAAGGTGTTGAATGTAAGAAATCATGAAGGATATATGGTCAAAATGGAAGTGAAATGATTAGATGAATCTTCAAGATAGGGGAAGCGATAATGAGAGAATAAAAGGATTAATTTTTTCAATTATTAACACGTTTCATATAACCAACTAAAAAAAAGAAAGTCCATACACGGCACAAACCTAGCAAAATAAAAAAAGACCCCGAAGGGTCTAAGTTTTATTTAAACGTGATTGTCTTTATTTACCGGATTTCACTTAAATCATAACCCGAAAACCTTTGCAAATAGTCTTCCACACGGGTTCCGAAAGCATCGGTTGAAGATTCTTTTCCGCCGGAACGTAAGAATTTTTGAACTGCACCGGCTCCCGCCAAATGGGCGGCCGCCAAGATGCCTGATTCGGTAATTTTAATGCCTTTTAAGTAACGTCCGTTATACCGCTTGATTTCTTTGGCCAATATCTTACGATTTTCTTTTACATACCGCTTGAATGCCTCTTCCTGCAATTGCGGATTTTTCAAAAATTCCTTGTAGGTTACATTCATATTCAAGGCACGCAATGTGCCCATTCCGAATTGATATTTTCCCAGATATCCCAATTTATTGATAATATGATATCGCCTTCCGGATTCATTGAAGGCCAATGCTTCTTTAAAACCTACAAAATCTCTTCCCACCGCCGGTATTCTAAACGAGGGTTTGTTTAAATCGACCACCGTTTCGTCTTTCCATTTGGGAAAAACAGCCGGACGGTGTCCTACCACCGGCATATCATAAACCACCGGTGTATGTTGTTCTTTCATCAGCCCTCTCAATGACAGCCAAAAAATGGCCAATATAAGAGCACTGAAGAATATGTATATGCTTTTATTTTTCATTTTCCATAATTTTTCAGGCCGTTTATTGCAAAAAATATACCATTTTGCAAAAAAACGACCGCAAAGATATGAAATTTTTATTAAATCGAATTTTCCGGCCGGATTTTACCTCATTATTTTTTGATTATTGAGATACCGGCGATAGGCATTTGCATTGCGCATATGTTCGGAATAATTACGTGCAAACAAGTGATAGCCGGGTCTTTTCGGATCGGCCGAGAAGAATAAATAATCGTGTGGACGCGGTTGTAAAACCGCTTCGATATCTTCGATATCGGGCATGGTAATGGGGCCGGGAGGCAATCCGGGATACATATAAGTATTATAAGGATTATCTATTTGAATGTGTTTGTTTAACACACGACGAACGGTAGTGGTATCGCCGGTTGCCAATTTATAGGCATAAACCGATGTAGGGTCCGCTTCGAGTTTCATGCCCTTTTTCAATCGATTCAGATAGACTCCGGCAATAATGGGTTTTTCCGAGCGTTTGACAGATTCTTTTTTGACAATGGAAGCCAAAATTCCTACTTCTACCGGTGTTAAACCGATTTTTTTTGCTTGGGCTCGCCGCCGGTCATTCCAAAACTTTTTGTATTCCCGAAGCATGCGGTCACGAAATTGTTCCGCATCGGTGGTATAAAAAAAACGGTATGTATTCGGAATATACATCAACAGGGCCGTCTGTTCGTTAAACCCGTGCTTTTTTAAAAATTTTTTGTCCGTAAAGGCCTTTATCAGTTCCGAGGAATCGGCCGTAATGTACCGGGAAATTTTACCCGCCAATTCCGCCAAGGAATCTACGTTATTAAATGTGACATCAATTTCCAATTGTTTGCCCGATCGAAAAAGATTGACCAACTCATTGTTATTCATTCCTTTTACAATGAGATACTTACCCGGTTTGGGCTTTTTGAATCGTTTTAATTTGGCGGTTATTTCAAAAGTTTTGACGGATTTCACATGGGGTTTTATCTTCTTCACCAAACCTTGAAAATCCGTTCCGGGTTCTACGGTAATCACCGCTTCACCGGAGGTGACATTCGGCACGAAAATAATATAATAACCTGACAATATGGCAATTGCCAACAAAAAAAATAATATTACAATGGTTTTTTTCAACATTTAATTTTTATCCGGTAAAGATAAAACATTTATTTATTTGTAAATTTACCATTCCATACTAATGGTATGTTTTTTGCGTTATCACTTGACATCAAACCTTTAAGAATATGAAAAAATTAATCGGGTATTTTTCGGCTGCATTTTTGGGAGCGATTTTAGCAATAGGAACTTATTCTTTTTTGGAACAACGGCCCGAGGAAAGGCATGATACCGTCTTGGCGGAACAACCGGAAAAAAATGAGGGCACGGAAGCAACTTCCTCGCCTGTTTCTTACCGCGGAAATGCCACGATGCCTTCCGCCTCCTTCGACTTTACCGAAGTGGTCAAAAAAACAAAAGACGCCGTGGTGCACGTGCGTAATACCAAAATCGTGGTGCCGGTATATGAATATTATTACGGATACCGCCAAGGGCAACCCTACAAACAAGAAGGAACCGGTTCGGGTGTTATCATTTCTCCAAACGGATACATTGTCACGAATTATCATGTGATAAAAGATGCCACCGAATTGGAAGTTACCCTCAATAATCATCAAAAATATCGCGCCGAAGTGGTTGGTATCGACCCGCAAAACGATATTGCCGTGCTCAAAATCGATGCAACCGGTTTGCCGTATATGGTCTTCGGAGATTCCGATGGCTTGGAATTGGGCGAATGGGTATTGGCTATCGGTAATCCTTTTAATTTGGGCACTACGGTAACGGCCGGTATTGTGAGCGCCAAAGCACGTGATGTCAAGGGAACCAATAAAATAGACAGTTTTATTCAAACCGACGCAGTGGTCAATCCCGGCAATAGCGGCGGGGCTTTGGTCAATCAGCATGGCGAACTGGTCGGAATCAATACCATGATTTTCAGTATGACCGGCTC
Organism: Flavobacteriales bacterium; assembly: GCA_027067965.1. Lineage (GTDB taxonomy): Bacteria > Bacteroidota > Bacteroidia > Flavobacteriales > Flavobacteriaceae > JAADED01. Next base: position 633,577 of record JAMOUV010000010.1, on the reverse strand, counting down.
GTATATCGGCTATTCTTTTGCCATACCGTCCAATATTGTGAAGAAAATCACCGAAGATATCATCGAATTCGGCAGCATTCAAAAAGGTAAAATCGGTATTTCCGGAGTGGAACTCGATGCCGAAAAAGCAAAAAAATTGGGCATCTCGCAAACAGAAGGCATTTGGATTAGCGACGTGGACAAAAACAGTTCTTCGTATCGAGCCGGACTTCGTCCCGGAGATATTATTATCGGAATGAACGGACAAAAAATCACCACTATGTCCGAATTATTGGGATTTTTGAAAACGAAAAGCCCCGGTTCGCGCATCAAATTAAAAATCATTCATCCTAACGGGTCGGTGGAAATCATTCCGGTGGTACTGGAAAAATACGACTCGGTATATGTACGTCCCTTGGGAATTGTAATTAAAAATGTTTCTTCCAAAGATCTGAGGCGTCTCGGACTGAAAAACGGTGTCATGATTCAGGAAATTCGCAATCGCCAATTGCTGGCCAATGGCATCGAACCGGGTAATATCATCGTAAAAATCAATAATATTCCTGTCTATTCGGTCGATGATGCTAGCCAGTTATTCGAACAATACAAAAACCGCCAATTGATGGTGGAAATCATGAATGCGCGGGGCGAGGTGGTGAAATATATTTTTAATTAAATCCCGAATGATTTGAGTGGAGAAATATTTAAATTTTCTTTTAACATTTTGGATAATTAATAAATGACTAAGACATATTTCTTCATCTAAAATGCCTTTTCCTATAAAATTTATGGGTAAACAATGTAATATCATGTCCGGATGTTTCCTTCAATTTCCTTTTAATTTATTTATAATGATTTGACACACAAGTAATTGAATTTAATTATATAAGTAAATGGCCTTGTGCTAACTATTATTTGTAATCATAATGAAGTAAGTGGTATTTTTAAATTAAACATGGATTATTTTATTAAACGGAAGATAATTTTTCATTTAATCCATTAGATATCAGGGCATTTAATGAAATGTTAAATTATTAGAATTTATAATTATTTTACTAATTTTTAAAAAAATAGTATCTTTACATCCTAAAAGACATGTTTATGAGAACAATAGCAATTATCTTAATGCTCTTCTTTGCCGGAAATGCTGTAGGACAAGTAGGAATTAATAATGACGGATCGGCACCAGATCCTTCCGCTATGTTGGAAGTAAAAAGTAGCAACACGGGATTTTTACCTCCCCGTGTAGCTGATACCAGTTCTGTGGCGAATCCCGCTGAAGGTTTAATGATATATGACTTGAGTTCGCACTGTATGCGTTATTTTAACGGAACCCAATGGTCCGAATGCTTGGGCGTTTATTCCGGTACGGGAGGTAATACTAATTTTTCCTGTGGTGATCAATTAACGGATAGTAGAGATGGGAAAGCATATGCCACCGTTCAAATCGGAAATCAGTGTTGGATGGCCGAAAACCTTAATATCGGAACGAGGATTAATGGTACTTCCAATCAAACCAATAACGGAACGATTGAGAAATATTGTTATAATGATTTAGAATCCAATTGTGATATTTACGGCGGGCTCTATCAATGGAATGAAGCCATGCAATATTCCACTACGCCCGGTGCGCAGGGAATCTGTCCGGCCGGTTGGCATATTCCTACCGATGATGAATGGAAAACTTTGGAAATAACTTTGGGTATGAATTCATGGGAAGCCGATCAAACTGGTGGTAGAGGTGGTGATGAAGGAAGTAAAATGGCTTCAAGAGCCGATTTATGGAATGACGGAGCACTGGAAAATGGGTCAAATAATTTCGGAAGTAGTGGCTTTGATGCCTTGCCTGCAGGGGCAAAATGGAATACAAATTTCATAAATTTACATGATCGAGCATATTTTTGGAGTTCTACCGAATCAAATGGCAATCCTTACACACGTGAGTTATGGTATAATGATGCAGGCGTTTATAGAGAACACAGGGCTAAAAACCTTGGATTTAGCATAAGATGCGTGAAAGATTAAAAGGTTTTATTTTTATTTTCCTAATACCTAGTATGCAATCCGGAATTTTTAGCGTTTAAATAAATAAAAAATCCCTCCTGATTACGGAGGGATTTTTTATTGTATGGGATGGTTAATTTTTATCCTTGGTTTTTTAATGCTTCGGCCCCGCTTACAATTTCGAGAATTTCTCCCGTAATCACCGCTTGACGGGCTTTGTTATATTGCAAGGTCAGGTCCGAAACCATTTCTTTGGCATTATCGGTGGCCTTGTGCATGGCGGTCATCCGGGCGCCGTGTTCCGATGCCCATGCTTCGCGAATGGCACGGAAGAATTTCATTTTAAGTGATTTGGGAACCAATTCTTTCAATATGGTTTGTTGATCCGGCTCGAAAATGTAATCGATTTGAACGGGCGAAGCGGAATCTTGCGTTTCATCTTTCGGAACGGGCAAAAATTGTTCTTCCGTTACGCGTTGCACCGCCGGATTGACAAATTGATTATAAACCAAAATGATTTTATCATAAATTCCTTCCGTAAAATCTTTCATCACTTTTTCGGCTACTTCCGACACTTGACCGTATTCAATTTTTTTGTCCAACAGATCCGAACGGTTTTCCACCACATTTTGTGTTTTCTTCAAAATATCAAAACCTCTTTTTCCGATGGTTAAGACATCCACCCCGGCTTTGCCGGAATAATTTTCAGCCAATTCATTGACTTTTTTAACCACATTGGAATTCAACGCACCACACAATCCGCGATTCGATGTGATGGACACCAAAAGTACTTTTTTAACCGGACGTTCTTCTCCATATACATTTGTTTCGTCGGTTCCCGCATCCACCAAAGTTTTCAAAATTTCATTCAATTTCTCGGCATAAGGGCGCATGTTTTCAATGGCTTCTTGCGCCTTTTTCAATTTGGCAGCCGATACCATTTTCATGGCATTGGTTATCTGCATGGTGGACTTCACCGACGAAATCCGGGTTCGTATGTCTTTTAGGTTAGCCATGAGTTTTATTCTTCGGTTTCAAATGTTTTGGCAATTTCACGTGCCACTTTTTCCAAAACCTCGGCAATCTCATCGTTCCATTCGCCGTTTCGGATTCTGTCCAACAAATCGCGATGCTTCATGCGGAGGTATTCCAAATATTCTTTTTCAAAATCCTTCACTTTATTCACGGGCACTTTACGCAAAAGGTTTTTGGTTCCCACGAATATAATGGCTACTTGTTCTTCCACCGGCATGGGTTGGTGTTGCGGTTGCTTGAGAATTTCCACGTTTCTTTTACCTTTTTCAATGACATTTAAGGTAACGGGGTCCAAATCGGAACCGAATTTGGCAAATGCTTCCAATTCGCGGTATTGTGCTTGGTCGAGTTTGAGTGTTCCCGCTACTTTTTTCATCGGTTTGATTTGGGCCGAACCACCAACTCGAGAAACGGAAATTCCCACATTAATAGCCGGACGGATACCCGCATTGAATAAATCGGCTTCCAAGAAAATCTGTCCGTCGGTGATGGAAATCACATTGGTAGGAATATAGGCGGCCACGTCACCCGCTTGGGTTTCGATGATGGGCAATGCCGTCAGGGAGCCGCCACCTTTCACTTTATTTTTCAAAGGTTCGGGCAAGTCATTCATTTTTCGGGCCACATTATCGTCTTCGATAATTTTGGCCGCCCGTTCCAATAACCGGGAGTGCAAGTAGAATACGTCACCGGGATATGCTTCACGTCCGGGCGGACGACGAAGCAAGAGCGATACTTCTCGATAGGCCACGGCTTGCTTGGACAAATCGTCATAAACGATAAGAGCCGGACGGCCGGTATCGCGGAAAAATTCTCCGATGGCCGCACCCGCATAAGGCGCATATACTTGCATTGGTGCGGGGTCCGACGCATTGGCCGCTACGATAACGGTATAATCCATAGCGCCGGCTTCTTCCAATTTTTTATGAATCTGGGCCACGGTCGATGCTTTTTGGCCGATGGCTACATAAATACAATAAACAGGTTCGCCTTTTTCGTAATTTTCTCTTTGGTTCATGATGGTATCGATGGCCACGGTTGTTTTACCGGTTTGCCGGTCACCGATAATCAATTCCCTTTGTCCGCGTCCGATGGGAATCATGGCGTCGATGGCCTTGATACCGGTTTGAAGCGGTTCTTTTACGGGTTCACGATAAATTACGCCGGGGGCTTTGCGTTCCAATGGCAGGTGAATCAACTCGCCTTGGATAGGTCCTTTTCCGTCCACAGGATGCCCGAGGGTATTGATAACCCGTCCGATAAGTCCTTCGCCTACCGGAATGGACATAATTCTGTTCAAACGTTTGACCGACGAACCTTCTTTAATATCGGTATAGGGACCGAGAATTACGATTCCCACATTGTCTTCTTCGAGGTTCAAAACCACACCTTCGCTGCCGTTTTCGAATTGGACCAATTCGCCCGATTGGGCATTGTTGAGTCCGTATGCACGTGCAATTCCGTCTCCTACCTCCAAGACCACACCGGTTTCGTCCAAACCGGCCGTTGTATCGGTCTGTTGTAATTGTTCTTTGATGATTGCTGAAATTTCAGATGCCTTTATTTCTGCCATAATGGTAATTTTATCCGTTTATTATACAATTAAATTCGATTTTATTTTTTGTAGTTTTCCTTTGATGCTGTCGTCTATTTTCAAATCTCCGATTTGAAGAATATATCCGCCGATGATTGCGGGATCGACTTTGGTTTTCAATACCGCATTTTCCTTGCCGGTTAGTTCTTTTACTTTTTCATGAAATGCTTTGATAACTTCTTCGTCCGGTTGAACGGCTGTGGTCAAAACGGCTTCCACCACACCGAGATGTTTCCGGTAAAATTCATCGAAGAGTCCGGCAATGTCTTCCAAGATATCCATTCGGTTTTTACGGGCCAAGAGTTGTAATAAATTGGCCGTAAGAGGTGATATTTTGTCACCGAAAATCTTTTGAATGGCTTGATATTTTTGCAGATTCCCGATCACGGGTTGTTTGAGAAAATGTTTGAGTTCGGGATTATTTTTTAGCGTATTACGTATCAATTTCATATCGGCGGCCGCTTCCTCGAGTTTTCCGGCTTCGCGGGCCAATTCGAAATATGCTTTTACGTAACGCTTTGCCGCTTTTGAAAATTTACTCATGTCAATTTAACTTTAATTCCGATAAATTTTTCTTGATATAAGCGATTTGTTTTGCTTTATCGGAAAATTGTTCCCCGATAACTTTTTCGGCTATTTCCAAAGAAATTTCCGCTACTTGGTTTTGTATATCTTTCACGGCTGCTTCGCGTTCGGCTGCAATGAGTTTTTTGGTCTTAGCCAATTCTTCGTTTCTCATTTTTTCGGCTTCCGTTTTGGCTTCGGCCAAAATTTTATTTTTAAGTTCGCGGGCTTCTTTCAAAATGTTTTCCCGTTCTTCGCGGGCTTGTTTGAGCAATTTTTCGTTATCGGCCTTAAGTTTGGCCATTTCTTCGCGCACTTTTTCGGCTTCCAAAACGGCTTGTTCGATGGATTTCTCCCTTTCCTTTACGGCATTCAAAATAGGTTTCCATCCCATTTTGGTCAATAAATAGGCAAAAATCAGGAAGAATAAGGTCATCCAAAATACGAGGGTTTCAGGTGATGTCAAACTCATAGTGTGCTATATTTTTTTGTTATTTTTTTTGATTAAATAAATGGAAAATCCCGCAACCAATCGTTACGGGATTTTTCCGTTTTTACATGAAAATTTCCAAGATGGCTACGATTACCGCGAAAAGGGCTACCCCTTCCACCATGGCGGCTGCGATAAGCATAGCGCCTTGAATTTTTCCAGCGAATTCGGGTTGACGAGCCATCGCTTCGGTAGCGGAACCACCGATTTTTCCGATTCCGATACCTGCTCCGATAACTGCCAATCCTGCTCCTACTGCTGCTAATGATACTGCCATAATTCTATGATTTAATGGTTAATGGTTTCTTATTTTTTTGATTATGCCGGTTGATGTTCGTGTTCTTCATGTTCTTCGTGGTCTTCCACCGCCAAACCTATAAACAAGGCGGATAAGATGGTAAACACATACGCTTGCAAAAATGCCACTAAAATTTTAATGAATCCCATAAACACGTAAAACGCGCCCGAAACGGGAGCAAATAATACGGTTCCGAATATAAATATTAAGGCCACCAAACTAATCAATATGGTGTGTCCGGCAAACATATTGGCAAACAAACGAACCATCAAGGCAAACGGCTTGATGAACATTCCTAAGATTTCCACCGGAATCATGATGGGCTTAATGGCATGCGGCACCGGCGGGTTGAATATATGTTTCCAATAATGCTTGGTTCCTCCGACGGTAGTCAATATAAAGGTAAAAAGGGCCAAAACAAAGGTGACCACTATATTGCCCGTAATGTTATGCCCGAAAGGTGCAAAAGGAATAAGTCCTATCAAATTACTGAGCAGAATAAAGAAAAATACAGACAACAAATAAGGCATATATTTTTCATACTTCTTGGGGCCGATGTTGGGTATGGCCACTTCGTCCCTGATAAATAATATAATGGGTTCGATAAATCCGGCTATTCCTTTGGGCAATTTATACCGGTTTTCGTATGCTTTTTTGGTAAAATGAATGATTAGTAACAACAAAATAAAGACAAAAAGAATGGCCAATGCATTGCGTGTAAAAGAAAAATCCAAGGGCCGGCTGTCATAATCGAATACATTGGGATGCGGATTATCCTTTACTTTGTCGGCATAATAAATTACCTCGTGGATTTTGACAAATTTATTCCCTTTTTTGTCCGTGACTACTACTTTTCCTTCGTTATCACCTTGGAATTTTCCTGAAGAAAAAACGCTCAATCCTTTATCGGTCCATAAGATAACCGGCAAATGCAAGGTGTAATGAAAAAACGGTATTTCTATCACATAATCATGCGAATCGCTCGTATGATGGGCGATGAGTTCGCCTACGTTTAAACCTTCTTTTTTTTCGCCGTGTTGTGCATTGTCTTCGCCTCCTTCAGCCGATAAACCGTAGGGCAAAATCAATAAAAGCAAAAGAGCAATGGGTCTAATAAAAATATTTTTCATCCGGTTCTTTCGTTTGTCCTATTATTTGTCGGGCAAAAATAAGGAATTCCCTTGGATTTTTCAAAGAAAAGTTATTGACAAATTATATAAAAAAATCCATGTCGGGAAAGGTCTCATTTTTATTAAAACGGTGTGACGGAAAAACGTGATTTTAAAATTAATCTCCCGGCTTCAAATTGTTATTCTTGCCCGGGCGACACTTCGGTTTCTTTTTTTAATTTTTCCAATAAAAGAGAATCCCGTTCTTGTTTGGCTTTAAAAATTTCTTCGAAATTTTCTTTCTCCGCGGAATGTTGTTTAATTTGGATAACCAGCCCGGCATAAGCATCCAGCAATCGCCGGAATAAACTATCCGGTGAAGGAGATACATATTCTTTTTTTAATACCCATCGCAATTGGTAAACTTCATTTTCCAAGGCCAATAACCTGCTTTTTATCTCCACTTTATTTAATTTAACGGGGAAAGGTCTTTGTTTGATTCTTTGCAGCCCGCCGCTAATTAATTCCAAACGATCCTTTAATTCTTCTTCGGTAATCGAGTCTTTGATATGAAAATACCCCACCAGTTGTTTCCAAGAAGTAAATGTATCCAAAGCCGACTCGGGCACTGCGGGTATGGAATCTTTGACTTTAAAATACTTGACCGAATGAATGGTTTGCGTTCCTACGGAAGGGGCATTTTCCTTATTACATGCCGTCCATAAAATAAGCAAAAGAAAAAAAACAATTAATCGCATAAATTATAATAATTCATTTTTGCAAAAATATCCCATAAAACAATTCCGGCACTCACCGATACATTGAACGAATGTTTGGTGCCGAATTGCGGAATTTCAATGACTTCATCCACAAAGGCCAGCGCATCTTCGCTTACGCCCCCCACTTCATTCCCGAAAATGACGGCGATTTTTTGATCTTTCGGCGGACAAAATTTTTCCAGCGAAAGTGATTTGTCGGTTTGTTCGGCGGCCAGAATAAATATATTTTTTTCTTTGATTTTTTTTAGCAAATCAACCAGATTTTTTTCATATACCCAATCAACGGACTCCGTGGCCCCCAAGGCGGTTTTATGAATTTCGCGATGCGGCGGGGTGGCGGTAAAGCCGGTCAAATAGATTTTTTCCAATGCAAAAGCATCCGCCGTTCTAAAAAAAGAACCTATATTATTTAAACTCCGGATATTATCCAAAATAAGCATAAGGGGTGTTTTTTTACCTTTTTTGAATTCTTCGATACTTTTTCGCCCCAATTCATCCAGTTTAAGTTTTCGAATCATGCCCGCTAACTTTACAAAAAACAAAGTTATTCGATTTTTCTTAATAGTAATCGGAAAATACAAAAAAAATCCGGCCGAAGCCGGATTTATTATAAAATGTTTATTACTCGACCAATTTAATATGCTCCGGCCGCAGACCATGCACCTAGAATCAATCCGTAATATACGACCCAAACTACACCCCAGAAGAGATAGCCGACCACACAACCCCATAATGCTTTCTTGGTGGCTTCGCTATCTTCGCTAACCAGATATACAATCAATATACCGATGACTCCAAGGATACATCCCCACCAAAACGCAGGAATACCCATTACATCCTCAGACATCATCATTGATGAGGTTTCGGCTTTAAAATTGGCCAATAAAGGAACATTCATGTCCAAATCATTAAGGGTAGCTTGTGTAGCCGATACCATCATATCTAAAGCATCCGCATTGATAAAAGCAGTTTTCACCTTATTGGTGTCATAATGGAACAGGTCCGCCGTTGAGGCAAAGGCATTTCCCATTAAAAGGAACGAAATGAGCAAAACAAATAGTTTTTTCATTATTACTTTATTTTAATTGGTTAATAGATTAATTCAAAAGGATTATTATTTCTTTCATATTAATTATTCTCACTCGGAATAATTATATCATATTCATATCTCTTTCACATTCCATTAAAACTTAACAAAATGTATTCGTATTTCATTCAGACACACAGGGGTGCATTACCATAACCAACTACCCCACCAGCAGAAGTAAAATCCTACATAGATAACTGTCCCTACAAGGAATCCGATTAAGGCATCTCGCGTATATTCTTTGTTATGGTCAGTGAGCAAGTAAACCAACAAAACTCCTACCCAGTTGAGGAAAAATCCCCACCAAAACGGTGGAATTCCCATTAATTTTTCCGGCCCTTTATCAAATAGATTAATGGATTCGGATGCATTATTCTTCCAATTAGCAATAGCGGGATTTATTTTTTCCAATAAATTTATATCCCGATTCATTTCAACAAAATGGTCCAATGCGTCCGCATTAACAAATAACGCCTTCACTTTTTGAACATCATAACTAAAGAGATCCGCCTTGCTTGCATAAGATAAGACAGGTAATGCTAATAAAACAAAACTAAACAACAATTTTTTCATGGCTTCGATTTTTTTGTTATAGGCAATATAAAGTAATTCCTTTATCAAGAAAATGATATTTGTCAAATTTCGGGTTTACATCATACCCAATCTCATTTTTCCTTCGTCGCTTATCATGGAGGCATCCCACGGCGGATCGAAAACCAAATCCACTTCCACATCAAAATCGGGATACTTCTGTTTAATAATATTTTTGACGGCTGATACCAAAGCATCACTTAAAGGGCAAGCGGGAGTAGATAAGGTCATTTCTATATAGACCTTTTTATCACCATCATATACGATATTATATATCAATCCCAAATTAATAATATCGATTCCTATTTCCGGGTCAATCACTTGCTTGAGTAATTCATAAATGTCGTTTTCTATTTTCTTTATTTCTTCGGCGTTTTTCTTCATCTTAAGATAGTTTTACTAAATGGCAAAATTAATTTATTTTCGTTCAAAATAAAAAACCGTGCCATATTAATATGACAAAAAAATTCGATTCGTTCATTGGAATTTAAAATTAAAATTATATTTTTGAGCCGAATTCGTTTTTTGTCATTACAAAATACATCGAAAAACAATAAACATATCCGTTATGAAGAAAAAAAATGTAATAATACTCGGTGCGGCCGGAAGAGATTTTCATAATTTCAATACCTACTACAGAGATAATGAAAATTATCATGTAGTGGCCTTTACCGCCGCTCAAATTCCCGACATCGAAGGACGTAAATACCCGCCCGAATTGGCGGGAAAACTTTATCCCGACGGCATTCCGATTTTTGCGGAAGAAGATTTACCCGAATTAATTCGCCGATATGAGGTGGACGAATGTGTATTTTCTTATAGTGACGTTCCTTATTCCAAAGTGATGAACTTAAGTGCGGTTGTAAATGCCGCGGGAGCGAATTTTTTACTTTTAGGTCCGAAATCTACCATGCTTAAAAGTTCCAAGCCGGTTATTTCCATAGTGGCCACCCGAACCGGATGCGGTAAAAGTCAAACTTCTCGAAAAGTGATTGAATACTTAATGGATAAAGGATTAAAAGTAGTAGCGGTACGACATCCGATGCCTTACGGCAATTTGGCGGCGCAAAAGGTACAACGTTTTGCCACTTTGGAAGATTTGGAAAAACATCATTGCACCATTGAAGAAATGGAAGAATACGAACCCCATATCGTTCGTGGCAATGTAATTTATGCCGGTGTGGATTACGAAGCCATTTTACGCGCCGCCGAAAATGATCCGGATGGCTGCGATATTATTTTATGGGACGGTGGAAATAATGATTTTTCCTTTTTTAGGTCCGACTTGACCATCACGGTTGCCGATCCGCACCGTCCGGGGCATGAACTCAGTTATTATCCCGGCGAAGTGAATTTACGCATGGCCGATGTGGTGGTAATAAATAAAATCGATACCGCACCGCCCGAAGGTATTTTAACCGTCAGAAATAATACTTCCAAAGTCAATCCTTCGGCAGTAATCATTGAAGCGGCCTCCCCTATTAAAGTACAAAATCCCGAAATTATCAAAGGAAAACGGGTGCTGGTCATTGAAGATGGCCCCACCTTGACCCACGGTGAAATGAAAATCGGTGCGGGAACCGTGGCGGCCCAAAAATACGGCGCCGCCGAAATTATTGATCCGCGCGAATATGCTGTTGGGAAATTAGCCGAAACATACCGCATTTATCCCGGCATCGGCAAAGTATTACCTGCTATGGGTTATAGTGAACAACAACTTAAGGACTTGGAAGCCACCATTAATAATGTGGATTGCGATGCAGTAATTATCGGCACGCCCATTGACTTGAGCCGATTGATCAAAATCAATAAACCCTATACCCGGGTGTTCTATGAATTGCAAGAAATCGGCGAACCGGATTTAAATCAAATTTTAAACGAATTCGTTTCCCGTTATCAATTTGTATAATAGAAAAAAACCTTTATCATACCTAAAATCCGGCGCATTGATGCCCCGGATTTTTTTTTTATCGGAATATGTAAAAACGATTTTGTATTTTCGCGATTTAAAAAATGCAAATACCGAAAGACTCTTTCCATATTATTGATGAAACATCTCCTCTTGTAGCCGTGATATTAGGACGGGCCGACAGCCCCGGGCCGGCACCTTCTCCCGAAGAATGTTACGACCCCAAATCATTACAACATGTATTGGCCGGGACATATCCGGCGGAAAAAGATATGGTAAAAGAAATCGAAAGTTTTTTGCATGTGTTGGAGAAATATCATATTAAAGTTTTCAGACCCGAACCCCTTGAAAATACCAACCAAATTTTTTCGAGAGATATCGGATTTGTGGTCGAAAATAAATTTATCAAATCCAATATCCTACCCGACCGCGAAAAGGAATACAAGGCCATTGAACATATAATTAATCAAATAGACACCAATCAAATCATTATTCCTCCCGAAGATGTGCATATCGAAGGAGGAGATGTAATGCCGTGGCGAGATTATATTTTTATAGGCACATACCGGCAAAATGACTATGCAGATATAATCACGGCAAGAACCAATGGCCGGGCCGTAGAATGGTTACAAGAAATTTTTCCACATAAAAAAGTGATGGCATTCGATTTGATTAAATCGAATACCGACCCTTACGAAAATGCATTGCATTTGGATTGTGTGTTTCAACCCGTGGGAGCGGATAAAGCCATTATATACAAAGAAGGTTTCGCAAAACCCGAACAATATCAACAGCTAGTGGAAATATTCGGGTATAATAATTTATTTCATCTTACTAAACAAGAGATGTATGATATGAATGCCAATATTTTTTCCATTTCGCCGGAAATAGTAGTTTCCGACAGCCAATTCACCCGGCTAAATCGTTGGCTAAGAAAAAACGGCATTTATACGGAAGAGATATCTTATCGTGAGATTGCCAAACAAGAAGGACTCCTGCGATGTTCGACCTTGGCATTAACCCGGCGCTAAATCAACGCCTCTTTTCCATTTCCACTATAAAATGAGAGTCCTGGAAATCGGCATGAAATACCAATTTTTTGTCGGTTAATTTATGAATACGACATATCGCTTCATTCCCTCCTATGGAAACCTTGAAAATTTTAGGAGAAATAAATTTATAAGGGAAAACTTCCGACTTATTCCCATACACGGCATAAATATTCAATTTGCCGAAAATAATTTCCACATCCACATCATTATATCGCGCCATATCGGGAACCAAACCCGTTTCATAAATGCTTAATAACTTCCATGTGTGGGATTGTAATTTTTTTGCGTAAGATTTTTCTTTTTTTTCTATCAATTCGGCTTTGCTCACTTTAGTAGGATTTTTATTACAAAAACACTACAAAAACCTTGCCAAAATCGTTCATTCATTTTAAATCCGAAAAATTTTTCCGCTATTTAAAAAACTGAAGAAACTTTAAATCACATTGAAATAAATTTTTAGCCGGAATAGGTGATTAAAATTTCTTAAAATCGTCGCAAAGTTTTTACTTTTCGAGTCCGGACAATTAATCGAATATAAATTGATTCATAATTCGTATTGCATCATGCCCGCCACACGGGCGCCTTCTTCGGAATAATGTATGATAAGCGGATAGATTTCCACACCGGTATCCACCGCTTGCTTAAGCATGAGTGCATAATCGGGATGCACATGCGCGGCAGGCGCGAAGATGCGTGCATCGGGGCGGGCTATGGCAAAAATAATGGCCGCCCGGTACCCTTGTTCCACCGCAGAAACCAATTCTTTCAAATGTTTCAAACCTCTTTGGGTGGGCGCATCGGGAAATAATGCAAAGTCGCCTTCGCGATATGTGACGTTTTTGATTTCGGCAAACATTTTTTCTCGCTCGTTTTCCAAATACAAATCAAAACGGCTTTGTTGAAATTTCACTTCCGGTTTGACGGTATGAAATCCGGTTAATTCCGGAATCAAATTTTCTTTCAAGGCGTTGTAAATCAACTTATTAGGAACGCTTGTATTCACGCCGACCCATATATCTCCAATACGAATGCTTTCCCAAGTAAAACGGGTTTTTCTGTGAGGATTATTCGATGGTGTAAGCAAAACTTCCGCTCCGGGAATCAAACAGGAAGCCAAACTTCCCGTATTGGTACAGTGCGCCGTAACGATTTGTCCGTCATCCAGTTCCACGTCGGTTAAGAAACGTTTGTAACGTCTGATAAATTTGCCTTTGACCGGTTTTTCGGGATATTTATACATGAAATCGCTTGTATTTACGTTTTCGCCACCACATGGCCGTCAGAAAAATAACCGTAAGCAAAATAAGCGGCAAAACAAGATTGACCATTCGCCAAAAACCGGCATCGGCCACCGCCTTGTTTTTATCGATTAAACTCAAGCGTACGCTTTTGTTTTTCAATAAGAAAAGTCCTTCTTTATCGGCCAAATAATGCACGGCGTTAAGTAGAAAATTTTTGTTGTCGTATTGTATGCCGCTCCATTTATCCAAACCCAAAGGCAAGGGTTGTCCTTTTTTGATGTCATTTTTGATAATATCTCCGTCCGTGATAACAATCATTTTGGTCCGGGCTTGACTTTTGAATTCGGAATCAACGGGCTTGACCCGGCCGCGAAATGCCGATTTAAAAACTCCTTCGATTAACACACCTAAAATTTGCGGTCCTTTGTTGTAGCGTTTTTTATCGGGTTTTCGCGCAATATCTTCAAAATTAATCTCGGCGGGCACGCCTTGGATATCCGTATATGGTGAACTGCGGAGCAGCACGGTTTTTTTCAGTTGATTTTTCAAGGTGTCCAACGGACTGACAAAATCGAGTTTTACTTTTCCGGTATTTTTACCGATGGGATGCGATTTTTCGGGTGTGACCAATGGCGAATAAACCCAAGGAAATTCCAATAATTGCGGATTTCCTTGTACATCCCCCACCTTGAGCATGACCGGGGCGGCGATTAAATCTTTTACCAACACAGGTTTGGGACGCACTCCGTAAAAGAAAAGCCAATCTTCGGTATCCAGTTCGGCATTCAAGGCGTAGGTTTTGTATTTATAAAACAAAGTATCTTTATGCGCTTTGACCGGGTCGAAAAGCATAAGAAGGCGCCCGCCGTTCATCAAGAATTGATCCAAGGCATATTTGTCTTTCCGGCTGAATTTTTCGGTAGGTCCGGCAATTATGGCCAAATCGAATGATTGTAATTGTTCGATGGTTTCCCGGGGCGAAGTTTCCAAACTATCCAAGGTAAAAGGGGCGATGCGGTAAAAATCGCGCAATGCGGTAAGAAAATCGGCTATATAAATATCATCCCATTCGCCGTTACCTTTCAATATGGCAACGGCCGGTTTTTGTGGGGCGGTAACTTTGTTGATGGCGTAGGAAAAGGCATATTCCAAATTTTCAATGCTCCGGTTGATTTGGTCTTCGATTTTTGCGCCGGGCAGACTAATTAACAAGGGGACTTTCTCATGGCGATTGTCATATTCTATTTCGGCCCATGGAAAGATACGGATTTGGGATAATTCGCTTCCTTTTTGCACGCTGATTTCCGCCGGGCGAAATCCCTTTCCTATTAATTTGTCAATGAAGGAACTCCCTTGTTTTTCCGGATTTACAAACGAAAAAGTGAGCCGGCTATTGGCGCGATGGAATTCTTCCAAAAGATTTTGGGTTTCGTGTTGCAATTTTTTGAAGTAAGCCGGAAAATCCCCTTGTAGATAGACGGTTATGTGGATATTTTTCCGGGGTTTCTTTATAATTTTGATTGTGGTATCGGAAAGCGTATGGCGTTTGTCGGAAGTAAAATCGATTTGCCCGCCTATTATAAACGACAATACCGCAAGCAATGAACCGAAAAGTAATATTTTTTTCCAATTCATCTTCATATTATTCCTTGTGTTTTTTTACGAAATAAATGGCCAAGCCCAGAAAAATCAAGGTCCAGCCCGTCATATAAATCACATCGGAAAATTTAAATAATCCTTTGATAAAATGATTATAACGGGGCAAAAATGCCAAGGATTGAATAAAATAATCATACCGGCCGAACAAATCGAAATTGGCTAAACCGTATGCGCCGAAATAGAAAAGGAATATCAAAAATATACTTGCTAAATAAGCCGCCATTTGATTGGATGTCATGGACGAAGCCCATACGCCGATAGCCGAAAAAACCATGGCCAGCAAGACAAGTCCGATATAGGAGGAAATAATCACACCCGGATCCGGGCGATTGTCCGGCATGGCCAGTTGATAAATACTGAAAAGATATATTAAGGTAGGAATCAGCAAAATCAAAGAGGAAAACCATACCGACAAAAATTTTCCCATCACCAAATGGCGTTCGGTTATCGGTTTGGTTAATAAAATCTCAAGGGTGCCCGAACGGTATTCTTCCGACAAAGACCGCATGCTGATGGCGGGAATCACGAAAATAAACAGCCACGGCACCAAATCGAAAAACGGTGTCATTTCGGCCAATCCGGAATATAAAATATTATAATTCCCTTCCATCAACCACAAAAACAACGCAAGAATTAATAAAAATACCATTCCCACCACCAAACCGGTGTAGGAGGCCATGAAATATTTAAAATCTTTTTTGAATACTTGCCACATTTTTTTGGACGAAACTTTTGTGCGAAGTTATGAAATAAGCCCGAAAACTTTTGCGCTCTTTTTGTTTGTTTTCTCTATTTTACACCTTCTTAACTTTCAAGCCCTCGGTATTATTTTAAAATCCTCTGATTTTTTTTAATTCTGAATGTTGCGCACACAATTATAAGACGAGCACATGATCCTAAATCGATTTAAGGTCAACAAATTCGAAAATATTAATTTATTAAAATTATTTTCTTTTATTTCTTTTCTTTTGGTTCTTCTTTTTTCGTTTTTTAATTTGTTCTCTGACCATTGCTTGATGTTTTGTGAAATCGTCGGCCAATTCGAAAGTCACATGTTTTTTGACCAAATCCACATCCACTACGCGTACCCGCACATCATCACCTAATTGATATCGTTTTCGGGTGCGTTGGCCTACCAATGCTTTGTCATCCGGATCAAAAATAAAGTAATCGCTAAAAATTTCCGTACGCCGCACCATTCCTTCAATCAAGGTATCGGTCAGTTCCACGTAAAGCCCCCATTCGGTGACGCCCGAAATCACACCTTCGAATTCTTCGCCGATATAATCTTTGATATATTTGGCTTGCATGTAAGCGATACTGTCCCATTCGGCATGCTGGGCGTTAATTTCCATGTCGGTGGCATGAATACATTTTTTTTCATAAGCCGTTACATTTCGAACCGTTTGGCCGTCCAAATATTTCTGCAACAAACGGTGCACCATCACATCCGGATACCGCCTGATGGGCGAAGTAAAATGCGTGTAATAATCGAATGCCAAACCGTAATGTCCGCGGTTGTCGGTGGTATAAACGGCCTTGCTCATGGTGCGAAGTACCAATAATTCCACTAAAGTACGTTCTTTCTTGTGTTTGACATCTTCCAAAAGTTTGTTAATGGCTTGGGCTAATTTTTTATCATTACGCAAATCGATTTTATAACCGAATTTCTTAATCACATTTTTCAATTCTTCCAGTTTGTCGCGTTTGGGTTTGTCGTGCACACGATAAACAAAAATCTTTTTCTTCAATTCCTTACCCACAAATTCCGCCACACTTCGATTGGCGAGCAACATAAATTCTTCGATGAGTTTGTTGGTATCTATAGGGATTTTTACAAGAATTTCCACGGGATTTTTTTGTTCGTCCAGTTTAAAACGCACTTCCGAACGCTCGAAACTGATGGCTCCTCGTTTGAAGCGTTGGGCCCGCAGTTGTTTAGCCATTTTATTTAATATTTCCAATTGTTCATGAAACAATCCTTTTCCCTTGTCAAGAATTTCTTGTGCTTCTTCGTAGGTAAATCTTTTGTCGGAATGGATAACGGTTCGGCCGAACCATTTTTTGTAAACTTTTCCGCTTTCATCCATTTCGAATACAACCGAAAAGGTCAATTTGTCTTCATTGGGCCGAAGCGAACAAAGTTGGTTGGATAATACTTCGGGCAACATGGGAATGACGCGATCCACCAAATAGACCGATGTCGCCCGCATATAGGCCTCCTGGTCCAAGACATCGCCCGGCTTCACATAATGACTTACGTCGGCTATATGGACGCCGATTTCCCAACGGCCGTTACTCAATCGCTTGACCGACAAGGCATCGTCAAAATCTTTGGCATCCGTAGGGTCGATGGTAAAGGTTACACGGTCGCGCATATCGCGCCTTTTTTTTATTTCTTCGGGGGTGATGATTTTCGGCAATTGTTTGGCCGCCTCTTCAATTTCCGGTTCAAATTCATAGGGGAGGTTATATTCATCCAAAATGGAATGAATTTCCGTCTCGTGTTCGCCGGGTTTACCTAAAATTTTTACCACTCGTCCGAAAGGGCTTCCGGCTTTTTCGGGCCAATCGGTCATTTCAACCACTACTTTTTCGCCATGCTCCGCACCGTTCAAATCTTCTTCGGGCACATAAAAACTCTTGTACATCTTCGGATCATCGGGATCCACAAAAGCAAATCCTTTTTTCATTCGCACAATGCCGGTAAAATGGGTTTTCGCCCGGTTGATGACTTTTAATATTTCTCCTTCGGGATTGCGTTTACCTCTTTCGCGCAAAATTCTCGCTTCCACCAAATCGCCGTGGAGGGCCTTGTTCAGAAAAGCATTCGGAATAAAAATATCCTTGTCCAATTCGTCCACAATTACAAATCCCGATTTATTATTGGTCATATCCAAAATTCCCAAAAACACCACTTTTTTCTTGATTCGGTATTTTCCGCGAGAAGTTTCCTCGATTCGGTCTTGGGCCAATAATTTTTCCAATTCTTCTTGAACTTTCCGGCGGAGTTCATCCGAATGTAACTCCAATTTTGATGCTATTTGTTTGTAATTAAAACTTTTACGCGGTTCTTCACTCATCACTTGCAGAATACGGATGAGCAAGTTTTCAAAATCTTTTTTCATAATACATCATTTCAAATCCAAACAAATTTACGTCAATAAAACGGATTTTAACGTAAAATCAAACAAGAATTTTCTCAATTCACCGTTTATCCTCAAAAGACCCGTAGAAGGAGTGTTTAAAATACATCAAAACAAAAGAAAAATGATAATCGACATATAAAAAACCGTATTTATTCTAATATATTTGTATGTAAAAAACCGAAATATTTATAATTATGAACGAAAAAGTCAAAGCATTCATGGATTACGCCAAACAACGTAATCCTCATGAACCCGAATTTCTACAAGCCGTTTATGAAGTGGTTGAAGCGGTTATACCTTTTATAGAAGAAAATCCGAAGTATAAAGGAAAAATGTTGTTGGAAAGGATGATTGAACCCGAACGTGTGGTGATGTTCAGAGTTCCTTGGGTGGATGATAAAGGAAATTTACAAGTAAACCGCGGATACCGGGTGGAATTCAATTCTGCTATCGGTCCTTATAAAGGCGGACTTCGTTTTCACCCGACCGTGAATTTAAGCATCTTGAAATTCCTAGGTTTCGAACAAGTTTTCAAAAATTCATTAACCACCCTGCCCATGGGAGGCGGAAAAGGGGGTTCGGATTTTGATCCGAAAGGCAAGTCCGATATGGAAGTGATGCGATTTACCCAGGCCTTTATGCAAGAATTATTCCGTCATATTGGTCCCGACACCGATGTACCGGCCGGCGATATCGGTGTAGGCGGAAGAGAAATAGGTTATCTGTTCGGGATGTATAAAAAATTAAGAAATGAATTCACAGGCGTGCTGACCGGTAAAGGATTGTCATATGGCGGTTCTTTATTGCGACCCGAAGCCACAGGTTACGGTTTGGTTTACTTCACGCAAACCATGTTAGCCACTAAAGGCGAAAGCTTTAAAGGTAAAGACGTATTGGTATCCGGAGCCGGAAACGTAGCCCAATATGCGACCGAAAAGGTAATCGAATTGGGCGGTAAAGTACTTACGCTTTCCGATTCCAACGGATTCGTATATGACCCCGACGGTATAGACAAAGAAAAACTCGCCTTTGTGATGCACTTGAAAAATGTGAAACGGGGAAGAATTAAAGAATATGTGGAAAAATATCCGACGGCACAATATTTCGAAGGACAAAAACCTTGGGGTATCAAAGCCGATATCGCCCTTCCGTGTGCAACCCAAAATGAAATCGACGGAAACGATGCGAAAAAACTTGTTGAAAACGGTGTAATGTGTGTAGCCGAAGGCGCGAATATGCCTACCACTCCCGAAGGAATAGAAGTATTCCAAAAAGCCAAAATACTTTATTCACCGGGTAAAGCATCCAATGCAGGTGGTGTGGCCGTTTCGGGATTGGAAATGAGCCAAAATTCCATTCGCTTGCAATGGACCCGTGAAGAAGTAGATGCCAAATTGAAACAAATCATGAACAATATTCACGAATCATGTATTCGTTACGGCACCGAACCCGACGGATATGTAAATTATGTAAAAGGGGCTAATATCGCCGGATTCGTGAAAGTAGCCGATGCCATGCTTGCTCAAGGTGTGGTCTAAAATAAAAATAGCGTATAAATCAAAGCCGCCCGTTCGGGCGGCTTTTTATTTGGTATGGTTTTCGTATTTTTGAACAAAAGAAGAAAAATGATTACAAAAGATATTACCATCGAGGATTTGGTGGAAGATTATCCTTTTGCCGAAGAATATTTGCGAGTACGAGGCATCAAGTGTATTCGATGCGGCGAACCTATTTGGGGAACCTTGGAATCGGCTTGCAAGGAAAAGAATTTTTCCGATGAAGAAATAGAGAAAATCGTAAAAGAACTCAATGAATTGGCCGAAAATCCCGATAATATTCCGGAAAAATTCGAACCGCCTGTCAAAATCAACGTCAAAAAAATAGACGATAAGTAAAAATACCAATGAAAATTATACGTAAATTTGCGAAAATCAAAATACGATGAGCATTTTAAACGCCCTGGCAAACGCAGAATACCGACAAAGAATTTCTCTATTGGCCACACTAATCAGATTATCGGAAGTGGACGGTAAAATAGACGAAAATGAATGGAAAGTTATAGAAAAAGTAGCCGATAGTTTCGGTTTTTTAGATAGAGATGCATTGAAATATTTGAAAAAACATTACCGGGAATATGTATTGGAAACACCTTTTTCCCTGGACGAGCGTATCGATCAATTATATAATTTATGGAAATTGGCTTTCTCCGACGGAAAACTGGACGAAAAAGAAAGCCGGTTACTTCACCGGGTAACCGTTAGTCTCGGCTTCCCCGTTAAAAAGACCGAACGCATTTACAAGGCCGCTTTGGAAGCATTTAAAAAAGGTATCTCCAAAGAAGAATTTAATAAAATAATTACCGAAATCGTATTACATAAAAATTGATTTGAAATTAAAATTTATTTTTCGTTTTAGCATCCTCCTGACCGGCATATTGATATTTTCGATTTCTTGTAAGTCGAAAAAAAATATTATTACACGCGATCAAAATACCAACCGCACTCATCAAACACATTACGAAAAATTAAAACGCAATGAACTAAGTAATTTAATGTCCGCCTATGAACATGCCCTTGCACCCGGCGGAACCGAAAAAATTAATTCCTTATCCTATTCGGGAACGGTAATCGATCAAGGAAAAAAAGTTTTTGTAAAATACTACCATCAGCGGAATCATACCCTATGGGTAAAAACCACTTATGCCGGCAGACAAATTTTTCCCGTAATCTACACCCCGGCTAAAAAAGCAAAATGGACGGGAATCAACTATGAAAAACTGAATTACGAGGAGCAGAAAACACTTGATTTTCATCTGAAAAGCGATTGGATATTTCTGCCTTTTTATCTATTTAAATACCATCCCGAAACGGAATTCGTAAAACTTCTCGATTTTAAAAATTTGGACGGAAGAGATGTGGATGCATTCTCCACTACTTATCAAGGAACAAAATGGCATTTCTTTTTTGATAAAACCCATCATTATTTAATACGTTTGGAAAAATGGGAACCTGACGGCAAAATGATATTCCGAATCGATTTTATGGATTTTCGACCGGTAGAAAATATCTATTTGGCACACTATTGGATAGTAAAAAAAGAAAAGAATCCCCAGCCATTTAAAGTAATTTGGAAACAAATAAAAATTAATTATATTGAAAAACAAAAATTTTAAACACATGAAAAACATTTTAAGCATTATTTTAGTATTTGTGGCCAGCATGACGTTTGCCCAAAAGGGTGAAAAATTGATTGAGCAATACATCGACGCCATCGGTGGAAAAGAAAAATTATCTTCCATTAAATCCATATTGAAAAAAGGCAATATCAGCCAAATGGGACAAGAATTGGAATTTGAAACCTATCAAAATATTAAGGGTGACGGTTACATGAAAATGAATATGATGGGCATGCAAATGAACGTTTACGGCATTAAAGACGGAAAGGGTTACACCATGAATATGCAAAGCATGGGATATGACGAAATGGACGAAGAAACCGCAAAAAAATTCTCTGAATCCAGCAAAGAACTTTATGGCGATGTCACCACCGCCCTTATGAAACACAAAGAGATAAAATACCTCGGGCAAGAAGAAATGAATGGAAAGAAATATGAAGTCATCGAAATAAAAGATGAAAATTCCACCGCCAAGGTTTATTTCGATCCCAAAACACACTTGGTGAAATATATGATGGTAGAATCCGAACAAGGTCCGATCACTTTGGAAATTGCCGAATATGTGGAAACAAAAGGCGTAAAATTCCCTAAAGTTATTATTACCAAATTGGGCGATCAGGAAATTTCCAAAGCCACTTTAACCGAAGTGATTGTTAATCCCGATCCTTCCAAAATCGACCAAAGTGCATTTACCATTCCCGAATAAAATCTTAATCACTCATAATTCACAAAGAGACCTTCGGGTCTCTTTTTTTATTTCACAAACATACCGGATAAAAAAAATCTTTAACCGAAAAGGCAACTTAAATACAACTCAAACTATCCTTGAATGAATCTCCCTCCTCGTTTCCTTATCCGCATTTCATATTTAAATCAACCCGTAGGAATAAGCATGCCCGGTTTTTTTATGTGGATAATTTAACTTACCTTTGAACATTATTAATTATTTATTTTTTGTATTATGAACATTTATGTAGGGAACATCCCTTATCGCTTAAGCGAAGAAGATTTAAAAAACATCTTTGAAGAATACGGAACGGTAGAATCCGTAAAAATTATCACTGACAAGTTTTCAGGACGTAGTAAAGGTTTCGGTTTTGTAGAAATGCCGAATGAAGAAGAAGCAAAAAAAGCAGTGGCGGAACTCAACGAAGCCGAAGTGGACGGAAGAAACTTGCGTGTAAACGAAGCAAAACCGAGAGAATATTAGTAGAATATTTCCGGAACAAATTAAAGAGACCTGCTTGGGTCTCTTTTTTTTTAAATTATTTTCCCGGTTTTTAATTTATCCTTCTTTATTTCCTATATGATTACTTACGGAGAAGAAAGTATAAAAATTATGATTCATTTGTATAAAACCGGTATTTGAAATCATAATAACAAATCAATATTTAATCCGAAAATATCTTATTTTTTTAATCTTTGAATAAAACGACAAATTGATTTAAGATTATTGCTTCCCCTCACTTTCGACAAATGAATTCCTTTATAAATAACCTATTCCAAACGGCAAAATATGCGTTTTTTCTTATTTATGGAATAAAAATTATTATTAATTGAACAAAAGTCATAATTTATTGAATTATGTTTTATTTTTTATCTTTACGGTATAATTTTTGAAAAATTATTCGTGTAATCAAAAAATTAAAACTATGAAAAATTTAGTGATTTTATTGGTACTATTATTTTCGGGAAGCATATTGGCACAAGAAAGTAGTATTTCGCTCCCCACCATCCCGAAATTCAGAATTGGTATTCATGCAGGCGCAACCGGCTCGAATGTAACCGTTGATTTTAATAATCTGAAAGACTTACCCAAACAAGGTTGGGGCTATCAGGCCGGCTTGGTTACCCAATATAATTTAATGAATTGGTTTCGGTTCAACGGCAATTTGGACTTTGTTCAAAAAAGATTCGTCATTCCCGACAGATTACCTTCCAAACAAGACATAAAAGAAAAATTGGACGTGCTGGGCAATATGTTTCGGTTCAATTTCGATACGGAATTTCTCCCCTTCCGAAACTTCGGTATTCATTTGGGCCCCTATATGTCATATTGGCAAATGGGTAAAGCCATTCTGACCAAAAGTGGCGATAATATCCCCACTCAAGTTGAAGAATATGAAATTATTCCTGCCACCGGTGATGTGGATGCCAATGACTTGGCCCAACAGGTAATGGTAGTAAATCCCTGGGATTTCGGTATTACGGGAGGTTTAAGTTACGACATGACGCCCGAACTTGCCCTCGATGTAAAATATGAAATTGGTTTGGCCGATTTAAATAAACTAGCCCAAGATCTAAAAGGTAGCAGTTTGTTTAAATTCGATGATTCGGGTGGTCATTCCGGCACATATCCCTCAATTAACTTCCGAACCTTATCGGTTAGTTTAACTTACTGGATAAAATAAACTGATCTTGTGTTGAAATTATTTTCAAGCGCCCCTTAGCGGGCGCTTTTATTTAAGTATTATCCGAAGGAGGATATGTTGTTTTTTCGTAACTTTGCACGAAAATTTTTTTAGCCATGCTAAAGGTCGAAAACTTATCGATACAATTCGGCAAACGTGTGTTGTTTGATGAAGTAAATGCGCAATTCACCAAAGGTAATTGCTACGGTATAATAGGTGCCAACGGTGCCGGAAAATCCACTTTTCTGAAAATCTTGTCCGGCGAATTGGACCCTACCACCGGCCGGGTCATGTTGGAAAAAGGCAAGCGCATGTCCGTTTTGAAACAGGACCACCACGAATTTGACAACTATACCGTATTGGACACGGTTATCATGGGCAACAAAGAATTGTATGAAATTATGAAGGAAATGGATGCCCTCTATGCCAAAGAAGACTTTTCCGATAAAGATGCCGAACGGGTGGGCGAATTGCAAGTACGTTTTGAAGAACTCGACGGATGGAATGCCGAAAGCGATGCCGCCGCCCTGCTATCCAACTTGGGTGTTCCCGAAAAATTACATCACAGCTTGATGAAAGACCTGGAACCTAAAATGAAGGTTCGCGTTTTGCTGGCCCAAGCTCTTTTCGGCAATCCCGATGTATTGATACTGGACGAACCGACCAACGATTTGGATTACGAAACCGTGGCTTGGTTGGAAGATTTTTTGGCCAATTACGAAAATACCGTGATAGTCGTTTCGCACGACAGACACTTTCTCGATGCCGTATGTACCCATATTGTCGATATCGATTACGGTAAATTGAATTTTTACACCGGGAATTATTCTTTCTGGTACCAAGCCAGTCAGTTGGCTGCACGTCAACGGGCGCAGCAAACCAAAAAAGCCGAAGAAAAACGCAAAGAACTGGAAGAATTCATCCGGCGTTTTTCCGCCAATGTAGCCAAATCCAAACAAGCCACCGCTCGTAAGAAAATGCTTGAGAAACTAAAAGTAGAAGATATTCGACCTTCCAGCAGGCGCTATCCGGGGATTATTTTCGAACAAGAACGCGAAGTCGGCGACCAAATCTTCGAATGCGAAAATCTCAGTAAGAGCATGGAAGATGAAACCTTGTTTTCCAAGGCAGAATTCCGGTTGCAAAAAGGCGATAAGGTTTTCCTTTATTCCAAAGACAGTCGCGCCACAACGGCTTTTTATGAAATTATAAACGACAAACTCAAAGCCGATACGGGTACCTACCGGTGGGGCATAACCACCATTCGCGCTTATTTACCCTATGACCTCAGCCCGTATTTTCAAGAAGACATGCCGCTTGTGGATTGGTTGCGTCAATTTGCAAAAACACAAGAAGATCGCGAAGAGGTCAATCTAAGGGGCTTTCTCGGCAAAATGTTATTTAGCGGCGAAGAAGCCCTGAAATCCGTGAAAGTGTTGTCCGGAGGCGAACGCATCCGCGCCATGCTTTCCATGATGATGCTTCAGCGAGCCAACGTATTAATGCTCGACGAACCGACCAACCACTTGGATTTGGAAAGCATTCAGGCCTTGAACAATGCTTTGATTCGTTTCAAAGGAAATGTAATCTTTACTACGCGTGACCATGCTTTCGCCCAATCGGTGGCCAACCGCATCATTGAAATCACACCCAAAGGTACCATCGACCGATTGATGAGTTTTGACGAATATATGAACGATAAAAAAGTGCAAGAATTACGCGAGAAAATGTATGCCGGATAATTTAACAGAGGATCTTGCTATTCCAAATGCTTTTAGTAGGGATAAATTTATTCTTCTTCATTAAACAAAATCCGCAGTCTTTCGAGTTTATCCCAATGAAAAGTGCAATTTTCGGGGTCCACCACCCCGGATCGAATTAATAAAGCGGCAATGGTTTTTTTGCTATACATACCCTTGGCCGAAAATGTGGCCGCTTCATCAGGGCCGATAAAAAATAATTTCGTTTGAAATTCCGGCACGTATTTTTTTTGAGTGGTAAAAGTTTTGACAATCACGCTGTTTTTTCCGTCCAAAGAAATAATTTCATAACTATTCATCCCCAATGAATTTATTTTTAAACACGCCTTGTCATCCAAATACAAAACGCCGTCTTCCAACTCAATTTCCTGAGCGGTTAAAATGCTTGCCGAAAACAAAAATAATAACAGATAGATTTTTTTCATTTTTCTGATTTTATATGAAACGCCGGTAATATTTCTCCTACAATTTACGCCTAATTTTCTTTTCACATTCGGTCTGTCTCTCTTTCCGGTCTCAAGTTTTATGCCATTTACTTGAAAATCGTAGAAAAATCTAATTTTAACATAACCGAAAACTCCATTCCTCATTCTTTTTTGCAAAAAATCTCCGGCAAATTTCTTTTTTTATCAAAACATAACGCTTATTTTTACATACAAAAAATTTTAAATGAATGGATGACCGCTTGCTCAAGCAACTTCGCACCGATCTGTTTCAATCGCATGCCCGGTTGAAAGTGAGATATCGTGATTTGGATACTTTTAATCATGTAAACAATTCGGTCTATCCTTCCTATATGGAGTTCGGTCGTTTGGATTATATGAAACGTTATCTGGACGGAATGATTGACTGGAAATCTCGCGGATTTATTTTGGGCACCAATCATATCGTATACCTTAGGCCGCTTTTTCTATTTGACGATGTGCATATTTACACGGGTGTCGGAAAAATAGGAAATAGAAGCGTTACCTTTGTAAATTTAATTACCAATGGCAAGGAACCGGTAGCCGTGGCCTATTCGGTATTGGTGGCTTATAATTTCCTTGAAGAAAAAAGTATCGCCGTCCCTGATGATTGGCGAAAGATTTTTGAAAAGGTCGATGAAAAATTGGTAAGGTTTTTGAACGAAAACGGGTAATAATCACCTATTCAAAAAACATGAATATATGAAGCATCACAAACATATTCCGGTTATACCTCTATTTTTTTCGGTATTATTTTTATTCTTCTCTCAACGGTATGCGGCTCAACAACTTCATTTCCAATCCACTTCTCATTATTATCCGGTCAAATGGATGATATTGCAAAAACTCGAAGGAGCCGAAATGTTTTATGTCATGGCATTGGACAGCATTCCGCCCGAAGGAGGTAAATTTATCGCCGGCGGATTGCCCCATGGCGAATATGCCCTCCAATACGACACGCAGCATTTGCCAGGAATCCGGTTTATCCATACCGGCGAAGATGTGGACATCAAATTCAATCCGCAAAATCCTTTACAAATCGAAGTTGTACAATCGAAAACCAACCGGATTTATTACGATTATCTGCTTCATAGCCGCCAAGTCATCCGAAAATTAATTGATTTCAAGCGAGAATATGAAAAAAATGCCGATCCCGGACTTCAAACGAAATATCTCGAGTTCAAAGCGGAATATGACCGCCATACCGATAGCATCCTGAAAGCCCATCAAGATGAGATGCTTTGGCACTTTATCAAAGCCAGAAAAAGAGTACTGCCCGATAGTTTGAAAAAATCACGCAAAGAATACGTGGATTACGCTTTGCAACATTATTTCGACGAAATAGACCTGAACGACACGGTTTTGTATCATTCCAATGTCCTGTTTGACCGGGTGCAAGAATATTTATTTAAAATACCGATTCACGGCTACGGTAAAGAAAAGTCGGATGCTTATATCCGGCGATTAAAAACCGTATTCGACCGGCTTCAATACTTACCCACCCGGACATCTTTCCTGAAAACCTTGCTCATTATGTTCGCTATGGAAGATGATAGGGTTTTCGACTACTTGAAAAAATTATATCAATCTCTTCCGCCCGGCCTAAATCAAAACGAATTTATCGAACAAATTTCGAAAAACCGCTTTCCCGTAAGAGGACGCAAATTCGATAAAACATATTTAAGCAATTCGACCGGCATAAAATTCGACCCCGACGCGAATTATACCTTAATTATTTTTTACAGTTCCGACTGCCCGCATTGTCGCAAGCAAATTCCAATGGTTTATCAAATGATTAATGAAAAATATACCGGCAAACTTCAGGTGGTGGCCATCGGATTGGAAGAAAATCCCGAACAATGGAAAGCATTTTCCAAACCGTTTAAAAATTGGAAAAACGCTTATGTCACGGGACAAAAAAATACGGAAATGGCCATGAAATATTTTGTAGAATACACCCCGACATATTTTCTTGTAAATAAAAATTTCGAAATACTCGAAAAAACGCCCGAGACTAAAAAAATACAAAGCATCCTACAATATTTTTTAAATCATGAATGAACAAAACGGACAGAAACAAAACCGGCCGCCGGAAAGTATAGCGGACATGGGAGAATTCGGCTTAATTGAATATTTGACTTCGGATATATCGATACAAAACGAAACCACCGTCAAAGCCATCGGTGACGATGCAGCCGTATTGGATGCCAAGGAAAAATTAACTTTAGTGACCTCGGACATGTTAGTGGAAAACGTCCACTTCGATTTGAGTTATTTTCCCTTAAAACACTTGGGATACAAAACCGCCGTGGTAAATTTTTCAGATGTTTATGCCATGAACGGCTATCCCGGCCAATTATTGATCGATATTGCAGTATCAAACCGCTTTACGCCCGAAGCATTGGAAGAATTTTATACCGGACTTAAAATGGCCGCTCGCCGCTATGGTGTGGACATTGTAGGTGGCGATACCGTGTCGTCCCAAAAAGGGATGATTCTATCGGGCACGGCCATCGGCTATACCGAAAAAGATAAAGTAGTGTATCGAAAAGGAGCCCGTCCCAATGACCTGTTAGTCGTGACGGGCGACTTGGGAGCCGCCTATGCCGGATTGTTGATTCTGCTTCGCGAAAAGGAAACCTTTCTAGCCAATCCACAGCATCAACCTGACTTGACACCCTACTCTTATGTGGTGGAGCGCCAACTCAAACCCGAAGCACGGAAAGATGCCATTGACTGGTTACGAACACATGACGTCTTACCTACCTCGATGATCGATATTTCGGACGGGCTTTCGTCCGAAGTGATCCATTTGACCCGGGCATCCGGTTATGGCGTGGAAATTTTCGAAGAAAAAATTCCCATCGCCGCGGAAACGGTACCAGCATTGGAAGAATTTAATATACATCCCGTAACGGGTGCGATGAATGGCGGCGAAGATTATGAATTGCTATTTAGTATTTCGCAAAAAGATTACGAAAAAATCAAAAATGTACCCGGTTTTCACATCATCGGATACTTTACCGAAGACCCCGGCGCATTTTTAATTACTCAAGCCGGCAAAAAGGTGGAAATTCAAGCACAAGGTTGGAATGCCTTTTCGAATCGCAACAAGTCCGAATAAACCCGCAACTATTTTTCTTTAAAATTAAACGCAACGGCCGGTGCGAAACAGCCGAATTTACTCCATCCTATTCCACTGTAACCGACTTAGCCAAATTTCTGGGTTTATCCACATCACGGCCGAGCATGACTGCAATATGATAAGCCAAAAGTTGTAACGGAATGGTGGCCAGTAAAGGCGAAAGTTCTTCGCTTGCTTCCGGAATTTCGATAATGTGATCGGCCAATTCGGCCACTTGTTTATCTCCTTCGGTTACAATGGCTATGATCTTACCTTTACGGGCTTTTATCTCGCGAATGTTGGAAACGATTTTATCGTAATTGCCTTTTTTGGTGGCTATGACCAATACCGGCATATTTTCGTCAATCAAAGCGATGGGGCCGTGCTTCATTTCGGCTGCGGGATAACCTTCGGCATGGATATAGGATATTTCTTTCAATTTTAAAGCACCTTCCAAAGCCACCGGAAAATTAACACCCCGGCCCAAATAAAGAAAATTGGTTGCATTTTTATATACCCGGGCAATCTGTTGCACCTGCAGGTCGGTTTGAAGTACTTTTTCAATTAATTCGGGTGCCTTTTCCAATTCATAAAGCAATTTTTCATAGCGTTCTCTGTCGATGGTTCCTTTAAGATAACCCAAACGAAGAGCCATAAGAAGCAGAACCGTAACCTGAGCGGTAAATGCTTTGGTGGAAGCCACGCCAATTTCGGGCCCGGCATGGGTATAAACGCCCGCATGGGTTTCGCGCGCAATGGACGACCCGACCACATTACAAATTCCTAATAACAACGCACCTTTTTCTTTTGCAAGTTTTAATGCCGCAAGTGTATCGGCGGTTTCGCCGGACTGGGAAATACCCACCACCACATCGCGCGGACGTATGACGGGATTACGATAACGAAATTCGGAGCCGTACTCCACTTCCACCGGAATGCGGGCCAATTCCTCAATCAGATATTCTCCCACCAATCCGGCATGCCACGATGTGCCGCAACCCACGATAATCATCCTGTCGGATTCGAGGATATGATTTTCATAGGGTTCTATACCGCCCAAGCGGATAATTTTTTGCTCGGTGTTGATGCGACCTCGCATGCTGTCGTAAACGGATTTGGGTTGTTCGTATATTTCTTTGAGCATGAAATAATCGAATCCGCCCTTTTCCAATTCTTCTATCGTTAAATCCAATTCGGTGAGTTTGGGGTTGATTCGCTCGTTGTTCAGCGTGGTAATCACCATTTCTTCGCCGGGCATGAGAATACCCACTTCGTCATCATCCAAATAATACACCGTCTTTGTTTTTTCGATAATGGGCGATGCATCGGATGCCACTATATAATCGCCGTCTCTTCCCAGTCCGATCACCAACGGACTTCCCTTACGCGCCACTACCAATGTGCCGGGCATATCTATATCCATCAACACAATGGCATAAGCCCCGATGACCCGCTTAAGAGCCAATTGCGTGGCTTCGAATAAATTTTTACCTGTTTCTTCTTTTACCTTTTCTATGAAGTTGACCAAAATTTCGGTATCGGTTTCGCTTTTTAATGCTATTCCGTCTTGAATCAAAGTATCTTTTAATACATCATAATTTTCAATAATACCGTTATGCACGATGGCAATTTTTCCTGATGCAGAAAGATGTGGATGTGCATTCACGGAATTGGGCTCGCCATGGGTGGCCCATCGGGTATGGGCGATTCCCGTATGCGATGAAATATTTTTCCCTTTTAACATTTCTTCCAAGTCGGATACCTTGCCTTTGGTTTTATAAACCACAATTTTATTTTCTTGCTCCAAAGCAATCCCCGCACTGTCATAACCGCGATATTCAAGTTTTTTCAAACCGTTAATTAATATAGGGTATGCTTGTTCTTTTCCTGTATAACCTACGATTCCACACATACTTATTTAATTTTTCCCAAAGATATGAAAAAAACATACTTTTGTAATGAAAAATTTTATCATGAAAACAAATTTTGTTCTAATTGATATAGAATCGGACTGGAAAAATTTGTTACCTTTAACATACTTCATAGAAATATCTAACATTCCGGTCGGAATTATTAAAATTAAATTAAAATGGGAGAGGTATTTAAGACTTTCTTCTTGTACTTCGGCGGTCTATTACTTAAAAAATAATGAGCGCAGCTGTGTTTCAAATCTTTTTATCCGTTCTTCGCTCTTGCCGGACTCCACGTTGGTATCTTCCATTAAACAATTAAAGGGAAACGAATGTCTCACCGATAAAGAGGGCAATTGGTTGGCATGCAAAACGGCGGGACTCATATCCGCGGAAGTTTTCCGCCGGCAATTGGCACTTCATGCATTCGAAGAGCAAATCTATCCTCATTCTCCTGTACGGTTGACCAGATCGTGGGATTTGATTTTGCAGAATGAAAATGAAATTAGAAAGGATTTTGAATTACTCCGGCTTCCTCATTCGAAAATTGCCGGTAAGCGGATTGAAATTGAAGGAGATTTTCCGGTTTATATCTCCCCTGAATCGTCTGTGGATTCCGTATTTATCGACGCTTCGGAAGGCCCCGTGTATATTGAAAAATCCGTAAAAATTATGCCTTATTCTTATATTAAAGGTCCGGTGGCCATTATGGAGGGAAGCGTCATCAAGGCCGGAACACGCATATATAACGGTACGCGTGTAGGTCCGGTTTGCAAAATGGGAGGCGAAGTTAAAAATGTATTGTTTTTCGGATTTTCAAACAAAGCGCACGACGGTTATTTAGGTGACTCGGTGATTGGGGAATGGTGTAATTTGGGTGCCGGCACTTCCAATTCCAATTTAAAAAACAATTATTCTTCAATAAAAATGTGGCATATTGCCGGAAAAAAATTCGAAAATACCGGCCAAATGTTTTTGGGCACCGTAATGGGAAATTATTCCAAAACAGCCATTAACAGCCGGCTCAATACCGGCACGGTAATAGGTGTTTCGTCCAACATTTTTATTCCGGATTTTCCTCCCAAATTCGTCAATTCCTTCAATTGGGGCGGGAAAAGCGGGACTTTTGATTATGAGTTCGATAAAGCCCTTCAAACGGCCGAAACGGTATGGGCGCGAAGAGGCCGGATCTTTGACAGGCATCAAAAAGATTTATTCAAACAAGTGTTTGAATTTGCCCGTCAAATGGAATTATAAATAATTTTTACTTTCTTTTGTTGGCTTCCTTGATATATTTTTCCAAAGCCATAGTCATGGAAGGGGCTTCTTTGGAAGGGGCTTTGATATCTACCCGCAATCCTCGCTCTATGGCTGCCCGGTAAGTATTATTACCAAATACCGCGATACGTGTATCGTTTTGTTTAAAATCGGGAAAATTATGGAATAAACTTTCGATGCCCGAAGGACTGAAAAAAACCAAAACATCATAATACACATCGGCCAAATCGGAAAGGTCGCTGATCACTGTTCTGAAAAACATACCCGATTTCCAATTTATTTTCAATTTATTGAGCAATTCCGGCAATTCCGGCTTTAATTTATCACTCGATGGCAATAAAAATTTACCATCCGGGTGTTTTTTTATGATTTCTTCCAATCCCTTTATCGTTCCGTCACCGAAAAGGATTCGTCTTTTTCGATAAACAATATATTTTTGAAGATATTTGGCTATTGCTTCCGAAGTACAGAAATAACGATGGGTATTGGGAATGTTATACCTCATTTCTTCGGCAATACGAAAATAGTGATCAATAGCGGTCCTGCTGGTAAATATAATGGAATTGTATTCCGACAAGTCGATTTTCTGTCTGCGGACTTCCTTTACACTCGCTCCCTCTACATGTATAAAAGGACGAAAATCAACTTTGACTTTTAATTTTTTGCTCAGATTAAAGTAAGGTGATTTTTCATTTTGGGGTTCCGGTTGAGAAACTAAAATGCTTTTTACTTTCTTTAAAACCGGTTTTTCATTCTTGCTCATACCAGATTACTTAATATAAATATTAACACCGAAACAGGTAAAATTTCGGTCATGCAAAGATACAAAATAATATGAAAAATTTTTAAACCTTGTTCTTTGGAGATTTTGTACACCACCTTTAAATAAAGAAAATAAAACAGCAAAACAATTACCGATACGAAAATAATTTTTATGTTCTTGGCTATCGGCACAAACCAAATAACAAATAATAGAAAGGATAATATGAACGAAAAATAATGCGAATAAATCCACTTAAGGAAATTAATTTGGGTAAATTGCGGTTTCCAACGCGAAAAAACTTTCATCGCAATCAAAATATACAATCCCGTCAGGAAGAGGCCTGCTATGATGTAATGATAGATTTGCTTATCGCCACCCAGCAAATAGGTTAATACCATAAAACTTAATATCATTGAAGCCAGATTACCCAATATTTTAAAATCTTCGAAGTATCGGCCGGCTCTTCCTGAATACATTCTGAAATAGATGTAAGGTCTCCTGTTTATTTCGGAAAATTCCGCAGGGCGCATGCTTTTCATAAGCATATAAATCATCCAAATGAGCCCGAAGAGGATAAGATATTCAATACGAAAATGATGATTTACCGGATGATATACAATCGAGCAATACAAAGTCCCTATTTTTATACAAAACTATTGAAACTTTATGGAAATGGAGATACTCCGTTCAAAACGGCAATATATCTTCCTTCACACTATGTGCTTTTTTACTATACCCGAAACACCTTCCTTTATTAAACGAGTTTTACATGAATTATTTTGGCCGGACATACTTCTTTGGCTTGTTCGGCTTGCGAAACCAAATGCATTTCCCGGGTTTTTAGTGTAAAAAAACCTTTTTTTTCCGAGGAATTGAGCAATACGGCTTTACCGTCGCGCCGCGACATGCGAAATAATTCCGGAGCGGCCTCCACACAATAATTGCACCCGATACATTTTTTTCGTTGGTAAGTAACAACAAGCATGGTTATTTTCGCGTAAATTTGAATTTGGAGCGAACACGATTTAATACTTCATCGGCCTTCACCGATGCCTTTGCCGCTCCTTCCGTAAGGATTTGTTCGATTCGGTCGGGATGCCGAATCAATTCATCGAATTTTTTACGTGGCTCGGCAAATTTTTCCAAAATCAGTTCATAAAGGGCTTGTTTGGCATGACCGTAACCGTAGTTTCCGCTCAAATAATTTTGACGCATCTTTTCGGTTTGTTTTTCATCGGCCAAAAGGGAATATAATTTAAACACCGTACAGGTCTCCGGATTTTTCGGTTCTTCCAAAGGCGTGCTGTCGGTTACAATACGCATAATTTGTTTTCGTAATTTCTTTTCGGGCAAAAACACATCGATGATATTATCCCGCGATTTACTCATTTTTTGACCGTCGGTACCGGGCACATACATGGTTTTTTCACGCAATTCTATTTCGGGAATCACAAAAGTTTCGCCCATCATCCGGTTGAATTTCTGGGCCACATCGCGGGTCATTTCCAAATGCTGTTTTTGGTCTTTGCCCACGGGAACAATATCGGCATCATACAACAAAATATCCGCCGCCATAAGCATCGGATACGTAAATAAACCTACGTTTACATCTTCCAACCGATCGGCTTTATCCTTAAAAGAATGCGCCAAAGTCAACCGCTGATACGGAAAAAAAGTGGATAAATACCAGGCCAATTCCGTCACCTGAGGCACATCGGATTGGCGATAAAAAAATACTTTCTCCGGATCCAAGCCGAAAGCCAACCACACGGCGGCCGTTTGCATGGTATTGTTATGCAATTGTTCCGGATCCTTGATTTGAGTGAGCGAATGCAAATCGGCAATAAAAAGATAAGTCTCGTTTGCCGGGTCTTTTGCTTTTTCCAATGCCGGCATGATGGCGCCGAGAATATTGCCCAAATGCGGACGACCGGTACTTTGAATGCCCGTTAGAACGCGTGCCATAAAAATTGTTTATTTTTGGTTGCAAAAATAGGACTTTTGCCGATGATTGGAAAAATACGTTTGTTTTTTACTTCTTTACTCGTGGCTTTATGGAAATTATACGGCTTAATCATTGTATATATTCCCATTATTATACTTTCGCCCGTCTTACTTATAATCATCGCCTTCGATAATATCAAACTCTTTTGGAAATTGGAACGTTTTTGGGCCAAATGGATTCTTTTTATGATGGGATTCCGGCCGGTAAAATTACCCTCGTCCTCTTCTTACGACCCGTCTCGTCAATATATCGTAGTGGCCAATCATACTTCCATGATTGACATACCTTTTATGTTGGCGGTTCTTAAAATTCCTATCACTTTTGTAGGGAAAAAGGAATTGGCGCAATATCCCATTTTCGGATATTTTTACAAAAAAACAAATGTACTCGTTGATCGCAGTTCGTTAAAAAGCCGGAAAGAAGTATATAACCAAGTGGAACGTTTTATAAAAAAAGGTATCAGTATTGCCATCTTTCCCGAAGGCGGCGTGCCCGACCCTTCCATTGTACTGGCACCTTTTAAAAACGGTGCATTTCGCATGGCCATTGAACATCGCCTGCCTATTCTGCCCTTGGTTTTTTTCGATAATAAAAAACGCCTTCCTTACGATTTTTTTAAAGGAAGTCCCGGAAAATTACATTATAAAATCCTCCCTCCCATCGAAACGGCGCATCTTACAAAAGATGATTTGACCGAATTGAAAGATTATGTCTATACCTTGCTCTATAACGAACTTAAACATTATGAAATGATAAAGAAAAATATCATTTTACAAGAAGATGTGCACATTTGACAGGGCGAATTGGAATAATAATTGCTAACTTTACTTGAAACTAAATAAAATCCGATGAAATATCTAAGTTTTTTCTTCTTCCTTCTGTCAGGCATCCTCTTTGCCCAAGAAATCGAAATCACACCCGAACTGCATTCTGCGACGGTGTATTTGAATACGGCCAAACTTTCCTATTCGGCCGACGTTTCGCTTCCTAAAGGCAATACCGTATTGGTTTTCAAAGGACTAAGCCCGTACCTCATTCCCGAAAGCATGGTCTTAAAAGGCGTTGGTAAAGCATCCATTGTAAATATTTCTTACCGAAACAATTTTTTGGTTAATAAGCGCGATAATGCCAAAATCAGAGAATTGAAAAAAGAATGGGAAGCGGTGGCGCGCAAAGTAACTGCGCTTGAAGCACAACAGATCGGGCTTAAGCATGAATTGGAAATTCTAAAAGTCAATAGCAAATTGGAAAAACCCAGTTTAGGGCTGGTGCAACAATTTGTCGATTACTACAAAAAACGTTTTAATGACATTCAAAAACAAATTTTTGAAATCAATTTAAAACTCGAACCACTTCAAGAAAAACGGGACAAACTCCAAAAACAAATCAAGGAATTACAAGGACGTGCCAAACGAAAGGCCAAAGATATGGTGGTAACCCTGTCGGTACCTGCATCTCAAAATTTCAAATTTTACTTGGAATATTTGACTCGCAGAGCGGGCTGGCAACCCTCCTATAATATACGTTCAGAGGGGGCGGGCAAAGATTTGAATTGGCAATTCCAAGCCGAAGTCAAACAAAATACAGGTATCGATTGGTATAATATTCCGGTAACCTTATCTACATTACGACCGCAATTTCATTTACAAATTCCTCAACCCAACCCGTGGTATCTTTATCCTTACAAACCCGCATCTTACGCGCCGAAGTCCAAAATACAACCTCTCAATGTCCGAGTCGAGGCGAATATGGATGCAGCCGAAGAAGTGGTGGAAATAGCCGCCGAAGAAAATATCATTACGGAAAGCGACTTGGATGTACAATATACACTCAAAAGCCGCTATGATATCCTTTCGGGTAGCGAACCCGTATTGGTGCAATTAAAACAATTTACCACACCCGGCGAGTATAAATATTATGCCGTGCCTTATCAAAACCAAACGGCATTTCTCATGGTAAAAGTCAAAAACTTATCGCCACACAGATTGGTTCCGGGCAAAGCACGCCTCTATTATCAAGACCGATATACGGGCGAAACCTACATCAATCCGCATACGGAAAAGGATGAACTTTTATTGGCTTTCGGCAATGATTCGGAAATAACCGTCAAACGGAAACAAACCCAAAACTTCAAAGATTATCAAACTTTCGGAAATAAAGTGCTGGTTAAACGCGAATACACTATAACGATTAAAAACAACAAAAGGATTCCCGTACAAATCGAAGTAAAAGACCGCGTTCCCATCTCGCAAGACGAAAAAATCGAAGTAAAAAATGTACGTATTTCACCCGAAGGAAACAAGGACAAAAACGGAATCGTTACCTGGCATCTGAATCTTAATCCCGGCGAAACTTCCACTATGAAAATCTATTTCGAAGTCAAATATCCTAAAGATTATTCCATTAATTTATAATACCGGAATTAAATAGTCATAAAAAAACCGCTTCAAATTGAAGCGGTTTTTTTCTTCTCCGTTATTCGGGATTTATTTTTTCAACAAATCACGAATTTCGGTGAGCAATTTTTCTTCGGTGGAAGGTTCCGGCGGAGCGGCTGCTTCTTGTTCTTTTTGTCTTTTCTTCAATTCATTAATTCCTTTTACCATTAAGAACATCACGAAGGCAATGATTATGAAGTCCAGTAAGGCCGTCAGGAAAGTTCCGTATTCCAAATAGATTTTTTGGATTTTTCCTTCCGCATCGGTTACTTCTTTCAACAGATATTTCCAAGATTTCATATCCGTGTTGAATATTAAACCGATAAGCGGAGATACGATACCTCCCGTAAATGCGGTAACCACTTCTTTAAAAGCGGCACCCATTACGAAACCCACTGCAATGTCAATTAAATTGCCTTGCATTGCAAATTCCTTAAATTCTTTGAGCATTCCCATAAGTAAATTTTTAATAGTTTATTCGCAAATCTAACAAAAAAATTAATCATTTTACGCATGTTTTCGTCATAATATTTCAAACTCCTGAGATTTAACAGCAAATAAAATTCATTCATTTAATATTTTTTTATATATTTATGCAATCAAACAAAATTACATTTAAAATTATTATAGTATGAGAATGAAACCTCTCGCGGTGATCATCGCTTTTCTGCTTTGGAGTGCTGGAAGCACTTATTGGTACGTTTGCCAAATAAAGGGCTTCTGCCACGAAAATGCCAAGGCAAAAGCGGTTGTTCAACCCGAAACATCATCTCAACCGGAGCCGGAAATAGAAACCGTCACGGTTGAACGCGAACTCGTTTCATACGAGATGTCTGCAGCCATCCCTCAAATTAAAGACTCCCTCGAATGGAACAAATTCGTTGCATCACTTCTTGAAAAAATAAAAGAAGGAAAAAAAATCCAAATTACAGGTCCCTACTATGCCGGGGAACCCGCTCCCGAGGGCTTCGAAAACATGGGCTTGGCACGAGCTGAAGCATTAAAAAATCTTTTGGCCGACAAAATTCCCGCCGACAAAATGGTATTACAAGCCAAATTGTTAGGTTCACCACCTGAAAATCTAAATTTTGTCAATGCTTTTGAAGGATATTTTACTTATTTGACAGACAATGATTTTGTCAAAGAAGAAACCGGTAAAACATTGATTTATTTCCCCTATAATTCGGATAAAGAAATCCGAAATCCGGAAATTTTAAAATATCTGGACGAACTGGTTATAAAACTCAAAGAGAATCCGGATTTGAAAGTTGAAATTACAGGTTATACGGATAACATCGGAAGCCCGCAATCCAACAAATGGTTGGGACTTCAACGGGCCAAACGTATCGCAAATTTATTAATTAAAAAAGGAGTCGATAAAAATCGAATCATTATTAAATCGGGTGGAGAAGAAAATCCCATTGCAGACAATTCAACACCCGAAGGAAGAAAACAAAACAGACGTGTAGAAATCAAAATAATACGATAAACAAAAAAAATTAAGATTATGAATATTTTAGTATGCGGACTTTTTTCCACAGCAGAATCTTACGGTAAAGAAACCGCCACATTCGAAATTATTTTAATGCTCTTGGTAGCTTTTCTTTTGGGCTACTTATTACGCTATCTCCTTGGAAAAGGAAATGCCGGAAAAGAATGGGAAGATAAATATTACGAACTCAAACATCAGTACGAATTGCTTGAGAATAAACTCAAGATGTTTGAAAATGAAAACATGAAACTCAAACAGGATTTGGACGGATGTTTGAAACGTCAAAAACAAAGTAGTGCACTCGGAATTGTAGGAGATACCCCGACGGCGGCACCTACGCAAAAAGACGAATTGAAAAAAATTGAAGGAATAGGCCCTAAAATACAGCAAATGCTATATGATGCGGGCATTTATACCTTCGCTCAATTGGCCAATACCGATGTAAGCGTCATTCAAAGAATATTGGACCAAGGTGGTCCCGCTTACAAGGTGCACAATCCCGAAAGTTGGCCTTTCCAAGCAAAATTAGCTGCCGAAGGTAAATGGGAAGAACTGAAAAAATGGCAAGACGAACATAAACACGGCAGATTCTAAATCCATTTGCGGATTTTATTTAACCCCTACGCAAGCCCTTTATTTAATGACGAATAAAGGGCTTGTTTATTTATTAAACCTTTTCAGGAAATCAAATTTACGTTTTATTTAATCATATTTGGAAAGCCCCCGTGATGCCTGTAATTTAGCGTTAGAAAATATACATACTTTCCCAAATGGAATATGGAAGAGAAAATTCAATTGAATCAAAAATCGAATAGATTTTATATGAAGCAATTCTTGTCTCCATAAATTTCCTGCCCGGATTTTTCTTCAAACGGGCAGGATTTTTCGCATAAATTCCTTTTATTTTATATCCGCCACACTTCCCAAGCGGCATTTATTTTATTAAGAGCAATAAAATTTTTTAATCGAGGAATGAGAATCTCCTCCAAGCTGTTATTTTCATTATTCGATACCAGCAAACATTGCAAACCGGAATTTTGTTCGGCATTAAATTCCATCACCGCATGACCCGTAGATCCCGTGCCGGCAAAAAAATCCAATACCAAATCACCCGGACGAGTAGCCATTTCCAGTAAATATTTAATCAAACGAACCGGCTTGGGATGATAAAAAACATCGCCTTCTACATATTTCTTCAAATCCTTGACACCTTCCGTTTGCGAAATATTTCTGATGACCGATCCGGGCGTCATTGGATAGGGCTCGCTAACAAATTTCTTTAATCGGGGTATAATTCTGCCGTTTCCCCACCAAATTCTGCCGTCTTGATCCAATTTATCAAATTCTTCGCGGCTCACGTGCCATTGGCGCGTAATTTTTCTGCCCCCCGGCGTAGTTATGGTATAATAATTTTTCCGGCCGGGCAGCGATTTTTTGGCTGATTTGCACAATTCCGCACTAATCCACGCGCCGCGGGGGTCCCGGTCGGGATTGCCATATGATTTTTGCGTCGGAATAAGGCGTCGAATTTTATTAAATCGCACCTTCGATTTGTTTTTAAATGCAACCGCGATATATTCATGTTCATTTCTGAAACGCTTGACCCGTTTCATCTTCCCTTGACCGGCCGAACCTCCCGGCGGTAATTTGTCCCATATCATTACATCGGTATTATCCTTGCCGAAAATTTGGCGAAGCAATAAAATCAAATTCGGCATCTCGGCATCGTCGATGGAAATAAAAACCGATGCATCATCCGTCAATAAAGGGTATAGCAACTCAAGCCGTTCGCGCATAAAAACCAACCATTTACCATGGCGGTCGCGAGAATAATAATCCCAAAAACGGTCATTAAAACTGCGATATTGCATCCGCCCGGTATTATAGGGCGGGTCGATATAAACAAAACGAATTCGTCCGGCGTATTCGTCTTGTAAAATTCTTAATACGCCGGCATTATCTCCTTCGAACAGGCGGTGAATTAGTCCACCCTTCCCCGGATTACCGAATGTTTCAACGAATTTCAAATTCCATTTTATTTAACGGACCTTGCTATATGAAGTCCTTCCTCCAAATAGACAAAAATATCATCGGAATAAGTTCCCATAGGACTTTTCGGTTTGATTTCGCCCAAACGCACCACGATGGTTTTTTCGTCGGGCACCACCATTACATATTGTCCTTTGTGGCCTCGCATCATATATCCTTTCGTACCCTTATGATCGAAAATCCACCATTGCAACCCGTAAAGTGGCATATCCTTTAAATAAGCCGTGGTGGCCTGTTGCACAAAAGTCGAATCAATAATTTGCTTACCGTTCCAATTTCCTTGATGTAAATATAATTTACCGAAGCGTGCAAAATCTCTCGCATTGGAATTGATACAACAAAATGCTTTTTCCATGCCGTTTTCCCGGTCCAAATTCCACCAAGCATGTTTGCGCATACCCAAAGGTTTCCAAAAACTTTCCGAAAGGTAATCGGATAATGTTTTTCCGGTGGCCTTAGCCAGAACCATTCCTAAAATTTGCGTATCACCGCTCGAATAATACCATTTTTTTCCAGGCGGATTATCAAACCGGACTTTTTCCAATATCATTTTATTCAAATCATCCGTAAAATACGACTCCGCCGTGATATTAAAAGGATTATAATAA
Organism: Flavobacteriales bacterium; assembly: GCA_027067965.1. Taxonomy (GTDB): domain Bacteria; phylum Bacteroidota; class Bacteroidia; order Flavobacteriales; family Flavobacteriaceae; genus JAADED01. Next base: position 591,560 of record JAMOUV010000010.1, on the reverse strand, counting down.
CTTTCCACCCAATTACTTCCGCTAGCCATACCGGATAGATGACGCAAGGTTACATCCTTGGCATATTTGCCTTTAAATTCAGGAATATAATCCGTCAGTTTATCGTCCAAGCTTTTGATATAACCGTCTTGAATGGCCTTAAACAACATGCTCATAATAATACTCTTGGCCATGGAAAACGAATTGGAAAGACTATCTTTCGTATAACCGTTATAATATTTTTCAAATAAAATACTATCGTCTTTTATGACCAAAAATGCTGCCGTACCATATTGGTCGTTAATGGATTTTAACCGCTCGCTCTCGCTAGCCGAATTATACTTGCGATGAAGCGGCCATTCTTGTATTTTGCCATTGGCTATCAACCTTTTGGGATATTCCACAAAATCACTTATGTATGACGTATTATGTCCTTTTAAGTAAATTTTTTCAACCCCTTTGATTAAATACGGATATTTAAACAACACAAAAATTAAAAGTAAAATAATCAATACAAGTAGAAATTTCATAGTCTTCTTCAGGTTTTTCATATTTTCTTGGCTTAAAAGGTTTTCCTTTCAAAGATAATACTTTACCACGAGAACTCCATCAAGCGCTTTCTAAGGATTTCTTTATGCATAAATAATAAATCATGCTATGTGACCCGACAAAAAAATCCACTGTCATTCTACCAATGGAATAATACGAATTTTACGATTTATAAACTTTTAAATTCAAAAATATGGCGGTAGGAGACAATAATTTATCTCGGTGTTAATATATTTGGCCCAATGAATTAATCCAATTCATCCGTCAAGCGTTCCATAACCATTTTGGCCGGTTGTTTTTCATAAAGAATTCTGTACATGGCATCAATAATGGGGATTTTGGCCTGACCGCGTTCTTGATTGATTAAATAGGCACTCTTGGTGGCATAGTAACCCTCCGAGACCATGGTCATTTCCATCATGGCGGATTTTACCGTATATCCCTTCCCTATCATATTTCCGAACATCCGGTTGCGACTAAATGTGGAATATGCCGTTACCAATAAATCACCCAAGTAGGCCGACCGCATGATATTTCGCTTTTTCTTATCTACATTTTTCTTAATAAATTTTTTCATCTCACGAATGGCATTTGACACCAATACCGCCTGAAAGTTATCGCCATAACCCAATCCGTGTGCCACACCTGCCGCAATAGCATAAATATTTTTTAGAACTGCAGCCCATTCGATTCCATGAATATCTTTGCTGTAAGTAGTATTGATATAATGCGAACGCAACATCTCGGACATATGAATGGCATGACTTTTCTTTCCCGAAGCCACAGTCAAATACGACAAGCGCTCCATAGCCACTTCTTCCGCATGACACGGTCCGGCTATTACGCCCAATTCTTTTTTGGTCAAACCGTATTCGGAGATAAGATATTCTCCTAAAATCATCAAGTTTTCCGGAATAATCCCTTTCACGGCCGAAAAAATGACCTTTTTTTTGAGCGGAACCTTTATTTTGTCCAACTCGGCTTTGAGATATGCCGAAGGAATAGCCACTATCAAATAATCGGCATACTCGACAATTTCATTAATGTCATTACTTAATTTCAGTTTTTCCGTATCAAATTCGATTTGCTGAATATATTTGGGATTATGCTTATGTATTTTAATGTATTCCAAGGTGTAAGCCGTACGAATATACCACCCTACCTCATCCATATTTTCGGTAAGCATTTTTACCAAAGCCGTCGCCCAACTACCATTGCCCAAGACACCGACTTTAATGTCCGGTCGTTCCAAATCATTATTCATGAAAATATTTTTTTACAAATTATAAAAAATCGGGCTATTAAAAAATGACCGCCGTATTTAATCCGGTTGAAGCGGAGGCCGCGGTTTAATAAAATACATTATTCCTCCTTAAAAAAAACCGGCCTCACTCCAATGAGAAGGCCGGCCGGTTAAAGATTTCAATTAAAAATTTAATTTTTGTTTCTAATATTTGCCTGCGCAGCTGCCAAACGGGCGATAGGTACCCGGAAAGGCGAACAACTCACATAATGCAAATCGGCGCGATGGAAAAAATCGATGGATTGCGGATCGCCACCATGTTCGCCACAAATACCCAAAGAAATATCGGGTCGTCTTTCCCTTCCTTTTTTTACCGCCGTGTGTACCAATTGGCCAACGCCTTCTTCATCGATATGTGCAAACGGATCTTCCTTCATCAATCCTTTTTCCTTATAAATTTTTAAGAATTTACCGGCATCGTCCCGCGAAAATCCGAATGTCATTTGAGTCAAGTCATTGGTTCCGAAGGAGAAAAACTCGGCGGGTTCGGCTATCATATCGGCGGTTAGTGCAGCCCGTGGAATTTCTATCATGGTACCGATTTTATAATCGATACGATCGCCGAATTCTTCAAAAACTTTTTCCGCAGTACGTTTGATAATTTCTTTTTGCATTTCCATTTCGGATTTCATACTTACCAAAGGCACCATAATTTCGGGCACGGCCTTGATGCCACGTTTTTTCAAGTTCAAAGCCGCTTCGATAATGGCACGTGTTTGCATCTCGGTAATTTCCGGATAGGTATTTCCCAATCGACATCCACGATGACCTAACATCGGATTAAACTCGGACAACTCTTCCACTTTATGTTTGATTTTTTCTACCGAAACACCCATCACTTCCGCCATTTCCCGTTGGCCTTCCTCATCATGCGGAATAAACTCATGCAAAGGCGGATCCAACAAACGCACGGTTACGGGAAATCCTTGCATGGCTTCAAATATTCCTTCGAAATCCGTTCGTTGCATAGGGAGGAGTTTATCCAATGCCTTACGCCGCCCTGCTTCGTCATCGGCCAAAATCATCTCACGCATGGCAATAATTTTATCGCCTTCGAAAAACATATGTTCGGTTCGGCACAAACCGATTCCCTTGGCTCCGAAATTTCGGGCTACTTGGGCATCATGTGGCGTATCGGCATTGGTGCGCACATATAATTTGGCATGCTTGTCGGCCAATTCCATCAATTTGGCAAATGCGTCGGTTAATTCGGGATCAACCGTTTCTATTTTTCCCAAAAAAACTTCGCCCGTCGATCCGTCCAACGAAATCCATTCGCCTTCTTTTAGTATCAAATCACCTACTTTGATTTGGCGGTTTTTGTAATCGACTTCCAATTCTCCCGCACCGGCCACACATGTCTTACCCATTCCGCGCGCCACCACAGCGGCATGCGAAGTCATACCGCCCCGTGCGGTTAAAATACCTTTGGCGGCATGCATTCCGGCCAAATCCTCGGGCGAGGTTTCCAACCGAACCAAAATAACATCTTCGCCTTTAGCAGCTAATTCTTCGGCTTCGTCGGCAAAAAAGACTATTTTTCCTGTGGCCGCTCCCGGCGATGCCGGCAAGCCCTTGGTGATTAATTTTACGTTTTTGGCTTTTTCTTTATTGAAAACCGGATGCAATAATTCATCCAATTTTTCCGGATTTACCCGCATCAATGCTTCTTCTTCGGAAATAAGGCCTTCTTCCAACATATCCATAGCGATTTTTACCATCGCCATACCTGTTCGCTTACCGTTTCGGGTTTGTAAAATCCATAATTTTCCTTCTTGAATGGTAAATTCCAAATCTTGCATATCGCGGTAATGTTGTTCCAATTTCTTTTGAATATCAAACAGTTCTCGATATACTTCGGGCATTACCTCTTCGAGTGAAGGATATCGTCTTTTTCGTTCTTCTTCGGAAATTCCTTGTAATTTGGCCCATCGACGCGAACCTTCCAAAGTGATTTGTTGGGGTGTACGCACACCGGCCACCACGTCTTCGCCTTGTGCATTAACCAAATATTCTCCGTTAAAAATCTTTTCGCCGGTGGCCGCATCACGCGTAAAGGCCACCCCCGTAGCCGAATTGTCACCCATATTTCCGAACACCATGGCTTGCACATTCACCGCCGTTCCCCAATCATGAGGTATTTTGTTTAATTCGCGATAGGTTCTTGCGCGTTCGTTATTCCAACTTCTGAACACGGCCAAAATGGCTTCCCATAATTGTTCCCATGGATCTTCCGGAAAATCTTTTCCCGTTTGTTTTTTAATCGCTTTTTTGAATTCCGATACCAAATATTTCAAATCTTCGGTGGTCATATCCGTATCGGACTTATAACCTTTCTTTTCTTTGAGTTCGTCCATGATGGCCTCAAAAGGATCGATATCTTCCTTCGATTCGGGCTTCATACCCAAGACCACGTCGCCAAACATTTGCACAAAGCGCCGATAAGAATCCCACGCAAAGCGTTCATTTCCGGTTTTCCGGGCCAAACCTTCTACGGTTTTGTCATTTAATCCCAAATTCAACACCGTATCCATCATACCCGGCATGGATACGCGCGCGCCTGAGCGAACCGATAATAATAAAGGATTTTCCGGGTCACCGAATTTGGCTCCCATTTCCCGTTCTATCATCCGGATGGCTTCTTCCACTTCGGGTTTGAGCAATTGAATTATTTTTTCTTTGCCTACTTTATCGTATTCCGTGCTCACATCGGTTGTAATGGTAAATCCGGGAGGTACGGGAATTCCTATCCGGCGCATTTCGGCCAAATTGGCTCCTTTTCCGCCTAAAAGATTTCGCATGCCGGCATTACCGTCCACCCGCTCTTTCGTAAACACATAAACTCTTTTTCGTGCTTCCATAATCGATTTTTTTTTAAATTCAATGAATATAGGGAAAAATATCTTAACCCAAGATTGCCATTTGTCATAAAAACAATAAATCAATCATTATAACATTCTGCATAAATCACGAATGCCAATTAATTTCTCGCACCGAAAATCCCGCTTCCTATTCGAATGATATTGGCTCCGTTTTTCAAAGCGATTTCAAAATCATGTGTCATTCCCATGGAGAGATATTCCGCGGAAGAAATTTCGGTCTTTAATTCATCGAAAAGAGATTTTAAATAAGCAAATTCCGCATCGACTTGGGCGGTATTATTCGTATTGGTGGCCATACCCATTAACCCTTTCAGTTTGGTATGGGGAAATTCTCCCTGTTTATATTTTGCGAGCAATTGGCGATAATCCGGTTCGGTCAAACCGAATTTGGTCTCTTCACTTGCAATTTTGATTTGAAAAAGAAAAGGAATAATGCGGCGGTGTTTTCGGGCATGTTTGTCAATTTCTCGTAATAATTTTTCATTATCCACACTATGAATCAACCAAATAAAGGGCGCAATATACTTCACTTTATTCCTTTGCAAATGACCTATCATATGCCAATGAATGTCATCGGGCAATACGGGTTGCTTGTCGCGCAATTCTTGTACTTTGTTTTCTCCGAAATCTCTGTGTCCGCAATGATATGCTTGGTATATAATTTCAACCGGTTTGGTTTTGGATACCGCTACTAAAATTCCTTCGGCAGGCAAAAATTTTTTGTAAAATTCCAATTTTTCGCAAATTTTACTCATAATCAAAATTCATAAACAAATAAACCGGTCAATAACTTCGGATCGATATAAGTACTTTTCGGTGGCAAGGTTTTGCCTGCATCGGCTACATTTTTAATTTCGCTAAAAGTAAGCGGATGCAAGAAAAATATTCCGCGACAGTCCTTGCGTTTCACGTCGCGCATAACGCATTTTAAACCTAATTTTCCCTGATGATAGCGTAGAATTTTATTATTTCGCGGATCTTTTATTTTAAGAATATCCACAATTACTTCATCGTTCAAAATCTCCACATCGGTTTTTCCGCTCTTCAACCTTTCATCGGGTATTTTCAATCGGTAATATTCACCGTCTATATATAAAATGTATTCATGCGGTTCGGGATCTTTATAATTGGAAATCTTTTCCATATGAAATTTTTCCGATAGCCGTTTCATAAAACTTTCCTTGCTCAACCCGTTTAAATTGACCAATCCTCTGTGAAAGGGATAAATTTTCAATTGGTCGAATGGAATAAAATAGGTCAAAAGAAAATTATATGCTTCGTTTCCTGTGTGATACGGATTATTTATTTTCATTTCTTCTTGCATCATCAAGGTGCTTTCCAATCTATGATGACCATCGGCAATATAAAGTTTGTCAATAGTGGAGAATTCATTTTGAAGGGTTTTAATATCATCGAAATCGGAAATCATCCATACCTCGAAAACGGTTCCGTCGGTCATGGAGAATTCATATTCGGGTACTTGATCCAAATATTTATTTACAATCCGGTTAATAACGGGTTCGGCGGCATAGGTCAGCATAACCGGCTCGGATTGAATCCGGACTTTTTTCAAATATTCCGAAAATGCCTTTACACGTGGCTTCAAGGTCTGTTCGTGCTTTAGAATATTACCTTTCTTATATTCCTCGATTGATGTAAGTCCTACAATACCCACGAATTGATTGCCCAGCGTATCGATTATTCGCATAACGTAAAGAAAAGGGAAAATATCTTGAATTAAAATTTCCTTTTTCTTGAATTTATCATACTGCTTTCGAATGGCCTTAAAACGTTTGCTTTTGGGAAGACTTCTTATATAACTGCTGCCTATAATATTTAAATAAGAATAAGGATTGGTTTTTATAATTCTATTTACTTCATTCAAACTATAAGTTTCAAAAGAAAAAGAAGGTACAATACATACCTTATTCCTGACGGGACGAACGGCCTTAAAGGGTTGAATTATCGCCATGAACCCATTTTTTCAAGTAAAATAACAAGAAAAAGAAATAGGTTTTGTGACCTATATCATTAAAAGAAGTTTTTTTATAATTTTTTATATGAATCCCGGGTTATCCAGTAAGTTTTTCCGTCGGGAAATTTTACTTTAGACCAGAATTCATCTTCTTCGAGAAGTTCGACTTTTTCGCCGCCTACTCCTTTATTCTCGACTTTTGAGTCCAAAGTAGGTTCATTAAACAATTCTACTTGTTTTTGAATAATTATTCCGTATTTTTTATTTTCATTTTGATAGGCCGAATAGGCGGAAAACAAGAAAACAAACCACAAAAAAAGTAATGCCGGAAGGGTGTAAAACGCTATTTTCTTATATTTTGGCGAAGATGAAAATACAAACAATAAAATAAATCCGGCTATAAGAAACAAAACAATTAAACTCAACACCGCCCAAGTATCGGAACTGAACAGCCGCACAAATTTTTTCCATATTTTCTTATAAAAAACTTCCGGCAATTTTTCCGTACCGCTTTGCAATCCCCGTCTTACAAAAGTCAGATTATCTTTCGCCGCTCCGAAATTAGGATTAAGTTTTAATGCTTTTTCGAAATAATAAACCGCATCGATTAATCGATTTTGTTTATAAGCCGTATTGCCCAAATTATAATATAATTCGGCCGAATGATAACCGCTTTCGGCAATTTTTCGATAGGTATCTTCCGCCGCCGCATAATTTCCCTGTTTATATAATTCATTGGCATGACGGAACAAACTATCGGCCGATTGCATTTGAGCGAATGCCATTTGAATTATAAACAGTATGAATATGGAGAATCGAATTTTCTTCATTATTTCAAAATTTTGTCCAAGCGTTCAAGCATATTTTTAATTTTTTGCAGATCGGATTGCATATCTCCCGATTCGACCGGCGTATAGCGTACACTTTGGATTTTTTTCCAAAAATCTCTTAACTCGTCAATAATTTTCGAATCTACCTGCCGATTATACAATTCTTTAATAATACGGTCGTGAGTTAAATCAACGGGTTTTAGGTTCAATTTGTTTTTAAAATAAGTGGTCAGAATTTTTTCCAATGTACCGTAAAAACTTTCTTTGTTTCCGGTTTGACCGGAAGCCGTTTCAAGCAATTTTTTCAAAGTTTGTTTGGTTTGTTTCTCCCTTAAAACAACGGGATTTTTCAAACGTTTTTCCAATATATATTTGTATCCCAAACCCACAATCAAAATCATCAAAATGAAGTAATGTAACCGATAGAACCAGGAAGAACCGAAAAAAGGATGTTTTTCAATATTTTTCCAATGCGAAGAAGTGGAAAGCGGCAACAATTTCGATCCGTGTCCCGTTTTGGAAATCGCGGCACCCGAAGACAAATTATTACCGTACACATTAAGGATTTTCTCTTGGGTTTGAATATTCACGTATTTCTTAAGGGATGGATCAAAATAGGAAAACTTCACCGGCGGAATGATATATTTTCCTCCTTTTTGAGGAATAAGCGTATAAATTTTTTCCACGGTTCCGCTATAGCCCGTTAAGGTGGTTTTTATGTTTCGTTTTATTTCCGGCTCATAAACTTCAATATCGGGCGGTAAATGAATATCGGGCAATTCTATTAAATTGGTATTGCCTTTACCGGTCAATTTTAATTTCAAAATAACCGGTTCGCCGGTACGTACACTATCTTTTTCGAGGAACAAATCGAAATCGAATTTTCCTACTGCACCCGAAAATTCAGCCGGCTTATCCGTTTGGGGTAATTCTTTTACACGAATAATCTTCGACCCGCTTGATAGATTCATTTTTTTCGGAACCCTTTCTTGAATTACAAAGGGCCCGAACATCTTCTCTTCATAACCGAAAGTGACAACTTCCAATTTAAGAGGTTTAATCTTCAATACGCCTGTTTTTTGAGGAATCAACATGGCTTTGTAAATGGTATGCACTTCGTAAGGAATCCCGTTAATAACTTTTTGTGTTGAAGAAACGGCCTTTCCTTGATCCAACCTTTCGGCCCAAAAACCTTCGAAATCCGGAATTTCGGTTAATTGCAAATCCATAACGGGAGTACCGGCCTTGAGATATAATCTGTAAACCACCCCTATGGGTTCTCCGGCATATGGATTCGATTTGGTGAGTTCCACTTGCAAAAAAATATCTTTCTTCGGCGCCGTCTGAAGGGTCTCTTTTTCTTCGTTTTCACGATCCTTCCCCATTATTTTTGCATTGGATTTATCCACTTGAATTTTCAAGGGTTCAGTTTGATAAGTTTTTCCATTAACAATGACCCGTGCCGGCTCAATAGTCAGAATTCCCTTACGTTTAGGTTGCACAATATAAGTATAAGTCTTGGAAAAAGATTCCCGGCCGTTTATCCATTGATAACTTTGAGACACACTGGGCCCCATCACTACATAAAAATCCTTGAATGCGGGCGGAATAAAATCATCTTCCTTTTGGTTTAATACAAAATCCACCCGCAAGCGTTCGTCGGCGGATATGGCATCACGGTCGGTTTTGACATAAAACTCAACCTGAGCCGTAAGCACCGATGTCAGAAAAATAAACAATAAACCGAAAAAATTTCTAATCATTTGCATAGTTACTACGACATTTTGTCATAAAAATCATTTTCAAACTTGATTTTTTTTATTTTACTCCATAAAAAATGTCGCTAACTATATAGCAAAAAAGATGCCTAATTATTTGATTTCTTTTGAATTTTGGCCCATGTATCCCGCAATGTAACCGTGCGGTTAAATACCGGCTTATCCGGCCGGGAATCCGGGTCCGCCACAAAATAGCCCAAGCGTTGAAACTGGAATCTGTCGCCGGGTTTGGCTTCGGCCAAAGCGGGCTCCGTAAAGGCCCGTACTACCTTCATCGAATCGGGATTGATGAACGCTTTGAAATCTTTATCGGGATGAGCGTCCGGCTGTTCTTCCGTAAACAATCTGTCGTATAATCTGACTTCGGCTTCGCGGGCATGAGGTACCGATACCCAATGCAAGGTGCCTTTAACCTTTCGCTTGCTTTCGGGCGTGCCGCTACCGCTACGGCTCAATGGATCGTAGGTGGCATGAATCTGTATAATATTACCTTCGGCATCCTTCACAACCGACTCGCCTTTAATGATATAAGCATTTTTAAGACGCACTTCCTTGCCCAGGGTCAGGCGGAAAAATTTACGATTGGCTTGTTCTTTAAAATCTTCACGCTCAATATATAATTCTCTACTGAAAGGAATTTCCCGGTATCCGGCGCCGGGATCTTCAGGGTTGTTTTCTGCCTTCAGCATTTCGGTTTTGCCTTCGGGATAATTGTCAATAATTAATTTGACGGGATTCAATACCGCCATTCGACGCGGGGCTATTTTGTTCAAATGATCGCGAATAGAAAATTCCAATAAAGCGATATCGATCAAATTATCGCGCTTGGCCACCCCTACACGGTCGGAAAAATCACGTATGGCTTCGGGGGTATAACCTCTACGCCGCAATCCGGAAATGGTAGGCATGCGGGGGTCGTCCCAACCTTTTACCAATCCTTCTTCGACCAATTGGGCTAATTTTCGTTTGCTCATGACGGTATAAGACAAATTCAAACGGGCGAATTCCCGCTGTTTGGGACGCACTTTGCCCGGCTCATATACTTGGTCCAAAAACCAATCGTATAATTCGCGATGCGGAAGAAATTCCAATGTGCATAACGAATGCGATACCTGTTCGATATAATCCGACTGACCGTGAGTCCAGTCGTAAGTGGGGTAGATTTTCCATTTGTCACCGGTGCGATGATGCGGAACTTTTTTGATGCGATACATGATAGGGTCGCGCATGTGCATATTGGGAGAATTCATGTCAATCTTGGCGCGTAACACGCGACTGCCTTCTTCAAATTCTCCTTCACGCATACGACGGAAAAGGTCCAAATTTTCTTCCACACTGCGATTGCGATAAGGACTTTCAATACCCGGTTCGGTGGGAGTTTTCCGTTGTGCATTAATCACTTCCTGCGGTTGATCGTCCACATAAGCCAATCCTCGTTTAATCAAGTCCATCGCCCATTGATAGAGTTGTTCGAAATAATCCGAGGCATAAAGTTCTTTATCCCATTGAAATCCGAGCCAACGGATATCGTTTTTAATGGATTCGACAAATTCCGGGTCTTCCTTTTCTGGATTGGTATCATCGAAACGCAAATTGACGGGCGCATTATATTTTTCGCCCAATCCGAAGTTCAAACATATTGATTTGGCATGTCCGATGTGCAAATATCCGTTGGGTTCGGGAGGAAACCGGAAACGCAATTTTTCTTGGGGGAATCCTGCGGCCAAATCTTCTTCTATAATTTGTTCGATAAAATTCAGGGATTTATCATTATCATTCATAATCATTTATTCTTCAATTTACAAGCAAAGATAATTAATCTTGTAAGATTTAATTAAAAAAACCGCCCACGCCTAAAAGCGGGCGGTTAATATCATAACAGTTATGTAACAAAAAATTATTTCATATTCTGGCTTACATCTCCTTTCTTGGCGGCATAATTGACCTTGAGCGCGTTTACTTCCCGCAATTTTTCTTTGATATCGGTGATGATACCCATGCTTACATCTTTATCCGCCTTGATGGAGGTGATCATCAAGGGACGGAGTTCTTCACGTCTGGCGTTTCTTTCGGCCAGAATAAAGGGTTGAATATCATTCACCGAACCGAATTTGTCATTCAGTTGAATACGCGGCTCTTTACCGTATTTTCCTTGATAACGTTTCATGGGCACACCCACAAAAATATTGCTTATCAATTGTTTTTTCTCCAATTTCTGAACTTGACTGGCATAAGGCAAATTCACTTGTACCAATTTATCGGTATCACGCATCACGGTTGCCACCATAAAGAAGAACAACAGCATAAATACAATATCGGGTAATGACGCCGTAGAGATTCCCGGCGTACCTTGATCTTTCTTCTTTCTGAACTTTGATGCCATAATTTATTGTGTTTTAGGTGTTGCTTCCGCTACAATTTGCGGATATTTCTTTTTAATTTCATCCTGTTGCGCCGGCGTCAATTGATCGAACGGCTTACCGTATTTTTGCATCGCTTCCTGATTCCGGATTTCATTATAAGCACTCAAAATTTCATTATATACCGAAATATATGTTTTATAGGAAGTCCCCCGGTCATGCGTAATATTGACCACGGCTTTTTCGGGACTTACGGCATATCGCGGGTCTTTACCGAAATTCGTAACGTGCTTAATGACTTCGCCCTTAATTTCCTTAAAAGTAGCCGGATGTTCCTCAATCATCAATTGATCGTTGCGATTAATTAATATCTCTAAAATATTACGTTCTTTTACGATCGGTGGTTTTTGGGTCGGATCGGGCGGAGGCGGCAATTTACGCGAAACGCCGTACATGCTTTCCATTGTGGTGGTAACCAAAAAGAATATCAATAACAGGAATGCGATGTCCGCCATGGACCCGGCGTTTATTTCTTGCAATTTTCTTCTTGCCATTTTTTTTAATATTAAGATGTTTTAAAGAAATCGGAAATCCATGTAAAGAACATCAGAATCAAGGCGATAATGGCTAATAAATAAAATGTCCACAGCCCTGTATCCACCCAAGTGGAAGTAGAGGCCGAATAAACCGTATCGCCTAATTTGTAAGGATGTCCGCTTGCCATGGAATAAGCAATAAATATAATTACCGCAAAACCAACCAGCGCCATCAGGGTATATTTCAATGCCTTCTTGTCGGAAAATACATCCAAAATCAACCCGATGATCGCCAATGCAGCAGCCAATATCAACATTACTTTCGTAATATTCAAAAGCGTGTCGATAGTAGCATCTGCGTCGTCGGAGGTGGCTACTTTATAATAAAGTGCAAAACTTATTACGGCCACAACCAATATGACGAGTGATATGATCTTTTTTAAACTCATAATTCAAGGTTTAATCAGCTTATTTGGAATATTTTACCAACAAATCAATCAATGAGATGGAAGCATCTTCCATTTTATTTACAATTTTATCGATTTTGGCAATGATAAAGTTGTAGAAAATTTGAAGGATAATAGCCACGATCAAACCGAATACGGTGGTCAACAATGCGATTTTAATACCGCGAGCCACCAATGAAGGGTTCATATCGCCGGCTTTTTCGATTTTATCGAAGGCGTCAATCATTCCGATTACCGTACCCATAAATCCGAGCATGGGAGCCAAAGCGATAAATAAAGCAATCCAGGACACGTTCTTTTCCAATTGTCCTACTTGTACGTTACCATAAGAAATAACGGCTTTTTCGGCGGCTTCCAATCCTTCGCCTTCGGCCATACGGAGCAGACCTTGATAAAAGATTGATGCCACGGGGCCTCTTTCGTTTTTCAATACTTCCAATGCATGTTGAACACCACCTTCTTCGAGGGCTTCTTCTACTTTTTTCAACAATTTTTGTGTATTGGTATCAGCCAAATACAAATAAATAATACGTTCGATGGCAATTGCCAAACCTAAAATCAAAGTCAATAATACAATTCCCATAAAGGCAGGTCCACCTTCGACGAAACGTTTTTTAATTACTTGGTGGAAACTTGCTTTTTCGGTTTTTGCCTTTTCAACTTTTTCGGTTTTTACTTCTTTTTTGTCTTGGGCTTGAACTTGCGGCATAACAAACGCAAACATCCCTAAGAGTGCCAGAATTGAAAGTAGTTTTCTCATAATTTTTATATTTAGAATTACTGTTATCATCTATTCAGCGGAGAGAGAGGGATTCGAACCCTCGGTACGCTGGTGGCGTACACACGCTTTCCAGGCGTGCACCTTCGGCCTCTCGGTCATCTCTCCAAGACAATGCACAAATATAAATTGTTTTACTGAAAGTGCAAAATTTTTCATTGAACAATCCGCAAATTATTCTTGCATTGACATTAAAAATTCTTCATTTGTACGAGTATCTTTGATTCTATCTCGTATAAATTCCATGGCTTCCACGGGGTTCATATCGGCTAGGAAACGGCGCAATAACCACATTCGTTGTAAAGTTCGTTCGTCATGAAGCAAATCGTCGCGTCTGGTACCGGTGGCCAATAAATCGATGGCGGGAAAAATCCGGCGGTTGGCCAAGCGTCTGTCCAATTGCAATTCCATGTTTCCGGTTCCTTTGAATTCTTCGAAAATCACTTCATCCATTTTCGAGCCGGTATCGACCAATGCGGTGGCAATAATGGTCAACGATCCGCCGTCGCGAATATTTCGTGCCGCTCCGAAGAAACGTTTGGGTTTGTGAAGGGCATTGGCATCCACACCCCCGGTCAAAACGCGGCCTGAAGCGGGCTGCACCGTATTGTAGGCACGCGCCAAACGGGTGATGGAATCCAAAAGTATCACCACATCATGTCCGCTTTCGACCAATCTTTTGGCTTTTTCGATGACAATATTGGCTACTTTGACGTGTTTTTCGGCCGGTTGGTCGAATGTGGAGGCAATGACTTCGCCGCGCACGCTTTCAATCATATCTGTTACTTCTTCGGGACGTTCGTCGATGAGTAAGACCATCAAATATACTTCGGGATGATTGGCCGCAATCACGTTGGCAATGTCCTTAAGCAACCAGGTTTTTCCCGTTTTGGGCTGGGAAACAATCATGGCCCGTTGTCCTTTACCTATAGGAGAAAATAAATCCACAATACGTGTGGAGATGTTGCTGCGAAAACCCGATAAATTGAATTTTTCGTCCGGGAAGGTGGGAGTAAGATGTTCGAAAGCAATCCTATCGCGAATCACTTCGGGGTCCAAGCCGTTGATTTTCAGCACGCGAACCAACGGATAATATTTTTCGTCTTTCTTCGGCGGACGTACCAAGCCGCGCACGGTATCGCCCGTTTTGAGTCCGAACAACCGAATTTGTGAACTGGACATATAAATATCATCGGGAGACGAGAGATAGTTAAAATCGGCTGAACGTAAAAAACCATAACCGTCGGACATGATTTCCAAAACGCCTTCCACTTCGACCAATCCTTCGAATTCGTATTCTTTTTCTTTGGATTTGTCCTGCTTGCCGTTTTCTTTCCGCTCCTGTTTGTCTTGCGATTTACTTTCTTGTTCTTTTTTTCCTTGAACGGTTTTGGGTTTGGCTTCCTGTTTGTTTTCTTTTTTCTTTACAATGGCTAATGATTGCTTCTCCTCGTCTTTGTCATGGGTTTGGTCCGGCTGGTCGGCCGTTGCGCCTTGCTTATCTTTTATTTTAATACGCTTTCGCCGCTTCCGGGTCTGTTTTTCACCGGGTTCCGTTCCGGCTTCCGGTTTATGATTGTCCGTTTCTTCTTTATTATCGGTCTTTTTCTGATGTGATGTTTCGCTTGCCGGTTCCGGTGGGGTCTTTTTTCTTTTCTTGCGGGTTCGTTGTTTTGATGTAGCGGAAGCGGATTGAGACACGTTTTTATTCATTTCTTCTTTAAAAACGGCGGCTACTTTTTCGGGATTATCGGCATAATAATCCAAAATTTTATAAATCAATTCCATTTTTTTTAAATGGTAATATTTTTTAATCCCGATTTTTTTAGCAATTTCCTGAAGTTCCGCCAATTTCAATTGCTTCAGATTTTCTATTTCAAACATAGGTAAATCAGTTTTTTATGAATTTAATCAATTTGTTATTTTATATGGACTATATTAAAACTCAATTGGAATTCGTATGTGATGAGGAATTTAAGAACCGATATGGTTATGCAATATTATGAATAATTTTAATAATCACAAAGAATTTATTTTATTTATGATCGAGATGCTGCATTTTTTTATTGTACGGCACGTGCGATTCGAATAATATTAAAAAATTTATTTTATAGTAAATCTCTTTTTTCCTCCTCCTATTTTTTAAAGTCTTTCATATTTCTGATAAATCATTGTGGAATATAAGGATTTTAACCGGTTAAATTTAAAACGGAATTTACCCCAATATTCTGGATAGAAAACTATTGTTGCTTTTATAAATCGACTCTAAAATATTTTTCAGATATGAATTAAGGGGTATAAACGATTAAAGCATATTTGAAAAAAATCATCCATGATTAATGAATCATTTGAATTAAAAACCGTAAAAAAGTAAAAATGATATACTTTTTGTTAAAAAAAATTATTATTTTTACATATTATAAAATTCCTCATGCCATGAAAAAAAAACTATTTTTATTGGTCATTCTTCCCGTTTCATTGCTTTATGCACAAAACGGGAAGCCCCGAAATCCGTCATTCCGTTACGGGTTACCTGTTGTTTTCTCGCATTCAAATGAAATTTCCGCATTAAGTCCGTCTAACGAAACGCGAATTGCTTTGGATAGCATGCTTCATTTTTCCGCTAATCAGTTGGAAGAAAGGGAGATATTCAAATACGATTCTTTGGGGAATAATATTGAATCCATTTCCTATGCCTATGTGGATACCATTTTGGATTACGGCGAGAAAATCGAAAGAAATTATAATTCCGAAGGACTTATTCTCACAAGGATTCTTTCGGAATACGATGTGTCTTCGCAATCATGGGAATATGGTAAAAAAGAAGAATATTTTTACGACTCTTCATCCCACTTGGATTCAGTAAATTATTACAAATACGATAATGGCAATTGGGAATTACATCATTACATACGTTATGCATACGATGCAAATGATTATTTAACCCAAAAAACCACTTATTTCTTTAATTCGGAAACTTCTTCATGGACACCGCAGTCACGTAAATTATTTTATTATTCCTCGGATATGTTAATCCGAATCATTAATCAATCTTATAGCAGCGGCGCATGGAAAAATAAAAGTAAAACGGAATTAAATTATAACGTAGCCAATTTAATCGCTGAAATAATATATTATGATTATGATACAACCCAAAATACTTGGATTCCCGATACGAAAGATGTGATTGAATATAATTCCTCAGATCAACCCACCACATATACTTTCTATAATTACGATTCGAATAACGGATGGGAAAAAGACGAACGATTCCTTTTTAATTTTGACACGGCGGGAGATTTAACCAAACTTCTTCTGCAAGAATATTTTAGTTCGACCTGGCTGGATATATATTATACCGATTATGTGCATGATACTTCCGTGGAATATGATCAGTTACTTCTTCCCCTCCTATTTTCAGAAGACGAAGATGAAGAGTTTTCCGTATTTACGGACAAAATCTTTTTTTCTCATAAATTGGATTCACTTCACTCTTTCGAAAAACGTAATTCCGTATGGGAAGACCAAGGTTATAGTTTATTGTATTATTCGACTCATGAAGTGGTTCTCTCCCTGAAGGAATTGCAATCTCATTTTACCGTTTATCCCAATCCGTTCCACGATCAATTATTTATTAAAAGAAATTCATCTTGGGAGATTGACCGGGTGGAAATAAGAGATCTGCAAGGACGATTGATTAAAAGATGGATTAATCAACCGGATGCATACGATCTTTCGAATATTGGACCGGGAATATATCTCCTTGGTATCGAAAGCGACAATAAACATATTATTTATAAAATACTGAAAGAATAAAACTTTTATTCATACCGGTCTTGTAGTCCGGTAAAATAATCCGATTTTCTTCCGACCTCAACAGACCGGAGATCATTATTTTGGAACAATTATAAACAGTATCTTTGCCGTAAATTTTAATTATGATTCAATATCTTCATTCGGGATGGGCTTATTTTACCTTGTTAATTATCATTTTCACCGTGTTCTATCATTTTTTCGGACTTATTAAAGAAAAATTATATGATTTGAAAACCGATTTTCGTCTGGCGCTATTTACTGTTATCGTAACCGCCATTCAATTATTGCTTGGTATTGCCAATTATTTTACCTCGGACGTGCCGGTTCATATAAAAGAAAACGGTTTCGGACAAGTGATGAAAATCTCCGATCTCCGGCTGGCGGCCGTGGAACATCCATTTATGGGCATTTTGGGCTTTCTGTTTTTATTATATGGTTTCCGGCGTATGTATTACCAACCGATTAGCAAAAGAAAATATCTTTCCATTATTATTTTTTATACTTTGGCCCTCTTACTCTTTCTTAGCAGAATTCCTTGGTCTAAGTGGTAGCATCAAAGGGGGCCGAAAAAACCACCCCATTGCCGGGAATTTCCGGGAAGACCGCCCCTTTTTCAGTTATTTTCACGCCCCGGGCAATGTCGTTTTTCAACAGCAAGGGGCCGTCCAAATCGGCATAATGAACCATCGGGAGTAATTGGGCCGCCGCCGAAATGCCCACACTCGATTCGGTCATGCAACCTATCATCCGTTTCACGCCGGCTTTGCGGGCCGCTTCCAGCATATTTCGCGCGGGAGTCATGCCGCCGGCTTTTGTTAATTTGACATTGATGCCATGAAATGACCTGAATGCTTGTTCCAAATCGTCTTCGGTTTTGCATGATTCGTCTGCAATCAAAGGCAGCGGACTGACCGCCTTGAGCCGTTCGGTATCTTTATATGCACCGGCAGGCAAGGGTTGTTCTACGAACTCCACGCCCGCTTCTTTGAGGATGGGAATGATTTTTTTGGCTTTATCGAAATCCCACGCCGCATTGGCATCCACCCTAAATGGGGCGTTGGTTACTTTCCGGAGTTCGCGAATGATGTCGGCATCGTTTTCGGTGCCCAATTTGATTTTATAAACCGGCCAGGGCTTTTCCAATATTTTTTGTTTCATTATTTCCACCTCATCCAATCCTATGGTATAAGTGGAAACAGGCACTTTATGTTTGTCCAATTGCCAATAATCGACAATGGCATATCCGTTCATTTTTCCGAACAAATCCCATGCGGCTTCATCGATTGCCGCCATCAAAAAACGGAAATTTCCGCTATGTTTTTTGATTTCCTCCCACAAAAAAGCGGGATGCGACAAGTTGTAATTTTCCAAAAACGGTCTTAAGTCGTCAAAAGCATCTCGCAAATCTTCCACACTTACTCGATAATAAGCGTTTTCCGTGGCTTCGCCGTAACCGGTAAATCCGTCTTGCGACAAAGCGACAATGAATGTTTTTTGAATCTTATGAGAAGATCTGGAAATACCGAAAGTATGGCGAAGTTCCAAATCGAAAATACCGGTCCGGGTTTGCATGAAAATATTTTTTGGGTTTTAAAGTTACCTAAAATTCTTTCTTTTCGAAAAAATATCCGGCAACTTTTTTGAAACGGGAAGTTAATCCTAATTTGGTTATTTTTGTCACCGATAAAATTCATCCTTAGTGTCCAAAAAAATCGATCTTACTCCTATCTTTCGAATTACCGGAATTTATATAGCCGCCGCATTTTTCTTTTCCATCATCCGCTTGTTTTTGTTTTTATATAATAAATCGCCCCGTGTTCCGATCGACGGAAAAAAATTTGTGGAAATTTTCATTTGGGGAATCCGCTATGACTTTGTACCGCTTACCTATATCCTGATAATTACCTTCGTATTGCTGCTGATTCATCGCTTTTCGGGTCAAAAAATGTGGAAAAAAATCGCCTTGGTCTGGACTTGGATAATGACGGTTTTATTAATGGTCTTATATTTTGCCGATATCGTTTATTACAAAAAATTTGCGGTGCATCTCAATACGCAATTTTTATATTGGCTAAACGATTTTTCCACCGTACTAAAAATGTTGATTTCATCGCCCGATATGATTTTTATTATCATACCCGCTCTTATTTTCTTTGTGATATGGTGGTTTGTTTTAAAAAAGATTTTCTTTCTTGATAAAACATTCCTTGCAAAAAAAACCCACCTCGGCTACGGTGCCTATTTTATTTTTCTTATCGCCGTTTTTTTTATAGGGAAAGGACGCATCATCGGTCATAGTTTATCGACGCAATATGCATATAACGACGATCGTTTCGTGTTGAACGATTTTAAAATAAATGCTTTTTTTACTTTACGGGAAAGTTGGAAAATGTGGAAAAATAAAACCGAATTGAATCTCACGGACAATTCGGAAGCCGTACGATATGTACAAAAACAATTCGGCATTGACCGGCCGAAATATAATTCTCCCATTGCCCGGGATTATTTTTTTAGTGATTCCATTGTTTCCAAACCCAACGTGGTGATTATTTTCATGGAAAGAAAAGCCGCTTGGAAGATGAAATATTTCGGCAATAAGGAACACCTGATGCCTTTTTTGGACAGTTTGTTTGTCAATGCCCTTTCATTCGATCGCTTTTATAGTGCCGGCACCAGAACTTACGAAGGACTTTTCGGGACTCTTTACGGATATCCGGTTCTTTTCGACGAACATCCGTTTTACGGTGGGGCTGTGGACGAACGTTCCCAACTTACGCCCGGAAACATTCAAAAGTTTTACGGCATGCCGCAAGTATTTCAAGATCTGGGCTATCATACCGTTTTTTTTATTCCGCATACCGGCCGGTTCGACAATGTGGGCATGTTTTTTTATCAAAACGGTTTTAAGGAAATTCATACCGAAAGTTCTTATGACAAAAAACTAATCCGAAGCAATTGGGGCATTGACGACCATTCCCTCTTCGAATTTGCACTCGATAGATTGGACCGTCTGCACCGGCAAAAGAAAAATTTCTTTGCCGCTATTCTTACCATCACCGATCACGAACCCTACATGGCACCCGATTTCATCAAAGGGAAAACGCCCCGGCATCGCGCTATCAAATATGCGGATTGGTCGCTGAAAAAATTTTTCGAAAAAGCCCGTACCAAACCATGGTTCGACCGGACGATTTTCATCCTCTTAGGCGATCACGGCAAACCCTACCAAACCATTTATTCCGTCGAATTATCCGTACATCATATTCCGCTTATTATTTATCATTCACATATTAAACCGCAAATCATCCATACCCTCGGCGACCAAAAAGACGTGCTGCCCACGATCATGGATCTTCTCGACTTAAACTATACCGATAATACTTTCGGTAAAAATCTCCTTGCACGGCAAAAATCCTATGCATATTTTAACCACTATGAAAAAAATGCGGTTTTAAGCGAAAAATATATGCTTGTAATAAATAAAAAAGGCGAAATTCTGGGTTTGTATGATTACCCGAACCACCAAACCAAAAATCTCAAAAACCGGTTTCCCGCCCTCACCGATTCCCTGAGCACCCTGCTCAAATCTCATCTACAGGCATCCTATTATATTAGAAAAAACAATTGGCAAGCCAAACCTATACCCTTGAAAAATTAATCCGTATAATTGCAAAATGAAAATCGGAATTATTGTACAACGCTACGGATTAAGCATCAACGGAGGAGCCGAACTTCATGCACGCCAATTGGCCGAAAAACTGGGCAAAAATCATCAAGTGGAAGTATTCACCACGCGTAGTGATTCTTACATCACTTGGCAAAATAAATTTCCCGAAGGCAAAGAAATGATCAACCGGATTCCGGTACGGCGATTTACATCGGCACCCAAAGATATCTACAAAGCCGATAAATTATATCGAAAAATGCGTAACCTAAGCAAAATTTCCATTTTCTTGCGTAAAATAAAATTGCGACAATTAGCCCTGAACGATAAACTTGTATTTCCCAATACATTTAATTCGTGGCTCAAAGCACAAGGACCCTATTGTCCCGGCATGACAGCGCATATCGATAAGGTCAAATCTCAATTCGACGTGTTTATCGTTTTTACTTATCTCTATTACCCGGCCAATAGCATTCTACCCTTAATAAAAGAAAAAAGTATCTTTATTCCTACCGCTCATGATGAAAAGACCTTTTATTTTCCCGGCTATAAAAAAACCTTTGAATCCGCATCTTTTATCATGTACAATAGTGCCGCCGAAAAGCGGTTGGTAGAAAAAACATATCCCGTTTCGCGAAAAAAAAATTCGGCCGTGGCCGGCGCGGGAATAAAAAAGGTAGATTTTAAGCCCGGCAAAAGTCCCCTTGACATTCCTTACTTTGTGTATATCGGCAGATTGGATTTGTCCAAAAACGTGCCGGAATTAATCGAACAATTCAAGAAAGCGACCAAAAACCGGGATGTCAAACTGGTTTTAATCGGCCGGCAGGATTCCATCCGCATTGAACCTCATCCAAAAATCATTTTAACGGGATATATTTCCGAAGAAGAAAAATACAATTGGCTTGTTCATAGCCGGGGTTTAATTATGCCCTCCAAAAAGGAAAGTTTATCTCTGGTCACCCTCGAAGCCATGCAAGCGGGCGTTCCGGTTATTGTGAATGCAAAAAGCGAAGTATTATTAGACCATATTCAAGCAAGTGGAGCCGGTTTTGCTTATAAAAACGGAAGAGAATTAAAAAAAGTCATTGATTATTTATTGAAAATTTCGCCTGAGAAACGACAAAAAATTGGAGAGAAAGGGAAAAAATATGTCCGGGCGCATTTTCGATGGGAATCCATCCTTGAAAAATACGAACAAGCATTCGAAGTAATCACACAAAAAAATAATAAAAAGTAATTTGTTTTTTATAACTTACGTCGGTTTGATTTATCTTTGATAAAAAGTTTTGTCGAATTAATGAAAATTGTTTCCAAAATAAAAGCACCCGTCGAAGCGGAAATGGAAATTTTCGAAGACAAATTCCGTGAGTCGGTCAGGAGTCAAGTTCCTTTGCTCAATCGAATCACTATGTTTATTGTTACGCGCAAAGGCAAGCGAATGCGTCCGATGTTTGTATTTTTAACCGCCAAAATGCTACGCGGACATGTCACGGAACGCACCTACCGGGGCGCCGGCATCATCGAACTGATTCATACCGCCACTATTGTTCATGACGACGTGGTGGACGAAAGCACTTTCAGACGAGGTTTCTTTTCGCTCAATGCCGTTTGGCGAAACAAAATAGCCGTTTTGGTAGGAGATTATTTATTGGCCAAAGGCCTGGTGATGTCGATTGATAATGATGACTTCGATTTGTTACGAATTATTTCGGTGGCGGTCAAAGAAATGAGTGAAGGAGAATTGCTCCAAATCGAGAAGGCGCGCAAATTGGATATTAACGAAGAAACTTACTACGAAATTATCCGGAAAAAAACCGCTTCGCTTATTGCCTCGTGTACGGCCATGGGAGCCGCCTCGGTGGGAATGGACATCAAGACCGTAAACGATATGCACCGTTTCGGCGAATTAACGGGCATGGCGTTTCAAATCAAAGACGATTTGTTCGATTATACCGAAAACGACATTGGCAAACCCACCGGTATAGATATCAAAGAACGCAAAATGACCTTGCCGCTTATCTATGCCATGAACCGGGCCACTGCCAAAGAAAAAAGATGGATGCTCCAAATCATTCGCCGGCATAATACGGATAAGAAAAAGGTACATGAATTAATCCGGTTTGTCAAAGAAAAAGGCGGATTGGAATATGCCGAAAAAAAAATGCACGAATACAAAGACCGGGCATTGGAAATATTGGAAAAATATCCCGATAATGAATCCAAGGAAAGTTTGAAATTGATGTTGGATTACGTCATCACAAGGAAATTGTAAACGCTTATGGCTTACATCAGTCCCAAAACCATCGAAGCCGTCCGGGAAGCAGCCCGTGTGGAAGAAGTTATTTCCGAATTCGTTCAATTAAAACGAAGCGGAAGTAATTTGCGTGGATTCAGTCCGTTTAATAACGAAAGAACACCTTCGTTTTTCGTATCGCCGTCCAAACAAATTTGGAAGGATTTTTCATCGGGCAAAGGCGGAGATGTGATTAAATTTCTCATGGAGCATGAAAAATTCACCTACCCCGAAGCCATTCGATGGCTTGCCCGGAAATATAATATTGAAATTGAAGAACGGGAATTGACCGAGGAAGAAAGACAGGAACAACAGGAAAAAGAAAGTTTATACATTGTAACCGAATTTGCCAAAAAATGGTTTATCGAACAACTTTACCACACCGACGAAGGCAAATCCGTAGGGCTTTCTTATTTCAAGCAACGCGGTTTTTTGGAAAACACCTTGCAGGTATTTGATATCGGTTATTCACCGGCTAAACGCGATGCATTTTATCAAGCCGCTTTAAAAAAAGGTTTTAAAGAAGACATCCTTCTCAAAGCGGGCCTTATCATCAAAAAGAACGAACGCGTTTTCGACCGCTTTTACGAACGGGTTATTTTCCCTATTCACGGGCTTAGCGGCACGGTAGCGGGCTTTGCCGGAAGGATATTGCGAAACGATATTAAAGCAGCCAAGTATATCAATTCACCCGAAACGGAAATTTATCATAAAAGCAAAATTCTTTACGGCATTTATCAAGCCAAAAGCAGTATAGTCAAAGAAGATGAAGTTTTCTTGGTGGAAGGTTATACCGACGTGATGTCATTTTACCAATCGGGCATAAAAAACACCGTGGCTTCGGCGGGCACTTCCCTGACCGACGAACAAGTTAAACTTATCAAGCGCTTTACCAAGAATGTGACTTTGGTTTATGACGGCGATACGGCCGGCATCCAGGCGGCTATGCGCGGGGTGGATATTATTCTGGAAAATGATGTGAATGTACACGTGGTGGTACTTCCCGAAGGCGAAGACCCGGATAGTTTTGCCCGGAAAGTTTCCACCGAAGATTTGATTAATTATCTCGAATCCAACAAAAAGGATTTTATCCGTTTCAAAGCCGAATGGTTGCTCAAAGACAACAAAGACCCGCTGCGCACATTCGATTTGATTAACGAAGTGTTGAAAAGTATTGCAGGGATTCCGAATAAAATCAAACAAGAACTCTATATCCGGGAAATTGCTACACTCACCGGCACCAATGAACGCACCCTCTTTGTGGAATTGGGAAAAATTATCCGCCGTAAAATCACCGGACGACATAAACAATTGCGCCAAAGTATTCCCGAACCGAAAATGAAAGTGGAAATCTCTCCGCGCACCCATATCAACAAAAGAGAAATTCTCGAGAAAGAAATAATTAAACTTCTTTTGCTGTTCGGCAATATGAAAGTAAAATTCATCGAATATCACAATGCAGGAATGGAAGACGGAGAATTTCAAATCAATAAAACCGAAGTGGAGCGTAGTGTGGCGGAAAAAATCTTCCTCGAACTTCAAGCCGACGAAATTGAATTTACTTCTCCGGAATTCAAAGCCGTATTCGATATTTTGAAAGAAGAATACGATAGCAAGGGAGAAATAAATGCATCGGAAATTATCAAGAAAATCCCGACCGAATATACTGATCTGATATCCGAAATTTTACTCTCGACCGAAAAATATAAATTGTCCGATTGGGAAAAAGTAAATATCCGTGTACCGGACTATACCGAAAATTTGGATATTTGGGTCACCGATGTCATTTTCCGGTTGCGCATGGAACTTCTAAAAGATTTGTTAGACCGGAAAACCCAAGCAATCAAAGAAATTCCGGCGGACAGATTCCACGAAATCGAAGCGGAACTGGAAGAAGCGTATTTATATAACCAACTGAAAGGATTTTTCGGCGAAGTATTGAATCAAGTATTAATGCTTTAAAAATTCATATAAATGGATTCACGCATCAAATTGATTAAAGGAGACATCACCCGGCTTGCCGTTGATGCCATTGTCAATGCGGCCAATCCTTCCTTACTCGGTGGCGGCGGAGTGGACGGTGCCATTCATCGTGCCGCGGGCCCCGAATTGAAAGAATATTGTAAAAAATGCGGCGGAGCGCGTCATGGTGAAGCCAAAATCAGCCCCGGATTTAATCTGCCGGCCAAATATGTGATTCATGCGGTAGGACCTATCTGGCGCGGAGGGAACCATGGCGAAGAAGAAACCTTACGAAATGCTTATCTCAACAGTTTGAAACTGGCCGTCAAGCATGGCATTAAGACCATCGCCTTTCCCAATATCAGCACCGGCGTGTATGGATTCCCCAAGGAAGCGGCCGCCGATATTGCCATTCGGACCGTCAAAGAATTTTTGCAATCGCATCCCGAAATAGAAGAAGTCATTTTCGTGACCTTCGACGACGAAAATTACAGAATTTATGCCGAGAAATTGGATTTAAAAGACGAATAAACATCAAGGGAACCTCATGCGCTCAAAATAGCGTTCTTACCGTAAATGTGGTTCATGAGAAGCATTCCTCCTGACTTTAATTAAAAACGGTAAATTTGTGATACAAAATAAACTCTTGCCATGAAAAAAGTAATAAAAAAACTTGATGTCATTCAAACGGGTCGTGTAATAGGACTTATTTATTTTTTCATTTCATTGGTACTTTTTCTGCCTTTCATTTTAATATTTTCGCTTTCAAGCATAGAAATGGAAGATTTCTTGAGCGGTATAGGTATCGGTGGAATGGCCCTTTTGATTATTCCGGTCATTTACGGCGTGCTTGGTTTTCTAGGCGGAATGGTTATCGCATTGGTTTATAACTTAATATCCCACTGGATAGGCGGTCTTGTAGTAGAAGTGGAAGAAGTAAAATAATCATCCTATTCCTTTTTGATGCTTTCTCGGTTATTTAGTTCGGAATCGGAGAAATATGGAGATCGAAAAAATCCGTTAAAACAAATTTGAACGACATTTGGATACCTTTCGGTTCCATGTTAATTCCATTGCAAGGAATATTGAAGTTGTTTTTCTATGCGGGTGAGCTCTTTCAATATTCTGATGTATTCATTTATCAAACCCTTTAACAGAAATTCGTTGGATTTTCTCTTGAGATTTTTATATCTTTCGGGTAAATTCATAATCTTTGTTTTTTCAGGTTTCGTTATAGAAAATCCAATTTGCGTGCCAAAAAGCATAACAAACTCATTATCAATTGAATAAAAAAACGCCTCTCATATTATTTTTCCTTTTCTTCGCCCTTGTTATACGGGGACAAAATCTATTTTTGGCCGAACAGTACCTCAAAGACGGTGAAGATGAAAAAGCCCTCCGGATTTATTTGGAGTGGTTTGATAAATACCATCGTTATAACCAACAGATATATGATCAAGTCTTGGGAATTTATATTAGAAAAGGCCAATACCCCGAAGCCATGGAGTGGATCGATAAGGTGTCCGTCAAAATAAAATCTCCCGCTTTTATTGTAGATAAGTTTCATTTGTATCGCTTGATGAAAGACGAAAAGAACGCCCGGCTGCAGTTCGAGAAATTGATAAACAAAATTAAAGCCAATCCTTTTGTGGTCAATAATATGGTTTACCGTTTAAAAAAATATAATTACTTGGATGAGGCCCTTGAAATTATCGATTACGGATTAAAAATAAAAGAATCTGCAAGTCTCTATCTGCTTCAGGTAACGCTGTATGCCGAAAAAGGCGATTCCGAAAAAATGGCCGAGGCAATCTTAAAAACTTTGGAATTGAATAATAATTATTTTCATTACGTGACCGGCAGGTTAAAAGACTTTATTGCTTCCGACCCCGCTCATAAATACAATATGGAATTAAAAACCCGGCTCATTCGAAAAATTCAAAACAATCCGAATCCGGCTTGGCTCCGGCTTTTGCATTGGATTTATGTGCGCGAAGGAAATTTCCGCCAAGCATTTATCCAATTGCGCGGTTTGTATTTACAAGGCCATGCCGGTCCCGTCGATTTGTTTAATTTGGCCGAAAATGCCTACCTGTCCGGTAAATTAAACGATGCTGTCAGCATATTGAATTACATCAACTCATTAGACGATATATCACCCCGGCTGCAGGATAAAATTGCCCTTTTGTTTACCCGCATTGAAAACAAGAATCCGGACAAAGAAGGGCAAGAAATTTTGGCTCTTTGGAAAAAACGGGCGGAAAAAGTTACCTCACCGCATATTAAAGCGGAGATTTATCAACTTATAGCGGACCGGTTAATCTACAATCTTAAAGATTTCGACCGGGCCGAACAATTACTGGACAGTCTGGCCCTACATGAATCCCGAGACGAGAATTTGTCGATTTGGAAAGAAAAACTCGCCGATATAAAACTTTTACAAAAACAATTCGATCAAGCCGCCTTGGAATACACCCTGATTCGAGAAGATTTTCCCTATGAAGAAATTAACTACCGCGCCCTTTACAAAATCGCTTTGGCATCTTTCTTCTCCGGCGATTATGACTGGGCACATACCACGCTTAAAACACTCAAAAAAGCGGCTGACAAAAAAATTGCAAACGATGCTTTGCGCTTGGATTTCATCATTATAGCCAATCGAACGCCCGGCGATACCATTCACGAAGGTTTAAAACGCTTTTCGGATATCTATTTCGACTACTACGCCCGGAATTTCGAATCCGGCTTACGAAAAATCAAACAAGTCAAACCGCTTTTAAAAGGTCAAAAAATATACGATGACTTGATTTATCTCGAAGCCAAAATTCTTTGGGATCAAGGAAAAATTACGGATACCGAACCGCTTTGGAATGAAATTCTGACATTTCCGACTGACAAAATTTATCGCGAAGAAGCCCTTTATCGCCTTGGCATCATTTATGAAGAATTCAAAAACGACTATGAGGGTGCGAAAGCGTATTTTAAAAGAATATTATTGGAATATCCGCAAAGTTTTTGGTACGAACCGGCTCGTAAGCATTACCGGAAACTGAAACAAAACCAAGCGATATGACGGATTATTTACTTTTGTTTTCGGTGGTAGTGGCAGGCGGATTGACCGCCTTGTTCATTAAAAAATATCAAAAATGGCTGCCTTACCTAATCAGTTTTAGCGGCGGATATTTATTTGCCATCATCATTTTTCATTTACTTCCGGAAATATTCGGACATCCGGTTCATCATGAACATTTGCACGAATATTCACCCAAAACCGTAGGCGTATTCATTCTTTTGGGATTACTTTTTCAGATGTTTCTTGAATATTTTTCCCGGGGCGTTGAACATGCCCATACCCATTCTCACGGCTCGGGGCTCACTTTGGGAGTCATTTTGGGATTATTTCTTCATGCGTTCACCGAGGGACTTCCCGTTCATCAATTACACGATCATGCTTATTTATACGGCATTTTGGTTCATAAATTTCCCATTGCATTGGTCTTGACAAGTTTTCTGATTCATACGGGTTTAAAAATGCGCCAAATTTTAATTTTATTAATCCTGTTCGCGCTCATGACACCTTTGGGCACCCTGGTGGGAGAAAAAATTGAATTTTTAGTTGAAAACCATGTATATGTGTCGGCTTTCGTAGCAGGACTATTGACCCATATCAGTACCGCCATTATTTTTGAAACAGATACTTCACACAGAATTCCCTTGAAAAAATTATTGGTTATTATCTTGGCTTTTATTTTGGCTTATTTGAATTAAATTTGCGTAAAAACAAAAGACTTTGTTACATCGCCCATATCAAGAAAAAGATTTTATTCCCCGGAGCACACCGGAATTATATTTGGACAATTGGAACGGAGAGACCTATGCCCCCTCTAATATTGCGCTTATTAAATATTGGGGCAAAAGCGGGCTCCAAATTCCGATGAATGCTTCCTTGAGTTTTTTGTTGCCCCAAAGTATTACGCGTACCCGGGCCAAAGCCACCCTGCTAAAACAGCCCGCCGGTCGTGTCCTTTTCAATTTTAGATTTCAAGGAGCGGAAAATCCGGATTTTAACCGGAAAATCGCTGCTTTTTTCGACCGGATATCCGTATTTATGCCTTTCCTTCCTTATTATAAATGGGAATTCGAAAGCACGAATAATTTTCCGCATTCGGCGGGTATTGCTTCATCGGCGAGCGGTTTCGGTGCATTGGCAAAACTTCTAATCGATTTTGAAAAGGCCCTTTATCCGCATGCCGGTCCGGATTATCTTTACCGGAAAACTTCATTTATTGCCCGGCTGGGTTCGGGAAGTGCCGCACGGAGTGTAACGGGACCCGTATCCGTTTGGGGAAGCCATCCAGACATTCCGGGCAGCAATGATTTATATGCCATCGATTTCCCTTTTGAAATTCATCAAAATTTCGGGCAAGTTACCGATTTGATTCTTCTTTTGGAAAAAGAAAAAAAGGAAGTGTCCAGTACCCAAGGTCACGCGCTTATTGATACACATCCATTTAAAAAATCCCGTATCGAGCAAGCCCGGCAGCACCTTTCCGGTCTTTCTGCGAGTTTACAAACAGGCGATTGGGAGCAATTCGGAAAAATTACCGAAACCGAGGCATTGACCCTCCATGCCATGATGATGACATCCGACCCGTATTATATTTTAATGCAGCCAAGCACACTCAGGTGGATTAAACAAATTTGGGATTTAAGAAAATCCACCGGCATACCGGTTTATTTCACCCTCGATGCCGGTGCCAATTTGCATATCATTTATCCGACTTCCTATGAAAAACGGATTTTCGACAATTTGGAAGAAATAAGTCAAACGGATAAATTATTAAACCGGATCGAAATCATTCCCCGAAATTCCGATTAAATGGAAATTTTAGCGCCCAACAAATCCACGAATTGTCTGATCCAATCGGGATGGGCGGGCCATGCAGGTGCGGACACCAAATTGCCTTCGGTCATGGCTTTGTCCACGGGAATTTCCACATAATTCGCACCGCCTGCAGTTAAGTCCGGTCCAACGGCGGGATAGGCGGTGAGTTTTCTTCCTTTGAGAACTCCTGCAGCATTAAGCACTTGTGCTCCGTGACAAATGGCAGCCACCGGTTTGTTTTCGTCAAAGAAATGACGGGTAATTTCCAATACGCGCGGATTCAAACGGATGTATTCCGGTGCGCGTCCGCCGGCAATGACCAATCCGGCATAATCGGCCGGATTTACTTTATCGAAATCATAATTCAAGGTAAAATAATGTCCGACTTTTTCGGAATAGGTTTGATCGCCTTCAAAATCATGAATGGCGGTTTTTACGCGTTCGCCTTTCTTCTTATCCGGACATACGGCATGGACTTCATAACCGAGCATTTGAAGCATTTGAAAAGGAACCATGGTTTCGTAATCTTCGGCAAAATCGCCGGTGAAAAGCAATATTTTTTTCATAACGATGAATTTTGTGTTCATAAGTTACGAAAAAAACGGATTTATCGGAAAGAAAACGGGAAAGTGCGCACGACAGGAGTTGAACCTGCACGGCCTTAACGGCCACTAGGCCCTCAACCTAGCGCGTCTACCAATTCCGCCACGTGCGCAAAAGAAGTACTTTTTGTGACCCGGCTGAGGCTCGAACTCAGGACCCTCTCCTTAAAAGGGAGATGCTCTACCTACTGAGCTACCGGGTCTAATTATGTAAATGAACCCTATGAACTAAATTTGAAAAAAGTGACCCGGCTGAGGCTCGAACTCAGGACCCTCTCCTTAAAAGGGAGATGCTCTACCTACTGAGCTACCGGGTCGGTTTGATTTGTTTTGGCGTGCAAATATATGAAGTTTTTTTTCGTCTTGCAAATACCATCATGTTACAATTTCTTTATTAAAACCGACTTTATCAATCGGATTTTTTTAGTCGTAAAAATCTAAAAAAACCAATAAGGAAGCCAGCATTCTTACCCTATCCGAAAAGAAAAACACGGTTTATAAAAGATTTAAATTAATATCCTGCAAAAAGGAATTAATCGAAACGGGCATTGAAAAGCAAATCTTCGAATTTTATTTTCAAATCTCGTCCGGCATCCGAAATAATTTGTTCGTTCGAAGGAAAAGGAAGCCGCACATGATCTACATATTGATTCAATTCGTTATCCAGTGCTCTTTTGTCGCCATTAACTTTCAGGTAAATATTTTCAAACACGTAAGCCGATTCCAAAGGCCGGGTAAAAATAACTTTTCGTGTCCGGTTATCGATAATCCGGGCATGGGCCTTTATGCCCGCTTCCTTGAATTGACGAAAGATATGCACAACCGCCCTTACGACTTTATATACCGGCCGTCTGATAGGTCTTCCCAAAGAGTCTTTGACCACACGTCCGCTTTGGTCATAGACATTTTGCCAACCCGTTTGAATTTCACGCTGCCGCTCCACGACTTTTTCCTGTTCTTTCTCCGGTCCTACATAAATATCGGTAATAATCAATTCGGCCAAATAATCGTACCGGGCGGTGTCGCGAGAAACCGGCTCGTAAACAGTCCAAAAATTATTGGCGTTCAAACTATTGAAATTCAATAATTCTTCTTGTAATTTTTGAGGGATAATCTTATTGCTTTTGTTCTCTATAATGACGCCTACCTTGGAAATTCCACGCCGGTGGGCTTCGTCCATTAATGATTTTACATCTTTATAATCCGGATAAATTCTATCGATATCTTCCAATATATCGTATGCTTGTCGAATATGGTTTTTATCTTGATAACGCAATAATTCTTTGGCCTTTTCATATTTATAAGCCACCATATGGTCCCGTGCGTTAATTAAATCGGGCATATAATCGTGAAATTCGAATTTGGCTTGCCGGTTTTGTTTGGTCACATATAACGGAAGTAAAGGTTCGATTTTTTCTTGTCTTTCCATTAAATTATTATATAATTGATATATTTCTTCCCATTTTCCCGGCTTGGTGTCTCTTTTCAATTGTTCGATTCGCTTCAAATCCCGATTTTGGGCCTTGGCAAACGCTTCTTCCAATAACATCACATAAGTATCTGCCCGTTTGGTGTTTTTATTTTTTTTGAGTTTTTTGATGCTCATGTCAATGGCCGCATCATAATTTCCCGTGGCAATGGCTTCACTTATTTTTTTCTTGGTTCCACAGGATACTACAAGAAGAATTGACAGCGTAAAAAATAATATTTTTTTCATCGGGTGTAATTTTTATACAAAAGTAATCAAAAGTTTTGCCAAATTCGGGTTACACGTTGCGACAAAGAGGTGGTGATATCATAAGGAATGGTATTCGCCCACCGGGCCAATTCGTTTACATGCGGACGGTCGCCGAACAAAACCACTTCGTCACCGATGGCCGCCTCTATTCCGGTAATATCCAACGTAAGCATATCCATACTCACTTTACCGATTACAGGAGCCGGAACACCGTTAATCCACACCTTGCCTTTTCCATGACCGAGGGCGCGCTTATAACCGTCGCCATAGCCGGCGGGAGCCAAAGCCACCCGGGTTTTTCTTTCGGCCCTGAACATCCGGTTATATCCCACCGTTTCACCGGGATCCACTTCTCTTATTTGGGTAATTCTGGTAATGAATTTGCCAATCGGAAGCAGGTGTTTTTCCGGTTCGCCTTCCACGGGACTTATACCATACACACTCAATCCGGGCCGTACCATATCGAAAAGGACATTTTTCAACCGGAAAATAGCGGATGAATTGGCAATATGCCGGATTAAACGGGGATTTACCGTATAAAATTTCCTACTTAATTCATCAAACAGGCGCACTTGAGCCATGGTAAATGCATCTTCATGCGGATCGTCCGCGGCGGCGAAATGCGATAATACACTCACCAATTCGAGATTCGGCGAGCCGGACAAAAGTTTTATCATCTCATCTACATAAGGAGCCATTAAACCGCTACGGTGCATGCCCGTATCCAACTTGACATGAACTTTTACCGGGCCGAGACGGTTGTGTTCGATAAATTGGATTAATTTTTCCGTTTGATGTAAACCGTAAAGGACCGGCTCCAGACCGGCCTTAAAAAAATCCTTATTCCACTCCACCGGCGGATTATATACCAAAATGGGTGTACGTATGGACGCTTGGCGCAATTCCATACCTTCTTTTTGGCATGCCACGGAGAAATAATCCACCTTATCTTGTAGAAATTTTCCCAGCATAACCGCCCCGTGTCCGTAAGCATTTGCTTTAAGATTGACCAAAATACGGGTATCTTCATTTAGTTTTGAACGGATATAATCCAAATTATGTCCAATGCGTTCACGAGACAGCAATAAGCGGATTTCACACATTATTTTTCGATCTTTTTATTTTTCATTTTTTTGACGAATGCCGCCCGGCTCAAAGGCACATAAACATCCTTTTCGCCAACTAATACCAGGTCTTCGGATGCGGTTTTGCGATAACTATAATGAGCCAAGTTCCCGGTTTCCACACAGATGGCATGCACTTTGGTTACATATTCGGCGATAGCCATCAAATAAGGCATCGGGCCGAAGGGTTTGCCCCGGAAATCCATATCCAATCCGGCCACAATCACCCGAAGACCGCTATCGGCCAATTCATTGACCACATCGACAATTTCGTCATCAAAAAATTGGGCTTCGTCAATCCCCACCACTTGGATTTGATTGGTATCCACATGTTTTAAAATATCGGAGGCCCTTTGAACTACGATGGAAGGAATCGCATTGGCATCATGTGAAACCACTTTCTTTTCGTCATAACGATTGTCCACGGCCGGCTTGAAAATTTCCACTTTTTGGCGTGCAAATTGCGCCCGTTTCAAACGGCGAATTAGTTCTTCGGTTTTGCCGGAAAACATCGAACCGGTGATGACTTCTATCCATCCTAAATTATCGTGATGATTGACGGGAATTTCTAAAAACATTGTAAAATAATTTTTATTCGTTTTACGTTGATTATTTGTAAATTGCAAGGAAAATCAAGAAGAAAAAACTCGCTTGCATCCGGCTTGCAATTTCGTTTATAAAAGTAGGAAAATTCATGCTTAAACCAAAAGTCCGATGTAAGTTTGTTGAAAAAAATTAGCCCGATGAGTAAAAAACAAGAATTGGAAAATATTTTGAAAGCGGAAATCGTTTTGGCTGCCAAAAAGTTACTTTCGGCCGCCGATAAAGAATCATTTGACAAAACCGTCGAACGTTTCGAAAAACTCTATGGCAAGATTGCGGCCTACCGGTATTTAAAAAATTCTCATGAAGAAAATTGGGAATTTTTATTCCGGGAAACCCAAAATCAGCATGAAGAGAAACCGGTCGAAAAAAAGGAAGCGGAACCGCCGGTCAAAGATGAAAAAAGCTCGATAACCCGATCACCGGCCACCCGCATCGATTCTCCGCGAAATCCTATAAAAAATCATGCACCTCTTTATAAAAAAGCCGTAGAAACCAAATTTCAACCGAAAAAGAAATCGAATGCCGGATTCCAAATCGGACTGGCCGACAAGATTGCTTTACTCAATAATCTTTTTGCCAAAGATCAAACCGCCTTCGAAGAATTTGTCCGCCGCATTGACGAAGCACAAAACTACGACGAAGCATTGGAATGGGTTCATCAAACCAAGGAAAAATTCAATTGGTCGGGAAAAGACGAATATGAATTTCGTTTAATTCAACTCATTCAAGCCAAATTTTCATAAATGGCGGGAAAATTATATATCGTACCTACCCCTATCGGCAATTTGAAAGACATCACGCTACGGGCATTGGAAATCCTGCAACAAGTCGATTTAATATGGGCCGAAGACACCCGCACTTCGGGCAAATTATTGAAGCACTATGAAATAAAAACCCCCATGCAATCATTCCATAAATTCAACGAGCACAAGCAGGTCGAAAAAATGATGGATATGTTGCGGGCGGGTAAAAATTTGGCTATAATATCCGATGCCGGCACGCCGGGCATTTCCGATCCCGGTTTTTTAGCCGTTCGCGAAGCCCTGAAAAATAATATCGAGGTAGAAACATTGCCCGGGGCCACCGCCCTCATTCCGGCATTGATAAACTCGGGCTTGCCTTCGGAACGATTTGTCTTCGAAGGATTTTTGCCTGTCAAAAAAGGACGCCAAACACGTTTAAAGGAATTGGCGGAAGAAAAACGCAGCATGGTTTTTTACGAATCGCCTCATCGCTTGGTCAAAACCCTTGAGCAATTGGCCGGAGTTTTAGGCGACGAACGCCGGGCGGCGGTTTCGCGTGAACTGACAAAAAAATTCGAAGAAACCCGCAGGGGAAATCTTAAAGAATTAGCCCGGCACTTTGCATCCCGCCCGCCCAAAGGCGAAATTGTTATCGTTGTGGAAGGAAAAAAATAAACGGCTATTCGCGTTCGGAAATTTCCATCAATTCCACCGAAGGGAAATCATTTTTTACCATTTGAACCGAAAAAGGCGAATCGGCCAAAAACACGGGAAGACCGTCTTTATCTTTGGCTAAATATTTTTGTTTAACCCTTAAAAATTCCTTGTATTCTTCGCTATCCGGATCGGAGGTATGAATCCAAAATGCTTTCCAAATTTGTAGCGGTTCGTAACTGCACTTGGCACCGTATTCGTGTTCAAGCCGGTATTGAATCACATCGTATTGCAAAGCCCCGGCCGTGCCGATTACTTTACGGTTATTTAAATTTAAGGTGAACAATTGGGCGACACCTTCATCCATCAATTGGTCGATACCTTTGGCCAATTGTTTGGACTTCATCGGGTCTTCGTTATTGATATAACGGAAATGTTCGGGAGAAAACCGCGGAATACCTTTGAACATCAACTTTTCGCCTTCGGTCAACGTATCCCCGATTTTGAAATTTCCCGAATCGTGCAATCCCACAATATCACCGGGATAGGCCTTATCTACCACTTGTTTTTTGCTACCGAAAAACATATTGGGCGCCGAAAATTTCATCTTCTTATCCAAACGGACGTGATAATAAGATTTATTACGCTCGAAAATGCCCGAAACCACCTTGACAAAAGCCAAGCGGTTGCGGTGTTTGGGGTCCATATTGGCATGAATTTTAAATACAAAGCCGGTGAATTGCGGTTCGTCGGGATAGACTATTCTTTTGTCGGCTTTTTTGGGGCGCGGGGGCGGAGCAATATCCACAAAACAGTCCAACAAATCCTGCACCCCGAAATTATTTAAAGCCGAACCGAAGAAAACCGGTTGTAATTTTCCTTCCAAGTAAAGTTCACGATCAAAAGGAGGATAGACTTCGCGCACCAATTCGAGATTTTCTTTCAATTCTTCGAGTAATTCCGCATCGATATAATTTTTTAAATCCGGATCGTCCAAATCCGTAAAAACCTTTCGCTCCCCGAGTTTTTGCTTGCTTCCTCCTTCAAAAACAAGTAATTTTTCTTCCCGGATATTATAAACACCTTGAAAATTTTGGCCCATACCCACCGGAAAACTCAAAGGCACAACCTTCAATCCTAATTTTTGTTCGATTTCATCCAACAATTCGAAAGCATCCTTTCCTTCCCGGTCCAATTTGTTAATAAATACGATCATCGGAATATCCCGCAAGCGACATACCTTGACCAATTTTTCGGTTTGCTCCTCTACCCCTTTGGCCACATCGATTACGACTATGGTACTGTCCACCGCCGTCAAGGTTCGATACGTATCTTCGGCAAAATCCTTATGACCGGGCGTATCGAGAATATTTATTTTTTTTCCGCGATATTCAAATGACAATACCGAAGTGGCCACGGAAATGCCCCGTTGACGTTCTATTTCCATAAAATCAGAAGTAGCCGTTTTTTTGATTTTATTCGACTTAACGGCACCAGCTTCCTGAATGGCCCCGCCGAAAAGGAGTAATTTTTCGGTTAAAGTGGTTTTTCCGGCATCGGGGTGCGAAATGATGCCGAAAGTTCGCCTTCGTGCTATTTCTCTTTTAAGTTCACTCATTATTCCGAAAAAAAATGAAGTGCAAAGATAGGGATTTAGCGGATAAATAAATCCATTCCTTAAATAAAATTTCTACCGGTTCACATATAGCCACCCATAAAAACGAAACAAGAAGTATTCAGGTTAATTTCCGGGCTATTTCGGCCGCCGTTTTGGCATTATTTTTCAATAAAGATATATTGGCTCGAAGACTTTTTCCACCGGATTTTTCCACGATTTTTTTCAACAGAAACGGGGTGATATCCTTTCCTTTAATTTGCTTTTTCTTTTGTTCTTCCAACGCACCGGCGATTATTTTTTCAATAAAATCATTATCCAAACCGTCCGCTTCGGGCACCGGATTGGCGATAAGAATTCCGGTATTTATTTTTAATTCGAAATGGACGCGAAGCAATTCGGCCAATTTGTCCGCATCATGTATTTCCAAGGGAACCCCGAATCCCGATTTTCTGCTAAAAAAGGCCGGAAATTCATGCGTACCGTATCCGATAACCGGCACACCCATCGTTTCCAAATATTCCAAAGTGGCTCCGATGTCCAAAATGGATTTTACACCGGCCGAAACCACGGCTACAGGTGTCACGGCAAATTCCCGGAGATCGGCTGAAATATCGAAAGTATTTGTAGCATCGCGATGCACACCGCCAATGCCACCGGTTGCAAAAATTTTAATTCCCGCTCGGTGGGCCGCCCACATGGTAGCGGAAACCGTAGTAGCGCCGGGAATTTTTTGCGACAATACATACGATATATCTCTTCGGCTTGTTTTATGAACTGCTACGGCAGGGTCGGCCAGCATTTCAAGGTCTTTTTCGTGCAATCCAATTTTGAATTTTCCCTCCAACAAAGCAATCGTAGCGGGAACGGCATGATGAGACCGGATTATATCTTCGAGTTCCATGGCCAATTGTATATTTTCGGGAAACGGCAGCCCGTGGGAAATTACCGTCGATTCTAGGGCCACAATTGCACGCCCCCGCTGCAAGGCATCGCGCACTTCGGGATGGATATCAAAATAGGTCGGGTTTATTTTTGATAGAGTCATATTTAATCTTAAAATTCGAGTCAAGCATTTAATTTATCCATAATAGATTCCGGCGTGATATGGGGAGAAACCACTTCTTCGGTTTGTACGGTCAATCCGGCGGTGATTAATCCGAGCCGTGCAATTTTATCCAAATCGAAACCTTGAATAAAACCGAAAGTGATACCCGAAAGAAAGGCATCGCCCGCCCCGATGGTATTAATCACCTTGGAAGGAACAGGTGGCAAATAATGAATTTTTTTTCGGTTGCCGTAAATCACACCTTCCTTTCCGAGCGTGATAAAGACATTTTCCACGCCTTCGTCCAAAAAATATTCCACCATAGGTCTATAGTCGGAAGTACGGGATGAAATTCCCGTTATCACTTCGGCTTCGAGCAAATTGGTTTTCAGCACGAACAATTGAGACAATACAGGTTCACTGCGTTTGGCTTTGTCGCCCGACACGGTGTCGAGAATCCATTTTTTATCCGGATAGCGATTGACCAAATAATCCAATACCGATGCGGGAAAATTGGTTTCCAAAACCACATAATCGGCTTTTTCTAGAGAAGGAAAATCACGATAAAAAACATGGGGCGAAAGTTGGTCGTAAATTTTCATATCGGCAATGGCCACGGCTAAATCGTTATTACGGTTGAGCACGGCCGAAAAAAC
Source organism: Flavobacteriales bacterium (assembly GCA_027067965.1). Classification (GTDB taxonomy): domain Bacteria; phylum Bacteroidota; class Bacteroidia; order Flavobacteriales; family Flavobacteriaceae; genus JAADED01. The sequence goes on along the minus strand of JAMOUV010000010.1, from coordinate 552,714 downwards.
CGCCGAAGATTCATCCTTTAAAATAACGGATTCGGACATATCTATTCCGATGGATTCCGCATGGCGAAGCAAAAAATCCTTAAATACATCGTCTCCCAATACACTGATTAAGGATACTTTTTGACCGAGCCGGGTGAGGTTTTCGGCAATATTTCGCCCCACCCCGCCGGGAAGCATTTTGATTTTTCCTTTATTGGAATCGTTGAATACCAAGCCGCTTTCGGGAAATCCCACCAAATCCGTATTGGCCGCCCCGAAAACACTGACGTGTTTGGATACCATATTCATGATTGGATAAAATTTCAGTAAATTTACAGGAAATTAAACAAAATATGGAATCCGTCGGTCATTTTCAGCGTATTTTCAACCGGCCCAAGTCGGTTATTGCCATGGTTCACGTGCGGCCGCTTCCCGGAACGCCTTTTTATCAAGGAAATTTTAATACGGTGATGGATAAGGCATTGAATGAAGCCGAAATTTATATCAAACACGGAATACACGGCTTGATGATTGAAAATATGCACGATGTACCCTATTTAAACCGGAAAGCAGGGCATGAGATATCCACATCCATGGCTGTCATCGGCTATATGTTGAAAAGAGAATTTGCCATTCCCGTCGGTATTCAAATTTTGGCCGGGGCCAATAAACAAGCGCTGGCGGCAGCATTGGCAAGCGGAATGGATTTCATTCGTGCCGAAGGTTTTGTTTTCGGGCACATGGCCGACGAAGGATTTATGCAATCGGATGCCGGGGAGTTATTGCGCTATCGCAAACACATCGGAGCGGAACATATTGCCGTATTTACCGATATCAAGAAAAAACATGCTTCGCATCAACTGACAGCCGATACGGATATTACGGAACATGCCCGTGCAGCCGAATTTTTCCGTTCCGACGGTCTCATCATTACGGCAGGCCATACGGGCGAAGCCGTGGATGTGGAAGAATTGAAAGCGGTACGGCAACAAACCCGCTTGCCCGTACTCATCGGTTCGGGCGTAACGGCCGAAAATTTGGATTCCTATTATCCTTACACCGATGCTTTTATCGTGGGTTCTTATTTTAAAATGCAAGGCAAATGGCAAAACCCGGTGGATGAAAATCGTGTGCATTTGTTGATGGAACGCTTCCGGTTTTTGGAAAATACTTAAATCGTTATGTGGAAAAAATATTTGATTAATAAAAGAATTGAAAATAACCTAAAGAAGAAAAACACATTGGAATTACCCTTGCGTTCCGGTATTATTATCTTTCCCTCCGAAACATCTATTGATAAAAATTTTATAAGAAAATTAAGTCATATAACAAGTATTCCTTATGACAAATGGGATGTGTTATTTCTATCTAACGATGAACCACACCCCGATTTTGTCAGTGTATTGGATGCTCATTTCAATTGGCGGGGCAAATTAATTGAACCCAATATTCAAAAATATTTTAATAAAAACTACGATCTCCTCATCGATTTTTCTTCTTTGAAAAATACAAAAGAACGTTTGGTATCTTCGGGAATTCAAGCCGGCTTTCGGATAGGCACTACTCCCGATCAAATGCAATTCTACGATTTGGTTATTCAGGAACAAAAAGACTTGCCTACTTTCTTACATGAATTAAAAAAATATCTTTATGCATTAGGTTATATCAAACCGGCCGATGTTTTATGAAAATCTTGAGATATATTATAAAAATCCTGATAAATATCAATTTATAAAAATTTTTTTTTCTATAGATTGGATGAAAATGAATTGGTAAACAAAACGGCCGGTTCATTTCGGCCATTGAGTTTACTTAAAATAAAGCCATGAAAAACCGCATGTTGGGGATTACTATTTTTTCCTCTCCGGTTCATCGTATATATATAGACGAACCGCCATTACTTTTCAAATTTTTTGGAACTTCGATTAATAATTCTTCATTAGCGGTATTAGCAACAAAAAATTTTTCTTTTCAATATCACATATTTATAAATCATCATTTCAAATTAAAATTAAACAAATGAAGAAATTTATTCTCATTATCGGTCTTTTGCTCTTTGGCATGAGTTATGCTCAGGAAGTCAAAGAAGCAGTCTCCCCGGGAACAACTCCGGAAAAAAAGAACAGTTTTATGCTGAGTTTCAGAGGTGGCTATGATGTGCTTCCGATGTATAACAATAATACCCGTTTCGTTAAATTCAAAGGGGGCATCGAAGCAGGCACGTCATTGGACTACTATTGGGATTGGTTCGGCTTAGGATTTGATTTCGATTATATCCAAAATAAACCCGTATCCACATTCCCTACCGAAAATTTTTATATCTCCGAATACATCGACAGTTATTATTTTATTCAAATAACGGACTGGTCTTTAAAGGAAGAAAAAATAACCCGCATGTTTTTCGGCCTCGGACCTGATTTTAAATTCGGCAATGAGGATTTTATCACGGAAATTAACCTGCGTGGAGGTTACGGACTCATTAAAGGCGGAGAGGTTCAACTGAAAGGTGAGACGGAACAAGGATACGAAAGATTAATTAACTATTATTCCGGATTTGACACGGGTGCCATTTCGGCAAAAGCCCAATTAAGATTCACTTATTTCTTTAATGACGTGGTCGGATTCCATGCAGGTGGTTATTACATGAATCACTTCAACGTTCAAGAATTAACCGACCCTTATGAACATGTCTATTCATATATTTATTTGAATTTTGTAGAAGATCCCGAATACCCCGGTGAATTACATGGCACTATATATGAATATAAAAAACCCGAAAAGGTGAATATTTCTTCCATCGGCGTTTTTGCCGGTCTGACCTTTAGATTTACACCCAAACCCAAACCGGTACCCATTCCACCGCCCGTGAAAAAAGAAGTGGTAACCAATATCGTCGTCACGGCCAAAGACCGCTTTACCGAACAAACCTTGCCCGGCGCCGATGTTGTGCTTAAAAATGAAGCGGGCGATATCCTCAAAACCGGTACCACCAACGACTTCGGCGTATATGTGTTCGAAAATATCAAAGAAGGTAATTACAAAATCGAAGGAGCATGGAACGAAAAAGCACTAACCCCGGCAAGCGTGGATAAATCCGAATTCAAAGCAGGCGAAAATATCAAGAAAACCTTATGGTACGAAGACGAAAACTTTATCCTGAAAGGAAAAGTAGTCAAGTGTAATACCGATATCCCGCTCGAGGATGTGACGGTGGTTTTGGAAGACAAAGACAATGCCGTTAAAAAGACAACAATCACCGATAAAGACGGTAAATTTACCTTCTATCTCAAACAAAAAGCCAACTATTCGCTCTACGGTAAAAAACAAAAATATTTCTCGCAAACCGAACATATCTCAACCGCCGACTTCGACCGCAGCAAAACCATGTTTATCAATCTCGAAATTTGTATGGACAAAGCCGATTGCGGCAAACCCATTCGCTTGAACAACATCCTCTATGACTTCGATAAATACTATATCCGCGAGGATGCCAAACCCGAATTGGACAAACTGGTTGAATTTATGAAAGAAAATTCAGACGTCATCGTTGAACTCAGTTCACATACCGACAGCCGCGGTTCGGATGCCTATAATATGAGATTATCGCAAAAACGTGCCGAAGCGGCCGTAAATTACATCATCTCCAAAGGCATCAGCCCGAACAGAATTAAAGCCGTCGGTTATGGCGAAAGCAAATTGCTCAATCGCTGCGATGACGGTGTACCTTGTAGCGAAGCGGAACATCAATTAAACAGACGAACGGAATTTAAAGTAATCTGCCCGAAAGACCCCGGATTTAATAAAAACTAAATCATTGTAAATGTATTTCAAAAAGGACTGCCGGATGTGGCAGTCCTTTTTTATTATAAAATATTAATCCTAATTGAAAAACACATGGCTGCCATATTTATTAACGGCAGTTTTCTGACTTTTGTCAGTGTGATATATGGCACATGTATGTAAATTTAATTAATTTATATGTAATAGCAGCGTCATTATTTACCAATAATGGGGTTTGCTAAACATTAAAGTCATGAAAACTTGTTTCTCGCTCATCATCGCAAAGATCGGGAAAATTTTCCTTGAGTCGTTTTTTTCTTACGAATTATATAAAAATTCCCACCGAAAAATCTTCCGTTTATTTGAAATTAACGGAATTTCACCGAAAACCATTCTCGACGAAATATATTTATTCAACTATCTTAAAACTTTAAACAAATGAAGAAATTATTTCTCATCATCGGTCTTTTGCTCTTTGGCTTAAGTTATGCTCAGGAAGTCAAAGAAGCAGTCTCCCCGGGAACAACTCCGGAAAAAAAGAACAGTTTTATGCTGAGTTTCAGAGGTGGCTATGATGTGCTTCCGATGTATAATACCAAAGCACCCTACATTAAATTCAAAGGTGGCTTGGAAGGAGGCACTTCATTGGACTACTATTGGGATTGGTTCGGTTTAGGATTTGATTTCGACTATATCCAGAACAAACCCGTATCCACATTCCCTACTGAAAATGTGTATGTACGCTCCTATTATGACACGCATATAGGTTTGGTAAAAATAACCGACTGGAAATTAACGGAAGAGAAAATTACCCGGATGTTTTTCGGAATAGGACCGGATTTCAAATACGAAAATGAGAATTTTATGACGGAACTGAACCTGCGTGGCGGTTACGGATCAATCAAAGGAGGTGAAGTAATCCTTACCGGAAGTACAGAACAAGGAGATTGGGATAATTTATATAATTATTATGCCGGATTCGACACGCATGCCATTTCGGCCAAAGCGCAAGTACGATTCACTTATTTCTTTAATGACATGATGGGATTTCATGTGGGCAGTTATTACCTGACTCATTTTAAAGTCCAAGAACTGACCGATCGCTATGAACATGTATATTCTTCTATTTATACTAATTTAGAGGAAAGAAGCGATGATTTGGGAGATTATTATTTGGTTAAAAATATGGATTACATAAAATCCAAAAAAATCAATATTTCTTCGCTTGGCATTTTTGCCGGTATAACCTTTAAATTCGCACCCAAACCCAAACCGGTACCCATTCCACCGCCCGTGAAAAAAGAAGTGGTAACCAATATCGTCGTCACGGCCAAAGACCGCTTTACCGAACAAACCTTGCCCGGCGCCGATGTTGTGCTTAAAAATGAAGCGGGCGATATCCTCAAAACCGGTACCACCAACGACTTCGGCGTATATGTGTTCGAAAATATCAAAGAAGGTAATTACAAAATCGAAGGAGCATGGAACGAAAAAGCACTAACCCCGGCAAGCGTGGATAAATCCGAATTCAAAGCAGGCGAAAATATCAAGAAAACCTTATGGTACGAAGACGAAAACTTTATCCTAAAAGGAAAAGTAGTCAAGTGTAATACCGATATCCCGCTCGAAGATGTGACGGTGGTTTTGGAAGACAAAGACAATGCCGTTAAAAAAACAACAATCACCGATAAAGACGGTAAATTCACCTTCTATCTAAAACAAAAAGCCAATTATTCGCTCTACGGTAAAAAACAAAAATATTTCTCGCAAACCGAACATATCTCAACCGCCGACTTCGACCGCAGCAAAACCATGTTTATCAACCTCGAAATTTGTATGGACAAAGCCGATTGCGGCAAACCCATTCGCTTGAACAACATCCTCTATGACTTCGATAAATACTATATCCGCGAGGATGCCAAACCCGAATTGGACAAACTGGTTGAATTCATGAAAGAAAATTCAGACGTCATCGTTGAACTCAGTTCACACACCGACAGCCGCGGTTCGGATGCCTATAACATGAGATTATCGCAAAAACGTGCCGAAGCGGCCGTAAATTACATCATCTCCAAAGGCATCAGCCCGAACAGAATTAAAGCCGTCGGTTACGGCGAAAGCAAATTGCTCAATCGCTGCGACGACGGTGTACCTTGTAGCGAAGCGGAACATCAATTAAACAGACGAACGGAATTTAAAGTAATCTGCCCGAAAGACCCCGGATTTAATAAAAACTAAATCCGCGTCAATATATTCAAAAAGAGACTGTCTCAGAAGGCAGTCTCTTTTTTTTAAATCAATTTTTATTATTCCTCTTCTTCCCCGCCCTCAAAGAGTTTGTCCAATGCCCTTCGATCTTTTTTAGTCGGCCGGCCGGTTCCTTTCTTGCGGTAATAAAGTTGTGCATCACGCATGAGTCGCTTATGTTCGAATGCTTCGGGAGGCGTCAAATCCTTTACATAATAAGGCACTAATTTGGCTCCAAGGCGATTTTCGGGCAAGTTAAGCACACGAAGAATATAAGTGATTTGATCCTTTCGAACACTAATCTCATCACCGGGAAAAACTTCCTTTGAGGGCTTGGCCGGCATACCGTTGATAGTGACATGATGACGTTTACACGCATCCGATGCCTTACTCCGCGTTTTGTAAAATCTTACACTCCATAAAAATTTATCAATCCGCATAAAAAAGGTATAATTATTGCTATAAAGTTAAGTAAAATTCATAACTTGCGACTGAAAAAAGACGACAGATGAAATTAACAGGAAAAAGCAGCATTCTCATACTTATTACAGGCCTTTTACTCTTGTCAAGCAAATGCAAAAAAGAAAAAGAAGAAGTAGAATTTAAAATCAGAGACCGGAAAGAACAGTATGCCAAGGAAAAAGATTCCATTTTGAATTTTATCAAAACACACACTTATGTCCTGGATGCATATTATAATGTGCACATAGAACCCGTGACAGATCCCGGTCAACGGACTATATATGACGATGCCATATTGGTTCAAATGCAGGATACAGCCGTGGAAGATTTGACTTACGATATCTATTATCTGAAAATTGCAGAAGGGCAATCGGATTCCATTACAACCGCCGACGGCGTATTGTTGGCTTATGAAATTCAGGATTTCGAATTGAATATGATAAAAAGAAAAACCGAATTGTTTCCGCAATGGACCAATGTATGGACTCCCCATATAGGAATGGGCGCCTTGGGACTCCGGAAGGTCTTACCGGATTTTAATGTGGGCACTTATACGGCTAATCCGGACGGTACCGTCTTGTTTTCCGGTTATGGTATAGGAGTTGTATTTTTGCCGTCGGGTTTGGCCAATTATCAATATGCCGTAGCGGCAAGCGATCAAAACTTTACGAGATTACCCGCCTACTCGCCGGTAATTGTGAAATTTAAAACGCTGGCCGTTAATCAGGATTTCGACAAAGATAATGTCCCCAACATTATAGAAGACCTTAACGGAAATTTGGACCCGACGGATGACAACACGGACAAAGAACTCGAAGATAAATATAAAATTCCGAATATACCCAATTATATGGATGCCGACGACGACGGTGACTCTCTTCCTACCAAACAGGAAGATACCAACGGAAACGGAGATCCGACGGATGACGATGACGACGGCGACGGTATTCCCAATTACTTGGACCCGGACACACATTAAACTAATAAAAAAATGAACAAAGCCATTTACATCGCCACTATCGAACCCAATAGTGGCAAATCGTTGGTGAGTATCGGCTTGATGAATGAATTAAAATCACATTCCGGCAATGTCGGTTACTTCAGACCTATTATCGACGAAAGCCCGGAAAAGGACAATCATATTCATTTAATGCTGAATTATTTCAACCTAAAACAGGATTATGACGAAGCATACGGATTGACCAGAAGCGAGATAGTCCGGTTATTAAATGAAAACAACGAAGACAAAATTCTTGAAATTATCATTCGGAAGTATAAAAAATTAGAAAAGAAATTTGATTTTATTATTATCGAAGGAAGCGACTTTAGCGGAGAAGGATCCATCGTGGAATTTGAAATGAATATTAAAATTGCATCCAACCTTACCGTACCGGCCATTATTATCGGAAGTGGAAAATCCAAAACCTTACAAGAATTTATCGGCAGTATGAAATTGGCTTACGACGGTTTTTCCGAAAAAGAAGTGGAAGTTATTGCATTAATAGCCAATAAAATATTACCTAAGAATTTAAAATTGGTTCGTACGGAGCTCAAAAAAATCGTGGACAAAAAAACTTATGTCACCGCTATTCCCCGCGACGATCAATTGGCCAATCCCAGTTTATACGATATCATCCGGCATTTCGATGCCACGGTACTGTTGGGTGATAATAATCTGGGGCGCCAAATAAAACACGTAGCCGTAGGGGCCATGCAAATGCGTCATTTTTTGAAATTTATAAAAAATCAAACCCTGGTCATTACACCGGGCGACAGAGGAGACATTATTTTATCCGCACTTCAAGCCGACAAATCTTATAATTATCCCGATATTTCCGGAATTGTACTTTCCGGCGGATTAATACCGGAAAAATCCATCATGAAATTGATTGAAGGCACCAATACCAATGTGCCCATTTTAAGCGTCAAACCGCAAACTTACGAAGTGGCCACGGGAATCAAATCCATGCCTATTCATATTAATGCGCACGATAAACGAAAAATCCTACGTTCCATCAGATTATTCAATAAGTATGTAGATGCCAAATTAATTTTGGATCGTTTTATTAGTTTCGAAACCACGCGGGTAACCCCGAGTATGTTCTTATATAACTTGGAAGAAAAGGCATCCAAAGACAAAAAAAGAATTGTATTACCCGAAGGTACCGAACCGCGTATTTTAAAAGCCGCCTGTCAAATTTTGTCACGGGATTTGGCGGATATTATTTTACTGGGCGACGAAAAAGCCATCAAGAACACCGCTAAAATGCACGGTATTAATTTGGATTGGGACAAAATTACCATTATAGACCCGAAAAATTCACCCTTACTGGACAAATATGCCAAAAAAATCTACGAATTACGAAAACATAAAGGTGTCAATGAAGCCATGGCCTACGACTTGGCCCAAGATCCGGCCTATTTCGGCACTATGATGGTTCGTGAGGGAGATGCCGACGGTATGGTTTCCGGAGCGGTTCATACCACTGCTCATACCATCAAACCGGCTCTGCAATTAATCAAAACCAAACCCGGTTCCAATTTTGTAACATCCACCTTTTTCATGGCACTTCCCGAACGGGTATCCGCCTTTGCCGATTGTGCCATAGTGCCTAATCCCAATGCCGAACAATTAGCCGAAATTGCCATTGCCACCGCAGATGCCGCCAAAGAATTCGGTATTGAACCCCGGGTGGCCATGCTGAGTTATTCGTCCGGAAGTTCCGGAAGCGGCGAAGAAGTGGAAAAGGTTAGAAAAGCCACCGAAATCGTGAAGAAGAAAAGACCGGATATATTAATCGAAGGCCCCATTCAATACGACGCAGCCGTGGATCCCGTTGTGGGCAAAAAGAAACTTCCCGATTCACCGGTAGCCGGACAAGCCACCGTAATGATTTTTCCGGATTTAAACACCGGAAACAACACATACAAAGCCGTTCAACGGGAAACAGGTGCTTTGGCTATCGGTCCGATGTTATTGGGTTTAAAAAAACCGGTTAACGATTTAAGCCGTGGCGCCACGGTTGATGATATTTACAATACCATCCTCCTAACTGCTATTCAAGCCCAAAAAACAAACGACAAAAAAACATATAAAGAAAAAACGGCTCAAGAAAACGTGTAAAGTAATTGACAGATCATAAAAAAGGTATTATATTGTAGTCTTTAAAAAGCGCATAACAAATGAAAACAAGATACTCCAAAGATTTAGTAAAAGTTATTCGAAAAAGCAAAAATTACGCTTCACATACCGGCGATAAATTACTCGGTACCAACCATATTGTTTTTACCGCTTTAAATTCGCGCTATGGAAATAATGAATTGATTGATTTCTTGGAATACCATATGGATATGGGATTATCACGAATATTAAGAAAGATAAATAACCTTTCCTCATCTTCACCGGCCGATGAAAACGAACCGGAATTATACAATGCGGAATTTTTTATATCATTAACACCACCTGCCGCGCAAGCCATTAAAAAAGCCATAGAATTGGCACACGAATTGGGTGAAGAGGAAATAAACCTGATTCATCTATTGATGGCGATTTTGCAAAACGAAATGGATCCCGTTACCAGAATATTCAATGAAGCGGGAATCACTTTCGAAGATATGTTGGAAGAATATCAATCGGCCATTTCGGACGAAGATTTTGACGAAGACATCACTTCGGACGACTTCGATCGTCTGTTCGGTAGCGACATGCCCCGAAACCAATCGGGAGAAGGAGGAGACTACGACCGGCCTTCAGGACGCTCTCCTTCCAAACAATCACGTAAAAGCAAAACGCCCGTATTGGATAACTTCGGTCGCGATTTGACCAAATTGGCCATGGAAGGCAAACTCGATCCGGTAATCGGACGGGAAAAAGAAATCGAACGCGTTTCACAAATTCTGGGAAGACGAAAGAAAAACAACCCTATTCTAATCGGTGAGCCCGGTGTAGGAAAATCGGCCATTGTAGAAGGACTGGCTTTGCGCATCGTGCAGAAAAAAGTACCACGTGTATTGTTCAACAAAAGGATAGTAGCCCTGGATTTAGCCAGTCTGGTAGCCGGCACCAAATACCGCGGTCAATTCGAAGAACGTATGAAGGCATTGATGAACGAACTGATAAATAACAAAGATGTGATTCTTTTTATTGATGAAATACATACCATTGTAGGTGCAGGCGGCGCCATCGGTTCGTTAGATGCTTCCAACATGTTTAAACCCGCATTGGCCAGGGGCGAATTACAAACTATCGGTGCTACCACCTTAGACGAATATAGGCAATATATTGAAAAAGACGGTGCACTGGCCCGCCGTTTTCAAATGGTAATGGTAGAACCGACTTCTGTGGACGAAACCATACAAATTCTTCATAATATTAAAGATAAGTACGAAGAACATCATAATGTAATTTATGACGACGATGCCATCGAAGCTGCCGTAAAACTAACCAATCGTTACATGACCGATCGTTATTTACCGGACAAAGCCATCGATGCATTGGACGAAGCCGGATCTCGTGTACATTTACAAAATATCGTAGTACCCGACTATATCAAAAAATTGGAGGAAAAACTCGAAGAAACCAAACAACAAAAAATTAAAGCCGTTAAACAACAAAAATTCGAAGAAGCGGCCTACTATCGCGATCAAGAAGAAAAAATAGAGTTACAACTTAAAACGGCTCAAAAACGTTGGGAAGAAGAAATGAAATCACATCCCGAAAAAGTAAGTGAAGAAAATATCGCCGATGTGGTCTCCATGATGACAGGCATTCCCGTTACCAGAATCGCCGAAGCCGAAAGCGAAAAACTCAGAAAATTAGACGATATCATCAAAACACAAGTCATCGGACAAGACGAAGCCGTTGAAAAAGTAGTAAAGGCCATTCAAAGAAACCGTTTGGGGCTTAAAGATCCCAACAAACCCATCGGTTCGTTTATATTCCTTGGACAAACCGGAGTCGGAAAAACCCAGTTGGCTAAAGTATTGGCTAAAGAGTTATTTGATAGCGAAGATGCGCTTATCCGTATTGACATGAGTGAATATATGGAAAAATTCTCCATTTCTCGCTTAATAGGAGCGCCTCCCGGATACGTCGGTTATGAAGAAGGCGGACAATTAACCGAAAAAGTAAGGAGAAAACCTTATTCCGTGGTGCTGTTTGACGAAATTGAAAAAGCACATCCCGATGTATTTAATATGCTTTTGCAAATCTTGGACGAAGGACAAATTACCGATAGTTTGGGAAGAAAAATCGATTTCAAAAATACCGTCATCATTTTGACTTCCAATATCGGCGCACGCCAATTGAAAGATTTCGGAGAAGGAGTGGGCTTTGGCACATCGGCACGAAAAGCACAAGTGGACAAACAAGCCAAAAGTATCATAGAAAAAGCGCTTAAGAAAACATTTGCCCCCGAATTTTTGAACAGAATCGATGATATCATCATATTCAATCCGTTGGAAAAAGAACATATTCGAAAAATTATCGATATCGAATTACAGAAATTATATAAACGTATCGAAGAAGCCGGTTATGAATTGAAAATCACCGAAAAAGCAAAGGATTTTCTGGCCGAAAAAGGATATGACAAACAATACGGTGCCCGACCGCTCAAACGTGCCATCCAAAAATATGTGGAAGACACATTGGCCGAAGAAATCTTGGATGCCCATCTGAAAGAAGGCGGAAAAGTAATTCTGGATTACGATGAAAAAAATGACAAATTGAAAGTCATCATCGAACATCCCGGAAAAGAGGAAGGCGAACAAACCAAAAATACCAATTAAAAAAGGAAGGCCCTGTAGTTCAACGGATAGAATAGCGGTTTCCTAAACCGTAGATCCGGGTTCGATTCCCGGCGGGGCTACATGGTAAAATAAAAAAACCGCCCGTTTTTGCAAACGGGCGGTTGTCATTGGTATTTGCAATAAATCTTTATGCTTCTTTTTCGTATCCCACTAATTGGTCCAGCGCTCTGGTAAATACTTCGAGCGGAGCAACGCCTACCTGACGGCCGATAGGTTCACCATTATGGAAAACCAAAACGGTGGGAATGTTACGCACACCGAATTGAGCGGCGTACTTTTGTTCGCGGTCCACATCAACTTTGGCCACCTTAATTTTATCACCGTATCGTTGTTCCAATTGTTCCATAATCGGAGCAATCATACGGCAAGGTCCACACCAAACCGCCCAGAAATCCACTACTACGGGGACGTCTGATTTTAATACTTCTTGTTCAAATGTTGCGTCGGTTACTACTTTCGGCATAGCTGTATGAATTTAAAATTTCGTGCAAAGATACGAATAATTTTTCTTTTTAGAATCATAACAAATAATATGCCTTTTTGCCATGCTTATAAGGTATTTTTCTTAATAATTCCATATTTTTTAATATCCAATCCGGTCGATTAAATTATTTCTACATTTATATTATTCTCATCTTTTTCAATCTATTTAATTTACTATAATGCGCCTACTAAATATTTCCGAATTACTTATATTTGAATTTATAAATATCCGGTATCGCATGAAAAAAATAATTTTTCTACTTAGTCTTTTTATTTCTCTTTACCCGGCTATCGCCCAACAAACCGATTATTTTCAGTGGGGCAAGCAAATTGAAATCATATCGGCCGTCACGGAAGAGTTGCTGAATAATTATATCGAAGAACCCAATGCGGAAATATTGACCAACGAAGCCATCAAAGGCCTGCTAAAAAAAACCGATCGCTATACCAAATACTATGACGAACAACAAATGTTCGAGCAGCGACTGCGCCGGTCGGGAAAAATTTCGGGTATCGGGGTATCGGTTCGAAACAAAGATAAAGGATTATCCATAAGAGATATTTTTCCCGGTTCACCCGCCGAAAAAAGCGGCTTATTAATCGGAGATCTTATCATTGAAATCGACGGGAAAAAATTGGATAGCATTTCTTATAATGCCAAACTGAAATTGCTTAAAGGCAAACCGGGCACTACCGTCAAATTAAAAGTAAAAAGATTGAATAAAAACCAATCTTTTACCTTGACCCGTGCGATCATCGAGCAAAAAGCCGTGCCGCTCTACAAAATGCTGGACAATGAAACCGGTTATATCAAACTTTCCCGTTTTACTTCCAAGGCATATCCCGAAGTGCTCAATGCACTGGTGGATTTGAAAAAAAACGGAGCCCGGAAAATTATTCTCGATTTGCGCGGAAATCCGGGCGGATTGCTCAGTCAAGCCATTAAAATCACCAGTTTGTTTATTCCCAAATCCAGTTTGGTTACTTATACCAAAGGCCGTTTTGAAAAATTCAATAAAGAATACCATACCCAAACCGATCCCATCGACGAAGAAATTCCTTTGGCCGTTTTGATAAATAAAAACAGTGCGTCGGCATCCGAAATTGTGTCCGGTGCCTTGCAAGATTACGACCGGGCGGTCATCGTAGGCGATACCAGTTTCGGCAAGGGCTTGGTCCAAAGATTTTTTCCACTGAAATACGGTACCTTCGTCAAGATTACCATATCGAAATATTATATTCCTTCGGGGCGTCAAATTCAAAAAATCGATTATTGGCACCGCGATAAATACGGCAATGCCACTAAATTTAAAAAAGACCCGTCCAAAGTTTTTTATACCGAAAACAAACGCAAAGTATATGAACACGGTGGCATTACGCCCGATGTAAGCGTTCGACCCGAGGAAAATCCTTCATTGCTCAAAGATTTGATTAACAACGACTATATTTTTAATTTCAACACGGAATTCTTTCATCGCAACCCGGATATAAATCCCCGGGATTTAAAGGATGATAAATTACTCGAAAAATTTATCAATTATCTCAAAACCAACAAGATTGATCCGAAAAGCGAAACCGAAAAATACTTGGAAAAAACATTAAAAAAGGCCGAAAAGGATAAAATTTCTACGGATATTTACAGGCATTTAAAAGAATTGAACCAAAAAACGGACGAAGCGGATTTTGATAAAATGCGTCAGGATGCCGGCATGCGAAAAAAAATCTTGTTTTACCTGAAAAAAGATTTGATTTTACGCTACGAAGGGCCCGCTGCTTATGAAAATTATATTCTTCAAGATGATGAAATCATTCGCCGGGCTATGGAAATTCTAAAAAACGGGTCATACGATAGCATTTTAAATAAATAAATTTAGTTTTGCAGCAAAAAAACATACATGCTTAGTATATTTTACATTATCGGCGGATTAATTTTACTTGTGGCGGGCGGTGAATTTTTAGTCAAATCTTCGGTGGCATTGTCCCTCAAATTAAAACTTTCCCGCATTGTGATTGGGATGACGGTTGTTTCGTTTGCCACTTCTCTTCCGGAATTATTGGTAAGTTTAATGGCCGGACTGAAAGGACATCCCGATATCGCCTTAAGCAACGTAATAGGTTCCAATATTGCCAATATTGCCCTCGTACTCGGGTTAACCGCCTTACTCATGCCCATTACGGTCAAGAAATTTACTTATAAATTCAATTGGCCCGCTATGATTTTACTAAGCATATTGCTGATTTGGTTTTTACATACCGGACATACATTGAGCAGAATCGAAGGTTTCGGGTTGTTTGCTTTTCTTATTATTTTTACTTCTTACATCATTCGCAAATCCTATTTGTCGGGCGATGTGGCCAATGACAGTTTCGACGAAGAATTAAACAAGGCAAATCCCGTAAAAGTGCTGATATGGTTAGTCATCGGAGGAATTACCTTATGGGGCGGTTCGGAATTGTTGGTCAACGGGTCGGTGGAGATAGCCCGCATGTTAGGCGTAAGTGAGCGGGTGATAGGAATTAGTTTGATTGCATTGGGGACGAGCGTACCCGAACTGGCGGCCTCAATGATTTCGGCCTATCGCAAGGAAAAAGACCTGTCTTTAGGTAATTTAATCGGATCGAATATTTTTAATATCGGGTCGGTATTGGGTATCACGGCGATGATTAAACCCATTTCCGGTTTTGAAGACAAAGTGTTGAATACGGATATCGTTTGGATGTTTCTCATTTCCCTACTTGTATTGCCTTTGGCGTTACTCCCGCCCCGCCATGTGATTAACTGGTGGAAAGCAAGTATTTTTGTGCTGCTCTATTTAACCTTTATTTATATATCGTTTTTCGGGTAGGAGAATTTATCGATTCGAAATAAATTTTTACGGACGAATTCCTTGCCTTTTTAAGCATTTAACTGCCATCCGACGGGAATTAAGCATCCTTTTATAAACGCGGGGGAGATTAAATGTCATTGTGCTCCTCATAATGACACCGGATATTGAAGGGCTTTTCTTAAACGCCCGGGGGATGACCGTCCCAACAGGCATCGGGAGCCATTCCCTTTCCTTCGCTCATCGTAATAACAGTTGAGATTAACGATTGCAAATTGAAAAAAGTTAAGGTTAAAGTTAATGTTAAAGTCCGGAAATCAATCCACCAAACCTTACTTTTCCGTAGGAACCACAGCATTTCATTCCGGGTCTTAAAGATCCGTTCGATTCACAAAAAATCACTAAATTTGATTTAACGGAAATAGTTCTCCGGATTGACAAACAACAAATAAATGATGAAAGCCACTTATTTTATTTTATTTTTGATTCTTCCTTTGGCCATGAAAACGTGTGATAAAAATAATATGAATAACGAATGTCCCGATAAAATTACGCCGGTTGAGATAGCACGAGGCGTATTGCACGGAAATGGCGGCGAAGGTATCGAAGCTTCCGAATTGGTAATTACCGACCCCGGCGAATGGCAAAAGTTAATGAATAAAATGAATTCGGTAAACCGGGTAACAGACCGTTTTGCCGAAACACAAATCGATTTTGAAAGGTATATGGTCCTGGCCGTATTCGATAGTATCCGCCCGAACGGAAATTACCGGATTCAAATAAAAGAAATTCGTGAATGCCCCGGTAAAATAAAAGCCCTCGTCGAAAAAAGTCATTATGGCAGAATCGCTACGGCTGTAATCGTTCAACCTTTTCATATCGTAAAAATCCCCAAAAGCGAAAAGCCGGTGGAATTTACGGCCTATGAAAAAAGCAAATAACCTATTTTTATTTTAAATTTTCCCGGACATGCTCAATGCACAAAATCACCGGGATGCAATTTAACATAATCGCGGGTTCCTCTAATTTTGTAACGCAAGGCAAATCCATTCCAAATGGAAGGCCAGCCGCCTACAATATTGTTAATGAAAATTATTTTGACCGGATAATATCCTTTCTTTAAGGCCACGGATGCATCGTTTCGTGAAAACTTTTTCACTTCACCGTCATTGCTGATCAATAATTTTCCACCTATATGAAATTCGTCCATTTCGGTCGAGAACCTGTAAATGCCGTCCTGCGGGGCGTAAAACCAACCGGTCATGATGGCTGCCGAAGGATGTTTCAAATCAAACATTTTTCTGAATTGCTTGGCATCTTTCAAATCGTATTCTTTCCAATTTTTCAACGAATTCAAATCGGCTGTGGAATATATTTCTCCCTCCGCTACACTCATATTCAAGCCCGGCGTTTTATTTTCGATTTCCACCGGTTCAAGCGGTTGTTGTTTTAATACACGAATATTTCGCACCATGCTCATTTTTCCGGTAGGCAATGCGGTGCGAATTTTAAGTGTGGCCGACCGGTCTAAAGTAAGCGGTTGGTTATAAACCGGCGATTCGGGTCCGGGTTCCGACCCGTCTAAAGTATAGTACATGGTTACAGGCCGGGTTGTGCCGAAAGCAAGTTCGGCTTCATTAGTAAATGCATAAGTATTCTCCGGTCCTTCGGGGAGGGGAATATGATAATTCACATCATGCAAATCCAAGCGGACGAATTGATTGTTCATTCTTTTGAGAAAATCATCAAAATTTTTATGAGCCGGTTGGGTCCAATTAACTTCCGCCAAGGCAATAATTCGTGGATAAATGGAATACTCGGCCCGTGGAGGGGTGTACATATATTCCGTCCATACGTTTCCTTGTGTACCCAGAATGTGTTTTTGTTTGCCGGGAGGCAATTCCGCCGGAACGGGCTCATATTCGTATGATTCTTTTAATAGTGTATATCCGCCTATAGCCACCGGTTCCACCTTCGGACTGCCTTGATAATGATCCAAATAAACCCAATTGCCGGGTGTCATTACCACGTCGTGTCCTTGGGCGGCCGCTTCGATACCTCCTTTTTCTCCGCGCCATGACATTACCGTAGCCGAAGGAGCCAATCCGCCTTCCAAAATCTCGTCCCAACCTACCAATTGCCTACCGTGTTTTAAGAGAATTTTCTCTACCCGTTTGATAAAATAACTCTGTAATTCATGCTCGTCTTTTAATCCTTCTTCTTTGATTCTTTGCTGACATTTGGGACATTGCTCCCATTTGGTTTTGGGTGCTTCATCACCACCTATATGAAAATAACGATACGGGAACAAATCCACCACTTCTTCGATTACATCTTCCAAAAATTCAAAAACCTTATCATTACCCGCACAATAAATATTAGGTTCCACTCCCCAATAATTCCTTACTTTAAACGGGCCGCCCGTACACGACAATTCCGGATAGGAAGCAAGGGCCGCGAGGGAATGGCCGGGCATTTCGATTTCGGGCACCACATTAATAAAACGTTCGGCTGCATAATCCACTATTTCTTTAATTTCGTCTTGGGTATAATAACCGCCGTATCGTTTTCCTTCGTCAATGCGATAGGCCCCGGTTCGTGTCAATTCGGGATATTTTTTTATTTCGATACGCCATCCTTGATCTTCGGTCAAATGCCAATGAAAGGTATTGAGTTTATACATTGCCATCAAATCCAATTGTTTTTTGATAAAATCGACGGGAAAGAAATGCCGGCATACATCCAAATGCATGCCCCGCCATTTGAATCTGGGTTGATCGACAATTTTTACGGCCGGTATTTCCCAATTAATATTCTCTACCTTCGAAGGACTTTCCACTTCGGGTGGCAATAATTGCAATAAAGTTTGTACACCGTAAAACAAACCGCGCGGCGAAACGGATTTAATGACAACTCGATCGGGCGTCACCTTTAAACTATACCCTTCCTCGCCGGAAGTTTCGGTGGAATCGATTTGTAAAATAATGGTATTTCCGGCCGGCTTTCCGGTAGAAGGCAAAGCAAATCCGGTACTCTGTGAGATTTTTTTTCTTAGATAACGGGCTACTTGCTCCGTATGGGCTCCATTTGCATACAAAGAAGTTTTATCGTTCAATTCGAAAGTCCCGTCGAGCATTTGGACTTGATTAGGCAAAGGAACCATATGAATTTCCCGTGGTTTCGGTTTGGGTTCCACTACTTGATTTTTACAGGATAAAATTAATATCGGAAGAATAAAAGTAAGCCAAACGAAATGTTTCATTTTATAAGATTTTCAGATTATTTTTCTAAAAAGTGACCACCTGCTTTGTTTTCCGGTGTTTATATCAACCAAAATACTGAAAAAATCGCTAAGTAAAAAATCTAAATAAGCCATGAAGCATGACAATCGAACTATTTAGAAAAAATCATAAAACGTTTATTTTCAACATTTTAATATGAATAACCGGATCGTTTAACGAAAAAAATCTGCTCAATAAAAAAATAACTTTAACTTTGAAATAAATTTTTGTGTATTCGTGAAAAATTTCATCCATCCGAAAGTTTTAATGGATTTGGAATTTCCGCAGGTCCTTCAACAAATGGCGGATAAAGCATATACGGACAAAACCCGTCAACGCATTTTGTCCCTTACACCGGCTACCTCTCCGCAAGAAGTGGCAGGTAGTCTGAAACTCACCGACGAATACATGCGCTCTTTGGAAAGTCAAAACGAATTTCCTTCCCATGATTTTGTTCCTTACGGCGAAAAATTGGAAAAATTGCGTGTAGAAGAATATTTTCTTCAACCCGAAAATTTATTAGATATCGCCCGGGCGGTGGAAACGGCTTTGGAATGGAAAAAATTTTTAAAAAATTTCAAATCCGATTATCCGCTTATTAATGATTTGATTCAAGGAATAGAAATCCATAAAAATATTCCCCGGGAAATAAGAAAGAAAATTTCACGCGATGCCACGGTAAAAGACACCGCATCGGACGAATTGTTCCGAATCAGGCAGCAAATCAAATCCACGCTCACCGAACGAAACCGGATTTTTAACCGGGTATTAAAAAAATATTACAAACTCGGTTACCTGAACGAAATTAAGGAAAGTTACGTGGACGGGCGCCCCGTATTAGCCGTTTCGGCGGCCTATCGCAAACAGATTCCGGGCGATTTTGCAGGCACTTCCCGTACCGGTAGCATCGTGTTTATCGAACCGGCCGAAACAAGAGAACTCACGGGTTTTTTACAACGCCTCCGGGCGGACGAACAAACCGAAATAATCCGTGTACTGAAAGAATTGAGCCGGTTCGTTTATGAATATCATGAAGATTTAATGGATTTGGAAAACTTCCTTTTGGAAATGGATTTTATTCGAGCCAAGGCCTTTTATGCCCGTGAAATTCAAGCCATTGTGCCGGAAATAAATAACGATAAAAAATTATACCTCAAGCGGGCTTACCATCCGCTCCTACTCATCGAAAATCGCAAACAAAATATTGCCACCATTCCGCAAGATATTCAACTCGACGAACACCAACGCATCATGGTGATTTCCGGGCCCAATGCGGGCGGAAAAAGTATTACGCTCAAAACGGTCGGCTTGTTACAACTCATGTTTCAATCCGGAATTCCCGTACCGGTCGAAGAGGGCAGTCAAATGCCTTTTTTTGAAAAAATTCTGACCGACATCGGTGATAACCAATCCATTGAAAATCAATTATCTACTTACAGTTACCGCTTGCGTAATATGCGATTGTTCCTCCGCTTGGCCGATGATAAAACCCTTTTTCTGATCGATGAATTCGGTACCGGTTCCGACCCCGAACTCGGTGGTGCATTGGCGGAAGTCTTTTTGGAAATATTCAACAAAAAGAAAGCATTCGGTGTCATCACCACCCATTATAATAACCTCAAACTACTGGCCGAAAAATTAGACGGGACTTTCAATGCACATATGGAATTCGATTTAAAAACCATGTCACCGACATATCATTTGCATATCGGTGAACCCGGAAGTTCTTATACTTTCGAAGTAGCCCGTAAAATGGGCATTCCGTACGGATTAATCAACCGGGCAAAAAAGAAAGTGGATAAGAAAAAAGTCAAATTCGACCGGACCCTTTCCGATATGCAAAACAAACAAAAAGCCCTGCGCGAAGAAAAAGAAAAATTACAAGCCGAACAACTGAAAATAAAGGAATTAATCGACCGGTACGAAGAAAAAGAATTCATGCTGCTAAAAAAACTCAATGATTTCCGCGAGCTTTTCGAAAATGAAAAACATAAAGCCGAAGCGGGAGAAAAAATCTTGAAAATTTTTAAAGATTACGAAAAAAACAAAGACAAAAAACGGCTATGGAAAACTTTGGAAAAATGGATGACCAAAGAAGGAATCAAGCAAACTCCACCGGCCCGCACTTCCCGAAAACTCAAAAAAACAAAAACGGAAATAGAAAAACAACTCGCGCAAGATGATGTGAAAGCCAAATTGGAGAAAATTCAAATCAAAAGGATGGATTATAAGCCGAAAATTGGCGATAAAGTCCGCATAAAAGGCAGCAAAGCCAATGCCACCATTTTGGAAATTTCCGGCAACAAAGCCAAATTGAATTACGGGCGTTTTGTGGCCGAGGTACCGCTTACGGAATTGGAATTGGTCATGAGAGGATAATATTTTTAAATCAACAATTCTTCTTATATACATTCGATTTTTTTAAACGCAAACAAATGGACCTAAAACTCAACGGAAAAGTAAAATACATCAAGGAAAAATCATTCGAGTTGATTCTCGACGCGGGCACTTATCGCAAGGGCAAACCCAAGCGGTACGAGGACAATGATTTTGAAATACATTATAATGGACAGGGATATGTGGTGGAAAAAAAATCTTTCATAAGAGGCAACCAATTAAGCCAGCATATAATATATGAATATGAAAATGATAATTTAATCAAAGAACGCCACTTACCTATCACACCTGAAGCGGAACCTTATTCATTTATGTTTGTTTACAAATACAATCCGGCCGGAAAACTCATCCAAAAAGACATCTTGAGCATTGACGGTCAATGGGTTACGACCGAACTTATTCTCAAATACGACGATAAGGGAAAATTAAAATTAAAAGCCGATTATAACCGGGACAGAAGTTTAAAATTAATCACCCATTATTATTATATCGGCGACTTTTTGGTAAAGAAAGAAGAATCGCTTAATCCGGGAGAATTATTATTCATTACGAAATACGATTATGACGCCATGGGAAACTTGACGCGCCAAACCGAAACGCATGCCAAGGGAACACCTATCTCTAAACAAATTTTTGAATACGACAGCCATGATAAACTCATCAAACACACATATTATTCCTACGATTTGGACGGCCAACCTGAATATAAACTCCTCAAATATTACGACCCGCACGGCCAATTAGCAAAGGAGGAATTTTATACACCGGAAAATGAATTGATCAATAAAATATTTTTCAATTACGATCAATACGGAAATTTAATACGAAGGCAAGAATTTAACGGCCCCGACCGACTTGTTGAAGAGTATAAATATCGTTTTGATTCGCATCATAATTGGATAGAAAAACAAATCATTATCAATGGAAAACCCGCTTTCTTAGTGGAAAGAAAAATCAAATATTTCGAGTAATTTCATTTTATCGTTACTAGGAAAATTAAAGCCGATTGCAGATTGCAGATTTCGGATTTTATAAGAAGCATCGGGGATAATTAATTTATTCTACTTTGAATCTGTCATTCAGAGGAGCAAAGCGAAGCGGGAATCTTACATTTAAAATTACAGTTCTTTTTGCCGAAAATAGTGAAAGTTAACGTTAAAGTCTGAAAATGAGATCCTTCCCGCCTGAGGCGGACACCGCGTCGCTGCGCTTATCAAACCCGAAGGGTGAGTCGCATCGACCCTCGTCCAAGGAATCCTTAGGGGATGATAAAAATGTCATTCCGACGACCATCGGGAGGAGGAATCTCAAATACTGAAAAGATGATATCCCTCCCGCCTGAGGCGGACATGGCGTCGTTCGTTCCTCATTTCTCAAACCGAAGGGTGAGTCGCATCGACCTTTGGGGGGATGAGATGTCTCGTCGTCCCGATAGCTATCGGGACTTCCCTCGACATGACACATAATCCTTCCCGCCTGAGGCGGACACGGCGTCGCTGCGTTTGTCAAACCCTAAGGATGAGTCGTATCGATCTTCGTCCACGGGTCACAGTCGCAGACTCAGTGAGACTCGTATCGAGACCCTCGATGCGAGTCGTGTCGACCTACGGGGGGGAGGATGACAATTAGGAATTACAAATGCAGCGTCATGCGCTTTAAGAGTGCTTCACCGAGGTTCGAGGCAATTCATCCTTCTAATTTGAAGCAAATAGACACGGCCGTTTCGGTTTTCATTCGTCCTAAACCGCCCGGGCGAATTAATAATTTAATTAATCTTGTATATTTTTCCTTGCATGAGGATTTTCTCCTTCAATGAATGATTTTTTGTTTCTTTTTTCAATAAATTCATCATAAAAATAAGTGATCGTAAAAGTGGGTATAAAATCCAAACCGGGCAATAATTCTTCAATAAATTCAATAGTACCCGCCACTTTTCCTATGGTTCCGGGATACATCTTCATTAAAATATAAGCTGAAAGCGGCGCCCAAATCATATCTTGAAATTCACCGATACCCGGAATGGCAAACGACGTCATCCCCACCAAATCCAATAGAATACTTAAGAATAATTTTTTCCAATTCATTATATTGTTTTATTATTGCCCACACAAATAATGTGCCTCACTGACAATATGACACCGGAAACTCATTGGCACAATTTATGAAAAAATAATGCTCAGAAAATAAAACAGAAAAAATTACAACTATGGCAAAAGAAATAAAATTCGATTTTGAAGCAAGAGAAGGTCTCAAAAGAGGAATAGATGCGTTGGCAAACGCTGTCAAGGTAACCCTCGGTCCGAAAGGCCGTAATGTTATTATTGATAAATCTTTCGGCGGACCGCAAATTACCAAAGACGGTGTGACGGTAGCCCGTGAAATCGAATTGGAAGATCCGCATGAAAATATGGGTGCACAACTCGTTAAACAAGTGGCTTCCAAAACCAATGATTTGGCCGGTGACGGAACCACTACAGCCACCGTATTGGCACAAGCCATTGTACGGGAAGGTTTGAAAAACGTAACCGCAGGAGCCAATCCGATGGATTTGAAACACGGTATTGACAAAGCCGTCAAAAAAGTAATCGAAGAACTCGAAAAACAAGCCATAGAAGTCGGTGAAAATGTGGAAAAAATCAAACAAGTTGCCACCATTTCGGCTAACAACGACGAAGTGATCGGAAACTTGATAGCCGAAGCATTTACCAAGGTAGGCAAAGACGGCGTGATCACCGTGGAAGAATCCAAAAGTACCGATACCTATGTAGATGTAGTGGAAGGTATGCAATTCGACCGCGGATACTTATCGCCGTATTTCATTACCGATCCCGAAAAAATGCAAGCGGTTTTGGAAAATCCTTATATCCTTATCACCGACAAGAAAATTTCTTCGATGAAAGACCTTTTGCCTGTGCTTGAACAAACGGCTCAATCGGGCAGACCCTTGCTCATCATTGCAGAAGATGTAGAAGGCGAAGCATTGGCTACCTTAGTGGTCAATAAATTACGTGGCACACTCAAAGTAGCCGCCGTAAAAGCACCCGGATTCGGTGATAGAAGAAAAGCCATGTTGGAAGATATTGCCATTTTGACAGGCGGAACCTTCATCAGCGAAGAACGCGGCTATACGCTCGAAAACACAACTATCGACATGTTGGGGCAAGCCGAAAGAGTGGTTATCGATAAAGACACTACCACCATTGTAGGCGGAGCCGGAAAAGAAGAAGATATCAAGGCAAGAATCAAACAAATCAAAGCCCAAATAGAAACTACGACTTCGGATTATGATCGTGAAAAATTGCAAGAACGTTTAGCCAAACTTTCAGGTGGTGTAGCCGTATTGTACGTGGGTGCACCCTCGGAAGTGGAATTAAAAGAAAAGAAAGATAGAGTGGAAGACGCCTTGAACGCTACACGTGCCGCCGTAGAAGAAGGCATCGTGGCCGGAGGAGGCGTGGCTTTTGTAAGAGCGCAAAAATCACTCGATAAACTAAAAGGCGAAAACGAAGACGAACAAACCGGTATTATGATTATCAAACGAAGTTTGGAAGAACCGCTCAAACAAATCGTTAACAATGCCGGTGAAGACGGATCGGTAGTAGTAGCCAAAGTAAAAGAAGAAAAAGGTAATTTCGGATATGACGTGAAAAACGGCGAATATACCGACATGCTTAAAGCGGGAATCATTGATCCTAAAAAAGTTACACGTATCGCACTTGAAAACGCCGCTTCGGTCGGCGGAATGGTTTTGACCACCGAAAGTGCATTAATCGAAAAGAAAGAAGAAAATCCCGCACCACCCATGCCGGGTGGAGGAATGCCCATGATGTAATATAACCTCTTGAATACCATTCATTTACACTGAAAACGACTGCTCATTGGAGCGGTCGTTTTCTTATTTTATGACATTCGACAATTATTTGTATCGTTTGAGTTTTTATTTTTGCTTGCTAATCTTAAATTGGAAAATATGTCTTTACAAAATATCGATGTTAATTTATCCACTTCCATTAAGAACAGATTACTGGAATTTTCACACAAAATCAAAAAACTTTCCCGCAAGGATTTCATTAAAGACGCCGTAAAAAACCGAGAAGCCATCATCAGCGAAAGCGGTGCATTGGCCACTTGGACCCCGCGCGAATCCACCGGTAGAAGCCCCAAGGATACCTGGATTGTCAAAACACCGGGAACCGCCCGGTATGTCGATTGGACATCGCCCAATAATCAAGCATTGGACGAAGAAACTTTCCGCATGCTCGTTGACGATGCTTTGAAATACTTAAAACAAGCGGACCAACTTTATGAAACTTACCGCGTGGTAGGTGCCGATCCGTCCTATGCGCTTCCGGTGAGAACCATCACCACCCATGCCTTAGCCGCATTGTTTACCGACAATATGTTTCGTCCCGTCCCCGACCAAATCAATCAAAGTGTCTTTAAGGACGATGAATTTATCTTGTTGCATGTACCTTATCAAAAATTGGATGAAAAACGCTACAAAGGACGCCTTCGCGAATTATCACCTAACGAATTGAAGATTCGAAAGCCGGGGCAAAAAAATCCTTCACCGGTAACGGATATGGCCATTGCCATGGATTTTGACAGAAAAATCGGTGTGATTATCGGTTCGGCCTATATGGGAAGCATGAAAAAAATGCTTTTTACCGTAATGAATTATTTGCTTCCTTTTCATGATATTTTACCCTTACATTGTTCGGCTAATGAAGGAGAAAAAGGCGATGTGGCCCTGTTGCTTGGACTCTCCGGTACGGGAAAAACCACCCTTTCGGCCGATCCGAAACGTAAATTACTCGGCGATGACGAACACGGATGGAGCGAACGGGGAATTGCCAATTTTGAAAACGGATGTTATGCCAAGATGATTAATGTAACCGGCGAAAGCGAACCGGAAATTTACAATGCCGTCATGCATCATGATGCATACGAAAATCATGGTAGCATAGTGGAAAACGCCATGGTTTATCCCAATGGAAAATTCGACTTTTTCGACGACCGGTTTACACCGAATTCACGGGCTTCATATCCCTTAAAATATTTAACGAATATCAAGGAGAGTTCCACCGGCGGACATCCTACAACTATTTTATTCCTTACCGCCGATGCATACGGCGTTTTGCCGCCCATCTCCAAACTCAATCCCAATCAAGCCATGCTTTGGTTTTTATTGGGCTATACCTCTAAACTTGCCGGCACCGAAACGGATGTGATTGAACCTACAGCCACTTTTTCGCGCTTCTTCGGCCAACCGTTTATGCCTTTGCGTCCCGATATTTATGCGGAAATGCTAGGCGAAAAGATGCAAAAACACCATACGGATGTCTTTTTGGTCAATACGGGTTGGACAGGCGGTCCTTACGGGGTGGGCAAACGTATCAGTTTAAAATACACCCGCCGGATGGTGGAAGCGGCCATGAACGGAGAGCTGAAAGATATGGAATATAAATATAACGAACTGTTTCATTTGAATATTCCGACGGAAGTGCCGGGCGTGCCCAAAGAAATTCTTTTCCCCGAAAATACTTGGGAAGATAAAGAAGCTTACGAAAAAACCGCCCGAAAATTAGCCGAATTATTTTCGGAAGCATTTGATAAAAATTACGGCGACAAAAACATTCCGGAGGAAATTGCAAAGGAATGTCCGGGGAAATAATGTCATTAAATTTTATAATATGGTTTAAAAACGGGTTATTTTAAATAGCCCGTTTTTTTAAAAATAACCACCTGCTTGTTTTAATTTTTCTGCATTATCCGCAATACGCAAGGGTTCGATAATTTTATCCAAATCTCCGTTAAGTATATTTTGTAAGTCGTACAAAGTCAATCCGATACGATGATCGGTAACGCGGCCTTGCGGATAATTGTAAGTCCGAATCTTAGCCGAACGGTCTCCGCTCGACACCATGGATTTTCTTAATTTGGTTTCTTCTTCCTTGCGCTTGCGGTATTCCATTTCATACAAGCGTGAACGCAATACTTTCAATGCCTTTTCAAAATTTTTATGTTGTGATTTTTCATCTTGACATTGCGCCACAATTCCCGTTGGAATATGGGTCAAACGCACAGCCGAATAAGTGGTGTTAACCGACTGTCCGCCCGGGCCGGACGACATAAACAAATCCTTGCGAATATCTTTCATATCGATCTGTACATCGAACTCTTCGGCTTCGGGCAAAACCATCACCGTGGCCGCCGATGTATGCACCCGGCCTTGGGTTTCGGTTTGGGGCACGCGTTGAACGCGATGAACGCCCGCTTCATATTTCAAAGTGCCATACACATCATCGCCGGTTACGTTAAAAATAATTTCTTTAAAACCGCCCATCGTGCCCTCGTTATAATCGACTATTTCTACCTTCCATCCTTTTTTTTCAGCGTATTTGGAATACATTTTGAACAAATCCCCGGCAAAGATAGATGCTTCGTCCCCACCCGTGCCAGCACGAATTTCCACTATGGCATTCTTGGCATCTTCTTTATCCTTGGGAATAAGCATGAGTTTAATTTCTTCGGTTAGTTGCTCCAATCTATCCGCCAATTCAGCTTCCTCCGATTTGGCCAATTCACGCATTTCCTTATCGGTTTCGTCTTTTAAAATTTGACGCGCTTCCTCCAATTGTGCTTTCGTTAATTCATATTCTTCGATTTTCTTTACCAATCCGCTTAATTCTTTATATTCCCTATTAATATCCACATATTTCTTTCGGTCATTAATAATGGCCGGATCCACAATCTTATCCGAAACTTCCCGAAAACGTTGTTTAATAATACCAAATTTTTCCTCAATCATGCCTTTTGCGTTGTTTATGCAAAACTAACAAAAAAGCCGCATCCTGTTAGGACACGGCTTTAAATTACGGCTAAGAAAGTTGTTCAAATTAATAATTCCATTGATCTTCTTCGTATTCACGTATTTTTTCTTTGATTCTTTGCGATTCAAGTAATTGGCGCAAAGCATCTTCATGTATGTATTCTTTGATTTCCCTGTCGCCGTACACATTACTTGTCTTGTAAATGGTTGTTACAAAATAACGGGCATTTAGCAGGTGATCAAAATTAAACGGTCGTGCATTGTTTCTCGGATTATAAGCATAGTATTCATGCAGAACTTCCCTTGCATCGGGCAAAAATACCCAAAACAATTCGACCAATTCGGCTTCCAATCCGCTTGCTACGGAAGCCAAGTCATAAGCGACGGGAGCAATACCTATCAAGCGATAGCGCAACTCCCCGTAACGGGCGTCGAAATACCACAGTCCGCGGATTCGGTATTCTTCGATTTCGGCGGGTGTGATTTTCATTCGGCGGATATATTCCTCGTCCACTTTTCCTTCGTAGTTATATTGTTCGATACCTACGTCCATCGTATCGACAAATGACAAACGTTCTTCTATATCCTCTGCTTTTAATTTCTCCTTAAAATAGGTGTCGGCATACACTTCGGTGATGCGTCCGGATTTGATTCCTTCCAACAACACATCGAACAATGCTTTTCTGTCGCTTGTGCTGAACATGGAATCGGTGGGATAGTACAAAGGGAGATTGAAACGTTCGTCCAAATCGATGCGTTCCCACACTTGGATACTCCACAGAATATCCTTATCGTCCGTATAAGGATAAGGTAGCGGCTTGGAATTGTCCGCTATTTTTTGTTGCGGAGTTTTTTGGCCTATTTCCTGGGGCGTCTTGGCATTCAAGATATTAACTTGTGCATGCAAATGCCCGAACAAAAAGACCAATGGAATTATTAAAAACAACTTCTTCATCATACCTTTTTATTAATTTGTAATTTCAATAATAACAGGCGATACTTTCTTTAATTTGTATGAACTGTTATTGGCTAAGCGTGCTTGTATATTGAAGATTTGGACGGTTTGTCCTTTCTTCACACGGCGCAATGCACTCTTGGCTCTTTGGTTAAGTTTTCTACCGCTTACACGGATGGTAGGTTGTCCCGGTGCTTTAAAATCGAATCCGGTAACCACCAATTTGACGTCGAAATCGAAATCGGGCAACACGGCCGATACCGTACCGATTTCCACATTACGTCTGGGAAGTTTTACGTAACCGTCCTGACCACTGATTGTACCCACGGGATTGGGGATGTTTTTCACCCTGAAAGTCTTTTTGTCTTGCTTTCTTTGTCCGTTAGGCAAAGTCCAACTGACCACAATATCCACATTGCGTCCTTTATAATTGGTTACGTTAATGACATATTTTCCCGGTCTGATTTTTCGGATTCCGGGTGCGCTTACGCGAACTTTATTATCCGGAATTCCGGGAACGGAAATGGATAAAGGATTATCTACCCCTTTATATAAAACATTCATTTTATCGGCCGAAATAACCGCCGAATTAGGCATCGGAATAACCGAATATTGAAATTCGTAAGGCAACTTAACCAATGAATCGCCTTCTTTGAATACCAATTCACCTTTCAATGTTTTATCACCGGGATTGCCGGCCGGAATATCGATCAATACTTGTCCGCCCACCAATTTGTCTTTGGGTACTTCTTTTCCGTTGATAGTGGCTTTGTCAAATTGCAAAGTATTATCAAAACGCCCCAATATAATTTTTCCTTTCACTTTTTCCGAAGGGAAGAAAGCGCTTTTATCCAATACCACAATGGCTTGATAATTCTTCATCGATACATCGCTAATCAATTGGCCGCGCAACATGGATGAAAGCAATTCATTTTCCGACAAAAGGGCGTTATTTTCCAATCGCGCCATATTGGTCAAAGAAGCGATTAACGGAAAATCTTCAAAATAATAATGCAACCAGGAAATTTTCGAGGTACCTTCTTTAATGGGGTCGGTATTAAAACGGTATTTTACCCGGTCGGCTAAACTTTGATCTCCGTATTTTTTTACGTATTCCAGTAATTGATTGCGGTAAGTATTTATTTTATTAACAAATTCTTCGCCCTTCGGTGTATATTTTTCACCGATAAAAAATATTTCGTCCAATACATGACCTTTATCCAAGGATTCATAATCGATTTTATTGGGATCTTGCTTGGATTTTTCAAGTAGTTCTTTTTGGAAAGCATCCATATATTGATGAAATTCCGAGGTCATTTGATTGACCTTTTGGGCATCGCTGTATTTTTCTCCGTATTTTTGAGGTTGTTCTTGGGCTTTCTGTCCCAAAAGCTGTAAAAGTTCGGAGTTTTTATCTTTGGTAAGCGAAACCGTCGTTTTTAAATCTTCATACACACGGCCAAAGGATGTCAATACTTTTTTGGACATGGTTAAAGCCAGCATGGCTATAAAAACCAAGTACATCAAGTTAATCATCTTTTGCCGCGGTGACAATTTTTGTCCTGCCATAGTTTTAGTTTTTTAGATTTGGATTAATAATCAATCACACCATTATTTTTTTCCCATGGCGGCCAGCATACCTTGATAAACTTGATTGAGTTTGGCCATGCTTTCGTTCAGTTCTTGCATTTTTTGATGTAATGCGGAAGCATCTTCCGCTACATTAACGTTTACTTTGGCATTTTTATCCACAGCTTCCATTTGGCTTTTCAATACTTGATTGAGACCTTCAAGATGTGCGGATGCCGTTAAGATTTCTTCATTGAATTTTTGGGTGGACGAAGCGGCATCTACCACGACATCCAAACTTCTGGCGGCTTCGGCAAATTTATTAATACCTTGACCTAAATTTCTCATTAAATCGGCATCCAACTGGGCATCACGCAACATGGCATCGAGTTTCTGAGACAATTTGGCTTCAACTTGCGAAGCAGTACCGGTACTTTTCTTTATTTCATTATAAAGCAAACTCCAATCGAATTCGTCTTCGATGGGTTCGAATGCGGAAATAAAGAATACGATTGCTTCAACAATCATACCGACTGCCAAAATTAGATTTCCTTTTGGCCAGTGCGCGATTTTAAATAAGGCACCGATAATAACTATGGAAGCTCCGATTCCATAAACCATTTGGAAGAATTTCTTTCTTTGTTTCGTTGTCATAGTTCTAAATTTTATAATTGGTTAGAGGGTTATTAATTAATAAGCATAACTGGATTGATTGGTTCTGATCTTCTTGGCATAACGTTTTGCATTTGAACCGAGGAAATCCTGCACACAACGGAATCCTACATAACTCCGGGCCGAATCGGCATATTCGTAAGTTCTTGTATGCACTTGAATAAAATACTTGACGTCTTTCCAGGAACCGCCACGTATTACTTTTCGTTTATTTTTCCAATCGTGCGTAGTGGGATTGAATGTGGTGATATAATTATAGGAATCGGAATGATAAGAGGAGTTGGTCCATTCGGCCACGTTACCTGCCATGTTATACAAACCGAAGCCATTCGGATTATAAGATTTGGCTTTGGCGGTAAAGACGGCTTGGTCGGCAAAATAATCTCCTCGCAAGGGTTTGAAATTGGCCAAAAAACATGCTTTTTCATTCATGGTATAAGGCGATCCCCAAGGATAATCCGTCCCTACTTGACCGCCTCTTGCCGCATATTCCCATTCGGCCTCGGTAGGTAAACGGAAGCGGTGTAAAGTCGGTCTTTTTCTGGATTGAAGAAACCAATTCATTTTCTTGGTCCGGTAGTCGGCAAAAGCGGTGGCTTGATACCAATTAACTCCTACCACCGGATAATCATTATAGGCATTGTGCCAAAAATATTCTTGAACCATGGGTTCATTGTAAGCATACATAAAATCTTTTACCCAAACGGTGGTATCGGGATATACTTCGATAATGGTATCGAAAACATGATCGCTTCGATTACCACCCGATCGAATCGCTTCGTCGATATTGAAAATTTTTAACCGGTATTTAAATTGTTTTACATCAAAAAGTCTTTCGCCGTCGGGCGTTTCTTTCAAAGGTAAATATAATGAATCGAAAACTTCGGCATAAAATTCATCGGGAAACTTATTTCTATTGAAAATAATGTCCACTTTCCAATTTAATCTTCTTCCGCTCGTTTCTTCATCTTCATAAGTGGTGCCGCCATATTTATCCATCATATATCTGTTATATGCATTTTTGGCGGTATCCAAAGCCAAATAAGAAAATTTACCAATACCTTTATCACCTTGTATTTCCATCTCTTCCACCATCTTTGCCAAACGCGTCCTGATTACGGAATCTCTTACATAATATACAAACTCACGGTATTCACTATTTGTTATTTCCGTTTCGTCCATATAAAAGGAATGAACGGTAACACTTTTGGTAGGCGCATCTATCGAATAGGCCTTGTTTTCGTTTTGTTTACCCATAATAAAGGTTCCGCCGGGAACCAAAACCATTCCGTATGGCCTGTAAGGTTGAAAAACTTTACCTTTCACTCCTACAATTTCTCCCCTTTGATTCGGACTGCCGCATGAAATCAAAACACCAATCAACAAGGTTATAATTATTAGTTTCCTCATAACTTCTTTTATCTTTGACTATAAGTTATTTTATACACACTTTTCGAGCGTGCAATATATAATTTTTTTTTGTTTTTTACCAATTAAATTGTTTTCAGACACAAAGTTATTACTTTTTATTTTCTTTATGGCCCCGGCTTTCATTTCCATTTCAAACAGTCGATTTTTTAGCCCTTCAAGTGATTAACGAATTATTATATTTATTATTGTTTTATCCGATTTATATTACTTTTTTGTCCGTAAAAACCGGAAATTATTCCGATTTTTCAATTTACTTTTTTCCGAGTATTTTTTTTAAATCCTCAAGCGTAATTTTTTCTACCTCCACATCCTTGGGAAGGATTTTTTTTCTTTTACCGTTTTCATAGATATATAATCTCCCCCAACCGCCTTTTTTAATGGCAATTTGATGGTCTTTCCATTCTTTTAGCGTGTTGGCTTTATCTTTTTCTTGCTTTTGCTTAATCAAATCAATAATTTGTTCAAGTTTTAATTCGCCGGGCTTCACGCCACGGGGAATTTTTATATTCATATCGCCCCATTTTAAATAAGGACCGTATTTGCCCGACTGCACATATACCGGTTTACCTTCGTATTCGGCCACCGGACGATCCTGTATCTTTTTGTGCTCTATCAACGAAATGGCATCGTCTAAATTCAATTTTAGAATATTCAAATGAGTGGGAACGGAGATGAATTTATTACCGTAGCGGATATAGGGACCGAATTTTCCCAATCCTACCACCACTTCTTTGTCTTTATAATCACCTAATTTTTTGGGCAATTTAAAAAGTTCCAATGCCTCTTCCAGCCGCAAATCAACCATGCTCATTCCCGGCAACAAGGAGGCGTATTTGGGTTTTTCGTCTTGCGATACTTCTCCCAATTGCACCATCGGACCGTATGGACCGTATTTCACATACACATTTTTACCGGTTTCGGGGTCCTTGCCTAATAAGCGTTCACCCTTTTCCCTTCCCGATTCTTTGATTACTTTTTCTACTTCGGGGTTAAATGTTTCGTAAAATTCTTTCAACATTTTTACCCAATTGTATTGCCCTCTTGCAATTTTGTCGAATTTGGTTTCCACTTGGGCGGTAAATCCGTAATCTACTATATCATTAAAATTTTTAACCAAAAAATCATTTACGATGATTCCTATATCGGTGGGAATTAATTTTTGTTTTTCGCCGCCATAGACTTCCTTTTCTTCCTTTTCTTTTGTTTTACCGTCTTTCCATTCAATGACGGTTATTTTTCTTTTTTTGGCCGGAATGCTTTTCTTCACTACATAACCCCTTTTTTGAATAATGCTAATGGTGGGTGCGTAGGTAGAAGGGCGGCCGATTCCCAATTCTTCGAGTTTTCTTACCAAAGATGCTTCGTTGTATCGTACGGGCGGACGAGTAAATTTTTGTTTGGCCACAATGCGTTCCGCTACCAGTTTTTCTCCTTTTTTTAAATCGGGCAATTGCTTTTGCGCTTCGGTCAAACCTGCGGGTTTGTAAATTTTCAGAAAGCCGTCAAACACCAATACTTCACCTTTTGCTTTGAATTGATGAGATAAACCGTCCGCGGCTATGGATACATTCGTGTGGGCTATTTCGGCAGGAGCCATTTGTGAAGCGATTGTTCTTTGCCAAATAAGCTTGTATAAGCGGGCGGCATCACGATCCAATGAAGGATTTTCCAAAAACAAATCGGTCGGACGAATGGCTTCATGGGCTTCTTGCGCGCTTTTGGATTTGGTTTTATATTGCTTGGGCTTGGCATATTTTGCTCCGAAGTGTTGCGTAATATATTTTTCCGCCTTATGAAGAGCATCTTCCGATAAATGAACACTATCGGTACGCATGTAAGTGATATATCCGTTTTCGTAAAGATATTGGGCTACCTGCATGGTTTTACTTACACCGAAGCCCAATTTGGAAGCCGCTTCCTGTTGAAGGGTCGAAGTGGTAAAAGGAGGCGACGGATTTCGTTTCCCTTTCTTTTTTATAACTTCCGCTACATAAAAATTTTTTCCTTTCAGTTGAGCAAAAAAATCGATGACTTCTTCTTTGAGGGCAAATTCCGAATCCAAAACGGCGTTGACGGTGCCCTCTCCTTCCGTTTTATTAAAAATTCCTTCGATTTTGTAGGAAACTTCCGGTTTAAATTCCCGGATTTCCTTTTCTCTTTCCACTATTAATCGCAATGCTACGGATTGCACACGTCCGGCCGATAAACCTTTTTTAATTTTTTTCCATAATACCGGTGATAATTTATAACCCACCAAACGATCGAGTAGGCGCCGTGCTTGTTGGGCATCAACCAAATTCTGATCGATGTCGCGAGGAAATTCCAATGCCTTTTTGATGGCTTTTTCGGTTATTTCATGAAAAACTATCCGTTTGGCTTTATCATCGAGTTTCAAAAAATTTTTCAAATGCCAAGCAATGGCTTCCCCTTCCCGGTCTTCGTCACTGGCCAATAGTACCATATCGGCTTGTTTGGCTTGTTCTTGTAATTTTTTGATTATTTTTTTCTTCTCGGCAGGAATGATGTATTTGGGTTTAAAATCATGTGCGATATCAATACCCATTTCGTGCTCGGGCAAATCGGCAATATGGCCGAATGACGAAGCCACTTCGTATGCATTTCCCAGAAATTTTTTGATGGTTTTGGCTTTAGCCGGCGATTCAACAATCAATAACTTTTTTTTCATTGACGAGCGGGATTTTTCTCAAATCAAAAACCGGGAACTTTCGTTCCCGGTAATTTTTTAACCTGGGTTTAATTAACGGGTCTCCTGTAAGTTTTATGAATAGTCTTTTTTCCAAATCGCGACATGGCACATCTGAATCCTATATCGTTTGTGGAAAGATATTGCGGTAAGAATCTTCGTTTTGAAGGTTGCAACCAGTAGGCCCTGTCTTTCCAGGAACCACCTTTATAAACTCGCACTTCATTATTTATTAAAGTCGTACGGCGACTCCTATCATATTCACGCACCATTTTCCATTTACCGTCCACCGTATCCATATAGACGCGATGAACCGGTGCATTATACATGCGTTTTTCCAAATCGCCTTCCATATCTTCGGGCGATTGCATGAAATTTCTCGATGATTGTATGTCGCCGTCTTTATAATCACGATTGTCGGCCCGCATAAAATTCTGACGCAAATACATTTCTTTTTCGTCGAGTAATTTTTTAACAGGTGCCCCGGGCAATGCTTTATAAATAATTCTTCCGGTAGCCAGAGTATCGTAAGGAATGCTATCGGTTGTAACCAAAATTAATTGACCGTATTCGTCAAAGGCGAGTTTGGTATAAATATTTCCTCGAAAATAATTGAAATCGCTTTCTTCGTCGTCAATGATCGGACGATATACATCAGCCACCCATTCGTTTACATTTCCGGCCATATCGTATAGTCCGAAATCATTGGGCGGATAGGTCTTTACGGGCGCGGTGATATCGGCTCCGTCATCCGACCACCCGGCCAAACCGCTGTAATCCCCGTCACCTTGTTTGAAATTAGCCAATTCCTTTCCTCTATTTCTTCCTCTTCCCAAATAACGCGTGGCCGTTCCTTTCCACGGGTAAAGTTTTCTATTTCTTAACCGGTTAAACAGTCTTTCGCCAATTTGAGATTTGGCGGCATATTCCCATTCCATTTCGGTAGGGAGGCGATATTTGGGCACCAGGATTCCACTGGATGCATTGGCCACATTTAACATGGTGTCTCTTCGACCTCGTACGGGATAATATTCGGTATTGCCGCCGAAAGCCGATTCGGGATCGGTCAGATAGGTTTCCGTGACGAAAATTTCTTCCGGGTCGGTGGCATATAATACTTCACGTTTAAGTTTTCTATTGCGAATAAGGTTCATTTCATTCACCCGGTCCGTACGCCAATTGGCATATTGCACGGCTTGCAACCAATTCACACCCACTACCGGATAATCCGAATAGGCGGGATGGCGCAAATAGTTTTGAACCAAATCTTCATTATAAGATAAAGGCGAAAGCCATACCAATGTGTCGGGTAATGCCCCTTCGTATATATGACGAAAATAGGGATCTTCGGGATCGAAAACTTTTTTTAACCAATCCAAATATTCCAAATACATTAAATTGGTTACTTCGGTTTCATCCATATAAAATGACTGTACATGCATCTCTTTGGGAATGGCGTTCCATTCATGCATCACGTCATCACCTACGTCTCCTACCGTAAATGTTCCGCCTTCAATGAATACCAATCCGGGTGAAATTCCTTGATCCCGAAAACGGGTATTATATTGGAATCCACCTCTGGGATCATTGATCAACCTTCCCGTTGCACGGGAAATATTACGTCCTCCTCCTCCTCCGGGGGCGCAAGACGACAATCCCATTAATGCTATAGCCGTTAGAATGAATAATGCCTTCCTAGAATGTCTCATAATAAATATAATATGGTAAAAAAATGCTTCTTCAGGATGCAAATATATAATAAATTTCTGTTATCAAAATGAACTTTACGCTATCAAAACGTTTCTATTCTTTTCTTATTGCATCGATAGGATGTAATTTGGATGCTTTCAGAGCGGGAAATATGCCTGCCAAAACGCCGATTAATATGGAAATTATAGATACAATCAATATATTTTTAAGCGAAATGATTATTTCAAAATCATGGAAAATCTTATTGGCTATGCGCACGCCTAGATATAACAATAAAAAACCTACCAATCCGCCTATTAAAGACAATAATATCGATTCGACCAAAAATTCAATTAAAATAAGACGACCCGAGGCACCCAATGCCTTCTGAATACCGATTTCCCGTGTTCTTTCTTTTACCGTGACAAACATGATATTGGCAATTCCGAATGCGCCTACAAGCAACGAAAAACCTCCCAAAATCCATCCGGCGGTTTTAAGTACATCCATGCTTTTCTGAACCATATCTTTAAGGAAAGAAATATTGTTTACATAGAAAGTATTTTTCTGTCCCGGTTTTAATTTGCGGTATTTTCTTAGCAATATGGTTATTTGTTCTTTTAAAGGTTCTATTTTATTGATGTCCGAAGGCAAAACCACTATCACCGAATTCATTCGTTTATCGGCAGGATAAAATTTCAACAAAAAATTAACCGGCACAAATATCTGGTTGTCGGTAGGATTAATTTTTATAGCGCCCGTTTCTTTTTTCAATACCCCTATTACTTTTACTTTTTTGCCTAAAATCAAAATATCTTTACCCAAAGGATTCTGACCCGGAAACAAAGCATCGGCTACATTTCCGCCGATAACCGCTACGGGAATCCCCTTGAGCACTTCGAACTTATTGAAAAATCTGCCCGACTCTATATTAAAATCCATGATTCCGTAAACTTCATACGTATCTCCTATTAAGGTGACCCTTACTTTTTGCTTGCCATGCTTGGCCGCCACGCGCGGCACGGAAAACCGGTATCCGATATCTTTATATAACCGGGCAGGTAATTTTTCTTTTAAATATTGATATTCTTCATAAGAAACGGGACGATTTTTTCTGATTTCCGTCCAATCCATTTGGCCTATTTTTTCATAGTTAATTCGATCTATAAATAAAGTATTGTTTCCGAACTTATCTAAAGATTTCAATAAAAAATTGTTTAAAGAATCGACTCCGGTATAAATCGAAGAAACGGCAAAAATACCGATGGTTACACCTAATAACGATAAAGAAGTTCTTAATAGGTTAGTTTTCAACGATTTAACAGCAAGCCCCGTTGAAACCAAAAAAGACTCGGCTTTTTTCCAATTCAATTTCATACTTGATTTTTCCGTGCAATAATTTATAAAAAAAATGCATGATATCCTATTCATACGCAGTTTTTTTGTAACTTTGTTATCCAAAGAAAATTTATAGCCGATATGGGATTTTTTGATTTCAGGACCAAGGAGATAGCCATCGATTTGGGAACAGCCAATACCTTGATTATTTATAACGATAAAATTGTTGTGGACAGCCCGTCTATTGTAGCCCGCGATATGCATACGGGGAAAGTCATTGCCGTAGGAAAAGAAGCCGCTTTGATGCAAGGGAAAACACATGAAGGTATTAAGACCATACGACCGCTGAAGGACGGGGTAATTGCCGATTTTGAAGCGGCCGAATTAATGATACAAGAATTTATACGTCAAATACCTCCTTTTAAGAAATCTTTCTTTTCACCCAAATTAAAAATGGTCATTTGTATTCCCTCCGGCATTACGGAAGTGGAAAAAAGAGCCGTTCGTGATTCGGCTGAAAAGGTCAATGCCAGTGAAGTTTATTTGATTCATGAACCGGTGGCGGCGGCCATCGGAATGGGCATCGATATTCAAAAACCCCAAGGTAATATGATTATCGATATCGGCGGCGGAACCACCGAAATTGCGGTGATTGCCCTTAATGGTATTGCCGTAAAAAAATCTATCAAAACGGCCGGCGATGTATTTAATAAAAATATTATTTCATACATGCGCTACAAACATAATTTGTTGATTGGCGAACGTATGGCAGAAAGAATTAAAATAGAAGTAGGTGCGGCCATTGACGATCTGCCTAATCCGCCCGAACCTTTTGCCGTTCAAGGACGTGATTTAATTACAGGGAAACCTAAGCAAGTAACCATTACCTATAATGAAATTGCCAAGGCATTAGAAGAACCGCTTACCACCATCACCGATGCCATCATTGAAACACTTTCGGTTACGCCGCCCGAACTTTCAGCCGATATTTATAATAGCGGACTTTATTTAGCCGGCGGCGGTTCTCTTTTAAGAGGACTTGACAAGCGAATAAGTGATGCCACGGAACTCCCCGTTCATATTGCCGAAGATCCTTTGAGAGCGGTTATTCGTGGAACCGGTTTGGTTTCGAAAGATTTTAATAAATACAAACGTATTTTACTGCGATAAATGTCGGAAATTTTACGTTCCTTAGCCAAAAAAATCCATTTGTGGATTTATCTTGTTTTAATGTTTATTTCATTATCGCTTATTTATTCTGAAAATCTATTTTTTCAACATAAGATCAACCGTCTATCGGTAGAACTTACAGGTATTTTGAATATACCCGGACAATTATGGAGTTCCTTATTGGATTTAAAGAAAAATAATAATGCTTTGCTTAATGAAAATGCGCAACTGCAGGAAAAATTATTTAAATCCCCCCATTTAAATAACTATTATGATAAATTCCGTATCACACCTGCACATGTCGTAGCACGATATACGCATGGATATAATAATTATATTATCATTGACAAAGGGAGCAAAGACGGCCTGCAACCCAATCAAGGAGTTTGGACTCCTCAAGGCGTGGGGGGAATTATATCGGATGTTTCGGCACATTTTGCCAAAGTCTATACACTTTTTCATCCCGATGTTTCTCTCAGTGTTCAACTCGAATCAAACGGTGACTACGGTTTTACCACTTGGAATAAAAATTCAAGAAAATATATCCGGCTAACCGATTTTCCCGACGAATCAATCATTAAACCCGGCGATACCGTTTATACGTCGGGTATGTCTCTCATTTTCCCCAAAGGCATACCGGTGGGGAAGGTCGTAAAAGTCAAGCACAATCCGGGGCAAAACCCCTTGGTGGAAATCGAACCTGTGGTGGATATTAATCACATTCAAAATGTCTATATAGGTTTTCATCCTTATCAAGAAGAATTGAAAAAAATGAATGATGAAAACTAAAAGTTCGCTCATATTACTTATTGCGGTTATCCTCCAAGCAATCGTTTTTAATCAAATGGGAAATTTTATTCCCTATTTACCTTATTTCGGTTTGATTCCCGTTTTGCTTTTCCCTTTTAAAAACAATAAAACATATTATTTGATTTATGCTTTTATAAACGGCTTACTCATTGATTTGATCACCGGAACGGGAGGTGTATTTGCAGCAACCGCCATTACGATTGCCTACACACGAGACCTCATTATTAGATTCTTTAAGGACGATTGGATCGAACGACATGCCGAAGTATGCAATCTTTCTTTCATCTTGCTATTACTTTATCTCCTTACGGGAAGTTTTTTGATTACGTTATTGGTTTATATATTCGATTCGGGAAGTTTTGTCATTCCCTTCCGTGATTCAAAGCACTTGGTCGTTCATGCCATGGTGAATGCCTTTTTTTATTTTATATTTACGATCCTTTTTTTCTGGGATAACACACGAAAATCCGTTTTGGGCTAATGAGTAAACAAACCAAAATAGTTTTACTATTCTTCGTTTTACTTTTCTTTTTAATCCTCGCC
Source organism: Flavobacteriales bacterium (assembly GCA_027067965.1). Lineage (GTDB taxonomy): Bacteria > Bacteroidota > Bacteroidia > Flavobacteriales > Flavobacteriaceae > JAADED01. Next base: position 511,739 of record JAMOUV010000010.1, on the reverse strand, counting down.
CGGTTAAGTCAACTTCAATTATATGAAAATTCATATAAAACCTTGGCCAAAATTAATTCACTTATCAAAGAAAAAATACCGGCGCCGCGAGGAAAAATTTACGACCGTAACGGCAAACTCCTTGTTTCCAATCAACCGGTATATTCTTTATATGTAATACCTTCTCAGCTGAGTTCATTCGATACCATCAAACTATTAAATATCTTGCATATCGACAAGGAAACTTTTCTGAACAAACTCGAAAAAGCAAAAAAATACTCTCTATACAAAGCATCTCCTGTTTCCGAACAATATTTTATTGACGAAATAGCGCCTTTAAAAGAAATCATTTATCAATTTCCCGGTTTTTTTATAAAAAAGAGCCATACCCGAAAATATCATACTACACATGCCGCCAATATTCTGGGATATCTACACGAAGTAGGACCGGTCTTATTGAAAAAAGACGCTTTTTACGAACCCGGTGATTTAACCGGAGCATCGGGAATTGAAAAGTATTACGAAACCATACTTCGCGGAAAAAAAGGGGTTCGTTATTATAACCGCGACAAACTTAACAGAAAAACCAGTCCGTATCTTAACGGCAAATGGGATTCGCTCCCAGTTCCCGGAAAGGATATTCATCTGAGTATTGATATCGAACTTCAAGCATTTATCGATACTTTAATGCAAGGCAAACACGGAGCCGTAGTGGTTCTTAATCCCGAAAACGGAGAAATTTTGTCTTTGGTATCCGCGCCCGGATATGATCCCGCCGTTTTTACGGGCAGGAACAAACAATTAATTTTAAAATCACTTCTGCAAGACAAACTCAACAAACCTCTTTATGACAGAAGTATTTTGGGCACCTATCCGCCGGGGTCTCCTTTTAAACTCATCAATGCACTTGTCGGGTTGCAAACCGGTGCCGTTACCGCGTCCACCTATTATATTTGTCATCACGGATTCCGCTACGGCAACAGATTTATGCGATGTCATTGCGGTGCAAACGGCCGCCCTGTACATTTGAATTATGCCATTCCCTATTCATGTAATACTTTTTTTTCAAAAACTTATCTGAAAATTTTGGATAGTTATCCTAATCCCAGGATAGGCATCCAAAAATGGAGCGAATATGTCAAAAGTTTCGGACTGGGAAATTATCTCGGAGTAGATTTGCCCACCGGACGAAAGGGGAACGTGCCCGACAGTACTTATTATAACAGATTTTTCGGAAACAAACGCTGGCGAAGCATGTACACCATTTCAAATGGAATCGGGCAAGGACAAATTCTTGTAACACCCATACAAATGGCAAATATGACCGCTGCCATTGCCAATAAAGGGTATTATTACATCCCGCATTTGGCAAAAAAAATTGAAAACGATTCCATTTCCGAAAAATTCAAAACTCCTAAAAAAACTTTAATCGATACCTCCTATTTCGAACCCGTTATTCAAGGCATGTGGAAAGTTTATACCCATGGCACGGCCAGATTCAACCGTGTGAAAGATATCGAAATATGCGGAAAAACGGGCACTTCCGAAAATTATGCACGAATCGACGGAAAAAAAATACAATTGCCCGACCATTCCATTTTTGTGGCCTTTGCCCCGAAAGATAAGCCGGAAATTGTCGTCTCGATTTTTATAGAAAACGGCGGATACGGCAGCGTGCTCGCCTCGCCCATAGCCACTTTGATTATTGAAAAATACTTAAAAGGGCGAATCACACGAACCGATTTGTATAATAGAGTGATTGCTACCGATTTGAATGAAATTTATAAATACAAAACTTATGGGACGGTACAGAAAAATTAGTCTGAAACAATACGACTGGTTTAGTTTACTGCTGTACGTCATACTGGTTGCAACAGGGATTGTTTTGTTATCTACTATAGATAGCGTGCAAAATGTGTCGCTTAATTATGCAAAAAAACAACTTATTTGGGCTATAATAAGTTTTTTCGGACTGATTATTATATATTTTTTTAATGTAAAAAAGATTCGGGAATGGGGAAGTCTAATTTATTTAATAAGCATAATTTTACTAGCCGGGTTATTTATATTCGGTAAAGAAGTTTCGGGAGCCAAGGCATGGTACCGGATAGGAAGTTTCGGGTTTCAACCTACCGAATTTGCCAAACTCGCCGTTGCACTGGGACTTGCCAAACTTTTAAGTGAACGAGAATTTTCCCTAAATCATATTAAAAATATCGGTAAAGTATTTATTCTGCTGGCCATTCCGGTGGTGCTTATTCTACTTCAACCCGATTTGGGTTCGGTATTGGTTTTTTCGGCATTTGTCATTGTATTGTATAGAGAAGGACTAAATGGAAATTACATTTTTATAGTGGGATGGCTTATTCTGCTATTTTTCCTAACTATTAAATACAATGCCGGTTTTGTATTATGGGGATTAATCATTCTTTTCATGATAGTTGCAACCGGCATATATATTAAAATGAAAAAACACCGGTGGAATTATCTCTTTATATGGTTTGCTTTTATGTTTTTTTCGGCTGCCACAGTTCAACTTACTTCTTACATGTACCATCACGTATTAAAACCTCATCAACAACAAAGGATTGCCCTTTTATTAGGAAAAATCTCGGATGATAAAGGTGTGGGATATCATCTTAAACAATCTTTGATTGCAATCAGTAACGGCGGTTGGAACGGGCAAGGATTCAAACAAGGCGCCCAATTGAAAGGAAATTACATTCCCGAGCAACATACCGATTATATTTTTACCGCCTTAGCCGAACAGTTCGGCTGGGTGGGTTCGGTGGCTTTTGTTTTTATTTATTTGGTTTTTATCATCCGGCTTTACATGCTTGCCGAACGCCAAAAACAAAAATTCTCCCGAATTATAGGTTACAGTTTGGCCTCTTTACTGGCCATACATTTTTTTATTAATATTCTAATGGTATTAGGTTTATTCCCCGTAGTGGGAATACCCATTATATTTATTAGTTACGGTGGATCTTCTTTATTCTTTTTTTCTTTATTTTTATTTCTTTTTTTAAAATTCGATGCCAATCGAGTGGAAGAATTTTAATGTATGCGTGGAAAAACAATCATCGCATCGGGAAATTCGTCTCGAATCAACAACATGGCACGCTCTACCTCGAACCGTGTAAAATATTCGCCCACCCATACTTTATATTCGGGATTTTCCCATGTAACAAATGCTTTGGAATTGGGGTATCGCGAAACAAATTCCTTTAAAATTCTTTTGGCCTTATTAACATCCGGCCCGTTATAAATTTGAATATAGTAAAACGAGTCTTTCTTTTTCTTTTTCAAACATTCGGCCTTCTTGTGCAATAACATATCGGCCCTATGCTTTAGGGTAACGGAATTTTGACCGAAAATCGGAATTGAAATAAAAATAAACAAAACAAAAACTACCGATCTCATAGGAAACTTTTCTTTATTCATAAACAAATATAATGCAATTTTATTTCCCTCTTAGAAAAAAACCGGCCGAAAATGTCCGGCCGGTGAATTTCAAATCTTTTTCCGCTACTGAATTTAGTGCGGGATATGATGGAATAAACTCTCTTCCAAATATGGATGATTGACCGGTAAAATATAACGGCGCTTACTCATTGCCAAGAATGTGGCAAATACGAATAAACCGGTAAAACCTAACAACATGCCCAACTCAATCCAACCGTAAACTGGATGTCCTACCGTATCGGGATAGACCATTAAATAATGTTCCAAATATTTTCCGAGTAAAAATACAAAAGCGGCAATGCCCAGAATTTTGTAATTTTTTGCCATTCTATTCCATAATGTCAATAAAAACGGAATAGCAAAATTCAACACGATAGCCAATATAAACAAAGGTTCGGAAAAATGAAAACGTCGCAAGAAGAAGTATTCCGTTTCTTCCGGAATATTTCCGTACCAAATCAACATGTACTGAAAATACCAAGCATAACCGAATAAAATCGATCCCATGAAAATATATTTGGACAAATCATGCCAATGAGATGGATTCATAAAAGGATAATAACCCTTACGGTACAAATAGATGATAATAAGAATAATGGCCGCCGCCGAATGGACAAAGGCCGAAATAATTTCTTTTACGGGAAATATATGGCTGAACCACATGGGTTCGATACTCATCATCCAATCGATCGAAGCGAAGATAAAGGTGAGTGCCCAAACAAAGATATACACACGCGAATAATACCACGATTTACGGAACCATTTCATGGCATGGGCCTTATCTTCATCTTCCTTCTTGGAATATTTAATTAAAACTTGCATAATCAAATACCACAAAATAAAGTACACGATTACGCGAATGAAAAAGAACGTCACATTCAACCAACCCGCTTTATCATGCAAATGATGCCCGATAAATTTCAATTCAAAAGCATCAAAATGTCCTTGCGGATCGGCCCATGGATAAATAATTTTAATACCCAAGGTAAAAACGATAAGCATGATTACGAATCCGTAAAGCAAATAACTGAACATGGATTCGGGCACCCGCTTAAAGGCCGCACTCCATCCTGCTTCCGTAATATATTGAATGGACATCCAAAATCCGGCTCCTAAGGCCAAGGTCAAAAAGAAATAATTATGATATAACAAGGACGATAAGGTCCGTTCTTTATCAACAAAAAAACCCAAAATGGTAACAATCAAACCTATAATAACCAATATCAATGATAAGGTTTTGAGTTTTGTGGGAAATTCGAATTTTCTTTCCATAACTGCTTATTTTACTTTAAAACCGTTTTTAATATAATTGACAATACGCCAACGGTCGGCAGGGCGTATTTGACTTCCGTGCGCTCCCATCACAGCCGACCCCATGGTGATCACATGATAAATTTCTCCGTCGGGATAACCACGAACCAAATCCGTGTTCAAATTAGCCGGCGGTATGGGATATAACTTCTTTTTAAATAAGGTCGTTGTGTCTTTAGTAGCCACTCCCATTCCGTCTTTGCCGTGACAAACGGCACAGTAAATATTATACATTAATTTGCCGCGTGCCAAATTTTTGGCATCCATCGGAATAGGATTCTTCAATTGTGCTCCGGCTTTTTTACGGTCGGCCAATTTATCTTTGAAAGGATAGGGTGCCGCATCCCGGGCTATACTTCCTTCGGGAACGGTTTGAAGGGTTTTTCCGTCGGGCATGTACGGATTAGGCGAATATGACTCGTAGGCCTTGGAATAATACATGTCAAAATCTCCCATATAATCCCATTGGGGCCTTTCCTGATAATGATTACATGCCGCCAGGAATACCATCGAAACGAGTAATAATATGATTTTTTTCATAATCTTCATTTTAATCTTCTATTTCCACTTCTTTGATATCAATTGCACCGGTTTCCTTAAAAATTTGTTGGGCCTTATCCTTATAAGAAGCAGGAACCAATACAACCATCTTATCGTCATGCATGCCGGGATATTCGAATTTCAACTTCTTAAACGGATATAACCGGTCCTGATGAAAAAAAGTAGCCGTGGTGAGCAATACCACCGTTAAAACCATTCCTACAAAAAGCAGGATGACAAAAACAAGCGAAAAATTCGGCTTTCCGCCTATGTTTAAGGGGTAATCCACTACAAAGGTATAATACAAACCCCATAAAATTCCCGCTAAAGCCAATACGCCGTACACAAATCCCAAAAACTGGATGTTGGAATGTATTTTTAATCTCTCAAATAACTCTTCAATCACAAATGGCGTAATCACATCATCTACCGGAACTTTGTTATCTACAAACCGGTCGATGCCTTCCATTAATTTGACATCATCGTCATAAACACCGATTAATTTTTTCATTTGATTAATTTTTTTTCGAATATGTCGTAAACACTTTTTTCCACAGTAAGACTGGTTTGACGTTTGGCCTGTTGTTTCAATTCATTCATGGCCATAATAGGTAAGAATCGCATGAATAACAATACACCTACGCCAAATAGTCCCAACGTACCTAAATAAATCCAAATATCCACTTTGGTCGGACTGTATTCGCCCCAATTGGCAGGAAGAAAATCCTGAGCCGTGGGCGGAATCACAATATTATATCGTTCGAGCCACATTCCGATATTAATGATAATGGAAATAATAAATAAAGCCAACAAACTGCGTCTGATTTTCTTAAACCAGAACAATTGCGGCACAAAGGCATTGAATATGACCATACCCCAATAAGGCAATGCATAATCACCCTTGAGGTACATTTCCAGAAATACATGTTTTTCAAAAGGACTGGCCGAATAATACGCGATGAACTCTTCAATCAAATAAGCCGAGCCCATAATCAAACTCACAAACATGATAATCCGGGCAATGGCGTCCAAATGATCATCGGTTACATATTCATGCAGTTTATATACTTTTCGAATAATAATCATTAAGGTCAATACCATGGCAAAACCGGAGAAAATGGCTCCCACCACAAAGAACGGCGGAAATATGGTCTCGTGCCATCCGGGCAAAACCGATACGGAAAAGTCGGTGGATACGATCGAGTGGACCGAAATAACTAAAGGAGCCGCTAAACCGCCGATTATAATTACGGCATCTTCAAAACGGCGCCATGTTTTCAAGTGACCCACAAATCCCAAGCTCAGGGCATGAAATATTTTTTTCTTTAATCCCTTGGACCGATCGCGAATGGTTGCAAAATCGGGAATCATACCGATATACCAGAACAATGCTGAAGTTGTCAGATAGGTGGAAATGGCTATTACATCCCATAACAAAGGAGAGTTCCAGTTTACCCACAAACCGCGACTATTCGGCCCGTAAGGAAATATAAACATTTCGTCCCAGGGACGCCCTACGTGAATGGCAGGGAATAAACCGGCCGCCAATACGGCAAAAATAGTCATGGCTTCGGCCGCACGGTTAATGGACGTTCGCCATTTTTGACGTAAAACCAAAAGGAAAATGGAAAATGCCGTACCGGCATGACCAATACCGATCCACCATACAAAATTAATTATCGCCCATCCCCATGCGGTTTGGTTATTGTTTCCCCATATTCCGATTCCTTTGGCAATGGTAAGCGGAACAAAATACCCCAATCCGATAGACATTAAAATAAATGAAATAATAAATGCGATCCACCACCATAAAGGCGTCTTTGCTCCCGCCTCCTGATGGCGCAAAATATCCTTGGTAATATCTCCGTAGGACTTATTACCCAGAATTAATTCGCCTCGAACTTCTTTTTTATACATGATTTATTCTTTTTTTGCTTATCCGTGATGCTCTTCCCGGTGACCTTCCGTATGTTCGCCTCCGTGCGCATCAATACTATAATCGAAATCCACATGTTCTTTGTTTCGAACTTTTGTCAAATATACCACACTGGGTAGCGTATGTAATTCTTCCAACAATCCGTAGGCGCGCGGGTCGTCAAATAACTTGATGACTCGCGATTCGGGATTATTCATATCTCCGAAAGTAATTGCACCTGTCGGACATGCTTGTTCACAAGCCAATTTAATTTCTCCGTCTTTTAATTGACGTCCTTCCGATTTAGCTCTCAATTTTCCTTCTTGAATACGTTGGATACACATGGTACATTTCTCAACCACACCGCGCTGACGAACCACTACATCCGGATTCAATACCATGCGTTTAATCTCATCATTGAATAAATAATTATAATCACCACCTTCCACAAAGTTGTACCAATTGAACCGTCGTACTTTATAAGGACAGTTGTTCATACAATACCGGGTTCCGATACAACGGTTATAAGCCATTGAATTCAGCCCTTCGCGAGTATGCGGGGTGGCTGCCACCGGACAAACATTTTCACAAGGCGCATTATCACAATGCTGACACATTACCGGCTGATGCACCACTTCGGGATTTTCTTGCACAGGCGAATGCAATTCGTTTTCTTCTTGCGAATAATACCGGTCGATACGAAGCCAATGCATAATACGTTTTTTCTTGACTTCGTCCTTGCCCACAATGGCTATGTTATTTTCTACTTGACAAGCCACAATACACGCCGAACAACCGGTACATTTATTCAAATCAATGGACATGCCCCAGTGATGTCCGGGATAATCCTCGGGATTATAGCCGTGCTTGTAAAGCGTAATGCCCTTTAATTTCTTTAAGTAATATTGATGCTTTTCATTACCGTGCGTCGGATCCTTTTTCCAATTCTCCAATGTGGTTTCGCGCACAATATCACGGCCTTCCATCGTATGATGGGTTTGGGTAGATGCGATGGTATATGTTTTGCCGGTTTTTTCGATCTTAGCCGGAATACGGCTGTAAAATCGTTTGCCGTCTTTTATTTGGATAAAACCCGTTACGGCTTTTCCGATGCCGTCACCAATAGGGCCCGCCCCTTTACGTCCGTAGCCCATGGCTATGGCTATGGTGGAATTATCCTGACCGGGTTGAATCACCACGGGCAATTCCACTTCGTAGCCGTTATAGGAAACCTTCACCACATCTTCTTGTTTCAGACCTTTTTCTTCGGCGTATTTGGGCGATACACTCACATAATTGTCCCAAACCACTTTGGTAACCGGATCGGGAAGTTCTTGCAACCAAGGATTATTGGCATATTTACCGGTTTGCATATGTACCTTTTGATAAATGACCAATTCTTCTCCTTGGGGCTTATTAAACTTGAGTAATTTATCTTGATTGTTTACCACATAAGCAAAACCTCCCGGCACATTTTCGGCTTTCAATTCGGCCGTTTTATCTTCATTTTTCTTGTCAGCCGGAGTGGGCTCGGCAGGCGTCATAGTGGCTTTAAAAATTCCGTTTTGCAATGATTTTACCCAAAAATCGGTAAATCCATTATACCCGGCAGCATTGGGATAAAGTGTTTCTTCCCAATATTTTTGTACATAGGATTGATAATCACCGCTTTCGCCCAATACTTTCATGAAGAATTCTTCGGGTTGATGCGTATCCCAAAGTTTGTTGATTACGGGTTGTTGCAACATAAACGTATCGCTATAGGGTTGTGCATCTCCCCATGATTCCAAATAATGGCTGTTGGCCAATACATAAGTCATTTGCGAAGCGGTCTCGTCATTGCGATCGGCAAAAGCAACGGATAATTTCAATTTTCCGAATGCCGCTTTGGTCTTGTCATCCACCGGATATTCATAGAAGGGGTTGATGTTCATCACCATCACACCACCGGCCTTTCCGTTTTTGATTTGCTCAAAGGCCTCTCCGAGTTTTTTATCACCTCCTTGATACAGATTAAAGGTTCTGGCGGTATCGACTGTCTTTCCGTAATTATCAAGCATCTTGTTGATACCTGCCACAAGGGTTTGAATTCCCGTATCATTCGTGCCGGAAACCACCAAAGATTGTCCCTTATGCTTCAATAAATCTTTGACAATTTTGCTTATGTCTTTATCACACTTGGGTGCATTGACCGTGGCCTTGCCGGTGACTTTGGCAATTTCGTTATAAAGTTTGGCTACGATTTTTAATTCTTCCGCCGGTTTAATGATGATTCGTTCGTCGGCATTGGTACCGGTCAAACTCATAATACTTTCCACTTGATAGTGTTTGGAAAGTGCTTTTTGTCCCTTCGTTAAATCGCGTCCTTTGGCGTATTGGGCCGAAAATTCCACCGGCGATAACCAAGTACCCAGAAAATCGGCATTAATTCCTACGATTACTTTGGCTTTGTCAAAGCGGAATGACGGAATGATTTCCTTTCCGGTCAGATTTTTATATGCTTCTTTGATGGCACTATAATCCACCGGATCGGCATAAACGATTTCCACGTTGGGATATTTTTCCACAAAACCTATCAATAATTTTTTGAACGAAGGACTGTTTACCGTCGATGCGATTAAGTAAACTTTTTCGCCGGCCGCATTCAATTCGTCCAATTTGGCTTTGATTTCCGATACGGCCTTATCCCAAGATATTTCATTACCTTTCTTGCTGGAATATTGCAAGCGCGCGGTATCGTATAAATCTAAAATTCCGGCTTGCATAATGGCATTTGTGCCGGGATAATCGGCCAAATCGTTCGGCTCTACCTTAATGGGACGGCCGTCGCGTACTTTTAGCAATAAACTTCCGAAAGTATAACCGTCGTTCATCACGGTGGAATAGTAATTGGCCACACCGGGCGTTACGTTTTCCGGCCGCACCAAATAGGGTATGGCCTTACGCACCGGTTGCTGACAACTGGTGGCCGCTACGGCATAAGCCGTCGAAAATCCCAACAATTTCAGGAAATCCCTTCTGTTGGCTTTGTATTTATTTTTTATTTCGTCCGCCGTCAAGCCCTCTGTTGAAAATTCTTCCGTCGGTTCGGGCATATTTCCTTGACGAACGATGTCATACTCTTCTAAACTTCTCCAATATTTTTTCATGTTTACCTTACTTTTTTATTAATAGTGACAGGATGAACAATCTTGACCTCCGATATCTTTTACTTTGGGTTTTTCGCCCGGATTCAAATGAAATTTATACAGCGCATAATACTGATTGTCCGTAATAATTTCACGTTCTCTGTGGCAATCCAAACAGAATTTCATACTTAACTCGGTATATTCCACCACCCGGTTCATACGTTCCACCGGTCCGTGACATTCCTGGCATGCCACTTTTCCCGCTTGCACGTGTTGCGCATGGTTAAAATAAACATGATCGGGGAGATTGTGAACTTTAATCCACTCAATGGGTTTCTTTTGATCCAAATGTTGATAAATTTTGGATATTTCCTTTTTTCCGGAAATTTTTCCTTCCTTTACCATACTGTGGCAATTCAAACATACATTCAACGACGGAATACCGGCATGCCGGCTACTGCGTGCATCGGAATGGCAGTACTCACAATCAATATTGTTCTGAGTGGCATGAACCTTGTGAGAAAACCAAATGGGCTGAACCGGCGCATAACCTTGCTGACGGCCCAATGAACGGGCTTCCCAATAAGTGATGTAGGCAATTACGCCGAAAGCAACCAAAGCCACTAAGCCGGAAATGCCTTTGATCAATTTGTTTTTGCCTTTTATCAATCCTCCCATCGCCAACAAAAATACCACCAATGCTACCCAAAAGGGAATAGCGTTCATCCCTCCGAAACCCGGACCGATATGTCGAAATTCTTCATCTATCACATCATATGGACGATCTTCGGAAGAAGATGCCGATGCGGACGAAGATTTTTCGGCTTGAACGGTCTTTTTTTCAGGAGATTTTGCAGATTCTTGCGCAGAGAGGGTTGCGAAACCGCTTAACATAAAAAGAAAAGCAACAAGCATGAAAATCATGCTCTTCCTTCGACTAAACATATTATTTTTCATATGTGGTGCATTAATTTTCCTGATATTAAAAAAATAAAACACGCAAATATATAAATTCATATCCAAAAAATAACAATTATCAGAAAATGAGGCCGTTAATTTAGAATGTTTCTAAATAAAATTTATTCCAAAAATAAAAAAGGAAAAATTAGATATGAAAACCAAATCAATCTTTTCTTTTTTCAAACATAAAACGTTATTCTTAAAGGATTTAGCGCATAAAGTGCAGCGGTATATTCGAATAGAAAAAACCATACCTTGCGGTTATATGGCTGTCGTAAAAATTTATCTTTTATAATTACACTTGCTACAAGTATGGTGCGGTTTTGAAAAAATAATCTTCATTAAATAAAAAAATGATAAAATAACTACCGAATAAGTGAACAATTGTATCATTCGTCTCAATTTAAAAGGGCATAAGCAATAAATGATACCACATAAGCCGAACCGGTCATTAGCACAAAGGCACCCAAGGCATATTTCCAATCTCCGGTTTCTTGCTTAATCACAGCAAGCGTGCTCATGCATTGCAAAGCAAAGGCATAAAATAAAAGAATGGCAATGCCGGTTGCAAAATCAAACACGGGCCGGCCGTCGGCATATTTTTCCTTGCGTAACCTGTCCACGATTTTTTCCGGTTGGTCGTCTTCCACCGAATAGATGGTTGCCAAGGTCGAAATAAAGATTTCTCTTGCGGCAAATGAACTCAAAACGGCAATGTCAATTTTCCAATCGAAACCCAAGGGTTTGAAAACGGGCTCGATTATCCGTCCGAATTGTCCCAAATAAGACTTTTCCAACGAAACCGGATAAGCAACGCCTTTCATTTCTCCTTGGTTATTCTGCCATCCGTGCGTTCCCAAAAACCATAAAATTACCGAGAATGCCACTATAATTTTTCCGGCTCCGAAAACAAAAGACCGCAATTTGTCCAACCAATCGAAAATCCATTCGCGAAACGAAGGCAAATGATAATCGGGCATCAACATAATGAGATGCGATGCGGAACGTTTTTCTATAAATTGATGAAGTAACCACGCCGCAAACAAAGCGGAAGCAAAACCCAGCACGTATAATAAAAATAATGTCAAACCCTTTAAGCCGATCAATCCCCAAATTGTTTTTTCGGGTATAATCAATGCAATGATGATGGTATAGACCGGCAAGCGCGCCGAACAAGTGGTAAACGGAATGCTCAAAAGCGTAATGAGCCGTTCGCGACGGCTTTCGATGGAACGGGTCGCCAAAATGGCGGGAACCGCACATGCCGTACCGGAAATTAACGGCACCAAACTTTTGCCACTCATCCCGAAAGGTTTCATCCACCGGTCGGTCAAGTAAACTACCCGGCTCATATAGCCGGTTTTTTCCATTAGAATAATAAACAAAAACAAAAACGCAATTTGCGGCACAAAAATCAAAACACCGAAAATACCACTTAATAAACCGTTGACAATCAAGTCGGTAAACATGTTTGCGGGCAATTTATCAAGCAGAAATAAAGATAGTTTATGATATAATCCATCGATATAATTCATCGGATATTCCGCCAATTGATACACGGACTGAAACAACAAAAACATGATTAGAAAGAAAACCACATATCCCCAAAACGGATGCAATAAAACGCGATCGAGCAGGCCGGTAATATCCTTGCGCTTAAGCGGACGACGCTTGTAAATCCGCGAAAAAAAACGGTTGATAAGTTGATAGCGGCGAATAATTTCTTTCTTTATAATTTCCTTTGACTCCCGTATATTTTTTTCCGTGAGTAATTTTACCAAGTCGCGATAGTCACGGATGTGATATTTTTTTAATTCCGGAAAAGTTTCCATTAAGCGCAATGAAGGAAAAAATGCGGTGGCAGGCGGTTTGCGCAGGTGTACAAATTCTTGAATTTTCTTCAATAATTCCTCCTTTCGATCGTATGGTTTTTTTCCAAATAAAAAAACGGGAATACCCAAATACTTCTCCAAGCCGTCCGTATCGATTTCAATGGCTTTGGATGCCATTTTATCGGCCTTATTAATAATCAACAAAACGGGTATTTTTAAATCAATAATTTGAGTAAGCAACAACAAATTTTTCTTCAAACTGTCCACATCGGCCACATAAATAATCCCGTCATAGCCCCCCGGATACGACATTATTTCTTGGCGTGTAACTTCTTCATCCATCGAATGGGGATAAAGGGTTTCCGTGCCGGGCAAATCGATAAGTTGAATTCCGGTGCCGTCGGGAAGTTTAAAATAACCGGTCGATTCGGCTACCGTAGTACCGGGATAATTGCTTGTCTGCCTGTGCAATCCGGTAAGTATATTAAATAAAGTGGATTTACCTACATTCGAGTTTCCTACCAATAATAATTTATATGAATTTTTCATTTTTTCAATTTACGACAATATAAATTGTCTTGATCCGGCAAAGGTTCAATTTCAATTTTTTCGGCTAATTCTTGTGGTAAGGCAATACGATTTCCATGTAATTGAAGCAATAACATTTGTTGTAATGGGCTTGCCTTTAGAAGTTTAATTTTACTTCCTTCCAAAACTCCCATTTCTAACATTTTAACCGGAACGTCTCTCAGTGATGTTATATATGCCTCACAATCAGGTCTTAGTTCAATTAGTTTCATTGAATTTTGAATTTCCCGAAACAAATATACAAAACAATTATTATTTAGAATAATTCTAAACAGCAACTTTCGTATCAAGTAATATCCGCCTTAAAAAACGGCTTGTATTAAAATCTCGGTTTTTCTATTTTTCTATAAATTTCGGGCTATTTTTACAAGCAATTCATATGCTTTCGAAACCGCCCGTTGAATAACTTTTTCCCTCGGTTGTCCGAAAAGAAATTTATGAGCTTCTACGGAATTTTCAGTAGCAACAGCAATATATACGGTTCCTAATTCGGCATCGGCATCGCCTTTATCCGGCCCGGCAATCCCGGTGGTAGCGACGGCTAAATCGGTTTGGAATTTTTCCCGTATGCGCCGGGCCATTTCCTTGGCGGTTTCGGCGCTGACCACGGAATATTTTTCAATGATTTCGGCGGGAACGCCCAAAACCTTAATTTTGCTCTCGGTGGCATAGGTTACCATACCGCCTTTAAAAAATACGGAAGCACCGGCCAAATCCACCAATCCGGACATAATGTGTCCTCCGGTCAAACTTTCGGCAACGGACAAAGTCTTGCCGGCTTTTTTGAATGCCTCGTGCACTTCGTAAACCAAATCTTCATGCTCCATGCTGACGGTCAGGTCGGGAATGTATTGTTTGAGTTTTTCGAACTGCTCGTCGATGAGTTTTTTTATACGTTCCGGCTCATAGGTTTTCGCCGACAAACGCAAGCGTATCCGCTTGGGCGACGGTAAATAGGCCAAATGCAATTCGGGCGGTAATTGGGCTTCCCATTCCTTCAAGCGGTCGGCGAGCAGGCTCTCTCCTATTCCGAACACCGAAACGGTTTTGCGCACCAATACGGGTAATTTAAAGCGTTTTTTGAGTTCGGGTTCTAAATATTCCTTAAAAATATGTTTCATCTCAAACGGGACGCCCGGCAGGAAAACGTAAATTTTTCCTTCATGTTCAATCCACATGCCGGGTGCGGTTCCGTAGTAGTTCCACAGGATTTTGGTCCCTTCGGGTACCATGGCTTGGGATTTGTTATTTTCGGTAAAAGGATAATTCATCCGCGCGAACAATTTTTTGATATGCTCCTCGATTTCTTTTTTATAGACGAGTTTTCTGCCGAAAAATTTGGCGATGGTTTCCCTGGTCAGGTCATCGCGCGTAGGGCCCAGTCCGCCGGTGGAAATGATAAGGTCCGTTCGCTCCGAAATGGTTTTCAGCCCGTCGGTAATGGCTTCGGGTGAGTCGCCCACCGTCAGCATCCAATATACGTCAAAGCCCAAGTCCGTCAGTTGTTTGCCCAACCAAGCGGCATTGGTATTGATCACCTGTCCTATGAGGATTTCGTCGCCTATGGTAAGTATGCCTGCTTTCATTTTACTCTTATTTTAAACATGCTTTTATCTCCGATAAAACCTTCCAGGATCATGTCCCGCTCCAGACGTCCCACGCCTTCGGGCGTCCCGGTAAAAATTAAATCGCCCGTGCGCAAGGTAAAAAATTTCGACACATACGCCACCAATTCGTCAAACTTCCAAAGCATGTGTTCGCTATTGCCTTGTTGTACGGCTTTACCGTTGATTTTCAACGAGAAATCAATGTCATTCAAGTCGTCGAATGCATCCACGGGAATAAATTCCCGGCTCACCACGGCCGAAAAATCGAACGCTTTGGCTTTTTCCCAGGGCAGTCCTTTGGCTTTCAATTGCCGCTGCACATCCCGGGCGGTCACGTCAATTCCCAATCCTATGGCGTCGTAATATTGATGGGCTTTTTCGACGGGAATATGTTTCCCCAAACGGTTGATACGCAGCACCAATTCGGTTTCGTAGTGCACCTCATCCGAAAAATCCGGTAAAAACAACGGATTACCCTTAGGCACTACCGCACTGTCCGGCTTCATAAAAATCACCGGCTCCTTCGGGCGTTCGTTCCGGAGCTCTTCTATATGTTTGGCGTAATTGCGGCCTATGCAGATTATTTTCATATTGAAACTTTCGCTTTCACTTTTACCTTTACTAATTTTTCGATTGGTTTATTTTGATGGAAATAATCAAATTTTGAATTTGTTTTTGAATATGGTTCAATTTTTCCAAAATATCATTCACTAATTCGTCCCGGATAAGATTTAATTTTTGAGCAATCAATAATTGTGTTTCAAATTCAAAAGCAGAACCTATGGCAATTTCCAAATAACGAATAAATTCGTGTTCACTATTTCTTGAGCTTCCTTCGGCGATATTGGAAGGAACGGATACAGCCGTACGGGAAATTTGTGAACGCAAGCCGTATTTTTCCTCAGGCGGAAATAATGCAATAAGTTTATACACATCCGTCACCAAATCCAAACTTTCTTGCCAAATTTTATAATTCCTGAAATTCCTCATTTCCTAAGTAAAAGTAACGTAAAAGTAAAAGTCCATTAGTATTTCCAAAACTTACGTTCTTTATCCAATTTTTGCATTTCTTCCAATTCTTCTTTTGGCAAGACTTTAATCATATCGGGATGTTGTTCGATGGCGTATTCGATTTTTTCTACAATATCGTCAATCGTATCATTCTCATAATCAATAGGAAGGGGCGGTTTGATTACCATGGTTTGCAGAATGCCGCGTTTTTTGATTTGCAAGCCCTTCCGGTCGAAGGCGCGACGAAAACCGTCGATAACAATCGGAATAACAATAGGTTTGTTTTCCTTAATAATATGGGCCGTTCCCTTGCGAATAGGTTTGAACGGCCGCGTGGTGCCTTGCGGAAAGGTAATGACCCATCCGTTTTGTATGGCTTTGGAGATATTGGAAATATCTTTGAATTTTACGGGACGTTTGACGGATTTTCCCGCATGGCGCCAAGTGCGTTCCACGGTAATAGCACCCACCAGTTTGAACATTTTGGCCAACCAATTGGATTCCATGGTTTCCTTGGCCGCCACATAATAAATATTATGTTTGATATTCGTAAGATATTTTAACGGATGCGATAAATCGTTTTGACCGTTAAGTGCCGCATTGAACACATGTAACATGGCCGCCACATCGGCAAAATAAGTTTGGTGATTCGAAATAAACAATACTTGATCGTCGGGAAGGATACGTAAAATATCCATTCCTTCGACTTTTAATTTATTAAACCCGTGGTAACGCCTGTGAGATATGATGCCCAATATAAAAATCAATATCTTTTTCAGAAAAATATAATAACCGAAAACGTCTTTTTTAAACCAACCCATAATCAATATTCATCGTTTGTAAATAACAAAATTACTAAAAATCCGCATGATGTTTAAATATATCCCGTAGTTCGGCGATTACCATGGCCGTAGCGCCCCAGATTTTATAATTTTTTAAGGGCAAAAAATAAACGGTATAAAATTTTTCCTCAAACAAACGCTCTTCGACTTGCCACGGAGTTTGAAGCAAATAATCGACCGGTACTTCCAATATGTTTCGCACTTCCGCCGGATCGGGCACAAACGAAGGGCGTTTTTCGGTATATGCCAAAAAGGGAGTTACTTCAAAACCGCTTACGGGAATTTTTACACGGTTTAATGGACAAATTATTTCCATATTTTTAGCCGGCACACCCAATTCTTCTTCGGTTTCGCGTAAAGCCGTCTGTTGTAAATTTTTATCATGCGGTTCGGCTTTTCCGCCGGGAAAGGCAATTTGTCCCGAGTGTACGCCGTCATACCAATTGCGCTCGATCAAAACCGTGTGTACATTTCCGGATAAATCGGGATAAAACAAAATCAATACGGCCGCCGGCCGGTATTTTATGTCCGGAAATCGCCGGAGTAATTCGTCACGATAGGGCAAAATTTTACCTTGTTCCGACCCTTTTTTCCGGTCGGGAACGTAGTGTGTCAATTCCGGAATTTTTCCGATAAAACTTTCCCATCGCATTATCCAAAGATAGCAATTTTTTTATCCATTATTTTCCGGTCAAAGGTTCGAATGAGTACATGGCAATCCGACATAATATCCTTTTCGGATAGAAAAATTTAAAAAATAATAATTTCAAATTTTTGTTTTATTTTTTTTTGATTTGATGGATAAAATTTGTGTATATTTGATAAAAAATGATAAAATCCCAGTCATGAAAAAATTAATCTTCTATTTTGTAGTTGTCTCTTTTACATTTAGTTCGCTCGCTCAAAAACCTTTCGAAAAACAAAATCTCACCAATCAGGAAGGTAGTGAGTATCAATTTACTATTGTAAAACAATTGGATGTAACGCCGGTGAAAAATCAATATCGCACCGGAACATGTTGGAGTTTTTCCACCATGTCGTTTTTAGAGTCCGAAGCATTGCGAAAAGGGAAGCCGCAAGTAAATCTTTCGGAAATGTGGATAGCTCGCAACGCTTATGTGGGCAAAGCCCAAAATTATTTGCGTCGAGACGGACATAATAATTTCGGTCAGGGTGGACTGTTTCATGACATCCCTTGGGTAATCAGAAACCATGGCTTGGTACCCGAACATGTTTATCCCGGTTTGGCATACGGAGAAAATAAACATAATCATAGCGAATTACACGCCGTTTTAAAATCCATGCTTGAAGCATTGAACAAAAAGCCACAGGGAAGAAAACTGACCACCGCATGGCTTCCGGCATTTAAAGGCGTGTTAAACGCTTATCTGGGAAATGTACCCGAAAATACCGAAGATTTAAAATTTGAAATTTTCGGCAAAACCTTTACTCCGATTTCTTTCATGCAATATCTTGAAATTAATCCCGATGATTATGTGGAATTTACATCCTTTACCCATCATCCGTTTTATACTTGGTTTGCTTTGGAAATTCCGGATAATTGGAATTTCGAACAAGCATTTAACGTCAAAGTGGATGAATTAACGGAAATTGCCGAACACGCCATCATGAACGGATATACCGTGGCCTGGGGAAGTGATGTGTCCGAAAAAGGTTTTTCACACCGTAACGGATTGGCCATTGTACCTGAAGATGAACGAACGGTCTCCGACAGAAAATCCAAAGAAAAATTCCTCCTTATCAAAGGAGAAAAAGTACCTAATGGATTCATGCAACCTGTAAAAGAAGTGGAAGTAACGCAGGAAATGCGGCAGGATGCCTTTGAACGTAAACTTACTACCGACGATCACGGCATGCACATAGTAGGTATCGTAAAAGACCAAACCGGAAAAAAATATTTTATAGTCAAAAATTCCTGGGGCGATACGAATGATTTGAACGGGTATTTCTTTGCTTCCTATCCTTATTTTAAATACAAAACCACTATGATTATGGTCCATAAGGACGCGGTTCCGAAAAAAATTAAAAAGAAAATGTCATGTAAGAAACTTAAATAATCAGGCGATTCCTCCGTATTTCAATTAAAATCGTGCGATTTTTCAAAAAACAATCTTAAAACATTGACATCCCTTAAATTTTATTGTAACTTTATTTAAAATTAAAAGTTACAATTATGGGAAGAATTTACGGAAAAGTAGAAAGCGTTGATGATATCAGAAGAATAAACTGTATTATCCGCGACGAAATGCTGGCGGTTAGAAATGCCGCGCAACTTACCGATTTAAAAAAACGGAGCGATTATTTGTGCACACTAACTTATTCGCCTTTCTGGAAAAAGAAATTCAAAGACCAAATTGACGAATTAAGACAAGTAGCCATTGAAGAAAACCGCGTAACGGTTAAAACCGCCAATTATGTGGCTAAATCCAAAGGTTTCGATAAACATTACGACCCTTGGAAAAAAGAAATCGATGTGGAAGACGAATTAAAGAAAATTCCTTCACAAGTCATCGAAGAACTTACTTCATCTTTATTTACTCTAAAACAAGATGCCACTATTTTGGAAGATTTACGCAAAAGTTTTTGTGAAATACGAAAAGCCATGGTGCTTTGTGAAAATGTGGCTTGTTTGGATAAACTGAAAGTAAGCGTGGATTTGCTCTCGGCATTGCCCTATTTGGAAAGTTTCAAATCCCACTTCGATAAAAAAATGCGTCAATTGATTGACAAATTAATTAATGCGGAAAAAGAACGTTCGGTAACCCTTGCCAATATGGTGGCATCGGTAAACGGTTGGGACCGTTATTATGAAAGCAAAAGTGAAGAAGATTTCGGTAATACGGAAGAATTCGTCGAAAGTTTATTAAAAGAAGAAAAAAAGGCCGAAACTTACATTCCCACCGAAGTAAAATACAAAGGGAAAGCCAAAGTATTATGGTTGGTATATTATCATCCCGGTAGAAAACGTGATTATGCCAAACGAATTTATTTCCCCGCCGATGCTTTTGATATCCAAATGGAAGGCCCGAGTTGTTTCAAAAATAGATTCGGAAACAAAGTTTATGGCATCAAAATAAGTTACAAAATGACCATTAAACCTACCGTCATTCATGTAAGGGGAAAAGAAATTCACTTGCCTGAAAGAGTAGTGAGCAAAACAAAAATTGTAACCTTGCCGCAAAAGGCCGAAAATATTCGCTTGATGGAAGAAAAACCGGAAAGTGCTATGGATATCGCTTGACATGTACTTATATCGCAAGTTACTTAAGAGGGGAATTTTTATCTTCCCCTCTTTTTATTAAATAGTAAGTAATTTAATTAAATCATTAAAAAAAGAGACCGCCTTGCCGGGGGTCTCTTGATGGAAAAATTCGATTAAATCGTTTCAACGTATTAACAACTTGGCCATACCCGTTTTGTTGCGTTCAATAACTTTTATCATATACACTCCCGGTTCTAAAGAAATCCGTATTTTTCCGTTGGCATCGAGCGTGGCGGAATAAACGGTTTTTCCCGAAATAGCGATAATTTCCACTTTTTTGGCTTCATTGTCAGGCGTTTGAATAAATACTACGCCGTTCGTCACGGGATTAGGATAAACCCGAAGACCCGGAATTTCGTTTTTTATAATGGATTGGGCTTGTTCCAAATCGTTTTCGTCGCGCGGATAAATTTGCGAATTTCCACGGTATTCCCCTCCGATTCCCGTTACATCCAATGCGTCAGTAGGGATGGTTTTGCCTTCCAAAGCCGTAAATATAACTCGTAAAACAATGGTATCATTGGCATCGTATAAATCGTAATTATGGTTCAACTGAAATTGCGTGTCATTATCCGGATCGATTTGTACGGAAACAATCTTAATTAATTCCGATTCGTAATCTTCGCGATTATTTTTATAATCTGACAAAGTAACTGTCTGGGGAGTCACGGTATTGCCGGAAGAACTCGGTCCCGGATCGACCGTCGGAATAAGTTCCAACGTGCCTCTGTATTCGGTCAGTTTACCTTTGAGTCCCGTGATGCCGTCATAAATAGAATATTGGGTTGGGTCAATGACATCGTGGCGGTCATAAATCATAATACCGGCATTGGCATCTTGGACAAATGCTTTTAAATAACTGCTGAATTTTTCACCGGCCGTAAGAATGACCTCGCCTGTGATTTCATAATAATCTCCAAGGGTGCCGGCTCGCAAATCGGTTAAATTGGCAACCTGCGTATAGGATGCGATAATAAAACTCACCTCATCGGTTACGGCGGGATTGAGTGAATGGCCGTTGTTGTCCACCAATTCCAATTCCACCGTATGTGTGCCTTGCGTGAGTCCCGTGAGATGAATGGGATCGGTATTGTATTTGTCCTGTGGTGTGCCGCCGTCCACCGTATAGACAATATATCCGTCACCGCCCGATTGGGCCACAGTGAAATTAGTTACTTGAAATTCCACATCCACCGCGGTGGTTTCCGGACTGAATACCTGATTATTCGACGGAGAAGTAATTAGCAAGGTCGGCGCATTGGAGCAACCGTTATGCGAACCCAATTGGTCCCATCCGCCGTCGCGAGCCAAAACATTCCATTGCGAACTGTTTTCGTCGGTTCCGGCCGAAGCGCTCCAGTCGGTAGTAGGACTACATACGGTGGGCTTACGCACAAGCGTATGGTCTTTGGTGGCATGAGCCACACCGGCTACATCCCAACCGCCTGAGCTGGGCCGTTCGCCTACTACCCCTATTACATCCAAAGGATTATCATTCTTTTTTAACACAATGGCATCGTCGCCATTAAAATAACATACCGTATGCGTGGTGTCGGCGGCGTTTAATATGGTCTGATCGGCACTGGCATGGGCGATTACATACACATCGCCGGCCGGTAAGGTACCGCTCAAGGACAAAGAATGGGTGACCGTCGTATCACCATTGGTGTACAATTCCACCTTATAAATACTTAAATCCATATCTGATCCGGTGCCATTATAAATTTCGAGGAATTTATTATTACTGCTACCTTCACCGTACATGCTGAAGTAAAGATCGGTGGCTTGGCCGTAAGCCAAAGTCGATAAAAAAAGCGAGAGAAAAAAATAAATGTGTTTCATAACAAAAATTTTTTTCAGTTTAACCGAATGGATAATTTCCAATTTAATTTTCATCATACTAAGTTACTAAAAAAGTTCATTCATTTTAATTATTTTACTTTATAAATGGATTATTTTGTAACTTTCGTGTAAGTTTTAGTATAAAAGTAAAATTTTATGAGGTTTCGGTTTTTAATCATTCTATTGTTTTTTTCGCTTACGGGCTTGGCCCAAACCCGTTGGTCGCTTGAAAAATGCTTGAATTATGCCCGGGAGAATAATTTGAGTTTAAAACAAGCCGAATTGGACGTGAAATTAGCCGAAATCGATTATAAAAATGCCAAAGAACAGGTCCTTCCCGCCATTAATGCCGGAAGTTCGGCCTATTGGAATTACGGACTCACACAAAATTTAACTACGGGTATTTTGGAAAATCAAACGGTTTTCGGAAATACGGTCAGGTTAAATGCCGACATGCCCTTGTTTCAAGGATTCGGTTTGCATTTCAATAAGCAATTGGCCCAGTCCAATTCATGGCTAAGCAAGTATCGTTTTAGGAACAAGCAAAAAGAAATCGAAATCAATATTACCAATGCCTATTTGCAAGTCTTGATGAGTCATGAAGCCCTTCGGGCCGCCGAAAGCCAGTGGGAAGCCGGATTGGCCCAAGTCAAAAAAATGAAAGAATTGGTTTCGTCGGGAGTGCGGCCGCAAAGCGACTTGAAAGACATGGAGGCCCAAGCCGCACAGGATTATTTTAATTGGATCCGGACAAAAAACGATTTGAATTTATCGCTGATGCACCTTGCCCGGCTTTTGGAATTGGACGAAGTAAAAAATTTTGATATCGATACCGATCCGGATCATTTTCCCGTAAACGAAGCCCTGCTTTTAAAGAATGCGGAATTATTATTCGAAGAACATATTACCAAAATGCCCGAATATTTAATAAGCGTTTCGCAAAAAAACCTGCTTAAAAAACAATTGAAATTCACCAAGAGTGCTTATTATCCTTCCGTTTCGTTTTTCTTGAGTTGGAATTCACGCTATATGAACCGGGAAAAAATAATCGGGATGGAACTCGACCCCGACCAACCCTACCGGGTTATAGGCATGACGGAAACCACGCACGAAAATGTATTGGCACCGAATTTTCGTCCTGTCACAGGACCGCCCGACCCGTATTTTACGCAATTGAAAAATTTTAGCGGAACGGCCTTCGGATTCAGTATTAATTTCCCTCTGTTTAACCGCTTTCAGGTCAGGCGGCGGGTACAGAAAGCCGAAATAGAAGTGGAAAAGGCGGATATGAGGATTCGTCAGCAAGTCAAAGAATTGCGCCACAGAATATATCAATTACATGCCGATGCGACCAATGCACGCGAAAAAGAACGAGCCGCCTTAAAAAGCAAAGAAGCGGCGGAAATTGCTTATCGTTATGCGCAGGAAAAACTGAAGGCCGGACTGATTAGTCCCTACGAATTGGAAAATATCAAATCGCGAAAAATCCAAGCCGAAACCAATTATATCAATGCCAAGTACGAATACTTACTTAAACTTAAACTTTTGGAATTAACGCTAAAGTCTTATGAATGATTTGTATATTTTGGATTTTCTTTGAAAATTGCACTAAATTAAAATCTGAAACGTTGTAATATTTAGTCCCGAGTTAAAAAAACATGAAAAAAAACGGATTCTTATTTCTTTTATTCATCTTTTTTGCATTCATATTTTCATGCTCCACCAATCGATCGACAATGCTGAGCAGGAATTATCATGCCTTGACGTCCGAATATAATATCCTGTTTAACTCGAGAGAAAATTTAGAAAAAGCCGTCGATGAATTGAAGCAAAAGAACGAAACCGATTTTTACCGTGAACTTTCGCTCGAAGGCATCGAGTTTGATGATAAAATTTACTTGCCGGGACAGTCCAAATCCAATTATATTTCCAAAGCCGAAGAAAAGGCCACCAAAGCCGTTCAAAAACACAGCATGGAAATTAGAGGCGTGGAACGAAATCCTAAAATGGACGAAGCCATGTTGCTGCTGGGCATGAGCCGGTATTACGACCAACGCTATCTGGCCGCAATGGATGCTTTTAATTACGCTTTGGATAATTATTACGACACCAATCTGCGCAACGAATTACTTCTTTGGCGCGCCAAAACTTTATTAAAATTGGGCAATACACGCTTGGCACGTTATAAATTACTTCAAATCGCCGAAACACCCGACACCAAACCCGATACCAAAGCATGGGCTTATGCTTTTATTTCGGAAAGTTTCCGGGAAGACGAGCCCACCGATACCGTGGCCTATTATTTGACCAAAGCGGCCCGTACGGCCAAAAGCCGTGATTTACAACATACCTTGGCTTTTAAAGCCGCTCAAGTTTGGGAAAAACTCTTCCGCAAGGACTCCGCGTTGATGATGACGGATTTGATTTTAAAACATAAATCACCGGAAAAATTCATTTTGCATACCCAATGGTATCGCATGCACCTGACCAAAGAAGACACTTTGACGCATGAAAAAAGTTTAAAAAAACTTGATGCCCAGTTGAAAAATTATTATTACAACAAATTTTTTTCGGATATCCATTTTCACAAAGCCGAAATCCTTGAGGTCCGTCATGATACGGCGGGCGCCATCCGGAATTATACGCAAGCGGCCCGTTCTTCGAATAAATCGCTTAAAAGGTTGGCTTACAGTAAAATGGCCGAAATTTATTGGAACAAGAAAAATTATTTGAACACCGGAAAATATTTGGACAGCATGCTGACGGTGATGGACAAAAATACATTGGACTATTTATTGGTGTCTCAACGGCGCAGAAGCATTGATCAAATTGTCAAATGGGAAGAAACCATCCGGCACAACGACAGTATTTTGCGTTTTATCAAATTGGACAGTTCTCAACAAATTAAAAAAATCAAGGCCTATATAGCCGCCCTTCGAAAAAAGAAAGAAGAAGAATTAAAAGCCACGCAAGAACAAGCGGGCGGAACTTTTTATTTCTATAACGAAAGCCAAGTGGAAGCAGGCAAGGCCTTATTCAAAAAACAGTGGGGCGAAAGACGGCTTGAAGACCTCTGGCGATTGACCAATAAATACGGTACGGCACGGCCGGAAGAAGAAGCCGAAAAACAAGAAAGCGCAGCCGACACGCTCGCCCGCGTGGAAAACGATAGCTTGAGCGTGGAATTTTACCTTAATCAGCTGCCCCGAACCCAAAAACAAATTGACAGCATCAAAAACCTGATTGTCAAAGCCCATTTATATTTGGGCATGAATTATGCCAATGATAAATTCCGCGAATACGGCTTGGCTGAAAAAAATCTTCAAACGGTATTGGATTCCCATCCCACCAAAGAGCAGGAATCACAAGCGTATTATAACTTATATAAAATTTATACAAAGACTAATCGCAAGGAAGAAGCGGAACGTATCCAAAAAATTATGGAAACGCGGTTTCCGGAAAGTCCCTACACTAAATTTATTCAAAATCCCGCCGAAGCCGAAGTGGTTTCGTCCAAAGAATTTCTGGAAGCATACAAGGAGGCATATAATCTCTTTGAACAAGGAAAATGGAGCGACGCATTAGCCAAAGCGCAAAATGCCTATGAAAAATTCAAAGACCATCCTTCCGCACCCAAACTTTTGCTTCTTTCGGCCAAAATCAAGGGCAAATTGCAAGGCATCGACAGTTATATCGCCGAATTGGAGCGATTAATCAAGTTACATCCCGACACCGATTATGCCTCACATGCCGAAAATTTAATTAAAAAACTGAAAATCCTGAAAATCAAATACGACAAACCCAAGGACGAGTTTCCGTATTACTTGGTTCATATTTATCGCGACACCACGGGCATGGGTGCATTAAAACAATGTTTGACTCAAATTTTCGAAGAACAGGAAGCACATTCGAAATATTTCTTTACCGACAGATTCAATGACAGCATCGTATTTTTAATCAGCGGGAATTATCTGAGCAAAGAATCGGCCGGATATGTGTTAGAAAAATTAAAAGAAAAAAAATGCCCTACGCCCGAAACTTACATTATGTCTCGAAATAAATACATAAATTTGCAACTTAACAAGACCCAACCGCAACCCCCAAAAAATTAACATATATGTTTTCCGATAAGAAAAAAAACGGCAGTTCTCAAATATCCAAACAACCTAACAGATTCGGTGAAACCACCGGCATCAAAGGAGATATCGTTTCGCAAGAAGATTTCAGAATAGACGGAAATTTCGAAGGCAATTTTTCCACCACCGGCAAATTGGTTGTGGGTCCCGCCGGACGACTAAACGGCACCATTAAGGCGGCCAATGCCGAAATTATGGGCGAGGTGTCGGGTGATTTGATTGTAAAAGATTTATTAAGCATTAAAAATACCGCCAAAATAGAAGGAACCGTAAAAACCGGAAAACTCTCCGTAGAGCAAGGAGCCACTTTCAATGCCACTTGCGAAATGACTTCCGTAAAACCTTCTCAAGTTGAAAGCAAACAAAAAACGCGCTAAACTCGCACGGCAAATCGCTTTTTTTTCGGGAATCGCCTTTGAAATGGCTGCCATTATCGGGCTGGGTGTATGGATAGGGCGTTATGTGGATAAAAAAATCGGTTTAAAAATTCCTTGGTTTACCATTTTGCTGAGTTTGCTCGGCGTATTCCTCGCTTTGTATTATACTTTTTCAAGCATTTCCGGATGGCAAAAATCAAAAGAATAATTTTGCCCGCAGTCGGCGGAATCCTATTGATTATCTCCGGCTACCCGGTGATGACCTATTTTACGGACCTTGATCACCGTGTCTATTTTTACATTACGCTATTTCATGCCAGCGTTTTTTTATTTTTCGTCATAAGTTTGTATGTCGTCTCCTTGCGCAACTCCCGTAAAATATTGTTTTCGTTTTTAATTTGGAGCGGATTAAAAATCATTCTGTCGGGTTTATTTTTTGCTTTTCTCGTCGGTTTTTTTGCGCCTGCCGGTTTAAAAAGCGTTACGTTTTATTTTCTCGCCACTTATTTGATTAGTTTGATTTTCGAAGTTTGGACGGCTCATAATTTATTAAAAGTATAATCAAATCACCTTGCGGCATGGTGACTTGGGCTACATCTCCCCGTTTTTCATTAACTTTGTATAGATTAACGGAAAAGGAATTCATGCATAAGATCCTGTATCATTTACCGGAAATAGATCTTGTCGCAGACAAGTTACTCACCATGATTCGACATCCTTATGTATTATTCGAAGCACCGATGGGAGCAGGGAAAACCACTCTAATCGGCAAATTAATCGAGAAATTGAGTCCGCAGGCATTTTTGGGGTCACCCACGTTTTCATTGGTCAATGAATACCTTACGCATGAAGGCGAACCTTTATACCATTTTGATTTATACCGGTTGAAATCGCCGGAAGAACTTTTGGATATCGGTTTTGAAGAATATTTGGATCAAGCCAGATATGTATTTATAGAATGGCCCGAAAGGGCACGGGAATTCATGCCTGTTCCGCATACCTTAATCCGTATCGAACCGGCGGGAGATACCTCGAGAATCCTTCAAATTTCAAACTCATGAAGCAGCCCTATTATCCCAAACATATCCTGATTCCACAAGAAGAACGCCTTGCCGTTTTGCACCGCAAAGGAGAATTGAAAATCGGCATTCCCAAGGAAACCCATTTACAGGAAAAACGTATTTGCCTCACGCCCGACGGCGTAGCCACCTTGGTGAGTCACGGCCATAAAATTATGGTGGAGTCCGGTGCCGGAGAAGGGGCTTTGTACTCGGATATGGAATATTCCGATGCCGGTGCGGAAATTGTGTATGACCGTGAAAAAATATTCGGTAATAATATTATTCTAAAGGTCGAACCGCCCACCCATGACGAATTGAAAATGATGAAGCCCAATAGTGTATTGCTATCGGCTTTACAATTAAATATTCAAGACAAAGTCTTTTTCGATACTTTGTTGAAGAAAAAAATCACCGCCCTTGCTTTTGAATTTATCCGCGACCAACATGGTATGTTTCCCGTAGTACGGGCCCAAAGCGAAATTGCCGGGATGGCCTCCATCCTGATCGCGGCCGAATTGTTGAGCAAACCCGGAATCAGCCGGCATTTGCTTTTAGGAAATTTAAGTGGCGTTCCGCCGGCCGAAGTGGTCATTTTGGGAGCCGGTACGGTAGGTGAATTTGCCGCCCGAACCGCATTGGGTTTAGGCGCATCGGTAAAAGTATTCGACAATTCGCTTTCCAAATTGCGCCGGTTGCAAACCAGTGTGGGACGTGTCATTTTCACCTCCACCCTTCAACCGACCAATATAGCCCGCGCCCTGACGCAAGCCGATGTGGTGATCGGGGCCCTTCGCGGAAAAATCCGTACGCCCGTAGTCATTACGGAATATATGGTGGAAATGATGAAGCCCGGATCCGTGTTGATAGACGTGAGTATAGACCGGGGCGGTGTATCGGAAACTTCCGAACTGACCAGTCATGCCAATCCGGTAGTCATTAAACACGATGTAATTCATTACGGGGTGCCTAACATTCCTTCGCGTTATTCGCGAACCGCCACCATTGCTTTCAGTAATATTTTTGTGCCCTACCTGCGCCGGATAGCCGAATTGGGAGGTATTGAAAATGCCATTTCGGTGGAAACCGGATTGCGAAGTGGCGTATATGTGTATAAAGGAATCGTAACCGAAAAAACCGTGGCCGAATGGTTCGGCTATGAATATAGAGACATCAATTTATTATTCTTATAAAAACAACACACTATGAACGAATTTAATAAAAGATTTACGGAAGTGGATTTCCCGTCCAGAAAAAAATTCTTGGGAACCGGAGGCCTCATTTTTCTTGCTATTGCATTATTTATTCTTGTTCTTACATCCATTGTAAACATCGGTCCCGGTGAAGCGGGCGTGATTTTCCGGCCATTCGGCGGCGGAGTGGATACGATCAGACCGCCCTTGTCCGAAGGCGTTCATATCATTGCTCCTTGGAACCGGGTTTATGTATATAACATTCGCCAACAGGAATTGAAAGAAACCATGAAAGTGCTTTCGCAAGACGGTTTGGACATCACTTTGGACGCCAGTATATGGTTTCAACCGAAAGTTTCCGAATTGGGAAAACTGCATAAATACCGCGGACGCAACTATATCGAAGATGTGTTGAAACCGGCCGTACGGTCGGCTACAAGGGCCGTTGTGGGACGTTATACGCCCGAACAGATTTATTCCAGCAAAAGAGAAGCCATTCAACAGGAAATTTTCGATGAAACGAGACAAATTCTTCGCAATCAATTTGTGCAACTCAATAAAGTTTTGGTTCGCGACGTGACGCTTCCGCCAACCATTAAAAATGCCATTGAACGTAAATTAAAACAACAACAGGAAGCCCTCGAATATGAATTCCGGCTCCAAAAAGAAAAGAAAGAAGCTGAACGGAAAAGAATTGAAGCGGAAGGTATCCGGGACTTCCAGCATATTGTAACCGAAGGTATTTCCGATAAACTTTTGCGCTGGAAAGGCATTGAGGCCACATTGAAATTAGCCGAGTCGAATAATTCGAAGGTTATCGTGATAGGCAGTGGAAAAGACGGATTGCCCATCATTTTAAATCCCGAAAAATAGACGCTGAGAAAATATGAAAAATAAAATCGTTATTCTCTTTGTCCTATCCGCCTATGGAAGTATGGCTCAGGTGTCCGTTTTAAAGCCCAAGATTATATATCATCATACACTTATTCCTTTAAATAATCTTAGTAAACATCAGAAAGAGGAATTGTTAAATCGCTTTAAGAACACCACCACTATTTTTAGTTTATCCAATATATATAATCCCGAACAATATGACAGCATTCTGAAAAAAGCATGGCATGTGACGCCTTACCGGGTGGTGTATCAACCGGCATTTAATATGGACAATTATTTGGATGGAAAATATTCGTTTGCACGCTTAACATATTTTGTTATAAAAGATAATTATAACGGGATAATAGGAATAAATCCAATAATCGGTTTTTATGTATTGAGAGAAAAAGAATTCAAAGAACATAAAGCCAAATGGGAAAATAAATGGAGAAAAAAACTCAAGGAAGGTGAAGAACCGCCTCATGCTTATTACCGCCAACTGAATAATATTTTTTATAAATATTCGGATCCGGTAGCATACATTTTTCTTTCGGTGCAAGATGTTAAATATTTTGCCGAATTTGGCAATATTGTGAGGGCAAAGCAATTCCAAAAAAAATCTGAAATTTTATATGATTATCTTTATAACAAACCTGTTATATATAATTACCGTTTGGGTTATTTGAAAAATTATTTTCAAGAAGTGAACGATTATTTGGATCAGGGTAAAGACGTATTTGTCGCGGATGAATGGGCCGAAAAGGATTTGTCCCGATTAAAAACGGATACTTTGTATATACCTCAAAATGTTTTTGAGAATGTATTATTATTTAAAAAGAAAAATATTCCTATGAGTAAATCCGAAATCGGGGAAATTATGTCCGCTTATCCGTATCCTTATAAAATAATATCACCCGATGAATTGGACAAAAAGATTTTGAATGATGAGGATATTTATTACTTGCGTTTTGTATTTATTAATACCGATCGATCGACTCAAGTGGTCAATGCGAAAACGGGAAAAGTAGTTTATAGTAGGTATTACGGCATCTCATTGAAACCCAAAATCAAGAAAAAACATATGGCGAATATTGCAAACTCTATCAAAACAGCACATAAAGTAAAGAACTAAAATTAAAAGATATGAAAAATTCCAATGATATTGTAATCGTTTCGTATGCGAGGACCCCTTTAGGCAGTTTTCTGGGCAGTTTAAGTGGAATCCAAGCGGCAAAGCTCGGTGCGGTAGCCATCAAAGGCGCCATGCAGAAAATTAATCTTTCTCCCGGAGTCATCGACGAAGTATTTATGGGCAATGTATTACAAGCCGGTGTAGGACAAGCACCTGCCAGACAAGCGGCCATTTATGCAGGCATTCCCGATACCGTACCCGCCACCACCGTTAACAAGGTATGTGCCTCGGGTATGAAATCGGTTATGTTGGCGGCGGATCATATCAAGGCCGGTGAAGCGGAAGTGATGGTCGCGGGGGGCATGGAAAACATGTCTGCAGCACCACACTATCTCCAAGCCCGCAAAGCAGTCAAGCTCGGTGATGTCAAAGCCATAGACGGTCTTGTTTTCGACGGATTGACCGATGCTTATTCGGGCAAGCACATGGGCGTATATGCGGATTTATGTGCCAAGGAATACGGCATTTCGCGCGAAGAACAGGATGCTTATGCCATCGAATCGTACAAACGTGCCGCAAAAGCGTGGGCGGAAGGCAGATTCAAAGACGAAGTGGTACCCGTGGAAATTCCCCAACGCAAAGGCGACCCCGTTATCTTTGCCGAAGATGAAGAATATAAAAACGTAAAATTCGAAAAAATTCCGAACCTGCGTCCCGTATTCACCCCGGACGGAACGGTAACGGCGGCCAATGCATCGACCATTAATGACGGCGGGGCCGCTTTAATCATTATGACACGAAAAAAAGCCGAAGAATTGGGCTTGAAACCCTTGGCCAAAATTCTTTCCTATGCCGATGCGGCCCAAGATCCGAAATGGTTTACCACTTCTCCCGCCAAAGCCGTTCCCAAGGCATTGAAAAAAGCCGGCTTAAGCGTGGAGGACATTGATTTCTTCGAAGTAAACGAGGCCTTTTCGGTAGTGGCTTTGGTCAATGAAAAACTGATGAATTTGCCTCACGACCGCACCAATGTGCATGGCGGAGCGGTATCTTTGGGACATCCGCTCGGCGTGAGCGGTGCCCGGATTATCATGACATTGGTTAATATTCTCAAACAATACGGCGGCCGTTACGGAGCGGCGGGAATATGCAACGGCGGCGGCGGCGCAAGTGCCATGATTATTGAAAACGAAGATTGATGCAAAAAGGACTCATCATCAATTCGATAGTGCCTTTGCGGCACGACCCCGACGATCGCAGCGAAATGGAAAGCCAATTACTTTTCGGCGATACGTTTGATATTTTACAAAAAAGAAACCAATGGCGGTTCATTCGAAACGATTTCGATGCATACGAAGGATGGATTGACGAAAAATCTTTCATCAAAATAAGTGACGAACAAACAGACCAATTATTGTCCGCTACAGATTTTTATGTAGCGGACGTTGTTGCTTATTTCAAAACCGAAGATGGCACCAAGCAATATTTACCCATGGGAAGCCGGCTGCCGGCATACCGAAGCGACTCAAAGAGTTTCCGCTTGAATAACGACGAATATTTTATTGATACGGAAGTATGCGCGGGACGTGTGGACGATGAGATTTTTTTTCGGCTTATCGACCGGTATCGCCACGCGCCGTATTTATGGGGAGGCATGACCCCTTTCGGAATCGATTGTTCCGGCCTGACTCAAATGGTTTATAAAATCTCGGGCAGATACCGTTTGCCGCGGAATGCGTCGCAACAGGCCAAACATGGCAAACGGATTTCTTTCGATGAACGCCAACCTGGTGATTTGGCTTTTTTCGTCAATGATGAAGGGCATATCCATCACGTGGGAATAGTTTGGTTTGACAATGGGATTATACATGCCCACGGGCAAGTGCGTTTGGACGATTTGGAACCCGACGGCATATACAACAAGTCCACGGGCAACCATACGCATACTTTGGTGTTAATCAAACGGCTTTAATTTAAAACGTACAATAGAAATTCGACAATAAAAAAATAATTTTTCCATATATTATTAAAAAATAAACAATTTTGACCGGCATTCTTTTGAAAAATTTTATTTAAATATGAATAAAAAAAAAGAAAATGTATTTTTGCGCCATGTTTTTTAAAAAGTTATGATATTCTGAGATATATCAGGAAACAAAAAAAAATGATTATATTTGTTATGATAAAATTCATCAAAAATGAGAAATTGTAATCAATGTTTAATTCGTCATTTAAATGCCATCAAAGAATTGAGTTCGGAGGAGTTGGACCGGTTGGCAATGTATAAAAAAGTGGTTCATTACCGTAAAGGAGATACATTGATTAACGAAGGACAAATGATTAACGGAATATTTTGCATCATGTCGGGTAAAGGCAAGATGACACGATATAATTCGATGGGTAAGGAGCAGATCGTCCGTTTCGTTAAATCGGGAAATTTGATTGGATACCGTTCGGTAATCAGCAATGAGCCCGCCAGTTTGAATTTTCAAGCCATTGAAGATATCACCGCTTGTTTTATTCCCAAAACCGCTTTCGAAGAAATGTTGGAGAATACCAATTTTTCCCGTCGTATCATGAAGATGTTGAGTGAAGATTTGAAACATGCCAATATGTTTATTACCAATCTTTCCAATCACACCGTGAAGGAGAGATTAGCCGAAACATTATTGCAACTGGAAGAAATTTTCGGTACCGATATTGAAGGAAATATCAACATTGCTTTATCGCGGGAAGAATTATCCAGTATTATCGGTACTGCTTCTGAATCCGTTATTCGCGTATTATCTTCCTTGAAAAAAGACGGTATTATTTATACCAAAGCCAAAAAGATCAAACTTTTGGATAAAACCAAACTCAAACAAATCGCCGAAGGCATTTTGACCTAAATTTTATGGACAAAAAAGAATATAAAAAAATCACCACCAAGGTGCTTTATGACATGAAGTGCCGGGGCGAGAAAATTTCGATGCTCACGGCTTACGATTATACCATGGCGCGCATATTGGATGCGGCCAAAATCGATGTGCTTTTGGTGGGTGATTCCGCTTCGAATGTGATGGCCGGTCACGAGACGACGCTTCCCATCACTTTGGACCAAATGATTTATCATGCACAATCCGTGGTTCGAGGAGTGGACCGGGCGTTGGTGGTGGTGGATATGCCTTTCGGGACTTATCAAGGCAATTCGAAAAGGGCACTGGACTCGGCCATACGCATCATGAAAGAATCGGGCGGACATGCCGTAAAACTTGAAGGCGGTAGAGAAGTAAAAGAATCCGTCGAAAGAATTTTGTCGGCCGGTATTCCGGTAATGGGGCATTTGGGATTGATTCCCCAGTCCATTTATAAATTCGGCACTTATACCGTTCGGGCCAAAGAAGAAGCCGAAGCCAAAAAACTTGTGGAAGACGCCCATTTGTTGGAAGAATTGGGTGTATTTGCTTTGGTGCTTGAAAAAATTCCGGCCGAATTGGGAAAAAAAGTGGCCGAATCATTAAAAATTCCCGTGATCGGCATCGGTGCGGGACCTGATGTGGACGGTCAAGTATTGGTTACCCATGATATGTTGGGCATGACCAAAGATTTCAATCCTCGTTTTCTGAGGCGTTATCTCGATTTGTTTACCGATATGAAAGACGCCTTCGAACGCTATCGCCAAGACGTAAAATCAGGGGACTTTCCCAATGAGTCGGAATCCTACTGAACTTGAAATTCTTCATGAAGATAATCACCTCATAGTGGTTAATAAAAAACCCGGCGATATTTCGCAAAACGACCGCACGGGAGACGAATCGCTACCGGATAAAATAAAGAAATACATCAAACGAAAATATCAAAAACCCGGAAATGTCTTTCTGGGTGTGGTTCATCGTTTGGACCGTCCTACAAGCGGTGCCCTTATCTTTGCCAAAACATCCAAAGCCCTAAGCCGGCTCAATAAAATGCTTCAGTCACACCGCATAAAAAAAACCTATTGGGCGGTGGTCGAAGGCATTCCGGAAAAAACGCAGGATACCTTGATTCATTATTTGAAAAAAAATCCGAAGAATAACAAAACCACGGTTTTTTTACGGGAAACCCCGGGTGCCAAAAAAGCGGAGTTGCATTATAAAGTGTTGAAAAAAGGCGATCGATATGCCCTGCTGGAAATTGATTTGAAAACAGGACGCCATCATCAAATCAGGGCGCAATTGGCCAAAGCGGGCCATCCGGTCAAAGGAGATTTGAAATATGGTGCCAAACGAAGTTTGAAGAACGGCGGCATTTTGCTACATGCCAGAAAATTAGTGTTTGACCACCCCGTGAAGCCACAAAAATTGGAAATTATCGCTCCGCTACCGGAAGGAGAATGGTCAATTGTGAAGCATATGACGGCGGTCGGCGAAAATCTTAACTCCCTTAAGAATTCTCCTTCAAACAAACACTCCCAATAAATATTAATTTTTTATAGCGAAAAATTTAACCTGGTCCTTCACTTAAATCTTTATTCGATTATTAAGCGAAAAACAACCCGGAAAACTTTTTGCAATATCGAGCTGAAATTGTATCTTTGCACACGTTAGAAATCAAAGAATTATGGCGACTTACAAGAAAAAAGGATACAAAAAAGTAAAGAAAACGGGACTGGACAAAGTAGCGGAGAAAAGTTTGGTGGCAAAAAGTTTGGAAGGTGCCGACGATATTGTAGTAAAATCGGAAAAATTTCTTGAAAAATATCAAAACAAAATTTTTACTGCAATCGGTCTTATCGCCCTGGCCGTAGTAGCATATTATTATTACCATAACAACATTGTAGTTCCCAAACGGGCCGAAGCCGCCAATGAAATGTATGTGGCGCAAAGTCTATTTGAAAAGGCCGTGGACGAAAAGGACCCCGCCGTACAAAAGGAACTTTTTCAAAAAGCCCTTCAAGGCGATCAGGGCAAATACGGATTTTTGGACATTATCGACGAATACGGCAACACCCCTTCGGGTAAACTGGCCCACTATTATGCCGGAGTGGCTTACTACCACTTGGGCGAGTTTGATAAAGCCATCGAAGAATTAGGCAAATTCAAAACCAAAGATGAGATTTTACAACCCTTGGCATACGGCATGATCGGAGATTCTTTTCTGCAACTCGACCAACCGGAAGATGCATTGGAATATTATGAAAAAGCCATTGATTTTTCTTCCAACGATTTTACGGCTCCCATGTTTTTGATGAAAGCCGGAAAAACCGCCATGGCGCTTTACGAAAGCACGGGCGAAAAGAAATATTTGAAAAAAGCCGAAAAATATTTCAAACGTATAGTAGAGGATTATCCTAAATCCGATTATACGGAAGATGCCAAAATTTACTTAGCCGAAGCCCAATACGGTCAATAATGGCAACGCGAGAAAAAAACTTATCGTATTACGACGAATCTTCCATTCCCGATGCTTCCGGGTTCCGCATAGGTATAGTGGTATCGGAATGGAATCCGGAAATAACGGAAAATCTCCTTCAGGGTGCCCGCGAAACGCTGTTAAAAACAGGCGTCAAGGAAGAAAATATCCAAGTTTGGCACGTGCCGGGCAGTTTTGAATTGATTTACGGCGTCAAACGTATGCAAAAAAATATTTTTATCGACGCCATTATTGCCATCGGGAGTATTATCCGGGGCGAAACCCCGCATTTTGATTATGTATGTCAAGCCACCTCTCAAGGCATCAAAGATTTAAACGTTCACAACGATACCCCGGTTATTTTTTGTGTGCTCACCGACGACACCAAACAACAAGCCATCGATCGAAGCGGCGGCAAACACGGAAACAAAGGAGTCGATTGCGCGGTTGCAGCCGTTAAAATGGCATGGTTGAAAAAGAATTCGTAAATTTATTAGTTCAACCGCGGATTTTTCCGTCAAAAATTTTTATTAAAATGGGCATGTTCAGTCATACACCGAAAAATAAAAAATTCGATTACACACCCCGTTACTACGATGAACGGAAAGAACGTTTGGAAGCCATGAAAAAGAAGCATGAAAATCCACAACGTGCCGAAATCGAAGAACGCATACGCGGCCAATTTCAACGTCATGCTTCGCAAAGAAAAAACATATTTATGAATACCGGTGTTCGTTTTATGATTATTCTTGTTTTGCTGCTTGTGATCACATATGTAATTTTACAATATTTCGGCATACCGCTTTGGTGATATGGGTATCATACGTTTGCTTCCGGAACATATAGCCAATCAAATTGCCGCCGGGGAGGTCGTTCAACGGCCCGCTTCGGTGGTAAAAGAACTTTTGGAAAACGCCGTGGATGCCGGCGCCAAACATATCAAACTCATCGTAAAAGACGGCGGAAAATCACTCATTCAAGTCATTGATGACGGTATCGGAATGGACGAAACCGATGCCCGTATGAGTTTTGAGCGTCATGCCACAAGCAAAATAAAATCCTCGGAAGATCTTTTTAGAATTAAAACCAAGGGTTTTCGAGGCGAAGCATTGGCATCCATTGCCGCTGTGGCCCATGTGGAAATGAAAACCCGCCCGCATGACCGGGAACTGGGTACATTAATCAAAATCGAAGGCGGCGAATTCAAACTTCAGGAAGCAATACAAACGGCCCCGGGCACATCCGTAGCCGTAAAAAATCTCTTTTTTAACGTTCCCGCCCGGCGCAAGTTTCTTAAATCGCCCCAAGTGGAAATGCGTCATATTATCGATGAATTTCAACGGGTGGCATTGGCCTATCCCGAATTGGAATTCACACTCATTCATAACGGAAATGAACTCTACCGGCTATTTCCCTCGAACCTGCTTCGGCGTATCACTTCGGTTTTCGGGAATAAAATGGAAGAACGTCTGCTTCCGCTCAATGAAGAAACCGAATATATCAAAATCTACGGCTATACCGGCAAACCCGAATTTGCCAAACTCAAACGCGGCGAACAATTTTTCTTTGTGAATAAACGCTTTATCAAAAGTCCTTATTTGCATAGCGCCGTGATGAAAGCATATGAAGGATTGCTGCGTGAAAAACGCATCCCACCCTATTTTATTTATTTTGAAATTGAACCGGAACATATCGACATCAATATTCATCCGACAAAAACCGAAATTAAATTCGACGATGAATATACGGTTTATAACATCCTTCGTGCCAGCACACGGCGTGCTTTGGGGCAATTCAATCAAATGCCTTCTTTGGACTTCGACACCATGCCCGAATTGAACTTCGACAAGCCCGTAAAATCCAGCGGCATCCGTCGAGAACCGAAAATTAATGTCGATCCGGCCTTCAATCCGTTTAAAACGGGGACGGACAAACCCTTTGTTTCCAAACCGGCATTCGAAAAACCGTCGAGAAAAGCCATTGAAAACTTTTCGGAATTCATGCAAGCGCCAAAAAACGATTTTTTTCCTGCCAAAGAAGAAAAAATTTCCGCAGAAATTTTTAGTAAAGAAGAAATAAAAGGCGATATCGAAAGTATGCAATGGCTCGATAAATACATACTTACTCATACCCGGACGGGTATCATTATGATCAATCAACACCGGGCCCATGTGTCGATATTATTCGAAGAGTATTACAAGAATTTAAGTGCGGGAAAAATTCCGTCCCAGCAATTGATGTTTCCGTTGATTCCCGATTTGTTGGATTCGGAAATAGAATTAATTGAAAAAAACAAAACCCTCTTCGAACGTACGGGATTGTCCGGCGAAAACGAAGGCGGTACATTCCGGTTTACCGCCATACCGGCGGGACTAAAAGAAAGCCAGGTATTGGATTTCGTTGAAAATTTGATTGCTTCGCTAAGCGAAGACCTGCCGATTGACCGAGACGATATGAACCGTTTCTTAGCCCTCAAATTGGCCATGGCATCGGCCGTCCGCAACGGTCAAAAACTCAATTCCGACGAACGCCAAAATCTTATCGCCCAGCTATTCAGCTTGCCGGAACCCGAATTAACACCTTCCGGAAAGCGAAATTTCATTATCTTGAGCGAAAATCAAATCGAGAAACTTTTTTAAATGAGGAATACACCTGCAGTCATACGGCATTTAATCGTTATAAATATTATCATGTTCGTGGCAACCATGTTTAATCAACCCTTGATGATCAAATGGTTTGCCATGCATTTTCCCGAAAATCCCGATTTCCGTCCTTGGCAAATTATTACGCACATGTTTATGCACGGAGGTACCATGCATATCCTCTTTAATATGTACGCCCTATGGGCATTCGGATCGCCCTTGGTTTATCATTACGGTTCCAAACGATTTCTATTATTCTTTTTGATTTCGGGTATCGGTGCGGTATTGTTTTACACCGGCATTCAATATTGGCATTATTACCGCTATATCGATCAACTGACCCAAATGGGTGTGCCTTCCGATATTATTGATGCGGTCCTTAAGCATCCCGAAGCATTCGGACAAATTATGCAGGATGCCGGCATTATTTATCAACAAGATATTATGTTGACTTTCAAGAAGTTAGTTCAAATTTACGCCACCCCTATGCTCGGCGCGTCGGGCGCGGTTTACGGCATCTTGGTTGCCTTCGGATTCTTCTATCCCAGAGCCAAATTGATGTTGATTTTTATTCCCTACCCCATCGAAGCAAAATATTTTATTCCTTTGCTCATTTTAGGAGATATTTTTATGGGATTTACCAATGTTTTTCACACACCGATCGCGCATTTCGCTCATGTAGGCGGCGCGCTGACCGGATTGATTTTATTATGGTTTTGGCGAAAAAAACGCCATGAATATTTTTACTAAATTACGGGTGAACATCACAAATGCTTCCACAAAATTTGAAATATTTTTTTCGTGGAAATAGTTCCTTCGAGCGATTGATTGCTTCGGTAGTCATCGCCACGGCTATTATTTGGGTCTTTTATTTCTTGGCATTATTATTCGATTTGCCTACGGGGCATTGGTGGCGTTATTTCGCCTTGCCCGGTTCGTGGCAAATATTTATCAAACAACCTTGGTCATTGGTCACTTATGCCTGGATTCATACCGGGCTTATCGGTTTTTTTATCAACCTGTTGTTGCTTTATTATTTAGGAAACATTTTCCTGACTTATGAAGATGAAAAAAAAATGATGTCGTTATTCGCGGTAGGAATTCTTACCGGCGCTATGGCTTTCTTGTTGAGTATAAAATACTTACCGTTTTTTTACAAAGACGAAACAAATGTCTATCTCACGGGCATTTCGGCGGGATACATGATTTGGCTGGCTTATTTGGGAAGAAAATACGGAGATTATTCCGTCACGCTCCGCTTAATGGGAGATGTTAAAATCAAACATATTTTTCTGTTTTTCATCGTACTGGATTTGCTTTTACTCAATACGGCCAATTCCGGCGGACATATAGCCCATTTGGCATCCATGCTGGCGGGTTGGTTACTGGCCGGCAAAAAAAGACGCATTTTTTCGTCCGAAAAAAAAACCGGCTCGAGTCATCATAAAATTTATGACAATCTCAAAACCTCTTCCGAAAAACGCTTGGATAAAATCCTCGATAAAATCAACCGTTCGGGATTTGAAAGTCTTACTGCGGAAGAGAAAGAAATTTTATACCGGGAGAGCGAGCGAAATAGCAGAAATTAACCGATCACCGTTCCTTTTCCTTGTTTTAGTCCTTCAAAATCGGTGATGAGTGCTTGCGCTCCGGTGCGTCGGGCAAAGCGAACCGCCGCTCTGATTTTCGGAAGCATATTGCCCGCCCCGAATTCCCCTCTATTTATCATCTCTTCGGCTTCATTTACCGTCATACGTTTGATGGGTTTTTGGTCGGGCGTGCCGTAATTCGAGTACACATATCGCACATCGGTCAGGATGATAAAACGGTCGGCACCCACCAGTTCGGCAGTCAGAGCTGATGCCAAATCTTTATCGATTACGGCTTCCACGGGAATTAATCCGCCCTCTTTTTCATATACCGGAATTCCGCCTCCGCCGGCCGTTATAATGATGAATTCTTTTTCCAATAAAGATTTAATCGCCTGTTTATTAACGATATCCACCGGTTCGGGCGAGGGAACCACGCGCCGGTAGCCAGTGGTGCCGTTTTTGATTTCTTCGGCAAAAATCCAACCTTTTTCCCGTGTTAATTTTGCGGCTTCTTCTTTAGAGTACATTTTTCCCACCCGTTTTTGCGGATTGGAGAAAGCCGGGTCTTCCGGATTTACTTTTACCATGGTGACCAATGAGACTACTTCCCTATCCGGATTGGCCACTCGAAGAATATTTCTTAACTCGCTTTCGATCAAATAGCCGATTTCGCCCTGGGTTTCGGCTACCAAAACATCCAATGGATAGCTCGGGGTTTGATATAATTGTGCCCCGGCATCGTTTTTTAATAAAAGCGTACCCACTTGCGGGCCGTTTCCATGGGTAATAATCACACGCGTGTCCGGACTCACAACCGGCGCCATATTCAGCAGGGCTTGGTGTATATTTTTCCGCATTTCGTCAATATGACCTTCTTCTCCGGGCTTAATCAATGCATTGCCGCCCAGTGCTACCACTAATGTCTCTTTCATAAATCTTATAATACGGATTTGAATTGTTCGAGAAAACGCACATCATTTTCGAAAAACATCCTGATATCCGGAATGCCGAAAAGCAACATGGCAATGCGTTCAATTCCCATCCCGAAAGCATAACCCGAATATTTTTCGGGGTCGATGTTCATGTTTTTCAACACGTTGGGGTCCACCATGCCGGCGCCCATGATTTCAAGCCAACCGGTTCCTTTGGTAATGCGATAATCATCCTCGGTTTTCAAACCCCAATAAATATCCACTTCGGCACTGGGTTCGGTAAATGGGAAATAGGAAGGTCGCAAACGGATTTTGGACTTTCCGAACATTTCCTCGGTAAAATATAGCAATGTTTGTTTCAAGTCGGCAAAAGAAACATCCGTATCGATATACAATCCTTCCACTTGATGAAATAAAATATGCGAACGGGCACTAATATCCTCGTTCCGGTACACGCGCCCCGGCGAAATGGTACGAATAGGCAAATCATGCGATTCCATATAACGGATTTGTACCGACGAAGTATGCGTCCGCAACAGCCAATCGGGATGACGCTGAATAAAAAATGTATCTTGCATGTCCCGCGCCGGATGATATTCGGGCAAGTTCAAGGCCGTAAAATTGTGCCAATCGTCTTCGATTTCCGGTCCTTCCGAGACATTAAAACCGATACGGCGAAAAATATCAATAATTCTGTTTTTGACGATATTAATCGGATGGCGGGCTCCCAACGGGTAGGGATAGCCCGGACGGGTCAGATCTTCGCCCGAGGGGGCGGTGGCCTCGGCCGCTTCCAATTGCGCCCGAAGCGTCTTTACTTTTTCCTCGGCCGTCTTCTTCAGTTTATTGAGCAATTGACCGTATTTGGGTTTATCTTCCTTGGGCACCGATTTGAATTGCGCAAACAAATCGTTAATGATGCCTTTCTTTCCCAAAAATTTAATCCGGAAATTTTCCAATTCCTTTGCATCGGCCGTCCGGAACGATTCCACTTCTTGCAAATATTTTTCTACGTCTTGTATCATAATTCAAAACAAAATAAGGGATACAAATTTAATCTTTTTTATTTTATTCAACCTAACTTATCGAAATAAGAAAAAATTCAAATCACCATGAAAAATCCGTAACTTTGCAAATCCGGCAAAATACCTTATGGCAAAACCCGAATTCATAGAAATTTACGAAGCGCACGAACACAATCTTAAAAATATAGACGTGCGCATTCCGCATGGAAAATTTACCGTCATTACGGGGCTTTCCGGCAGCGGCAAATCCAGTTTGGCTTACGATATTCTTTTTGCCGAAGGACAAAGGCGCTATATCGAAAGTCTTTCGACTTATGCCCGCCAATTTTTGGGAAAAATCGAAAAACCGCATGTAAAAAATATTGTAAACCTGGCCCCCACGGTGGCTATCCGGCAAAAGACTTCTTCGGCCAATGCGCGCTCCACGGTGGGTACGGCAACCGAAATTTACGATTATCTGAAACTCTTATTCGCCCGGATTGGAAAAACCGTTTCCCCTATATCTGGTGAGCCGGTGGTTAAACATACCGTCAAGGATGTATTGGATTTTCTTTCCGGACAACCCGAGGGTTCACGTTGGATACTGAGTGTAAAATTGCCCGAATCGAAACGTACATCCAAAGAAATTTTGGAAATTTTAAAAACCAGAAATTACAGCCGGATCCTAGCGGGAAACCGGATTCTATCCATTCAAGATTTGCTGGAACTTCCGGAAGATAAAATTCCCGGCGAATTTGAGCTCGTTATCGACCGCATTGTGGCCGGCCAAGACGAAGATTACCTCAACCGCCTATCGGAATCCGTTGAAACCGCTTTTTTTCAAGGTCATGGATATCTGACTTTAACCGATTGGCAAACTAAAAAAAGATATACTTTTTCCAATAAATTTGAAAAAGACGGTATGGAATTTCCCGAACCGTCCATACATTTATTCAGTTTTAATAACCCCTATGGCGCATGCCCGGTATGCGAGGGATACGGAAGCGTGATTGGAATCGATCCCGAAAAAGTGATTCCCAATCCTAACAAATCAGTTTACGAAGGAGCCATAGCGCCTTGGACAGGTCAAAAATTGGGGTCTTACCGGGAAGATTTGATACGAAATGCCCATAAATTCGATTTTCCGGTACATACGGCTTGGAAAGAACTCCCGGAAGAACAAAAAAAATTAGTCTGGAACGGGAACAAATATTTCATTGGAATCAATGATTTTTTCAAAAAAATTGAGCGCAAATCCTATAAAATTCAAAACCGTGTTCTCCTTGCCCGGTACCGTGGCAAAACACCTTGTC
This sequence comes from Flavobacteriales bacterium, assembly GCA_027067965.1. Taxonomy (GTDB): domain Bacteria; phylum Bacteroidota; class Bacteroidia; order Flavobacteriales; family Flavobacteriaceae; genus JAADED01. Next base: position 467,814 of record JAMOUV010000010.1, on the reverse strand, counting down.
CGGCTTGTGGCGGAAAACGTTTACGAAAAGAGGCCATGTATGTGTATATAGCCGGCAAAAATATCGGCGATTTGGTGGATATGCCGGTGGAAAACCTGGTGGAATTTTTCAACACATTAAATCTGTCCGCTACAGAGAAAAAAGTAGCGGAGCGCATTCTGAGAGAAATAAAAAACCGCCTTGACTTCCTGATGGATGTCGGCTTGGGTTATTTGACTTTGAACCGGACGATGGCCAGTTTGTCTGGGGGAGAAGTCCAACGGATTCGCTTGGCTTTGTCATTGGGAAGCGGCCTGACCGGTGCCATTTACGTATTGGATGAGCCGAGTATCGGTTTGCATCCGCAAGACACACGGAAATTAATTAAAACTTTGTTGAATTTGCGAGATAAAGGCAATACCTTGGTCGTGGTAGAACATGACGAAGAAATTATCCGGGCCGCCGATCATATTATTGACTTGGGGCCTTATGCAGGAATTTTCGGCGGAGAAATCGTAGCGGAAGGCAGTTACCGGGATATTCTTCAATCGGAAGGATTAACCGCGCAATATCTCTCGGGAAAAAGAAAAATACCGGTACCGGCATTGCGACGAACTTCTCCCGATAAAATTACACTGAAAGGTGCACGGCATCATAATTTGAAAAATATCGATATCACATTTCCGCTTCATACCTTAACGGTGGTTACGGGTGTATCGGGAAGTGGAAAATCCAGTTTGATAGCCGACACCTTATATCCGGCGCTTTCTACGAAAATTTACGGTTACGGTCCGGGTGGAGGCGGTTATGACAGTTTGGAAGGCGCATGGAAAACAATTAAAAATGTGGAATTAATCGGTCAAGATCCTATCGGCCGCATGTCCCGGTCCAATCCGGCCACTTACATCAAAGTGTATGACGAAATCAGACAATTGATGGCTTCGCAAAAACAAGCCCTTCTCTTCGGACTTACTCCTAGGCATTTTTCATTCAATGTACCCGGCGGACGCTGTGAAGAATGTAAAGGCGAAGGGGAAATAACCGTCAAAATGCAATTTATGGCGGACGTAAAAATGACATGCGAGGTATGTCATGGCAAAAGGTTTAAGGAAGACGTACTCGAAGTAAAATTTCAAGGAAAAAATATTCATGATATATTGGAAATGAGTGTGGATGAAGCGGTGGATTTTTTCGAAACATACGACCAATTCGGCATTTCGTCCAAGCTCCGCGCCTTACAAGATACCGGCTTGGGTTATGTCAAATTGGGACAATCCACTTCCACTTTATCGGGAGGTGAGGCCCAACGGCTCAAAATTGCGTCGTATTTGGTAAAAGGACAAAAAACCGAACCCGTATTATTTATTTTTGACGAACCTTCCACCGGTTTACATTTTCATGATATAGTGACTTTGTTAAAGGCATTTGACCGGCTTATCGAAAGAGGTCATAGCATAGTGGTTATCGAACATCATCCCGATATCATCAAATCGGCCGATTATATCATAGATCTGGGGCCGGAAGGCGGAGATAAAGGCGGATATTTGATTTTCCAAGGCACCCCCGAAGAATTAATCGCCCACGGCAAATCAAAACTTATTCCGTTTATAAAAGACAAAATTTAAATTTTTTAGAACCACGAACTGCGCCGCCTACGCCGGGTGGATCGCAATCCCAATACACCTAGCAGCGAGCGGGTTACTTCGCGAATAATCATTTTGCCTACCGAACTGTTGACTACTTTTTCAATGGTACTCTTTTCTTTGCGCTTCCGTCCGCGCGACCTGCCTTTTTTGTCGTCTTCTTCAATGGCATCTTCAATTTTCTTTTTCAAAATTTCATAAGCCGTTTCCTTATCAATGGGTTCGGCATATTTTTTTCGTAATTTCGATTGGGACAAAATTTCTTTCAACTCGGCGGGTGTCAACACGTCCATCCGGCTTTGCGGCGCACGCATCAAGGTATGAACCAAAGGCGTGGGGCGTCCTTTTTTGCCCAAAGCCGTCACTAACGCTTCACCGATTCCGAGTTTGAGAATCAATTTGTTGGTATCGTAATATTCCGATAACGGGAAGTTTTCGGCGGTGAGTTTGATGTTTTTGCGGTCTTTGGCGGTGAAAGCGCGCAAGGCGTGTTGCACTTTCAAACCCAATTGAGCCAAAACTTCATCGGGAATATCTTTGGGATTTTGAGTCACGAAATAAATACCGATTCCTTTGGACCGAATCAATTTTATGATGGTTTCGATTTGTTCGAGCAAGGCCTTGGTGGCGTTTTTGAAAACCAAATGGGCTTCGTCGATAAAAAAGACCAATTCGGGGCGGTCTGCATCGCCTTGTTCGGGCATTTTGGCGTACAACTCGGCTAAAAGTTGAAGCATGAAGGTGGAAAACAATTTGGGACGGTCTTGTATGTCGGTCAAGCGAATGATATTTATAATTCCGTAACCTTCTTCATTGACGCGCATCAAATCTTCCACTTCCAGGGAGGGTTCACCAAAGAAAATATCGGCGCCTTGTTGTTCCAATTCCACGATTTTACGCAAAATGGAGCCCGCCGAAGCACTGGAAATACGTCCGTATTCCTCCCTGAATTCCTGTCTTCCGGGACCGAGCGTCCACTTGAGCAATTCCTTAAAATCTTTCAAATCGACCAATGGCAATTTATTATCATCGGCATATTTGAAAAGTACCGCTACGATCCCGCTTTGGGTTTCGTTCAAATCCAATAATCGCGACATCAAAATGGGTCCGAATTCCGACACGGTGGCTCGCAATTGAATACCTTCTTTGCCGGTCAAGGAGAAAAATTCCACCGGATAACCCTTGGGCGTAAACGGCAAACCGATTTTTTGCATCCTTTCGTCGATTTTCGGGTGACCGGGACTGGGCTTGGCCAATCCACTTACATCTCCCTTAATATCCATTAACAATACGGGAATGCCTTTTTCGGAGAGTTGTTCGGCCATTACTTGCATGGATTTGGTTTTTCCCGTTCCCGTGGCGCCGGCTATCAAACCGTGGCGGTTGAGGGTTTTCAACGGAATGTTTACATGCAATCCCGGTATGGCTTCGCCGTCGAGCATAGCGCCGCCGATTGTAAAATAATCGCCTTCAAAGGTGTATCCTTTTTTTATTTCTTGTATGAATGCTTCTTTTTTTTCCTCCTTTTTCATGATGGAAATATTTTGATTGACAAAGGTATAAAATTGTTAGAGTTTATTTCTATAAAATTAATAAAAAAATTATAATTAATTAAAGATTAGAAAAATAAATAAAAAATTTTGTCAATCGTAACATATTCATATAAATAAAAAAAACCACCCGGGAAGCGGGTGGCTAAAAATCTTTTTGAAACAAGTCGATTATTCGTTTTGCATCACACATCCTTGGCAAGCACATTCATAATAATTCCCGTCCGGATAATATCTTATTTTACAACATTCTTTGCCATGACAACTAATGGATACGGCTTTATGCGAGACAAGATTATAACCGATCATCAAATTGGTTTCCGAGTCCTCATTTCCATAGATAATTTCCAAAACCGGATTTTTAGGATAAGGATGATAAATAATTCGCTGTAATTGCGCCTCTTTCATATTATTTTGGGATGCCCGTTTTTCGACTTCTTTATTAATTTCAAAAACCTCTAAAGAATTGGCATCTTTTCCTACTACATATTTTAAATCATTACGTGACAAAATTTCCAAATTATTTTTTTTGTCCATTATTTCATCATTTAACTCATCACTTGACCAAAGTGCAATGATATCATCCGAGTCATGATTTAGAAAAACTATCGTATTTTTTCCGTCCGGTTCTAAAAAAGTAATTTTTTTGTAAGAATTTTTATTCTCCACTTTTGAAATCACTATTTGGTCCGTATTTGCACCGGTAAGTTTGGATAGTACGGAAGTTAATTCCGCCTTTTCTTTTTCGTTTAATAAATTATCCTCCGTTTTACATGAAAAAAAGAGGATAAATATTAAAGAAACCGCAAAGAGAAAAACATTTTTTTTCATAGGAGTTTGTTTTAATTGGTTTATTTAAGAATCATAAGAAGTTTTTACTTTTTGTTAGTCGATTTTCATTTACTTTCCGGTTCCTATTTTAACCGGGGTATTATATAATGCCATATTTTTATATCAACAATAATAATAATAATAATAATAATAATAATACATGTCAAGTTAAAAAATGTTAAATTTTTTAGCCGTTCGGATTTGTAATAAATTGCTGAAAATCAATACATTGGTATGTGTTTTATAGATATTCCGAACAATAAATCCGGTTTTATCCACATAAAAAATATTTTTTTTAAAAAAAATTTGAATAAAATCGATTCCGGGAGTAAAAAAACTGTCATGTCGTGCATTGTTAATAAAAAGCCGTTTTTGTTGAAAAAAAACAATGATTTTTCATGCGATTAAAAGAAAATAAGTTTATTTTTGTGGCGTATTTGTCATCTAAATGATACGAAAAAAAAGCGGGGTTGACATCAACCTCGGCAACAAAGCTTCCGCTATTGCATTTACATATGCAAAGGAAACTTTCCCTAACCGCCGCGGAAAGAAAGGCGAAGTGGGGTCCAAAACGGACGGCGGATTTTCCAACCTTTTGATTTTTGGCAACGAACGGATCGGAATCGGTTCGGACGGCACGGGCACCAAAGCCGAACTGGCAGAGCGCACCGGCATTTACGACACGCTGGGCTTCGACTTGGTTGCAATGGTAGCCGATGACTTGGCGGCTGCCGGATTTGAACCGACTAATCTTTCCAACGTCATAGATGTGGATTATTTGGATGCCGGTATTGTCGAACGAATGATGAAAGGCTTGCGCAATGCTTGTAATTTGGCAGGCATAACGATTACCGGTGGTGAAATTGCCGAACTCGGAAACAGAATTTGCGGTTACGGCGACCGGATGCACTTCAATTGGAGCGCTACGGCTATCGGGGTGTTACCCGAGAATTTGGAAACGGACATCGACGGTAGTCAAATCAAAGAAGGCGATGTGATAATCAGTTTGAAAAGTCGCGGATTCCGTAGTAACGGTTTTTCGAGCATCCGCAGAATTTTACAAGAGAATTTCGGGGATGAATGGCATAAAACGGCTTATGACGACAAGACTACTTGGGGTGAGAAAATGCTTACGCCGTCGTTGATTTATGCACCGGTTATCAACCGGATAATCGCTAAAAACCTCATACCCAAAGGAATGGCACATATCACCGGCGGGGGTATTTTTGACAACCTGCGACGGGTACTGAAAATGACAGATACCGGAGCCGTTTTGGATAATATTTTTGCACCGCTACCGGAAATGCTACGGATTCAGAAACTGGGAAAAGTAACGGATGAAGAAGCCTATCTGTGGTGGAATATGGGGAACGGGATGTTGCTGGTGGTGGATTCGGGCGATGCGGATGAAATCGTCAGGGAAGTCCGGCAGGCAGGTTATGAATGTCAAATAGCAGGACGGATAACTGCTTGTAACGATATATCGGTTGTGTTGCCGACTTTGAAATTAGGGAAGAAATATTAGGGAGGCTGTCAATTTTTGGCGGCTTTTTTTGTGTTTTTATCGCTCGCAAAGACGCGAAGACGCAAAGGTGTATGTGTTGCTGTGCAACTGTTGTGAACCACATAAGCCACATAAGCACACATAAGAAATGGGGGGATTGTAAAGACACTATTTAGAACACGCAAAAACGATATGAACTTTAAACTAACAACTAGGCACTTTGAACTTTCAACTTTATAAACTTTTAACTAACTACTAGCAACTAGGCACTGAATTATGTTTCAAATACAAACAATACTTAGACACGGATATAAAGACACGAAAGCACTTCAATTGCAAAAAAAAATAAAAGCGCAGTTGGGTATTGATACCGGCAAGATTAAAACATCAAAATTGTATGTAGTCGATTATCCTATTCGTCAAGACGAATTAAAAGCATACGCCGAAAAATGTCTTCAAAATGCTTTTACGGAACAGGTGTTTATCAACCGTTTTTACGACGAGGCGACTTACCGCTCGATGATTGCCGTGGCGCAACTTCCGGGGGTGACGGATGACGTGGGAATGTCGGCGCAAATGGCACTCGCCGACTACCTGAACCGCGATATCGACTGGAATGTGCAACATATTTATACGCAGGATATCTACTATTTTGAACGGGATTTGCCGGCAGATGTTTTGCAGGAAATCGCTAGGGCTTTTCTGGGAAATCCGTTGATTCATCATATCCAAACTGTCCGTAAAACCGTTAGTGGATTCGATTTTACACCGTATGTGCCGAAAGTAGAAATGACAACGGATGAAAAGGTGGAAGTTATCAATTTGAACGGACTGACGGATGATGAACTCTTGGCGCTTTCAAACGAACGGATACTGGCGCTGAACTTGGAAGAAATGCAGACTATACGCGGGTATTTTGCACGTCCGGAAATCAGGGCGGAACGGCTGGCAAAAGGACTGCCGGAACAACCTACGGATGTGGAACTGGAAGTCTTTGCGCAGACTTGGTCGGAACATTGTAAACACAAGGAATTCAACGCTTTAATAGACTATACAGACAAAGATACGGGCGAGAAAAAACAGATTAATTCGCTGTTTAAAACCTATATCAAAGCATCGACGGATGTGGTGCAGGAACATTTGCTGGCGAAGGATAACAAATGGCTGATAAAAGTGTTTACCGATAATGCCGGAACGGTGCGCGCTACGAAAGATAAACTCTTTGTGTGGAAAGTGGAAACGCATAATTCGCCGTCGGCATTGGATCCTTACGGGGGCGCGATTACGGGGATTTTGGGCGTGAACCGCGACATTATGGGTACGGGAATCGGTGGTGCGGAAATGTTGTTCAATACCAACGTTTTGTGCTTCGGCTCGCCGGATTACGATAAAAAATTGCTCGCCGGACAATTGCACCCGCGCCGGATTATGGAAGGCGTGGTGGCAGGCATCGAAGACGGGGGAAACAAATCGGGCATACCGACGGTAAACGGATCGGTGGTGTTTGACGATCGCTTTGCGGGAAAACCTTTGGTGTTTTGCGGTACGGGCGGATTGATGCCGGATAATTATCAGGGACGCAACAGCTGGGAAAAACCTATTGATGCCGGCGACAGAATATTGATGGCAGGCGGACGCGTAGGCAAAGACGGTATTCACGGGGCAACGTTTTCGTCGGTGGAAATCAACGAAAAATCGCCGATGTCCGCCGTGCAAATCGGTAGTCCGATTACACAGAAAAAATTAGCCGATTTTATGATGATAGCTACGCGCCGGGGACTGATAAAATCAAGCACGGACAACGGTGCCGGGGGATTGTCGTCGTCGGTGGGCGAACTGGCGGAAATTCCCAACGGTGCGGTGGTGTTTTTGGATAAAATTCCGCTGAAATATTCGGGATTGAAACCTTGGGAAATCTTTGTATCGGAATCGCAAGAACGGATGACTTTGGTGGTGGAACCGGACAAAGAAGCGGAACTCTTGGAACTGGCAGAGGAAATGGAAGTGGAAGTAACGGATATCGGGTATTTTACCAACTCGGGCTATTTGGATGTGCGCTATAAAGATAAGATTGTCAATTATTTGGACTTGAATTTCTTGCACAACGGCGTGCCGCAGAAAAAAATGATAGCCGAATGGAAAAAACCGGATTTGAAGGAACCCGAAGCTATTGATGTCGATAATTATCATAAGGTATTGCAGGATTTGATGGCATCGTTGAATATCCGTTCGCGCGAAAATATCATCCGCCGTTACGATCACGAAGTGAAAGGAAAAAGCATCATCAAACCGCTGATGGGCGAACGCGGCACAAGTCCGCAAGATGCCGGGGTGATGCGTATCGACCACGAGAGTTTTGAAGGCATTGCCATATCCAACGGTATCTGTCCGCAATACGGCGATATCGATGCGTATGAAATGTCGGCAGGTGCTTTTGACGAAGCTGTTCGCCAAATCATTGCGGTAGGCGGGGAATTGCCGAATATGCGCCGGAACGACGATATTTTTTGGACGGTAAACGATAATTTCAGCGTGCCGGACAGTTTTTATCACCCTGAAAACAATCCGGACGGCAAGGAAAAACTGGCCAAACTGGTGCAGATGAACGAAGCGCTCTACGATATGGCTACTTTCTTTGATATTCCGATGACTTCGGGTAAAGACAGTATGAAAAACGACTTTAAACGCGAAGGGGTGAAGATATCTGTTCCACCTACGATTGTGTATTCGATGGTGGCAAAAATCAGGGATGTCCGGCGGACACTTACTTCGGATTTCAAAGCCGAGGGCGATTTGATTTATCAAGTCGGAAAAACCTATGACGAGCTGGGCGCTTCCGAATTTTATAAGTTGTTTGACGAGCTGGGCGCTAATGTACCAAAAGTCCGCAAGCAAGAAGCCAAAGATACCTATCTGAAAATGATGCAGGCAAACAAGGAAAATCTGTTGGTATCGGCACACGATATTTCCAACGGGGGAATGGCGGTTGCCTTGTCGGAATGTCTCATCGGAACGGATTTTGGGGCGGACATTTCTTTGGACGAATTGGGAGATTTGCCGTTGAACGCCAAATTGTTTTCTGAAAGTCATTCGCGGTTTGTCGTGAGTGTTGCGCCGGAAAATAGAGAAAAATTTGAAGAAATAATGCAGGATAAAGCGATTTTCTTGGGAAAGGTTACGGGGGATAAGCGGTTGAAGGTTGTGGATAATCGTGAGGGAATTATTGATGAGGGAATTGAGGAATTGGAAAATAAATGGAAGACAAAATTTTGATAAACCATTGTTGTAGAGACGCAATGCATTGCGTCTCTACAAACAATTGATTGAAATATACATTATTAATAAACCTGGAAGGTTTTGGAAACCTTCCAGGTTTTAGAACACCTTTGTGTTCCTTGTGGTAAAAAACAAAAACAAAAAAATGGTAAAAAGTTTAATATTAACGGGATTCGGGATAAATTGTGAAATAGAAATGGGGGCGGCATATAAAAACGCCGGTGCCGAGGTAACCATTATCCATTTCAATGAAATCATCAACGGAAAATACGATTTACAAGACTATGACATCTTAAATTTTCCCGGGGGATTTTCCTTTGGCGACGATATCGCTTCGGGAAAGGTAATGGCGAATAAAATCAAATATAAAAAAATGGCTAACGGCAAAACTTTTATCCGGGAAATCAATGATTTTGTCGCCAACGGCAAATATATAATGGGCGTGTGTAACGGTTTTCAAATTTTGACACAACTCGGCTTGCTACCGGATTTACAAGGAAATCAAGAACCGGAAGTGGCCTTGCTACACAACGATTCGCAGAAATATGAAGACCGGTGGGTGTATTGTAAAGTCAATTCCGTTAATCAATCGCCGTTTTTGAAAGGGATAGATTTGCTACCCGTTCCGGTGCGCCACGGCGAAGGAAAATTGGTGTTTAAAAACGATGATGTCAAGGAGAAAATCATCGCCAACAACCAAATCGCCTTGCAATATGCCGATGCGGAAGGAAATATCACGGAGGAATATCCGCTGAACCCGAACGGCTCGGTAATGAGCATTGCCGGACTGACGGATACCACCGGACAAATATTCGGATTGATGCCACACCCGGAGGCTTTTTTGAGTTTTTATAATCATCCGGATTGGGCGAAGATGAAGCGAAATGGGAAGGAATTGGAAAGAGGTGAAACCGGGCAGGTGATTTTTGATAATATTGTTAAGGAGTTAAAAGTTCGTAAAGTTAAAAGTTAAAAGTAGGAGCAGGTTTATCACTTTCAATTATTGAATAAAGAGTCTAATATTAACTAAATTAAATATTTACAAATGAGAATAAATCGTTTTGAAGACATTATTTCTTGGAAAAAAGCCAAAGAATTAACCATAAAAGTTTATAAGACTTTTGAACTACACAAGGATTTCGGTTTTAAAAACCAAATTGAACGAGCTGCCGTTTCTGTAATGAATAATATAGCCGAAGGATTTGAAAGACAAACTAATAATGAATTTCGTCAATTTCTCTATATAGCCAAAGGTTCAGCAGCAGAAGTTAGATCAATGCTGTATCTAGCATTAGATTTAGAAAAAATTGAAAAAGAAAAATTTGATGAACTATACGATTTATCAGAAGAAATTTCGAAACTCTTATCAGGATTAATAAAAACCTTATAAACTTTCAACTTTACAAACTTTCAACTTTATGAACTTTACAAACTTTTAACTCAATGAAAGCATTATTAAGTGTTTCCGACAAAACAGGAATCGTCGAATTAGCCAAACAACTAAAAGAATTAGGCGTGGAAATCATCTCAACGGGCGGCACGCAGAAAGTATTGCGCGAAGCGGGGATTGAAACCACGGATATTCAGCAAGTTACCGGCAATCCGGAGGCTTTTGGCGGACGGATGAAAACTATTTCGTTTAACATAGAAAGCGCCTTGTTGTTCGACCGCGAAAAGGACAAGGAAGAAGCCGGAGAACTCGGCATTGAACCTATCGATTTGGTGGTGTGCAACCTATATCCCTTTGAAAAAGTATTGAAACAAGGAGCGGATTTTGAAACTTTAATCGAAAATATCGATATCGGTGGGCCTACGATGATCCGGGCGGCGGCAAAAAATTTCAAATATGTGACAGTCGTAACAAAACCGGAAGATTATCCGGGATTGATAGATGAATTACAAACCAACAACGGAACGACTTCCTACGAATTTCGCAAGCAGTTGATGGCAAAAGCCTTTAATCACACCGCTGACTACGACGCACTGATTGCACAAACAATGGACAAAGAAACCGGCAAAAAATCGGTTCGCTTGGCTTTTGAAGAGGGTAAGCAACTGCGCTACGGAGAAAACTCGCATCAGCAGGCAAATTTCTACCGGCAAAAAGGCGTAGATAAGTCCTTGTTCGATATTAAATTCCTGCACGGCAAAGCACTGTCCTACAACAATATTTTGGATATTTCCGGCGCAATAGCTTCGGTAAAGGAACTGGAACAAGAAGCCGTTGCCGTGGTTAAACATTCCAACCCGTGCGGACTCTCGCAAGCCGGCACGCAACGAAAAGCTCTGGAAAAAGCTTGGCAGGGCGATCCCATTTCGGCATTCGGCTCGATAATCGCTTTTAATACGCCGTTGACTTTGAAAACCGCTCAATTCTTTGACTTAACGAATGAAGACAGAAGCAAGCGTAAATTTATAGAAGTGGTGATTGCACCCGAAATACAGCCGGAAGCTTTGGCATATCTGCAAAATCATAAAAATTTAAGAGTCTTGGAATATAGTCCGGAAGATTTACCGCAACATCCCGATTACCGCTTGGTAAACGGCACCTTGCTGGAACAAGATTACGACGGCAAACTCTATGAAAAATTGGAAGTGGTAACGCAGAAAGCCTTTGAAGCGGATAAGAAGCTCATCGCATTCGGAATAAAAGCCATTAAAAATATCAAGTCCAACGCCATTGTTATCGTAGGACGAAAAGATGATGAATTCTACCTGATGGGAATGGGAGCAGGACAACCCAACCGCTTGGTAGCTACGGAATTGGCATTGTCCAAAGCACGGGATTTTATCAAGCAGGATTTTGAAGGAAAAGAAGAAGATTTCGAAGATTTTTACCGCCGTGAAATTGCGAATGCCTATCTGATTTCGGATGCGTTTTTCCCGTTTGCCGATAATGTGGAATTGGCAGCGGAAAATGGAATAAGAAACATTGTGCAACCCGGTGGTTCCATTCGTGATAAATCGGTGATTGAAGCCTGTAATGAACGGGGAGTGAATATGGTATTTACGGGTTTGCGGCATTTTAAACATTAAGAGTTGAAAGTGAAAAGTGCAATGTGTAATGTGCAATGTATAATGTACAATGTGCAATGTGCAATGTAAAATGTGTAAATGAATTATAAATTAAAAAAATATAAATTATGAGAGGAATACTTAAATTCGAGGATATGCATTCTTGGCAAAAAAGTAAAGAATTGGTTTTGAAAATCTATCGATTGTTTGAAAATAGTAATGATTTTGGCTTTAAAAATCAAATAGAAAGAGCATCGGTTTCTGTAATGAATAATATTGCAGAAGGATTTGAACGTCAGACCAACAATGAATTCAGACATTTTTTGTTCGTTTCAAAAGGTTCCGTAGGAGAAGTTAGATCTATGCTCTATTTAGCTTTGGACTTAAATAAAATCAGTCAACAAGAATTTGAAGAATTGTATCAACTTACGATTGACATTTCAAGATTATTGTCCGGTTTTATCAAAAAATTACATTAATCAAAACTTTGAACTTTAAACATTAAACTTTATACATTGAACATTTAACTTTCAACTCATTATGAATACACTTTATCATTTTAACAGTCCGCAATTGCAAAAAATTCACGCCGGAAAGGTGCGTGACAGCATCAGAATTGACGACAACAAGCGTTTGATTGTCGTAACCGACCGGATTTCCGCCTTTAACAAAAATCTGAAAAATGCGATTCCCGACAAAGGCGGAGTGCTCAATACCCTGACGAATTTTTGGTTTGACAAGACCAAAGACATCATTGATAATCACCTGATTGAACAAATAGACAACAACATCAGCATCGTGAAGGAAGCGGTTCCGATTCGGGTGGAAATGATTGTCCGCGGGTATTTGACCGGCTCGATGTGGCGGGGATATCAAGCGGGGAAACGGAATTTCAGCGGTGTGGAAGTGCCGGACGGATTGAGCAAAAATCAGGCTTTTCCCGAACCCATTTTAACACCGACTACCAAAGACAAAGACGATACGGAAATCACCGAAGCCGAGATTATCCGTCGCGGTTTGGTAAGCGAGGAAATTTACCAACAAATGAAGCAAAAAGCTTTGGAACTCTTTGATTTCGGTAGCAAATACTTGGCGGAACGCGGCATTATTCTGGTGGATACCAAATATGAATTCGGATTGGTGGACGGCAAATTGATTTTAATCGATGAAATCCACACACCCGACAGCTCGCGGTTTTGGAATAAGGAAGATTACGAAAAAAATCCCGCAGAAGCGGAGCAAATCGACAAGGAATTTGTGCGTCAATGGATGCTCCAACACCAAATTAACGGACAAGTTCCTGATGAACTGCCGGAGGAGGTGATTTTGGAAACATCCAAACGCTATAAAGAGATTTTTGAAATCATTACCGGAAACAAATACAATAGTGGACATCTGCCGGTTAAAACACGGATGTATCACAATTTGCTTCGCAAAAAGCTGATAAAACCCGGTTATATAGTGATGGTAATGGGCTCAAAATCGGATGTAAAACACGCAGAAAAAATCAAAGAACATCTGTGTAAATTCGATGTAAAAACCCAAATGCGCATTATTTCGGCACATAAAAACGGCGAACGCTTGGTGGAATTAGCCGATGTCATCAACTATGCCATTGAACCGGTGAGTGTGATTGCCATTGCCGGACGTTCCAACGGACTCGGCGGTGCCTTGGCAGCCAACCTGAATGTGCCGGTAATCAACTGTCCGCCGTTTTCGGACAAAACCGATATTATGCTGAATATCAATTCGTCGTTGATAATGCCGTCGAACACACCGGCGGTTACGGTAGTGCATCCCGACAATGCGGCATTGGCGGCTATTCGCAGTTTGCAAATACCTGAATTCAAGGAACAAATGACGCGGGATATTATGAAAATGAAAGAACAATTAATAAATGATGACAATGAACTTAAAAAGAAATAAACCATAACGAACAGAATGATGAGTTATAAGTTATAAATTATGAGTTATGAGTTATGAATAATGAGGTGTTAACTTTAAACTTTCAACTTTATGAACTTTACAAACTTTATGAACTCAAAAATACTCATCATAGGCACTGGCGGTAGAGAACACGCCTTGGCGTGGAAATTTGCAGAATCATTGGGTTGGAACAGCGTTTTTACGGCACCTGGCAATGGGGGGATTCCGAATTCCTATCCCTTGGATATTTCAGATTTTCAAGCTGTTGAAAATTTTTGTCGTACGCATCAAATCGATTTGATTTTTGTAGGACCGGAGCAACCGCTTTCCGAAGGAATCGTTGATTATTTTGCCGTCACGGATATAAGGGTTTTCGGGCCGGACAAACAAGCGGCACAATTGGAAGCATCAAAAATTTTCGCCAAAAAATTTATGCAGAAATACGGTGTAAGTACAGCAGATTTTCAAGTGTTCAGTCATACGGATGAGGCACGAAAGCTAATCGAAGAAAAAAAGGGTGATTTGGTGATAAAATTCGACGGATTAGCCGGTGGTAAAGGGGTTTTTGTCTGTTCATCGGTAGCCGAAGCCGAAAAAGCACTGGCGGAATTGGAAAAATCTTACGGGAAAAAAGTGGATTTTCTGATTGAAGATAAAATCAACGGTGATGAGGTGTCGGTTATCGCTTTTACGGATGGCAAAACTATTAAAACGCTGTTGCCATCGCAAGATCATAAGCAGTTGTTCGATGGCGACAAAGGACCGAACACCGGCGGAATGGGCGCTTATTGTCCAGTGGATATGTCGCCGGGAGTTTGGCAGGATATTCAGGAAAACATCATCCAACCGACTTTGCGGGGGATTCAAACCGAACAAATGCATTACAAAGGCGTGATTTATTTCGGCATTATGGTAAAAAACGGCAAAGCATATTTGTTGGAATACAACGTACGCTTCGGCGATCCGGAAACGGAAGTCTTGTTGCCGGCTCTGCAAACGGATTTATATAAAATTACCGAGGCTTGTTTAAACGGAAACTTGTCGGACATCGATTTTGCTTTTCATCCGGGATATTTCGCCGATGTGGTATTGGTATCGGGGGGCTATCCGAAGCAATATGAAAAAGGCAAGGAAATCACCGGATTGGAAGACTTACCGGAAGATATACTTGTCTTTCACGCCGGCACGAAAAGAGAAAACGGTAAATTATTGACCAACGGCGGAAGGGTGCTAAATATAGTAGCACACGGTAACAGCTTGGAAGAAGCTTTGGAAAAGGTTTATAAAGCGGTGGAGAAAATTCATTTTGAGAAGATGTATTACAGAAAGGACATTGGTAAGAGGAAAAATTATGAGTTATGAATTATGAGTTATGAATTTGAACTAGGCACTTACTTTGAACTTTAAACTTTGAACTTTACAAACTTTATGAACTTTCAACTTTATGAACTCTACAAAAGCAAAACTCATCATATTCATATCGGGACGCGGGAGCAATATGCAACGCATCATCGAGGAAACTAAAAACGGTATCCTGAAAGATATCGCCGAAGTAGTCTTGGTATTTTCGGACAAACCGGAAGCGCCGGGATTAAAAATTGCGCAGGAAACAGGTATCGAAACCAAAAGTATTGCGGCAAAAGGAAAATCGCGAAAAGAATTCAACGATGAAGTGATGAAATTGCTGGAAAATTACGAGTTTGATTATATCGTATTGGCGGGATATATGCGGATTCTGCCGGCGGAATTTGTAAGGAAATATCCGAAGAAAATCATCAATATTCATCCGGCGGATACGCGTTTGCATCAAGGATTGCATGGCTACGAATGGGCTTATAAAAACGGAATGAAATCGACCAAAATCACCATTCATTATGTAGATGAAGGAATGGACACCGGCGAAATCATCGCGCAAAGGGAAGTGGATTTAACAGGTGCTAAAAGCTTGGAAGAAGTTGAACAGCGGGGATTGGCGGTGGAGCACGGGTTTTATGCGGAAACTATTAAGAAGTTGGTAGTAGGTAGTTGATAGTGTTCACTTCGTGAACCAGTCGGTAGTGTCGCTTCGCTCCCAGTTGATAGTTGATAGTGTTCACTTCGTGAACTAGTCAATAGTATTTGTTTTGTAAGAGGTGGATTTTTATAAGTTAAAAAACATAAAAAGATATGGCATTTATAAACGATTTTAAGGAATTGATTGTATATCAAAAGGCCTTTTCATTAGCGATGAGAATTTTTGAAATGAGTAAAACTTTTCCAAAGGAAGAACAATATTCTTTAACGGATCAAATTCGCCGTTCATCAAGATCTATTACTGCTAATATTGCAGAAGCTTGGTCAAAAAGAAAGTATCCCAAACATTTTGTGTCTAAATTAACCGATGCATTAGGAGAAGAATACGAAACGGAAAATTGGCTCTTTTATGCAAAAGATTGCCAGTATATCGATGAAGCAACTTTTAACAATTTGATTACCGATTATTTAGAGATAAAGAAAATGTTAAACTCAATGATAATCAATCCGGAAAAATTCACAAAATACTAACGACTATCAACTATTAACTATCAACTATTAACTAAAAATATGTGCGGAATAATAGGTATCACAGGAACTCAAAAAGTAGTAGCGGATCTGATTTACGGATTGCTAACGCTACAACATCGCGGCCAAGATAGTGCCGGAATTATCACTTTCGACAAAATGTTTCATACCAAAAAGGGTAAGGGATTGGTATCGGAAGTTTTCAACGAAAAACACTACGAACGGCTTAAGGGAAATATAGGAATAGGACATGTCCGATATACCACACACGGCACGGATACAATTCAAAATGCCCAACCCATTTCCACTAATTATCCTTATGGTATTGCGATGGTACATAATGGCAATGTGACCAATTTTAAAGAAATGAATAGGGTATTATATGAAGACTATCATGTTTTGCCTACTTCCACTAATGATTTGGAAATTTTACTTTACACCTTTGCCGCAGAACTTAAGAATAAGGATCTCAAAAACCTTTCCGTGAAAGATATTTTCGATGCCGTAAAAATTACCCAAAGGAAAGTGGAAGGTGCTTATGCGGTAATTGGAATTATTGCCAATCACGGTCTTTTGGCGTTTATGGACCCTTATGGCATCCGGCCATTAATTTTGGGCAAGAAAGAAACCGAAAACGGTATTAGTTATGGCTTTGCTTCCGAAAATATTACCTTTGACCATTTGGGCTACGAAGTTATCCGTGATTTGCAACCCGGTGAAATCGTATATATCGATGAACAACAACAAGTACATTCGACTATCGGACACCGCGAAAAACAACATTTTTGTGTATTCGAATATATGTATTTTGCCCGCGAAGACAGTATTTTCTACGAAAGCAATGTGGCGGGAAAAAGAGTCCGTTTGGGCAGATCCATCGCTAAACAATTTATTGAAAAAAATATCCAACCCGATATCATTATTGATGTGCCTTCATCGGGATATTTTGCCGCATCGGGATTGGCGGAAGCATTAGGAGTACCTCATCATCGGGGCTTGGTGAAAAGCAATTATATCGGGCGGAGTTTTATCGCACCCAAGCAAAGCGAGCGGGAAGATATGGTAAATAAAAAACTTAATCCTATAAAGAAAACCATTAATGGAAAAAAAGTAGCAGTGGTGGATGATAGTATTGTACGAGGAACAACCTCAAAACACATTGTTGAACTTCTAAGACATGCCGGTGCCAAAGAAGTCTATTTTGTGTCTGCCGCACCGCCTGTAAAGCATCCTTGTGTGTACGGTATTGATATGTCTGTCAAAACCGAACTGATTGCCAATAAAATGAACGTGGACGAAATCAAAGAATACATTGGTGCCGATGCTTTGTTTTATTTCGATTTAGCCGAACTGCCGGAAGTTTTTAACAAAGTATCGATTTGTGATGCCTGTTTTACCGGAAATTATCCCACACCGGATGTAGAGAAGATTTTGGAAGATATTGAAGAGGATAGAAAACAAGAATAAATGCCACGAATACACGAATGAATTACGAAGATTTTATAAATTTACATATTAATCATTGATATTGTAGATACACAATGCATTGTGTATCTACGAATAATAAATAATATATCCCGATAGCTATCGGGACTGAAATCGTTAATCCTATGAACCCACTAACCGCCATATCACCCGTCGACGGGCGCTACCGCAACAAAGTAGAAATCTTAGCGGAATATTTTTCCGAATACGCTTTGATAAAATACCGCGTTTTGGTCGAAATAGAATATTTTATCGCTTTGTGTGAAATACCGCTTCCGCAACTGAAAAATTTTGACAAGCAAAAATTTGAAGCACTGCGAAATATCTATAACAATTTCAGTTTGGAAGATGCCAAAGCCGTCAAGGAAATAGAAAAAGTAACCAATCACGATGTAAAAGCCGTAGAATATTTTGTCAAACAAAAATTTGACGAACTGGGTTTGTCCGCCTATAAAGAATTTATCCATTTCGGCTTGACTTCGCAAGATATCAACAACACGGCTGTTCCGTTATCGTTAAAAGATGCGATGAAAGTTTACCGGATGGAACTTCAAAAACTCATCGACAAACTCAAAGAGTTATCTTTTGAATGGAGAAATATCCCGATGTTGGCACGCACCCACGGACAACCCGCCTCTCCTACCCGTTTGGGCAAGGAAATCACCGTGTTTACGGAACGCTTGGAACAACAACTCAAACTATTGTACCAAGTACCTTATGCCGCTAAATTCGGGGGCGCCACCGGTAATTTCAATGCGCATCATTTGGCTTATCCGCAAAAAAATTGGAAAGCTTTTGGCAAGCATTTTGTCGAGCATATTTTAGGACTGCATCACTCGTTTCCCACTACGCAAATCGAACATTACGACCATTTAGCCGCTTTGTTTGACGCGATGAAACGCATCAATACCATACTCATCGATATGAACCGCGATTTTTGGACTTATATTTCGATGAATTACTTCAAACAAAAAATAAAAAAAGGCGAAGTGGGTTCCTCAGCCATGCCTCATAAAGTCAACCCGATAGATTTTGAAAACAGCGAAGGAAATCTGGGTATTGCCAATGCCATGTTTAGTCATTTAGCAGGAAAGTTACCTGTTTCGCGCCTGCAACGTGACTTGACAGACAGCACCGTTACCCGAAATATTGGCGTACCTTTTGCCCATACACTAATTGGATTTTCATCTACCTTAAAGGGGCTGAACAAACTACTGCTCAACAAGGAAGCCATCGATAAGGATTTGGAAGACAATTGGGCGGTGGTTGCCGAAGCCATTCAAACGGTTTTGCGAAGAGAAAACTATCCGAATCCTTACGAAACATTGAAGGAGCTGACCAGAACAAATTCGGTTATTACCCGTGATTCCCTATGGGAATTTATAGACAAATTGGATATTCCCGATTCTGTCAAAAAAGAATTGCGACAAATTACACCGCATAACTACACCGGGATTTAGAAAACAATTTTTAATTTCAATTCCTGAAAATCGTTTGTTCCCGTCCGGGCCCTACCGAAACAATCGAAACGGGTACACCCGTATAATTTTCTATAAACCGGATATATGTTTCCAATGCTTCGGGAAGCGATTCCTTATCCGTTATGTGTCGAAGATCTTCGCCCCAAGATTTGAATGTCGTATAAACAGGTGAAACAAATTTTTTCTCTATACTAAAAGGAAAATAATCGATTTCATTGCCCATATAGCGGTAAGAAGTAGCGGCTTTGATTTCGTTAAATCCCGATAATACATCACTTTTCATCATCATCAATTCCGTAACGCCGTTTATTTCGACGGCATATTTCAACGCAACCAAGTCCAACCACCCGCAACGTCGAGGCCGGCCCGTGGTGGCACCGAATTCATGGCCGATTTTTGCCATCCTTGCGCCATTATCATCAAAAAGTTCCGTAGGAAACGGTCCGCTTCCCACCCTGGTGGTATAGGCCTTAAAAACGCCGTAAATCTTTCCGATATGTGTGGGAGGAATGCCTAAACCTACACTCACACCTGCAGCAATGGTAGTAGAAGAGGTCACATAAGGATAAGTACCGAAATTTATATCCAGCAGGGTGCCTTGTGCTCCTTCGGCCAAGATTTTTTTTCCGCTTGCCAATGTTTCCTTCAGATATCGTTCCCCGTCAATAAACGGCAAAGTTTTTAAGGTATCTACGGCATCAAAAAACTCTTCTTCCAATTCTTTTAAATCGAATTGAATATCCACATCGATACAATGCAATAATTTTAAATGTTTATCTACCAAAAAGCGGTATTTTTCTTTCCAACCGGGCAATTCGAAATCACCGACACGAAAACCGTTCCGCCCCGCTTTATCCATGTAAGTGGGACCTATTCCTTTTAGTGTAGAACCGATTTTTGCTTTGCCCTTGGCGGTTTCCGAAGCCGCGTCCAACAAACGATGAGTGGGTAAAGTAACATGCGCTTTCCGGGAAATAAGAAGACGTTTTTTAAAGTCGATAGGATTATTTTTCATCCCATCCAATTCTTTTTTTAAACTCACCGGATCGACCACCACACCGTTTCCCACCACATTAAATATTTTTTCGTGAAAAATTCCCGAAGGAATAGTGTGTAATACATATTTTTCTCCGTTAAAAACAATAGTATGTCCGGCATTTGCACCGCCTTGAAACCTGGCAATGATATCGTAATTTTCAGCCAATACATCCACAATTTTACCTTTGCCTTCATCGCCCCATTGTAATCCTAATAATGCATCGACCATAGTTCTATTTGTTTAAGAATTTACACAAGGCAAGTTAATGATTTAACAGCTGAAAAATGATTTTTTTCGGGTAAAAGTTTTCATTGTTTTTTAAACAATTTCAGTGATAATTTATATATCGGATTGTTTCCATCTCTCATTTTATTTCCTTTTATTATGCTCATGATAAAAGACAGATTCCCCGTCGGCTTTCATCTTTTAGCCATGTAATAACCCAAGGAATTTAACGACCTTCTTTTTCCCAACTTATATGTATCTTTGCTTTTTGAACAAACGATTTATTATGGCATGTAATGATAAAAAGATTGATGAAATTGGTGATAATCACATAGGAAGCGTACACTATCCGTTGAGAGATGACGCTTTTGAACTTTCACCGGAGGAAAAAATAGACCGGATAAGTCACCATATCGAAAAAATTCTCACCATATTGGGATTAGATGTGACCGACGACAGCATTTGCGGCACACCGAGACGCGTAGCCAAAATGTACGTGAAAGAAACTTTTCGCGGGCTGCTGCCGGAAAACATGCCCAGTATGTCCACTTTCGAAAACAAATATAATTACGGAGAAATGTTGGTGGAAAAAAACATTCGTGTCTTTTCCACATGCGAACATCATCTCTTGCCGATTGTAGGTTTTGCTCATGTGGCCTATATTTCCAACGGCCGGGTGGTCGGATTATCCAAACTCAACCGCATTGTCGATTATTTTTCACGCCGCCCTCAAGTACAAGAACGCTTAACCCGGCAGATTGTGCAATTTCTCAAGGCCACTCTAAAAACCGAAGACGTGGCTTGCGTAATCGATGCCAAGCATTTGTGTGTCAATTCCCGTGGCGTGCAACATCCGGAAAGTTCGACCATTACGGCGGAATTCGGAGGAAAATTCAAAGAAGACCCCGAAGTACGCAAGGAATTTTTGAATTATATTAATATGAAATCGGAATTTTTGAAATAAATTGATTTGGACTTCATGAAAAAAGCGGAAGATTATAGAAAGGACCTGAAAATTTTCAATTCCCTTACCGGACAAAAAGAACCTTTTACTCCCTTGGTACCCGGACATGTAGGAATGTATGTATGCGGTCCCACGGTATATAGCCATGTGCATTTGGGAAACGTAAGAACATTCGTTTCTTTCGATGTGATTTACCGCTACCTCAAACACTTGGGATTCAAAGTGCGCTACGTCCGTAACATTACCGATGCCGGACATTTGGAAGACGATAGTGATGAAGATAAAATTTCGAAAAAAGCCCGTTTGGAAAAAATCGAACCGATGGAAATCGTTCAAAAATATACCGTGGATTTTCATCGCATATTGGATAAAATCAACAATCTTCCACCCAGCATCGAACCTACGGCCACCGGTCACATTATCGAACAAATCGAAGCCACCAAGGAAATTCTAACCAAAGGTTTGGCCTATGAAGTAAACGGATCGGTTTATTTCGATGTTATTAAATATAACAAGGAAGTGGACCGCTACGGAAAACTCAGCGGACGAAAAATCGAAGAATTAATTGCCAACACGCGCGACTTGGAAGGCCAAGACGAAAAACGCAATCCGCAGGACTTCGCATTATGGAAAAAAGCCAAACCCAAACATATCATGCGATGGCCTTCGCCCTGGGGTGAAGGATTTCCGGGATGGCATTTGGAATGTACCGTGATGAGCACCAAATATCTCGGCGAACAATTCGATATTCACGGCGGCGGTATGGATTTGAAATTTCCGCATCACGAATGCGAAATTGCCCAAGGCAAAGCCCTAAGCGGAAAAGACCCGGTACGCTACTGGATGCATGCTAACATGCTCACAATGAACGGTAAAAAAATGTCCAAATCCACCGGAAACACCATTTTGCCCGAAGAAATTTTTTCGGGAAATAACGATAAGTTGAAAAAACCTTATTCCCCGGCGGTAGTACGCTTTTTCTTTTTAATGGCCCAATACCGCAATGTGTTGGACTTATCGGAAGAAGCATTGGAATCGGCCGAAAAAGGTCTGCGCCGGCTATGGGAAGCATATGACAAAATAAAAGATATCCCGGAAACGGAATCGGAGGGATTTGACGTACAAAAATGGCGCGACGGTTTATACGAAGCCATGAACGACGACTTTAATACGCCGGTTACCGTTGCCCGTCTTTTCGAAGGAGCCAAAGCCATCAACAAAATGAGTGCGGGCGAAGGCGGCCTGGCTCCCGAGAGCAAGCAATTACTTAAACAAACTTTCGAAGATTTTATGTTCGAAATTTTGGGCTTGCCCGAAAATCGAGACGAATGTGCCGGAAATCGAAACCTGGACCATGTATTGAAAATTTTAATAGATTTACGTAACCGGGCACGCCAACAAAAAAACTGGGAATTGGCCGATAAAATAAGAGACGAATTGGCCGCTATCGGAATACAATTGAAAGATGGAAAAGACGGCACAACCTACGAAATAGTATAAAAAACCAAATGAGCATAGAAAAACAATATTATACCCGAAAGAAAAACAGATTGTTCGTTTCATTATTTATCAGTTTGTTTTTAATGTTTTTACTTTTGGGTATTTTCGGTTTATTGGTGCTCAACGCCGGGTATTTGAACAATTATTTCAAGGAACAAATTACCCTGACGGTATATTTTAAAGACAAAACACCGCGGGCGGAAATTAAATTAATTGAAAAACGGCTCAAAAACGATACCTTGGTCAAAAGCGTTGTGTTTATTTCCAAAGAAAAGGCCGCCGAAAGAGCCAAAGAAATTCTCGGCGACGATTTCATCGCCGTTTTGGGAGAAAATCCGCTCCAAGATAATGTGGAAATCCATCTGCACGGAAAATATGTAAACGACCGGATTTTCAGCGATTTTCGAGACAAATTATTACAAAACAAATACGTGGACGACGTGGTATATGAAAAAACCATTCTGAGCGTACTCAACCGGAATGTCAAAAAAATAGGCACTTTCTTATTAATTTTCAGTTTGATTCTTTTGGTCATTATCTATTATACCGTTCGAAATACGGTACGGCTAAGCATTTACAACAAACGCCATGTAATTAAGACCATGCAATTGGTCGGTGCGCCCGAAGGATTTATCATGCGTCCCTACTTAATTTCCTACTCCATTTTAGGATTTCTGGCCGGATTGGCCGCAGTAGCGGTTATCCTGTTGATTGCTTGGAAATTACGTTCTTATTTTCCCGCTTTTCGATTAATTCTTCATCAATCGCATTTTTACTTGCTTATGGCGGGTTTGGTTCTGTTTGCATTTCTTATTAGCATCACCACCGCTTTTTTTGCTTCGCGTTCGGTATTGCGCATGCATGCGGATGATATTCATTATTAAAAAAATTACTTTTATGGAAACTAAAAGACAAAAACGAATTGCCAAAATATTACAAAAAGACTTAGCCGAAGTATTACAAGGCGAAATTCGTAAAGCCGGTATAAAAAATTTTCTTGTCAGTGTGACCAAAACTTACGTCACACCCGATTTGACATTAGCCCGAGTTTATATCAGTGTTTTTCCTTCCGACAAAGCGGATGAAGTGGTCAGTGCATTGCGGCAGAATGCCAAACTGGTAAAACATGAAATTGCCCGGCGCGTCAGGCATCAATTACGAAAAATGCCCGATTTGGAATTTTATCGCGACGATACATTGGATTATATCGAAAACATCGAACGCTCGTTAAAAAAAGGAGATGATCCTTTAAAAAAGAATAAAGACGAATAAATACACTTTACTTGAATGTAAATTCTTTTATAGCACGCCGTTACCTTTTTGCCAAAGGAACCGACAGCATCAAAGCGGTCAATTATATTACCGCCATCGCTTCCGTCGGTGTGGCCATGACGACGGCTGCCTTGTTTGTCATTCTTTCGGCATTTGCCGGGCTGAGAAGTTTTAATTTATCATTGATAGACAAAACCGATCCTGATCTCCGCATTGTACCTGCAAGCGGGAAATTCTTCGAATACAATGACAGCATTCGCCGTATTATTTATCAAACCGAAGATATCCGGGTAGCCGCACCGGTACTTGAAGAAAAAGCCCTGCTTCGCGCCGGTGGCAAACAAACCATTGTATTGGTAAGAGGCGTGGATAGTACCTATACCGGAATTCTGAATCCGGACGAAATATTATTAACCGGACAATGGTTGAGTGAAGGATACCCATATATGGTGGCGGGACAAATGCTTGCCGATAAACTCTCTTTATATGTCAATAATGTGGAGAATCCGGTCTATGTGGTTATTCCGGCCAAATCTTCCGGCACTTTTTTCAAGGAAAATTTAATTACGCGCCCCTTTGTAATTTCCGGTGTTTACCAACTGACTCCCGACGTGGAAAAAAAATATGTCTATGTGCCGGCAGACCAATGGCGACAAATTCTTCAAACCGGCCCCCAAATGGTTTCTTTTCTCGATCTGACCGTTCAAGAACCTGAAAACATCAAATCCGTCAAGGAAAAATTAAACCGCGCCCTACCCTCTTATTTAAAAATCAAAGACAAATTGGAACTGAACGAAGCATTATTGAAAATGCTTAATCTGGAGAATGCTTTTACCTATTTGATGGGCTTGCTGTTTTTAATTATAGCCGTTTTTAATATCGTGGGAAGTATCATCATTTTAATTTTAAAAAAGAAAAAAGATCGTTTTGTATTATCGGCCTTGGGAATGGATATTAGCGACATACGCAAAATATTTTTCCATTACGGCACTTTGCTTATCCTGTTAAGCGGCGGAATCGGTTTGGTATTGGGCACTCTTTTGGTTTATTTACAAAAACATTTCGGATGGATCAATGTGCCGGGCACCTATTTGGTTTATCCGGTCGAATTCAAATTAATCAACTACTTGATTGTGGCCGGTAGTTTGATATTGATTGCGCTCATTTCATCTTATTTGGCTTCACGCGCAGTGAAAGAAATCAAGGAAAAAGTCTGAAAGTCCGATTTTTGTATTAAGAATTAATATATTTTTCTTAAATTTAATGCTTTAATTTCTAAAAATAAGCATGCGGCGAATTGTTTTATACATATTTTTACTTTCGTTTTTATTCTCCTGTCAATCGACCAAAAAAGTTCTGCCGTCTCAAAAACACCTCATTGCCGACAAAGCGATGGTAGTCTCGGCCCATCCCCGGGCCTCCGACGTGGGGGTCAAAATCATGAAGCGCGGCGGAAATGCCGTGGATGCGATGGTGGCCACCAATTTCGCACTGGCAGTGGTCTATCCGCGCGCCGGCAATATCGGCGGAGGTGGATTTATGGTCATCCGTCTGCCCGACGGAAAAGCAAAAGCGTTGGATTTCAGGGAGATGGCACCCGGAAAAGCCCGTAAAGATTTATATCTCGACGAAGAAGGAAACGTGATTCCCGGACTAAGCACGGCCGGCGGATTGTCCATTGGCGTGCCCGGAACCGTAGCCGGACTGCATGCCGCATGGAAAAAATACGGCCGGATAAAGAACTGGAATATATTGCTTCAACCGGCCATTAAATTGGCTAAAAAAGGATTTGCCATTTCCAAAAGCGAAGCCCGCAGATTAAACAAATATCAAAAGGATTTTATTAAATATAACCCCGGAAATAAAGTTTTTATTAAAGACCGGTGGAAAGAAGGCGATATATTGAAACAACCCGAACTGGCCAAAACACTTGAAATTATTGCCAACCGGGGCCCGGAAGGTTTTTATGAAGGCGAAGTAGCACGAGCCATTGTCAAAAAAGTGAAAGAAACCGGTGGAATTATGGAATTGAGCGACTTGTTGAATTACAAATCCAAATTCCGCTTACCCATTATCGTCTATTACAAAGATTATAAAATAATATCCATGCCTCCGCCTTCAAGCGGCGGAATTGCATTGGGACAATTATTACACATTACCGAAAATTATCCGATAGAAGAATGGGGATTTCATTCTTACAAAACCACCCATCTGATGGTCGAAGCAGAAAAAAGAGTCTATGCCGACAGGGCCAAATATCTCGGTGATTCGGACTTTTATCCCGTTCCGGTGGACAAATTATTGGACCGCGATTATCTAAAAGACAAAATGGCCGATTTTAATTTCGAAAGTGCCACGCCTTCGGATTACATTATTCCCGGCGGTTTCGAATTACAAAAAGAAAGTTTCGAAACAACCCATATTTCCATCATCGATAAAAACGGCATGGCCGTATCATGTACCACTACCCTAAATTCCAATTACGGATCCAAAGTGATTGTAGATGGTTACGGCTTCTTCCTTAATAACGAAATGGATGATTTCAGCGCCAAACCCGGCGTGCCTAATCAATTCGGACTAATCGGATCGGAAGCCAACTCCATCGCTCCTTATAAACGAATGTTAAGTTCGATGACACCCACTATCGTGGAAAAAAATAACGCACCCTTTATGGTACTCGGCACACCGGGCGGTTCAACCATTATCACCTCCGTCTATCAAGTAATCTTAAATGCGATTGATTTTGATATGAATATGTATGATGCGGTACAAGCCAAACGTTTTCATCATCAATTTCTTCCGGATGTCATTATGTATGAAAAAGACGCCTTTACGCCCGAAGTTTTCAACAAACTTCAACAGGCCGGACATCAATTTAAACAAGTAAGAGCACTCGGTTATGTCAAAGCCATTCTCGTGCGGGACGATAAACTCGAAGGAAGCGGCGACGAAAGAAATCCCGACGATGATGTATCCGGATATTAACCCGAAGAAATTGAAAAATACACATCTTCGTTTTTGCAAACACCGGGGCATTTGGCCTGAATTTTGTATCTTCCCCATCAAAAAATAAAGGAAATGAAAATTTTACACTTGCCGCTTTTTTTCTTAATAAGTTTTAGTGTTTTAGCTCAAAATTTGACCGAGAAAACTTGGACTACCGACATAAAAGATAAATTAACCGCCGACTTGAACAATTATTTGGATGCCACATATCTTAAAGACTGGAACCGGGTAGCCGATATGATATATCCGGGTTTATATCAAATTTCCAGCAAAGAAGAAATAATCCGCGCTATGCAAAACGGAACGAAATCCATGGAATATGAAATCGATATCCACCCCAGTTCCGATATGTATATCTATCCGCGATATGTGGAAAAGGACGGAAAAAAATATGCATTGATTGCCTATACGAATAACTTTTCCATGCGTTTCTTTAAAAAACCTCACGAAAATGACCTGACTTTCAAAGGTCGAATGGATTATACATATCATAACCTTCAAAAATATTACACTCCCGACCAAATAACCCGAGGATCGGAACCGGGAATTTTCCATTTCAAAATTCCCAAACACATCCTGGCCATCTACTTGCCGGAAACCGATTCCTTTACCTTTATTGATTTTTCTAATAATCTTCAAAAATTAGAGTTATTTAAGAAAATATTGGACAAGGACATCATAAAATATTTCTCCGAAAAAATTAAATCCCGCCCGAACCGACAATAATTTTTTGCTGACATTCATAAAATTCGAAAAATAGCCCCATATCAATAGCCCCGTAGGGGCGACATATAGATAGTCCCGTAGGGACCCCGCTGCCGCACGAGTCCCCTCGTGCGGCATATATTTTTTCCGGTTTCCTATCCCGCATGAAAGGATTCGGACAACAATTCAACAGAAAAAAACCGATTGCACCCGCCTGAGGCGGACATGGCGATTTAACGGTTAAACAGAAATAGGAGATTCCTCTCCCGACAACAAGTGTCGGGATCGGAATGACACAATTAACTATTTGATTTAGTTAAAGTTAAGGTTAATGTTAAGGTTAAAGTAAAAACCCAAATCCTCCCAAATCCCTCATCTATTTAACAATCAAAAAACACACTATCTTTGTGCTACCAAAAGAAAAGTTATGAACCGATTCCACGATTTCGACGGCAAATGGCAAAAATATTGGGCCGAAAACAAGACCTTCAAAGCATATAATCAATCCGATAAACCCAAATATTACGTCCTCGACATGTTTCCCTACCCTTCCGGCGCGGGATTGCATGTGGGACATCCGCTCGGCTACATCGCCTCCGACATATATGCGCGCTACATGCGCCACAAAGGCTACAACGTGCTGCATCCCATGGGATATGACAGCTTCGGTCTGCCCGCCGAACAATACGCCATCCAAACCGGCCAGCATCCGGCCGTAACCACCGAGCAAAACATCCGCCGCTACCGCGAACAAATGGACAAAATCGGTTTCTCCTTCGATTGGGACCGCGAAATCCGCACCTCCGACCCGAAATACTACAAATGGACCCAATGGATTTTCCTTCAACTCTTTAAACATTGGTACAATAAAAAAACGGACAAAGCCGAACCCATTGCGGAATTGATTAAAACTTTTGAACGGGAAGGGAATGTGAACGTGGAAGCGGCCGCGGATGAAGATACGCCTGTTTTTACGGCCGAAGAGTGGAAAAATTTTGACGACAAACAAAAAGACGAAATCCTTCAAAAATATCGCCTCACCTACCTGGCCGAAAAAGAAGTGAATTGGTGTCCCGGCTTGGGAACCGTACTGGCCAACGACGAAGTGGTAGCCACCGACCAAGGTTTGGTATCGGAACGCGGCGGTTATCCGGTGTATAAGAAAAAAATGAAGCAATGGATGATGCGCATCACCGCCTATGCCGAACGCCTGCTTCGCGATTTGGACATGCTGGATTGGTCGGAAGCGCTTAAAGAAATGCAACGCAATTGGATTGGCCGGAGCGAAGGCGCCTTGGTGAAATTTCCATTGGAAAACGGCAAGGATTATTTGGAAGTCTTTACCACCCGTCCGGACACGCTGTTCGGTGTAACCTTTATGGTACTTGCGCCCGAACATCCGTTGGTGGACATCCTGACCACACCCGAACATAAAGCCGAAGTGGAGCAATACAAAGAACAAGCGGCCCGCAAAAGCGAACGCGAACGTCTGGCCGAAACCAAAGAAAAAACCGGCGTATTTACCGGCGGTTACGTTCTGCATCCGCTTACCGGCGAAAAAATTCCCGTTTGGATCAGCGATTACGTGCTACCGGATTACGGCACCGGCGCCATTATGGCCGTGCCCGCCGGCGACCAACGCGACTGGGAATTCGCCACCACCTTCAACATTCCCATTATCAACATTTTCGAAGGACACGACGTATCCAAAGGCGCCAATGAAAACAAAGACGCCGTACTCACAAACTCCGAATTTCTCAACGGCCTGCGCGCCAAGGAAGCCATCCGCCGCATGATCGACGAATTGGAAAAACGCGGACTGGGACGCCGCAAAGTGCAATACAAACTGCGCGATGCCGTCTTTTCGCGCCAACGCTATTGGGGCGAACCTTTTCCCATTTACTATAAAAACGGTATTCCGCATGCCATTCCCGAAAAGCATTTACCCATCGAATTGCCCGAAGTGGAACAATACAAACCCACGCCCGACGGCCGGCCGCCGCTGGGAAATGCCAAAGTGTGGGCCTGGGACGAAAAGAACGAACGCATCGTCTCCAACGACCTGATCGACCGGGAAACGGTCTTTCCCATGGAACTCAACACCATGCCCGGCTGGGCCGGAAGCTCCTGGTACTTCAACCGCTATATGGATCCGTGGAACGACCAAGCACCCTTCGGACAAGATGCCGTGAATTATTGGCGCAAGGTGGACCTCTACGTAGGCGGAAGCGAACATGCCACCGGCCACCTGATGTATTCGCGCTTTTGGCAAAAATTCCTCTACGATACAGGGCTGGTGCCCGAACCTGAGTACAGCGTCAAATTGATTAATCAAGGGATGATTTTGGGAACCAGCGCTTTTGCCCGTCGCATCGAAGGAACCAACAAATTTGTTTCGGCGGATTTGGCCAAAGAGCACAAAACCCAAAAAATCCACGTGGACGTCAACATGGTCAACGAACGCAACGAATTGGACACCGAGCGGTTCCGCAACTGGCGCGACGACCTGCGCGATGCGGAATTCATCCTGAACGACCAAGGCAAATTCCTCGTGGACCGCGAAGTGGAAAAAATGTCCAAATCCAAATACAACGTAGTCAATCCCGACGATATCGTGGAACAATACGGCGCCGATACCTTGCGCATCTATGAAATGTTCCTCGGTCCCATTCAAATTGCCAAGCCGTGGAACACCGCCGGCCTGAAAGGCGTGTATAACTTCCTCAAAAAATTCTGGAAACTCTATCACGACCAAGACGGTAATTTCCGCCTCAGCGATGCCGAACCCACCGAAAAGGAACTCCAAATCCTCCACAAAACCATTAAAAAAGTGGAAGACGACATCCGCAACTTCGACTACAATACGGCCGTCAGCGCCATGATGATTGCCGTCAACGAATTGGCCGCCCTCGGTACGGACAAACGCGCTATTCTGGAACCGCTCATCGTACTGATTTCACCCTTCGCACCGCACATGGCCGAAGAACTCTGGCAACGCGCCGGCCACGAGCCGTCGGTGGAATACGCACCCTACCCTACCTACGACGAACGCTACCTCAAAGCCGACACCAAGGAATATCCCGTGGCCTTCAACGGCAAAAAACGCTTCACCCTGGAACTTCCCGCCGACGCCACCAAAGAACAAATCGAACAGGCCGTCATGCAACATGAAAAAACCGTCAAATATTTGGAAGGCAAAACGCCTAAAAAAGTAATTGTGGTGCCGGGGAGAATAGTGAATATAGTGGTTTAGTGATTTAGTGAGTTAGTGAAATAGTTAATGAAATGAGGAATTTAAGAAGGACTTAAACATTTAAAATTAATTGACGTGAAGTCTCATTCGAACAAAGGAAGTTTAAAAAGAAAATCTTATCAATTTTCATTGGACATTATAAAGGCCTATCAATGTTTGGTTAATGATAAAAAGGAATTTGTCATGAGCAAACAACTCCTTAAAAGTGCTACGGCTATTGGCGCCTTAATCCGAGAAGCGGAAATTGCCCAATCCCAAGCGGATTTCTTGCATAAAATGAATATTGCCTTAAAAGAAGCTAATGAAACGGATTATTGGCTTAATTTATTGAAAGACGGTCAATACCTCTCAAATCAAAAATTTACCATCCTTCATTCCCAATTGGACGAATTATTAAAAATGCTCGTAAGTAGCGTGCGTACGGTGAAAAAGAATTTAGGCCGTTAAATCACTTTATCACTATTCACTAAATCACTAACTCACTCTTTCATTATTCATTGTTCATTGTTAATTATTCATTGTTAATTGAAAAAATTGTATTTCCGCCCGAAAATGTGTAAGTTCGTTAAGTAAAAATTTCTTGGATGAAAAAAAGCGATCAATTACAAGAAAAAGAAATCGAACGGAAAAAAAAGAGTTTATACAAAGAATTCGTGGAATTTTGGCATGCCGCCGGCGTATTTATACGGCAACTATTCGACATCCGGCGGGTGGCCGACAAAGAATTTACACGGCAAACCATTTTGGATAATATTCCGTTTAGAGGTCATACGGCTTGGTTGTTGATTTTTTCCATCATGGTGGCATCGGTCGGTTTGAATGCCAATTCTACGGCTGTAGTCATCGGGGCGATGCTTATTTCTCCCCTCATGGGACCTATTATGGGCATCGGATTTTCCGTGGGCACCAATGATATCGATACATTCCGCAAATCGGCATGGAATTTTTTGATTATGGTGGTATTGAGCGTGCTTACTTCATTTATTTATTTTAAAATTACACCTCTTTCCGGCGCTTCGCATGAATTGTTGTCCCGGACTTCTCCCACTTTTTTCGACGTGATGATAGCGTTTTTCGGCGGTTTGGCCGGCATTGTGGCTCTGACCCGCAAAGGTTTTTTCAACGTCATAAGCGGGGTGGCCATTGCAACGGCTTTGATGCCCCCTTTATGTACGGCCGGTTACGGTTTGGCGGTAGGAAATTGGAATTTTTTGGCCGGCGCCTTGTATTTGTTTCTCATCAATTCGTTTTACATTGCTTTGGCCACTTTTATCGTGATAAAATATTTGCATTTTCCCGTAGCCACCTATTTAAATTCGGCCAAGCGGCGGCGGTTGAGCCGTTTGGTTTATTTTCTGGCATTGCTTGTCATGATACCAAGCATTTGGTCATTGCTGAAAATGTACCGCAGCGAACTTTTTCGTCAATCGGCATCGCAATTCGTAGAAAAAACGGTCCGCTATGAAGGATCGCAAATTGTGAAAGCCGATATACGGCCCGGAAACAAACAAATAGATTTATATTTAATCGGCGAGCATGTCCCGGAAAATGTCATCCGCGAATGGCACGAAAAGTTAGCCATGCAAAAAAGTTTGGCCGGTGCAAAAATGCATGTCTATCAAAGTGTGGACAAAACCGATGAATTGGAACAAAATCTATCCCAAAAGTTGCAAGGCCAAATCCTTGAAAAACTTTTCCGGGAAAACCAAGCCCTTCTTCAAGACAAAAATGCCCAAATCGCCCGGCTGACCGAAGAAATTTACCGGCTTCAAAAAAAATTAAAAACCGACAGCATCCGTTCGGCGGGTTTTGCCCAAGAAGCGCGGACCTTATTCCCCGGCATACGGCGTATGGATTACGGGCGAGTAGTGGAAACCGACTTTAACCGAAGCGATACTTTGGGTATTATCATAGTAGAATGGAATAAAAAACTACCACGTTATAAAAGAAGACAACAAATTAAAAAATTCGAAGCTTGGGCTCCCATGCGTTTGGGGAAAGACAGTCTGAAAATTGTATCCATCCCCTGAAAACTGAGTTTAAAGTTTGGTGAGTTGAAAGTTGAAAGTTTAAAGTTTAAAGTAAGTGCCTAGTTCAAATTTATAACTCATAACTTATAACTCATAATTCATAATTCAATAGATTCCTCCCGCCTGAGGCGGACACGGCATCGCTGCGCTTTTCAAACCGAAGGTGAGTCGCATCGACCTTCGCTCGCAGTGTCTCACAGTCACTAACCTTGTGGGAAAATAACATTAATCGCTCTTTTGGTTTTTTATTGGCTTTTGGACAAAATTGTTATTCTCAATAGGAGTCAGTGACTGACGACCGGATGGAAGAAGAATCTCTTTGCATTGGGAATTATTGATAATGGAGATTCCTCGTCACTCCCTTCGGTCGTATCCCTCGGAATGAAAGGGGTTTGTCATTCACCATAAGAGTCCCACAGTCACCGACCTCTCAAGGTCGCCGACTCATTTGAGAGTCTGTGACCTGTGGGAGAACGACATTCCAAAAAATCTACCTACATATAACTCATAACTCATAATTCATAACTCAAAATTCATAACTCAAAATTCATAACCCACATCCCATTCGTCAAACAAAAACGACCATTCATTCAATCAAACCATCGTTTCATGCAAAAATGCTTATTATCAGCATTTTATGGCCTATATTTTGTTGTTTTTAAAGTGTAGAAATCAAAAACATATTCCTATGAAAACACTAAAACATACCACATTAATTATAATAGGTATCCTATTCATCTTCGAAACTCTTTCATGCAAAAAGAAAGATACGGGGATGAAAATATCTATGGAAATATTAACGGACCGTACATGGTATTTAAGGGCGCGGATTATTTATGACGAAAACGGCAATCGTATTATTGGCCACAAACTGAATTCCATATATACATTTTTTAGTGACGGCAGTTTCAGAAAAGACAACCAACCCGGTCAATACACACTCACGCCCGGCAATCCACTCATGATACATATCCATCAAACGGATTACAAAATTTCGGTATTAAACGATACGGAAATGGAATGGGAACAACAAATACCGGGAGAAGGATCAAACAAATTTATTTTTCAAAGATAAAATATGCGGAAGTAGTATCGTGTCGAATTTTATTTATATCCGTTAAGGCCGCTCTTCCGAGCGGCTTTTTATAATAACAAAATATTTAAAAGGGTGATACTCAACATAAACGAATAAAAAAATGAACCGGAAGGTGCTATCTTCATTCTATCATTTTCGTTTTAAAAAATTTGCATGCGGAATACTCAAATCTCATATTCAAAAAAAAGAAAGGGATCTTCAAAAATGAAAATGTCGGTATTTAATTAACATAAAGAATAAAAAAATACATACAGTTTCTCAATTAGTAAGGATGGCCTTGGATTTAAAGCAATCGGGCAAGATGAAGTTTCCTAACTCGTTCATAATAAAGTTTACACTTGGGCACGAAATTGCAAAATACTCCGATTTTTCGTAACTTTGTGCGGAGAAAGAGGGCTCGAATTACATGAAAGACAAGAAATTTTTAATTGCATCGACGGGATTTACACCTTATTTGGATTATGCACCGTTTGTCGAACTTGCTTTTAGGTTATCCAAAAGCATTGTTTCGGCCGGCGGGCTTGTCCGCATGATTATGCCACGATTTGGCGTTATCAGTGAACGTCGCATGCAATTACATGAAGTAATTCGCCTTTCTGGAAGTAATATTGTAGTGGATGATGAAGATATTCCGCTGATAGTCAAGGTGGCTTCCATTCCCAAGGAACGCATGCAAGTATATTTTATCGATAGTATGGAAAATTTCCACCAACGCATCATTTTCCGGGATGAAAACGGTAAACTCCGTAAAGATCTAGCCGATTTCATGATATTTTTTGCAAAAGGCGTGGTAGAAACTACCAAAAAATTGTATTGGGATGCCGATTACATCATCACATTAGGTTGGTTCACCTCGTTTCTCCCTTTATATTTACGAACTTATTATGCGCACGAACCATTATTGGAAAATAGCCAACTAATCAAATTTTTGGTAAAAGACGATTTTTTTGAAGGTGAATTACCCGGAAATTTGGAAAAGAAATTTCAGTTTGACGAAATACCGGAGGAAAAATACCGTTATTATTTACCACCTCATGTATTTAATTTGGAAAAGGGCGCCTTAAAAATGTCGGATATCGTGATGTTGGGAGATGACGATCTGCCCGAACCATTAATGGAAGCTTATCGAAATTTTGACAAAATAAAAGGAAAACTCACACTACCATTACTTGAAGAAAGCCCCAAACTTTTTGTGGAATTATTAAAACAGTTTCAAGAACATTGATTTTAAGAAGTTGATTATGAGAAAACTAATAATAATAGTAGCCGGTTTGATAATATTAATGGCCGGTTGTAAAAAGAAATTTACCGAAGCGGGTTTTGATATAGTAAAAGATGAAAATTTTCAATTCAAAGAATACTTGGCACACATAAAAGTATATAATGCGCCGGTAGAAAGAGTATATTCGCAAAACCCTAAACTATTAAGTTTGGGCATATATAATCATCCGGCATTCGGGCTCTCCAAAGCCGATTTATTACTACAATTCAATAACTCCAATGCCTTCAATTCTCTCAATTTCGATAATGCCGATTCCATTTTATTTGTCGAACTTCGGATTCCTTATTTTTCCAAGAAAAATGAAAAATTAAGCACCGAAGAAAATCCGGTTTACGAATTGGATAGCGTATATGGTACTCAACCTTTTAAAATAAATGTGTATCAATCGAAATATTACCTTTTCCCCTACGATCCTTCTTCGAATTTGGTTACACCGCAAATGTATTATTCCGATTTCGATTTTCGTTCACATACCGGCGACCTGTTGGCACAAGAAGATGAATTTTATATCACTTCGGAATATCTTGTCGATACATTGGAAACCAACGGTTATTCGAATTTTTTAGATGAAGACTTACAAACGGATCTCCCGCGCGACACATTACCTCCTCATTTGGTGGTAAGATTAGACACTACTTTTTTCAAAAACCGATTTTTCAATAAAGCAAGAATGCCGGTATTAACTAATAACGAGTTATTTAAAAATTATTTCAGAGGGCTTTATATAGAAGTGGAACCATTGAATGATGACGGAAGCTTTGCTCTTTTTAGTAGCGGCAAAGTTCAATTGGTTTTAGCATACCGGTATTTATTCAAAAATCAAAACGGAACTCCCGATGATCCGACGGACGATTTCTTTGATCATGCTTATGAAAAAATTGTGCTCACGGCCATTACCGGCGTAAATATATATAAAAAC
This sequence comes from Flavobacteriales bacterium, assembly GCA_027067965.1. Taxonomy (GTDB): domain Bacteria; phylum Bacteroidota; class Bacteroidia; order Flavobacteriales; family Flavobacteriaceae; genus JAADED01. Next base: position 431,292 of record JAMOUV010000010.1, on the reverse strand, counting down.
GATTTCTATCCGGCCGTAAAACAATCCATAATCCATAGTAATACCACAAGTGGCGAAGAAAAAGTTTATATCAAAGGAGAAGCCGGATCAATGGCGGTCATGGAACTTTTCACCCCCGAAGAATTATACCGTTTACGTAATAATAATTGGCTGATTAATCAGGCCAATATCCGGTTTTATGTAGATGAAAACGAAATGGCCGGCGTAGATTCTTTGGAATTTCCTTCCCAATTATATCTGTATAAAATCAAATACAACATGCCTATTTCGGATTTGAGTTTAAAATACGATAATGGAGTCAATTTAGACATAAATGATGTCCTTCGCGTATATAACGGAAGATTAACCGTGGACGAAGACTCAGGAAAAAGATACTATGAATTCAATGTGACCCGTCATATTAAAGATTTACTCCGCAAAGATTCAACTAATCTTCGTTTGGGAATTCGGGTCAGTTCCAATTTGGCCGAATTTGTTCCGAGTTATAAATTAAAAAAGGATCCGGATATTTGTGTCCCATACGGCGTAGTGCTTAAAGGCAATCAAGCCCCCACCGAAGCGGTGGAATTACGTATCTATTATACAGAACCGGAATCGAATAACTAATTATTTTATCTTCAATAACAACTCAATAGGACGTAGGCCGCTTTGCGTCTCTTTTAATATTTTTTATTTGTATTTTTGTCAGTTCATTAGAAAAGCATGATGAGAAAATTTAAAACGTATAAAAATCTTAATTTAATAGAGGTAGCCCGGCAAATAAATAAATTTTGGGACCAAAACGCTATTTTTCAAAAAAGCATCACTTCCCGTCCCGATAAGAATACTTTTGTTTTTTACGAAGGACCTCCTTCCGCGAACGGTATGCCCGGAATTCATCATGTATTGGGACGGACGGTAAAAGATATGATCAACCGTTACAAAACCATGCAAGGATATCGTGTGCCGCGAAAAGCCGGCTGGGATACGCACGGATTGCCCGTAGAATTGGGGGTAGAAAAAGAACTGGGAATTACCAAAGAAGACATCGGCAAGAAAATTTCGGTGGAAGAATACAACGAAGCTTGCCGCAAAAGTGTGATGCGCTACACCAAAGAATGGTCCGACCTGACCAAACTCATGGGTTACTGGGTGGATTTGGACAATCCGTATATCACCTACAAAACCAAATACATCGAAACGGTTTGGTGGCTCCTGAAACAAATCTATGATAAAGGCCTGCTTTACAAGGGTTACACCATTCAACCCTATTCGCCGAAAGCGGGAACGGCATTGAGTACGCACGAACTAAACCTGCCGGGATGCTACCGCGATATTTCGGACAACACCGTTACGGCGCAATTTAAAATCATCAAAGAAAACCTGCCGGAATTTCTCCGAAACATCGACGGCGATATCTACATTTTGGCCTGGACCACCACGCCTTGGACCTTGCCTTCCAATACGGCATTGGCCGTGGGCGAAGACATCGATTACGTGTTGGTGGAAACCTTTAATCCTTTTACTTACAAACATCAATTTGTCATTCTGGCGAAGGATTTGTTGCCGTCGGTATTCAATGAAAAACAATTTTACGAAGTCGAAAACGAAAAAGCGCTGATGGAATACGAACCCGGCGCGGATAAAATTCCCTACTACGTGGTGGCGCAATTCAAGGGAAAAGATTTGATCGGCATTCGCTACGAACAACTCATTCCCTACGCCAAACCCTACAAAGACGCCGATAAGGCCTTCCGCGTCATTCCGGGTGATTTCGTTACCACCGACAGCGGTACGGGTATCGTGCACATTGCACCCACCTTCGGACAAGACGACGCTATTGCCGCCGAAAAAACAGGCGTACCGCCGCTATTGGTATTGGACGAAAACGGTAATCCGGTGCCATTGGTGGACATGCAAGGTCGATTTAGACCCGAAATGCGCGAATGGGCGGGCAAATACGTACGCGAAGAATATTACACCGACCGCAAAAACGAAGGCCGGCCGGTGAATGTGGACATTATCATCAAACTCAAAGAAGAAAACAAAGCTTTCCAAACCGGAAAATACGTCCACAGTTATCCACATTGCTGGCGTACGGACAAACCTATTTTGTATTATCCCATGGATTCGTGGTTTATTAAAATTCCCGCCGTGCGCAACCGGATGGTGGAACTGAACAAACAAATCAACTGGAAACCCAAATTTACGGGCGAAGGCCGTTTTGCCAACTGGTTGGCCGAAGCCAAAGACTGGAACCTATCGCGTTCGCGCTTCTGGGGCATACCGCTTCCCATTTGGCGTACCGAAGACGGCAAGGAAGAAAAAATGATTGGTTCCATTGCCGAACTCAAAGAAGAAATCCGCAAGTCGGTGGAAGCGGGCTTTATGAAAGAAGACCCGTACGCCGCCTTTACGCCGGGCGACATGAGCGACGAAAATTACGACAGCATCGACCTGCATAAACCTTACGTGGACCGTATTGTGTTGGTTTCGGACAGCGGTAAACCCATGTATCGCGAAAACGACCTGATCGACGTATGGTTCGACAGCGGTTCCATGCCGTACGCACAATGGCATTACCCGTTTGAAAACCGCGAACTCATCGACGAACGCCGCTTCTATCCCGCCGACTTTATCGCCGAAGGCGTGGACCAAACCCGCGGATGGTTCTACACGCTGCACGCCATTGCCACCATGGTATTCGATTCGGTGGCTTACAAAAACGTGATTTCGAACGGACTGGTTTTGGACGCCAAAGGCCAAAAAATGTCCAAACGTTTGGGCAATACGGTGGATCCGTTCAAGGCATTGGAAGAATACGGTCCCGATACCATTCGCTGGTACATGATTTGGAACAGCAATCCGTGGGACAACCTGAAATTCGATTTTAAGGTCGTCAAGGAAGTATTGCAAAAATTCTTTGGCACGCTCTATAATACCTACGCTTTCTTTGCGCTCTATGCCAACTTGGACGAATTCGATTACAGCGAACCCGACATTCCGTATGAAGAACGGCCGGAATTGGACCGCTGGATTTTGTCGGGCATGCATTCGCTGGTGAAAAAAGTACGCGGCTATTTGAACGATTACGAACCCACCAAAGCCGCCAAAGCCATTCAATCTTTCGTGATCGACGACGTGAGCAACTGGTATGTGCGGCTGAGCCGCCGCCGGTTCTGGAAAGGCGAATACGGCAAGGATAAAATTTCGGCGTATCAAACGCTCTACACTTTATTGAATACCATTGCCAAACTCATGGCCCCCTTGGCGCCTTTCTATGCCGAACGATTGTGGAAGGATTTGAACGAAGTAACGGGCAAAGAAAACTTCGAATCGGTGCATTTGGCTTATTTCCCGGAAGCGGACGAAAGTCAAATCGACGAAGATTTGGAACGCCGTATGCGCATGGCACAGCAAATTACATCCTTGGCATTGTCCATTCGCAAGAAAGAAAAAATCAAAGTGCGCCAACCCTTGCAAAAAATCATGGTGCCGGTATTGACCGAACAGGCACGCAAGGACATGGAACGGGTAAAAGACCTGATTTTGTCCGAAATCAACGTGAAGGAAATGGAATTGCTGGGCGAAGATTCGGACGTGTTGGTCAAAGAAGCCAAACCCGACTTTAAGAAATTGGGTCCCAAATACGGCAAAAAAATGAAGCCGGTGGCACAAGCCGTGCAAAATCTCTCGCAAGACGCCTTGAAACAATTGGAAAAAGGGCAACCGGTTGATGTGGAAATCCAAACGGGCGAAGGTGCCGAAACCATTACATTACAACCTGATGAAGTAATCATCAACGCCAAAGAAATCAAGGGTTGGAAAATTGCATCCGAAGGCGGACAAACGGTAGCATTGGATATTAATCTAACACCGGAATTAAAGAAAGAAGGAATAGCAAGAGAAATGGTTAATAGAATCCAAAATCTTAGGAAAAATTCACAATTGGAAGTTACGGATAGAATTCGTATTTTTATTAGCCATGATAAGGAATTAGATGAAGCCATTAAAGAAAAGGCGGATTATATCCGGTCGGAAACATTAGCGGATTCTATTAATGTGTTGGATATTAACGAGATAGGAGAAAATGCATTGGAAATTGATATTAATGGAATTGCTGTTAAAATTAGAATAGAAAAAATATAAAAAATTAATAACTATGGCCGAAGAAGGAAAAAAAACGAGATATTCAGACGAAGAATTGGAAGAATTCCGTCAAATTATATTGCAAAAACTGGAGCGTACGGAGAAAGATTTAAAGACATTAAGAGATTTATTGGATTCGAACGATATTACGCAAACAAAAATTTTGTCGTTTGAGGATAGTGCCTATGCCTATCAACATGACAATACGATTCGCATGATTGCCCGTTTGGAAAAATTCAAAAATGATTTGAAGCGTGCTTTAATACGGATTGACAATAAAACCTACGGCATTTGCAGAGAAACCGGTAAGTTAATTAGTAAAGACCGGTTGCGTGCGGTTCCGCATGCCACATTAAGTATTGAAGCCAAAAAGAACCGTAACAAATAAGATGAGCAAAAAAAAAGCGCTTTTTATTGTTATTTTATTACTCTTTTTAGACCAAGCGCTTAAAATCTTTATAAAAACCCATTTTTATTTAGGCGAGACTTACTATATCGCGGATTGGTTTCAGATTCTTTTTGTGGAAAACCGCGGTATGGCTTTCGGTATAGAACCCGGTGGCACTTTGGGCAAGTACATGCTCACATTTCTTCGGATAATTGCAGTGATTGCCATAGGATATTGGTTATATAAAGCCATTGTAACAAAACAAAAAATTTTAGCTCTTGCCTTGAGTTTTATTTTTGCGGGCGCCATAGGTAACATTATTGATTCGGTTTTCTACGGAAAAATTTTCTCCGGCAGTTTTCATAAACCAGCCATCTTGTTTCCCCCGGAAGGCGGATATGCCGACTGGTTCCAAGGCAAAGTAGTCGATATGTTTTATTTTCCTTTTTTTGAGATTCATTTTCCCGATTGGATACCTTTTATCGGCGGAAGTTCCTATACTTTCTTCAACGCCATTTTTAATTTGGCCGATGCATATATTACCATTGGCGTAATTATAATCATACTATTCAATAAACGCATTTTCGGGAAATAAAAAACGCCCCTTTTAAAGAGGCGTCGTTGCAAGTATAAAGTCGATAAAATTTCACTAATCGCAATTGTTATACGTAATATCCTGGGTGGACATCAAATTATTTCTGTCATCGGCAGAAACGTATTTAACGGGAAATCCTTTGTTATTATATACGATATCCACTATGGTAATTTCCGTTTTGGGATTGTTACCGTACACATTTCTTGTGATTTTCGTAACATTATTCACACGAATGGAAGGGAAAGTTTGGGTAACTACATTATCAAAAGCACGTTTGCCTTGATCATACTCATAATCGTATTCTTCGGTAATGGTATTCATATCAGCCGTGTTATACCATTTTATATTAGTTACATTATCACCTGTATAAGTTAAAACAGCGGTTTCATCTGTGGGTTCGTTTACACCGTCTTCGTCTCTGTCCCAAAGATCATAATCTTTTATTTGCATGGTGGCTACTTTACCGTCGGCATTATAAGTGTAGAATATTTCCCATGCCGTACTGTTCATGCTCATAATATACAATTCCCGCTTCATGGTTTTTTCATCCTGTAAGGTGTACATTATTTTGGCAATTACCGAATTTCCACTCATAATATTTATTCGATCGAGAAGTCCTTTTTCTTTATTTTGATATACATATCTATAAGTAAGATAACTATCATCTGAAAATGTTCTCTTCTTTTTATCAATCGCATTTCCATTATAATAATATTTTGTGGTTTCGTTTTCGCTATCGTCTTGATGATCGGTATAAACCAATTCATCGGGCAAACATTCATAGGTTTGAGGTTCTTCTCCACCTCCGGTACCCGGCTCTTCTTTTTTACATTTTCCTGCTATCAGGGTTAAAGCAATTAATACATAAAGCAATTTTTTCATATCCATAAAATTTTTGATTTTTTAAAGTTGTAAATATAGGAAAACTAAATAAATAACACTTCATAAAAAATTTCTTCCATATTGATAAGCATAAACAAAAATACTTTTTCGGTTAAATTGTTCTTTCGGACAACTGTTCCGCCAAATGAATCAATAATCTTTTATGAAAAGTATCAAGCCCCGAACTATTTATCAGATGGATAAAAGAACGGGTTTTATCCGTTATGATTTTTTTTGCTTGTAAGGGAATATTATTTTCTCTTAGTAAATCTATAATTTCATTAATATCACCAGAAGTTTTTTCTTTTTTGGTATATAATTCGACAAATTCTTTGCGATCCGGAATTTTCATTTTATCCAATGCTTTGATATAGAGGTAAGTTTTTTTTCCTTCCCGGATGTCACCTCCGGTTTCCTTTCCGAATTTGGAATCGCCGAAAGTATCCAAATAATCATCCGCAATTTGAAAGGCAATGCCCAAATGAATTCCCGCTTCGTATAAAACTTTTTGCTCCTTTGGATTTTTTTCAGCAATAATTGCCCCGTATTGCAAAGAAGTTCCCAAAAGAACCGCAGTTTTCTTTTTAATCATTTCCAGATACTCTTCCGCCGATACTTCAATTCTATTTTCAAAATCCATGTCCAATTGTTGCCCCTCACATACTTGAATGGCGGTATGGTTCAATAAAGTTTGCAGTGATTTATATTGTCTGTCGGAATACACTTCCAATAATTGCTGCGCCATAAATATCATTACATCACCGGAAAGGATGGCTATATTTTCATTCCATTTTTTATGGACGGTAGGTTGGCCTCGTCGCAAAGAGGCATGATCCATGATATCGTCGTGCAACAAGGTGAAATTATGAAAAATTTCCAAAGCTGTAGCCGCCGGCAGGGCGTCCAATAGCGGTTTCCCGTAACCTTCGGTGGCGATAAGAGTCAATGTGGGTCTTAATCGTTTTCCGCCGGAAGAAAGAATATACCGGGCGGGTTCATATAAATTGGCGGGAGTTTTGGGTATCCTGAATGAACGCAGATAGTTTTCAAATGTTTTCCGGTATTTCTCGATATCCATATTATCCCAAATCTTCTTTTAGGTATTGATAAAAATAAGGGATGGTTTCGATACCTTTAAAGAAATTCCATAATCCGAAATTTTCATTAGGCGAATGAATCCGGTCACTATCCAATCCGAATCCCAAAAGGACGGATTTGGTACCCAATTCTTTTTCAAACAACGGAACAATAGGTATGCTTCCACCCGTAAAAAACGGATATACTTTACTTCCGAAGGTGGTTTGCAATGCCTTTTCGGCCGCCTTGTAACCCGGATGACCCACCGGCATAAGGTAAGGATAACCCCCGTGAGATGTTTTAACTTCCACTTCTACCGCCTCGGGAGAGATTTTTTTAATGTATTCCGTAAAGAGCCGGGCAATTTCGTCGGGTTCCTGGTCGGGAACCAAACGCATGGTGATCTTGGCTGACGCTTTGGAAGGAATAATGGTTTTGCTACCTTCGCCTGTGTATCCGCCCCAAATGCCGTTTACATCCAAGGTCGGTCGTATGGAAGCCCGTTCCAATACGGTATATCCTTCTTCGCCCCATAATGCTTTCACTCCGATGGATTGTTTGTATTTTTCTTCATCAAACGGAATGGAATTGATTAATTTTCTTATTTCGGGCGAAAATTCCACTACTTTATCATAAAAACCCGGAATGGTTATTTTACGTTTATCGTCATGCATCCGGGCAATTAAATGAGCCAAAATTACGGCAGGATTTGCTACGGCTCCGCCGTAAAGTCCCGAATGTAAATCATGAGAGGGGCCTTTGACGGTAATTTCCACCGCAGCCAATCCGCGAAGCCCCGCTGTAATGGAAGGAGTATCCTTAGAAATAAGGGCCGTATCGGAAATCAGAATAATGTCGTTTTGAAGTTTTTCCTTATTATTTTTCACATACCAAGACAAACTTCCCGAACCCACTTCCTCTTCACCTTCGACCATCATTTTTACATTAACGGGCAGTTTATTATTCGAAATCATGAATTCCAGTGCTTTGATATGCATAAACATTTGGCCTTTGTCGTCCGATGCTCCGCGAGCAAAAATGGCTCCGTCGGGATGTTCGTCGGTCTTTTTTATAACCGGCTCGAACGGGTCCGATTCCCAAAGTTCAAGCGGGTCGGCGGGTTGTACGTCATAATGACCGTACACCAACACGGTTGGAAGGGCCGGATCGATTATTTTTTCGCCGTAAACGATAGGATATCCGGGGGTTTCTTCGATGCTTATATTTTCCATGCCGGCTTTTTCCATCAACTCTTTCACTTTGCCGGCGGCATTGAATATATCTTGCGAATATACCGGATCCGCACTTACGGAAGGTATTCTCAATAGTTCGAATAATTCGTCTAAAATACGCGATTTGTTCGCATTGATGTAGTTAATAACTTCTTTCATTTAGATAAATTTAGTCTTATAAAAGTACGAAAATTATAAAATTATCATTGCTTTTAACGGCATTTGGTTATTATAAGCGGATAAATTAAATTTTTTGACGTTCCATAATGACATTAAATGCTTCGATGATATCTCCTTCTTTAATATCATTATAGTTGCTGATGGTCAAACCGCATTCATAACCTTTCGATACTTCTTTGACATCGTCCTTAAAGCGTTTTAAGGAACTTAATTCTCCTTCATGAATGACAATTCCGTCTCTGATAACACGCACTTTGGATTTATTGTAAATTTTACCGTCGGTTACCATACAGCCCGCCACGGTTCCCACCTTAGAAATTTTAAAGGTTTGTCGCACTTCGGCGGTTCCGGTTACTTCTTCTCTCTCTACAGGCGAGAGCATATTTTCAATGGCATTTTTCACATCGTCTATGATATCGTAAATAATCGAATAGGTTTTGATTTGAACGCCTTCTTCTTGGGCCAATCGGGCTGCATTTCCCGAAGGACGCACGTTGAATCCTATGATGATGGCATCGGATGCGGCGGCAAGGTTCACATCGGCTTCGGTTATTTGTCCTACGCCTTTATGAATGATTCTTACTTCCACTTTGTCGTTCGACAGTTTGGTAAGGGCATCGGAAAGGGCTTCCACAGAACCGTCCACGTCACCTTTGATGATCAGATTAAGTTGTTTGAAATCACCGATTTGAATTCTTCGTCCGATTTCATCCAAGGTGATATGTTTTCTGGCGTGCAATTGTTGTTCGCGATAGATTTGATCTCTTTTTTGGGCGATTTTTTTCGCTTCTTTTTCATCCAAATAGACCTTGAATTTATCACCTGCACGGGGGGCACCGTTAAGTCCGGTAATTTTTACAGGCATTGCCGGACCGGCTTCTTTAATACGGTTCCCTCTTTCGTCGAACATGGCACGCACTTTACCGTGATTTCGTCCGGCTACTACATAATCGCCTACTTTCAGCGTACCGTTTTGTACCAATACATTGGCCGTATATCCTTTTCCTTTTTCCAACGATGCTTCCAAGACGGTTCCCGAAGCGGGTCGTTCGGGATTCGCTTTAAGCTCCAATAATTCCGCTTCAAGCAATATTTTATCCAGAAGTTCTTCGATTCCTTCACCGGTTTTTGCCGAAATGTCCTGCGATTGATATTTTCCACCCCAATCTTCGACCAAGAAATTCATTTGGGCCAATTCGCCTTTGATTTTTTCCGGATCGGCATTGGGTTTGTCTATTTTGTTAATGGCAAATACAATGGGAACTCCCGCCGCAACGGCGTGATTAATCGCTTCTTTGGTTTGCTGATTGACTTTATCGTCGGCCGCCACGATGATAACGGCCACATCGGTTACCTGTGCTCCCCGGGCCCGCATGGCGGTAAAAGCTTCGTGTCCGGGCGTATCGAGAAATGTTATCTTTCTTCCGTCGGGAAGAGTGACGTTATAAGCACCGATATGCTGGGTAATTCCGCCGGCTTCACCTGCCACTATATTGGTTTTTCGAATATAATCCAGAAGCGATGTTTTACCATGGTCCACATGTCCCATAATGGTTACAATCGGTGGCCGGGGCTTCAATTTGGCGGGATCTTCTTCGATTTCTTCCTTTTCTTCCACTTCCACTACATCGGTAAATTCCACTTCATAACCGAATTCCGAGGCCAATAGTTGAATGGTTTCCGACTCGAGCCGGGTATTGGGCGTTAAAATGACCCCCAATTCCTTGAATCCCACTTCAATTAAATCATTGGCTTCTTTGTTCATCAGCCCCGCCAATTCACTTACCGAGATAAATTCGGTTACGCGAAGTGTTTTTTCCAGTTTGGCTTCTTCTTCAAGGAGTTTTTGAAGTTTTTCTTTTTTCTTTTCTCGCTTTAGACGCTTGATTTTTTTCTTTTGTGAACCTTGAAGTTTTTCTCGCGTTTCCTTCAATAACCGTTCGATATCTTCTTTGGTAGGTTCTTGCGTTTGTTCTTTTTTGGTTACTTGCGGACGTGAAATTCTTTTTCGTTTTTTCTTTTTCCTGTTTCGTTTTTCTTCTTCCTTGGCTTTTTCGCGCTCTTGTTCTTTTTTTGTTTTTACTTTGACTTTAGGACGTGTGTCGGAATCCGGAATATCTATTTTGCCCAATACATTTAATTTGGGTTGTTCGGGAATAACCGTTTCAATATTTTCAATCTCCACTTCTTTTTCCCGTTTTTCGGCAACCGGTTCTTCGGTGGGTTCGGGTTTGATTTGTTCCGCTTCGGCTGATTTTTCAACTGCTTCTTCCACTGTTTCTTGCGGTTTGCTTTCCAAATCGGCAGGGACTTTTTCTTCAACACTTTCGATTTTTTCTTCTTTTTTCTTTTTAACCCTGGTTTTTGAAGATTTTGTGGCTTTTTTCTTTTCTTCCAAATCCAATTTTCCGATAATTTTCAATCCCGGCGACTCTGATTCGACTGTTTCCTCCGGCTTTTCTTCTTTCTTTTCTTCGGATATTTCTTTTGGACCAATCGATTCGGACTCCTTTGATTCTTCTTTGGCCTTTTGCAATTCTTCTTTATGTTTCTTTGCGGCGGCTTCTATTTTGTCTCTTAATTTTCTATCTACATCAAATTCTTCCAATAATAAATTAAATACTTCGTCACTCACTTTCTTGGTGGGATTGGCTTGAATTTCAATCCCTTTTTCGCTCAAAAACTTCTGAATGGTATGGAGTCCTACATTGAACTCCTTCATGATGGTCCTTAATGTCTTTTTTACTGCCATGATTTTTTTATGCTCTTCTTTAAATTTAGAAAATGTAAATTTAGTTTAAATTAGGATAATCCCGTTCAATCTTTAAATTCTTCTTCCAAAATACGCCGGATCTCCATAATGGTCTTTTTCTCCAATCCCGTCTTTCTCATTAAATAATCCACATCCTGTTCCAAGACGCTTTTTGCCGTATCCAGCCCGATTTTATGCAAGGCCTCCACCATCCAATCATCCAGTTCATCCAAAAATTCGGTCAATTCTATATCTTCTTCTGCTTCCTGTTCGCGAATAATATCCAATTTGTAGCCCGTTAATTCACTGGCCAAATTAATATTCGATCCTTTTTTTCCGATGGCTTTGGAGATTTCTTCACTTTTCAGATAGATTTTGGCGGTCTTATTTTCTTTATCCAGATCTATTTTTTGAATTTTTGCAGGAGCCAAGGCCCTTTGGATAAATAATTCCGGGTTTTCGGTATAGTTAATCACATCGATATTCTCATTTCTCAATTCACGCACGATACCGTGAATTCTCGACCCTTTGATTCCCACACAAGCCCCCACCGGGTCGATGCGGTCGTCAAAGGTAGATACGGCTACCTTGGCTTTAAGCCCGGGAATGCGGGCCACCCGGTTGATTGTAATGATACCGTCCATAATTTCGGGAATTTCCTGTTCGAAAAGCCGTTCCAGAAAACGATTATCCGTACGCGAAAGGATAATTTCGGGTTTGTTGTTTTTCATTTTCACGCTTTTGATAACGCCTCTTACCGTGTCGTCTTTCCGGAAGCGCTCGCCGGGTATCATTTCGTTCTTGGGCATAATAAGTTCCCGTCCTTCGTCGTCTAACAGATAAATTGCGTCGCGTCGTACATGATTGACATCGGCCGTATAGAGTTCGCCTTCCAGTTCCTTAAAGAAATTATAGGTTTGCAAATACTCATGCTCGGCTACTTTGCTATCGAAATGCTGTTTGAGGGCGGCAATATAACGTCGTCCGAGGTCTTGAATTTTGATTTCTTTGGAAATTTCGTCTCCCACTTCCGCATCCGGGTCAATTTCCTTGGCCAATGAAAGCGGAATTTGTTTGTTGGGGTCATATTCCGTACCGTCTTCCACCACTTCCAAATAATGCCAAATTTCCAAATCACCCTTGTCGGGATTAATAATAATATCAAAATTATCTTCGGGCGGTTCTTCACCTTTCTTTTTTTCTATTTTAAATTTTTTACGAAGCGTAGCAGCCAAAACTTCTTTCAGAATGGCCAACAAATCTTCTTGTTTAATCAGTCTTTCTTCCCTGTATTCGCGAAATGCTTCGATGAATTCTTTATTTTCCATAACAAATTTTATTTAATTAAAATTGAATAATGACCTTGGCTTTTTTGATTTTATCAAAAGGTATTTCTTCTCGTTTAACTACGGTATGCTTCCCTTTACCTTTGGGTTTGGGTTCACGGACTTTTTTTTCGAGCACTATTCCGTCCGGTTTAATTTCCGTCAGGGTTCCTTCGAATTCGTCTTCTTCCGTTTTAACTTTGATTTTACGGTTTAAATTTTTGACAAATTGACGCTTGTCGTCAAACCATTGGGTGATATCAAAAGTACTGACAGTCAACGCGTAATCGTATTCGTCCTTATCCACTTCCGATTCCACTTCCCGGGTGATTCGCACACATTCGCTCAACGGCACTGGTTTATAACCGTCAACGGTGACCGTGACATTCTTATCCGGATTCACATTCATTTTCAGAATGAACAAGTCCGGATTTTTTTCCACACTATCGGTGATGGCCTTTTTTATTTTCTCTTCAAATTTACTCATAATCCGTTTGATGATATGAAAACAGGGGCCTGAAGCCCCCGTCTGATATCTTCCGCAATTTTTCGATGCAAATATAAGAAATTTTTATGTGTAAACCAATTTTGTTTGGCTTATTAAAAATCTATATGAAACCGGATTAAATGGGCGTTCAAATTCCCGTCGGGATGGCCGTCTTGCGTGATTACATAATTGTACATCACACGTACATGGGAAGTCGGGTACCAATTCAGTCCGAAGGCCAAATTATTGATTTGAGCGGGCAGACCCGCATTATCGGGCAAATTAACTATATCGGGAGAAAAGTCCATCACCGAATAACGAACCAGAATTTCAAAAGCCCCGCTTCCGCCTTTTCGGATATCTTTGATCGGCTTGACGCGTCCGAATGCACCTGCTTTGTAGGGACGGGATTCACCGGTAATGAAAAAACTTGCCAATCCGTAGTAACCGGTTATAAGGTAATCCTTGTTGGCCCTATTGGCTACCTTGCGGGTTTTATATTCCGCTTGAAGCGAAAATTGTTTATATACCATAGCGGCTTCGAATCCCGTTTCCAAGCGTCTTGTTCCGTCTTTGAATACATAATGATATTTGTCGCCCATGTGATTTTCGGGTCTGAATTTCAGGTCTTTATACGGACGTGTGGCATAGTTCAAACCCAAATGAAAAGTTTGTTTTTTTCGTTTATTCAGAACGGGAGCAATAAATACCCGCGCGACCACATTGATGCCTTTTTCCAGATTTTTATCCACAAATCCTTCTTTGCCTTTGCCTTTTCCGGTTAGAGCCAATTGAATTCCCGCTTTATGATTCAACAAAGCGGTGTTTTTGTAATGAATTCCCGTACCCCAACGGGAATTTTGTAGGGAAGTCAGCATGGATCGTTCAAAAAAAGGAATATATTTACTACTGGTTCCTATTTCAAGTCCTGTAGGTTCCGCTTTGCTTCCAATGGCAAAATTTCCCAGATCTTTCGAGGAATATTCGATATACATATCCAAGAAATCAATTTTGGAGTGGGCAAAATTGAATTCCATTTTATACTTGATATTTTCGGCCAATGAGCCACCGGCAGAGAAATAGACCCGGCGGAATTCACTTCCGATTTGCCAATCGTCCGCATTTTGTCGTTTTAAAAATTCAAAATCGTATTGAATCCGGCCGTTGAATTTGATGGTGGGTTTGTTTTGTGCCGACAATAATGATATATTCATAAAAAATACCGGTATAAACCACGCAATAAATTTTGTCTTCATTTCGAATAATTTTTTGTCTCAATAAATTTACGTTTAAAAAATGAGTAAAAAATGATTTTTGTTAGAAAATCATTTAAAATTATGCTCTCGGATGAAATTTTCTGAGTGCCTCTTTCACTTGCTTTTGGCTCATGTGAAGATAAATTTCGGTAGTGGTAATATTTTCATGCCCCAATAACAATTGAATACTACGCAAGTCGGCACCGTTATCCAAAAGGTGGGTGGCAAAACTATGGCGTAATGTGTGCGGACTAATATTTTTATTGATTCCGGCTTTTTGGGCTAAATCCTTAATTATCAAGAATATCATATTGCGGGTTAGTTTTTTGCCGCGGCGGTTTAAAAACACATAATTTTCATGTCCTTTTTGCGGTTTGATATGGCTTCGGACATAACGGATGTAATTTTTCAATATATTCAATGTATAAGATTCCATGGGCACAAAGCGGTGTTTACCGCCTTTTCCGAGTACCCGGATAAAACCTTCATCAAAATAAATATCTCCGATTTTTAAATTAACCGCTTCCGATACCCGCAATCCGCATGCATACATGACTTCGATAATGGCTTTGTTTCGTTCGTTTTCGGGTTTGGACAAATCCAAGGCACCGATAAGTCGATCTATCTCGCTGACACTCAACACTTCGGGAATTTTTCTTGAAAGCTTGGGCGTGTCAATCCAATCGGCGGGATTTTCTTCCAGAATACCTTCCAGAATCAGATAGGAAAAAAAACTTCGCAATCCCGAAATAATTCTTGCTTGAGAAACGGGACTGAGCAGTTCGGAAATGCGGTAAATAAATTCCCGGATATTTGTTTTATTGAAATCCTTCAAAGTAATATCCCGTTGATTTTCTTCTTCTACAAAACGAATATACTTCATGATATCCGAAAGATAACTTTCAATCGTAAAAGGAGAAAGCGATTTTTCCAATTGAAGATAATGTTTATAATCGGTAATAATATTTAATATTTTTTCATTCATCGACTAAAAACATGCTTTTATTTAATAAAAACCGGCATTTGTGTAAATGTAAAATAAAATTCCTTACCTTTGATAGTAAATTTGACAAAATCTTCGAAAATTCAAACCTATGAAAAATTTAAAAATTTTACTGGTAGCTTTTTTTCTAACGGTGGCCGTTTCAGCCAACGCTCAAGATTTCAGGATCGGACTATCATTAGCACCGACCATTTCGTTTAACAAAGCCATGGTGGACAATAACGGAACTTTTGTAATCGTGGATTCTTTAAAAAGTGGCGGTTTAGGATTTAAAGGCGGTTTATGGGCCGATTATGGTTTTGCCAAAAATTATTATTTACATTCAGGTATTTTGATTCACAGCCGCAATTTCACGTCCGATGTATCCGGCATGAAAGTTACTACGGTGGAAATTCCGCTTGCACTTAAAATGAGAAGCAATGAGGTAGCGGAGAATATCCGCGTTTTGGGCTTTTTCGGTGCGACAATGGACATCAACGTATCGGCCAAAGCCGGCAATAAGATCGTTACGGGTGACATCAATAAAGTGGGCAGCTCATTTATTTTCGGTGCCGGCGCGGAATATAACGTGGGTTTCGGTAATATTAATCTCGGATTATCCTATCATTTGGGTATGAGCGATATACATAATGATAAATTAATTCGCATCATGCCCAGGCATTTGAGCATCGATTTTGCATTTTATTTCAATTAATCCGCAGGAAAAATATGTAAGTTTGTGGCGTGGGCGGATATATCCGCCCACGCCACATCTTTTTTACGCAAATAAGCCGGAACCGTTTTAATATTGTATTCCCGAGGATCCTTCGTTTTCTTTAATTCCTCCCAACTCAAGGGCATCGATACGCTGGCTTTTTCGGTAGCCCGCGTGCCCAAAGCCATGCTAAAAGTCTGAAAAGGTCGGTTGCGGTAAATATCAATCAGAAATTTGGCTTCGCGTTTATTTTTACGCACCTCCAAAGTGGCCTTTTCGGGGAAACGGGCTATTATTTTTTCCGCCAAATCTTTGGCCGCTTGCATGACTTGATCGACCGTGTATTTTTGTACGACCGGACATATTAAATGCACGCCGCGCTTGCCCGATGTTTTAACAAAAACCCGGTAACCCGATTCTTCCAAAACCGGTTTAACGGCCATTGCAAAATCCCTCACTTGTTCGAAACCGGCTCCCGGGGGCGGATCGATGTCGAATACCATCCAATCCGGAAAATCCCATAAGGGTTTGCGTATGTTGATTACATGAAATTCCAAAGCATGAAGTTGAACGAACCATATCAAATCGGCAATGGAATTTAGAATTAAATATTTGACGGGCTTGTATTTTCCCATTTCCACCACTTCCATCCATTCCGGATGATTGTCGGGCACGTTTTTTTGAAAAAAGGAAATTTTTCCCAATCCGTGAGGAAACCGGATAAACACCACGGGACGGCCGCGATTTAGCCGAAGCAAATCAGGCGCTACGGACAAGTAATAATTAATCAAATCCATTTTGGTGATTCCTTCCGAGGGATATAACACTTTATCGGGATGGGTGATGCGTATGGAACGGGAATCAACATGGAGGATTATTTCTTCTTTGTTCATGAGAGATGTTTTTTAATTTTTTCGGCCAATTTCGGACCTGTTACCCGGGCAATTTCTTCTTCGGGTGCAAGCCGAAGGCGTTTCACGGATTTGAAATGCTTCAATAATTTTACGGCGGTTTTTTCACCCACTCCCGGAATGCCGGTCAAGGCATCCGAAATGCTCTTTTTTTGCCGCCGTTTGCGATGTAACCGCAACCCGAACCGGTGGGCTTCGTTGCGAAGATGCTGTAATATTTTCAAGGTTTCCGATTGCTTGTCCAAAAAAAGCGGAACCGGATCTCCGGGACGAAAAATCTCTTCAAGCCGTTTGGCAATACTGATAACCGGGATGTGTTCCAATCCCAATTCTTTTAAACTTTTTCGTGCAGCGGACAATTGTCCTTTTCCGCCGTCAATCACAATCAAGTCGGGGAGCGGGCCGGATTCTTGTACGATTCTGTGATAGCGCCGGAAGACGGCTTCCTGTAACGAACCGTAATCATCATTTCCTTCTACGGTTTTGATTATAAAATGCCGGTAGGATTTTTTATCGGGTTTGGCGTTTTTGAAAACCACACACGAGGCGGCTTTTTCTATGCCTTGTGTGTGCGAAATGTCGAAACATTCGATATGACGGGGTTCTTTGGGCAAGCGCAAGTCTATTTTCATGCGTTGCAAAATTCTTTCGGTATGACGCTCCGGATCGGTATGTTGCAGGTGTTTGAGTTTTTCCATCCGGTAATACTTGGCATTTTTGAGCGAAAGTTCGAGCAGTTTCAATTTATCACCGCGCTTGGGGACGGTTTGTTTTTTATCCGTAGGCAAGGTGAGTTTAAACGGCAGAATCATTTCCTTGGCAGCGGTTTTAAAACGCCGGTTTAACTCGATAATAGCCAATTGGAGCAATTTTTTTTCGTCTTCGTCCAAACGTTTTTTTATTTCCAAATTATGCACCCGGATAACCGCCCCGTTGGCCACTTCCATAAAATTAACATATGCGGACTCGCTATCGGAATGAATAGTATAAACCTCCACATTTCCGATTTTCGGATTGACCACCGTCGAACGGGATTGATAGCGCTCGAGGGCTTGCAACTTTTCTTTATAAATTTGGGCTTTCTCAAATTCCTTTTTTTGGGCCGCCTTCATCATTTCTTCATGAAAATACTGCAATGCAGGCCTGAAATTTCCCCGTAAAATTTGACGGATTCCCTTGATATATTCCTCGTAATCTTTTTCGTTCTCCAAACCTATACACGGGGCCTTGCACCGCTGTAAATGATATTCCAAACAAACCTTAAATTTCCCTTTTTCAATATTTTCTTTCGATAAATCATAACGGCAAGTCCTGATGGGATACAAATCATGAATCAAATCCAAAAGCACGCGCACGGTACGTACCGACGAATAAGGCCCGTAGTATTCACTGCCGTCGTCCACCCAATCCCTCGTCATTTCTACCCGGGGAAATGCTTCATTACGGATAACAATCCACGGATAGGTTTTATCGTCTTTCAACAGTACATTATACCGGGGTTGATGTTTCTTAATCAACACATTTTCCAATAATATCGCTTCTATTTCATTTGAAGTTACAATGTATTGAATATCAACGGCTTTGGTGAGCATGACGGCGGTTTTAGGCGATACGTTTTTAGAAAAATAAGAGGTCAATCGCTGCTTGAGTTTATTGGCTTTTCCTATATATAACATACGGCCTTTCTCGTCGAGAAATTGATAAATACCCGGCGCATCGGGAATTTCACTTATTTTATTTTTTAACGGGCTTGGCATGCTCTTTGTTCGCTATATGAATTGAAACCTAAAAATAAAAATAACTTATTTCCGGCAAATCACCAAGTCGATGCGGAGATTTCAAATAATGGTTTTTTTAACGTAAATTTGTTTTGAACTTGAAAATAACGATGGATTTCAAAAAATTTTTAACCTTTGTTTTTATATCGCTCACTCTTTTTTCCCGTGCCGGGGAAAAAGCACCACCTGTCAAGCCGGCTGAAGAAATTTATATCGCTTCGTTGGAAATGAGCGTGCAAATTTACCGGATTGCACGTGATAAAATTTATGAAATATATTATCCCGATTTCGAATTATTACAAAACGATTTGGCCGATGCCATCGATATTTTGGAAGAAAAAATATCCGTGGTGGAAAATGCGCCGGCCGAACTCCATGGCAAGGAGCAATTGCAACAAGCCGTGAGTGTATGGAACAATTTAAGATTCCATAGCATGCGAAAATTGGAGAAAAAAGATGTAGTGAGGTTTTATTACGACACCCAAACTTTTGATAATTTTTTGAAAATCCTCAGAGAAAAAATCGAAGATCAATACGAGTTCAATTCCCCGGCATGGCAGGAACTGAAAAAACGTTATCACCTGCAAGCATCCGTTTTTAAAGTAAACACCGGCTACATGACCCGCAGTTACGGTTTGGCCGAAAGTCTTTCGCATCTGGCCGAAAAAGAAATGAACGAAGTGGATCGCTTGTTTGACGAAGCCAAAACCCGGAAATTTTTGCTTCATTCGGTCACGGGCGATCTGTTTGCCATGCTAATGAACGATTGGACATTTCTGAAATATAGCATAAATAACACGCTTTTTACCACCGACTTGACATGTTTTAGTGTGAGCAACACCATTTATAACAGAATTCATTTAATAAATATTTTATCAAGGAATGAAATATAAATTTATCGGCATATTATTCCTGTTTTTTTTGTTTTTACCGGTTCATAGCCAATACGATGCCCAAAAATTGACACGTATCTATACATCCGCCGGTCATACGAAATTGTTATCGGATCAATTGATAACCGAAAAAGCCGGCTCGCAATATCTGCCTTTCAATTCCAAACTGAAAATCCGGTTGCATCACGATATTGTCCGTATCGATTCTTATTTGGACACCATTGTATTGAACTTACCCGAGGATGTTAATATTCAAAAAAAATACCTCGAAATGAATGAGAAATGGCACCGGATGAAACCCTACTTAAAACAACGAAAATTGCATACCCGAGATTGGAAACGCTTAATTAAACAAAACGAAGAACTCTCCGGCGCAATCGATGATTTCCAAGCCGCCGTTTTATTATTATTGAGTCCCGGCGAAGAAACCATGCAAGTAATTTCACGCATACACGAAGCCAATAAGGAAGTGTCCCGTGCATTTTTTTCGAGCATCATGCATAAACTTCATCAAAATACCCGCTTCTCGACCGGCAATGAAACGGAATTAATTAAAAACGCTTCAAAAAAAATCAATAAACTCACATCCTATTTCAAAAAAGACAACCGCGCCGATTATGTTTTAACCAAAATTAAATCCGATTTAAATACCTTTTATATGGGATTTCAAAATAATTATGACCCGCATGTGATGATGTCCACCTATATAAAATTCAATGACAAGATTGACGAACTGTACGATAAGATTTTCGAACTCTCACCAATGTTTTGAGGCATGAAAAAGTATCTGACTTACATATTACTGGTTTTATTTTTAACCGCTTGGTCGCAAGATTCGAATCATGCAAACAAAATTGAGATGGAAATGCTTTTTTATAAAGGCGACCGGCTTAATTTGCACAGTATGATAGCTGCGGAAAATTATTTATACTTTTCCCGTGGCATCGATCCGCTTTATACTTCCTTGGAACTGGATAAAAACTTGGCCTTGGCCGAAAATTTCAATACGGCCCTGGAAATGTATATCAGGCGCCACAACATAAACGATTACCTCAAAATTAGCGGCTATTGGCAAAACCTGCGGTTAAAATTATCCCATACCTACCGCAAGGGCTTGGCACGAAAATTAGATGAACGGCTAAAATCCATGCACGGCTTGGTATCGCGGTTTAATCATGATTTATTGAGCGAATATCAACCCGATATCTCGGCAAACAGATTGCTTGTGGGAAAGGCACTCTATGCCACTCATTATCTTTCTTTTCTTTTTATGGCTTACCGGATCGAAAAGGACGATTATTTCAAAACGCTCCTTCCAATTACCATGAGCGATTATAAAGAATTGATTGAAAAATTAAAACAAACCCGTTTCGATTCACCGGAAGATCAAAAGCGTTTCGAGTTCGTGGCCGGCCAAATGGAAAAACTGCTTGAAAATATCCGTAAAGAGAATGAAAATCCCGAGAATATAGTGGACTTGGTCCGAATTATTCATAACGATATTTGGGATTGGTATCTTCGATAATTTTTTATAGTTTCCGGCATGAAAAAAATCATTGGATTCATTTTATTCCTTATTCTTCTTTCGCCGGTATTTTCGCAGGAAGAAGAAAAATCCGAACCCATCGAAGTGGTTCATGCCGATAAATTGATTTTGGACGAAAAATACCCCGATTTAAAATTACTTACGGGACATGTCGTATTAAAGCACAAAAACGCCGTATTAACTTCCGAAAAGGCATTATTGGATATAAAAAATAATTTTGCCGAAGCCATTGGAAACGTTGAACTCAACCAAGGAGACACCATCACCGTGTCCACGGAAATTTTACGTTACGACGGCAATAATGAATTAGGTGTGGCTTTGGGAAAAGTCTTTATGCGCGACCCGGTGATGGAACTTCAAACCGATACGTTGTATTATGACCTGAGAAAAAAAGTCGCCTATTACGAAGGAGGCGGCACGGTACGCGATACGGCCAATGTACTGCAAAGCCATACCGGAAAATATTATACCGACCAAAAACGCTATGAATTTTATGGAAATGTGTTGCTTACCAATCCGGAATATACCATCGAATCGGCCCATTTAAATTATAATACCGCTACGGGAACAGCTACTTTCTACGGTCCTACTAAAATTGCGGGAGACAACGGGATGATTTATGCCGAGAAAGGTTATTACGATACCCAAAACGAAGAAGCATGGTTTACGCAAAACGCTTATCTCGCTTCGGGTCATTCGGAAATGAAAGCCGATAGTGTCTATATGGACAAAAAACGTGAATTTTATAGTGCTTCGGGACATGTACAAATGAAAGATACCACCAATAAAATTCTTATACTCGCCGGCTATGTGGAACAATGGCGCGCCAAAGATTCGGTTTTTCTGACCCAAAATCCGATTTTGGTTAATTACAATAACAAAGGCGACAGCTTGTATGTGACCGCCAAAAATTTCTTTTTAAGAGGCAAAAGGGACAAACGCGAAATGTTTGCTTATCCTTCGGTCAGATTCTATCAGAAAGAATTCAGCGGTATAGCCGATTCATTATACCGCAGTGAAATAACCGATGTGTTGGAATTGCATAAAAATCCGGTGGTTTGGGACGAAGATTCGCAAATTACAGGCAATAAAATTATTGTAAAATACGACAGTTTGGGACAAAACCCGGACTCATTGCTCATACCGCGGGACGTTTTCATCATCCGCAAAGACAGCGCCGGATATAATCAAATCAAAGGAAAAGAACTTAAAGGCAAATTTCTTGACGGCCGGTTGCGTAAAGTTCGCATCTCCGGAAATACGGAAACAATTTATTACGTAAGAGGCGAAAAAGACGAACTCGTTGGGATAGATAAAAGTATTTGTAGCGAAATAGAACTTCAATTGGACAAAAAAGGACAAATAGAAACGGTAAAACTCTTGGAACTTCCGCAAGGAACCACTTATCCGCCGGGAAAATTTCCCGATAAACTAAAATACCTTTCCGGGTTCAAATGGTGGGGAGACAAGCGAATCCGTTCGGCAAAAGATTTGCTCCGCGACAATGTATTGGATTTCTCGAAACCCGAAATGAAACCCATAGAACAGGACAATGACACCGAACGAAATAAAATGAAATTGCCTTCGAAATTCTTAAAACGACTATGACAACAAGCGATTATCTTACTTATCTGGCCCAAACAGGTCCCATGCCTTTGGGAGTCGAAGTAAGTCATGCTTCGGGAAGTTATATCTACGACAAAAAGGGCAAAACGTATTTGGATATGGTAGCCGGCGTTTCGGCCTTGCCCTTGGGACACCGGCATCCCGAAGTGGAACAAGCCGTAAAAAAACAATTGGAGCGATATTGGCATGTGATGGTTTACGGTGAATTTTTTCAAGATGCTTCGTTGGATTTGGCCAAAACCTTACAAGAATTTCTACCACCGGCTTTAACCACCACTTATCCGCTTAATTCCGGTACGGAAGCCACGGAAGCCGCCATGAAACTGGCCAAAAAAGTTACTGGGCGAATGAAAATTATCGCCGCCCGGCGCTCCTACCATGGAAATACGCAAGGTTCCTTGTCCGTCATGGGCTATAATCCTCGAAAATTTCCGTTTGCACCTCTCATCCCCGGCATAGAATTCATTAAATTTAACCACGAAAAGGACCTAAATAAAATCGATAAACATACCGCCGCCGTTATTTTGGAAACCATCCAAGGCGGAGCGGGTTTTATCGAACCCGAAAACGATTATTTAAAAAAAGTCAAACAACGCTGCCAAGCAACCGGCAGTTTGCTGATTCTGGATGAAATTCAAACCGGATTCGGACGAACGGGAAAAATGTTCGGATTCGAAAATTACGGGGCGGTTCCCGATATTTTGATCACCGGCAAAGCCATGGGTGGCGGTTTTCCTATCGGAGCCATTACCGCTTCGCATGAGATGATGAAAAGTTTTATCAATCCTCCGATGAGTCATATCACTACCTTCGGCGGTCATCCGGTGGTAAATGCGGCGGCAGCGGAAACAATTCGCATCATCCGGCGGGACCAATTGTGCGAACAAGCATTGGAAAAAGAAAAATATTTACGCCAAAACCTCCGGCATCCGCTAATTCGTGAAATCAGAGGCAAAGGCCTAATGCTTGCCTTGATACTTCCCGATAAGTCCCTTGCCGACCGGTTGATTTTAACCGCACTAAAAAAAGGTCTTATTCTTTTCTGGTTGCTTTACGAACCGAGAGCCGTACGAATCACCCCTCCTTTGAATATTTCTTATAAAGATTTGGATAAAGCCATACAAATCATCTTGGAAACCCTTAATGAAATGTAATCATGAAAAACTGTTTCAATACGGGAGACCGGGTGGAAACCATCGATGATAATCTTCAAGGAATTGTAAAGGAAATTCACGAAAATCGTGTCATTATAGTGGATGGGGACGGATTCGAATATGAATTTGAATGCGAAGAATTGGTCAAAATTGAAATTATACCCGAAAAACTACATCCCCATGCTTACGTGGCAAACCAAAAACAGGATATAAAGTCCAAAAAACAACATGCCGAGATGCGATATGAAAAAAAATTGCCGGTTGTGGATTTGCATAAAGACAAAATACCCGTTTTGCCCGGCTTGGTTCAGTCGAATGAAATTCTAACCTATCAACTCCGGTATTTGAAACAATTTATTGCTTCCATGCAAAAGAGAAACCAAAAGAAATTCATAGTGATTCACGGCAAAGGAACGGGGAAACTAAAAGCCGAAGTGATTAAAATCCTCCGACAAAAAAATTATACGGCGTATGATGCGCCCTATAATAAATTCGGCTTTCAAGCGGCGCTCATCGCGGAGAAAAAATCTACTTGATGCTCAAATCATAATCTTGATAGAAATGACTTTGCAAATTGGTAAGCATTTCTTTGACAATGGCATCCAAATCGAATTCATGCTGCCAATTCCAATCTTTTCGGGCATAGGAATCGTCAATCGAATCGGGCCACGACCGGGCAATCTTCTGGCGGAAATCCGGACGGTATTCCACTTCAAATTCCGGAATGTACTTCCGGATGGCTTCTGCCAATTCTCCGGGCGTAAAACTCACTCCGGCCAAATTGTAGGATGAGCGAACCGTTAAATTTTTCGAAGGCGCATCCATTAATTGCAAAGTCGCTTTGATGGCATCGTCAATATAAATCATGGGAAGCGGTTCGTCGCGGTTGATGTAACTGACGAATTTTTCACCGCGTAAGGCATAATGAAACATTTCGATGGCATAATCGGTGGTTCCTCCACCGGGTTGTACTTTCCAACTGATCACGCCGGGATAACGCAAACTCCTGATATCCAATCCGTGTTTCAGAAAATAATATTCGACCCATCTTTCTCCGGCCAGTTTACTGATACCGTAAACCGAATTGGGATCCGTTACGGTATATTGCGGCGTTTGGATTTTGGGCGTATGAGGGCCGAAAACGGCTATAGAACTGGGCCAAAACAATTTTTTGAACAAACCTTCTTTAAATAATTCCAATAAATTAAATAAAATATTCATGTTTATCTGCCATGCCCGCATGGGGAATTGCTCGGCCTTAGCCGAAAGAATGGCCGCCATCAAATAAATTTCATCCACCTGTTCTTGCACGATAAGTTTTTCTACGGCTTTTTTGTCAGTAGCATCAACCGTATAAAAATTGGGCTCTATCGGGTTTTCATTAATATCGGAAGTAATGAGATTTTCCTGGCCGTATTTATCACGAAGGGCTTTAGCCAATTCCGTCCCGATTTGTCCGCCGGAACCTATTATTAATGCTTTCACATCGGGTGATTTTGCCCAAAAATACACTTTTTCCGGGACTTGGTTTTATGCAAATGTCATATTTTGCCGCCGTACTTTTCTCGAGCAAAATTCTTACCGGCCGGTTTCTCGAATTTTCCGGGAACGATTGCAAAAAAATAGGGAAACTATTTATTTTTAATTCTTCGGTAAGCGTTTTTAGATGCAATTTCTTCCGCTCTTTTTCTCGATGAAGATCTTCCTCTTCCCATTAATCGATTATCGATATATAAGGAAACAAAATAAATTTTTCGATGGCGGTGCTTGTTAAATTCCGTGTGATATGTGAATTTTATGTGTTTATGATGCTTTTGGGCCCATTCTATTAATGCGTTTTTGTAACTGCTAATCTGATTTTTAAGTTTTTCCAAATTCACATACGGATTAACGATGCGTTTAATAATAAACTCTTTGGCTTTTTGATAGCCGGCATCCATATATACGGCACCTATAATGGCTTCGAGGGCATTCCCTTCCAAATTTTCACCCAATAAATGCCGCGGTCGTTTGCCGAAAAATCTTCTCAATCGCATTTTTTTTCCGATTTCATTCAAATTTTTACGACTTACGATTTTGGCGCGCAATTCGCTGAGTTCGCCTTCGGTGGCACGCTTAAATTTTTTGAAAATAATTTCCGAAACCACAAGAGAAAGTACCGAATCTCCCAAAAATTCCAATCGATCGTAATTATAAATCATGCCGGTCTCATCTTTTTTATTGGAAGAGGGATGCGTAAAGGCCTTGTCATACCACGTATAATCCCGTGGTTCGAATCCGAGAAGTTCTTTTAATTCCCTGCCATAGGCCGGAACGTATGATTTTTTTTCCTTTTTAGTTTTAAAAGGAATTTTTCGAAAAATATGTCGGAATAGTTTTCTACTCAATTTTTTTGAATACTATGGAAGTATTATGCCCTCCGAAACCGAAAGTGTTATTAAGCACATATTTGACCTTTCGTTCTTGTGCTTTATTAAAAGTTAAATTGAGTTTGGGATCGATTTCCGGATCATCCGTAAAATGGTTGATGGTAGGCGGAATCATTTGATTTTGTATAGCCAGAATGGAAGCAATGGATTCCACCGCTCCGGCTGCGCCGAGCAAATGGCCCGTCATGGATTTGGTGGCACTGATATTTAATTTATAAGCATCATCGCCGAACACGCTCAAAATGGCTTTGGTTTCGGCAATATCTCCCAATGGCGTGGAAGTCCCGTGTACGTTAATGTAATCCACTTCCGAAGGAGAAATTCCCGCTTCTTTCATGGCCAATCGCATCACGCCCGCCGCTCCTTTCCCTTCCGGATGCGGGGCGGTCATATGATAAGCATCGGCATTTAATCCGGCACCTATTACCTCGGCATAAATTTTGGCGCCACGTTTTTTGGCATGTTCATAATCTTCCAAAATCAAAATGCCCGCTCCTTCGCCCATTACAAAACCGTCCCGGTCTTTGTCAAAAGGTCGTGAAGCAGTCTTGTAATCGTCATTGCGGGTGGATAAAGCGCGCATGGCGTTAAAACCACCCACTCCCACTTCGGTAATAGGAGACTCCGCTCCACCGGTAACAATAATGTCGGCTTTGTTCAATTTAATCAAATGGTAGGCATCGATAACCGCATGCGAAGAAGTGGCGCAAGCCGATACCGTGGCATAATTGGGTCCGGTATATCCGAAATGAATGGAAATGAAACCCGATGCCATATCGGGAATCAATTTGGGAATCAAAAAAGGATTGAATCGCGGAACTTTGTTGCCTTGCAGATAACTCTCCACTTCGTCTTGAAAAATTTTCATGCCACCGATCCCCGATCCGATAATCACACCTACACGGTCTTTATCGACGGGACTCGTATCAAGACCGGCATCATGAATGGCCTCCGTGGCGGCAACAAATGCATATTGGGTGAAGTCATCCATCTTGCGCAATAGAGCCCGAGGGATCACTTCCTTAGGATCGAAATCTTTAATTTCACATGCGAATTGAGTTTTAAATCTGGAAGCATCAAACTTCGATATAGGAACCGCGCCGCTTACACCTTTAAAAAGATTTTGCGAAAACGTTTTAATATCATTCCCAATCGGAGTTAGCGCTCCCAGACCTGTAACTACAACTCTTTTCACACGCTAAAATTACTCGGATTGCTTGCTTTTCAAATAATCTTCGATGAATTGAATCGCTTGACCTACCGTTTGAATTTGTTCGGCTTGATCATCCGGAATTTGAATATCGAATTCTTTTTCGAATTCCATGATAAGTTCAACCGTATCGAGTGAGTCGGCTCCCAAGTCGGTTGTGAATACTGCATCGTTGGTGATTTCATTCTCATCCACACCAAGTTTCTCAACGATGATGGCTTTTACTCTTGAAGCAATGTCAGACATATTCTATAGTTTTAATGATTTTACTGCACGCAAAAATAGGTATTTTTTATAACACACAAACGGAATGCTAAATTCATGCCATTTTTTTGTTATGCATGCATAATACTTATATCGGTTTGATTATTCCGTGAAGGTAGCCGAATAATTAATTTTCTTTACTTGGAATTTGTCATTCTCTGAAAGAGGCCGTGACTGAGACCTACGGGAGGATGACAGTAGGGATTAACGATTGCAGATTTCAGATTGCAGATTTTAGATTTAAAATAGTTAAGGTTAAAGTTAACGTTAAAGTCCGGTAAGACAAACCGCCTTTTCCTTATTCCTGCATGACATTTACACTTCCTTGTTGTCAAATTGTCATTTTGTTAACACTCTAACTGACAATGTTTGTAAAAATATGCCCAAGATACGCTATTGGCAATGCTTTTGATAGTTGTGATATGAAATATTATGTTTAACAAAAAAATTAAAGAAATGAAAAAATTAGTATTGTCCTTTATAGCCGCATTGAGTTTTATACTTATGGCACCGGCTCAACAAGACACCGGTAAAACAGATAAAACCGGGATTTCGAAAACCGAAATGCAACTACGCGTAAACAAAAGCGTGGATCGTAGCATCAATGACAAAATAACCGAAGCCAGTCGCGAAGCCGTGATGATTTATCAAGAAACCCAAAAAGTAATCGGCATGTTGGCTGAAAAGAAAAATAAGGAAGCCGAAGACAAACTGGCCGAAATTATCGGAAGACTTGAAGTACTTTTGGTCAAACATCCCGAAATGGCTTTGATTCCCGTAAGTTCCACTGTTGAAGTACATGATGTGGTTACCGATATTAACACGGTGGAAAAAATCATGAAAGAAGTACGCGAAGCCATCAATAAGGGATATTATCAACAAGCCAAATGGGTTTTGAACGATCTCTCCAGCGAAATGATAGTAAAAACCGCTTATTTGCCCATGGCCACCTATCCCGATGCCATGAAATTGGCAGCCAAATTCTTGTCCGAAGATAAAAACCAAGAAGCTGGAGCCGTATTGGTAAAAGCTTTAACAACCTTAATCGTAAAAGAAGATATCTTACCCTTACCCGTCTTACGTGCACAAGAATTAATCAAAGAAGCACTTGCCGTAATGGATAATGACAAAAAATTCAAAGAAAATAAAGAAGTTTTATTGGCTTTACTCCAATCCGCCGACTATCAACTTAAATTAGCCGAAGCCATGGGATACGGCAAAAAAGACAAAGAATATAAAGCATTGGCGGATGCTATTGCCAAACTCAAAAAATCGGTTGAAAAAGAAAAAGAAAGAAGAACGCGTAAACAATTGCTCGCTTTGGACGAAAAATTGAAAAAATTTAAAGAAAGATTATTCCCCGTTAAACCGGAAAATAAAAAATAATAAGCCATGAAAAAGATAGGGTTGATCATATTGCTGATCGTTCTGATGATCGGATGCAATAGCAACAAAACCAATCAACAAAATTCCATCCAAATGAAAAAAGAACAAATCCATAAAAATGCCGCCAAACCTGCCGGACAAAAACAAATGACCGAGCAGGAAGTGAAAACCAAAGTGGCCGAAAATGTAAAGGCCACCGTAGAAGCGGGTCAAGAAAAAGATAGTGTGGCCATTAAGCAAGCCATCGAAATCATTGCACAAACCGGCGATGCCATCAAATTAATAAATGAAAATAAAACGGATGAAGCCGAAAAACTCATGGCCAAAATCGTAGGTGAATTGGAAATTTTAATGGCCAAAAATCCCGAAGTGGCGCTCATTCCGGTTAATGTAACCTACGAAACCCGCGATTTGGTTGTGGATATTCCTACCGTCTATGAATTGACCGAAGCGGCTCAAAAAGCCATGGACGAAGGATACTATCAGTTGGCCAGAAAAATCTTATCCGATTTGGCAAGCGAAATTGTGGTAAAAACGACGAATTTGCCTTTGGCCACCTATCCCGATGCCATGAAACTTGCCGTCAAATTGTTGTCCGAAGGCAAGAAGGATGAAGCCATGACGGTATTAATCGGCGCATTGAATACTTTAATTGTGGTTGAACAACATATTCCGCTGCCCGTTTTGAGAGCGGAAGAATATATTAAACTCGCCGCTTTGGTTATGGAAGGCGACGATAAAGATAAAATTGAAATTGCCGTAAACTTGTTGGAAAACGCCGATTATCAACTCAAATTGGCCGAAGCCCTCGGTTACGGTAAGCGTGATAAAGAATACAAAGAATTGGCCGACGCTATCGAAGCATTGAAAAAAGCCATTCAAGAAAAACAAGAAACCAAAGGTATGTTCGAGGATTTGAAAAAGAAAATCGACGCATTCAAAACCAGATTATTTTTCAATAAATCGAATGGCTGAGCATGATCATTTCATATATGCCGGCGGGAAGGAAGCGTTGCTTCCTTCCCGCCGCATTTTTTTATATCTTTACATAAAAAATTAAATAAATAAGGAATATGGTTACATTGGAAATCAGAAACTTTAATGAAATTGAAGAAGTATATCATCCTGAAATCAGAAAAATTCTTAAACAAAAGCAGGAGTATTACGAACACCTGTTTAAAAAATATACCAAAAACTTGATTCTGGCCGTTGATTTTAATAAAGACAAAAATTATCGCGTAAACATTGAACTGAATATGCGGAGCAAAACGGTATCCGTAACGGAACTCGACCGGGACCCGGTCACGGCTCTTCGCCGGGCTTTTGCGGAGTTTAAAAAAGCGGTCAAACGCCAAATTGCGCATGAACGTAAAGACTATTTATACAAACGCAAGCGTTACAGACAACAAAAATGGGCCGAATATTATAATTTATTGAAGGAAGATGTAGAAGAAAGTTTGAAACAAGACAAACCCAAATACAGCCGTAAAGTTAAAAACGGCTTGAAATCGGTTCATAAATACTTAAAAAAACGTCTGAAAGAACTCGGATTTACCAAAAAACAAGTAAAGGCCCAATTGCCCCGGTTAATAGAATTGATTGAAAGAAAATTTTACCGGATTTTCGACCCCAAACAACACGGAGCCGAAGATATCGATGCATTGCTTTTCGGAATAGCCGAAGAAATTTTGGCCCGCTATCAAAATACGGGTGCCGAAGCCGAAGGCGAAACGGAAGTAACTGAATTCGAAGGCGATACACATGCACCGCTTGAAGAAAATTACGAACCCGAATTATATTTCTTGGAAGATTTTTCCGATAACGACAATCTGATCGACCGGATTTCCGACCAAATGACTACCGAACAAATCGATGATAAAATTTCCGAAATTATTGGAGATTTACCTCAAAAAGAACAAGCAGCGGTTCATTTGCATTTTCTTGAAAATTTCGATCGAAACGAAATTTCGGAAATTACCGGTTTGACTGCGGAAAAAGTGGACGAAGTATTGCATGATATTAAGAAAAAAGTGGAAACCGCTTTTGAAAAAGAAGTGAAATAATTATGGAAGAAAAATACAAAGATTATTACAAAATATTAGGTGTGTCAAAAACCGCTACGCAAGACGAAATAAAGAAAGCGTACCGGAAATTGGCACGAAAATATCACCCCGATAAAAATAAAGGCGACAAAGCCGCCGAAGAAAAATTCAAGGAAATAAACGAGGCCTACGAAGTCATAGGTAATCCCGAAAATCGAAAGAAATACGATGAAGTGGGCATGCATTGGCGCCATTACGAAGAATACAAAAAAGCCCAAGAACAAGCCCGACAGCAAGCCGGATTCGGCGGATTCGGCGGATTCGGGGATTTCGGTGGCGGCGGTGGCTTTACATTTGAAGGGGATTTTGAAGACATATTCGATATGTTCGGCGGATTCGGCGGCCGTACCGGCTATCGAAGTGCCAATATTCCACGCAAAGGCCATGATTACCGTGCGGAGATGACCCTGGATTTCGACGAAGTCTATCACGGTACGTCACGCATCATTGACTTGGGCGATAAGAAATTGCGTATTAAAATAAAACCGGGTGCCTACGAAGGCCAAATAATCCGGCTCAAAGGTAAAGGCGGTCCCGGTATAAACGGCGGCCCTCCCGGTGATATTTACATCACCATTCATACATTGGACCATCCCGATTTTGTCCGAAAAGGCAATGACCTGTACACCACGGTGGAAGTGGATGACGTAACGGCCGTTTTGGGCGGAAAAGTGCCGCTCAAAACCCCTACCGGCACCATCCAAATAAATATTCCGCCGGGCACCTCATGCGGAAAAAAATTGCGGGTACGCGGAAAAGGCATGCCCGTATATGGTAAAGAAAATACCTACGGCGATCTGTATGCAGGCGTAAAAATTATTGTCCCTAAAAATTTGACCGATCAAGAAAAAAAATTATACGAACAACTTAAAAAAATGAGGTCATGACAACATTCGAAAAAATACATCCGTGTTTATTTTATGAAACACCGTCTTATTATCATGATTTTCTTCAAACATTGGTAGAATCGCGTATGAAATATTATGCTTCTGAAATTTTCAAAATTTTGGAAATGGAAACCCAGCAACAATTTATCGATGCTTTGGATAAAACCATTCAAACCCTTCATCTGGCACAAATTCCGGTCGAACATCATATCCAACCGGTTTATGCCGATTATCATGGAAAGGCATTGGTAGATTATAAAATGACACCTTTGGCTTTCGGGCTTATCGGCATGTATGCAGACCCCACCGGTAAAATCTTGGCACGGTTCAAGGTAAACGGCGTCCGGGCCATGATGAAAAAATTTTTGTGATTTTATCCCCCGATTTGAAAATAATTTTTCATACCCATTCAGTTGTAACATAATGATGTTTTAACGCCTTGGATTGAATAGCATCCGCATCATCCGGGGCGTTTCTATATTCCGCAATGGAAACGTGATAAATCGCTCCTCTACATATTATTTCGGATTTCGGATTTGGGCATTAGGATTTGGAAAGATTATTCATTGTTCATTAAAAATTCTTTCACTCTTTCACTAAAAAAGTTAATGGCCAACAACTAACGGCGTGAAACAGTTAATGTTAAGGTTAAGGTTAAAGTTCTTTAGAGATTCCTCCTCCCTCCGGTCGTCGGAATAACACGGCTCATTCTTAGTTTTTAGTTCTTCGTTCTTAGTTATTCACTAACTCACTATCTCACTAACCCACTCAAAAAAATTGTTCACTGTTCATTGTTTCATTGTTCACTGAATAAACTCCTTCACTCTTTCACTTTCATAAAATGGTTTTGTCGTATTTTTGCATAATTCATAATGATTCCAAATAAATGAAGAAAATAGAATTAATGGCGCCAGCCGGAAGTTTCGAATCCTTACAAGCCGCCATAGACAATGGGGCGGATTCGGTTTATTTCGGCGTGGAGCAATTAAATATGCGGGCGCGGTCGAGCATTAACTTTAGCTTGGAGGATTTACCCGAAGTGGTTCGCCGTAGCCGCGAAAAGGGAGTGCGTAGCTACCTAACCGTCAATACCATTATTTACGATCATGATATTCCGGTGGCCAAACGCTTGCTCAAGGCCGCCAAAGAAGCCGGCGTGGACGCGGTCATTGTGGCCGATCAAGCGGTCATTTTTATGGCGCGCGAATTGGGTTTAGAAGTGCATATTTCCACTCAAATCAATATTACTAACGTGGAAACGGTAAAATTCTACGCCCAATTTGCCGATACCCTGGTGCTGAGCCGCGAATTGAGTTTGCGTCAGGTCAAACATATCACCGAACAAATCGTGAAACAACACATCACGGGTCCTTCGGGACGCTTGGTGCAAATCGAAATCTTCGGACACGGGGCTCTATGTATGGCCGTATCGGGCATGTGTCATTTGAGTTTGCATACTTACAACTCTTCCGCCAACCGGGGTGCATGCAAGCAAAATTGCCGTCACCCATATTTGGTGATTGACAAGGAAACCGGCATGGAATTGGAAATAGACAACGAATACATCATGTCGCCCAAGGACTTAATGACCGTGGATTTTTTGGATCAAGTATATGACGCCGGTGTGGGTGTATTGAAAATCGAAGGGCGCGCCCGCTCGGCCGACTATGTGGCGGTGACCACCCGCGTGTATCGCGAAGCCATCGATTCACTCTATAACGGCACCTACTCCGAAGAAAAAGTAAAAGATTGGGTGGAACGCTTATCACGCGTATATAACCGCGGTTTTTGGGATGGCTATTACTTGGGACGCAAATTGGGCGAATGGAGCAATCCCGGCAATCAGGCCAAAGTAAAAAAAATCTATCTGGGACGCGGAAAGAAATATTATCCCAAAGCCCGGGTGGGGGAATTCCATATAGAAAATTTTGACGTAAAAGTCGGAGACAAAATTTTAATCACCGGGCCCAACCTGGGTGCGGTGGAAATGGAAATCAAAGAAATGTATGTCAATGACCGGCCCGGCCATACGGCCCAACGCGGCGATGTGCTTTCCCTAAAAATCGACAAGAAAATCCGTCCTTCAGATAAATTGTTCAAATTGGTCGAAGAAAAGGCATAATCAACTGACATAATTAAGATAAATAACAACAACTTCCAACGAATACAAATCGTTGATTATCAACAATATTACTTGCTGTTTGATTCTTTAAAACCTAAATTTCACATCTTCTATCGGATATTTTTTCTCACAATACGCACATTGCACTTCCACCGGGTTTTCATTGGCCACGGCAAAACGCGTTTCCACCGATTCAATGTTTGTAACACAATTCGGATTGGGACAAATAATATGCGATTTTATTTCCTCGGGCAAGGTAATTTTTTCTTTCTTGACCACTTGGTAATCTTCTATAATGGTAAGAGTAGCATTGGGTGATATCAAAGCGATACTATTTACTTCGTCTGCGGTCAAAGCACGGTTTTCGATTTTAATAATATCCTTTCTACCCATCTTTTTACTGGATAAATTTACACCGATCATCATTAAATTATCGGTTTGTTTGAGGTTTAAAATATCTGCAACCTGCAGGGCCTTTCCGGCGGAAATATGGTCGATTACGGTGCCGTTTTTTATCGGATCTACTTTGAGTTGTTTTTTGTTAATCATCGTTTTTAAATTTGTTGAAATTTTATAATCTTTTCTAATTAAGATGGGATTTCTCCTCCCTGTACTCGTAGAAATAAATATTAATCATTTAATAATGTATGAATAATGGCTTGGCGCATAACCACCCCGTTTTTGGCTTGGGGGAAATAATAAGCATATTCCATCCGGTCCACATCGGTAGTGATTTCATTAACACGCGGTAGCGGATGCATTAATTTGAAATTGCTTTTCACATTTTCCAATATATCCGGCGTAATGATGTAGGCGTCTTTGACCTTTTCATAATCTTCCAGCACGGCAAAGCGTTCTTTTTGAATACGTGTTACATACATAATGTCCAGTTGCGGAATAATGGGTTTGATATCTTCCACTTCCTTGAATTGTACGCCTTTGGCTTGGAGTTCATCTTTGATGTAACGGGGCATCTGTAAATGGCGCGGCGATGCGAAATAGAACGTGGGATTAAAGTCGGACAGGGCTTGGGCCAAGGAATGAACGGTACGCCCCAATCGCAAATCCCCGATCATGGCTATGGTGAGATTTTCCAATGTGCCCTGTGTTTTATAAATGGAATATAAATCCAGCATGGCTTGTGTGGGATGTTGATTGGTTCCGTCACCGGCATTTATCACCGGAATATCCAGAATTTCGGAAGCAAATCTTGCCGCTCCTTCAATTTGATGACGCATTACAATAAAATCGACATATTGACGAATGGTCATTAAGGTATCGGCCAGTGTTTCGCCCTTTTTGACCGACGTACTTCCCGAGCCGGTCATGGCCAATGTATTTCCCCCCAATCGCTTAATGGCCGTATCGAATGAAAAATAGGTCCGGGTGGACGGCTCGAAAAAGAGTAAGGCACCAAGTTTTCCCGATAAATCGGGGCGGATTTTTCCCGATTCGATTCGCTCCGCCAAATCGATCAGGTGTAAGATGTCTTCTTTGCCGACATCACGCATGCTTACCAGATGTTTCATAGTTTATTAGTTGAATGTTTGTAAAGTTCAAAGTGGCTAGTTGTTAGTTGAAAGTTCATAAGGTTGAAAGTTTAAATTCATAACTCATAACTCATAACTTATAACTCATAACTTATAACTCATAATTTAATAGGTTCCTCCCGCCTGAGGCGGACACGGCATCGCTCCGCTTTTCAAACCGAAGGTGAGTCGCATCGACCTTCGTTCGCAGAGTCTCACAATCACTGCCCCTGTGGGAGAATGACATTCCAAAAAACCAATACCATATAATTCATAACTCATAACTCATAATTCATAACTCATAATTCATAACTCAAAACTCAACTCCCTATACCTCCTAGCCATTTCCGCCACATCGTCCGCTTGAATGATTCCCCGCCCGACGATAATTAAATCGGCCCCGCCTTTGACGGCTTCTTTCACACTCGTATATTGCTGTCCGAAAGCATCATTTCCTTTTTCTAATTTTACGCCCGGCATCAATAATAATTGACCTTCGGGTATTTTATTTTTTAGCCGGCGAATTTCTTCGGCCGTCCGGCCATGCCCAATATAACCACTTACCGTGTCTGCATGTTTCTTTCCCATTTCAAATATCTTTCGCGTATAATTTTCATTTAGCAAATTCCCTTCGGATGACATTTTGGCCAACAAAAACGCCGCTTTATCTTCCATACCTTCGAATAATCCTTTTAAGATTCCTTCACCGGGAAGACCATGGGCCGTGACAAAATCCGCCCAATCGGAAATTTTAAAAATTCCGCCCCGGTATTGCTTCTTAACCGTATGTCCTATATCGGCGAATTTCCGGTCTTCAAAAATCATAAATCGAAACTTGCGGGCATATTCTTTGAGTGCGGGTATAAAACTTTTATCATAATCCGACAAAATATCCACATGTGTTTTAAGCATCACGATATGTGCAGCGGTTTGGCGCAACAGGTGAAAAAATTCCGCTTGCGTGTCCACATCCAAAGACAGCACCAAACGAGACCGTTTTTCTTCAATTAGATTTTCCAATCGGCGTGTAAGCGGATTGGGCGCAAGTTTAGGTTTGGATTGTGACGGATCGGAGATAAAACGGAAAATGGCTTTTTTCTTATTTGAATCTAATTTTCCCGCTTTTTCCAATACTTCCGTCATTTGATGAATATCAAAAAGATAATGCAGTCGTAAACCGTTTTCGGATAATATTTCTTCACCTTTTCCGCTTCGGTCCATGATCACAACCACATCTTTTATTTCCACACCATGTGCTTTAAATTTTTGCACGGTTTCCAAAATACTTTCCCCCGATGTGATTAAATCATCGATCAAAAGGCATTTTTTTCCCGGCTGGAATTGACCTATTACGGCGTTTTTGGTGCCATAGGATTTCTCTTCTTTCCTAATGTAAATCAACGGTTTGCGTAATTTGTCGGCAATTAAAGTAGCCGGCGGAAGGGCGGTATAAGGCACCCCGGAGACATAGTCAAACGAAAGATGCTTGATTTTTTCATAAAGCAAATCCGATGTGGCTTGTAATAAGTCCGGATGCGAAATGACATGGCGAAGATCAATGTAAAAAGGCGATACGGCTCCACTTTTCAAAGTAAATTCACCGAATTTAATGGCTCCGGTTTCATATAATTGACGGATGTATTGTGCTACATTCATTGTTCCGTTTGATTTCTCAAATATTTAATCATACCGTCCATAACGGTCATTTCCACAGGAATAATTTCCATGCCTTCATAGGGAGAATATTTGGCTTTAGACACAAAGTTTCGAGCTTCCACTCGAGCCGTTTTGTTCATATCCACTATCACCAAATCGGCTTTTTTTCCGGTGCGAATGTTTCCCCTGTCATTCAGTCCGAAAATTTCAGCCGCCCGCGTGGAATAAAGTTCCACCAAACGGGCCAAGCTTAGTTTTCCTTTTTTTACTTCGTTTAATAATAACGGCAGACCGGTTTCCAATCCCGGAAATCCGGATGGTGCCCGGGGATAGGGTTTATTCTTTTCGGCTAATGTGTGTGGGGCATGATCCGTACCGACGGCATCAACCGTACCATCCGAAACGGCTTCCCACAGGGCACGGTTATCGGCTTCGGTCCGCAGGGGCGGATTAACCTTGGCATAATTTCCGGCAGTATGTAAAATGTGCTCGTTCAACAATAAATGATGCGGTGTTACCTCGCAATAAATCCGGGCTTTATTTTTGTTTTCCCGTATCATTTGCACTTCTTCGGCGGTAGAAGTATGAGCAATATAAACAGGATTACCGATTTCTTTGGCGAGTTTGATAACCAATTCCGTTCCTCTATTGGTACATTCC
Source organism: Flavobacteriales bacterium (assembly GCA_027067965.1). Lineage (GTDB taxonomy): Bacteria > Bacteroidota > Bacteroidia > Flavobacteriales > Flavobacteriaceae > JAADED01. The sequence goes on along the minus strand of JAMOUV010000010.1, from coordinate 393,140 downwards.
CTATGGCGTATAAACCCGTGGTCTAAAATACCGGGGTGAGGCCGGAGCGATGCATACTTTTCTATACATTTTTGAATTTCGGTGTGAATAATTACAGGTATGTCGAATTGATAAGATAAATCGAAAACACGCCGGATGGTATCGATGTCTTCCACATATTCGTTGGCACTCGAACCTGCCAAAAACATTTTTAGTGCCGCTATATCCGCAAATCTTTCATTCAAGATTTCTTTTATTTCCCGCAGGTTATGTTCCGTTACGCCGAAATTGAATTTGTATCGAACCGCAGATTTCCGGGCGGCTTCCCGTTTAAGATTCAAAGCATTTCTATTTGTGGTAGGAGGGATGGTATTAGGCATATCGAATAAAGTGGTTACGCCGCCTTTCAAAGCCGCTTGCGATGCCGTGTGCCAATCTTCTTTTTCGCTTTGTCCCAAATCACGTACATGCACATGCGGATCAATCATGCCCGGAAGGATGATTTTTCCCTCTAAATCGATTAACTCGTCCGCCGGAGGAATTTCCTCGCCAATGTAAGCGATATAAGCGCCTTCCGTGAGTAAATTCAGGCGTTGGCCGTTGATCACGGCATTTTTAAATAATCTTTTCATTTTTCTTGTACATAATCGTCTTATTCTTTACACATCTTTTTCACCATTCCCGGACCTTCATACACAAAACCGGTAAATACTTGCACCAAACTTGCACCGGCATTTAGTTTTTCCTGCATATCTTCCCGGTTCATAATCCCGCCAACGCCGATAATAGGCAATTTGCCTTCCGTTTTCTCGGAGATGTATCGAATCATTTCCGTAGCGCGATTTTTTAACGGCTTTCCGCTTAATCCGCCGTTGCCTATGGCTTTGATTTTTTCTTCGGAATAGGACAAATTCATCCGGGTAGCCGTGGTATTGACCGCCACAATACCATCCAAACGGGTTTGGCGGATAATTTCTAAAGTATCATCGAGTTGCGACCAAGTTAAATCGGGAGAAATCTTAAGCAAAATGGGCTTGGGATGCGGTTTTTTCCGGTTTTCTTTTTGCAATTCGACAAGTAATTCGAGTAACTGTTCGCGGTCTTGCAATGCTTTCAAATCTTTGATGTTCGGACAACTCACATTGACCGTAAAATAATCCACATAATCATACAACTCATTGAATAGTAACAAATAATCTTCTATTGCCCTTTCGTTTGGCGTGTCGGTATTCTTCCCGATATTGGCGCCGATAATAATATCGGTATTTCTTTTTTTTAAATTTTTCACTGCCGATTTCACGCCCTTATTATTAAATCCCATCCGGTTGATAAGCGCCTTGTCTTTTGTCAAACGAAACAAACGGGGTTTGGGATTGCCTTTTTGCGGTTTGGGTGTAACCGCACCGATTTCGATATGCGAAAATCCGAAATTGGCCAATTCGTCGATATACGCGGCATTTTTGTCGAATCCGGCTGCCAAACCGATCCGATTTTTAAAATGCAAGCCGAAAACTTCCACCGCATTTTTGTCATTTCCGGGCATAAAAAAAGTCCTTAACAGGACCGGTACAAAAGGGATGCGAGAGGTATATTTCAATAGCCGTAAAACCGAGTGGTGGACCGCTTCGGGGTCAAAGAGAAAAAGTAACGGGCGGATAAGGATTTTATACATCCGTCTTGGTTTAAACAAAGGTACGGCAAAAAGTTCTAATTCGAAAATTTTTAATCCTAAAATTTTAAAAAAAATTGTCGGGCATCATTTTTGCAGAAGGTTTTCCCGTTACTAAAAATTCATGTAGTTTTGTAAACCCTAAAAAAACACATTTCATTTATGGGCACAAAGGAAATTTTTATTGTTATTCTTCAATTCATATTAAGTTTATCCATTTTGGTTGTATTGCATGAATTGGGGCATTTTTTAATGGCCAAATTGTTCAAAACCAAGGTGGAAAAATTCTATTTATTTTTCAATCCTAAATTTTCATTATTCAAGAAAAAGATAGGGGAGACGGAATACGGTATCGGCTGGTTACCCTTGGGGGGCTATGTAAAAATAGCCGGCATGATTGATGAGAGCATGGACAAGGAATTTTTGAACTCCGAACCGAAACCGTGGGAGTTCCGAAGCAAACCGGCATGGCAACGTTTATTGATTATGTTGGGCGGCATTATGGTTAATATTTTGTTGGCCATTATCATATATATAGGTATTGCTTACGTTTGGGGCGATGCCAAAATTCCCCTCGATAGCTTGAAAGACGGATTATGGGTACAAAATTCCGTCCTCAAGGAAGTAGGTTTGAAAAGCGGCGATAAAATCCTTGCTATTGACGGCAAGGAAATGAAATATTTGGATGATATCCTCAAACCGCCCACACCACCCATTCTTACCGCTAAAGAGGTAACCGTCGAACGCCAAGGCGAAACCACGACGGTAAAAATTCCCGATGATTTTATCAACCGTTTGGTGGAAAACAAACGAAAAGAAGGCCTGGTCGGGCCGAGGGTGCCTTTTATTATTAACAAGGTGCTTCCCGATTCGCCCAACAAAAACAGCGATTTGCAAAAAGGAGACGAAGTGGTGGCGGTCAATGACAAGCCGGTGAAATATATGGATGAAGTGGTGGATTTTCTGGCGGCACACAAAGGCGAGGAAGTAAAATTGGGTATAAAACGCGGCGACTCGATACTGACCCGTACGGTCAAAGTTTCGCCCGAAGGAAAAATCGGAGTGGAAACTTATTTGGATCAAAATATCATTGAACAACGTGGCTTGTACCGGGTGGAATACGAAAAATACGGTTTCCTCGAAGCCATCCCCAAAGGATTGAAAACCGCTAAAAATACGCTCACCGGTTATTTGCAACAATTGAAAATGATTTTTAATCCTTCTACCGGCGCTTACAAAAGCGTAGGCGGATTCATGACCATGGCTAAGATTTTCCCAACCGATTGGGATTGGCATGCCTTTTGGAAAATCACCGCCTTTCTTTCCATCATGTTGGCCGTTTTGAACCTATTGCCCATCCCCGCCTTGGACGGCGGTCATGCCATGTTTACTTTATATGAAATGATTACAGGCCACAAGCCCAGTGAAAAATTTCTGGAAAAAGCCCAAATCGTCGGATTTTTCATCTTATTGGCATTGTTGATTTACGCCAATGGAAATGATATTTTAAGATTATTCGGTAAATAATAATTCGTGAAAATCGTTTCCTTCAATGTAAATGGCATCCGGGCCGCTCTTCGCAAAGGTCTGGGACAATGGTTGGCTCATGCTTCGCCCGATGTGGTTTGTTTTCAAGAAATTAAAGCCACCGAGGACCAAATCGACCGGGAACTCTTCAACCGGCTCGGTTATACATACCAATATTGGTTCCCTGCCAAGCGAAAGGGTTATAGCGGAACCGGAATCATTTCCAAACACCGCCCCGAAAACGTGATTTTCGGCACGGGAATAGATTTTATGGACAATGAAGGAAGAAACATTACGGCCGATTTCGGGGATTTCAGCATAATGAGTTTATATCTTCCCAGCGGGACCAATAGTGAACGATTGGCAATCAAATTCCGGTACATGGATGAATTTTACAAATACACTTCGGACTTATTGCATCAAAGGGGAAATTTGATTATTAGCGGTGATTTCAACATTTGCCACAAACCCGAAGACATTCACGATCCGGTCAGATTGCAACATGTTTCCGGATTTTTGCCCGAAGAACGGGCTTGGTTATCGGCTTTTATGGAATTGGGCTTTATCGATACATTTAGAAAATTCGACCCCCGCCCGGGTCAATATACTTGGTGGAGTTATCGCGCCGGTGCCCGTCAGCGCAATAAAGGGTGGCGCATAGACTATCATTTGGCAAGCCGGCCGTTAGATGAGCGCATTAAGCGGCATGTGATTTTGAAAGATGTATCTTTCTCCGACCACGTACCTATATTGTTGGAAATGGAATAATATTTCTCTTCTTATTTTTTAGCAAAATTTAAAACAAATTAATTTACTTATATTTGCCCGTAGCACAAATTTCTTACAACCAATACCCCCAACCATAATGAGTTTTCTCTTTCCACCCGAATTAATAAAATTACCCGAATTCCATTCCGAACAGGAAAAACGGGAATACATGCAAAAAATGTTTACCCGGAAAGGATGGTATCCTTCGATTGGTACCGGTGGAATGGGAATCGATTTTGTAAATAAACCCGAATACATAGCCGAAATTACCCACGCGGGACTTTTGCCTACGATGAGTGCGGTGATACTTGCATTGGGCAACCCGGAATATAGAGAAAAATTATTCGGCCCGCGTGAACAACGTATTATACGAAACCGGACTCGATTTGCCCGCCAAAAAAATATCGAAGTATTGTTGGACCGGATAAAAAAAATGCGGGAATTAAATCCTTACGGAATTGTAGCCATTAATTTGATGCATGCCGTAGGCGATTATAAAGAAATGGTGGAAGCCATTGGAAATGCGGGAGAGAAAAACGAAAAAGGAGAAGTTATTGGAAATGGTATTGATATCTTGGTAGTTGGAGCCGGCATGCCGCGGGATTTGGGTACGGACATGCTCCGATTTCCGCATATGAAATATATCCCCATTGTTTCTTCCGCCAAAGCCGCAAAGTTCATGTTACTGTTTGCCAAGAAAAATAAAGGACGCCTTCCCGACGGTTTTTACATCGAACATCCCGATACGGCCGGCGGTCATTTGGGAAAACGAAACGTAGAAGACAGTGGTTTCGATCCGGTGCAAACTATTACCGAACTTCGTCAAATCATCAAGGATTTTTACGGCGAAAACGTCCATGTACCTGTCATTTACGGCGGTGGCGTCTCATATCGTGAAGATATCGACCGTGCTTTGGAATGGGGATATGATTCGGTGAATATCGGAACCCGCGCCTTGCTTACTAAAGAATCGGGGATGCCCGATGATATCATATTAACCTATTATCTGAATGCCGATAAAGTGGAAACCAATCTGAAAAGTCCGGCCGGGCTTCCGTCCAATGCCATACCCAATCCGGAAATGTCCGCTATGGATAGAGCCAAAGATATCGTTAAAGATTGTATCAGTTGCATCAAAACATGTCAATATTTGGATGCAGCCAAAGAAGCGCTCAAAGCCGGGAAAGAAAAGGTTATTACGGAGTCTTACTGTATAGCGGATAAGTTATCCATGACCCGTCACGGACTCAAAGGTGGACTATTGTTTTCCGGAAAGGGTCTGGAAATTATTAAAAATGATATTTTATACCGCAATCAAAAGACCGGTGAAGCCGTCATTCCCCACATAAGACAAATGATTGAATTTATTCTAAATCCCGAAAATAAAAGACCGACGATAACCGGTTAATAATCAACGTGAATAATTGGGCGCGCTTTTAATCATCAATACATCGTGCGGATGACTTTCCACCAATCCCGCGCGTGAAATTTTTACAAAACGGGCTTCATGACGTAATGCTTCAATGTGTTTTGCCCCGCAATAACCCATACCGGCCCGCAACCCGCCCATCAATTGAAACAATACATCGGATACGGCACCTTTATACGGTGTCATGGCTTCGATTCCTTCGGGCACCAATTTCTTAGCAGACCGGTCCGCTTGAAAATACCGGTCTTTACTACCTCTTTTCATAGCGGACATGGAACCCATTCCTTCGTAAATTTTATATTTCTTTCCGTCTATTTCTATTAATTCTCCCAATGCCTCGTCGGTTCCGGCCAACAAACCGCCTATCATAACGGCATGAGCCCCCGCTCCGATGGCTTTGGCTATATCGCCCGATTGTTTAATACCGCCATCGGCAATAATTCCGGTTTTGTAATTTCGAAGGGCTTTATATATTTCCATCACGGCCGTAATTTGAGGCACACCTACGCCGGCCACCACACGCGTCGTACAGATAGCACCCGGCCCCACACCGATTTTTACCGCATCGGCACCTGCTTCAACCAAATCTAAAGCCGCTCGCGCCGTGACGATATTTCCCGCAATAATATCAAGTGACGGAAAGGCCTTTTTCACTCGACGCACGGCCTCAATGACGCGAATGGAATGACCATGCGCGGAATCCAAGGTGATGATATCTACTCCTGCCTCAAATAATGCGGACACGCGCGCCATTAAATCTTCACTAACGCCTACGGCTGCACCCACAAGTAAGTTATTTACCTCATCGGTTACGGCATCCGGATAATTATCCTTTTCGAATTTATATGATTTAATTTTACGAACCGTAGCGGCTTGTTCTGCAATCGTCATATTTTTATGTAAAATTCCCAAACCGCCGTGTAAGGCCATGGCAATAGCCATCCTTTCGCCGGTAACGGTATCCATTGCAGCGCTGAGTACGGGTATGTTCAAACCGATTTTTTCGGTCAAACGGGTTTGCAAGGAAACCTCGGCAGGCAAAATATCCGAAAAAGCCGGTACCAATAAGACATCGTCGAAGGTTAATGCTTCACCAATTATTTTCATTTTAATTAATTTATATTTTTTAATTCCATTTCCGTAAGTTTTCTTCCATCACACACTCCCCATTAATCATTACACATTGTGCATTATACATTATACATTACACATTACACATCACACATCCCCCCCTACTCCCATTCTATAGTAGCAGGCGGCTTATTGCTGATATCATAAACCACCCGGTTGATTCCCCGCACTTCATTAATAATTCTTGTAGCGACCTTATCCAAAAAGTCATAAGGCAATCGCGACCAAGTGGCGGTCATAAAATCCGTGGTATCGGCCGAACGAATCACCGCCGTATATTCATAAGTCCGTTCGTCGCCCATCACGCCTACCGATTTAACCGGAAGCAAGACCACAAATGCCTGACTGACGCGATTATACAAGCCGTGATTTTCCAATTCTCGAATCAATATATCGTCGGCTTCTTGTAAAATGCGTATTTTTTCTTCATCTACTTCTCCTAATATTCGAATACCCAAACCGGGGCCGGGAAACGGATGACGCATAATCATTTTTTCGGGAATTCCCAGAGCCAATCCGATTTTTCTAACCTCATCCTTAAATAAATCTTTCAAAGGTTCCAATAATTCCAATTCCATTTCTTCTGGCAATCCGCCTACATTATGATGCGATTTAATCGTCACGGAAGGACCGCCCTTTGCGGATTTGGATTCAATGACATCCGGGTAAATGGTTCCTTGTGCCAAAAAGGAGGCATCTTTGATTTTTAATGCTTCCCGGTTAAAAACTTCTATAAATTGACGGCCTATAATTTTTCTTTTTTCTTCCGGATCACTTACACCTTTCAACCGGGATAAAAATGTTTCCGAAGCATCCACATGAATAATATTCATATGGAAATGTTCGCCGAAAGTTTGCATAACAAGTTCACTTTCGTTTTTACGCATCAAACCCGTATCCACATGAATGCAGGTCAATTGATCACCTATGGCTTGATGGATTAATGCGGCTGCCACGGATGAATCCACGCCGCCCGACAAACCAAGTATAACTCTCTTATTTCCAACGGTTTCCTTAATTTCATAAATGGTTTTTTCGATAAAATCGGCGAGGTTCCAATTGGGTTCGCACCGGCAAATATCAAAGACAAAATTTTTTAAAATCCTATTTCCGTATTCGGTATGCGACACTTCCGGATGAAACTGAAGGGCGTAAATTCGTTTACCGGAATTTTCCATTCCCGCTATGCATGAGTCGGTATGACCTAGCGATTCAAAACCCGCCGGAAGCCGCCTTACTTCATCGAAATGACTCATCCAAACCGTTGATTTTTCGGGAACTCCGTGCATCAATAAACTTTCGTGATTGGTTTTATAAAACACCGAGCGACCGTACTCGCCGATTTCTCCTTCCGAGACCTCACCGCCCAATAGATGAGCAGTCAATTGCATGCCATAACAAATACCCAATACGGGAATCCCTAACCGATATATTTCGGGGTCAATCAACTTGGCGTCTTTGGAATTGACCGACGAAGGGCCGCCGGACAAAATAATTCCTTTCGGCCGGTGATTTTTTATTTCATCCAAAGAAACATGATAAGGCAGGATTTCGGAATACACACCTAACTCCCTGATACGTCGCGCGATAAGCTGGCTGTATTGCGAACCGAAATCCAATATGATGATGCGGTCTTCTTGCGGTAGATCAAAATGCCGGGAAGTAGTTTTTGCACCCATTTGCAAACTTACAAATTTTTTATTCAACTCAAATTTAGTATATTTAACTTTCAAAATGATTTTAAATTTTAATGAAAAAAATAAAATTTTATATATTTTTTTTCTTTTATTTCATGCTATCCCCGGTTATTCCGGCCCAACAGGATAGTTTAAAAATCGGATTGGTTTTAAGTGGTGGTGGAGCCAAAGGTTTTGCTCATATCGGGGTACTCCAAGTTTTGGAAGAAAATCATATCTACCCGAAATACCTTACCGGAACCAGTATCGGTTCCATTATCGGGGCATATTATGCCGCCGGATATTCTCCGAAGGAAATTAAGAAAATCTTCGGAACAATCAATTTTGAAAACATGATTCAGGACGAATTGCCGAGGCGTTATTTACCTTTATACATGAAAAAAACCGGACGCGATCGTTTTTTCTATTTCCCGATAAATAAGAAAAATTTTACCATTCAGTTACCCAGTGGATTAACTCATTATCAACTATTTTACAACCGCTTGTTTAAAGATTTATTTAATATTCAATACGTTCAACACTTCGACAGCTTGCCGGTTCCTGTGCGTTTTTATGCTACCGATTTGGTCAAAGGAGAAATATATGAATTTAAAAGCGGCAGTATTCCACGAGCCGTAATTGCCAGCAGTGCTTTTCCTTCCATTGTATCGCCCTTAAAGATCAATGGCCGTTTGCTCACTGACGGCGGAGTCCTTAATAATTACCCGCTTGATGAAATATATAAACTCGGGGCTAATTATTCTATCGGGGTCGATATTCAAGGCCGCTTGCTTAGAGAAGAAGAAATTACCGGCATCCCGGATGTGCTTAATCAAATAACAAGTTTCTATATGTACAACGAGATGCCCGAAAAAATAAAAAAAACCGATTGGTACATACGCCCAAAGGTTGCGGAATTCGATGTGACCGATTTTGCGGCATTAGACACGTTATATGAATTGGGATATGTAGAGGCGATAAAAGATTCTACCAAAATTAATTTTCTTAAAAAACATACCTCGCCTAATAAGATAATACCTCCCAAACCACCACGCCCGGACAGTTTGCAATTCTCCTTTATCCAAATTAATTGTGATGAAAATATTGATGAAGAATACATCCTGTGGCAAACCAATTTTGCACCTCTTAAAAAAATTTCGTTTCAAGAATTCGAAGATGGCATCAATTACCTATATGGAACGGGAAAATATCAACAAATACATTATTGGATAGAACCCGATCATACTTTGTCCATGGAACTGATTCGTGACACATCGGATTTAAAATTAAAATTGGCTTATCATTATTCTCCTTTATACAAAATCAATTTATTGGCCGGCATTACCTATCAAAATTTTATTAGTGACCGCGGACTCTTAGACTTGGAATTGATACTCGGCGATCCGCTTCGCTATAATTTTAACCTGCTGTTTGACAACGGGTATCATTTCGGATTCGGCCTTCGTTCTTCACTTCATCAGTTTGTACGAAATATAAGTTACCCGCTCTTTTTCGATGTACCGGAACCTTCCTTTAATCGCATGGATTTGAATTATTCCCGTTTCAATAATGGCATTTATTTTTTGACCATGTTATCAACCAATTTTAATATGAGTCTGGGCATGGATATCACACATTATAACATGTTTACAACCGTCTTTTCGTCCAATGATAATAAGTTTAAATTCTTTCTGGCACGCGATTATTATGCATCGGGATACTTGGATTTATACTACGATGATCTGGATGATTTTTATTTCCCTTCTCACGGGGTGGCAATAAATTTTAAATTCTCTTATAATAAAGCCCTCACCAAAACGCATAGAAACGAAGAATTTTTTAAAATAGACTTCTTACTGACCGGCGCCAAAAATCATAACAGGGGAATTTCCACCTCTTATGAATTGGCCTCGGGTATTATCACTCATCAACACCCCACATTACCTTTTTTATATTACTTCGGTGGAATCGAACAAAAAAATCCGATAGAAAATCTCATTCCGTTTTATAGCAGAGATTATATTGATTTCAAAACACCTTCCTATATTCTGATTAAACCGCAAATACAAAAACGAATCAATAACCACTTCTTGCAATTGGGATTCCAAGGAATGGCAATGGAAAAAAATTCCGAAAACCGATTCGATAAAATAGAAACATTTTATAACATATACCTGCGTTACGGTCTCAAGTCTTTCTTCGGCCCCTTCTTTGTGACCTACGCATACGAACCGCGAACAGGAAAAAACAAACTCAATTTTACCATCGGATTTTTCTTCTGAAAACCCCCATATAAAAACTAAATTATTTTAATATCAAACAATTGCTATCTTTGGTCTCTTTTTTGTAATACATTTAATCCTATATGATAAAGAAATGATGAAGAAAATTCCGTTACTGATTTTAATATTGATAATTTTCTGGAAAAATGTTGAAGCACAAGCATTTAAAGACGGAGAATTTCTAAAATACCGCGTACATTATTTCTTCTTTAATGCCGGCTATGCTACGCTTCGCTTGGAAGAAAAGCATATTAATGGAAAAAAACTATACCATGCCGTCGGACTGGGAAAAAGCACTTCGCTTTCATCTCTGATAAAAAAAATAGACGACCGCTATGAAACTTGGTTCGATGAACAAGACCGGCCCCAAAGATTTATTCGAAATATTCAAGAAGGAAATTATAAAAAAAACGTCGAATTTATTTTTCACCACGATAAAAATCTTCTTCAAATTATTGATAAACTCACCAATACCGTCCAACATTTTACCGTGCCGACCGGTGTTCAAGATATGATGTCTGTTTATTACCATTTAAGAAATATCGATACCTCAAAATTAAAACCGGGTGATTATATTTCTCAAAACATATTTTTTGATTATGAACTCTATCCTTTTCAAATAAAAATTATCGGACGTGAATATATTAAAACCAAATTCGGATGGACCAAGGCCTTGGTTTTGCGTCCGTATGTAGTTGCCGAACGGGTTTTTAAAGAAGAAGAAAGCGTGACCATTTGGGTTTCGGACGATCAAAATAAAATTCCGTTATTAATAGAAGCCAAATTGTTAGTCGGGGCGGTGAAAGCGGATTTGGTTAAATATAAAAATCTTAAATATCCTATTCGTTTTTATTCCGAAAAACCTAAAAATTAAAACTCATTTTTCTAGTCAGCGAAAATTAATGTATTTTTGTAGGTTATGGAAAAGAATAACTTACAGACGTTGGACTATTGCACTTCAGCCACCTCGTGTCAGACATGCATTTATGCAGGCACCTGCGACCTGAATGGCACGAATAAACTCACTGTTTTTGATATCTTCAGTAAAATACCTTCTCCTTCTCAAGAAGATTTTTTTCCTTTTGTAGAAGTGAGATTTAAAAATACCCGAAAAGAAATTTATCATATCGCCAAACCGGGTTATTACGTCGGCATGCCCGTATTGGTCGAAGCGGAAAAAGGATATGACTTGGGAGTAATTTCGGCTGTAGGCGATACCGCCCGGCTTTTGATGAATGAAAAAAAACTCTCGAAAAATCCTGAAGATTTCAAACAAGTTTATCGCGCCGCCAAACAAAAGGAAATTGATTTGTGGCACCAACTTCGCAACAAAGAAGAAGATGTAAAACTTCGCGCCAGAAAAATTGCCCGGGATTTGGGATTAATTATGAAAATTTCCGATGTGGAATACCAAGCCGACGGCTCCAAAGTAACCTTTTATTACACGGCCGAAGACCGCGTGGATTTCAGGGAACTCATTAAAATCTTAGCCAAAGAATTCTCCACCCGTATTGAAATGCGCCAAATCGGATACCGGCAAGAAGCCGCTCGCCTGGGTGGAATAGGCAGTTGCGGAAGAGAACTTTGCTGCTCGGGATGGTTTACCGATTTTCGTAGCGTAAGCACGCAAGCCGCTAAATATCAACAACTTGCTATCAACCCTTCAAAACTCACCGGACAATGCGGAAAACTTAAATGTTGCTTGAATTTCGAACTGGATGCATACAAATCGGCCCTTACCGAATTTCCGGATACCAATTTGCTGTTATCCACCGAAAAGGGTCAGGCCAAATCGGTAAAAGTAGATGTATTCAAAAAAATGATTTGGTATGCCTATACCGACGAAGAACATGCCAGTATGATTTATAAACTCGACTTGGAACAAGTAAATGAAATTATCGAACTCAATAAACAAAATAAAAAATCCGCCCCCTTGGAAATTTATGCCGATGAATTGAAATTGGAAACGCCGGTGGATATTACTTCACATTCCACACAAACCGATTTTGACAGCTTAACACGATTTGATGAAGTAAAAAAGACCAAGAAAAAAAATAAAAAGAAAAGGAAATCCAATCATAACAAAAATCAAAAACAAGCAGCTCATAGCAAAAATAATAAACGCCGTAATCAAAGACGAAAGAAAACCCATGCAAAGCAAAAGAAAAATAATACACCTAATTAAATTTATATTATTATTGCTTGTCATCGCATGTTCCGGAAGAATCTATGAATTCCAGTCATTCAAGTCGTTTGATGACAAAATATGGCACCGGAATGATACCGTTTCATTCGAATTTGTTTCTCCTGACGATGGCGTCAAAAATCTTTATTTTTACTTGGAAAATACCGAAGAATATCCTTATAACAATATTTTTATTATTGCCAAAACCAAACAAGACAACAAATTGACCGTCGATACGCTGGAATACCTCATGACAGACGGACACGGTCGATGGCTCGGAAAAAAAATACGCAACTCCGTGGAAAATTTACTGGTGTATAAAACAAATATAAAACTTGAAAAAAATAAAAAAATAACCGTATCATTAGAACCCGCTACGCGACGAATAGACCGGACTGAAGGGGATGAATATCTACCCGGAATCGTTAAAATTGGACTGATTGTTGAACCTGTAAAAAATCACCCGAATGAAAAAGAAAACATCAGATAAAAATACGTCATTTACATCTTATGTCATTAAACTTTGGTTCTTATTCTTTTTAGCCGTAGGAGCCGTTATTTTCCTTTTTTGGATGGCCGCTCAAGGATGGCTCGGGCATATGCCCGGCTTTGAAGAACTGGAAAATCCGAAAACATCCTTGGCTACCGAAATTATTTCGTCCGACGGACAAACTTTGGGCAAATTCTTCAAACAAAACCGCACACCCGTCACCTACGAAGAATTACCGCCTAATCTGGTCAATGCCTTGGTATCCACCGAAGACGAAAGATTTTATGACCATCCCGGAATCGATGCCAAATCAACCGTGAGGGCTTTTGTGTTTTTGGGAAAAAAAGGCGGCGGTAGCACCATCACCCAACAATTGGCCAAACTTATTTTCCACAAAGAAGGATCCAAAAACATTTTTGAACGGATTCTTCAAAAAATAAAAGAAATCGTTATTGCCGCCCGGCTCGAAAGACAATATACCAAAGACGAAATCATCACCATGTACATGAACACCTATGACTGGGGACACCAAGCCGTGGGTATTCGCTCGGCATCCCGGATCTACTTCGGCAAAGAACCCCAGGATTTAGACCTCGACGAAGTAGCGATGCTTGTCGGCATGTTAAAAAATTCATCACTTTACAATCCCTTGAAACGTCCCGAATTGGTCAAACAGCGAAGAAATGTTGTGTTCAAACAAATGTACCGCAACGGATTCATCACGGAACAAGAAAAAGATTCGCTCCAAAAACTTCCTCTGCGGCTCAATTACTCGCCGGAATTACACAATACCGGAATTGCCACCTATTTCCGCGAAAGAGTAAGAAGATTTATGAAAAAATGGGCCAAAGAAAATCCCAAACCCGACGGTTCTTATTATAATATCTACACCGACGGATTGAAAATCTACACTTCGGTAGATTCCCGTCTGCAGCGAAATGCCGAATTGGCCGTAGCCGAACATATGGAAAACTTGCAAAAAGAATTTTTCCGCCAAGGCAAAAAAAATAAAACTTTCCCCTTTGTCGATTTAACCGAAAAACAAATTAAAAAACTCATGGACAAGGCCATGCGCCAATCCGATAGATGGAAATCGATGAAAAAAGCGGGCATCCAGGAAGATTCCATCAAAAAAAGTTTCTTTGTGAGACAAAAAATGCGAATTTTTTCCTGGAATGGCGACATCGACACCGTCATGACCCCCTACGATAGCATTCGTTATTATAAATCCTTCCTGCGTACGGGTTTAATGTCCATGGAACCATCCACCGGATTTATCAAAGCATGGGTAGGCGGCATTGATTACAAACATTTTAAATACGACCATGTGGACCAAGGAGCGCGCCAAGTGGGCTCCACATTCAAACCCTTTGTTTATGCCACCGCTATTGCCCAAAAACACCTTTCGCCCTGTGATACCTTCCCCAACACACCTTATACCATCAAAAAAGGACGATGGGGATTAATCAAATCGTGGACACCCAAGAATGCCGGCGGTCAATACGGCGGTTGGCTTACGCTGAAAGAAGCCCTGGCCAACTCGGTTAATGTGATTACCGCCCGGTTGATTGATATGGTCGGACCGAAACCCGTTATCGATTTGGTAAAGAAAATGGGTATCAAAAGCGAAATTCCTTATGCGCCTTCCATTGCCCTAGGAACCCCCGATATCAAATTATATGAAATGGTAGGCGCTTTTAATACATTTGCCAACCAAGGACAATATATTCAACCGGTATTTATTTTACGAATCGAAGATAAAAACGGACGCATTCTTTATGAATACAAACCCGTGACACGAGACGTATTGAGTCCGCAAATTTCCTACGTGGTCACCAATCTATTGGAAGGCGTAACCCAATACGGTTCCGGTTCGCGATTACGGCATTCGTTTATGAAAAACAGTCCGGTATATAAACGCGTGGTTACCGGCTACCCTTATGCATTTAAAAATCCAATAGCAGGTAAAACGGGAACAACCCAAAATCAATCCGACGGTTGGTTTATCGGCTATGTGCCCAACCTGGTTACAGGCGTTTGGGTTGGAGGTGAAGACCGGTCCGTGCATTTCAAAAGCATTGCTTACGGTCAGGGAGCCACCATGGCCCTTCCTATTTGGGCGCTTTATATGAAAAAGAATTATGCCGACAAAGAATTGGGCATTTCCAACAAAGCGTTTAAACGTCCCCAAGGGGTGGACATTAATTTGGATTGTAGTAACAAAAACAATAAATCTGACTCACAAGAAGAAGAATCACCATTGGAAGATTTATAATTATGGATTTTCACAGGCCGAACAAACAAAATTGGGATCCCGATGCACTGGAGTTTGAAAAAAAACTCCGGCCCTTAACTTTTTCCGATTTTACGGGACAAGAACAAATCATCGAGAACCTTAAAATTTTTGTCGAAGCCGCCAACCGCCGGGGCGATGCCTTGGATCATACATTGTTTCACGGCCCGCCCGGACTGGGCAAAACCACACTGGCTCACATATTGGCTAATGAATTGGGCGTCAGCATCAAAACCACATCCGGCCCCGTACTGGACAAACCCGGGGATTTGGCCGGCCTACTGACCTCCCTCGAACCGCGTGACGTACTGTTTATCGATGAAATTCACCGGCTTTCACCCGTGGTGGAAGAATATCTTTATTCGGCCATGGAAGACTACAAAATCGATATTCTTATCGAAACGGGACCCAATGCCCGAAGTGTACAAATCAATCTCGAACCCTTTACACTCATCGGTGCCACTACCCGTTCGGGGCTCCTGACCGCTCCGATGCGTGCCCGATTCGGAATTACGGCCCGGTTGAATTATTATAACAAAAATTTACTGGCCAAAATCATCAAGCGGAGCGCAAATATCTTGCAAGTCCCTATCCATGATGATGCCGCAGTCGAAATTGCGCGACGCAGCAGGGGAACTCCTCGTATTGCCAACGCCCTGCTTAGACGTGTTCGTGATTTTGCCGAAATCAAAGGCGACGGAACCATCGATTTGAAAATCGCCAAATACGCCCTCAAAGCGCTTCATGTCGATGAATACGGACTCGACGAAATGGACAATAAAATCCTATTAACCATCATTGATAAATTCGGCGGAGGACCCGTAGGATTAAATACCTTAGCCACCGCCGTTGGCGAAAATGCGGAAACCATCGAAGAAGTATATGAACCCTTCCTGATTCAAGAAGGTTTTTTAAAACGAACACCTCGCGGCCGGGAAGTAACCCTGCGCGGTTATGAACATCTCGGACGGACTCCCGGCAAACCGAGAGGATTATTCTAAAACAAGTTGCATAAAACCTGTCCTCTTTTTATTGCAATATTTACCTAATTAGCTAATCATTCCGAATTTTTTAATACTTCGGTTTACAGGATAATTTTTTTACTTAAAATTTCATTTCTCAATGCTAAATAAAATTTTTTTTTATAAATTTAATTTATAAATTAACAAATATATGTCCAATGAAAACCAAAAAATCATTTATCAGCGCTTTTTTATCAATTTTCATGCTCATATTTTTAAATGCATGTGGATCCGTAGAATATGTTATTGACCCGCAATATGTACATACATTTACAAATGCCAAAGAAACTCATTTGGATGTCTCTTTAGCTGCCCAAGATCTATTAATAGACGGATTTTTTTTGAACGTTAATGTAGCCCATTCTTTAACCAACCATCTGGCAGTAAGCGGAGGGGCAACAATTCTCAATTATTTATCTCCATACCTTGGCGGATATTTTAATGGAGCCACCGGTGTTTATTTCCCTTTAGGTAAAAATCTTGAACTAGAATCATACATGGGATACGGATATGGAGATATGAATTTAATCAATAAAGGTGATATTTCCAATATGGAAATAAGGACTGAATATAATAGAATTAAATATCATAAATTCTTTAATCAAACATCAATCGCTTTTTTTACATCTAATAAATCTTTCCAAGTATCACATTCAGTAAGAACCAGTTATATATTGAATAACTACATTACCGTTTATTATCCATGTGAATTCGGGGAGGAAATAAACTTAAGAAATGTTCCTGCCGGTTTATTGGAACAACAATTAAAACTTGAATTAGGAAATAATTATTATAGAATTTCACTTTTTATCAGCAATATGTTATATCTTAAAAAAATAAAATTGAACAATGAACCGATATGCTTTAGTAATTTCCCTAGGTTTACAATTGGTTTAGGACTTTATTTTAATTTTTCTTCGAAAAAAAAGAAGGAGAATAATTAAAAATATTTTTTTAAAATATCCAATGTTTTTTATATTCTCCGAGATTGCGCATCTTTGTAATTAAGTTTTCAAAATGATAATAAAAGACGCCACAGGAGAAACCGTACAGTTACCAAAGCCCGCGAAGCGAATCGTATCTCTTTTTCCTTCGCAAACTCATTTGCTATGGTATTTGGGTCTCGACAATGAAGTAGTAGGCGTCACACGATTCTGCAAATATCCGCCCGGTTGGAAAAATCAAAAAACCGTTATAGGCGGAACGAAAGATGTTAAAACAGAGCGCGTTGCATCGCTTCAGCCCGATTTAATATTGGCCAATAAAGAAGAAAATACCAAAGAAATCGTGGAGGAACTCAAGAAAATCGCACCCGTTTATGTGAGCGAAATTATCACATGGGAAGATAATTTAAAATTCATTGAAGATATAGGCCAAATGACAGCCACCACCTCCCGGGCGAAAAACTTAATCACACTATTGAATCAAAAAAAAGAAGAATTCGATAAAAAATACCGAAACACGCCGGAAAAAGTCCTGTATTTTATTTGGAAAAAACCTTGGATGACCGCCGGCCGGAAAACTTTTATCGACACCATGTTACAAATAGCCGGCTATCAAAACTTAACCCCGTTGCACAAGGGCCGTTATCCCGCCTGGAAACCGGAAGAACTTAGCGAAATGCGACCCGATACCGTGTTGCTTTCCAGCGAACCGTTTCCTTTCAAACCCGAAAAACATACGGAAGAAACACAACGAATTTTTCCTCATTCGAAAATATTATTTGTTGAGGGTGAACCTTTTACATGGACGGGCGCATTTCCTTTACAAGCATTCGATTATTTTGAAAAACTAAAAAAACTTTAAAAATGCACACCAAAGAAGAAAAACTCAAAGCAATAGGACGTTTGTTAGACATCATGGACGATTTGCGCAAAGGATGTCCCTGGGACCGCAAGCAAACTTTCGACAGCTTACGCCACTTGACCATTGAAGAAGTGTATGAACTTTCGGATGCCATTATCGACAAAGATTACGACCGGATAAAAGAAGAATTGGGCGATATTTTATTGCACATCGTATTTTATTCCAAACTGGGCGAAGAAATAAATCAATTCGATATAGCCGATGTGGCCAATCATATTTCCGACAAACTAATCAAACGTCATCCGCATATTTACGGCGATGTGAAAGTAGCGGACGAAGAAGAAGTCAAACGCAATTGGGAAGCCCTCAAAATGAAGGAAGGGAAAAAATCGGTTTTGGAAGGCGTGCCCCGTTCCCTTCCGGCTATGATAAAAGCCATGCGAATGCAAGAAAAAGCAGCCGGAGTGGGCTTCGATTGGAACAATCCCGAAGAAGTGAAAAAGAAAGTAACCGAAGAATGGGAAGAATTGGACGAAGCGGTAAAAAGCGGCGATAAGAAAAAAATGGAAGAAGAATTGGGCGATGTATTATTTTCATTGATCAATTATGCCCGTTTCCTAAAAATCAATCCGGAAACCGCATTGGAACGCATCAATAAAAAATTCAAAAAACGCTTCGAATATATTGAAGAACAAGCGGAAAAGTCGGGCACTCATATCAAAAATTTAAGTTTGGAACAAATGGATAATTGGTGGAACGAACATAAGAAAAATACTAAAGAATAATGTTCATTATCACCAAATTAAAAGTCCACCGGTCAAACGGCCGCACATACGCCACTTGTAAACCGACCGGAAAATCATATTTAATGCCCAACAGATTCCAATCGCCGATTAATTGCAATCCCGCCGATTGAAAATTAGTGCCGTCCGCTACTGCCAAATCCACAAATAATTTATAACGTAAACGTTTTAAATACACGACTCGAAACCATCCCGTTTCGGGATAGGCCAACGGCGCGTGATAAGTCAGACCGGCCGATGTCAAATGACGATATGTCAAAAAATATTTGCTGCCTCTTACGGGTCGCAAAACTTTTCCGAAATGAAAATTTCCCGTTCGTTCTTCCGTTCCGAAATGGAATCTCACATAATCGTTTCGACCCGGTCCGGGCAAGTGCAAAAAACCTGCCGCCCGTTTGAATTCCGATACAGTTTCTCTTTCGGCCGTATATGTGCCGGACAAACCGTATGCAAATCTCGAACCGACATGCCGGAAAGCCCGGTGCCGATAAGCCGAAAAACCAAATGAAAATTCATAAGGAAAATAATTGTCTCCGTTTCGAGTAAAATAGGAAACTTTTATTTCAGGCGTAAAATGCCTGGACCAATTACCCGAAGAGAAATTCAAGGGCAATTTTATATAAGAATGGATTCCGTAAAAATGAAGTGAATCATTTCGTAATTGAACGGCATTTGCTTCCAACCCCAAAACCGGATAATAACGCCGCCATTCCATACGGGCAAAAATATTCCTGTCGCCTGCACTATTTATTGAAGCACCCCATAAAATAGACGACTCGTCCAACACATCATTCATCATCACATTTACCGATGCGGATATCACGGAATCATTTTCGGGAAAAGCAAAATAAGCCCATGAATGCGGATTGAAATAGGATTTCAAATGATTAAACTTTTTAATTTTATAGGAAACGGTATCAGGAAACTCGCTTGCAATCCCATCCGCCTCTTTGCGGGGTTGCCAATCTTTCATCACCGGGAGATTGTCAGTAGTTAATTTCTTTTTAACCATAAAAAAGCCACCGGGGGAATAAACCGAATAATATAAAGTATCCTGCCATACCGAAAAGGTTTTCACCCCATATTTGGCATGCGTCAATTGATAGCGTCTTTGGGTGGGGATATGGTATGAATAAATTTGCACATCTTTTTGCGACGGATCACTCTGAAACAATAAATAATCACCGTATAATTGCGGATAATTCAAATTTTCCATGACCGGCGGAAATATTTCTTCCGGCTTTTTGGACGTTGTATCGGTAATAAATGTACCGGTTCCCTGTCCTTGAACCAAGCCGTTGAATATCAACCTCAAAGAATCTCCCGAAACAAAAGAAGGATGGCGTATGCTCTCAAATTGCGGAAACACCAAATCCTTAATTTTTTCTTGCCGGGGAACTTGCCAAACTTCCAAATGCGGTATCAAATCCAAATCATATCGCACTACGGCCAATATATCTTCATCGGTTTTACTCAATACGGGTGATTGATATTTACCTGCGCCGGTTAAATAAAATTGTTTTCCCGTTTGCCGGTCGAAGACCCGAACCCGAGAATAAATCCGGTCGGACCAACGCGTATCCGGACGAAACTCTGTCCAAGCGATATATTTCTTATTAGCCGAAAAATAATAAGCGGGAATGGAAACTATTTTTCGGTTTTCTCCTTTTGAAAAATCATGCAAATAAATAGCGGGCGTCTTCTCAAACCCGTAATGTAAAAACAAAAGTGTATCAGGTGAAGTAAAAACCGGAAACAACTCGTGCGCAAAAATTTTACGTTTACGCTTTATTAAATCCAATGATTCACCGGATGTAAGCAGTGAATCTCGATTTTTGAATTGTTCCAAAACGTTGTATGTGAGGGTTTTATATGTTTTTTTGGTATTACGATACAAACTCAATTGAAAACCCCCGGGCAAAGGAAACCATGCCGCCGATTTTACAATTTTGTTCCAGATACTATCTCCGTATTGCCGCTTGATATGACGCGTAAGGTAATATCCGGTATGATAATGAGAAGGATAATAACGTTTATATGAACCGAAATAGAGTTTATAATAATTCAAATTTTTCTTGTCATACTCGTTTGTTATCATATAAAAAGGCATGGCAAATCCGCCCGAACGCCCTCGACCCGCCTGAGACAAGCGGGTTTCCGTATCCACTGCGTCACCTTCAAAATACCACATCGGATAAATAAGAAAACTTGTAGCCAATTGACCGTATCCGCCTCCTAACAATTGACCGAGTTTTACAAAACCGCGGTTTGTTACATCTATTTGAACCACATGACGATATTCATGATTGGCCAAGGTTTTTAACCATGATTCCCCACCGAAAAATAATCCGGCCGGAGGTTGTAAATACCATTCCGATTTGCGCGGCGCCATTCCTACATAACCGTTCGGAACGGCTGTATAAGGATTTAAAATTAACGCGATTTTCTTGACTTTTCCGGAATGAGGTTGCACGATCCGGTGATGATAATGTTCGATATAACGGGCGGTATATAACGCTTGGTTTTTTAAATGTGCAGGATATATAATGCGCAAATGAGTGGTTTGTAATTCATACCATTTGATGCCGGGAGGCAATTGTTGGGTATAAGAAAAGAAAACTTTTAAAATAAATATAATTAACAAAAAACGTTTCATAAATAAAGTTTATAATCAAATTTAAGTAAAAGAAATCATTTTTTCCTCAACGGAATTTTATATCATTGCATATATCATTTCGAACGGTATAAAATTTTATATCCTTCTCGCGTCAAATCGGTATATTCAATTCCTCTTTTTCGGCAACTCTCTTCCCATCGACGCTTGAGATAGTTATAATTGTTCCCCGCCGACACCACTTCTTGCGGTTTCAAACGATTTAACCATAAATCCAAATTAATATGTGGCGAATTTTGTAAAATAAGTACGTCCGTTTTAAAAAATAACAACGAATCCGGGAAACTCTCTTTTATTAAGAAATATTTTTTACCGGATATATCGAATATCCTTGGAAACTCATGTTTTTTTATTTGCGTGACGCCCAAGTATTTTTTATAATTTTCAAAATGATTTCGATGAATGGAGGTATCCGAATATACCGATAATTTTTCACCGTTTAACAGGTCAATCACCGGCTGATAATGGTATAAGCTTAAAACCACTTGTTGCCTGACCGTCCGCCGGTATTTGTCCACAAATAAAAAAATCGCTCCCAACCATAAAACCACTAAAAATTTAGATAACCCTTTTCTTCCTTCCTTTAAAATCACATACAAAGCATAAATCCATATACCAAGCGCCAAGGCCGTCCAGGGAGAAAAATAAATATTTTCGAAAATCAAAAAATCCCAAGCGGAAATCCGGTTTATGACAAGCAACATCCAATCGATTGATTCGGTCAAAATCCATGTTACGGGCGGAATGCGAATGCCCATGGCCCAAAAAGGCAGCATTAAAAATCCCGTGATCAAAATAATGGTTACCAAGGGAATGACCAATAAATTGGCAAATAAAAATCCGAAAGAAAACCGGTGAAAGAAAAGAAACAATAAAGGAAGAAGTCCGATTTGCGCCGCTATGGAAACATATACCAAATCTATCAAATAACGTCCCGTTTTGCTATGCGGATAATAAATCCGCTTTAAGAATGGATAAAAAATTAAAATCGATAAAACCGCTGTAAAACTTAACAAAAAACCGGTATCTTTCCATGAACGGGGAGCAATAAGCAATATTAAAAATCCCGATAAAAGCAAGATATAATAAGGCGAGGTCCGGCGCTTTAATTCGTAACCGATTTGAAACAAGGAAAACATTAAAACCGCCCTTGTAACGGGAACCGGAAAGCCGATTAAAGCCGCATAAAACCACAAAATACCTATAATCAAAAGGTTGTAAATCAACTTTTTACGCCTGAATGGCCTAAACATTATGCGTAAAAAAAGAAGTAAGATTCCCACATGCAAACCGGATATTGCCAATACATGAACCACCCCGGCATTCACAAATGAATGTTTAATATCCCGGTCTAATAAATAACGCTCACCCAACAACAATGCAGAAAGAATCCGGGCGGAAAGACTATCGTTCATCGAGTGAAAGATTCCTTCTCTAATCTTCGTGCGATACCTGACCGGTCCCGGAAAAAAAGCATGGCCGGTTTTGACATTTGAAGAATATTTAAGATTCAATTTGTAGTAAATCCCATGTGATTTTAAATAATGACTATAATCGAATCCGAAAGGCAAAGAAGGTGGTGGCAGGTCGCGCCATTCACCGGGTTGAGGGTGATAAATATATTCTCTACCGGGAAAAGGGTAAAAAGCGGAGTCCTTCTGTATTTGCAATAGTACTTTAAATTCGATGGGATTGGTGTTTACTTCGCGAATTTCCGCTACATAGCGCCTATAGTAATCCGTACCGGGCAATTGCTTTTTGATCCGGAATTTTATTTCCAACACATCGGCGGGTAATTGAGAGACAACATGCTTGTGATGTTTATCGATTTGATGCAATTCTCCGTATAAATTTCCTGCAAGAAAAAACAAAAGAATTGATAAAAGGATAAAATAGGCAGCAAAAATACGTCTTTTTAAGCCGATAAAATACGTAATAACCGATAAAATTAATACAAGTGTCGAAAGAACGAATACAAATTTTTCATTCCAATGCGTAAAATCCGAGATAATCAGCCCGATTAACCAGAAAATAAGCAAAACAGAAGCAGGATATTTTCTAAAAAATAACAATATAATTTTACTTTTGTTAAAAGTAATAAAAAAAATTATATTGCTAATTGTTTTATAATGAGGAAGAATTATAAAGTAGAGAAACCCATAAATTCCGGTACTTTTGTCCCGAAAAACTATTGGAAAATGGGATTTTGGTACGGAAAGACTATTGGATTTTGGAACTTTTCCGGATTTGGGATTTGTCCCGAAGGCGTTGAGATTTTTTCTACTATAACATTTCCGGTAGGAGACTGATTATTTTTTTACTCTTGAATATTCCTGACTTATTTTTCCTTCCGTAAAAACCCGATATTCCGCATCAATCCTTTATAACCCGTCCGCATGACGGCGGATTTTTTAAAGAGGCGTTTAAAAGCCGGTTTGGTGAGTTCTTCCCAGTCGCGGCGGGTCATTTGAAGAAGGTCCGGCGGCGGGTCGAAGGCAGGTTCGGTATGCGGAAGTGAAAAACGGTTCCAGGGACACACGTCCTGACAAATATCACACCCGAAAATCCAATCGTTCCATTTGCTCTTGAACTCGGCCGGTAGTATTTCATCGCGCAGCTCGATGGTCAGGTAGGAAATACACCGCGATGCGTCGATTTGGCGGTCCGGTAAAATGGCTTGCGTGGGACAAGCATCCACGCAGCGCGTACAACTTCCGCAGCGGTCGAACAAAGTCGGTGTGTCATAAGCCAATTCCAAATCCGTGATGATTTCGGCGATGAAGTAGAACGAACCTTTGCCCGGTTGCAAGAGCAAGGAATTTTTACCGATCCATCCCAATCCCGCGCGGCGCGCCCATTCGCGTTCCAATACCGGCGCCGAATCGGTAAACACGCGGAAGGCAATGTCGCCCGCCTGTTCACGAATAAAATCCACCAATTGATATAGCTTGCGTTTCAGTACGTAATGATAATCCTCGCCATAGGCATATTTGGCAATTTGATAGGTGTTTTCCGGTTGTTTTTCCTTGGGATAATAATTGTGCATCACCACCACCACCGACTTGGCACCCGGGACCAACTTACGCGGATCCAAGCGCTTGTCGAAGTGATTTTCCATGTATTTCATCTTGTCATGGTAGCCCTTGGCCAACCAATTTTCCAAGCGCGGCGCTTCGTTTTCCAAAAATTCCGCCCGCGCAATGCCCACGCTGTCGAAACCGAGTTCGAGTGCTTTTTGTTTGATTAAGGATGTTAATTCGAATTGATTCATAGGTGTTTGAAACAAGCGGCCGGAAATTTCCGGGTAAAGTTCTGCAAAATTTACTTACAAGTAAAATCCGTTACAAAATTCCATGAAATTTACTCACAAGTAAACCTTACCCAAAAAACCTAACATTTTTCGATTCAAACCGAAAATTGTTATAACATTTTTCGATTTTAGTCGAAATTTGTCAATTATCTTCCATAAAAATCCGGTTTCATTTTTTCATACTGTCATCTATTTCTCTTTCTCGCTAAATTCAAATTTAATTTTATTGATGGAAATAAAAGGTATATAAAAAAATATTTCTATATTTGCCCCCGAAAAAGAGGTGTAAAGATATGTTAATAATACCTGTAAAAGAAGGAGAGTCCATTGATCGCGCGTTGAAACGTTTTAAACGTAAATTCAACAAGGTAAAGATGATGCAACAAATTCGCGAACGTATGCATTATACCAAACCTTCGGAAAAAAGACGCCAACAATTGTTGCGTGCGCGCTATCGTGAACTCAAACGTGCAATGGAAGAATAAATTCCGTTTCACTACAAAAGACTTGAAAAGTATGGCCCGGTTTCGTATATTGGGCTATACTTTTTTCTTTTTATGCTAATCGACAAATTCTGCACATATTTACATAAAGAAAGAAACTATTCGGAAAAAACAATTGACGCCTATCGCGTTGATATACAATCATTTGAATCTTTTTTAAAAGAAATTTACGGCAAAACTTTGAAGAATGCCGGTTCCAAAGATATCCGCCGGTGGATTGTGTACCTGTCTTCGCAAGGACTGGAACCTCGTTCGGTAAACAGAAAATTAACCGCTCTGCGAAGTTTTTACAAATTCCTGCTCAAAACCGAAACTATTAAAAGCAACCCTACCACCGGCATTCCCGGACTCAAGGTAAGAAAAAAACAATCCGTTCCCTTATCCGAAACCGAAATGAAACGCCTGCTCGATGATTTTTTATTTGAAAATAATTTCGAAGGTTGGCGTGACTATGCCGTCATCAAAACCTTTTACGATACGGGCATGCGGCGTGCCGAATTAATTTCCCTTACTGAAAAATCCTTCGATTGGGACAACGGCGTGATTCGTATTTTAGGAAAAGGCCATAAAGAACGGCTTGTGCCCATGCTCCCCGATTTAATGGAAACTTTGCTCACCTATCGCCGGTTCAAAGAGGAAAAATGGCCAGGATTGGCTAAAGAAAGTCCTTTTTTTCTCACCAATTCGGGAAAAAAAATTTACGAAATGTTTGTCCACCGGCTCATCAATCGCTACCTCAGCGCGGTTAGTAGTAAAGAAAAGAAAAGTCCGCACATGCTTCGTCATAGTTTTGCTACGCATATCCTGAACCGGGGCGCCGATCTCAATACGATTAAAGAATTGCTCGGACATTCGGGACTTGCCGCCACCCAACATTATTTGCACTCGGGACTGGGCGAATTAAAAAAAATTTACCGGGAATCTCACCCGAGAAGTCGAAAAAAATAATTATATTTATTTATACTTAAATCCATATATTATGAGAATTCATTTTCATGCCGTTAATTTCGATGCCGATAAAAAATTATTGGCTTTGATTCAGAAAAAACTGGATCGCTTGGAAAAATTCAACGACAGTATTGTTGAATCGGATGTTTATTTGAAGGTAAATAATACCGGAAAAATGAACAAAACAGTGGAAGTTAAAGTACACGTAAGCGGAAATAGTTTGGTGGTAAGCAGAGATGCGGAAACCTTTGAAAAAGCCACCGACTTGGTTTACGATGTACTTAAACGAAGATTGCGAAAAAACAAAGAAAAGAAACGCACGTAACTTTTATTTTTATAAAAAATCAAAAACTAAGCGTCCTTTCGGGGCGCTTTTTTATTATCTTTGGGGCAAAAATTTGATGTTATGAAAAATTCGATTATTATTTTAGTGGCCTTGCTCCTCGGTTTGTCATCCTGTGAAAAGGCCGAAAAAACCGCTTTTATAGACCTAAACAAAGTGGTAGAAGAATACAATGTGATGAAAAATATCAAAGAGGAATTTAAAGCCAAAGAAGAAGCATTTAACAAAAAATACGACAGTATTGGCAGGGCTTTTCAGCAAGAATATCAAAAATTCCTTGCCAAAGCCGGACGGATGAATCCGAAAAAAGCCCAAAAACTTTATGATGAATTTATGGCCGAACAACAACGTATCGGATTACAGCAACAACAAGAAGCCCAACAACTTCAACAAGAATTTGAAAAGGCCTCGGAGGAAGCATCGGAAAAATTAAAGAAATTTATTGAAGAATACGGAAAATCGCATAATTTCACCTATATCTTTTCGCGAACCGAATTATCCGGCGTGGCATACGGGAAGGAAGATAAAGACATCACCGACGAATTACTTGACGCACTTAACAATTCGAGCGGAGAAACGAAGAAATAAAATTCATTAATTCCGGGCGATATGAAACAACCGGTTCAAGGCCTCGATCTGTTCCGGTTGGCCCAACACAATAATGGAAGCCCCGTCGGTCAGAACCGTTTCGGCCGGCGGATTAATGATATATTTTCCTTCGGGCGTAATAAATCCGATTACCGTGACGCCTGTTTTTCGGCGAAGGTCCAAATCCTTCAAGGTTTTATTTTTATATTCGTCGGGCAATTCTTTTACGCTGATTTTTTCAATTAAATGGTCATGCTCGGGATTTTCGACCGAAAGCAAGCGCAAAAAGTTGATTAATTCGGGCGAGGTAACCAAAGAAGCCATATATTCTCCACCGATACGATAGGTCATCACCACATGATTGGCACCTGCAAGTTTCAGTTTACGTTCGGTATTTTCGTCGGCGGCCAAAGTAATAATCCGAATGTCGGGATTCAGTTGGCGTGCCGACAGAATAATAAACAAATTATCGGCATCCTCGGGTAAAGTGGAAATTAATACCGCGGCATTTTTTATGCCCGCATCTATCAATAATTCATCCCGCGTGGCATCACCTTCCAAATAATAATCCAACTTGTCTTCCAATGCTTCTATTTTGCTGTGATCCTTTTCAAGTACTACTACGGTTTTCTCGTTTTGTTTTAAATTTTTATATGCTTCCTTACCATGTTTTCCCAAACCGATTAGAATAACATGATTGCGAAGTTGTGCTATTTTTTTTCTCATACGACGCCGATTTAAATTTTTAAAAAAATGACCTTCCAAAATAAATTCACTTAGGATAGTAAAGGAATAGGCATAGACCAAAATACTGAACATAATCAGGATAATGGTAAAGATTTTTCCGTTCAAACTCAATGGTTGTACTTCACCGAATCCGACGGTAGTAATGGTAATCATGGTCATGTAGAGCGAATCAATCCATGAAAATCCTTCGATAAAGTGATAACCGATTGTACCGGTGAGCAATACTAAAAATAGCATCAATGCCGCCCGGTATAAATTATATTTAAATATCTTTTTCATAAATCAAATACAGATGGCCTTTTTTTAATAAAAAAATCTTTGATCCGCAAGGCAAAAGCCAACAAAATATACAAAAGAAATGACAAACCGAGGGTAGGAAAGGATAAATAAATAAAAAACAAACGCACATTTCTGGCCGGCACCCCCAATTTATTGGCAAGCCGGTAAGAAACATCGAATCCGTATCGTTCGAAAGCCAAGCGTATTTTATCAATTGTTCGCACGGGAAAGTATATTTTTTCCGATAGCGCAATTTATGCAATTATTTTGAGTACAATAATTTTTATATAACTGCACAACCGCTTGTGATTCCCCCGCATGCCTGACCGCTAAACCGGATGCTATAAATAATCGCACAATCCGGTTGTTTTCGGCAGGCAACTCACTTGCGGGCTGAATGCTTTTTTCCAAACTCCGCTCATCGGCCAAGTATTTGGCATAAGCAAAACGAAAAGGTAAAATAACGTTGATTATCAATGAGTTAATAAATGATTTTCCTAAAATCTTTTTACGCCTTTTACTTTCTTTTCCGGGAAAATAATGCGATTCCCAATAAGAAGAAACGGAAACCCGTAAAAGATTTTGTAATTCGGATAACTCTTCGGCATGCATTAATTTTTCAAACAATTGGGCATGACGATGATACAACATGGCAAATTGACTAAGCCGGACGGCGGGAAAATTCGCCGGACGCATTCTACCGTGTGTAATCGGGATATCGATATTTTTCAACTGATGTTTATGGCGCAAAAAATGATAAGTGGAAACCAATTCACGCACATAATCGTCTTGAATTTCCACTTCATCCAGCATACCCGCCACACCCATTAATAACGCTTCTAAAAAATGCGGGCGTTCCAAATATTTTCTAAAAACCTTAAAATCTACATTTTTGGCTATTTGTAAAAAACTGTCCGTATTATGCAACATGCCGAAATAACGAAGCAACATCATAAACAAAACTTGTTCCCAATCATTAATATTTTCGTCGAGCAACCGGTGGATATCCCGGACTTTACTTTCCAATCTTTCGATAAATAAACGCTCTTTCCATTTGGTCCATCGCAAATCCGAATCAGGTAAAAAAGGACTGCATTTTAGCGCATGTTCCGAAGATTGTAATGCCAAATATTTATCGGATACCTGCGAGAAAATTTTATCTTTCAATTCCAAGGCGGGGATGCGCACCCCATGTGTGTTAAAAACCGGCATATCATGTTGATACACTACATGTAAGATTACCGAATCGTAATTTTTATCGGTTTCGTGGTGATGGGCATACCAATCGGAAGATTTTAGATGAATTTCCACATTTCCCACCCATAATTGTTCGCCTATTTTTATTTTAGCTTCCGTAAAATCGGGACCCGGACCGTCATTTCTATAACCCGGAAATAAAATTTTTATCCGTTCGCCGTTATCGTCAAGCAAATCACGAGTTTCGAATAATGCATTTTTCCATACAAAATATAAAAAATCTTCAGTTAAAAACATGAATAAATATTATTTTGTAAATTTGCCTCCCACAATATATAATATTTTTTAAAATGAGAAAATTTTTAGCATTACTTATATTTCTTAACCTTTTTTTGGCTTGCAATAAATTAGACGAATATACGAAATTTAACATAGTTTATCATACCGAAGCGGTTATTCCGGCCAGAGTTTCATTGAATCTGCCCATGGATATTCCGCTACCTTCCATCACAACGGAATCCAATCACACTTTTGAAAATCATAATACGCATAAAGACCTGATTGAAGAAATTCATTTAAAAGAATTAAAAGTAAAAATCACCGACCCGGTCAACGGAGATTTTTCGTTTCTTTCGGATATAGAAATTTATATTTCCGCCGACGGATTACCCGAAATAAAAATCGCGTGGTTAAACAACATTCCGGACAGCATCGGCAATGAAATTATATTGGAAACCACCGGCTCGGATCTTCAGGAATATATCAAAACCGATTCTTTTAACTTGCGATTGAGAGTTACAACCGATCAATTAATCACGCAAGATTACACGATTGATATTAAAAGTGTATTTGAAGTGAATGCCAAAATACTTGGAATTTAATTTGCCTTGAAAACCATTAAAAAATTATTGGGATATTTAATCACTTTTTTCATTCTGCTAATTGTTTTATTGGCGGCAAATTATTTTTTTATTGAAATTTATTCGGCTCCTCATGTACACAATCCGGATGACGATTTTGATAATTTTAAAACCGGCTTAGTTTTGGGCACATCAAAATACACCCGCGAAAATCGCGAAAATCTTTACTACAAATACCGGATTCAAACCACGGCGAAATTATTCAAAAAAGGAAAAATCAAAAATAT
The DNA here is from genome assembly GCA_027067965.1 of Flavobacteriales bacterium. Lineage (GTDB taxonomy): Bacteria > Bacteroidota > Bacteroidia > Flavobacteriales > Flavobacteriaceae > JAADED01. The sequence continues at coordinate 362,344 of JAMOUV010000010.1, read as the reverse complement.
TCTTATCAGCGGGGACAATTCTTCGAAATATTACAACGAACCGCTCCGAATGAAAAACGATTTAATCAAAAAAGGTATTCCGGCCGATAAGATTTATTTGGACTATGCCGGATTCCGAACATACGATTCCATGGTACGAGCAAAAGAAATTTTCGGACTGGACAGTTTGTTGGTTATATCACAGGATTTTCACATAAAAAGGGCTATCTTTATCGGAAGAAACAAAGGAATTTATGTGGAAGGGGTTCGAACGCGGCCCGTAAAAGGATTTTCAAAATTCAAAATCATTTTACGCGAAGCCGGAGCCCGAGCCAAAGCCACATGGGATTTGCTCACCGGAACGAAACCTAAATTCCTAGGGGAAAAAGTCAAAATAGAATGAAGCAGGAAAATTTCAAAATGATAGCCACCACCTTCAAAGGGTTGGAAAGGGTATTGAAGAGAGAAGTGCTGGAATTGGGTGGACAAAAACCGCGTGAACTTATCAGAGCGGTTGAATTTTACGGTGATAAGGGATTTATGTATAAAGCCAATATGAAATTGGCAACGGCCATCCGGATCCTTAAACCTATCGCACATTTGCGTAACATAAAATCGGTGGCAGCCCTGTATAACAAAGTTTACGACGTGCCATGGGAAAAATTTTTCCATTCCCGAAAACGAATTTATTTTCATGTGTCCGGAGAACTGGATACGATTCCAAATACACGTTTTATCAGCCAAAAAGTGAAAGACGCCGTAGTGGACAGATTCCGCGACCGTTACGGCAACCGTCCGGATGTGGACAAAGACAAGCCCGAAATAATTATTAATCTGCATTTATTTCGCAATCAAATAAGCATATCGCTCGACAGTTCGGGTAATCCGCTTTTTAAACGCGGCTACCGGGAAGAAACCGGCTTTGCGCCGCTCAATGAAGTTTTGGCGGCGGGATTAATCCGTCTGGCACGTTGGAACGGTGACACCCATTTGATTGACCCGATGACCGGCTCGGGTACCATACCTATTGAAGGCGCCTTGCTGGCTGCCAATATACCGCCCAATATTTACCGGGATGAATTTGCCTTTATGCACTGGCATGGATTTGATAAGGATTTATATAATTTGATCAGGAAAAGTTTGCTCGACCGCATTAAAGAACCCACCGATTTAATAGAGATAATCGGTTACGATAACAATCCCGCCATGATTGAAAAGGCATTGAAAAACGCCAAAAACGCAGGCGTAGAAGATTTTGTCCGATTGGAAGTAAAAGACTTTTTCGATACCCGCAAAATTCCCGGACCCGTTACCCTGTTATTTAACCCGCCTTATGATAAGCGCCTTCCGGTTAAAAACCGCGAAGAATTTTACCGAAAAATTGTCCGGCATCTCAACGAAAACTTTCGCTGGTCCAACGCTTGGTTGCTCACGCCCGAACCCTTGCAGAAATATTTCGCCAAAAAACCCATTGCTTCCTACAAATTAATTAACGGAAAAATACCTGTTTTCTTTGCCGGATATGAATTGGCATGAACCATCGCACCGACTAATTAAGTATTCTTACTCCATAAAAATCGTTTTCTTCGAAAATATGGTCCGGAAGTATATTTTACCTATTCTCCTCTTTCCTATTCATTAATAAAATAAGCATATTCAATATTAATGCGATTCCTATGAGCAAAAAGGAAAGAAATTTAATTTTTCCTGTTGCAAAAAAATAAATATCGAGTAATAACAGTAAAATATTAAAATATTTATATACAATATTACTTTTCTCATTATTAATTTTTTAGAGTACCTAAAGTTAAAAAAATTATAATTTACTTACGGTAAGTGCTTTTTCCAAAAATTTATAATGCCACTATATTCACTCATCCTTATTTGAAGAAATTTTTGTTTATTATCCTGCATAGCCATTCAAAAAATTAGTTTAAATTTGAACCTAAGTATCACCGGCGGATAATGGAAAACAGCATCCTGATATATGTGAATCAACTCAATGCACGTATGCTTTATACGTTCCGTTTTATATTCCGCATCTTAAATGTACCTTACCGGTTCACTACCAAACTAGAAGAATTTGTGGCCTACAACGGCCCCAAATTTTCCTATACCCGTGCACGGCTGGCCAATGAATTTCATATCCATGATGCCGGATTACTGCACGAAAAAGGTATCCGCCCACAAAATATCATGCCGGGAAAATGGGACGATTTGCCTGTAATTTTTCACACAAATGAAAATGCCAGCATTCCTTTCGATTTACTTTCGGCCGCTTTTTTTCTCATCAGCCGCTATGAAGAATATCTTACTAAAGACACTGACGAACACGACCGATTTTCCTATAAACAAAGTTTGGCCTACCGCTATGGATTTTTAGACAAACCGTTGATTGACATCTGGTTAGAAAAATTCAAACGTATTTTTGAAGCACAAAATCCGGCATATCGTTTTCCGCCACCTGTTTTTTATTTTCGCCCTTTGCTAAATGTCAGCATTTCCCATTTATTTAAACATAAAGGGCTCATCCGGCATATAGGCGGCATGGCGGATAATCTATTTCATTTGCAATTCAAAAACCTCATGCGTCGTTTGATTTTTATTTTTACCAAGAAACGCGATCCTTACGATACTTTTTATAAAATTATCGCATTAAAAAAGCAATATAGTCATCCGCTAATTAGTTTTTTTCTTGTCGGCTCTTTTTCCGATTTCGATCATAATATTTCCCTTACCCGCCCCGCTTACCGCCGAATTATTAAAACCATGGCCGACTATTCGGATATAGGATTAATGATTTCGTATCATCATTCTTATGATGAAAAAAAGATAAAAAAAGAACGTCAATCCTTGGAAAATCTCATTCATAAACCCGTCGAAAAAGTACATTTTCATTATTACCGACAGAAAATTCCCCTGTCCTATAAATTGCTTTATAAATTGGAATTCAAAGAAGATTTTTCATGCGGTTATCCCAAGCATAGCGGTTACCGGGCTTCTACGGCATTCCCCTATCCTTTTTATGATTTGGAAAACGAAGAACCTACCGACCTGACCGTTCATCCCATTGTCATCACGGATTATCAACTCAACTTTATCGAGAAATTATCACCGAACCGTGCATTGCAAAAACTAAAAGAAATAGGTGACCAAATCAAGAAAACCGGCGGCTATTTTCAACCGGTATTTCATAACTCCATCCTTTCGGAATTCGAAGAATGGGAAAATTGGTCGAACGTATATATCAAATTATTGGAAGAATATGCAAAATAAACCGGAACACATATTTTTTGACTTGGACCATACGATTTGGGATTTTGAAACCAACTCGGACGAAGCATATAAAAAACTGCTTGCCGAAGAAAACATCGAAGTCCCGTTTGAAAAATTTGCAGAGATTTATCATCCAATCAATCGAAAGGTATGGGAAAACTATTCCGCCGGCCTTTATACCAAAGAACAAGTCAAAATCATCCGGCTCAAGGCCACCTTGGATCAATTGGGTTTTAATTTTCCTGCGGATGAAATTCTACGCATGGCCGATCGTTACTTGGATTTTCTGGCCGAAGGCACGGTTTTGTTTCCGGGCGCAATGGAGACATTGAATTACTTAGTCGAAAAATATCCGTTGCATTTGATTACCAACGGTTTTTTTGAAGTACAATATAGAAAAATAGAAAATTCGGGCTTATCTCCTTATTTTCAAACTGTTACCGTAAGCGAAGAAACCGGGGAACTCAAACCACATCCCGTGGTATATCGGCATGCCCTTGAAAAGGCAGGAACCGTTCCGCACAAAAGTTTGATGATAGGCGACAGTCTAAAATCCGATGTGCTGGGGGCCATCAATGCCGGGATGCAAGCCATTCTTTTTGATCCGGAAGGCAAAGAAAACTTACCCGCCACAGTGGCCCCTACCATACGCCGGCTCATCGAATTGAAAAATCTGTTGTAAAATGTCGGTAAAAAAAGCCCTTTACGACCTTACAGTTCGTGCAGTCGATATAACTACTCCATGGTTGGCCCTATTACCCGGCAAAACGGGAGAATTTTTCCGGGAGCGAAAGGACTGGAAAAAAACTCTTGCCCGCACACCAATCAAACCGGGTGGAATATGGATTCATGCGGCATCGGCCGGCGAATACGAACAAGCCAAACCTGTGATGGAAAAACTTAAGGAAAAATATCCGGATAGACCCTTGATACTCACCTTCTTTTCACCTTCAGGATATAGATTCGCCCAAAACAAAACACCGGCCGATTATGTGTTGTATTTACCTTTGGATACCCGTAAAAATGCCACTTATTTTCTTGAAAAAACCAATATTTCGGCGGCTTTATTTATCAAATATGAATTTTGGCCGAATTTTCTTCATACGCTTCATCAAAAAAAAATTCCTACTTTCCTCGTTTCGGGTATCTTTCGGGAAAATCAAAGTGTTTTTCGTCAAAGTTTCCTCAAAAAATCGTTATCGGCGTTTACGGCTTTTTTCGTGCAAGACGAAAAATCCGCAAAACTTCTTCAAACATACGGATTTAAAAATGTACACGTTACCGGAGACACCCGGTTCGATACGGTTTTTAAGCTTCTTGATCACAAATCCGAATTGCCTGTAATTTCGGATTTTAAAGGAAACTCCAAACTATTAACGGCCGGAAGCACTTGGCCGCCGGATGAGAATGCGCTTCTGAATTTTATAACCAATCCGGCTGCCCGGGATTGGAAACTTCTAATCATCCCCCATGAACCAACTCCCAAACATATTAATGCATTATTAAAAAAATCGCCCGTCAAAACAGCCCTTTATTCTACGTACGGTTCCGGCGATCGTGATGCCCGTATCCTTATAGCCGACGTGATGGGATTGCTCAAATTCGCATATCGATATACGGAAGCGGCCTATGTGGGCGGTGGATTCGGAAAAGGAATCCATAACATACTGGAAGCCGCCGTGTACGGTGTGCCGGTTATTTTCGGCCCGAAATACCGAAAATTCAATGAAGCCATTGAATTGCTGAAACTTGGCGGTGGCTTTTCGATAAATTCGGAAAACGAACTTAAATCGTTGATTTTAAATGATTTGACTGATGATAAATTAGTCCAAGCGGGTCGAATTGCTGCGGATTTTGTTCGGAATCGTACCGGTGCCAGTGAAAAAATAGTCAATATATTGGAAAAATACTTAAATTGACTGATTAAATTTGCTCAATGAGTCTTATCTCCGCCAAAGATATTGCTTCGATTCTTCCTTTCAAACGACCCCAATGGTTGGCTACTTTCATCGGTTATATCTTATTGCATATATTAAAACTCAAACGCATTAATGATTTTTATGATCGCCATAAACATTTGGACGGCAAAAAATTTTTGGAACAAATCGTGAAAGAAATTGAAGCAGAACTTTATATTCCCGAAGAAGATTTGAAACGCATTCCCAAAGAAGGTGCTTTTATTTCCATTTCCAATCATCCCTTAGGCGGTCTGGATGGTATTTTACTTATAAAATTAATGCTTGACAAACGACCGGATTTCAAAGTATTATCCAATTATTTGCTATCGCGTATCGAACCTTTGGCCAATTTTTTTCTTCCGGTTAATCCTTTTGAAGAAGGTAAAGACCAACAATCCAGTTTTAAAGGATTAAAAATGGCTTTGTTACATCTTCGAAACGGACATCCTTTGGGTTTGTTTCCCGCCGGGGAAGTTTCTACTTACCGCGAAGGCAATATTTATGTGGATAAAGATTGGGACGAAGCCATGCTTAAATTAATCTATAAAGCCAAAGTACCGATTGTACCCATTTATTTTCATGCACGCAACAGCCGGGTATTTTATTGGCTGTCGAAAATAAGCCCTTATTTGCGAACGGCACGGCTCCCCTCGGAACTGTTTAATAAAAATCGCAAATCCATTCAAGTAAGAATCGGCCATCCCATTTCGCCAAAAGAACAAGAACAATTCAAAGATTACAAAGAATTGGGCGATTTTCTTCGAAAAAAAACTTATCTCTTGGCCAAGCCGTTTGAAAAACCGCCACAAGCCAAAAAATTCAAATTATTCAAACGCCGTCAGAAAAAAATTATAGACCCCGTTCCGGTTGAAAAATTGGAATCCGAAATCAAGGCATTGCGCCGGCACGATAAATTGCTCAAAAAACGCAATCATTATGAAGTTTATCTCGCCGATAGCAAAGAGATTCCTCACATTCTGATGGAAATCAGTCGTTTGCGCGAAGTTACTTTCAGAAAAATAGGAGAAGGAACGGGCAACCGGCTAGACTTGGACAAATATGATAAATATTACAAGCACCTGTTTCTTTGGGATGACAAAGCAAAAAAAATAGCCGGGGCATATCGCATTGGCGTAGGAGAAGAAATATACCGCGAAAGAGGTATTGACGGCTTTTATATTGCTTCGCTTTTCCGTTTTGAACCCGAAGCCCATTATTTGCTTAAAAACGGACTTGAACTCGGACGGGCTTTCGTTGTGCCCGAATATCAACAAAAACCTTATCCGCTCTTTTTACTGTGGCAAGGCATTATTTTGACGGTTTTTAAATATCCGCATCATAAATACTTGGTCGGAGGCGTTAGTATTAGTGATAAATTTTCCGATTTTTCAAAAGCACTTATGATAGAATTTATGAAATCCAATTATTACGATCCTTTTTTGGCCACTTATATCCACCCGCGAAAAGAATTTAAAGTAAAATTGAAAGATGCCGATAAAGATTTTATATTTGACAAAACACAAGCGGATTTGAATAAATTGGATAAACTAATCGACGAATTGGAACCGAACTTCCTGCGTTTACCCGTTTTGATTAAACAATACATAAAACAAAATGCCAAAATCATCGGGTTTAATGTGGATCCGAATTTTAACAACAGTATCGATGCTTTGATGTATATTCGCATCACGGATATTCCGGAAAAAACCATCAGACCATTAATGGAAGAGTATGAAAATCAACTTCGTAATAAAGATTAGTTTTTTCGGTCTTATAATGGCCTCAGTCTCCCTTTTTGCTCAATCAAATTCAAGATGGGTAAATATGACATCTTACACCACGATAAAAGACATAAGCATTAACGAATCCGGCATAACCGCAGCTACGGATAATGCCATGTTTATTTATAATCCGAATTCCGGTGAATTTACCAAATTTTCCACTATCGACGGACTGTCGGGCGAAAAGGTAACCGCCTTTTATTATCACCAACCCTCCGGTCAATATTTCTTGGCGCATACAAACGGAAAAATCGAAATCTTAAAAAAAGACAATAAAATTTTTCAAGAAAACGCATTGTTTACTTCACCTCTTCCCGAACCACGCAAATATATCTTTAAAATCGCTTCACATCAAAATTTGCTTTATTTGGCCATGAGTTACGGAATTACCACTTACGATATGGAAAAATTGGAATTCTCGGATACCTATTATATCGGCACAAGCGGAGTCGATTTGAAAATTCATGATATAATCATTTTTAACAATTATCTTTTTGCAGCTTCTCACGGCCAAGGGATAAAATATATTGAGGTAGATGATCCGTTAAAAACCGACCCTACGCATTGGAAACAAATAGATCATGGCATTTGGACTTTTTTAGTGGAATTCAACGGCAATTTATACGGTATAAAAGGAAGAACCGTTTATGAAATAAATCACAATCACACCATCCCGGTTTATACGGCCCCGGGAACTATTAAAGATATCGATTCGGACAATGATTATTTATATATCGGCTTGCAAAACCGCGTCATTAGATTAAATCCGGCATTTAATAATTCCGAAATTTTTATCAGCAACAATTATGCTTTCAAACTGACATCCATTACAGCCAAAGATAATAAATTATACATCGGCACACGCGAACACGGTATATTGGTAACTCCGGCTCAACCTCCGGGTAATTATACTTCCGTTTATCCGAATTCTCCTTTATACAATCGCCCCTTTGCCACCGACACATACAACGGCAATATTTGGGTGGTTTACGGCGATTATAATGACTACTATAATCCCTATCCGCTTGATTATTTGGGCATTAGTCATTACATCGACGGGCGATGGATCAATACGCCTTATGATGCCTTCAAAACGCCTACGCTTACCGATGTAAAAATAAACAAACAAGACACATCTCAAGTATTTTTCGGCTCCTATCATAGCGGTTTAATGGAGTTTCGTAACGGGAGTTTATATAAAAAATACGATTCCACCAATGCTCCGTTCGATTCAATCGTCACGCCGGACGGGCAGGTTCATTACAGTTACCGAATAAGCCCGTTGCTTTTTGATTCGGACAATCATCTGTGGATGGCCCAAGGACTTGTCAAAAAAGCCATTCATCAATACGACCTACAAGGTCATTGGCAATCATATACTCCATCCGAGTTATTTGCCAAAAACGATGGAACTTCTCAAATGGAATTTGATCGAGACGGAAACCTTTGGCTTGCAACCTATAGCATGGGCGTTGTCGGATTTAACCCGCAAACCCAACAAACAGTGATGCTTACATCTCGAAACAACCTTCCGTTCGAAGGAAACTTTTTTAATACTACCGCCCTTGCCATTGACAAGGAAAATGTCCTTTGGGCCGGAACACTTAACGGCTTACGCATCCTTAGAAATCCGAGTCGTGCATTCACCGATCCCGATATCCAATTGGAAAAAATTATTATCGAATTGGAAGAACTCGAAGGCCAAGACAATCAAGGAACCGAATTATTGCTCAATACCGAAATAACCGAAATTGTAGTGGACGGTTCGAATAACAAATGGATTGGTACTACAGGGGCCGGTGTATTTTATTTTTCGCCAGACGGTCAACAAACCATTTACCGATTTACTTCTCAAAACTCGCCTTTGCCGGGCAATTCCATTTATGACATAGCCGTGGACCCGTTAACGGGATTAGTGATTTTTTCCACCGATAACGGACTCATCGGCTTTAAAGGCGATGCCACCGAATCCATGCAAAACTTGGATAAGGCCTATGTATATCCGAATCCGGTCCTTACCCACCGGCATCCTCATCTTATTATTCGTAATCTTATCAGCGACCTGAATGTAAAAATAACGGACATTGAAGGAAATTTGGTTTACGAAACCGTAAGTAAAGGCGGATCCGTACGTTGGAATCTGAGAAATTTTAAAGGTAGAAAAGTAGCAAGCGGTGTATATTTGATTTTACTTACCGACAAAGATGCTACACATACGAAGGTTTTAAAAACGTTGATAATCAACTAAATGACAAAGAAAGAAAAAGATATTGTCTTAATTTTAAAAACCCTGAGATATAAGGATAATCAATATATAGTCGATATATTTTCTCGTAATCATGGAAAAACCAGTCTCGGTTTCATAACTTCTAAAAATAGGAAGAAAGACAAAAAGCGTATTCTCATCCGCCCCCCAAATTGGTTAGAAATAGAATATGTTCAATCCATTAAATTTTATCCTAAAATTACTTCGGCCACCCCTTTATTTGTTTATCAATCCTTATTCACGGATATGAGGAAATCGGCTATCGCTCTTTTTATGACCGAAATTTTACGAAATACTGTTTCGGCCCCGGATAATAATTTATTTGATTTTATAAAAAGAACCTTTTGGGCGCTGGACCGGGAAGCGTATTTTCCCGATTTTCATTTGCATTTTCTGAAGAATCTCACTTTTTTCTTAGGAATATTACCCGAGGAAAAAGAAAACGGAATAATTTTTGCTTTCAACAAAGTCGTAAAATTGAATAAAGAAGAAAGAAAAATCCTTGAAAAATTTTTAATATCAGGCAAAACGGAAAAGAAATATGAAAGACAGAAACTCACCAAATTTTGGATAAACTATTTAACTTTCCATTTGGATAATTTTCATCCGCCGGAAAGTTTAAAAATATATCATCAAGTTTTTGAATGAATGAAAAAAGAAAAAAATGAATGAAAAAAAACTATTTCTTTTATTAATAACAGTTTTTATTTTATATACCGATTTTTCCTACTCTCAAGTGATCAAAGTTGTTGATTATGAGACTCTTATACCAATAAAAAAAGTTGCCGTTTATAATCCGCACAAAAATATTTACTTGCACACCGATAAAAAAGGAGAAGTCAATATTAAGGTATTCAAATCACATGATACAATTTATTTTGCCCATCCCAATTATATTACGGTCAAATCCACAAAAAAAGATATTATTGAAAACAGATATCGCGTTGAATTGCAACATCCTTTCACCATGCTTCATACAGTGGTATTGAGTGTTTCACGTTCCGAAAAAGATAAAAAGGACATAGCGCGCCAAATTGCCGTGGTGGATCATTGGGAAATACAAAAAAAAATGAACTCAACCGCCCCGGATGCATTGGAAAAATTACCGGGAATAAGTGTACAAAAAACCCAAGGAGGTGGAGGAAGTCCCGTAATACGCGGCCTGGAAGCCAACCGGGTATTATTGGTATTGGACGGCGTACGTATGAATAATGCCATCTATCGAACCGGCCATTTGCATAATTCCGTTACTATCGAAACGCCGATTCTGGAACGCATGGAAGTGATCTACGGTCCTTCATCAATCTACGGTTCCGATGCCCTGGGGGGCGTGGTACATTTTATAACCAAAACCCCCGTAATAAATAATCCAGAAGAGATCACAGGAAATATTTTCGGTCGATTCGGAACGGCCAACAAGGAGGCCTCTTTTCACTTTTCTCTAAACGTTAGTAAACCCACATGGGCTACTTTGAGTTCCGTGACTTATTCCGGTTTCGGAGACATTCGAATGGGAACTCTTCGGCTTCACGGTTACGAAGATTGGGGAATCGTAAAAGAATATTCCAATAATTCGAAAACTTATTACAATCCCAACCCCATTCCCAACGCAGATTTAAGTATTCAGCCGAATACCGGATACAAACAATACGGTTTCCTCAATAAAACCATTAAAAAAATTTCGCCCTCTTCTTCATTGATTTTTAATACCCAATTTCACACTACATCTGAAATACCACGTTTTGATAAATTAACCGAAAGAAAAAAGGGGAAATTAAAATTTGCCGAATGGAAATACGGTCCAATGGATTTCTTTTTCTTTTCTCCGCGATGGGAATATGAAACCGATAGAAAATTTCTCAAAAAAGCCAAAATTTTCGGTTCTTATCAGCTCGTAAGAGAAAGCAGAATTTACAGGAAATTCTCATCGCATATTCGTAAATACCGGAAAGAAAAGGTTCATGTTTTTACTCTAAACGCCGACCTATCATCTAAGATAAATACCAAAACAAAACTTAGTTACGGAGCGGAATTTGTCTATAATCGTGTTTTATCGAAAGCTTACGGAAAAAAACTTGTCATTAGCGGCAACAGGGTTATTAAGGAAATTGGCGATTATTATGTACCCACCCGGTATCCGAATGCCGGTAGTTACTATATGACATTAGCCGCCTATGCCGATTATGAACATCGGTTTAATTCAAGACACCAAATCATGGCCGGATTGCGGGCAACGCAAACCTTTTTAAAGGCCAAATGGAAAAACTTACAATTGGTGGATTTACCATTTCAAAGTTTATTAATCAATAATTTCGCCCTTACTCCTACATTTCATTATATTTATTCACCTAACACATGGAAAATTAGTATTTCGGCCGCCAGTGGTTTCCGTTCGCCCAATGTAGATGACGTGGGAAAAATTCGTGAGAAACGTGGAAAACTTCTGGTTCCGAATATCGACCTTAAACCAGAATATCTTTATACCGCCGAACTCGGATTGGAAAAATCTTTTTTCAATAAAATGTTGACAATCAACTTTTATGCATATTACAATTTTATAAATCATTATATCCAAAGAAAACCTTATGTGCTCAATGGATTTTCACAAATTCAATATGACGGCGACTTGGTGGATATTTATGCGAATGTGAATAGCGGAAAGGCGAATATATACGGAGGAGACATCGGAATATCGGTCACTCCTTTCAAAAATATTAAATGGATTACATTTATTAGACACTTAAAGGGAATTAAGGAAAACGGCGATCCCATGCCCTCGATTCCACCTCTAAAGGTTCAATCCGAATTAAGATATAAAAACGATTTTTTTGAAATTATTGCCTTTTTTGAATATAATGCCAAAAAACCCTTGGACGAATATGATGTAGAAAGTGGAATAGATAATATCGAAGAAAGTCCATACAATCCATTGACAGGAACCTATGAAGGATTTCCTCAATGGCATATACTAAATTTATCATTTAATTATTATCTTACATACAATTTAACCCTTAATGTAGGCGTTGAAAATGTGTTGGATATTCATTACAAACGGTTTGCTTCGGCTGTAAGTGAACCGGGAAGAAATTTTAAAATTCAATTAACCGGAAGATTTTAATTACTCAATATATGGAACCCAAAACACTCGGAGAATTCATTATTGCCAAACAACATGAATTTCCTTATTCCACCGGCGAACTCAGCAGTCTTTTAAATTCCATTCGATTGGCAGCCAAAATTGTAAATCACTATGTGAACAAAGCCGGATTGGTTGATGTAATCGGTGCAGCCGACGGTACAAACATCCATGACGAACAACAACAAAAATTGGATGTTCTGGCTAATGAACTTTTTATTAAGGCGTTGATTAACAGGGAAATAGTATGCGGAATCGCTTCGGAAGAAGAAAAGGACTATATCACCATTTCAGGTATTAACGGTGATAATATGAACAAATATGTGGTTTTGATCGATCCGCTAGACGGTTCATCCAATATCGATGTAAATGTGTCGGTTGGAACCATTTTTTCCATTTACCGCCGCATCAGCCCGGCAGGAAGCCCCGTGACATTGGAAGACTTTCTGCAACCCGGATATAAACAAGTTGCAGCCGGTTATGTAATTTACGGCACTTCGACCATGTTGGTTTATACAACCGGACACGGCGTAAACGGATTCACACTCAATCCAGCTATCGGTGTATTTTATCTTTCGCATCCCAATATGAAATTTCCTCCCAAAGGAAAAATATATTCCATTAATGAAGGAAATTACGTTCACTTCCCCATGGGAATCAAAAAATACATCAAATATTGCCAAGAAGAAACGGACGATCGTCCTTACACCTCGCGCTATATAGGTTCGCTTGTCTCGGATTTTCATCGTAATCTTATCAAAGGAGGTGTTTACCTTTATCCGCCTACATCCAAACATCCGAATGGTAAATTGCGTCTGCTTTATGAATGTAACCCTATGGCATTTTTAGCCGAACAAGCAGGCGGAAAGGCATCGGACGGAACACGTAGAATTCTTGACATAGAACCGACCGAACTTCACCAAAGGGTTCCCTTTTATGTGGGTAACACGGAAATGGTGGACAAAATCGAAGACTTCATTCAAATTTACGATTAATGATTGAACAAATATATAAGGCATTTTTAGAATCGAAAGGTATTGAACGCGATACTCGAAACGAACTGCAAGGTAAAATTTATTGGGCTCTTAAAGGCGAACGTTTCGATGGAAATGAATTTGTTAACCAAGCCCTGGAAAACGGAGCCGTATATGCCGTCACATCCGACAAAAAATACAAAAATCACCCTAAAGTTTTTGTAGTTGATGATACTTTGGATGCTTTACAAAAATTAGCCAATTATCATCGTAAAAAATTAGCCGTTCCTGTAATTGCCATCACCGGTTCAAACGGAAAAACCACTACCAAAGAACTGGTCCGGCATGTCCTGTCTGAAAAATATAAAGTTACAGCCACCGAAGGAAATCTAAATAACCATATTGGTGTGCCTCTTACCTTGTTAAATATTAAACCCGATACCGATATTGCCATTGTGGAAATGGGCATCAATCATTTCGGCGAAATGGAACAGCTTTGTAAGATTGCCGAACCCGATTTCGGTTATATTACATCTTTCGGTGAAGCACATTTGGAATTTTTCGGTGATTTGCAGGGCGTTATTAAGGCCAAAACAGCCCTTTACCGTTTTCTCGAATCAAATAACGGCGTGGCTTTTGTTAATTTCGACGATCCGATCCAAATCGAACATACTCGTAATCTGAAACGTTTCGGATTCACTTATCATCAGGTAAAAGAAGCCCAAGTAAAACTCATCAAAAAAGAACATTTTCCTTTCAATGAATTAGAATACAAAGGAACCCGGATCAAATCGAAATTATTCGGAGAATTTCATTTTTCAAATTTAGGTGCAGCGGTGGCTATCGGTGATTTCTTCGGATTATCGGCCGATGAAATAAAACATGGAGTTGAAAAATACATTCCTCAAAACAACCGTTCTCAATTGTTGATTATCAACGATTTGAGAATTATTTTGGATGCATATAATGCCAATCCTACCAGCATGAAAGCGGCATTGGAGGGCTTGAGTATGCTTCCGGGAAACAAATTGGCAATTCTGGGCGATATGTTTGAATTGGGAAAAAAACAGAAGGAGAAGCACGAAGAAATAGTTAATCTTCTAAAAGAAAAACAAATTCCCGCTTTTTTAATCGGCAAGATTTTCGGTCAAACTCATACCCATGAATTCATAAAAGGAAAATTCAAAAATGTGGAGGAATTTAAAAAACAAATTAATATCTTTGATTTGAAAGATGCTACCATATTAATTAAAGCATCCCGTGCAATGGCTTTGGAGAAAATTTTGGACAATTAACTGCATTTGAATATTAAATTTATAAGTTCTTGATATTTATTTTCTATCGTCACCGTTTATTGATTTGAAAATGAATTTCTATTTGGGAGAAAATTCATAAATTTGTGCCCACGAAAAAAGGAAATTCCCGGAGAAATCTCGGTTAATTTCAAAAAATGCTCTTTTACATATCGATATGATTTTTCATAAGAATTAAAGACCTCGCGAGATTAATATTTTTACAAGAAATGCGGCGGTCTTGCTTTTCCCTACGGGAAAAACCGTTGTCCGTGCAAACGGACCGAAAAAATTGTTCATTAAAAATACGGAGAGGTGGCAGAGTGGTTGTCCACAGGATCCCTATGGGAAATGCGGCGGTCTTGCTTGTCCCTACGGGAAAAACCATTATCCATGCAAACGGACCGAAAAAATTGTTCATTAAAATACGGAGAGATGACAGAGTGGTTGTCCACAGGATCCCTATGGGAAATGCGGCGGTCTTGCTTTTCCCTACGGGAAAAACCGTTGTCCGTGCAAGCGGACCAAAAAAATTGTTCATTAAAATACGGAGAGGTGGCAGAGTGGTTGTCCACAGGATCCCTATTGGAAATGCGGCGGTCTTGCTTTTCCCTATGGGAAAAACCGTTGTCCGTGCAAGCGGACCAAAAAAATTGTTCATTAAAATACGGAGAGGTGGCAGAGTGGTTGTCCACAGGATCCCTGCGGGAAATGCGGCGGTCTTGATTTAAAAATATATTTTGGAGAGGTGGCAGAGCGGTTTAATGCGGCGGTCTTGAAAACCGTTGTCCGTGCAAGCGGACCGGGGGTTCGAATCCCCCCCTCTCCGCTCAATTTTTTATACTTAAATTCTTGTTTTATACTTACATCCTTCGTAGTGAAAAATATAACAGGTATTATTTCGGCCATACTAAAAATTTGGAAAACCGGCTGAAATATCACAATGCCGGAAGGGTCCGTTCAACCAAGGGCTACCGGCCATGGGTGATACATTATTTCGAAACCTTTCCTACTAAAAGCGAAGCATATCGGCGGGAAATGTTCTTTAAAAGTATTGACGGGAGAATTTGGCTCAAAAGTAAAGGTATTATATAAATGCGGCGGTCTTGCTTGTCCCTATGGGAAAAACCGTTATCTGTGCAAGCGGACCGGGGGTTCTCCACAGGACCTTTAGGGAATCCCCCCTTGCCCCTACGGGGCCTCTCCGCTCAATTTTTTATACTTAAATTCTTGTTTTATACTTACATCCTTCGTAATGAAAAATATAACAGGTATTATTTCGGCCATACTAAAAATTTGGAAAACCGGCTGAAATATCACAATGCCGGAAGGGTCCGTTCGACCAAGGGCTACCGGCCGTGGGTGATACATTATTTCGAAACCTTTCCTACTAAAAGCGAAGCATATCGGCGGGAAATGTTTTTTAAGAGCATTGACGGGAGAATTTGGCTAAAAAATAACGGAATTATTTAATCGGCAGTCTTGCTTGTCCCTACGGGAAAAACCGTTGTCCGTGCAAGCGGACCGGGGGGTCTCCACAGGACCTTTAGGGAATCCCCCCTTGCCCCTACGGGGCCTCTCCGCTCAATTTATTATACTTAAATTCTTGTTTTATACTTACATCCTTTATAGTGAAAAATATAACCGGTATTATTTCGGCCATACTAAAAATTTGGAAAACCGGCTGAAATATCACAATGCCGGAAGGGTCCGTTCGACCAAGGGCTACCGGCCGTGGGTGATACATTATTTCGAAACCTTTCCTACTAAAAGCGAAGCATATCGGCGGGAAATGTTTTTTAAGAGCATTGACGGGAGAATTTGGCTAAAAAATAACGGAATTATTTAATCGGCAGTCTTGCTTGTCCCTACGGGAAAAACCGTTGTCCGTGCAAGCGGACCGGGGGGTCTCCACAGGACCTTTAGGGAATCCCCCCTTGCCCCTACGGGGCCTCTCCGCTCAATTTATTATACTTAAATTCTTGTTTTATACTTACATCCTTTATAGTGAAAAATATAACCGGTATTATTTCGGCCATACTAAAAATTTGGAAAACCGGCTGAAATATCACAATGCCGGAAGGGTCCGTTCGACCAAGGGCTACCGGCCGTGGGTGATACATTATTTCGAAACCTTTCCTACTAAAAGCGAAGCATATCGGCGGGAAATGTTTTTTAAGAGCATTGACGGGAGAATTTGGCTAAAAAATAACGGAATTATTTAATCGGCGGCCTTGCTTGTCCCTACGGGAAAAACCGTTGTCCGTGCAAGCGGACCGGGGGGTCTCCACAGGACCTTTAGGGAATCCCCCCTTACCCCTATGGGGTGTCTCCGCTCAATTATTTATACTTAATTTCTTGTTTTATACTTACATCCTTCGTAGTGAAAAATATAACCGGTATTATTTCGGCCATACTAAAAATTTGGAAAACCGGCTGAAATATCACAATGCCGGAAGAGTCCGTTCGACCAAGGGCTACCGGCCGTGGGTGATACATTATTTCGAAACCTTTCCTACTAAAAGCGAAGCATATCGGCGGGAAATGTTTTTTAAGAGCATTGACGGGAGAATTTGGCTCAAAAGTAAAGGTATCATATAAATACGGCGGTCTTGTCCTAAGATCACAGACTTGTATCGAGACCCCTTAGATTCTTCCTTTTACATATCGACGCCAACGCTCCAATGCTTGGTGAAAATCTTCTGGAAGATCCGAATCAAAACGCATAAATTCTCCGGTGGTAGGATGTTGAAAACCAAGCGTTTTGGCATGCAGGGCTTGTCTAGGCAAAACTTTAAAAGTGTTTTCAACAAACTGTTTATATTTGGCAAATGTGCTACCCTTTAAAATTTTATCTCCTCCATACATCGCATCATTGAATAAAGGATGACCGAGATGCTTGAAATGCACACGAATTTGATGGGTACGACCGGTCTCCAATTGAACTTCCACTAAGGTTACATAATGAAACCGTTCCAATACTTTATAATGCGTTACAGCAGGTTTTCCTTGTTCTCCATCCGGAAATACATGCATCAAAACCCGGTGTTTTGGATGCCGTCCAATATGTCCTTTAATGGTCCCTTCATCATTTTTCAAATCGCCCCAAACCAATGCATAATATTTTCGTTCGGTACTCTTGTCGGCAAATTGTTTGGCTAATTTATTCATAGCCAACTCGTTTTTAGCCACAACCAATAAACCCGACGTATCTTTGTCAATACGATGCACCAAACCCGGCCGTTCTTCTCCGCTTCCTTGAGGCAAATTTTCCACATGATACACCAAACCGTTTATCAGCGTGCCCGTATAATGACCGGGAGCCGGATGCACCACCATACCTGCCGGTTTGTTCACCACCATGACATCTTTATCTTCATAAACAATATCCAAAGGGATGGGTTCGGGTTTTAATAATTCCCGGTAAGGCGCATAAGGCAATAATAAACGAATGACGTCCCCCGGACGCACTTTATAATTGGTCTTAACCGGTTTGTCATTGACCAAGACATTCCCCGCTTTAATAGCATTCTGAACTTTATTTCGCGATACACCTTCTAATTTGTCGGTTATATATCGATCGATTCGAACCGGCGACTGACCGCGGGAAACTTCGAAACGATAGTGTTCATATAAATCATCTTTTTCGGTAAGATCCGGAGCGGGTTTTTTATTTTCTTCAGCCATGTACAGATTAATTAAACGGTAAAAAATCTTCGGGAGAAATGTCCATATCCACTTTTTCTTTAGGGGCTTTTTGTTTTCCGGTATCACTTTCAAATTGGACTTCACCGCTTCCAACCACGAGGTTTACTACTGATTTTACGGGAATTTTATCTCCGGCACGCAACGTATCTTTACCTTTTATGACTTCCAGTACCACTTCGGCAAAATAAGGCCGTTTAATCACTTTTCCTACTTTTAAATCCATTGCCATAAGCGTAGATTTGGCTTGTCTCAATGTTAATCCGCGCAATTTCGGTAAACTTACACTACGATATTTCCCTGCATTTACTTTAACATATATCTTTCTGCCCTCTTTGACGCCCGAACCCGCCTTGGGATTTTGTTCCCGGATGGCAAATTTCGGCAAATCGGGGTCATAATCCAATGTATCGGTGACCACCAAAATCATTTGATTGTCTTTCAATAATTTTGAGGCCTTTTGAACTTTCATGCCATATAAATCAGGGACGGTGAGACGTTGTCCGTGCTTGGTATATGCCCGCAGATAAAAAAATAAACCCACCGCCAATAAAGCGGCCACTATAAACATCAAAAATATATTTTTCCAAAACACTTTAGAAAAAATAAATCGTATTAATTTCATAAGTTCCGGTTATTTAATCAAAAATTTAGAAACAAGGTAAATGATGAGGTTTAGAATAATGCTTAATAATATCATGCTTGTGATCGGCGCATAAAAAACAAAATTTTCTCGTTGAATACGGATATCACCCGGCAATTTACCGAACCATGAAAACCAATTTCCGAATAACCATGCAAATGTACCGGCAACGATGAAAATGATACCGATAAAAATCAAAATTTTAGCAAAAGATGACATGACCGTAATTTTTTTGTAAAGATATGAAATTTTAAAGCCATCTGAATTTTGAAATTTTAACGAAAATCCAAAGATAATGGGATAAGAAATTTTGCCAAATGAAGTGTTTATAACGCGGCAAGGTTGTAAAACGTTTTAAATCAACGATAAAATTATAATAAAAGGAATCTATTTTTCATATGTAGAATAAAAAATATGCATTATTTTTGTATAATGAAATTTAACTAAAATCGTAAATTATTGAGCGAACGTACATTGGAAATTCTTGGCGGCAATATTGCCGAATTGTTAGGTCATCAAAATGAAAACCTGAAAGTAATTCGAAGTTTTTTCCCTAAAATTAAAATCGTAAGCCGGGGAAATATGTTAAAAATTCTCGGTGAAGAAGAAAATTTGGATGAATTCGAACGGAAACTGAACCTTATTTTGGAATATATCGAAAGATTTAATTCGATAAATGCCGAAACCATTGAAAAAATCATCGTATCGGACGAAAAAGAATTCCGCAAATTTATGCAAGACGACGAAGCGGTGGTTTACGGTGTGGGAGGACGTGTAATTAAACCACGCACTCCCAATCAACTGAAAATCGTGGAATCGGTCAAGAAAAATGATATGGTATTTGTGACCGGACCCGCCGGAACAGGCAAAACTTATATTAGTGTGGCCTTGGCCGTTAAGGCGCTGAAAAACAAAGAAGTAAAACGCATCATACTAACTCGTCCCGCTGTCGAAGCCGGCGAACATTTGGGTTTTTTACCCGGTGATATGAAGGAAAAACTCGATCCGTATATGCAACCGCTTTATGATGCGTTATTCGATATGATTCCGTCCAGCAAATTGCAAGAATATATGGAACGCAATGTGATCCAAATTGCTCCTTTGGCCTTTATGCGGGGACGTACCTTGGATCATGCTTTTGTCATTTTGGATGAGGCCCAAAATACCACCCGCGGACAAATGAAAATGTTTCTTACCCGGATGGGGATGAATGCCAAATTTATCATTACGGGCGATCCTTCCCAAACCGATTTGATCAAAAATCAAAAATCCGGTCTCAAGGAAGCCCTCGAATTACTAAAAGATATCGATGGGGTGGATATTATACGCCTTTCGGATCATGATGTAGTACGCCATCCCTTGGTCAAGAAAATCATCGATGTCTATAAAAAAGTGGAGAAGAAATAAAATCTCTTTCCGCATTCATCGGGCTTATATGCATTTTTATTTATTTCAAACAACCAATTTATAAAAGCATCTCCCGAAATTTCTTATCTTTGAAAAAAGTGATTATCATGAGTTTAGAAAAACGTATCGACGAACTCGAACAATTAACCCATCTACAGGAAAAATTAATCGAAAACCTGAACAAAAGATTACAACATCAAGAAAATTTGATGAAAAGAACAGCCATTTTTTTACTTGTCCTTTTCATTGCTTTAATTGTATTACTTTTCAGATTATACGCCTGAGTTGATGGAGTTACGCATTTTGGGATGTCATTCCGCCACACCGAAGCCGGACGAATATCCGACTTCACAAGCATTGTTAGTCAAAAATCAATGGATTGTGATTGATGCGGGTGAAGGCATGCAGGTACAATTACGTCGCTATGGTATTAAATTCGGACGAATTAAAAATATTTTTATTTCGCATCTTCATGGCGACCATCTCTACGGATTATTCGGATTTCTTTCCACTTTACGTTTGCTCAACCGGCAAACCGAAATGCATTTATATGCTCCTGCGGAATTGGAAGATTTATTAAACCATGTTTTTCGTACCACGCAAGTAGAATTGAGTTTCCCTCTATTTTTTCGCCCGGTTTCCGGTAATGGATTGAAATTAATCTTGGATAACGATAAGTTTAGCGTTCATAGTTTCCCCTTAAAACATCGTATTCAAACACACGGTTTCCTTGTTTCGGAAAAGCCCGCTCCACGAAAATTAAATATGAATGCCATCAAACAATATCCCGAAATAGGCATTTGGGCTTATCATAATTTGAAGGCGGGCAAAGACTTTGTAACCGAGGAGGGCAAAATCATTCCCAACGAAGAATTGACTTTACCGCCCCCGCGTCCGCGAAAATACGCTTATTGTTCCGATACGGCTTACTATCCCGACATCGTCCCGTATATCAAAGGAGCTGATGTTTTGTATCATGAAGCCACTTTTTCGGATGAAGATAAAGATTTGGCCGAAAAAACCATGCATAGCACCGCCCGGCAAGCGGCACAGATTGCCAAGCAAGCGCAAGTCGGCAAATTGATTATCGGACATTTTTCGTCTCGTTACCGGGACACGAATATTTTATTAAAAGAAGCACGCGAAGTGTTTCCTCAAACCGAATTGGCATATGAAGGCAAACAAGTAATTTTTTGAGTATGACAAACAAACCCGAAAAAGATTTAAGCCATTACAGGCGCCAGTATGGAAAATACCGTCTAAATGACAAAGAATTACCGGAAAATCCGATGGAGTTATTTAGAGATTGGTTTCATGAAGCCGAAAAAAAGGAAAATTGTGTGGAAGTCAATGCCATGCAATTAGCCACTTCAGGCCGAGACGGATTTCCTGGAATTCGAACGGTTTTATTAAAAAAATTCCAATGGGACGGCTTTATTTTTTATACCAATTATCTTAGTGCCAAAGGGAAAGATATCGAAGCCGATCCACACGTGAGTTTACATTTTCACTGGCCGGTATTGGAGCGGCAGATTATTATTAAAGGCAAGGCGGAAAAAATTCCCGAAAATCTTTCGGACGGTTATTTTGAAAGCCGGCCCCGGGGAAGTAAAATTGCCGCTTGGGCTTCACCACAAAGCCAACCCGTCCGTTCGTTCGACGAACTGGAAGAAAAATATCGGCAATTCGAAAAAAAATTCGAGGGAAAAGAAATTCCAAGGCCGCCTTTTTGGGGCGGATATATTGTAAAACCCCGAAAAATCGAATTTTGGCAAGGACGCCCCAATCGTCTTCATCACCGGGTGTTGTATGAATTGCAAGAAGATTTTAATTGGAAAATAACTTTATTGGGAAGTTAATAATTTTGCAGTTAGGCATGAATTTTGGTATATTTGAAAAAACATTAATATCTTGTTAATATGAGTGGAGCATACTTTTTAATTCTTATAATCGGTGTCATAGGCATGATTGTGCAAGGCACTCTTAAGGCAAAGTTTCGTAAATACGGACGAATCAGATTGCGTGCAGGGTTGACAGGCAAAGAAATAGCCGAAAAAATGCTGGAAGATCATGGCATTCATGATGTGAAAGTTACTTCCACACCGGGCGCTTTGACGGACCATTATAATCCGTTAAACAAAACCGTCAACCTCAGCAGTCCGGTTTACGGATCGGATTCGGTGGCTGCAGCAGCCGTAGCAGCCCATGAAGTGGGTCATGCCGTGCAGCATGCCGTAGGATATCCTTGGCTGAAAATGCGTTCGGCAATGGTTCCCGTTGTTAGTTTTTCAAGCAAACTCGTAATGATTTTATTGGTAGTGGGAATTATGCTTGTCCAAACTTTTCCCCAATTACTTTTGGCAGGTATCGTTTTGTTTGCTTTATCGGTCATTTTCAGTTTCATCACCTTGCCGGTGGAATACGATGCCAGCAAACGTGCAAAGGAATGGTTGGAACGAACAGGATTGGTAACACCCGAAGAAAAAAAAGGTGTGGCCGATGCATTGAAGTGGGCGGCACGCACTTATGTGGTGGCTGCATTAAGTTCGTTGGCTACCTTGCTTTATTACTTAAATATTTATAACAGCAGACGATAAATACTTTGAAACCAATTTATTGACATACAAACCGGACCTTCGTATCAATCGAGGTTCGGTTTTTTTTATCATATAAAACTTAAGAAAATGAAAATAACCAAAGTTTCCGAGCAACCGAGCATTCTAAATAAGTATATGGCTCAAATCAGAGATGTGCATATTCAAAAAGACAGCATGCGATTTCGAAGAAATATAGAACGCATCGGTGAATTTATGGCCCAAGAAGTAAGTAAAACTTTTCGTTATAAACCGGTAAAAATAACCACACCCTTAGGAGAAAAAACGATTTTACTTCCCGATGAAAAAATCGTTATTGCTTCCGTATTGCGGGCAGGATTACCCTTGCATAACGGGTTATTGAATATTTTTGATGATGCGGAAAATGCTTTCGTGTCGGCTTATAGAAAACATATTGACGAGACTACTTTCGAGATTGTAGTGGAATATTTGGCCATGCCCTCGCTGAAGGGAAAGACTTTATTGCTCGTGGACCCCATGCTTGCTACCGGCCGGTCATTGAAGGCCGTATATGATCTCATGATAAAAGAGGCCAAACCCGAACGCACTTATATTATTTCCGTTATTGCCGCCCCGGAAGGCATCGAATACTTAAATAAAACCATGCCGGAAGATACGGAATTATGGGTGGCCGATATTGACGATTATTTGGACGAGCATGCATACATTGTTCCCGGCTTGGGAGATGCCGGTGATTTGGCCTACGGAGAAAAAATATAACCGATTGACCGGAACTGTCAAATGAGGTTATTTCAATTTTTCTTATCTTTATTAAATCAAAAAATAACGTTATGGGAATAGTAAACAAATTAAAATCAATTTTTGGTGTGGCTAAAGAAAAAGCCGACAAAGCATTCGACGAAATCAAAGAAGAAGTAGGCGAAATTCAAGAAAAGGCCGCTGAAATTAAAGAAGACCTGACCGAAAAGGCAGGAAAGATTAAAGAAGACCTCCAAGAAGAAGTGCAAGAATTAAAAGAAAAGGCGGAAAAAATTACAAGTGAACTTAAGGAAGAAGTGGGCGAATTTACGGAAAAGGCGAAAGAAGAGATAAACGAATTGAAAGGAGAATTGAAAGAAGAAGTGGACGAATTGAAAGAAAAAGCCCAAAAAGTAAAAGATAAACTCTCTAAAGACGAGGATACTTCCGCCGAATAATACTGTCGGTTAGTATAGTTTTTTTTCGGATTTTCATTGAAACTCATGCATCCCAATGGTATGGGGGTGTGATGTTATTATTGTTTTTTACAATTATTTGAAAATCAATAAAAAATAATCTTGAATCTTTTCGGAGAATTCAATTATTCGAAAATCCGGTATTATAATTTCATCATCATTCCCTCTATAAATTTTTCAATGGCTTTTTTTACGGGTTTATGTTTAGTCCGGAAATGATTGACCATTACTGCAAAGGCATAATATTTTCCGGATTTCGCTTTAAATATACCAACGTAATTTCTTACTTTACTTACCGAGCCGCTTTTAACCCAAACATTTTGTTGATAAGGAGAATTTCTCAGAAAATAAACGGCATATCCATCCTTGCCTCCTTGAGGCATGATGTCCAATATTTCATCCAATCCCTTTTTCTTTACCAATTCGCGAAAGAACTGCGTATATTCAACCGGCGCAATCATATTGTCCGGAGCCAATCCGCTGCCGTCTTCCAAATCAATCAAACGAAATCCTTTTAGAAAAAAGTACCGGTTGATGGAATCTTTCGGAATATAAAAATTCGTTTCCCTGTTTTTTTCAATAACCAAACGGGCCAATGCCTCGCTGTAATGATTAACACTTTTATCCAATGTACGCTTGGCCACGGTCAATAAATCCGGTGATTGATGTCGCCAAATTATTTTTTCATTATCATAAGGTTTTATAGTGAATTCAAAACGATTATCGCCCAGCAATTCCACCCCATTTTGTTTCATTTCACTGATGAATAATTGCGAAAACACTTTCGGAGGATTGGGAATGCCGCCTTTGATGACATATAAACTATCCGTTTGAGGAATTTCGCCGATCAATGTATGCGTAAAAGAATATGGCGCCGCATATAAATAAGAAGTATCATCGCTGTCGGGATCTGCAGTCATTCCTCTGTTAACGATATTTAATCCGGGTATTTCGGGTTCGGTACGTACGGGCACCAAAGGTTCGCCCGGTTTGCCGGTCCGGATATAAAGTTTATACATATTATCATTAAAATTAAATCCCCATGCACCGGTTCCGTAGTAATTACCTATATCTTCAATAGGCCAACTCCCATGAGCAGGATAGCGGTTTCCCGGCAATTGCATTACAAAATCTCCTGTAATTCGTCTAATGCCGGCTTCCTGCAACGACTCTACCATGCCGGAAATCAATTCTTCATAGGATTTATTATCTATCTGACCGCCAAATGTGGGATCGCCCGAAGAACGGAGAATCAAGTCGCCTTTTAAGGTACTGTTTTTAATTTTTCCATGATAAATCAATGTTGTTTCCCATCGAAAATCATTACCGAAATTTTCCAAAGCATAAAATACATATAAGGTCTTCATGGTAGAAGCAGGAATAAATAATTTTTCCTTGTTATGACAAATTATTTCTTTGCCGTTAGACATATCGACAATATGAATTCCCGCTACTGCATTTTCTATTGCAGGATCATTCAAAAAGCGTTTCTTTACTTTTTTTAGTGTCAAATAAGACACTTGTTCGCCGGTTACTTGTCCGGGAACGGAAATCCACAAAAAAATAAAAACGAAAGAAAGAAAAATTCTCATATTAAGCTTTTTTTCGGGCATAGATAAACCCGCCTATAATAACAATTAATAACGCGACTAATAACATCAAGCGTTGTTTTAATAACCCGGGAGCCAATAACACGGATAAAATAATTCCGGCAGCCGCTCCTCCGAAATGTGCTTCATGACCGATATGATCTTTGAGATTTTTCATTCCGAATGTGGTATAAAGCAAATATCCTACCGCATAAATGTAGGCAGGAATAGGAATTGGGAAAGGTAAAATAAAAATCGAAGCGCCGGGTTGAAATAATATGGCCGAAAAAACCACCGCATTTACCGCGCCCGAATTGCCCACTGCCGAATAATAAGAATCATTTTTATGAAAATAATAAGCCAACAAGTTTCCACCAATCATTCCTGCGAAATATATTAATAAGAAACCGGTATAGCCCGTATAAACCACCACCGGCTTATAGAAAAAATACAAGGTAATCATATTAAAAAGGAAATGTCCCCAGCCCGCGTGCAAAAAAGCACCCGTAACCAAACGGTAATATTCACCTCGCCTGACGGCGCCCGCATTGAATTTATAGCGTTCGAAAAAAGAATAATCATTTAATCCTTTGAAGGTAAAGGCGGCATTAACTAAAATAATAATGAGAAGTAATAAATCCATTTGCTATGATTTTGTATTACAAATGTAAGGTATTATCCCTAAAACTTAAGTTTAATGAAAAAAGAAAAAGCCATATGGTTTTTAAAAGCGTTTGATTACTTTCATTTCCGTAGGAAAGAAAACCACTTTGTCGCCGTATTTTTCCCATAATTCCCGCTTTATGGCAGGAAAATCTGCCCGCCTAAACCGATTTAAAATTTCAGGATTCTCGCTAAGAAATTGCAATGCATAAGAGGTGCCTTGCGGCTCGTTTAGCAAAAGTTCGCTCAACACGGCTGAATGTAAAAGGTTGCTTTTCAGCATTTTAGGAATAATCTCATGTTGCATGTAATCCAACCATTCGGATTTTATGTCATCATCGACATTGAATGTGATATTAAAAAGAATCATAAAATTTGTTTTAATATTTCCCGATTATGATGCAACCAATCGGCAATACTTCGATCGTCTTTTAAAGGAGGTATTTTATTTTGACCGCCCAATTTTCCCACCGAGGCCATATAGCGGTGGAATGCTCCTTTTTTGACAAAAGAAACCACTGCGGGTCGTAAAATTTTTCCTTCGATCAAATCTCTATAATAAATATTTTGCCGTTGCATTTCCTTATCCAAGTCTTTTGCAAAATCAACAGGATTTTCCGGTTCCGTATCAAATTCCACCAACCATTCGTGATAGGGCAATCCCTCTTCGGGATTTATACATGGCGCCACGGAAAATTCATTGACCGCAACACCGGCATTTTGGCTTGCTTTTTTAACGGCCGTTTCCACTTCCTTGGCTATAACATGCTCACCGAAAGCAGAAATGTAATGCTTCACACGTCCGCTTACTTTAATCCGGTAAGGAGACGTAGAAGTAAACCGCACAATATCACCTATCATATAACCCCAAAGCCCCGCATTTGTATGAAGTACAATGGCATAATCGGTGCCGGTTTCCACCTCCGCCAAATTCAGCCGTTTCGGATTGTCGGATTGGAGTTCTTCCAAAGGGACGAATTCATAGAACATACCGTGATTGGTGAGCAAAAGTAAATCGTCGCGGCGATAATCATCCTGAAAAGCAATAAATCCTTCCGAAGCGGGATAAGTTTCCAAGGTATCCACATCCCGGCCGATTAATCGTTTGAATTTACTTCGATAAGGTTCGAAATTGACACCGCCATGAACAAAAACCGAAAAACCGGGAAATATTTCCCCCACCGGCTTACCCGCCCGTTCGATAAGTTTTTCAAAATAAGACTGCAACCACGAAGGAATACCGCTTATCAAAGTCATATTTTCGTCGATCGTTTCATCTACGATACGGTTTAATTTGGTCTCCCAATCGGAAATGGTATTCGTTTCCCATGAAGGAAGCCGGTTTCTCTGAAGATAACGCGGCACGAAATGAGCGGCAATTCCCGATAACCGCCCAGTAGGGATTCCTCCCTTTTCCTCCAACTCGGGACTTCCTTGCAGGAAAATCATTTTTCCATCCAAAAAATCCGCATAACCTGATTGGTTGATATACAACAATAACATATCGCGTGCGGCTTTGATATGAAAAGGCATTGATTCCCTGGAAATCGGAATATATTTGGTTCCTGAAGTGGTACCGGATGTTTTGGCAAAGTATAGCGGACGTCCGGGCCATAACACATTTTCCGCTCCTTCCGTAATTCGTTGAATGTAGTGTTTGATATCTTCGTAAGTCAGCAGCGGAATATTTTCTTTCAGTTGAGTATAAGTATGAATTTTATCAAAATTATAATCTTGCCCGAAATGTGTTTTTCTTCCTTCCGAAATGAGCCGGTGCATCCATCTTTGTTGGTCTTTTATAGCATCACTTCGAATCTTATTATATTCCCGGGCCGCTTTCTTCGCCCATATTTTGGCGATAATTTTTTTTAGCATGAAGCGTTATTTAAACAATATAATGCGAAAATAGGAAAAACACGCGATTATAGGAAGAATATGGTATCACCGGCCGTTAAAAAAGAGATACCTACAAAAAAAATTCGTAAATTTACCGGCTAACACGAGAGTTTGATTTTATGGGAAAAATCATTGCCATAGCCAATCAAAAAGGCGGAGTGGGAAAAACGACAACTGCGGTCAATTTGGCGGCGGCACTTGGTGTATTGGAAAAGAAAGTTTTGCTTGTAGATGCCGATCCGCAAGCCAATGCTTCATCCGGTTTGGGAATAGATATCGAGGAACAGCCAGAAGGAACTTATGAAATTCTCGAAGGATTGAAAAACGCCCGGGAAGTGATCATTAAAGAAGTCTCGCCTAACCTGGATATTATTCCTTCCCACATCAACCTGGTGGGAGTGGAAATAGAAATGGTGGATAATCCCAACCGGGAATATTTGTTGAAAAATGCGCTGGAAGAAATTCGCGATCAATACGATTATATCATCATTGATACCGCTCCTTCCCTGGGATTGATTACATTAAATGCCTTGACTGCCGCCGATTCGGTAATTATTCCCATTCAATGCGAATATTTTGCGCTGGAAGGATTGGGAAAACTACTCAATACCATAAAAAGCGTACAAGAACTTCATAATCCCGATTTGGACATCGAAGGCATGTTGCTAACTATGTATGACTCGCGGCTAAAGCTTTCGAACCAAGTGGTGGAAGAAGTCAAAAAACATTTCGAAGACATGGTATTCGATACAATCATTCAGCGTAATGTAAGACTGAGTGAAGCGCCGAGTTTCGGTGAAAATATTATCGAATACGATGCCGATAGCCGTGGAGCGATTAATTATTTGAATTTGGCTCATGAACTAATCAAAAAAAACGAAGAAAAATAATTTTATGGCAAAATCCGGAAATAAAAAACGGCTCGGACGTGGGCTGGATGCCCTTTTGAACGTAGAAAAGGTTAAATCGGCCAAGGACAAAGGGGCCAAGGAAATATTGGGAAGCATCGTGGAGATTCCCGTATCCAAAATCCAAACCAATCCATATCAACCGCGCACACAATTCGATGAACAAGCCCTTAACGAATTGGCACAATCCATCAAGGAATTAGGCATTATTCAGCCCGTTACGGTAAAAAAAGAAGACGACGGAAAATTTACCGTTATTTCGGGCGAACGCCGCCTTCGAGCCGCTAAAATCGCGGGATTGGAAACCATTCCCGCTTACGTCCGCTTGGCCAATGACCGCGAAATGCTCGAAATGGCTTTGGTGGAAAATTTACAACGCGAAGATCTGGACCCCATCGAAATAGCCATTTCATTTCAGCGCATGATAGATGAATTGGGACTAACCCAAGAAGAAATGAGCGAACGGGTAGGCAAAAAACGCAGTACCGTGACCAATTATCTGAGATTACTTAAACTTGATCCGATTATTCAAAGCGGAATTCGAGACGGATTTATCAGTATGGGACATGGACGCGCCTTGATTTCCATCGAAGACCATGATGTGCAACTTGACATTTACAGACAAATTATTAAGAAAAATTTATCGGTACGACAAACCGAAGAATTAGTAAAAAACTACCGGGAAGGAAAGATTCTGGAAATAAAAGAAAAAAAACAAACACCGAAAAAACCGGAAGCCATTAAAACTTTTGAAAAATCATTAAAAAAACAATTATCCCCCCACACGAAAGTTTTATGGAAAGGAGATTATTCGGGCAAATTAATCATACCTTTTGAATCCAAAGAAGAATGGGAAAAAATTGCCGAATTTTTATCGCGGGAATCTTAATCTCGTTTATTCATATATACTCCGGATTGGCCCAGCAAGATTCGCTCCGGGTCAAGCAAGACAGTATCCATTTCATTCAACCTGAAAATATTGATCTTCCGAAAAATGCCACTTTGGACATCAATGCGCCTGCTAAATCGGCTTTTTATTCCGCCGTACTCCCCGGATTGGGGCAGGCATACAATAAACAATATTGGAAAATTCCCGTTATTTATTTGCTTCTCGGCGGAGGTATCTATTTATATTTATACAACCAAGAAAATTATTTAAAATACAGAAAGGCCTACCAAAACCGGCTTTTGGGTTTTCCCGATGAATTCCCTCAATATTCCACCGAAATTTTAATTATGGCTCAAAGTTATTACCGTCGCAATAGGGATTTATCTCTTATGGGCACAATATTAATATATGCACTTAATATTATTGATGCCAACGTATCGGCGCATTTGCGATTGTGGAATATTAATGACAATTTGAGTTGGCAAATTAATCCGCCGAATCTGGTGCAACCCGTTTGGGGCTTGAGTTTAAAATATCAATTTTAAAAAAAAATACATTATGACAATTACACAATGGCTTATATTTTTCTTATTCATGAACGTCGTTCATTTCTTGATGTATTGTTGTTTTTACAAAAGAGCCGGTTATCCGGCATGGTATGCCCTCATACCGTTTTATAACGCCTACATCCTCACCAAAATAATCAACCGGCCGTGGTGGTGGTTTCTGTTACTATATATTCCCGTGGTCAATCAATTAATGTTTATTGTTTATTGGTTTCAGGTATTAAAAGTATTCGGTAAAGATACATTGAAAAACAAAATTTTGGTGGTATTGACCTTGGGGCTTTATTTTATTTATTTGAATTTTACCCAAGCAAAAGATGCACCTTATCATCCCGAACACGATGACAAAGACACCTTGCTCGGCTCCATAGTGTTTGCCGTTATTGCCGCCACATTGGTTCATGTCTTTGCCTTTCAACCTTTTATTATCCCTACACCTTCGCTTGAAAAATCCTTATTGGTAGGCGATTATTTATTTGTAAGCAAATTACATTACGGACCGCGTATTCCGATGACCGCGGTTTCCGTACCGATGGTGCATGATACCGTGCCCGTATTAAAAATTAAATCCTATTTGAACCGCCCGCAATTTCCTTATATGCGATTGCCCGGTTTTCAAAAAGTAAAACGAAACGAAATTGTTGTATTTAACTGGCCGGCCGATACCGTAGAACAATTTTTTACGGTTTCCAAAAGACGCATCCGCAAACCTATCGATAAAAAATCCAATTATGTAAAACGCTGCGTTGCCGTACCGGGTGATACGTTGGAAGTGCGTCAAGGAAAATTATATATCAACGGATTTCCCGCATCCTATCCCGACCGGACGGAAATTCAACACCTATATGAAGTCCAATTCAAGGAAGGCCAAACCCTCGGCAGACATGAAGCCAAAACACTTAAAAAACGTTATGATATCAATCTTCGTAATGCCGTAAAAGGAATGAAAGGAAAAAAATATGTGATTAATCTTACGGAAAAAGCGGCTGATTATTTGCGTTCATTATCTTCGGTGGACAATGTGACGATGTTTTTAGATACCACCTCCAGTAAAAGAATTTTTCCTAAAGGTAGCGGTTGGTGGAGCATGGATAATTTCGGACCTGTTTATGTGCCTAAAAAAGGAGATAAAATCCGGTTGGACCGAAAAAATTATCTGCTTTATAAAAAAGCCATCGAAGAATACGAAACCATGCAACCGCTAACCGAAAATAAAGTGGAATGGAAAGACGGTACGGCCTATATCAACGGAAAACCGGTTAAAGAATATACATTCAAGCAAAATTATTATTGGATGATGGGAGACAACCGCTCCAATTCCGAAGATTCGCGCGTATGGGGATTTGTCCCTTGGACCCATGTGATGGGAAAAGCGGTCTTTATATGGTTCAGCCGCGATAAAGACGACGGCCGCATCAGATGGGAACGCGTATTTACTACCGTTCATGGCAAAGGCAAGCGAGTGAGTTATCTATGGACTTTATTTGTATTTCTTATCCTATATTTCGGATGGGAATATTATCGTAAGAAAAAGAAAAATGGCTAAGCGTATTCTTATTCATCCGGTTGTTTTTCCATCGGTAAGTCATTTTATTGTGATGTATCATGCAAATGAAATTCTTTTTGAAATTCACGATCATTTCGAAAAACAAACTTATCGCAACCGGTATTATATACATGGCGCTCATGGTAAACAGCTGCTGACGGTTCCCGTAAAACACAGCAAATCCAACAGGCACAGGGCTACCAAAGATATCGAAATAGCCAATGAATTCAATTGGCAACGGCAACATTGGAAATCCATAGAAACGGCTTACCGGACTTCACCTTATTTTGAATATTACGAAGACGATTTGAAACCTTTATTCGAACAAAAGTTCGATAAATTGATAGATTTTAATATAAAAACCATCGAACGGATTTTTGAATTGCTCGACTTGGCTTTTCGTTTTTCCTTTACAAAAAAATATGAAAAAAATCCCGGAGGAATCATAGATTTTCGATATCTGGTCAATGCCAAAAGTCATTTTGATTTTAAGGAAAGATTATCGCCTTATTTTCAGCAATTTTCCGATCGAAACGGTTTTTTACCCGACTTGAGTATGTTGGATTTATTATTTATGCAAGGACCGGAAGCCGCCGTGTATCTAAAAAATCACGGCGACTTATTTTTTAATCCTTGAGGTTCTCTTTCTTATTATTCGCATTTGCACCACCTTTCTTTTTTGGCAAACGCCCGGATTTGCGCAAAGCTTGATGAATGATGAATTCCAATTGGCCGTTTACGCTACGAAATTCATCCGCCGCCCATCGTTCCAAAGCACGATAGGTTTCTTCATTCAATCTTAATACGAAAGATTTCTTTTTGGCCATTTCTAAAATTTAGCGGATTTACGCGACAGCACCAAATAAATTGCTCCGCCGTACATCTCCAAGGTCATTTCGTCCAATTCCCATCCCATGCGGGCATGCCGGTCCAATGCTTCTTGAATTTTCTTGTCCAAATCGGATTTAAAAATGCTTTTCTTTATTTTCAACACTTTGTATTCTTTCATCGCAACAAATTTTAATAAACCGAACCCGTATTAATTACAGGTGTTACATCTTTATCCGAAGTAAGTACCACCATTAAATTGCTCACCATCTGCGCCTTACGCTCTTCATCCAATTCAACGATTTGATTTTCACTCAATTCTTTCAAGGCCATTTCCACCATCGACACGGCACCTTCCACAATTTTCTTACGGGCGGCTATAATAGCCACTGCTTGTTGGCGTTTGAGCATGGCACCTGCAATTTCCGTGGCATATGCCAAATAATTAATTCGCGCTTCCAATACCTCGATACCAGCAATCTTTAAACGTTCGGAAATTTCGGCTTCCAATTGTTTATTTACTTCCTCACCTCCTTCGCGCAAAGTAATTTCCGCACCTTCATCTTCAATATCATCATAAGGATACATGCCCGCCAATTTCCGTATGGCCGCATCGGTTTGAACCACTACAAAATGTTCGTAATTATCCACTTCAAAGGCCGCTTTATAAGTATCTCTCACTCGCCAAACCACCACGGCACCGATTAATATAGGATTACCTATCTTATCGTTAACCTTAATGGTATCACTGTTGAAATTGCGCGCTTTCAAAGAAATTTTCTTCCGGGACATAAGTGGATTAAACCACCAAAAACCGTTTTTTAGAATGGTGCCTTTATATTCTCCGAATAAAGTTAATACCAACGATTCATTGGGATTTACCACTGCAAATCCGGGAAGCGTAAAGAAAAACAATAGTCCGCCTATTGTCATTGCCACGGGATTCCCCGTATAACCGCCATATAGGGCAAGAGCCAAAAAGGCCAATGCCACCACTAACATAATAAAACCGTTAATGGCTTTAAATTCTTTTTCTTTTGTGTCGTTTGTATTCATTTTGATATCATTTTGATATCACAAATATAAGAATTTTTTCATAACCCTTACACATTTCGGGGATTTTTGATGGATGCATTGCTTAAGCGGTTAAAAATTAAGTTATTAGCCGTTAGCGGTTTTTCGACTTCGGCGGAAGGTGTATATTGTCATTCTCCCAAGGAGTCTGTGACTGACGACCGAAGGGAGGAAGAATCTCTAATAAACTTTAACCTTTACTGTATCAAGCTTTTAGCCGTTAGCTTTTTTAGGGAAGGAGTGAAAGAGTTTTTTCAGTGAACAATGAAATAATAAACAATATCATTCCACGGCATTTTTTAGGAAACATTCAATATTAAATGGTCATGACGAGACATTCCGTGAATAGAATAAGCATTGGAAGGAATGCCGTGGCCCCATAGGGGTAAATCATCCCCGGGCGTTTAAGAGGAGACGGTTAATATAAATATTCCACACGAAGAGATTCGCGCGGGAATGATGATGTAAAGATTTGCGCGGGTACATGGTTATAAATTGTAGGCCGGTAGTTGCTAGGGGTGAATAAAAAAACAAGTGCTTTTTACCGATCCATAAAAAAATCCGTCCGGCGGGGACGGATTTAAAAGTGCCCGAAACAGGAGTCGAACCTGCACGTCCTTGCGGACACATGACCCTGAATCATGCGCGTCTACCAATTCCGCCATTCGGGCATTTTACAATTAATTAAACATCAGATTATATAAACGTTGAATTTCCTTTTCCAAAGACGCCACTCCTACATGTCGTGCTTGACGGATACTTTCCCTCCCGTCAAAATATACCAAAACCGAAGGAATAACAAAAATATTGAAATATCCGGCGGCTTCAGGTATCATTTGTACGTTGATTTCCATGAACTTAATCTCCGGATAATTTTCCTGCAACATTTTTTGCAATTTGGGCGAAAGCGCATCACCTACATTACAAGACTCGTCGGAGAAAAATACCAATACCGCATCATTTTCACGAATAAAAGATTTGGCCTGTTCCAAATTTTCAGCAAAAAAATAATTCATATATCAAATAATTAAAACATTAAATTATCAATCACCCTCATGCTGTCCCGACATACGTCGGGACGACCGTCAGGGCGTGATCGCAGTCCCGACATGCGTCGGGACGACCGTCTGAGAATGATCGCGGTCCCGACATTCCGTCGGGACGACCGTCAGGGTGTGATCGCGGTCCCGACATTCGTCGGGACGACCGTCTGAGAATGATCGCGGTCCCGACATTCCGTCGGGACGACCGTCAGGGCGTGATCGCGGTCCCGACATTCGTCGGGACGACCGTCAGGGCGTGATCGCGATCCCGACATTCCGTCGGGACGACCGTCCGGGTGTGATCGCGGTCCCGACATTCCGTCGGGACGACCGTCAGGGTGTGATCGCGGTCCCGACATTCGTCGGGACGACCGTCAGGGTGTGATCGCGGTCCCGACATTCGTCGGGACGACCGTCAGGGCGTGATCGCGATCCCGACATTCCGTCGGGACGACCGTCAGGGTGTGATCGCGGTCCCGATATTCATCGGGACGACCGTCAGGGTGTGATCGCGGTCCCGACATTCCGTCGGGACGACCGTCAGGGTGTGATCGCGGCAGGATTCGAACCTGCGACCGTCTGCTTAGAAGGCAGATGCTCTATCCAGCTGAGCTACGCGACCGGATGATTTTTTTATGTCGGGGTAGCAGGATTCGAACCTGCGACTTCCTGCTCCCAAAGCAGGCGCGCTAACCGGGCTGCGCTATACCCCGGCTCATAAAAAAAAGCGGAGAGACAGGGATTCGAACCCTGGACACGCTCTCGCGTGCACGGATTAGCAATCCGCTCCGTTACCACTCCGGCACCTCTCCGTTTTGCGACTGCAAATTTATGATTTTTCCTCTTTTTTTTCAAATCCCGTTTCGGGATATTCAATCCGCGGATGATAAATGCTTCTCAATTTGTTTTTCAATACCTTTTTAGCCAAACTTATTTCTTTCAAAGTTATCTCGGCACTGTCAAATAATCCCAAATGAAGTTTTCGGTCAATTACTTTATCCACCAAATTATCTATTTGTTCTCGCGTAGGATTTTTCAAACTTTTACTTGCCGCCTCAACCGAATCGGCCATCATGACTATTGCCGTTTCCTTAGAAAACGGATTGGGGCCGGGGTATCTGAATTGGCTTTCGTCCACCTCGCCGTCTTGTTGAAGGGCTTTTTCATAAAAATACTGCACCACATCGGTTCCGTGATGCGTACGTATGAAATCTATTACTCTTTCGGGCAATCTATTTCGGCGAGCGGTTTCAATTCCGTCTATCACATGGTTGATAATAATTCGGGCGCTTTCTTGCGGTTTCAAATCGTCATGCGGATTGAAACCTCGGGTCTGATTCTCCGTAAAATATCGCGGATTTTTCATCTTGCCCACATCGTGATACAGCGCCCCTACTCTTACCAATAAAGCGTTGGCCTTCAACTCATTGGCAAGTGCTTCGGCCAAATTGGCCACCTGTAGGGAATGATGAAAGGTGCCGGGGGCTTTTTCCGCTAATTTTTTTAATAATTTATTATCCGTATTCAATAATTCCAACAAAGAGACATCGGAAACTTGTCCGAAAAGTTTTTCATAAATCAAAATTAACTCATTGACAAAGGCCACGGCCAAAAATCCATTGAGGATAAAGAAAATAAAGTATCCCAAATTTAAATATTCCCACGATCCTTTTATGGCGAGTTCGTAAGCAATATACATGAAAATATAGACCAAAACCACCTTGCCGGTATAGATAAACATCTTAGATCGTTTGGTAAGATCGCTTGTGCCTATAATAGCCATCCAGGAAGCAGGCAATTGTAACATTAAAAATTCGAACGGATCGGGTACGCCGAAAGAAGAAATCAGGGCAATGGTAAAAGTAGTGGCAAACGCCACGCGCCAACTAAAGAAATTTTTCAAGATAAAAGACACCAAAATTAACGGAATCAAATATAAATAACGCGGCAAATAAGCGGAAGTGAGAAAAAATGCCAAGGTAAATATGATAATATTGGTAAAAATCAGGGTCAAAGCGGAATTATTATTAAATAATTTTTCTTCAAATTCCTTGAAAAACAACAATAAAAGAATCAGTAAGAAAAGACTGACAAGAAAGAATCCGAAAGTTTTTACCCGGGCGAATTGCACATCTTCGGCAAAAGCACGTTTTAAAGATTCCAATACTTCGAAAGTTTCATTATTTATTTTTTCACCTTTGGAAATTATTCTTTCTCCTTTATAAATGATTTTTTTATTCGGATTAAAATTATTTTTCAGTTCATCCACCAGTTTTTCGGTATAATGCCGGTCAATGCTCAAATCGGGTTTTATATATTGAAACAACAATTCTTTAATGTGAGTTTGATTCGCTCCGGTATCCTTCAAATTACGATTAATATAAGCATGAAATTCATCCAGCGAAAAAGGTCGATGTTTTATTTCTTTTAATTCTTTGCCTTGCAACAACATCAAGCCGTGCCGGTCCGCAGCCATTCTAGTATTTAGCAATCCGGTCCGGTAAATCGAATCAACGATTTTTTCCACTAAAGCAATGGTCGCAGGAGAAACCGAATCGGCGGATTGTTTTAATTCTTCAACGATATGTTCTTTGATAGAACGGCTATCAACAGGTTCTTTAACAATCACCCAAGGAGCGGTGCGCTCTATGGAATCCATTATTTGATCGACCTCGTCGGGTGAATAACCCACCATCACGTCAAAAGGCGCATATAAATCGGGATAGCCCCACGGCTTGTTTAACTCATATTCATAATTAAAATTATATTTTCCAGGATAAAATTCCACTAAAAGAAGTACGGTAAACAATACCAATAGCAATTTATATAATTGCGGTCCCAGTCCGAATATTTTTCTGAATTTTATATGCATTATCATCTATTCGTATCGCTAAAATAAAACAAAATACAGACAACCAATAAAAATCAGGTCATTTTTTTATATGGACTTTATGAAATATATCGACAAATTCACCTCTCAAATTAATTTGTCTCTATTATTTCTTGAAGGAAAGACATGCCATATCAGGAAACCGAAAGCCACTGCCACCAAACCGGCAACCCATTCTTTATCTTCCATTAAATCTATAAAATATTTTACCGCTTCTTGAAAGCGAGATTGTCCCATTAATAAAAAACCGGCGGCTACGGCTACAAAAATATAACCTAAAAGTCTAATAAGGAAAGGGTACGATGATTGCCGGGCTGCATAAATTAATAAAATTCCTATGACAAATCTTATCGTTATGGCGAGATAATAAACCGAAGGAGAATTTAAATGTCCCCGGAGATAGTTCATCAATACACCGGGCGTCATTATTAGAATCAAGCCGGTGAAAATTACAAGGATAGCAAAAATTTTTAGAAGCGATTTCATAATAAACTCCTCTTAGGATTCTTCTAAGTAAATTAATAATAATATGGAGATTTTAGATTGACGGATACTTGTTTCACGATAATTGTATATATTTGTTTAACAAAATTCATATCCCTATGTTTAAGAACAAAGCATTACTTGGTTTTTTGGCTGTCATTGCATTAATTGCTTTTTTTATTTTTACATCCGCAATAAATTTTTATAACACAGCCATAAACTTGCAAGAGCAAGTTACTCAACAATGGGCCAATGTGGAAAGTGCCTATCAACGCCGTGCCGATCTGATTCCCAATTTGGTGGAAACCGTTAAAGGTTACGCCAAACACGAAAAGGAAACCCTTGAGGCCGTTATTAAAGCCCGTGCATCGGCCACTCAAGTAAAAATTGATCCGACCAATATTACGCCGGAACAATTACAACAATTTCAACAAGCCCAAAATAATTTATCGGGCGTATTGAAAAGTCTTTTGGTAACGGTTGAACGCTATCCCGAATTGAAAGCCGACAAGCATTTTTTGGAATTGCAAAGTCAATTGGAAGGCACTGAAAACCGAATAAAAGTAGAACGGGACAGGTTCAATAAGGCCGTCATGCAATACAATAAACATATCCGGACATTCCCCAATAATTTCTGGGCGAAAATCTTCGGATTTAGCGAAAAACCTTACTTCCAAAGTGAAAAAGGTGCCGAAAAAGCCCCCGAAGTAAAATTCTAAGAAGAAAATTTTTCTTCATTAAAAAGTCTTCCCACTTCGGTAGGAAGACTTTTTATTTATGTTCATTATACAAAAAAAAAAAAATTTACTTCAGAATTTGTCGCGAAATGACCAAGCGTTGAATTTCACTTGTTCCTTCGCCAATGGTAGTCAATTTGGAATCGCGATAAAATTTCTCGACGGGAAAGTCTTTGGTATATCCGTAGCCGCCGAAAATTTGCACGGCGTTATTGGACACGCGTACACTTACTTCCGATGCATATAACTTAGCCATTGCTCCTTCTTTGGTCATGCGTAAACCGAGGTCTTTCAGATAAGCGGCCCGACGAATTAACATTTCAGACGCATCGATTTCCATCGCCATATCGGCCAGCATAAAGGCAATGGCTTGAAACGAACTTATCGGACGTCCGAATTGATAACGCTCTTTGGAATATTGCAATGCGGCCTGATAAGCCCCCTTCGCAATACCCAACGCATTGGCACCGATTGAAATCCGTCCGCCGTCAAGGATTTTAAGGGCCTGTTTAAATCCTTCGCCCACTTTGCCGAGTACATTTTCTCTGGGAACTTTTACATTATCAAAAATGACTTCGGCCGTTTCGGAAGCCCGCATGCCCAATTTGTTTTCTTTCTTGCCCGCATACAAGCCGGGTGTTCCGCGTTCCACTACAAAAGCGGTAGCATTGTTTTTGGTATTTTTTTCTGCGGTCCGGGCCAAAACGACCAATACTTCGGCACTCTTTCCGTGTGTGATAAAATTCTTTGCGCCGTTCAGCACATAATAATCTCCTTCTTCCTTGGCGGTAGTGCTCATGGCGCCCGCATCCGAACCCGTATTATGTTCGGTCAAACACCAAGCACCTATCCACTCGCCCGAAGCCAATTTTGGAAGCCATTGCATACGTTGTTCTTCATTTCCGAATTCATATATATGGTTAGTACACAACGAATTATGAGCGGCCACGGATAATCCGACGGAAGGATCGATTCGCGAGAGCGCATCCACTACCGTCACATAGTCCTGATAAGAAAGACCACTACCACCATATTTTTCGGGAATGACCACGCCCATAAAACCCATTTTTCCCAATTCTTTGAAAAGTTCACGGGGAAAAATTTGTTTTTCGTCCCATTCTTTGTAATAAGGTAAAATGTGTTGCCGGGCAAAATCCAATACGGCTTGTTCAATATGTTGTTGTTCTTCGGTAGGTTCGAATTGCCACATAATGCATTATTTTAAGCGTAAATATAATATAATTCTTTCGTATTTTTCCTCAGGAAATCCTTCGATTTTTTTCAAATCCTCCAAACTTTTGAATTTACCTTTCAAGCTCCGGTATTCCACAATTTTTTCGCTCAAGTCGATGTCGATATATGGATTTTTTTGTAGTTCTTGCATATCGGCCGTATTCAAATTAATTTGAAAACTCACCGGAGCGGGGCTTGCTATTTCAAAATATTTCCATAATTCCCGGTATGCTTCCGGCGATAATGCATACACATCTTTTAATTGGTCTTTTATAGTAAAACCGCCCAATTTATTTCTATATTTTATTATTCGTTTTGACAATACTTCACCGATGCCGTAAACCCGTTTCAAGTCTTCGGCCGTCGCGGTATTGATATCTTTTATGATAATAGGTTCGGATTTTTTCTTAGCCGGATAAAAATTAGTAGATCGAAAAGTTGAAAATCTTTTAGCGGAAGTAATTTTTATGTAAGGAGCCAAAATTTCAAATAAGCTGTCGGATATGCCGCTTATTTCTTTGAAGTGTTTTTTGTTTTTAAAATAACCGCCTTTTTCCCGGAATGTCCTTATTCGTTTTAAACCAAGCGTATCGATACCCAACATGTATGCCCGG
The DNA here is from genome assembly GCA_027067965.1 of Flavobacteriales bacterium. Classification (GTDB taxonomy): domain Bacteria; phylum Bacteroidota; class Bacteroidia; order Flavobacteriales; family Flavobacteriaceae; genus JAADED01. The sequence goes on along the minus strand of JAMOUV010000010.1, from coordinate 321,178 downwards.
TAATCGGTCAGGTAATTCGGATTAAACGGATAAATTTTCGGCTTTTTCCGTATTTCATAGAATTGTTTCAGTGAATCTAGGCGGCGCATTGCCACACTATCCAAAGTTAGTAAAACGGGTTCTTTAGAAATTCCGATTTTTTTTAAGTAAAAAAATGAAGATAATAACCAAATTATAAATCCTACTAGCAAGAAGCCGGTCCTATAGCGGACAAAAGGAATGTGCCGGTTAATCAATGACATTATTAGTCTTTTTCCTTATTTTTTATTGCTTGCAAATACCTCTTTAATTCCTGCTTGACTTCCGGGGCCAAAATAATAATACCAATCATATTGGGAAAGACCATGGCAAAAATCATGGCATCGGAGAAATCCAAAACGGAACCCAATTTCACCGAGGCGCCTAAAACAATAAAAAACAGAAATAAAATTTTATAAATCAAATCGACCTTTTTGCTTCGGCCGAAAATGAATTTCCATCCTTGCAAGCCATAGTATGACCATGAAAGCATGGTACTAAAAGCAAATAATATAACGGCAACGGTAAGAATAATGGAAAAGTGAGGAAGTACTTGATCAAAAGCACGAGCAGTCAATTCAACCCCTTCAATTTTTTCTCCATAACTAAACAAACCGTACTTTAAGTTCGTGATAATCAACACCAAAGCCGTCATTGTACATATTACCACGGTATCGATAAAAGGTTCTAATAAGGCCACAATACCTTCGCTAGCGGGATATTTGGTCTTTACCGCCGAATGTGCAATAGCAGCCGAACCCACGCCCGCTTCATTGGAGAAAGTCCCCCGGCGGAATCCCATTATCATCACGCCTATAAATCCACCCAACCCGGCTTGCGGTGTAAATGCTTCGGATACAATCAAAGAAAAGGCGCGGGGAATCAAATCATAATGCATAAACAAAATCAACAGAGCGGCACCTACGTATAATACAGCCATAAACGGCACAATCTTCTCGGCCACTTTACCTATCCTTTTAATTCCCCCGATAATGACTATTCCTACGAAAAATGCTAAAACTATTCCGAAAATAATTTTGACGTTGGCATTTTGAATACCGAATAGTTCTATGAATTGGGCCGTGGCTTGATTGGCTTGGAACATATTTCCTCCTCCGAAGGATCCGCCTACCACCATAATGGCAAAGAAAATTGCCAAAAATTTACCCAAGAGGCCATGACCCATTTTGGTTAGACCTTTTTTCAGATAATACATCGGTCCGCCGAAAACCGTCCCGTCCGGGCCTATGTCCCTGTATTTTACTCCAAGGGTACACTCGGTAAATTTGGAAGCCATTCCAAGTAATCCCGCCAAGATCATCCAAAAGGTAGCTCCGGGCCCACCCAAAGCAATGGCAACCGCCACTCCGGCTATATTTCCTAAACCCACAGTTGCCGACAAAGCAGCCGAAAGGGCTTGAAAATGAGACACTTCTCCATGATGTTCTCCTTCTATTTTTATAGTTTCGGGGATATCTTCATCTAATGTAGGTGTGGGATCTCCGTAAATAGGCATGGAATCGTGGTGATCGATATCGTCATATTTGCCGGCCACTACTTTTATGGCCGTCTTGAATAATTTAAATTGCGGAAAGGCAAAATATATACTAAAATAAAGCCCACCTGCTATCAACACAATCAATACCAAAGGAACTTCCAAACCCGAAATGGGAATCGAATAAAAAATAATACTCACCCAAGCATCGGCAATCGGTTTAAACCCGCGGTCTATTTTATCGACAAGGGGCATGTCTTCTTGGGCCCATGCTTCCAATATTCCCATTAAAAATAATCCCGAAACAAATAATTTCTTTAACATATCATATCGATTTTAAAAAGATTGATAAATATAGAAAAAAAAATTTAGTGAAACGGAGATTAATTTTTATCAAAAAAAATCAAAAGCTCCTTTCGAGAAAGTACTCAGCATTTAATTTAATTTTCGGGGCTAATTTTTCCGGATTTGAGTGCTTCAGATGGGACTACAAATTTTTAAAATTTATTTGAAAACCGGTGGTAAAACCAATCCACACACGAGGAGAAAGATTCGCTTCATGAGTGAGTAAACAACCGGAAGAAATGATTTCATAGTCAGGTAAAAACAAAAACCCAGTATTTAAACTCGCAAAAAAACTACAGTGCTCATTCCATTTGCGTTGATATTCGATCCGGAGTTGAAATTCATATCCCGAAAGGGTGAGAGGAGAAGTCAAGCTTAAAAAATGACGTGATTTTTCTTTATAACTCTTTGTTACCGTATTATAAATACGATAATTGGAGCGTATGCCGGACAAATTTATTCCGAAACCGGGAACTATAAAAAACTTATTTTTCTCGCCGCCCCCCAAATAATATTTATAGAAAAACATAACCGAAAACCGTTCATAACGCCTCAAATAGCGATGAATCAAAAGATCACCTAAATACAAATCCCGTGTTTCGTATCTCTTGTTCTCGATCACTTCGCCGAAAAGGCGTTCGAAACTTATCCCTATACTGTGATTATTTGGCAACAATCGGGCATAGGAAAGAAAATAACCTGAACTAGCGTTGTAATGGCTGTGATTTACATACATTCGCGTATATCCCGCCTGAAAATCTTGGGCAAGAAGAGATGTAATCCCGAAAACAACAAATAAAAAAGTAATTTTTTTCATAGATAATGAATTCATTTGTAACTTTTTATATCAAAAATTATTCTTTTAAATAAATTAATTTAATAGTTTCTTAATGATAAAAATAGAAAAATCATATCAAATACTTTTTTCGTATGAAAATTCGTTATATATTCATTCAATAAAATAAAATCCGTTTATGAGACGCTTTTTTTCAGCCCTTTTTCTATCCGTTTTGTTCTTATTTGGCGCAAAATCTCAAGTAAACCCGGGTCACAAAGAATTGTTTCGCCGATATGCCCATGCCGTCGAATTGTTTAATAATCATCATACGGAACAGGCCTATCATGCATTTAAAAAACTTAAATCCCAATTGAAAGATAAATTTTTGTTACCCGATATTGATTTTTACATTACGCTAATTGACATTTCAAACGGCGACCCGCTTGCCTCCGAAAAAATCGAAAAATATTTGATTCGATATCCCGATTCGCCCTATCGCGACCGCATCAGAGTCTTTGCAATCGATAATAAATTCGCCGAAGGCCGCTACAAAGAAGTTCGCCGCATGATCGACGAATTGGAACTCTATAATCTGCCTGCCGAAGACCGGGAACGTATGGAATTCTATATGGGATATATAGCGTTGAAAAACAACGATTTACCTAAGGCAAAAAGAAAATTCAAAGCATTATTGGGTTCCAAAACCTTCGGCAATCAGGCCAAGTATTATTTGGGCTATATCGCTTACCTGAAAGGAAATACCGTGGAAGCCCAACGTTATTTTTCACAAGTGAAACAAGAACGTCAATATGCCAAAAACATTCCTTATTATAATGCAGATATGTATTACCGGGCCGGAATGTTCGAAAAAGCAATCGCCGAAGCGGAAAAAATCTATCCAAAAAGTCGAGGCAAACAAAAATCCGAATTGGCCAAAATTATCGGCTCTTCCTATTTTAATTTGGGTCAATATGACAAGGCCATTCCCTATCTTAAAGCATATCACGGGAAGAAAGGAAAATTTTCGAACAAGGACTACTATGAACTGGGATATGCCTACTATAAATCGGGAAATTGTGATGAAGCCATTAATTATTTTAACAAAATTATCAGTGCCAATGATGCCTTGGCCCAAAATGCCTACTATCATTTGGGTAAATGTTACTTGAAACAAAATAAAAAAACACAAGCATTAAACGCATTTAAACGGGTAGCGGAAATGGATTTTGATAAAAAAATGAAAGAAGATGCCGGTTACCAATACATCAAATTGAGTTATGAAATTGGAAATCCTTATGAGAGTTTGGATCAAATTATTGCCGGTTATTTAAGCGAATTTCCCGCTTCGCCCCACCGGGACGAATTAAAAGAATTGTTAATCAGTTCCTACCTCACATCCCGAAATTTCGAGCAAGCGCTAAAGGCCATGCAACAAAGCGGAATGACCAATCGGCCGGAATTTCAAAAGGTTGCTTTTCTGCGCGGTTTGGAACTTTTTAACGAAGGAAAATACAAGGATGCAATCCGGCTTTTCGATTTATCACTCAAGCACGGTTTGGATCCGCAATACCGCAACAAAGCCGTTTTTTGGAAAGCCGAAGCCCTTTACCGGCTCAATCGCTATCGAGATGCGCTTACCGAATATAAATCCTTGGATAAAACCCAATTGCCTCCCTTCGAAAAAGCACTTTATGATTATAACTTGGGCTATGTATATTTCAAAATGAAAGATTATCCGCAAGCCGCCCGACATTTCTCGGCATTCATAAGCGGTACTCCGGATTCAAAATTGCTTAAAGATGCCTACTTGCGATTGGGAGACAGTTATTTCGGGGCAAAAAAATACTGGCCTGCAATGGAAGCATACAACAAAGCCATTCGCATGCAAGGACATAATTCGGATTATGCCTTCTATCAAAAAGCCGTTAGTTACGGTTTTGTAGGTAAAACCAAGCGAAAAATAGAAGAATTAAACAAATTCCTTCAAAAATATCCTAAATCCAAATTAACCGACGACGCGTTATATCAACTGGGAAGCACTTATCTTAATTTGGGTAAATACCGGGAAGCGATAGCCACCTTTGACCGGTTGATAAACGGACATCCCGATAGCCCCTATGTGGCCGTGGCCATGCTGAAAAAAGGTTTGGCCTACTATAATTCCAATGACAATGAAAATGCCAAAAAAACCTTCAAGCAACTCATTGTCAAATATCCGAAAACGCCCGAAGCTGTAGAAGCGGCCGGATATCTTAAGAATATTTATATCGACGAAAACAATGTGGACGAATTCTTGGCATTTATCAATAAAATTCCCGGATTCAACATTGAAAGCAACCAACTGGAAAACGAAATATTTGCCGCCGCCGAACAGAAATATTTCGAACAGGACTATTCCGCCGCCAGAACCGCGTTTGCTTCTTATCTTAAACGCTTTCCCGATGGCATTTATCGTACAAAAGCCACTCATTATTTAGCCAAAATCCACACCAAACTCAACGAACCGGCCAATGCCTATAAGTACTATGAAAAATTGGCCCTTATGCCGGTCAATGAATTTACGGTGGAGGCCCTGCGATATTTGGCCCTTGAAAATCTCAAAAACAACCGGGACAAAGAAGCCGCCAAATGGTTGGAAAAATTAAAATCCGTGGCACAAACGGACGACGATTTACTCTTTGCCTCTTCGAATCTCATGAAAATTTATGACCGAAGCGGCCGGCATGACAAAGCGGTTGAAAATGCACGAGCCGTTTTGCAAAACCCCAAACACGATCATGTGATGGAACAAGAAGCCAAATTGATTTTGGCTCGTGATGCGGTTAAACGGGAAGATTGGGAAGCGGCCGAACGCTACTACAATGAATTAAGCAAAAATGCACGCGGAGAAATTGCCGCCGAAGCCATGTACTACAAAGCACTTTTCCAACACCGAAAAGGACAATACGACGAATCGAATAAAACCGTCTCGTTGCTTTCCAAAAAATATCCTTCTTATAAAAAATGGAGTGGAAAGGCCTTGATTGTCATGGCCAGAAACATGCGGGCCAAAGGGGATATCTTTAATGCCACTTATATTTTGGAAAATGTCATAAAACGATTTGACAAATATCCGGAAATTGTAGCGGAAGCACGTGCCTTATTGCAAGAAATCAAAAACGAACAAGCGAAAAAAAATGAAGATATACCTCAAGAAACCGAATAAAATGAAAACAAATCATCATACCATCCTGTTTGCATTTGTCCTAAGCATGTATTTTATTACCGCACCGGCTCAAACCAAACGCGATTCGCTTCAGAATCAAACCGTTACGGTAGTAAAATCCTATACGCCCACTGTCCGCGATGCGGATAAAATTTCGGTTAATCCGTCATTAGGGCAAGGAGAAAATTTCGAAAAAATTCCGCAATCTTATTCCACACTCGATGTGGAAGCCGTTTCGACCTATATTGCCGAAAAAGGCAAACTGGTACGACCTTCCGTTTCCAATAAAAATTTGGAAAACATTCCCGGGTATGTGGAACTCGCCGTAGGAAATGAAAAGGCATTTCGTTTGAAAAGTTTTTATGACGTCTCATTGGAGGATGATTGGAAAGCCGGCGGGATTATTTCCTTTTTCAGTCTGGGAAGTACCACGTTCGATACCCTCCGGTTAAATTCTTTTACGGATTTTGACACGGAAGTGTTCGCCCGTCGAAAAACCGATGCTTCACATTGGTTTTTAAATGCAAATTATTCGGCAAGACACTCGGCATACCGTGACACTTTAACACCTTTCGGCACTTTGAAAACCGCCTTTACCAACCACCATCCGGGTCTTCATTTGGGTGCCGAATTTTATGACAGTTTTTTACGAAAAACGGATTTTAAATACCGTTTTCTGTCCTCGTTTACAGCCCATGAACACGATTTGGATTTGAATGCGGAATTTGTTTTCCCCGTTGCCGGTTTCGATATCACTACCGGATTCACCACGGCTTGGGTAAACGGAAATGCAGCAACGGGATACAGCAATTTTCAAGCCGGCATTTTTCCGGCTTTCAGGTACGAACGCGAACGATTTTTGTTTAAACTCGGTTTTAAATTATTTTACCAAAACCGCACCGATATTAATGATGCCATCTTATTTTACCCCGATATTTCGGTAGAATATAACATGGTTCCGGAACTGCTTACCCTATATCTGTCCTACGAAGGCCGGGTCAAAACCGTCTCCTACGACGAAATGTTGAAAAACAACCGATATATTGCCACCGTGACCGAATTAAAACCCACCTCCACGCCCTATCATCTCAACGGCGGATTCAAAGGGTCGATCGGGACACGAATGAATTTTAATCTGTCGTTGGGAATGGCTCAAGAAAAAAACAGGCCGTTTTTAGTAACGGACAAACGCGCCGAAGGAATTATCCTCAAACCCGTCTATGACGACCTGAATTATTTTTATTTTAAAACCCATTTATCCTACGTGGCCAACCGGAATTTTGAAACCAAACTCAAATTCGACTATTATCAATATAGCCCGGAAACGTTACAAAAGGCCTGGAACTTGGAAGACTATAAGGTCTCCTGGTTAATGCGAATGAATATTGCAAAATTCGATCTGCGCACCGATTTATATTACATCGGACCGCGTTACGATTTATGGAACAATACGGTAGTCAAAACAGGCGAAACGGTGGACTTGAACCTCAAAGCAGGATATCATCTGCTCCAAGGCCTCTATATTTATGTGGAAGGAAATAACTTACTGAATCGCAAGGATTTAATTTATTACAATTATCCCGCTCACGGCTTGCACATACTGGCCGGTGTGTCTTATTCATTTAAATAGATTCGTCAAAAGAACAAACACCCCCGGCGCGCAAAGCGCGCCGGGGGTGTTCTTTATAAATTATTGAAAATCTCAATTATTTTCTTTCTTCTTCTCGGCCATTTTTTTTGCCATGACCAGCGCATTAAATGCATTGACTATTTTACCGCTTTTCGATAATTCTTTGAAAGGTTTTACATCCGGAATCTCTTTATCTTCCGACGGAACAAAAACTAAAATAGCAGGTGTTATTCCCGACTTCATGAGGATTTCTTTCACTTCCGAGGCGGATAATTCCGGAAAACGCGAACGAATCAGAGCAGCCACGCCCGCCGCATCGGGGGCGGCCATGGATGTGCCGTTGAAAAACGCGTATTTATTAAAAGGAATCGTGGAATAGATTCTCACGCCCGGCGAAAATACATCAACCGTTGTTTTTCCGTAATTGCTAAAAGGTGCCGGCAAATCGGCGGCAAAATGCGGTCCGTAGGCGCCGATGGTAATAAAATTGTCCGCAATTTCTTCTCCGGGTTTGATACCGTCATTAGGATAGGAAATAAATTCACCGAATCGATCCATATCCTTGGCATCATTGCCGGCGGCATTGACGATTAACACATCATGATCGGCTGCATATTTAATGGCATCCCAAACCCATTCTTTATGAGGCGAGTAGTATTTCCCGAAACTACAATTAATGATTTTGGCGCCATTATCCACTGCATATCGAATGCCAAGCGCGATGTCTTTATCATATTCGTCTCCATCGGGAACGGCACGGATGGGCATAATTTTTACATTATCCGCAATTCCGTTCATACCGATACCGTTATTTCGAACGGCTGCAATAATACCGGCCACATGAGTGGCATGGGCTTCTTCTTCTTTGACCGGGCGTACATTGGGATTTCCGTAATCCCTGTCGTTCCAATCATCGGGATTATCTCCTACTATAGCACGGCCGTCAAAATCTATGTTCAAGTTATATTTCAATTGGGATTCGGTATAATTTTTTCTTCTTTTAATCCAATTTTTAAAATCTTCATTATACATACTCAATCCATTCAAAAACTTTTCTTTTGCTTCCAAGACGGCTTTATCGTCTGTTTCTATGGCTTTGACCTTTTCCTCGGTCAATTCATCGGTGTTTAAATATTTTTTTAATGTGTTGTCATAATTTTTCGCCATATTCTCGAGAAATTCGGTCTTATTCGCTATTTGTTTTATTTCCTTCAATTTTTCGGCCAATTCTTTTTCGGCTCTTTTGTAGTCACGGAATAATTCCAAGTATTCTTCGGGGATATCTTCTTCGGTTTTGTCTTGCCATTGACCACGATATTTTTTAATTAACCGGGCCATTTCCAATTGTTCTTCATAGGCATTTTTTCCGTCTCGACTTCCCAAGAAATTCCATCCGTGCACATCGTCCACATAGCCGTTTTTATCATCGTCGATACCATTGCCGGGAATTTCGTCTTCATTGGTCCAAATTACGTCTTTTAAATCTTCATGATCGATATCCATTCCCGAATCCAATACGGCAACAATTACCGTTTCGCCTTGGGGCATATCGGCCAATAAGCGGGCGTATGCTTTGTCCACGCTCATGCCGGGAATTTTGTCTTTGAGCGGCGCCTTATGTTGCCACCCTTTTAGTTCTTCTTTCTTGTAAAGCGAACTTAAACTTTTAATCACTTCTTTTTCAGGATCCGCTTTTACTTCTTGAGTTTGTTCCGGCTGAGTAGATTCCTTTTGCTCGCTTGCAGTTTGAACCGTTCCACATGATGCAAGCATGAGAAAAATTAAGCCGGTAGTTAAAAATTTAATTGGATTTCTCATTTTATTGTTTGATTTATTGGTTTAATATTTCATTTAATGTAAAGGTTTGATCCAATCGAACACCCTTTTCGGTATGTTTAAGGGTGCAGATCTCTATGTCGGGATCGTGTTCTAAGAATAAATAATAACCCTTATCGGCCGCTTCGTTAAGAAAAGCGTCTTTTTCTTTTAGGGTTTCCAAGGGTCTGACATCGTAACCCATGATATATGCCAAAGGGATGTGTCCTACGGTAGGTAATAAATCGGCCATAAATACAATGGTTTTATCTCCGTAACGGATAACCGGAAGCATTTGTTGTTCGGTATGACCGTTTACAAATATGAAATCCATTTGCAAATCCGTACTTCCCAGTTGATTTCCCCGGTCGGGTACGGGTATGAATTGCAAAACACCGGATTCTTCCAAAGGAACGAAATTTTCTTTGAGGAAGGAGGCCTTTTCCCGGCGATTCGGATTCATAGCCCAATTCCAATGCGGTTCATTGGTCCAGTAACGGGCATGCGGAAAGGCGGGTTTCAAATTGCCCGATTGGTCCTTTTCGACCGATCCGCCACAATGATCGAAATGCAAATGCGTCATAATTACATCGGTGATATCGTCCTTGGTATAACCGAGTTTTTCCAATGTTTCATCCAGTTGATTGATGCGTTGTGGTTTATAATAGCCGAAAAATTTCTCCGGTTGTTTGTTTCCCAATCCCGTATCGATTAGAATAAGGCGGTCGCCCGTATCGATTAGTAAACTCCGGGTAGCCATACGAATCAGATTATCTTCATCGGCGGGATTGGTACGTTGCCAAATAGTTTTGGGGACCACACCGAACATGGCGCCACCGTCCAATTTAAAATATTCGTGAATAACAGGATATAGTTTCATCAGTCCATATTTTCAATCAATTCGTCGGTTAATTCGAGGTTATGATAAACATTTTGCACATCGTCTTCATCCTCGAATTTTTCTGCAAGAGCCAGTATTTTTTTGGCCTGCTCGAGCGAAAGGGTTTTGGTCATTTTGGGAATATATTGTAATCCGGCATTTTTTACGTCAATACCGAGTTCTTCCAATTTGGAAGCCATCATTCCGAAATCTTTATAATCGGTATAGACGGTAATAAATTCATCGTCGGATTCTATATCTTCGGCCCCGCCGTCGATGAGTTCCATTTCCAATTCTTCGGGGTCCATTTCTTTGACCTTATCTTTTTCGATGACGAAAACGCCTTTGCGGTCGAAAATATATTGCAGCGAACCGGTTTTGCCCAATTCTCCTCCGTGTTTACTAAAGATGGACCGGACGATGCCTACCGTCCGGTTGGTATTATCGGTGGCCGTTTCAATAATAAAAGCCACCCCGTAGGGGCCGTAACCTTCGAACGTAACTTCTTGAAAATTTTCGGCATCTTTTCCGGAGGCCTTTTTAATGGCCCGCATAATGTTATCTTTAGGCATATTCACACCGCGAGCATTGGCTATAGCGCGGCGTAATGCCGGATTGGAATCGGGGTCGGGACCACCGTGTCGGACGGCAATATTAATTTCGCGTAATACTTTGGTAAACAATTTGGCCCTTTTGGCATCTTGTGCGCCTTTACGGTGTTTAATATTTGCCCATTTACTATGTCCAGCCATAATATTTTTTTCTATAAAAATGGTTTCTGACAAATTTACGTTATTTTTCGGATTTGAGTTAGCAGATCATTATTAAAAAACATGAATATTTTTTCACCCAATTTGAATAATAAATAATTTTCTTATTAGGTAAAATAAAGACTAATCCCACTATAAACCAAGGAGTTTAATAAACACCATTGGCGAAGTTTATGTTTTGAAATAACAAAAAAATGCTTTATATTTGCAAGCCAAAATAAGCAGAAAGATATGTATGCAATTGTAGAGATAGCAGGGCAACAATTTAAAGTTCAGAAAGACCAAAAATTGTATGTGCACCGTTTACCGCAAGCCGAAGGCGAAACCGTGAGTTTTGACAAGGTTTTATTTATTGCAAACGATAAGCACATCAATATTGGCGCCCCGGCTATAGAAGGAGCGGAAGTTACCGCCAAGATACTCCGACATTTGAAAGGAGACAAAGTGATCGTTTTTAAGAAAAAACGAAGAAAAGGTTACCGTGTTAAACGCGGACATCGCCAATATCTGACACAGATTCAGATTGAAAACATCACCGAAAGCGGTGCCAAACCAAAAAAACAAGCCAAAAGGCAAACAACTGCCAAAGAAGACGTTAAACCGGCCAAACCGGCCAAAAAGGCGGAAGCAAAAAAAGAAGTCAAGGTTGCTAAAACCGCTTCGAAAAAAACGACAAAAGGTGATGATTTGAAAAAAATTGAAGGTATTGGACCTAAAATAGCTCAGATTTTAAGCGAAAGCGGTATTGATACTTTCAAGAAATTGGCCCAAGCCGATCCTAAAAAGATATCGGAATTATTGATTGAAAAAGGAGGCAAACGTTATGCTATGCACGATCCTGCTACATGGCCTAAACAAGCCGAGTTGGCAGCTGAAGGTAAATGGGATGAATTGGCCAAATTGCAAGACGAATTGAAAGGCGGTCGGGCATAACGACCGTGACAAAACCGAAAAAAACATAAAGAAATGGCACATAAAAAAGGTGTAGGTAGTTCCAAGAACGGACGCGAATCGGAAAGTAAACGATTGGGCGTCAAAATATTCGGCGGCCAATTGGCCAAGGCCGGAAATATTATTGTTCGTCAACGTGGTACTAGATTTCATCCTGGTGAAAATGTTTACATGGGAAAGGATCATACCATTCATGCCGCGATTGACGGAATTGTAAAATTTGAGGTAAAACGTGGTAAAAGAAAATATATCAGCGTTGAACCTTTGACTAAAGCATAAATTTAACTTTAGAAAATACCAAAAAAACCGTTCGAATTTCGAACGGTTTTTTTATTATGTCAATCGAATTTTGGTTATCAGATATTGATATTCTTTGCCATTTCTCTATACACACCCGCTTCTTGCTTGGCCCGGATTTCTTTGAACGATTCGATTGTTTCGTTTATTTCCGCATCGGTATGCCGAACGGTAGGAATCATTCGCAAGATAATCATACCTTTCGGAATTACAGGGTAAATGACAATGGAAGTAAATATTTTATAGTTATCTCGCATATCTTTGACAAGCATTCCCGCTTCAATGGGATTTACATGTAAATAAACAGGTGTAATAGCCGTATCCGTATTTCCTATATCGAATCCCGCTTCGGTCAAACCTTTTTGTAAACGAAGAGCCACATCCCAAAGTTTTTCTTTTAAACCGGGATTTTCACGAATCATGGCCAATCTTTTTAAGGCGCCTTCCACCAAAGGCATGGGCATCGATTTGGCATATACCTGCGATCGCATATTATATTGTAAATATTTAATCACATCCTTATCGCCGGATACAAAACCGCCGATACTGGCCATCGATTTGGCAAAGGTGGCAAAATAAACGTCTATTTCGTCCACTACGTCTTGTTCGAAATGAGCGCCGCGTCCGCCTTCACCCAAAGTTCCGAAACCGTGGGCATCGTCTATATAAATTCTAAAATTATATTTCTTTTTTAGTTCCACTATTTCTTTTAATTTACCTTGCTCTCCGCGCATACCGAAAACTCCTTCCGAGATAACAAGAATTCCTCCACCGGTATGGTCGGTAATTCTTTTGGCGCGCTTGAGATTTTTTTCCAAACTTTCCATATCATTATGCTGGAAAGTATAGCGCTTACCCATATGCAATCTCACCCCGTCAATTATACTGGCATGAGAATCCACGTCATAGACAATGACGTCGTTTTTGTTTACAAGTGCATCAATGATGGATACGTTTCCCTGATAACCGAAATTCAATAAATAAGCGGCTTCTTTTCCGGAAAATTCGGCCAATTCTCTTTCCAATTGTTCATGCATATCGGTATGGCCGGACATGGGGCGCGAACCCATGGGATAGGCAAAGCCCCAACGAGCAGCCGCCTCGGCATCAACTTTGCGTATTTCGGGATGATTTCCCAAACCGAGATAATCGTTAATACTCCACATGATCATCTCTTGACCATTGAATTTCATCCGGGGGCCCAATTCACCGGTAAGTTTAGGGAACATGAAATATCCTTCACCAATTTCCATGTATTGTGTGAGGGGGCCTTTTACTTTGATTTTATCAAAAATGTCGTTCATAAAAATGACTTTTTCATGACAAAGGTATGATAATTTTTATTTTTATTTAAAAATTCTTGTTCCTTTACCCTGTTACGGACATAAATACAGTGTGCATATCCAATATAAAAAAGCCCCGGAAAATAGTAGAATATCCGGAGCTTCTCCTATCATTCTTTTAATCACCGAAAATTAGATATCATCAAAATCCACGTCGGTGAAATTCTTCGGATCATTTTTATCTTCGTCCGAATGGTCTTCACCTTGCTCTTCTTCCGGTTTTTCTTCCGGTGTTTCTTCCGTTTCTCCGCCTTCCTCCGGCGCAGTGGTGGATTCGAAATCTTTTTGATGGCGTTCGGAAATCACTTCCGGACCTTTCTCGGCAATAATAAAGCCCGTCACTTCATCGAGCAATTCTTTGAATTTGTCAAAATCCTCTTTGTAAAGATAAATTTTGTGCTTTTTGTAGAAGTAACTTCCGTCTTCGTTGTTATGACGTTTACTTTCGGTAATGGTCAGGTAATAATCACCTGCTTTGGTTTCTCTGACATCAAAGAAGTAAGTTCTTCTTCCTGCTCTGAAAACTTTTGAGAAAATTTCATTCTTGGAATTGAAATCTTTTTCATTCATTGTCCTGCAAACTTTTTGTTAGTTGTTACAAAACTAATAAAAATTATATGAAATTAACAAGTCAAATCATTTATTTATCTGGGTATATATATTTTATCGAATAAAATCAATAGTTTTGCATACGAAAAAAGCGACACCACAGCATGCTAAACAGAAGAAATATACGCGCAAAAGTCATGCAGGAATTCTATTCGATGGAACAATCGAAAGATTATGATCTGCAAAAATCATTAAAGCGGTTAAACGAAAATCTTGTCAATATTTATAAACTCTACTTGCTTCTGCTGGATTTATTGGTCGCAATTAAAAAATACGAAGCGGATTTAATCGAACGAAGAAAGAAAAAATATTTTAAAACCGAGGAAGACCTACATCCCAATACGAAATTAATCCGTAATAAATTGCTCGAAAAATTAGAAAATAATGTCCACTTTCGAAATCTATTAAGTGCTTATAAATTGGATAAGATTTGGGAAAACGAACCTGAATTGGTGCGATATTTTCTCGATAAAATAAAGCAAAGTAGTTTTTATAAAGAATATACGACTACTCCCGGAAATAAGTTTGCCGAAGATAAAAAATTCATCATGGATATTTATAAAAATATTATTGCTCCGGATGAAAAATTGCATCAATTTTTGGAAGATTGGGAAATTAACTGGGCGGATGATGTGGCAATCGCCAACACAATGGTGATGAAAACATTGGACCGTATAAAAGAAGATAAATCCATGTATGACGAAATGCCTCCCTTGTACAAAGATGAAGGAGATAAAGAATTCGGTAAGGAATTATTGCTTCGTGCTTGGCAGAACAAATCCTATTTATACGACCTGATAAAAGGTAAAACGATTAACTGGGATTTTGATAGAATCTCTAATATTGACAAAATTTTAATGGCATTGGCTCTGGCCGAATTTTTGTATTTTCCTACCATACCAGAGATGGCTACAATCAATGAATATGTGGAAATAGCCAAGGAATTTTCCACCCCGAAAAGCAATACTTTTATAAATGGAATTTTGGATAAATTATATAAAGAATTATCTGAAAAAGGACTTCTTAATAAAGTTTACAAATCGAAAAACAATTAAATCATGAAAAAAATACTTTTATTATTCATATTAACGGGAGTTATCTTCGCTTGTTCGGATAATCCTTCATCAAAAGTCAAAAAAGAGAATTTGGAAAAGGCCAAAGAACAAATGGCTAAAATGAATAAATTTCCCGTTATGCATTTCGATTATACCGAAGTGGATTTCGGCAATCATAATGAAGGAGAAATTTTGGATACGGTATTTGTATTTACTAACACCGGGGAGGCACCGTTAATTATTTCGAAAGTAAAATCAAGTTGCGGATGTACCGTTCCCGAATGGCCCAAAGAACCCATAAAACCGGGAGAAAAAGGACGTATTGTGGTAAAATTCAATACCAATCATAAAACGGGTAATCAAGTTAAAACCATTACCATTCACTCCAATGAGAAACAATTAACCCGGACTTTAAAAATCAAAGCCCGGGTCAAGCCGAAAAAACACAATTCGGAAAAAGGAAAAAAAGATTTTAAAATAAAATCACCAAAAAAATCTCTTATAGAAAGACGGTAAAAATATGAAAAAGTATTTTTCCGTTGCTGTCTGGTTTTGGGTCGTAGTAGCATTTTACGGATATTTACTGAGACAATATTCTTACAGCGGATTATCTTTTATTAAAGATTATTCCAATTGGCTTCACGCTCATTCTCATGCAGCGTTTTTAGGATGGCTTCATGCGGGCTTCTCTTTATTATTGGCCTATATTTTATTTCCCGCTTTTTCAAAATCCCGTACATTCGGGCGATTATATTTCTTCATGCAATTGCTGGTTGCAGGTATGTTACTTTCATTTCCGATACAAGGGTATAAAGCAATTTCCATTACGTTGCTATCTATTTTTCTTTTAGGAACTTACTACTATGCCTATCTTGTTTTTAAAAAAAATGAATATGCTTCTCAATACCCCGCCACAACAGCTTTTGCGAAAACCGGAGTAATTTTTATGATATTATCAAGCTTAAGTCCTTGGCTTCTGGGACCCATTATGGTTTTTTTAGGTAAACAATCGATATGGTATAATTTGGATGTTTATTTTTATCTCCATTTTCAATATAATGGATGGTTCTTTATGGCCATGATGACTTTGATAATCTATTTATTCGAAAAAAAAGGCATTCGAATCCCGCAAAAAATATGGAAAAAAGCACTGTTTTGGTTATTTATAGGTATTTTTTGGGGTTATATAACAAATACACTTTGGACTTCTCCGTCCTTGATCTTTAATTTCATTGCATTATTGAGTGTATTGGCCGAAGCATGGGGTTTATGGATTATAATCAATTATCTTCGTCGGCATTATGAAATATTGCAATTCAACAATAATCAAACTCTTATAGCGAAATGGTTGCTGTTTGCCCTCATCGTGAAAGTAGTATTACAGTTCTTGGCTTCTTGTCCTTATTATGCCCATTTGGCCTATACCGTGAGAGATCTCATTATCGGATATTTACATTGGGTAATGTTGGCCCTATTTTCCATTGCTATTCTTTTCTTAGCCGATTATTTAAAAATATTTAAGCTGCATTGGCGAAGTTTTTTAATATATTTTTACGGAATGATGTTTATGATTCTATGGATATGGCTGCGTGGTATTTTAATTTGGCAAAAAATAAACATTAACGATTGGATAAATTTGATTCTGGTTTGGGCAAGTTTTTGGACATTTACAGGCGTATTACTCATAGCAATCAATGGAAACAAAAAAATATAAACGCGTATATTTCCCCCTCACCGATCCGCAACAGCGAGAAATCATCCTGGGATTGCTTTCGGCAAAAGGGTGGAATTTCGAAGAACTGGAAACGGGATTAATCGCTTATAAACCGGTCGAGGAATGGGACGAAAAAGAATTGGAAAACCTGACTATGGATTTTGATTTTCCTCTCGGATGGGAAATAAGTGAAGTCAGCGAACAAAATTGGAATTCACTTTGGGAAAAACAAATTAGTCCGCTATATATTAATGATGAATTATACATAAGAACTTCATTCCATCCGCCGGCAAAAAAAGACATGCTTGAAATAGTCATCGATCCTAAAATGAGCTTCGGAACGGGCCATCATCCAACAACCGAATTAATGATTCGATTCCTGCTCGAAGAACAAATAAAAGGTAAAAATCTAATCGATATGGGAACCGGAACCGGTGTTTTGTCCATTATTGCCTGCAAAAAAGGAGCCGCCCGGGTGTATGCCATCGATAATGACCCTTGGTCCTATGAAAACGCCCGGGAAAATGTCATAAAAAACCAATGCGAAAATGTACAAATCATTTTAAATGATGCATCTGCATTAAAAACACTTCCCCCCGTAGATATATTTATGGCTAATATTAACCGCAATATCATATTAAATGACTTGGAACGTTATGTAAATAACTTAAAAAAAGGAAGCATATTGATTTTAAGCGGATTTTATGCCGACGATGAAGATATTGTACTTGAAAAAGCCCGCCTTTTGGGATTAAAACACTTGTCAAGTAGAGAGTCCGACACATGGTTAGGCATGAAATTTGTCAGATAGTCTAAAAAAATATAACTTTGTTTTCCAGACCTTAATCTAAGATTATCCTATGCAAGAACATAAGTTACCCTTTGAAAAAAATTCGGCTAATGCTACTCGGCAGGCCAAATTAATTCTGCATAATGACGATTATAATACTTTCGAACATGTAATAGAAACACTTATGTTATATTGCGGTTTTTCCGAACTGCGAGCCGAACAATGTGCATGGATTACACATCTTAAAGGTAAATGCATGCTTAAAGAAGGGCATTTAAAAAAATTACAAGCCCTGGCATTTGAATTAAGCGAAGAAGGACTAACCGTTGAAATTATTAAGGAATAATTCATGAAGAAACATTTTTTTATTTTTTTTATTTCGATATTTTTCACGGTTTTTTCCCAAAGCAATAATATCATTGAGCATACGGTCGAACCGGGAGAAACTATTTTTTCCATTGCCCGAAAATATCACATCACTCCCTATACTCTTATAAAAAACAATCCGGGTCTCGGCGAAAAAATCAAACCCGGCGATGTTATTATTATTCCTGTCAAGCACGGACAAGATTCTTTATTGGCCGATGTCCGTTACGTCGGTTTTAAATATCACACTGTCGGCGAAAACGAAACCATATTCAGCATTTCAAAAAAATATAACACCACAATCGAAGATATAATCAAAATAAATAAAATTGAAGATAATAACATCAAATTGGGACAAATCATTATCATTCCCATTTTATATGATCCTTTTACCAAAATAGATACCACCCAATACGACATTTATCTCGTACAACCTAAAGAAGGAAAATGGCGGGTGGCATATAAACACGGAATCTCGGTGGAAGAATTAGAACGACTGAATCCCGAAATCAAAGAAAAACCTCTGCAAATTAACCAACGGCTTATCGTACCGAAAAACAGAGCGGAAACCAAACGCTCGGAAGACAAAAATTTTGTTTATTACGAAGTAAAACCTTTGGAAACCCTCTATAGTCTATCTCGCAGGTTTAATGTATCCCAACAAGAACTAATCAAATTAAATCCCGTACTGGCCGACGGACTTAAAGCCGGTCAGGTACTTAAAATTCCCAAAACCAATCCCTCTTCTCAATCGGAAATTGATAAACGCGAAGGCAAATTTATCTATCACAAAGTAAAACCCAAAGAAACCATTTACGGTATCACTAAAAAATATAATATCTCCGTAAAAGATTTAATGAAATACAATCCCGATTTAAAAGACGGACTCAAAGCCCATATGGTTTTACGCATACCGAAACCCGATTTTCGTATCATTTTCGATATTAAATCGCCTCTGTTATTCCATATTGAAAAACTCCTCTCCCCCAAAGCCCACACCGTTAATTTATTAGAAGACATCAAAAAAGACAAAACCTATAAATTCGCCGTATTACTTCCTTTGAAACTCAACGAATTTAGCTTGGAAGAAACAAATTGTGAACCACGGCTCCTCCGCAATAAAATATTGGATTACTACGGTGGAATAAAAGCGGCCGTCGATTCATTAAAAAATATGGGTGTTTCCGTTCAATTCGATCTATTTGATACCCGTGGTTCGGCATATCTGACCGAACAAATATTAAACAAAAAAGACCTCTCCGATTATGACTTCGTGTTGGGGCCACTCTATGAAAATAATATCAGAAAAACCCTGGAAGCATTGTCTCCCTTCAATACCCCTGTCGTGGTGCCTTCTTATAAATCAATATCGGCATATCCCAATTTAGTCCAAACTGCAACCGATTCGGCATCACTATCCCAACATATGTTGGCCTATATCAATAGCATTCATAAAAACGATAATATAATTATTGTCTATACACCCGGATTGGAAAAACAAGCCGACACCATTGCCGTCAAATTAGGAACCATCAACAAATTGGCCACACGAAAAAATCGCAAAGGCCATTGGATCAAACCCGAAGATTTATTGACAAAACTCAACAAAATTAAGCATAACATCATTGTTTTAGCCACCGACGATCCTTCCCTTTTTGCAAATATTTTATCTATTTCCGAAGGGCTAACTTCCGGTTATAAATTAAGTCTTTTCGCCTTGGAAAAACCTAAAAATTTAGATCGGTTTGACATCAAAAAAATGGCTGCGGTTAACTTTCATTTTCCTTCCCGGAGTCACCTGATTCCCGATGCAAGATTGGTAAAATATACCAAACAAAAATTTAATTTATATCCTTCGCAAGCGTTTGTCAACGGTTTTGACACAACTTTTGATTTAATCCTGCGATTGGGCAATGCGGACAATCTCTTTGACGGACTGAAAAAATTCGGTAAAACTGAAGAAAGTTCCTACATTTTCCTATATGCTTTCCGCCCCACAAGCGGCTTTAAAAATATTGCCTCCTATATCTTTAAAATCAACCGACACTTGGAACCCGAAGTGATGGATTAATTTTATGAAAACCGGTATTTTACATCCCGGCCACTTGCCCCGCCCGAATGATATTCCGACTATCATGCTTCACGGTTACGGAAGTCATGAAGCGGATTTATTTTCATTACACGGCGAATTACCTCCCGAATATTACCCCATCGCGTTGCGAGGATACCTATCTACTCCATTTGGCGGATATGCATGGTACCCTTTGCACATAAGTTATACCGGAGACATTCGAATTGAGGAAGATAAAATGCTGGATGCCGCATGGAAATTGGCCGAAGATATCAGGGCATTAAAAACCGAATTTAATATTAAGAAACCTGTCACCCTTATAGGATTCAGCCAAGGAAGCATTATTTCTTATCTTTTAATGGCGCTATTTCCGGAAGAATTTAAAAATATAGTGGCCTGGAGCGGATATATTCACGAACCCGTCATGCCGGAACCCGACCCCGAAGATTTAAAACATTTACGAATATTTAGTTCCCACGGTCTATATGACGATATTATTCCCATTCAGTTGGCAAGGAAAATATCTCCCTGGTTAAAACGTTATCATATTAAACATATTTATAAAGAATACCCGGCAGGGCATTTTTTAATTCCGGAAAATATTGAAGATGCCATGATCTTTTTAAAGAAAAATAAATATTAAACGAAAAAATCTTTGATAATTAAAATTTTTACCTATATTTGTTAGATAGAAACATTCTAAATAATTTAAAATCATGAAAAAATCACTTCAAAGCTTCCTTATGCTTGTATTATTCCTTGCATTTACAGGATTAACCTCATGTAGCGAAACCGCTGAAAAAGCAAAAGACGTAGCCAAAGATGCTGCGGAACAAGTAACCGAAACCGCCGGAAAAGCAGCAGATGCCGTAGAAGAAGCCGCTGACAAAGCCAAAGATGCCGTAACTTCGAAACAAGACAAATTAAAAGAGCATTTTGCTTCCATTGATGCAAATGGAGACGGAAAATTCGATAAAGCCGAATTCGAAAAACATTTTAAAGGAGAATTCGCCAAAAAAGATACAAATAAAGACGGCAAATTAAGTTCCGATGAGTGCGGTAAAATCGACAAATTCGATACCGATAAAGACGGGTATGTATCACCTGAAGAATTTGATAAAGGCCACGCCGCCATGTTTGACAAAATGGACGCCGATAAAGACGGGATGGTTACACTTGATGAATTTCTTGCAGCCCAATCTTCTTCCATGAAAAACGGAAAATGTGGCGAAGGAAAATGTGGAGCCGGAAAATGCGGTGGCGGAAAATAATCTTCCGATAAGATAAAATATAATGAAAATCATTCTTAACCGCAGGACTTTTGTAAAAGCAACGGGTTCTGCGGTTATTTTTTTATCCCTACCAAGCATCGTTTCCGTGATATCATGTAAAAAATCTTCCGCCTCCATCGACAATGAAAAATTATTACGGCTATTGGCCGATACCATTTTTCCTTCATTACCCGATCAATCGCCCCGTGTCGAAGAAATAGGTTTCATCCATCACTTACATTTCTACCTTTCCGACCCGAACAATGATCCCGACCTGAAAAAATTGCTTTTGGAAAGAACAAAAAAATTTAAAATATATCTTGAACATTCTAAACTCAATTTCGAAAAACTTTCGTTCAACGAGCGTACCACCCTCATAACAAAACTCATAGACCGCAAACCATGGATGAAGAAATTGGTATCACAACTGGAAAATATAATCTTCGAATCCTGCTTTTTGGATCCCCATTACGGAGTTAATAAAAATAAAATCGGATGGAAATGGGTCAATCATTCCTATGGAAAACCCCGCCCCGATGAAAATGCAGATTATTTTTCTTTACTAAAAAAAAGAAAATTATCCGAAATTATCACGAATTAACACATTTTTTGTAACTTGTAGTGCAAAAACAATAAAAACAAATATTATGGCAGTATTAAAAGTAATCGAACTCATGGCTAACTCTAAAAAGAGTTGGGAAGACGCTACGGCTAAAGCCGTGAAAAAAGCATCCAAAACCATTAAAGGTATTCGTTCGGCCTATGTACAAGATCAAAGTGTAGTAGTAGAAAACGGTGAAGTGAAAGAATATCGAGTAATTTTAAAAGTTACATTCGAAGTAAAGTAATTCGTTAACGATTAAAATCAAAAAAGCCGGCAAAAATGCCGGCTTTTTTGTGTGGTACCTCGCAGAATCGAACTGCGGACACCAGGATTTTCAGTCCTGTGCTCTACCAACTGAGCTAAGGTACCGTGGTGTTTTGCGAATGCAAATTTACAAAAAAATATTTTCCAATCAATACTTATATCAAAAAAAAATTCATATCTTTGTGCCCGTTAATTAACCTGAGGTCGGGAACCTCGCAAAACGCATTATTATGCCAGTAAAAATCAGATTACAAAGACACGGAAAAAAAGGGAAACCCTTTTATTGGATTGTAGCAGCCGATTCGCGTGCAAAACGTGACGGAAAATTCTTGGAAAAATTAGGGACTTATGACCCTACCACACAACCGGCGGAAATCAATTTGAATATTGATGCCGCCGTAAAATGGTTGATGAACGGCGCCATCCCCACGGATACGGCCCGGGCCATCTTGAAATTCGAAGGAGCCCTTTATAAAAAGCACCTGCTTGTAGGTGTTCGAAAGGGTGCTTTTGATATGGAAGAAGCCGAACGCCGATTTGAAGAGTGGATGAAGAATCATCAGAAAAAGGTGGAACAATTGGAAGCCAAATACAGGGCTGTTAAAGAGGCCAAAGAAAAAGCCGATTACGAACGCGAAAAGGCCTATAGCGACGCCCGGGCGGCCAAACGTCAGGAAGAAACCGCAGAAGCCACGGCGGAAGACACATCCGAGGAAACTACGGAAAATGCGGAAACCGCCGCCGAAGAACAACCTGCAGGACAAGCGGACGAAACAACTGAAGGAGATGCTTCCGACGAACAAACCACGGATCAATAGTTCCACCGGTTTGTTTTCACAATGAAAAAAGAAGATCTTTATTACGTCGGTAAAATCGTAAAAACCTACGGCAGACACGGAGAGGTTTTGGTTAAATTGGATACCGACGAGCCGGAAACTTACGAAGGAATGGAATCGGTACTCCTTGAAATCAAGGGGCAACCGGTTCCTTTTTTTGTCAATAACAGCCGGCTGCATAAATCCATGCTTCTTCGGGTGGATTTTGAAGATATTAATTCCATCGAAGATGCCGAAGAATTGGTGGGCAGAAAATTGTTTCTTCCGCTTTCCACCTTGCCCGAACTCACCGGAAATCAATTCTACTATCACGAAATAATGGGTTTTGAAGCCGTCGATGAAAAACACGGTCCGTTGGGGCTCATAAAAGACGTAAATGATATGGCCGCCCAACCTTATTTTATTATCCGGCATCCTTCAGGAAAAGAAATACTCGTCCCCATTCACGATGACTTTTTGCTAAAAGTGGACCGGACTGC
Organism: Flavobacteriales bacterium; assembly: GCA_027067965.1. Lineage (GTDB taxonomy): Bacteria > Bacteroidota > Bacteroidia > Flavobacteriales > Flavobacteriaceae > JAADED01. The sequence goes on along the minus strand of JAMOUV010000010.1, from coordinate 297,592 downwards.
AAAAAAAATCCATCTACAAACACCCGAAGGACTGGTAAAATTGTTTTTGAACGAACGGCCGGGTGAAGAAAAAGAATAAATGCCTTGTTCCGAAACTTTTTATTTTAAACACTTTAAGGTTTGTCAAGACGATGTCTTGATGAAAATTACTACCGATGCTATCCTGTTAGGAACGGTGATTGAAACGGCAAATACCCATACCGGTCTGGATATAGGCACGGGCTCCGGTGTAATTGCTCTTATAATTGCTCAACGAAATCCATTTATTTTATTGGATGCAATAGAACCTCATTATTCATCATATCAACAAGCAAATAAAAATTTTAAGAATGCACCCTTTTCTGATCGCCTGCATGTTTATCCTAAACGGCTTCAAGATTTTACACCTCGAAAACAATATGATCTGATTATTTCCAATCCCCCTTTTTTCGACTCGAGTCAAACAGAAAAAAATAATCCCGCAAGACATACACATTTTTTATCCATAAATAATATTTTTTCCTTTGTATCTCGCTATCTTCAATCTCAAGGAACCTGTTCGATTATTTTCCCGGCCGATAAACATAATGAAGTATTGGAATCGGCCTATCTTCATGATTTGTTTCCTTCAAAACGAATTGAAATTCAAGATCATCCCAGTGCAAAAATAAAAAGGACAGTTTGGAGTTTTGTGAAAAATATTCATCGAAAATATGAAGAAAAGACATTACTTCTTTTCGACAAAAACGGCACAAGAACCAACGAATTTCATCGGCTTACCAAAAATTTTTTGTTAGATGAATAATCACATGGCATACTTAAACCGGTCGTCCCAAGTTATTTTATTTCTTATTTCTCTTAATGCTTGTGCGTAAAGTTCCAGTTGGGTGAGGGAATATTCCATGCGTTCGCGAAGGAGTTTTTCCTCTTCACCGGCAGGAGAATCATGGTTAAACATTTGATGTACAAACCGGACAATGGTATGATCGGGAATAAAAATCCATTTATTATTTTTGTAAATATTAGCCCGCATATCGCTAATCGGATATTGGCCGTTAATTTCCGAACTTACCGATACCAGCCAAACGGGTTTATGGCCTGTTTCCCGCTCGCCGAAAAATAAAGCAAAATTTTTAACGGCCGGTGTGGCTCCACCGTTCCATTCAGGTACCACCATCACATATGCATCCGCTTCGGTCACCTTTTCTCTGACAGGTTTGAGGATTTTTTTCCATTCGGGCGTTCCTTTCCATACGCCTTCGTCCCAAAGGGGAAGCGGATTGCCGCCCAAATCTAAAATATCGGTTGAATGGAAAACTTGTCTTTTTTCAACCCTTTGTTTGATGTATTTCGCCACTTTAAGCGATTGCGACGGTTTGCGATGGCTGCCGGAAATGATGAGCAATTTCATGATTTTTTCTTTGTTTCGGGTAAATATACCAACTTTTTGGTTTCAAAAAACGGCTCTTCAAAATATTTCGTGAGCGGAATAACCCGCGCCTGCGGGAAATTTTTCAATTCTTCCGTCAAATCGCCACCTTTGAGATACAAAATGCCGTTCGGAATGGGATGTTTGTGCTTTTGACTTATGTTTTTTTGTACCCAAGCGTAGAATCTATCCATTCGAGTAACCGCCCGGCTTACTATAAAGTCATACTTTTCGTGATGATTTTCGGCCCGTATTTGTTCGGAAGTCAGATTATCCATTCCCAATTCTTCGGCCAAGTATCGGACCGCCTTGATTTTTTTCCCTATCGAGTCGATGAGGTGAAAATGCACCTGTGGAAACATAATCGCCAAAGGAATACCCGGAAATCCGCCTCCGGTGCCCACATCCAAAATCTTGCTTCCGGGCATGAATTCTATGAATTTGGCGATGGCCAATGAATGCAGTACATGTCTGATGTAGAAATGGGCGATATCTTTCCGTGAAATAAGGTTAATTTTTTGATTTAAAGGCATATAAAGTTCTCCCAACCGGATAAATTTTTCTCGTTGAACAGGAGTTATAGAAAAATATTTTTCAATAATTTTTAGGTCTTCTTCGGGATTCATACAATAAAATTGATATTTCAAAGTTACGATATCAAAATGGATAAATTTATTTAAATTTGCTATAAAGCAGCAATCATTATGAACAATGACCCTTTGACCAATCAACAAGAAATCGATTTGATAAGTTTTTTTCGTGCCATCGGCAATCTATTTAAATCAATTGGAAACATTGTCAAATATTTTTTTGTCTATTTATTTAATCATTTAATCTACAGACCATTTGTTTATTTTAAAAAATTTAAAAAAATCTTGCTTCCTTTATTGATTATTGCTTTTTTGCTCGGACTTGTTTTGGATATGGCAAAAAAAGAACTTTATATTTCCGAAATACTGGTTACACCCGCTTATGACAGTGGAAAAGAAGTTTATACGAACATTACTTATTTAAATAGCCTTATCGACCAACAAGATACCGTGCAATTGGCCGAAATTCTTAAAATTTCGCCCGAAGAAAGTGCCTCGCTCATCAAATTTAAAATAGAGCCCAATTATAACGAACGTATCAATGCCAAGCATTTCAACGAATATACCATGTATTTGGATTCATTGGCTTTGGAGAATTTGAATTACGAAAAATTTATCAATTCCTTTAAAGATCAAAAATTCGATTATCCGCAACATGTCATTCAAGTCATTGCCAGCAAACCGGATGTTTTTCAAAAACTCAATCCGTATTTTGACAATTTCTTGGAAAACATCGATATTTTTAAAAAACGAAAGACCGAATTTATCCGCACCAGCGAGTTATTGTTAGAAGAAAACATGAATTCATTAAGACAATTGGATAGTCTGCGATATGCCATTAATCAAGCCATTAAAAATACCGGCCAAGTAGGCGATTTGCCAAACGGAAGTGTGATTGTAGGTTCTTCGCAAATCAAATTTCCCGAAACCCAATACGATTTGTTCAAAAAAAGAGAAAAAATTCTGGAAAGCATTCGCCGGATTAGAATTTCTCTTTTGGAAAATAACGAAATTCTAAAGATGAATTCTTTCTTTCCGGAAATGGGAGAGCCGTATAATCCATTTCAAAGACAATTTAAATTTGTCTTTTTACTCGGGTTAATTATTCTTCTTATTATTATCTTTAACCTGATTGATGTGATTCATTATTTGAACAGACGATATCATCGAGAACAAAACCATATCAATGAAGTTGATTAAAAGGATTTTTGATTCCTGTTTTTTGCTTGAACCGGATATTCATTACGATGAGCGCGGATTTTTTTTCGAATTTTATAACCGGAAAAAATTCAAGCAATTAACGGGTTTGGACGTGGAATTTATCCAAGACAATTTGGCCAAATCGCACCATGGCGTACTGCGCGGCATGCATTATCAAAAACCGCCGTATGAACAGGCCAAATTAATAAGTGTTATCAAAGGCGAAATTTTGGATGTCATTGTGGATGTAAGGCCCGAATCGGCTACATTTTTGAAATATTTCTCCGTCAAATTGAACGATCAAAACCGCTATCAACTTTTCATACCGAAAGGATTTGCACACGGCTATATTTCATTGGCCCCCGAAAGTTATGTCTTTTACAAAACCGATGAATTTTACTATCCGCAATTCGATACGGGATTTTATTTTAAAGATCCGCAAGTAAATATCGACTGGCCACTTGACGAAAAAGAATGGATTATTTCGGAAAAAGATAGAAATCTGCCACCGGTCAAAGAACTTTTCGGATGAAAAACGACAAATCCATAAAAGTTTTAATTACGGGAGCCGGAGGGCTCACCGGAAAAACGGCTACTGAATATTTCAAAACTCAAACGAATTATCAAATTTTTCCTCTCTCCCGGCAAGACCTCGATATCACGGATGCCATAGCAGTGCAAAAAACAATTTCGGGTCTTCAACCTGATTTCGTTTTAAATTGCGCCGCTTTTACCCAAGTCGATCTGGCCGAGATAAAAAAAGCGCAATGCTATGCCGTGAATGTAACCGGTGTAAAAAACCTCGCCACGGCAAGCCATCAAACAGGTAGCACGCTCATTCACCTGTCCACGGACTATGTATTCGATGGCGCCAAGCGATCTCCTTATTCCGAAAACGACCCGAAGAATCCCTTAAATTATTACGGGCTCACCAAATCTCAAGCCGAAGATATCATTCCGCAATTGACCTCGCGTTATTTTATTATCAGACCGGCTTGGATTTACGGCAAATACGGAAACAATTTTTTTAAACTGGTATTGAAATTGGCCGAAGAAAATGATGTCCTTAAAATATCGAACGACCAAATCAATACACCGACTTATGCCCGGGATTTGGTGGAATTTATCCACTTTATTATTCAACATGCCCAGGATGAATACGGATTATATCATTTCTCTAATGAAGGACAAACCACCCGTTATGAACAAGCAAAAGAAATATTAAAACTTTTGGGAAAATCCAATAAAATCATTCCCGTCGATTCGTCGGAATTCAACCCGATTGCCAAACGGCCGCCTTATAGCGTGCTATCCAAAGCCAAAATAAAAAACAAATGGCATTATCCGGTCAAACATTGGAAAGAAAGTTTACATACCTTCATAAAAACATATTATGATTACAAAAGTTGAACATATCGGCATTGCCGTAACCGACTTGGATCAAGCCGAAAAATTATATGAAAAACTCTTGGGCGTAAAACCGTATAAAAGAGAAACCGTTGAAAATGAACATGTTATTACATCATTTTTTAAAACGGGCGAAACTAAGATCGAACTCTTAGCGGCATTAGATGACCAAAGTGTCATAAAAAAATTCATCGAAAAAAGAGGCGAAGGATTTCATCATATCGCTTTTGCAACGGATGATATCGAAAAGGAAATGAAACGTTTAAAATCAGAGGGATTCGAATTACTCCATGACCAACCCAAAAGAGGAGCGGATAACAAACTTGTTGCATTTATTCATCCGAAAAGTGCCGGCGGTATGTTGGTGGAATTATGTCAGGAAATAAACAACGGGCATAAAAAATGAATGCATGGATGGAAAAATTTTAAAGAACATGCGAACTAAAACCATCTGACCGGTGAACAACGAATTTACCATACCGGCTTATCTTCAACCGGGCGCTCGTATTTTGATTGTAGCACCCGCCGGTGCATTTTCCGACCGAGATGCTTTGGATAAAGCCATTCGTTGGATACAAAATAACGGATGGGAAGCGGAAGTGCATCCGCAAACTTTCATTTCCGAAGGTAGTTTGGCCGGAAATGATTCCCTTCGCATCCAAGTATTAAACGAATCTTTTGCCCGTGACGATATTCAGGCCGTTTGGGCGGTTCGCGGTGGCTACGGTAGTATTAGAATTATTGAAGATTTGAATTTTTCCTTGTTAAAACAAAACCCCAAATGGATAATAGGATTTTCCGATATAACGCATTTTCATTTGAAATCCGTTGAAGAAAAAATTCAAAGCATCCATGGGTTAATGCCCGTACAATTCGGCAAAAAAATCCCCGAACAAGTATTGAATGCCACTTCGGCTACCTTACGGGGAAAATTGCCCGAATTTAAAATCAAACGCGACAGCATGAATCTTCACGAAAGAGACACTTCGGGCATTATGACCGGAGGAAATGCGGCTACGCTTTTATCCTACATCACCTCATGCCGCTTTGATTTTACGGGTAAAATTTTATTTCTGGAAGACGTCGGCGAGCACCTTTATAGCATAGACCGGATTTTCAGAAGTTTAAACCGCCATGGTATCTTTTCAAAAATAAACGCCTTAATTCTTGGGCAATTCACTGATATTAAACAAGATACACCACCTTTTCCTTATTCGATAAAACAAATCGTAAGGCAAGTAACCGAAACCTATGATTTGCCCGTCTTTTTTAATTTCCCTGCAGGGCATGTGCAAGAAAATTTTCCATTGGTAATGGGAGCAAAATATAAAATTCTTACGGATGATGAAAATTGGAATCTAATTCCCCTCAAACAGGAAATACACACATGAAAAGATATTTTTTGGAATTAAGTTACGCGGGAAAAAACTATCACGGATGGCAACGTCAGCCGAGCATGATCAGCATCCAACAAACCATCGAGGACCGGATGCGTTTACTTTTGCGCGAACCTGTCGAATTGACCGTAGCGGGGCGCACGGATGCCGGCGTGCATGCCAAGCGGACCTTCGCCCATTTCGATGTGGAAAAATCTCTTGATATTCCCATGACTATTAACCGGTTAAATTCTTTTTTGCCCCAAGATATTGCCGTGATGAATATTCTTCCGGTAAAAGCCGGTGCCCATGCCCGTTACGATGCCATTGACCGGACCTATCGTTATATCATCGTTACAAAAAAAAATCCGTTTATGACGGATTGGGCATGGCGCCATCAAGGCCCGCTAGATGTAAAAGCCATGCAGGAAGCGGCGGAGATATTAATGAAGTACGAAGATTTTAAAAGTTTTTCCAAAGTAAAAACCGATGTAAAAACATTTATTTGCCAAATTAAAGAAGCCCGTTGGGAAATAAAAGATGATCGTCTCGATTTTGTCATTACCGCCAACCGGTTTCTGCGTAACATGGTTCGGGCAATTGTAGGCACTTTAGTCGATATCGGAAGCGGAAAATACGAGCCCGAGCAAATGCACCGGATTATTCAAGCCCGGGACCGTCGTGCCGCAGGCGCTTCCGCTCCTCCACAAGGTCTTTATTTGGAAAACGTACGTTATCCGCAAGAAATTTTTTTACCAAACCATTAATACCGTCGTCCTGCAAATCAAAGCAGTTGTAAAAATTTAATATTTACATAAAATTATTTTATCTAAAAACTCATTGGTATTCGCCAATTTTTTCTATTAAAATTCAAAAAAAATTAGTAACTTCAATCCAAGTTAAATAAGATTACAATCATGAAAAAAATATTATTGGGAAACGAAGCCATCGCGCAAGGCGCCCTTGATGCCGGACTTTCGGGCATCTATGCCTATCCCGGCACGCCTTCGACCGAAATACCCGAATATGTGTTTAAAAGCCCCGAAGTGAAAGAAGGAAAAGTGAAAGCCCACTGGTCGGCCAATGAAAAAGTGGCCTACGAAGAAGCATTGGGCATGTCGTTTGTGGGCAAACGCGCCATGACCACCATGAAGCACGTGGGACTCAACGTGGCCGCCGACGCATTCATCAATTCAGCCATTTCGGGCGTACACGGCGGATTGGTTTGCGTGGTCGCCGACGACCCTTCGCAACACTCGTCCCAAAACGAACAAGACAGCCGTTTTTACGGCAAATTTGCCATGGTGCCCATTCTGGAACCTTCCAATCAGCAAGAAGCGTACGACATGATGTCCTACGCTTTTGATTTATCCGAAAAATTCAAACTTCCCGTTTTGTTGCGAAGCGTCACCCGCCTGTCGCACTCAAGAAGCATCGTGAACCTAAAAGACGAAAAACGCCCGCAAAACCCCTTGAACACACCGGATAATACCAAGCGTTTTGCCTTGGTGCCTTCCTACGCCAAAAAACAATACGGCAAACTGATTGAAAAACAAAAAGAACTGGAAGAAGAATCCGAAACCTCCGGTTGGAATAAATTTATCGAAGGTACCGACCATTCCTTGGGAATCGTGGTGTCGGGCATTGCATACAATTATTTGATGGAAAATTTCACGGACAAAGAATTGCCCTATGACGTAGTGAAAATCACCCAATATCCGCTTCCGCGAAAAATGTTGCGCAAATTGTTTGAACGCAACGAAAAAATTTTGGTCATCGAAGAAGGATATCCGTTGATTGAAGAATTGCTGTCGGATTATTTGGGTTTTGACAACAAGGTAACAGGAAAATTAACGGGACATTTGCCCCGCACGGGCGAATTGAACCCCAACCATGTGGCCGTGGCTTTGGGTTTGGAAGAGCCCGTGGAATACGGCGTCCCGGAATTCGTGTCGGGCCGTCCGCCCCAATTGTGCCCCGGATGCGGCCATATCGACATGTACAAAGAAATCAAATCTTTGATTCCCGAAATGGGCGACAACCACGTCTTTTCCGATATCGGTTGCTACTCATTGGGCATCGTGGAACCCTACGACGCCATCGATACCATTATCGACATGGGGGCTTCGATTCCCATGGCTAAAGGCGCCGCCGATGCCGGTTGGCAACCCGCCATTGCCGTGATAGGCGATTCCACCTTTACCCATTCGGGCATGACGGGGCTTCTGAGTGCCGTGTGGGACAAAAGCCCGGTAACCGTAATCATTGCCGATAATTCGGCCGTGGCCATGACCGGCGCGCAACCTTCGTTGGCCTTCGGACATTTATATGAAATTGCCAAAGGGCTGGGCGTGGAAGAAGAACACATCAAAGTGGTGATTCCTTTGAAAAAATATTTCGACAAAAACGTGGAAATTCTGAAGAAAGAATTGGCCTATCAAGGCCCTTCGGTAATTATTTATCAACGCCCTTGCGTGACCATGAACAACGAAATGAAAGAATTGGCCCGCAAGTTCAACACCTTGGAGCCGAGTTACGAGAAATGATCCGGGCCATATTATAGCCCGGACTCATCTTACCGGAGTTTCTCTTTGAGATGGGAGATTGTACGATTATAGGTGAAATATTTCACTAGGGCAACACCGTAAACCTGATATGCCCGTCATCATCTTCTCCTTCAATGGTGGTATTTATAGAGAAAAAACCTCTTTTATTACATTTGGGGTTTTCAGGCGGAAGAGGGAATTCTATTAAGGAACCACCTCTTAAATCATAATTACCGGTAAGGTTAAAGATTACTCTTGCCTTAAACCGGTATTCATCCACCGCATCATAATATTCGACATATACTTGGCGATCTATAAATTTACCTTCCAAAATTTCATAAGTGTTAGGTTCGATTATAGTATGCAATTCGCTTACTATTCCGGCACTTCTCTCTCCGGTTGTTTCATATATATCCACTGTATTATTATTTACATTTTGAATCGGCATACGCGATGGGAAACGGACGGATATGATAATGGTATCACCCTGATGATACATGGAATCCAAAGGAGTTATTTTAATTAAACCGGGAATAATTACGTTATAACCATGGGGAACACTAAGACATAATGGACAGCCCCATAAGAGAAAGGATATTCCTAAGAAAATAAAAATTTTCTTTATGCGGGTGGTATATTTCTTAGTATCCATAGCTGTCAAATAATTGAATGATTTGTGAACTATAGCCCTCCTTTATCCAAACAATGTGCCGGTTGAAAACCATCTTATTTGCTCGATTTTGTTTCATTTTCCCGTAAAATATCCCCCTTCCTGCATCCTACGGCAGCACCGTAAACCTGATATAGCCGGTGGTATCCGCTCCTTCAATGGATGTCCTAATGATATAGGAATCACTTCTTTTACATTTGGGATTAGGAGGCGGAAGGGGAAACTCTATTGTTGAACCTCCAAAAATATTATAATCTCCGATAAGATTCAAAACTACTCGAATCTTAAAACGATATTCATCCACCGCATCATAATATTTGACATATGAACGATAATTGTCATATTCTCCTTCTAAAATTTCATACTCATTCGGATCGATAATTTTATACAAATTTCCTGATATTTCAGTTTTTCTAATTCCAGTTGCCTCATAGAGATCCACCGTATCATTATTCACGGAACCATCGGGTATGCGTGAAGGGAAACGGACGGATATGATAATGGTATCATCCTGATGATACATGGAATCCAAAGGGGTTATTTTAATTAAACCGGGATAAGAAATTGGGTTAGAAGTAGTATGATAACCACACGTCGGACACCCTTGAAGTATCACTAAAGTTATAATTGTTAATGAAACAATTCTTATTTGTCTAAAATATTTCTTAGTATCCATAGCTATCGAATAATTGAATTATTTGTGAACTGGAGCCGGGGTAATGCTTAATGAGACATCTTTTGAGGTAATATGCATCTCTTACCGCGGGGGTAAGGCAGTTATACACAGGGCTAAAATCCGATGAAATATCACCCAAATACAAAAAATCAATGATCGGGGCACTGGTGGAAGGCGAAACATTATAATTTTTTAAGTATCCTTCCCCTTTTGAATGATTGTCCAGCACATCCCAAATAAGCCCCGTCAGAAACCAACTGTCATAATTATCAGTATGGCTATCCGGCACCACATACATATTAAATGCATCCATTTTAACATAGATATTATCCCCGTTATTATCTGTGGTATAATAATGATATAATATCGCATATTCGGTAAAGGTGGCCCATACTTTATTATCTAACGAGAAAGGATGGGAGAATTTATGAAAAGAACTTAAAAGAACAACAACCGTCAATGCCATAAAAATTAATCTATAAAATTTTATATGTAATTGATAAATATAAAAAATTTACATTAAAATCTCAAAAAAATGTTGAATTTGCTTTTACATTTTTTCACTTTTTCAATTTGTTCAATTCCAAATTGATGAAAATAATAATCATTCTCATTCTCCATTGCAGTTAAATTGTGTATATTTGATTAAATCAATATTGCTGACAAATGAAAAAAGACATATTGCTATCCGGTGTGGGCGGCCAAGGAATTTTGACCATTGCCGCACTATTGGACACCGCCGCCTTATTGGAAGATTTATACGTCAAACAATCCGAAGTACACGGCATGAGCCAGCGGGGCGGCGCCGTGCAATCCCATGTGCGGATCAGTGACAAACCGGTCTGGTCCGATTTGATTCCCTACGGCAAGGCCGACATGATTTTGTCCGTAGAGCCCTTGGAACTCTTCCGCTACTTGCCCTACATTTCGCCGGACGGCTGGATCATCACGGACATCAATCCGTATGTCAACATTCCCGACTATCCGCCCGAAGACGTATTGCGCAAACAATTGGAAAGTTTTCCCCACCACCTGATCATCGACGCCCGCGATTTGGCCAAAAAAAGCGGAAGCATCCGTACGGCCAACATCGTTTTGGCGGGCGCTGCATCGCACTTGCTTCCTTTCAGTCAGGAAACTTGGGAAAAAGCCATCACCCAACTGTTCTCCCGCAAAGGCGAACGCATCGTCAATATGAACATCGATGCGTTTAACCGCGGCAAGGAAGCGGCCGCCGGTAAATTGAAACAATACGCCAAATAATCCCTAAATCGTTGATTATGAACAGTTTTTTTATTGCTTTAACCATCGGAATTATTGCAGGCATCATTGACGTATTACCCATGATTATGCAAAAAATGGATAAAACGGCCAATTTATCCGCCTTCACGCATTGGGTGGTACTGGGACTTATTATTCCTTTTGTCTCGTGGGATATGGCTCCTTGGCTAAAAGGATTAATCATTGCGGAATTGTCGGCTATTCCTATTTTATTTTTGGTCGCCAAAGAAGATAAAAATGCCATTTTGCCCATACTCATCATGTCGGCCTTGTTGGGTGCGGGAGTAGGATGGGCGGGGGCATATTTTATCGGATAAAAGTATAATTTACTTCAATTTCATTCGTTCGAAAGCATCCACCATTGAACCGGGCGTTATATTATAAATCCGGGTATTTTTATGTGTGGAATAAGCCGCTATCTCATGATAGGCACGAAACGAATAATAAAATTTTTCTAAAATTTCATGCATTTTTCTTTGGCCTTTGCCCATCTTTTTCATCACGGCGGGCTTCAGATTTCCTTCTTCATCATAAAAATGTTTCTGAATCAAATACACGGTATTATCCTCTTGCACGCTGAGATATTGTAACCAATCATGGTCGATACCGGTTACATATATTTTTTCATAGCCGCTAAGAATGGCGTTCATTAAAGAAGGAATCATCACATTATGCGGACGGGGCATGCCGAATTTCCGGTCATATAATGCGTAGCGAAACCATTTGAATCCTTCCACGGGCATGGTGTTGTAAAAGATAATTCTAATGTGCTTGTTGTTATCTAACATTTTTTGCCAATCTCCTTTACCCTTGGCTGCTACGGGTATAAAAAAATCCATCGGCCAACGGGTTTTTTCGGCAAGTGAGGAGAAAAGATCGGTTCGCCATTTTTGAAAATCCTCTTCCACTTCGTCCAACCAATATTCCGGTGCCGATACCACGTATTTGGCAGGTTTTATTTTCTCGAACCATGGCGTGGTCGAAAATAAATTAACCGCCCATACGTCTTTATTTTTTAAAAAATCTTGATGATTAGGTAAAAAATTGCGGAGCGAAGGCCCGTTACCCAAAATCACGGCTTCTTGATGGTGCGAAGGAGGAAACTTATCCGCCGGACGCCACATAAAAGGTATCCTCATCAAGGTTTTTAAAGTGGAACCCAAATCCGAAGAAAAGTCCTTTAAGCGAATTAAATTTTCTTGATTCATGAATGACATTTTTGACATCCGCCGGCAAATCCTCTAAGGGTATGCCACATGGACAAAAATAAATATTTTCCTTTCTCTTTTTGCCCTTTTACAATAAAACCGGCCCATAAAAAGAGCGAAATTGACAATTTAAACAACAATCCAACTAAATGCTTGATTTTCAACATGAAAGAATTGTCGAACAACTCATACATTTTATTATCCGAACAACCGTTTTTACAAGAAACATTTTTTACATAATCTTCGGTTAATCGCCATGCGTCGATAAAATGATAAACTATTACATCGGGCAAGTATAACACCTTCTTTCCCGCCCGTTTCACTTTCAGAAAAAAATGTTTGTCTTCCGAACGGTAGCCCGCCGGAATGTCGAAAACGCCGATTTCATCGAACAAATCCTTTCGAAATAACATGTTGCATCCTACGGGATATTTTTTGTTGAATGTTTTGACTTTATCGCCCATGTCCACAAAGGACAACAAGCGTTGTAAATACTTGCTCATCCATACGGGTTCCTGACCGGTTTCGTAGCGGGGCAATACCCTGCCGCCAAACGCTTGAACGGCGGGAAATTCTTGTGTCCGTTTAAAAAAATTGGCTATATAATGCGCCCCGGGGCGGGCATCGTCATCTACAAATGCCACATATTTTCCCCGGGCCAATTCAATTCCCCGGTTTCGTGCACAGGATAGGCATGGCGTTTCCAAAAACTCATATCTAAAGTTTACTTCCGGGTGCCGGGTTCGAAATTCCCTGCAAACGGCTTGCGTATCATCCGGCGAGCCGTTATCCACTACGATTATTTCATAATTTCCTTTTGAAAAATTTTGCTTACTCCATGCTTCCAAAGACTCTCTTAAGTGCTTTGAACGATTATAAGTGGCAATAATGATGCTAAGAAACAAAACCGGATTATTTTTCTTTTCTGTACACATAAAACGCACCCGCGCTTAAAAACAAAATCGCAAGCCCCAAAATAAAATAATAGGAACGCTGAACGAATGACAAGCCGGGCGCAAATACCCTAAAAAAATTCTGGAATGCCACAATGGTTCCCAAAACAAACAAAGCCAAACTCCCTAATTTGCGCCAATTCATTACTTCGAATTTTTTAAGTACAAATATTCATTCCCGTAATCCAAAATCGCTTCCCCGTTTATAAGCACGTCGGCACCTAAAATCCCGTCCACTTCCACTTGGTGGAGTTCCATTGCTTCGCGGATATGAGACAAATCCATCAAAATAACGGGAAATTTCCCGCCTTTCCAAGACTTGATTTTAATTTTATTTTTTCCTGAAAATTCCACATTTAATTCATCCGGTGACGCCCCGAATGCCATAATATCGGGTTGCATCTCGGGAATAGTAATATTAAATTTATCCGCCCGGTGGATATCCACCACCGTAGTGGAAGCACCCGTATCCAAAATAAAATTGCCTTTCTTTCCGTTAATTTTTACTCGCACCAGAAAATGAAAACTCGAACTCATATCCGGCACGCGTAACACCTTCAATTTAACCGGTACAAATCCCTTGCGCTTTAATTTTCTTTTTAAAAATTTCATATTATGACTGTTCGGGATTTTTTTCCATTCGATTTAAATAATACGGCAATCTCTCTTCAAATTTTTTCATCAATGCTTTATATTTCGGAATGATATTATTGTTATCCGCTAGAAAATATTTCTTCTTCATCGCATCGAAATCGGCATACATCACCCAAGTTTCCCCGTTGTCGTTTTGATAAACCAAAATACGGAAAGGTAAATCATAAGCCACTTCGGGATTTTCACGAATCAACACCCCTATCTCTTTCGGATGACCGAAAAGAATCAATACGGTCGGTTTAAGATCAAATTCGATATTATCCACTTGGGCGGCATATTTGAAATCCACCACCCGCGGATAATACATGCCTTCCTCTTCTAAAAATGATTTAAAAATAGCGCCTACCTGCGCCACCCCGGCCTTGTCCACTTTAAACATCCGGTATCGCAATGCCGATTCATCCTTTTCGGTAACTTTTTCCTTCAATTTTTCAGCTTTTATGCTCGTATCGGTTTTATCCTTTCCGCAAGCCGAGATGATTAAAAACAAAACCGGCAATAAAATCCATTTTTTCATATTTCTTATTTTTTTCAAATTTATGATTTTACATTGAATTTACCGAGTTAAATGAATAAATATAAATTACACATTCGATTTCTTTTGCATTTAAAAAGGAAATGGACCTCACTTTAGAGTGAAACTCCCGGAATTTTTATAATTTTGGTTATAAACCGCTGAAAATTACAGTCATGAAAAAAATCTTTCTTTTATTGTTCTTCTTTTATCTTCTAACTTCGTGGGGTTGTACGACTGCCGTTATATCGGGGAAATACACCCGGGACGGACGGCCGATGCTTTGGAAAAATCGCGATACCCGAGCCATCAATAATGCATTGCGCTATTTTGATGATGGAAAATATGCCTATGTAGGTTTGGTAAATTCTAAAGATACGGAGGGAAAAAGCATCTGGATCGGCCTTAATTCGGAAGGATTTGCCATCATGAATTCCGCTTCATACAATTTAAATCTTGATAATGACGATGAACGCAACGGATGGGAAGGACGCATCATGAAAAAAGCCCTCGCTACTTGCAAAACACTTGCGGATTTCGAAGCCCTGCTTGATCAACTTCCGCGCCCGACCGGATTAGAAGCCAATTTCGGAGTAATCGATGCTTCCGGCGGAGCGGCTTATTACGAAGTCAATAATTACAAATACGTAAAATTCGACGCCAACGACCCTGCCATTGCGCCTTTCGGATATATTATCCGTACGAACTATTCTCATTCGGGTCCTTTTGGTTTGGAAAGTAGCGGATATATACGCTACAATGCGGCTAATGAACTTTTTTACAACGCCGTTTCCACCTATGAAGGTATCACGGCACAATACATCCAAAAACATGTAGCCAAAAATTTATATCATTATTTAACCAAAGACAAACCGATGATAACCTATTATCATTTACCTCCCGAAACGCCCAAATATATTCATTTCCGCGATTATATCGCCCGCCCTATTACCGCATCTTCCGTAGTGGTAGAAGGCGTGAAGAAAGGAGAAAATCCGTCTTTGGCAACGCTTTGGGCCAATGTGGGGTTCCCTTTAGCGTCAGTAATTGTGCCGGTATGGGTAACTAAAATCGATTTGCCCAAAATCGTCCGTTATGATAATGTATTACAAGATTCTCCCATTAGTTATGCAGCCACTTGGCTAAAAAAATATAAAATCATGAATATCAGATGGGGAAAGGTGGACCATCAATATATTAACATCAATGCATTGGTCAATGTAAAAGAGACGGGCATCGATCAAATTATCAAAAAACATGAAAAAATCATTTATGCCAAAACCTACGATTTACTAGAAAAATGGCATGCAAAAGGAAAACCCGTTAAAAAAGACATCAAAGAAATGTACGATTGGTTGGATGGCTACATAAGCGATATGTATCATCGAGAATTTCGCATTGATTTATTTGAAAATACTCACCAGAATCATTTAAAATGAAATATTTCCTTATTTTTTTCTTCCTTACAAGTTTGTTCGGATGCCATTCAGCCGATACTACCCGCGAAATTCCATCCGGTTTATCACATTCCTCCCAAAAGTTAATTAAAGTGGGGGTTTTTAATGGCGACGGAGCGGGAGCAGTGAGTGTAATTGAAACCATAGAAGCATTAAAAATAGATCAGGAAATAGAAGCATTTCCCATTAGTGCGGCGGAAATAGTCAGTGGAAAATTAAATGAGATCGATGTAATTATTTTTCCCGGCGGAAGCGGTAGTAAACAACTGAATAATCTGGGATATGCGGGCCAAAATAAAGTAAAAGAATTTGTACGAAACGGCAAAGGAATCATAGGTATTTGTGCAGGTGCATATATGCTATGTAATACACCTACCTATCCGAGTTTAAAATTAGCCCACGTAAAACATTTGGACCGAGCTCATTACAATCGGGGACGGGGATTGATCGAATTCAAACTCAATAAAGAAGGTTTGAAAATATTTCCCGAATTCAAAAATAAACCGCAATTCATTCAATATTATGACGGCCCCATCATGGAAGCTTTAGAGCAACAACCGGATTTTCATCCTTTGGCGGTATATGTAACCGACATTCATCCGAACGAAGGAACTCCGGCAGGTTTAACCCCGGGGAAATTATTCATGTATTACCAACAAGTAGGGAAAGGGAGAATTTTCGCTATCGGCGGGCATGCGGAATCCACTCCCGGAATCCGCTGGATGATTCCCAGAATGGTTCGCATAGTGAGCGGTAAAAAATTAATTTCTTACGATAAAAAATGGATTGCTCCCGAACGAAATCATCAACCGATTTTATTTGATAAAAATTTGATAAAAACGGAAAAACGACTATGGTGGAAACTTTTGAAAGCAAACGAAAAAGAAAAATTGGCTGCCATGGATAGTTTATATGAATTACGTTCGCGACCAGCCGTTCGGTGGAATATCGGACTCCTTCGAGATAGCAGTGCAATTATTCGCGCTCATGCGGCAAATCTTCTGAAAAAGTCGGAATATACCCATGCGCTGAATGATTTGAAAGCGGCCGTCAAAATGGAGACCCGGACACAAACGAAAGATACACTAATAGAAGTAATTGAATTTTTTGAGAAATAAAAATCTTACTAAAAGGTTGAAAATCAACATTTAATGATTTTATTAAATCGTCAGGAATTATTTTTTCACCAACTTGTTTCGGATTTGATCCAATAAATTTAAGGCATCGACAGGCCGCAGATTATTGATATCGGTTTGAATAATCAAATCTCTGATTTCTTCCAACAACGGATCGTCCAATTGAAAAATACTCAATTGTACCGGTTCCTGCTGTTTTATTTTTTCTTTGTCTTCTTCTTTCCTCCCGGATTCTTCCAATTTTTTCAGCATTTTTTTAGAGCGATTCAATACATATGCGGGCATCCCCGCCAATTTCGCCACATGAATTCCGAAACTATGTTCGCTTCCACCCCGTTCCATTTTACGCACAAAAATAATCCGGTCTTGATGCTCTTTAACACTTACATGATAATTTTTGATACGTTCAAAAAGGTTCTCCATTTCATTCAATTCATGATAATGCGTCGCAAACAAAGTTTTCGGACGGGTTGGATGTTCATGTAAATATTCGGCTATTGCCCAAGCGATGGAAATACCGTCATAGGTGCTTGTTCCACGGCCTATCTCGTCTAGCAAAATCAAACTTCTTTCGCTTAAATTGTTTAAAATACTCGCGGTTTCGTTCATTTCCACCATAAAAGTAGATTCGCCCATGGCAATATTATCACTGGCTCCTACACGTGTAAATATCTTATCGATAAGTCCGATTTTTGCCGATTTGGCAGGTATGTAACTTCCCATTTGCGCCATCAAAACAATTAAAGCGGTTTGACGTAAAAAGGCGGATTTGCCCGACATATTCGGACCCGTAATGATTAAGATTTGTTGTTTTTCCCGGTCCAAATACACATCATTGGCTACATAAGTTTCATCTTCGGGAAGATGTTTCTCGATCACGGGATGGCGTCCTTCTTTGATATCCAACACATAAGAATCGTTCAATTCGGGCCGGACGTAATAATTTTTTATGGCTGTGCGCGCAAAAGAAAGCAAAACATCCAAACGGGCCAATATGTGAGCATTTTCCTGAACCGGTGCTACATAATATTTAATTTTCTCCAATAATTCGGCATATAATCGTTGCTCCCAGGCCAAAATTTGTTCTTCGGCACCTAATATTTTGGCTTCCAATTCCTTTAATTCGGGGGTGATATAACGTTCCGATGCCGTTAAAGTCTGCTTTCGAATCCACTCGGGCGGCACATTTTCCTTGTATTTATTTCTTACTTCCAAATAATAGCCGAATACATTATTAAAACCTATTTTTAACGATTGAATGCCGGTTCGCTCAATTTCTTGTTGCAAAATCTCATTCAATACGGCTTGGGCATTTCGACTTACATTTCTCAATTCGTCCAATTCGGCCGAAACGCCTTCGGCGATCACACCGCCTTTATTTAAATTCACCGGCGGTTCGGGTGTTAATGTATTTTCAATAAGATGTTGTAAATCAGCCAATTCATTTAATTTTCCACCCAGTTCATTTAGAACTTTATCCGGATGAGATGTCAATCCCTCTTTGATCGGTACCGTATTTTTCAATGCCCGCAGCAATTGCAATACTTCCCGCGGATTGGCTTTTCCCGTTACCACCCGCGAAAGCACACGCTCCATATCGCCCAGTGCCTTTAAATGACCTGCCGTGTTTTCTCTGACACGGTCGTCTTTTACCAATGCTTCCACCGTGTCGAGACGGCGATTGATTTCTTCCAATTCCTTATGCGGAAACATCAACCATCTCCGAATCAAACGGCCGCCCATCGGCGTAAGTGTCTTGTCTAAAATCCCCAAAAGTGTGACATCCTTTCCGAAAGGACTTTCCATTAATTCCAAATTCCGGACCGTAAATTTATCCATCCATACATAACGGTCGCTAACCAAGCGCTGAATACGCCTCACATGATCGATTTGATCATTTAGATTTTGTTTGAGATAATGCAAAATGGCACCGGCCGCCACAATGGCTTCGTCCATATCATGAATACCGAATCCTTTAAGTGAAGCCGTTTGAAATTTATTCAACAATAATTCCATTGCATAATCTTGCTGAAAAATCCATTCATCAAGCGGATAAGTATAAAATTTTTCACCAAAATGTTTAAGAAAAAGTTTCTTGTCCTGATTTGAAAAAATTACTTCTTTCGGAGAGAAATCATTTAATAGTTTCCCAATGTATTCATTGTTTCCGCGGGCCACAAAAAATTCACCGGTACTTACATCCAAGAGCGCCAAACCGGTTTGTTTTTTTCCGAAATATACCGAAGCGAGAAAATTATTTTTGTCTTTGTCGAGTACATCTTCACTGTAAGCCAAACCGGGAGTAATTACTTCGGTAACTCCTCGCTTGACAATTTTTTTCGCCTTTTTCGGGTCTTCCAATTGTTCGCAAATGGCCACACGCATACCGGCACGAACGAGTTTGGGCAGATAAGTATTGAGCGCATGATAGGGGAAGCCCGCCAATGCGGTTTCCGCTTCGCTGCCATTTCCGCGTTTGGTTAAAACAATACCTAAAATTCCTGCGGTTTTCACGGCATCTTCTCCGAAAGTTTCATAAAAATCGCCCACCCGAAACAACAATAATGCATCGGGATATTTCTTTTTGATGCTATAATATTGCTGCATCAAAGGTGTTCTTTTTCCGGATTTACTCAAACCTTATCAATTTTTTTACGAAAATACGTTTTTTATGAAAAAAACCGGTCGATTATTTCATAGACCAGTTATTACAAATTTCGGAAACCGTTGATTCACCATATCACGAGGAGAAAAAAAATTTTATAAGGAACAAATAATCGAATTATACTTATACCGCCACTCATTTGAATAAAATATCCGGCTCTTGCAATATCATACTTCTACCTTCAATATTTCAGTTTTCAATTCATTGCCTCTTCCACCAAGTCTAATTCCACTTTCAAGTTGTCAATGATAAAACGTTGACGGTCAGGGGTATTCTTACCCATATAAAAAGCCAATATTTCTTCGATGGATTTTTCGTTATCCAATACGACAGGTTCCAAGCGAATATCTTTGCCTATAAAATGCTTGAACTCGTCGGGAGATATTTCGCCCAATCCTTTGAATCTTGTGATTTCCGGTTTTTGATTTCCTTTACTTAATTCTTCGACCGCTTTTTGCTTTTCTTCTTCACTGTAACAATAAATGGTTTTTTGTTTGTTTCGTACCCGGAATAACGGGGTTTCCAAAATATAGAGGTGCCCGTTTCGGACCAATTCGGGGAAAAATTGCAGGAAAAAGGTAAGCAGCAATAAACGAATATGCATGCCGTCCACATCGGCGTCCGTAGCAATAATTATTTGATTATAACGCAAGTTTTCCAATCCTTCTTCAATGTTTAATGCCGCCTGAAGCAAATTAAATTCTTCGTTTTCATATACGATTTTCTTGCTCATTCCGTAAGAATTGAGCGGTTTTCCGCGCAAACTGAATACGGCTTGCGTTTCTACATCGCGTGCTTTGGTAATAGAGCCGCTTGCCGAATCGCCTTCGGTAATGAATAAGGAGCTTTCCAAACGGCGTTCCTTTTTCATATCGTTCAGATGCACGCGGCAATCGCGCAATTTCTTATTATGCAATTTCACCTTTTTGGCACGTTCCCGGGCTATTTTTCTTATACCGGCCAATTCTTTGCGTTCTTTTTCCGCTTCAATGATTTTTTGTTGAATGGCTTCGGCCGTTTCGGAATGTTTATGTAAATAATTATCCAATTCCCGTTTGACGAATTCATTCACATACGTTCTGACAGTAGGCAGACCGTCACCCATTTCGGTGGAACCCAATTTGGTTTTTGTTTGCGACTCGAAAACCGGTTCGATGACTTTGATGCTGATGGCCCCCACAATGGATTTACGAATATCCGATGCATCGTAATTTTTTCCGAAAAAATCTCTGATTGTCCGCACAATGGCTTCTCTAAATGCCGACTGATGGGTCCCGCCTTGCGAGGTATATTGTCCGTTGACAAATGAATAATACACTTCGCTGTATTGGGTCCGGCTGTGGGTCAAAGCCACTTCAATATCTTCTCCTTTTAAGTGAATAATCGGATAGAGGCGGTCTTTTTCCGGGATTTTTTCACTTAATAAATCCTTAAGCCCGTTATCGGAAAAATATCTTACGCCATTAAAATAAATGCTTAATCCGGGATTGAGATAAATATAATTTTTGAAAAGTTTTTCCAAATGTTCGGTTCTGAAATGATAATGCGGAAAAATCTCCGGATCGGGTATAAATTCCACCAAGGTTCCCGTTTTTTCATCGGAGGGTATGATTTCGGATTCTTCAACTAGTTTACCGCGTTTAAAAATAGCATATTTGGTTTTTCCGTCGCGCCATGCCTGTACTTTAAAATATTCCGACAAGGCATTTACCGCTTTCGTCCCTACACCGTTGAGACCGACGGTTTTTTTGAAAGCCCTGCTGTCATATTTTCCCCCGGTATTCATTTTGGAAACCACATCTACCAATTTGCCCAGCGGAATACCCCGGCCGAAATCACGTACACTCATTTTATTGCCATCCAAATGAATATTAATCCGCTTACCGGCCTTCATTACAAATTCATCTACGGAATTATCGATAACTTCTTTGGTAAGAATGTAAATACCGTCGTCCGGCGCACTTCCGTCACCTAATTTTCCTATATACATTCCCGGACGCATTCTTATATGTTCGCGCCAATCAAGTGATTTGATGTGTTCTTCGGTATAATTGGTTTGATTGTTTTTCATAGCAAAATTTAATGGTTGCAAGATAAGAAATCTCTTTTAAAATGTTTTAAACGCAGTTGATATTTACTTAAATTGAATACGGGTAACTCGTTCAAAATTAACATTTTTAATTGAAAAAAGCAAGTGGAATATTTATTTTTAAAAGATAAAAAATAACCGACCGGCAAATAACTCCGGAATTACACCACGCTTGGGGTCTTCCGTGCCGAAAAATTCCGAATATTTTTTCGATTTAGCATAAAAAAAGCCGTGCTCCATGAACACGGCTATATGATTTTAATCCAAATATACTTCGTTGCCTTCTTTGTCAAAGAATTTATATTCCAAAAAACGGAATCCATGTCGCGGTTGCACTTCCAATAGACGTTTATAATGGAAGATTTTTTGCCATTTCCAAGACATCAATCCTTTGGTCAAATAAGAAGCGATGAAAGGATGCACGCCCAATATCACTTTTCCTTTGGTTTGTTCCATGACGCGTTGAAGGTCATGTTCGATTTTTTCAATCAAATTAATGGGCGCATCAACCTCTCCTTTAGATGTCTTGCTCGGATCCGGTTCGGTGGTTTTTATTTTCCGTTCCGGTCTCACCCGTTGCCGGGTTATTTGAATCAGGCCGAATTTGGTGGGTGGAAGAATTTTATGTTTGGCCCGATCGTCACTCATTTGTTCTTTGAGGAAGCGGTAAAGTTTTTCGCGGTTTTCCTTTTTTTTCATATCGATAAAATCCACGATGATAATCCCTCCCAGATCGCGTAAGCGCAATTGACGTGCAATTTCTTCGGCTGCTTTTAAATTCACTTCCAATGCGGTTTCTTCCTGATCTTTATCTTTCGATTGAGATACACCGCTATTCACATCTATTACGTGCATGGCTTCGGTATGTTCTATGATAAGATAAGCACCTTTGCCGAGTGATACCGTTTTCCCGAATGAAGTTTTAACTTGTTTTTCTATATCGTATTTTTCAAAAATCGGAAGCGACCCTTTATAATATTTAACAATTTTCTCTTTTTTAGGATCAATTTCCCTTACGGTATCCAAAATGTCGTTATACAAATTTTTGTCGTCCACGACGACGGAATTAAAACTGTCGTTAAGCAAATCGCGCAAGAGGGCTTTAACCCGGCTTGACTCGCTTAAAACTTTTACGGGAAGTTTTCTTGCCGTAGCAATTTTTTTTGCGGTTTCTTCCCATCGCGACATGAGATGCTGAAGGTCTTTGTCCAATTCGGCAACCTTTTTGCCCTCCGCTGCCGTTCTAACTATCAGTCCGAAATTTTTGGGTTTAATACTTTCGGCCAACCGGCGTAAACGGCTTTTTTCTCGGTCGAGTTCGATTTTGCCCGATACGAAAACTTTATCGCTAAACGGCACCAATACCAAATAACGCCCCGCTAAGGATAATTCGGAAGTAAGTCTGGGCCCTTTGGTGGAAATCGGTTCTTTAACTACTTGAACCAGAACGGGTTGCCCTTGCTGTAATACTTGATTAATGGTCCCGTCTTTTTTAATGGGAGGTTCAAATTTAAAATCTTTGAGCAAATACAAAGACTTATTTTTTTGCGACTTCAGTTGTTTTATATACTTCAATAATGACCTTATGTTAGGTCCCAAGTCATGATAGTGAAGAAATCCGTACTTCTTGCTGTGCAGATCAACAAAGGCAGCGTTCAAACCGGGCATAATTTTGGCCACTTTCGCCAAAAATATATCTCCCACGTTAAATTTAGCACCCGTTTCTTCTCTGTGAAGTTCGGTTAATTTGCCGTTTTTCAGAATAGCAAAATCTATGGCGGAGGGACTTGACCTAATAATTAAATCAATTCCCATAATACAAATTTTTTATGTTATAATAATTCGTTTCGTAATGTCAAAGAACGAATATGTAAAGAACGAAAAAGTAGCAAAAATGCTACTTTTTCTTTTTCTTGTGTCGATTTAATCTACTTCGCTTTTTTCTTTTGTGCGTAGCTATCTTTTTTCTTTTTCTCTTCTTTCCACTTGGCATAATATCAAGGTTTTACATTTCGTTTAACTTTCTCAACAAACATTTTGGAGGGTTTGAAAGCAGGAATGTAATGTGCAGGAACAATTACCGTAGTGTTTTTGGAAATATTACGCGCTTTCTTTTCTGCACGATGTTTCACTACAAAACTTCCGAAACCTCGCAAATACACGTTTTCGCCGTGTTCCAAGGAATTTTTGATTTCATCCATAAACATTTCTACTACCTTTTGGATGTCTTTCTTATCCAAACCTGTTTTCTCCGAAATTTTTTGTACTAAATCTGCTTTTGTCATAGGTCTGATTTTAGTCCACAAATATACTACATTTTTTTTAATGCTATCATTCAACCCGTTGGAAAAGTTTCACTTCCTTATTTTAAGAAAAAACCGTTTCATTAATTCTTCCGATTCTTCTTTTAAAATTCCCCGGGTAATGTCGGTTTGCGGATGTACCCGGCAACCTATATGTTCAAATCCTCTTTGCTCGTCGGTTGCCCCGAATACCAAACGTTTTACTTTCGACCAATAAAGGGCGCCCGAACACATTTGACACGGTTCCAATGTCACATATACGGTGCATTCGGATAAATATTTGGCTCCCAATGCATTCATGGCAGCCGTCAGCGCTATCATTTCGGCATGGGCGGTGGCATCGTTTAATCGTTCGGTCTGATTGTGGGCTTTGGCCACGATTTGATCCTCACATACCACTACCGCTCCTACCGGAATTTCGCCTTCTTCCAATGCTTTCTCGGCTTCCTTGAGTGCCAAGCGCATATAATATTCATCATTTCGTTCTATCATTAATATGCCTTTTTATCACCTTTAAAAATATTCAAAATAGTTTGAAGGATGATTTTTATATCCAAAAATATCGACCAATTCTCAATATAATACAAGTCGTATTTTACTCTGTTCAAAATATCTTCATCCTTGCGAACTTCACCTCTAAATCCCTTGACCTGCGCCAAACCCGTGATGCCCGGACGTACGTAATGACGTCCCAAAAATTTATCCACTCGCTTGCGAAAACGTTCGTTTTCGGCAATCATATGCGGCCTGGGTCCCACTACAGACATCTCGCCTTTTAATACATTGATAAACTGCGGCAGTTCATCAATACTCGTTTTTCTCAGTATTTTGCCCAAACCCGTTACGCGATTGTCGCCCTTGGATACTTGCTTTAAATCGGCCAACCTATTGGGCTTCATCGAACGGAACTTATAGCAATAAAAGGGCTCGTAATTTAATCCGTTGCGTAATTGTTTGAAAAAGACCGGGCCTTTGGATTCCATCTTGATTAACAACGCCAAAAGAGGCGTGAGCCAAGACAACACAAACACTATAATGAATAACGAAAATATTACGTCAAAACTGCGTTTAATAAATGCATTCAACGGATCGTCCAACGGGGATTTACGGATGCTTAATACGGGAAAATATTCGAAATATTGAATTTCGAGTTTTTTCTTAAAAATATCGCGGTTATCGGGAATAAAATTGACATGGAGAAATGCCTCTTCCGAGGTTTTTAATAATTCATCTATTTCTTTGTCACCCAATTCCTTTACGGAAGCAAAAATCATATCCACTTCGTTTTCTTCATCAGAAATATATTTCAATCCGTCCTTAAAAGTACCTAAAATATCCGGTGCATTTACTTTTTTGTCCGTAAAATATCCCAAAAATCTTAATCCGTAATCAATTCGTTGATCCACAAGTTTCCGGAATTGCTTTAATTCGTCATTATAACCGAAAATAACCACTCTCCGGCAGTTGTAGCCTTTGCTCCGGTATTGCTTTAAAAGCATGTAATACAGCGTTTTGACTATAAGCAAAATCGCCATTAAAATCAAAATATAATACAGCAAAACCTTGTCGGTAATATATTCGGCATCAAATACCTTGAGATAAGCAATCACCGAAACGAAATACACAAAGACATGCTTAAAGAAATAGTTTAGCAGTTCATTGTAAGTCGTATTTCTTTTGATTTTATAAAATCCCGTAAAAACGGACAAAACAAACCAAAATCCGACTAAGATGAAAATATGAAGGAAATTCAGTCGGAAAAAGAAATAAAAAGCAAAACTTAAAATAAAGGCGTCTCCTAAGAAAGAAATGGGAGTGATTAAAAACGAAAACCGGTGTTTTCTTTTATGTTTCTTCCCTATTTTCAAGGTTTAATATATTTAGAAAAGTCCTTGTGTTCCGTTTTGTATAATTCCTCCGCAGGTAAAGATTTGAAATATTCGAAAGTATTTTTTAAACCTTCGGACCGGGACACGCGAGGTTCCCACCCCAAAATTCGCTTGGCCAAGGTAATATCGGGACACCGTCTTTTAGGGTCATCCACCGGCAAGGGTTTGTATGTAACAGTCAAGTCATCTCTGCCGGATAATTTTAATATTTCTTCGGCAAAATCTCTAATTGATATTTCTTCGGGATTGCCGATATTGACCGGTTCGGGATAATCGCTTTGTAGTAATCTGTAGATTCCTTCCACCTGATCGTCTATATAACAAAACGATCGTGTTTGGCTTCCGTCACCGAAAACAGTCAGATTTTCTCCTCTCAGTACTTGTCCCATAAAAGCGGGAATAACCCGGCCGTCATTAAGCCGCATGCGCGGGCCATAGGTATTAAAAATCCTCACAATCCTGGTTTCCAATCCGTGAAACCGGTGATAAGCCATCGTCAATGCTTCCAAATAACGCTTGGCTTCATCATACACCCCTCTCGGCCCAACCGGATTTACATTTCCCCAATATGTTTCTTTTTGCGGATGTTCCAACGGATCGCCATAGACTTCGGAAGTGGAAGCCACTAAAATTCTGGCTTTCTTGGCCTTGGCCAAGCCCAGCATATTATGTGTCCCCATGGCACCAACTTTCATGGTTTGAATAGGAATTTTCAGGTAATCGATAGGACTGGCCGGCGAAGCAAAATGCAAAATATAATGTAGATCTTCGTCTATATAAAGGGGATTGGTCACATCATGTTCGATAAATTTAAAACCGGGATGATCCTTTAAATGTGCGATGTTTCTTACATTTCCGGTAATAAAATTATCCACTCCGATTACGTGGTATTCTTTGTTCAAAAAATAATCGGCCAAATGGGAACCTATAAAACCCGCTACACCGGTAATTAGAACTCTTTCCATAGTTTTCGCTTTACATTAATTTGCGGACGTCCCACCGAATAGTAAACAAATCCGTGATTACGCATTTGGTCCAAATCGTAAATATTACGGCCGTCGAATACAACCGGCTCTTTCATTAATTCTTTCATTCGCTTAAAATCGGGAGAACGGAAAGCATTCCACTCGGTACTGATGAGCAATGCATCGGCATCTTTTAATGCATCATACGGATCGGAAGCGTATTGTATTTTATCTCCGAATTTTCTCTTTACATTTTCCATGGCCTCCGGATCATAGGCGGTAATTTCCGCACCGTGTTTTAGTAATTCTTCAATAATATATAAAGAAGGGGCCTCGCGAATATCATCGGTTTCCGGCTTAAAAGCCAAGCCCCAAACGGCTATTTTCTTGCCTTTTAAATCACCGCCAAAGAAATTTAACAACTTGGGAATCAACGATAAGCGTTGTTTTTCGTTTACTTCGATAACGGATTTTAATATTTTAAAATCATAACCGTGATCAAGGCCGGTTTTGTATAATGCTTTTACATCTTTGGGGAAACAAGAACCACCGTAACCGATTCCCGGAAACAAAAAGCGTTTTCCAATACGCGAATCCGTCCCCATACCGATACGCACTTTGTCCACATCGGCACCTACGCGTTCGCAAAAATTGGCTATTTCGTTCATAAAACTAATTTTCATAGCCAAAAAAGCATTGGAGGCATATTTGGTAATTTCAGCCGATTTCTCATCCATAATCAAAATGGGATTCCCCGAACGAACAAAGGGCTTGTATAACTTTTTCATTTTTTCGGCCGCACGTTCACTCGAAGTGCCGATGACCACTCTTTCGGGTTTCATAAAATCATCCACTGCAAATCCTTCCCGCAGAAATTCGGGATTCGATACCACATCAAAATCCGCTCCGGGTGCTTGGTCTTCGATGATTTTTCTCACTTCATCGGCGGTTCCCACCGGCACGGTACTTTTATTTACAATTATTTTGTAATCACTATTCGGTCTTTTGCTTAAAAACTCGCCGATTTGTGCCGCTACCGATTTTACATAAGAAAGGTCGGCGGAACCGTCTTCATCTTCCGGAGTGGGAAGCGCCAGAAAAATAATTTCGCCGTGTTCAAAACCTTCCTCGGCATCGGTTGTGAAATTCAAACGCCCGGCTTTTATATTTCGATGAAACAAAGTTTCCAATCCGGGTTCGTAAATCGGTACTTTTCCGTTTTGCATTTGTTTGACCTTCTCTTCATTAATATCCACACAAATCACATCATTTCCCGATTCGGCCAGACAAGTTCCGGTTACTAAACCCACATAACCTGTTCCAATTACACTGATTTTCATAACTAA
This sequence comes from Flavobacteriales bacterium, assembly GCA_027067965.1. Lineage (GTDB taxonomy): Bacteria > Bacteroidota > Bacteroidia > Flavobacteriales > Flavobacteriaceae > JAADED01. Next base: position 269,259 of record JAMOUV010000010.1, on the reverse strand, counting down.
AAATTTTTTTTCAAAGATAAATCTTTTTCTTATGTCAATAAGCAGTTCAATAGTCCCGGGAATAAAAAAATGGTTTTATTCTTTTAAAATTTTTCTCGCGGATATAAATTTAATAAGCCAAATCACAAGCATGGCTATTAAGGTGGTTAAAGCGGCGCCGGTAAGACCGTAAGCCGGAATGAAAATAAAATTTAATCCCACATTAATCCACATTGCCGTAAATGCCGCCAAAAACAATACTTTATCTTTTTTGAATCCATACAAGACGAAGTGATAAATCATTGATAAATTTAAAATTACATTGGCCAATACCAATAAAACGAATACATGATACTGCTGCAAATGTTCCCGTTTACCCAATATATTCAACACGATAGGCATCACAAGCAAAACACCGGCCGCCGAAAGCAGGGTCCAATAAATTATCTTCTTTCGAAAAATCACAAACTTTTCTTTAAATGCCTCTTTATTGCCCGAAAGAATATCTTCCACCAGTTCGGGAAACTGAATGGAAATAACCGCCGTGTAAACAACCGTATTAACCAAATAAGATAAATTCCCGAAAAAAGAATAAATACCGACTTGTTTCTTATCGAAAAAATAATCGATAAAATAACGATCGGAAAATTCTATTACTTTAAAACTCAAGGTGGCCAAAAAAAACGGAATACTTATCAAAATACCTTTCTTGATCCATCGTGTGTCGGGGCGAAAATGCAGGATGGATTGAATTCCTTTTTTTCCAAACAAAAATCCGGCAGGTAATAACGATAAAATATCACCGATCACCCAAAATAACAATACCGTTTTTATATGAATCCGGTAACCGGCATAGAACATAAAAACAAGCGGAATAACCCAAAATCCGTTTCTGAAAAACAAATTTATATTGGCAGCCAATGGTTTTTTAAGTAAAAATAACAAGCGATGAATTTCAAAAGACAAATGCTCTCCTATCAAAAGCAAATAAAATAAGAGCAAGTAGGATTTATCCAAAAAATCGAATTTAAAAACCAAATAAAACAAAGGCAAGGTGATTAAATAAATAAAGCCATAAAATAACAATTGGTGTAAAAAAATATGAGAAGCCGTTTTTCCGGGTTTTAATAATTCCCGGCCTGCATAAGTATAAAAATCCAAGCCCAAGACATACACCCCAAGCATGACCGTAGTGGCTACCAAACTAAATTCCCCGTAAAGGGCCTCGGAATACCTGAAAAATAATGCAATAAAAAGAAAACGCAATCCCAAGGTTAGGAAGCGAATAAATAAATAAAGCAATGGTTTGGAATTCGATCTATTCATTTCTTCGGAAAAACCGTCTTTTTTAAAATTATTACAAAATTCATACTTATTGCAAATTCAAATGCGCAAAACCAATTAATCTTCAAAGATATTCATTCCGGCAGATTTATAAAATTATAAACATAAATTTTAACATAATAAATACATGCATATAGACGTTTTTTAATTAATTTTGTAGTATGAAATGGAAACTAGCAGCCGAACCGGATGAAAGTATTGTAAAACATCTTGAGAAAGAATTAAATATTCCTTATAAGATAGCCCGGTTGCTTGCCCGACGCGGGATAACCGATTACGAACAAGCCCGAAAATTTTTCAAGCCCAATTTTACCGACATTTACGACCCATTTCTCATGAAGGATATGGATAAAGCCGTCCGGCGCATTGAAAAGGCCATAGAAAACGATGAAAAAATTCTTATTTACGGCGATTATGATGTGGATGGCACCACGGCCGTAGCCATATTATATTCTTTTCTGAAAGATTATTCCCCCCATTTGGATTTCTACATACCCGATCGAAACAAAGAAGGTTACGGTATTTCATTCAAAGGAATTGACTATGCCAAAGAAAATAACATTTCGTTAATCGTCGCATTGGACTGTGGCATCAAAGCCGTCGATCAGGTAAATTATGCCAAAGAAGCGGGAATTGACATTATTATAGGAGATCATCATACGCCCGGAGAACAATTACCGGATAGTTATGCCATTTTAAATCCCAAACAAAAAGATTGTCCTTATCCCTATAAAGAATTGAGCGGAGCCGGCATTGCCTTTAAAATCATACAAGCCCTGAATCAACGACGGGGAAATACCATCGATAAAATCATTCCCTACTTGGACTTGCTTGCCGTTTCCATTGCAGCGGATATCGTCCCTATCACCGATGAAAACCGCACTTTAATGTATTTTGGTTTGCAACAATTGAATTTATCTCCCCGCCCCGGCTTGAAAGTATTGATGAAATCCATGATGAAAAACGAATGGACCGTTTCCGACTTGGTCTTTATTTTGGCTCCACGAATCAATTCGGCAGGCCGTATGGACCATGGAAAACATGCAGTGGAATTGCTCATCGAACCGGATGAACGGAAAGCCGAAGAACTGGGAATGGCTTTGGAAGATAACAACCGCCAACGTCGCGAAACCGATACCAATATCACCGAAGAAGCCCTGCAAATCATTACCGAACATCTGGATCCCGATCAATATACCACCGTAGTCTATGATAAAAATTGGCATAAAGGCGTAGTCGGTATTGTGGCCTCCCGTCTGATAGAAAAATACTACCGCCCCACTATTGTGCTGACTTATTCGGAAACGGATGATCTTTGGGTAGGATCGGCACGAAGTATTAAAAATTTCGATTTATACGCCGTCTTGGACAGCATCAGGGAACATATTTATCAATTCGGCGGACATAAATTTGCCGCGGGACTTTCGGTTAAACCGGAAAAATTAAAAGATTTTATTCACGCATTCGAAGAAAAAGTAAAAGAAACCATGCCGGAAGAAATGCGCGAACCCGAACTGGAAATCGAAGAAGAATTGGATTTGATCGATATCACTCCTAAATTCTACCGATTGCTCAAACGTTTTGCGCCCTTCGGTCCGGGCAATATGAAACCCGTATTTTATACACGTGACCTTCGTGATACCGGTTTTGCTAAAATCGTCGGTAAAGAAAATAATCACTTGCGCATGTTCGTCATGGACGGTACGACCAAATCATCACTTGTGGCAATCGCTTTTAATCAAGCCGATAAGCTTCCGATTATAGAAAACAAACAAACCTTTTCGGCCGTTTACCAAATTGACGAAAACCATTGGAACGGTCGCGTTTCCCTTCAATTGAAAGTAAAAGATATTAAACCCGGAAATCCTTTTCAGCAAGAATCGGAAGGTCAATGACTCTAAAAAGAGATATTTTAGAATAAAAATCCCTTTTTATTTTACTTTTTAGGGAACAAAAAGTCCAATTCTTTTGATGCCGTTAAAAATATCTACCTTTCACATACCCTTTATTTGCTGATGCAGACAAAAAAATAGCAAATATTTAAAATATTTTCTACTAAAAAATTAGTTCGATTAAAAAATTAGTTGTATATTTGTATCATAAAAGATAAAAAACTACTCAAATATGAAAACACTCACCAAAGCCGAAGAACAAATCATCCGGATCATGTGGGATTTGGGCAAAGCCACCGTAAAAGAAATTCGCGAGCAATTGCCCTCCCCCAAACCGGCTGTAAATACCGTATCGACCATTGTACGAATACTTGAAAACAAGGGATTTGTGGGGCATGAAAAAAAGGGACGCGGCTATGTATATTTTCCCTTGATAAAAAAAGAAGAATATACGCAACAAAGTTTGCGCACGATGATCAACAAATATTTCGACGGCTCTTTTAAAAATTTGGTTTCTTTTTTTGCCCGTCGCGAAAATATAGATGTCAATGAATTGGAAGACATATTAAAAGAATTACGTAAAAACTCTTAGTCATGTGGACCTATTTTCTTCAAGTCATCATGCTTCAAGCCGGCTTTTGGCTTTTTTACCGGATTTTCCTGAAGCGTGAAACCTTTTTTCGGTGGAACAGATTTTACCTATTATTCACTTCCGTTTTATCTGTAATCCTGCCGTTTATCAAAATTCCGGTGGTATCGCAATATGCCATGGAAACCATTCATCTTTCCCCGGTTTGGATCGGCGAATCCTCATGGGAAGAAAATCTGAAATTGATTCCCGAAAGCGGCTCCACAGACCTTTTATTCTCTATTTACATTGCCGGTGTTGTGTTATCAACAATATTGTTTTTCAACAAGTTACGCCAAATTATTCAAAAAATACGCCGGTATCCCCACATGGACTATCCCGGTTACCGGCTGGTTCTCACGGATGAAAACAGTGAAGCATATTCGTTTTTCCATTACATCTTTATGCACAAAAATTTATACCGTTCTCCGCTGAAGGATACCATCATCGAACACGAGCGGATACATATCCGTGAAAAACATGGATTTGATTTATTGTTTTTCGAATTAATGAAAATTATTTTTTGGTTCGACCCGTTTTGGAAACTATTTCAAAATGAAATCAAACTGATACATGAACATATCGTGGATACCGCACTATTACAATACAAAAAGCCGGCGGAATATTTCAGTTCCGTGATGGAAGAAACTTTCCAAGTTTCCGGTATTCAATTTATTAATCCTTTCTTTAACAAAAACCAACTTAAACAACGTATTATGATGCAACAACGACAAACGCCCTTGCGCAGGGCAAAATTCAAATTATTTTTGTTTGCGGCATTTTTGGCCATGGTCACCTTCAGCATACAATCTTGTAATAAAGAAAATTTCTCATTGAATAAGCAAAACAATGATGGAATAGAAATCACAAAAAAGGAATTGCAAAACATTCCTGCCGAAAATATTGAATCCATTACGGTTACCATTAATCCTAACAAGGTCTTTATTCTGACTAAGGATGGTAAAAAATATATTTATTATCCGGAAAATGATGAAATGGATTTAAGAAGCGAAATCAAAGGTAGTTTGGCAAAAGAAAAAATCAAACTGGAAAATGTTCCTTTTAGAGAAGTGGACAAAGCACCGGTTTTCCCCGGATGTGAAGGACTTGGCACGCAAGAAACCAAGACATGCTTTTCCGCCAAAATTGCTGAATTCATACGGAAACACTTTAATAAGGAAATTGCAAAAAATCTAAATACCAATGATAAAATATTGGTAATTAACACCCAATTTATTATCGATGAAAACGGAAACGTAACGAATATTCTTGCCCGCAGCCGGCATAAGCCCTTAGAAGAAGAAACCAAAAGAGTGCTGCGCATGCTTCCTCGAATGGAACCCGGCCAAAAAGACGGAAAACCGGTGCCGGTACGTTATAATTTGCCTATAAAATTCCATATAGAATCAAAGAAATAATAATTATAGAAAAAAATCAATTTGAGATAAATCCGGAGATAAAGAGTTCATATTTTGTGAGCTGTTTTTCTTCGGATTTTTTTTGTCTAACAAGGAAATAAATAAAATATCTTTCCCTTGAATAAATTACTGCCGAATTATAAAATCCTCAATAAAAAATTAAAAACTTAAATAAAACCGCACTTATGTTACAATATTTATACTTTTTGATACAAAATTTATATTTTTTTCCTTTAAGCCGCCATACTTTTGTTTCATAAAAACTTATTAAACATAAAGCCATGAAAACCTTTATTAAACTTAGCCGAATCATTATATTATTAATTTTAATCGGTGCCTGTCAAGGCCCGGAAGGTCCTCCGGGAAAAGATGGGAATGCCAATGTCCAAACCTATATCTTTAATAATCCTTCCTGGGATAATTCACATCGATCTATAACAATAGAAATGAATGGCATCTTGACAAAAGAGGTAATTAAAAACGATGTAATTCTGGTTTACATCAAGCACAAAGCCGCCGACTATGTAAGTTTGTTACCTGCAACGGTATGGTGCCAATCTCATGGGGTATTTAGAGAGTATTCTTGTGATGTAATCCCAAATTTTTTAGAAATTATTTCTTTTGAATTAGATGGATCTCGCACGCTATATTCCGAGTTGGCACCTGTAGATTGGGTAAAGGTGGTTATTATAGAATCCAGCAATGTCAGCACCTATTCGGGAAATAGTAACAAACCTTCATCTTCCAAACAAGCCCTTTTGGATAAATTGGAAAAAGATGGCGTCGATATCAACAATTATTATGACGTATGCGTCTATTTTGGAATTGAACCTTAAGTTTCTCATCCAATTATAAATAAAAAGGGAACGAGTAATGTCGTTCTCTTTTTTTTTATTCTAATACTTCAACGGCTTTTTGAATGCGCTTGTGGGTTTCGTCCTTGCCCAACAATTCCATCATTTCAAATAAATCGGGCCCTTTCAAATCACCCGTCAGGGCAATGCGAAGCGGTTGCAAAACCTTGCCGAAACTCAATTCTTTTTGTGTAATCCAAGCGGATATATTTTCTTTAATGGTACGGGCTTCCCAAGGTTCGGTTTGTTGCAATACTTCCGTAATTTCCTTCAAAATTTCGCCGGTGTTTTCTTTCCAACGTTTTTTTACCGTTTTAGGATTGTATTCGCGGGGCGCTACATAAAAATAAGAAGCCCAGGTCCAAAAATCCCGGGGGAAAACCAAACGCTCACGCACCAATTGCAACACTTTTTCGGTATAATCTTTCAGCGCTTTTCCTTCCACTCTGAATCCCAATTTTTCCGACAAAACGGGATAAATCATGTCTAACATTTCATCATCCGTAAGCCGTTGAAAATGTTGTTGTTGAAACCATTTGGCTTTTTCCGGATCGAAACGGGCGCCGCTTTTATTCACCCTCGACAAATCGAATGCTTCAATCAATTCCTCCAAAGTAAAAATCTCCCGTTCGTCGCCCGGATTCCACCCCAACATGGCCAGCATGTTCACAAAAGCTTGCGGTAAATATCCTTCTTCGCGATAGCCGGAATAGGTTTCGCCCGTGTCGGGATTTTTCCATTCCAAAGGAAAAACCGGAAATCCGCCGAGTTCTCCGTCGCGCTTACTGAGTTTCCCCTTTCCTTTAGGTTTTAATATAAGCGGCAAATGAGCGAATTTAGGCGGTTCCCACCCGAATGCCTCATAGAGCAAATGATGCAATGCCAAAGACGGCAACCATTCTTCGCCGCGAATCACATGGGAAATTTTCATCAATCGATCGTCCACAATATTGGCCAAATGATAAGTGGGCAAGCCGTCGCTTTTCATCAATACCTTGTCGTCCAGCGTGGAGGTATTAACTTTGATTTCACCACGAATCAAATCGTGCATAACCAATTCCCTTCCCGGTTCGATTTTAAACCGGACGGTGTGGGGCACGCCGGCGCGCAAGCGTTCTTGTGTTTCTTTCTCGCTCAAATTCAACGAGTTGTTTAATTTATCCCTTACGGAATGGTCATACATAAAAGTTTCTCCGCGGGCTTCGTATTCCTTGCGGAGCCGGTCCAATTCTTCGGGGGTATCGAAGGCATAATAGGCCTTGCCTTCGTCCAAAAGTCGATTGACATACTTGCGATAAATTTCCGTTCGTTCGCTTTGCCGGTAAGGACCGTATTCCCCGCCGTAGCCGTAACCTTCGTCGGGAACAATACCCGCCCATTCCAGCGCTTCTTTAATATATTCGATAGCGCCGGGCACAAAACGCTTTTGGTCGGTATCTTCGATACGTAAAATAAATTTTCCTTTGTTTTTTTTGGCCAACAAATAATTATACAATGCCGTACGCACACCGCCTATATGAAGCGGGCCTGTGGGACTGGGCGCAAAACGCACACGGAAATCTTGCATGACGAATTTTTCCGCAAATCTACGATTTTATCGGGTTTGTTTTTGCTTATTCTGAAAATATCCCTTTAACCATGAGGGATGGCCCTTCCCTTTCCCTTGCCGCCTGTGTAACAACATCTTATTAAAATGCATCGAGTAACGCCAATAAGCCAATACCTTACGGGGAGGCAAGATTTTTTCCACTCGATCGAAATGATTTTCTTTCAAGTCAAATAAATTCCTTTCTATCTTTCTCAATTGCGTAAGCCGGTCATAAACTTCCCGGTCGGACAAGCGGGCCGCTTCGTCGCCTTGTAATGATTGCAATAATTCTCTTTTTTTATTAAAGAGTTGCCAACGGTTTTTTTCATAAGTTCTGAATTCTTTGGAAAATGCTTTAAATTCTTCATCACTCAACAACATTTTTTCGCGCAAATAATTCAGTTTTTTTTCAATTAATTGCTCTCTTAATTGCTCTCTGACGGGTTTTTCCGCATTAGGTTGCGACCAAGCGGTAGCAATAAAACCGAAAATAAATAAAAACCATATTTTTTTCATTGTGGTAGTTTTTGATGTAATATTGAGATGAAAATAGAAAGAAAAGGTTTAATGACACCCGGCCAAAAAAACATTAATGCACCTTGTATTCGAATCCTTCCGCCTTAAGTTCATCCAATAAATCGGGATTAATATCCACTTTATTATGCCGGCTGGTCAGTTTGATTTTGAATTGTTCCGCAATGGAATACAATTGAATTTCCAAATTCTTCTTGCCTTTATGCTTCTTTATCAATTCCAACAAACGTTCGACTTTTTCTTCGGAAATATCGAGTTCGTTAAAATAAATAATCAAACCGTGGCTATAATTTTCCAATACTTTCTCCAAGGGAACCATTTCTAAAACTCTTACGGAATATACGCCGGGACGATTATAATTTTCTTCCACCATAGCCGTAATTCCGACTTTCAATCCTTCTTTAATCAAATGCTCGTATTTCAGATAAGTTTCACCGAAAATGCCCATTTCCAATTCCCCGGTATAATCTTCGATTTTAAAAAAAGCCATGGTTTTTCCTCTTTTGGTGGTAATCCGGCGAACGTCGGTTACAAATCCGGTTAAATGCAATTTTTTTCTCAAATGCATTTTCGCTTCATGAAGACTCAATACATCTTCTTCATCCTGTTTTTCCATGACAACAAGTTCGCCGGTTTCCTCGTCATATTCTATTTCAGGGGCTTCCCCGCCGGATTCGGTTTGATAGACCACACTGCGTTGCTCGTTCAGGGCTTTTAATATCAAATTGACAAATTCGGCATCATATTTCTTAAAAAATTCCACATGGTGTTCATAAATATCCAACGGATGACCCGAAACATAAAAACCTAATAAATCCTTTTCTATTTCCAACAATTCGGATGGTGCCGAAGGTTCCGAACATTTGGCGGGTTTGGGTTCCGGCAATTCCATTTCTTCCATTCCTTCAAATAAAGAAAGGGTGTTTTTTTGTTTTTCCGCCGTATAGGCCTGGGCATATTTTATCAAATCGCGTATAAATTTCCGTTCGTTACATATGTATATTTCTCTTTCGAATCCAAAACGGTCAAATGCGCCCGAAAGAGCCAAACTTTCCAGTACGCGGGCATTGACCGAAGAAAGATTTACCCTTCTCACAAAATCGTATATTGTCATATAATCCCCTTTTCCCCGTTCATGAATAATCGATTCGGATGCACTTTCGCCTACGCCCTTAATCGCCGCCAAACCGAAGCGGATATTTCCTTCCTTATTAACCGTAAAATTCTTTTCCGATTCATTCACATCGGGTGGAAGCACTTCTATCCCGTGTTGTTTGGCATCTTCGATAAATTTGGTCACCTTATTTCTCGAATTGATATGATGCGAGAGCGAAGCGGCCAAAAATTCGGCGGGATAATGGGCTTTGAGCCAAGCGGTCTGGTATGCCACAATCGCGTAACTAACTGCATGTGAACGGTTAAAGGCATAATGCGCAAATGATTCCCATTCTTTCCAAATTTTTTCCAAAACTTCTTTAGGATGTCCGTTTTTCATTCCACCTTGTATAAAATCGGATTTCAATTCATCCAATTCTTTCTTTTTCTTCTTACCCATTGCCTTCCGTAAACGATCGGCTTGACCGCCGGTAAAACCCGCTATTTTTTGAGATAATAACATCACTTGCTCCTGATAAATCGTGATGCCGTAAGTGGGTTTTAAAATTTCTTCCATCACATCCAAATCATAAGTTACCTTTTCCAAATTATATTTACGGGCAATATAACTGGGAATCTTATCCATGGGCCCCGGCCGGTACAAAGCCACCATGGCGATCAGATCTTCGAACTCGGTCGGTTTGAGTTCTTTAATATATTTTCGCATCCCGGCCGATTCGAACTGAAATATACCGATGGTGCGGCCTTCTCTGAAAAGTTTATAGGTTTCATCATCGTCAAAATCCATTTTATCGAAATCAACTTCGACGCCATGACGTTTTTTAATCATCTCGATAGTATCCTTGATAATGCTAAGGGTTTTTATGCCCAAAAAATCCATTTTTAATAAACCCGCATTTTCCACTACCGACAAATCGAACTGGGTCACCAACAAATTGGTGTCCTTGGCATTAATCACCGGAATAATTTCATCCAATTTTTGTGGTGCTATAATAAATCCGCAAGCGTGCGTACCTCGGTTTCGGATGGCTCCTTCAATGGTGGCCGCTTTTTTTAAGGGCTCCATCAAAGACGGATTTTTTTCTAATAACTGCTTGAACTTCAACACGTTTTCCAACTCCTCCCGTTTCTGTATAATGGACCTCAATTTCTTTTCATCGTAATTCAAAATCGTTTCCAAAGGTGCATCGGCCAATTTGGCTAATTTATTGGTTAAGCCCAAATCTATTTCCATTACCCTAAAGGCATCGCGAATGGCCGTTTTGGATTTAATCATACCATAAGTGATGATATGGGCCACCTTGTCGTGACCGTATTTTTCCACCACGTAATTGATTACCTTTTGCCGGCCTACATCGTCGAAATCCATATCGATATCGGGCATGGAAACCCTGTCGGGATTCAAAAAACGCTCGAAAAGCAAATTATATTTAATCGGATCCACATTGGTAATTCCAAGGGCATAGGCCACAGCCGAACCCGCCGCCGAACCGCGCCCCGGCCCTACAACCACACCCATCTCTTTGGCTTTTTTAATCACATCCCATACAATTAGAAAATAGCCGGCAAATCCTTCGCTGTTAATAACTTCCAATTCATATTCCAATCGCTGCCGGATTTCGTCGGTCAGCTCTCCCCAACGTTGTTTGGCGCCTTCAAATACCAAATGCCGAAGATACGCGGCTTGGGCTTTCATATCATCCGGATCGTCGGGTTGCTTGAATTCTTCCGGAACTTCAAATCGAGGCATGATGATATCACGGTGCAGTTCCAACCATTCTATTTTGTCCAAAACTTCACCGATATTCAGGATGGCTTCGGGCATATCCGTTTCGAACAATTCGAACATTTGAGCCGGCGATTTAAAATAATATTCGTTTACGGGCAATACCTTGCGATAATTACGACCCGTGCCAACCGGATCGCTCAATTTTTTTCCGTCTCGCACACTTAGCAAAATTTCATGGGCTTCGAAATCCTCCGGATTGATATAATAAACCTGATTGGTAGCCACTAATTTCACACCGTATTTTTCGGAAAACTTTTTCAAAGTTTGATTTACCACTTCTTCGGCTTCCAATCCGTGGCGCATTACTTCCAAATAAAAATCATCTCCGTAAATATCCAACCATTCCTTTAGTTTGGCTTCGGCTTGGGCTTCGCCTACTCTTAAAATATGATGCGGAATTTCTCCTTCCAATCCGCCCGAAAGGGCTATCAATCCGTCCTTATATTTTCGCAATAAATCCTTGTCCACACGCGGCACATAATAAAAACCTTCCAAATTGGCAATGGAAACCAATTTCAATAAATTGGCATATCCGGTTTTATTTTTGGCTAATAATACAATGGCATGTCCGTCGTCTTTTTTGGTTTTGTCCGTATGGTCGCGGCAAACATTCAATTCCACACCCAAAACGGGTTTTATTCTTTCCGATTCTTCCACCTTTTTATTATGATCGTTTACGGTCATCCAAAACCGGAACGCACCGAACATATTGCTTTTATCGGTCACGGCCAAGGCGGGCAATTTATATTCTATTGCTTTGGAAATCAACTCTTTGTGTTTGACCGTCGATTCCAAAATGGAAAATTGTGTATAGACATGCAAATGAGTAAAACGGGTTTCTTTATCAATTTTTACCGCTTGTTCGTCCCGGCGTCCGCTTTGGGTTTTTTCTTCGATTTCCTTACTTCGTTCAAACAAATTCACATGCTTCAAGCCAAAAGCCGGCACCGTATCGGGATATGTTTCTTTTATGCGGGCAATTACTTCCGGGCTTAAAGGAGCATTTTCTCGATTTATAATGCCGCGACGAATCAATTCGAAAAGGGAACGGGCACTGGCTTCCACATCGGCCGAGGCATTATGCGCATGTCGAAAACTTTCATTGAACAAACATTGATATAATTCTTCCAAACGCGGATATTTGAATTTGCCACCCTTTCCGCCAGGTAATTGACAAAAGGCCGCGGTTGCTTCCGTCATCGTATCTATGACGGGTTTGGCGCGTAAAGTCTCGTACGAACGGTTCAACCGAATAAGTTCGGCGGATAACACATCGATATCGAACGCCAAATTATGACCGGAAAGATAAGTGGCTTTTTCCACAACCCTTTGAAAAATATCCAAAACTTCCGCTAAATCCTTTCCCTCGGCCATAGCCAATTCGGTGGAAATTCCGTGTTTTTGACGGGCTTCGAAAGGAATATTGAATCCATCCGGCTTTATAAGATAGGATGCATGTTCAATCAATTTGCCCGACTCGTCATGTAATTGCCATGCAATTTGCACAGCCCGTGGCCATGCTTCCACTTGCGTAAAGGGGATATTCTTTTCGGGCAGGCCGGTGGTTTCCGTATCGAAAATCAAAAACATAAAATACTGATTTTAAACGTTCTATAAAAAAACAAATCAGGGATGCCGGTTACTTTTATGCAGAAAATCGTATTCCTGATATCTAAGCAAAGTTAATCAAAAATGACATAGAAATTCCGTATAAATCCACTTCGGTTGATTTTTTTAGGCGTTTTTTCTTTCTAAAATTATTAAAAAGATAATGGTTTGGAATGGACGCTTTTCGTTCAATTTTTATGAGAAGGAAGATGACTTAAAAGAAATACACAACCCTGCCTCCTCCAGTCCCGAATCGGGGATTGACTATCGTATTGTATATCGATCCGAAAGAATAACGAATACCGATGCTGCCGAAGTAATTAAATCCGGAAAGCAATTCCTTCTGTCTTAATAATAGTTCTTCCAAACTCAAGTTTCCTCCCGCCACGTTGATTTGGTCGTGCTGAATGGAATAAGACATGCTCCAGTATAGAGACAGCCCTTTGAATATTCTAAAATTCGTATTGGTATAGAAAGAGAAAGAACGAAGTTTGGCATCATGTAAAAATTGATGATAACTCACACTAAAACTGGCGTCACCCCATTTTCTTATGATATGCAATCCTAATGACATATCTGTATCGAATACCGTTTCTTCGATTTTTTCGTAAATCGTTTTTTCAAAATACTTATTGTTTAAAGTTCCTAATTTGGCACTCAAAGTAAGCGAATGTTTGGATGATTGGGAATAAGGAAAGAAATTATATTCCAAACCGGCCGATAAATACCCTGAAAACTTGTAATTTTTATAAACCGAACGTGTGATACCGCTAAAAAAACCGTAAGACCAATGATCATTAATGGCCAAAATTTCACTGACCGATACGGAAAAGGATTCTTTAATGGATTCGAAAGTACGATTATTGTAATGGTATTTATTTTTCCCCTTGTTATATCGCAAACCGAAACGGAATTTGGTTTTTTCTTTGACCTGCTTGGCCGTGAAACCCGTATTAAAAGTCATGGAAGAATAATTTTCGCTTCCATTCGCCCAACCGCCGGCATTGATATTGAATACCCATTTATTCCACGGATCTTCGGGTTCTTCTTTTTGTTTATCTTTTTTGATTAAACGAACCGTGAAAATATTTTCCCATCCGGCCTTTAACCAAAAATCCGTTAAGCCCAAAATGATATAATCCATCAATTTTTTCCGGATAATTTCATCCGGGTCATCGGGTGAAGTGTTGAAAATCAACTTTTTATGAATATCCTTAAAATCATTTTGACCGAAAAATTCCAGATAATACGTATCACCCCCGCTTCCGTTTTGTTGTGAATTGATAATGATATGAACATCGGCATAATGCCTGTCCCTTACAAATTCCACATAAGAAAGGTTTTCTTTCAAATAAGTGGAATAACAAACTGTTTGACAATCCAAGAATACCTTAATCGGTTTTGTAGAAGGATTTTCTTGTGCATAAAAAAGAGAAATAAACATACTTAAAACAAAGGCCCCCAAGATTTTTTTCATGCCGTTTTTTTAATTTTAAAATTCTTTTTTGATATTTTTTTACAATTGTCAAAGATAAAAATATTTTTTAAGCCAATATTAAACTCCTTCTTTACGGACGATGATTAGATGATATTTAGTCCGAAAAGTTTAAATTACTAACGAAAAAAATTGATATGTAGTTTTATAAAAACAATAAACGAAGCATAAATAACTTATTTTTTCTTCACAATAACCCATTCTACGGGAAATTTTTCTTGTGAATGCGCAGTGGAAAAAAACCGGTCTATTTTGTACCGGGCTTGTTCGTCTTGAAGAATAATATAAGGAATGCGATGATAATTAATGGAAAGGGTATCTACCTGTTTTTTCAAATCATCATATAAAATATTGTTACCTTTTAATACCTTATTCTCGAAATCAACCTCGCCCGATTGGACAAAAATTTCCGGATAACGGCCGGACAACACATATCCGCTTGCCTTTCTGATTTTTAATTTTCCGCCTGTAGTGGCAAGCATTAAACTATCGGGAACTTCAAACCACACTCCGCCGTCCGTTACATACCATTGGCCGGTGCGGTATTCGTGCTTCATCACCGAATAAGGATATAAAATCACACGATTATGTCCGATTTTAAATTCCGTATTTTCTCGATCCGAAGAAACGATTTTATCGAAATATATTTTGTCTTTTATCTTTTTGTGCATGTCGATAAAACCTTTGATAATGATAAAAAAAGCAATAAATCCGAATACAGCCGATATAAAATGCATTAATCGACGACCCTTGGGATTGACTTGTTTTCGGGTTCTTTTGTTTGGTAATTCCACTTAAAGGATTTTTTTGGACATGAAATATAGCCGGCAATTTCGGCTTTATTATAAATCGTCAAACAAACTCAATTCAGTCGGCGGATTATCATCATCTCCTTTGTCCGGGTTTTGAGTTTCCTCTTCACTTGTTTTTTTATTAATAATTTCATTTGGTTGAACTTCATCCGTTTCCGGTTCGCAAGGAAGCGGGTCAACAAATTTAATCTTCAAAACACTTTCTTTTGTCAGGATTTTTCCTTTGGCCTTATAACCTTTCACGGAGATGAATTCGGCCGCCGGAATTTGTTTGATACCTTTATCTTTTTTTCTGAATTTTATTTCCACCACAGGACACAGGTCGTAAGAAACGGCTACCAAACGGGTATTTTCGGGAATGATGCCGTCCTTTTTCTTAATTTCTCCGGGCCATAACCGTTTTAGATAATGTTTCTTTTCGGCCGGGTCATAATATACTATCGTTAACGGTTTATTATTTTCCAGTTTGGCGATTAATTCCAATTTCGTCGGAAAATGTTTTTCCAAAGTGGGAACAAACACTTCGATTTGACCTTCCGGCGTGACATAAAATATTTTATCTTCACCGGTAAATTCGCCGAGGTAATCGCCGCGTTCTTCCGTGTTTAATCTGTTTACCACCGGATCGAACCATAATTTCCTTGCCTGCAGGGTAGATACCCCCTTTTCTTTTAATTTAACGGATTTTACGGGTAATTTGGTCACCAGGTTACCTCGAGCATTTCGGCTCTTGATTAACAAATCACTGAAATCAATATCGAATTTTGTTTTTCGCGACTTACCGGTCGGACGTAAATATACAGTTACGATTTCGGCTTCACCGTTGGGATTAGCCGAAAAGTACATTACTTTACTTCCTTCCTTGCCTTGGGTCAGGTCGTATTCTTTGTCTCGTGTGATGCCCTTCACATGGAAGCGCTTCATATAATAAGGCCCCTTTTTGCCGTCGCGGTAAATCATGTTATACACGGTGCGGTCGTCCTTTTTCTTAAACACACCCACATGGATAATGTCCTTACCCACAAATGTTTTGGGACTTACCTTGGTAACCAACATTTTACCGTCGCGCCGGAATACGATGATATCGTCGATATCGGACACGTCGGCCACGTATTCATCCTTCTTCATGGACGTGCCCACGAAACCTTCTTCGCGGTTTACATATAATTTTACATTCCGTACCACGACTTTGGTGGCTTCGATATTTTCAAAACTTCTGATTTCGGTCTTTCGCTCGCGGCCCTTTCCGTATTTTTTCTTGATTTGTTTAAAAAAATTAATGGTATAATCCACAATGTTGGCCAAATGAAATTCGGTTTCCTCAATCCATGCTTCGATATCCTGAATATTCTTTTTGGCTTTATTCAAATCGTATTTGGAAATGCGTTTGATTTTTATTTCGGTCAAACGAATCAAATCATCGCGGGTCACTTCGCGTTTGAGGTGTTTAATATGCGGTTTCAATCCTTTATCAATGGCATTGAGCACACCTTCCCATGTGGTTTGGTCTTGGATATTCAAATAAATTCGTTTTTCTATAAAGATACGTTCCAAATTGGCGGCATGCCATTTTTCACGCAATTCGCCCAATTGGATTTCCAATTCTTTTCGCAATAAATCCACCGTCCGGTGTGCGGTATATTCCAATATTTCACTCACACTCATAAAGGCGGGTTTATTTTCCCGGATCACTACGGCTAAGGGAGAAACTGAAATTTCACATTTGGTAAATGCATATAAAGCATCGATGGTTTTATCGGGAGAAACACCGGGCGGAAGTTGAATCCGGATTTCTACGTTTTCGGCCGTATTGTCCAAAATTTTCTTAATTCTAATTTTGCCCTTTTCATTGGCTTTAATTATGCTTTCAATCAAACTTCCCGTAGTGGTTTTATAAGGTATTTCACGAATGACCAAGGTTTTATTATCTTCGATTTCGATCTTGGCACGGATCGTCACTTTACCACCCCGCTTCCCGTCATTATACCGGCTTACATCCACCATGCCTCCCGTAGGAAAATCGGGAAAAATTTGCACCTTTTTTCCTTGTAAAACTTTGATGGATGCATCGATGAGTTCGTTAAAATTATGCGGCAAAATAGTGGTGGACAATCCCACGGCAATTCCTTCGGCGCCTTGAGCCAACAATACCGGAAATTTGGCCGGCAGATACACCGGTTCCTTTTTACGGCCGTCGTAGGAAAGGGTCCATTGTGTGATTTTCGGGCTGAACATGGTTTCCAAAGCAAATTTGGACAAACGGGCTTCGATATATCTTGCAGCCGCCGCTCCGTCACCGGTCAGAATATTGCCCCAGTTTCCTTGTGTGTCGATGAGCAAATCCTTTTGACCCAAAGCCACAATGGCATCATAAATGGACGCATCTCCATGGGGATGATATTGCATGGTTTGACCGATAATATTAGCCACTTTGTTGTACCGCCCGTCGTCCATTTCTTTCATGGCATGCAAAATACGTCTTTGAACGGGTTTTAAGCCGTCTTCAATTGCAGGAACGGCCCGTTCCAAAATCACATAAGACGCATAATCCAGAAACCATTCCTGGAATTTATCGCTTACCCGCGTGATTTTATCGCCATGAAAATCGGTTTGCTCGTTTTCGGCCATGTTCAAAAATTCATTCTTGCAAATTTAGGGATAATTTAAACACAGATTACGCAGCTGACACAGATAACGCTGATTGCGCAGATATTGAGTATGATTGAGATTTATTTAATTATTGGTTAGGACTAATTATTTATTCAAACTGATTTCGGGTTAAAATTTTTCGTTTTATTTCGGGGGTTTGGCCGAAATTAAGTAATAAGCCGACCTCTTTCCCGGATGCTTTCAAATAATTGAGTAGTTGGGCTTCGTGTGCCGGAATAAGTTGTGCAACCGCCTTGATCTCTATAATGACTTTCTCTTCCACAATCATATCCGGAATATATGTTCCGATAATATGTCCGTCATATTTTACTTGAACCGGTTCTTGTAGTTCAATGTTCATGCCCGCTTTATTCATTTCGAGGACCAATGCTTTTTCATAAATTTTTTCCGAAAATCCGTAACCCAATGTATTGTAAACTTTGTAAAACAATTCTATAATCTTAGCAGTTAAATCCTTATGTAAATACTCAGTCATGCTTTAAAATTAGTAAATTCTTTAATTTCATTAATCTAATCCATAAAAATCTGTGCCATCCGGGAAATCTGCGGTATCTGTGTTTTAAAATTGTCAATTCCATTTGACAAAATAAACTTTTATGTTGAAAATCAATTGTTTACAATCTTATTTATAAAATTTTTTCCAATCCATCTAAAAATAACTCCGTTTAATTTATGAAATTCATGTAATCAGCGTCGTGTGTAAACTATGATTATCCGCTTCACCTGTGAAATCTGTGTAATCTGTGTCAATCTGCGTTATCAGTGTTCGCCTTTTTTGGAATTCAATTCCAAATTTGTCCGGTTTTTTTGGCCGGATATTATAATTTCTCATAAAAAAACCGCCCGAAAAGGCGGTTTATTTAGAAGGGAAAAATTTGGTTTATTTCTTCCGCATCAACTCTTCGATTTCATCCGCTTCGATGGGAATGGAAGCCATCAGGTTGAGCGGTTCGCCTTCGGGTTGGACCACGTAATCGTCTTCGAGGCGGATACCGAAACCTTCTTCGGGAATGTAAATGCCGGGTTCCACCGTAAAGACCATGCCGGCTTGAACGGGTTCTTCCAAAATGCCGTAGTCATGGGTGTCGAGCCCCAAATGATGCGAAGTACCGTGCATAAAATATTTTTTGTAGGCCGGCCAATCGGGATTTTGGTTTTTGACGTCTTCTTCGGTGATCAAGCCCAATTTGAGGAGTTCTTCGGTCATGTATTCCCCCACTTTTTTATGGTAATCGGGAATGTAAATGCCGGGTTTGAGGAGTTTGGCGGCTTTGTTTTTTACGCGTAGCACCGCGTCATACACTTCGCGTTGGCGGGGCGTAAACCTGCCGTTGGCCGGAATGGTGCGCGTGAGGTCTGAGGACCAATTGCCGTATTCGGCGCCCACGTCGATGAGAACCAGGTCGCCGTCTTGGATTTTTTGGTCGTTTTGGATGTAGTGGAGCACGTTGGCATTGGCGCCCGAAGCAATGATGGGCGTGTAGGCAAAGCCCTTGGAGCCGTGGCGAAGAAATTCGTGGGCGAATTCCGCTTCGATTTCATATTCGTAGAGTCCGGGACGCATTTTGTCCAACACGCGGCGGAAACCCTTTTCGGTGATGTCGCAAGCGCGTTGGATTTGTTCGATTTCTTCGGGTTCTTTCACCGAGCGGAGCCGTTGCAAAATGGGTTGGCTTCGTTCGGTCTTGTGGGCGGGAAATTCCTTTTTGGCCCATTTGATGAAGCGGTCTTCGCGGGTTTCCACTTCGTGGGAGGCGCGGTAATGTTCGTTGGTGTTGAAATAAATCCGGTCGGCATGGCGCATCAAATCGCGGAAAATTTTTTCAAATTCATGGGTCCAATATACGGTTTCAATTCCGGTGAGTTCGCGGGCTTTTTCTTTGGTGAGTTTTTCGCCTTCCCAAATCTTGATGTGGTCGTTGGTTTCCCTGAGGAATAAAATTTCCTTGTGCTTGGGGTCGGGTGCATCGGGAAATAAAACCAAAATGCTCTCTTCCTGGTCCACGCCGGTGAGGTAGAAAATATCGCGGTGTTGTTGGAAGGGCAAGGTGCTGTCGGCACTGACGGGATAGATATCGTTGGAATTGAATACCGCCAAGGATTGGGGTTTCATTTTGTTCATGAATTTTTGGCGGTTTCGTTTGTATAAGGATGCCGGTAAGGGTTTGTATCGCATGGTCGTAATGTTTTTTTTCAAATTTAGGAAAAATACACCGGTTTTATCGAACCCTTTGTCAATTTAAAATTCAATTGAACTGCTTTGAAACAAAAACGTTAATAATCAATCATTTACACAAAAAAAGGGATAATGAATATTAATCTTCTTCGATTTTTTTTCCGTTTTTCTGTTGCCACAAACTTTCTTCGTGAATGGCGGTATAAACAGCCCGGATAAATTCTTCGCTCATTTGATTTTTTTCGGCAAATTCCACCACTTTCTCCAAAATATCATTCCATCTTCCCGGTTGAAGAAGAGAAATATTTTGCATTCTTTTCAGTTTACCTATATTTCTCACTACCCGCATTCGCTCGGACAGAAGTTCCAACAATTGGTCGTCAATAATATCGATATGGCGACGGAATTCATTGATTTTATTGCGATAAATGTCTTCCTCCGCTTCCGGTTTTCTGACAATCAAGCGTTTGATAATATCATGCAAAGCTTCGGGTGTAATTTGTTGATTGGCATCACTCCATGCTTCGTCGGGATTATAATGGCTTTCGATCATAACGCCGTCATATTGTAAATCCAATGCCATTTGGGCTATTTCGAAAATACAGTCTCTTCTACCACAAATATGCGACGGATCTATTATCATGGGAATATCCGGATAGGTGCGTTTAAAATTCAAAGGAATTTGCCATTTGGGTTTATTTCGATATGGTGTTTGTTGATATACCGAAAAGCCCCTGTGAATGACACCTAAATTTGTAATCCCGGCCCGGAAAATTCGCTCCACCGCACCTATCCATAAACTCAAATCCGGGTTAACCGGATTTTTTATCAACATGATTACTTCCTTATTTCCCTTCAATGCCTCGGCAATTTCCTGAACGGCAAACGGATTAGCCGAGGTGCGAGCACCAATCCACATCATATTAATACCGTGTTTCAATGCGGTTTCCACATGATAAGGAGTAGCCACTTCGATAAAGGGTTCCAAACCGGTTTCCTTTTTCACTTCCATCAACCATGGTAGAGCAATCTCCCCCACGCCTTCGAAATTTCCCGGCTTGGTTCTCGGTTTCCATACGCCTGCTCTGAATACGGTAACACGTCCTCCTGTTAATCGCCTGGCGGTTTCCAAAACCTGCTCCCTGCTTTCGGCACTGCACGGTCCCGCAATTGTTAGAGGATGTCCCAAATTCATCCCGTCCAACCAACTTCTGAATTCCTTTGAGTTTTTCATATTCTATCTGATTCCGTCAATAATTTTTCCTATTTTATTTATTTCTTTTAGTAAAGTATGAATTTCTTCATTTTTTTTTTCTTCTAACAAAGATGCAAAATAATTCAGGTTTTGCAAATATTGGCGCATTACTTTGAGCAAAGCGGTTTTATTTTCAAGAAAAATAGGAGTCCATGTATCCGGCGAACTTTTGGCCAACCTCACCGTCGAAGCAAATCCGCTACCGGCCATTAAGAAAATGTTTTTTTCGTCGGATTCCACGTCCATTACCGTTTTTCCCAATAAGAAAGAACTTATATGCGATAAATGCGACACGTAGGCAATATGTTCATCATGTTCTTGTGCATCCAAAAAATGATTGGTCATGCCCAATTTTTCATGTAAATCGATGACTTCTTTTAAAATATTCTTATCGCTTTCGCCGGGATTACAAATAATATTTATTTTTCCTTCGAACAATCCGGTTTTTGCCGCGCCGGGGCCCGAATATTCCGTTCCGGCAATAGGATGAGAAAGCACAAAACGTTTACGTTCAGCATGTTTACTTAAAAACGAAGCCAAATTCGATTTAATGGAACCCGTATCGAAAATCCAAGTGTTTCGGGAGGTACGTTCCAATACTTCCACGGCCAAGCGGGGTAAAACATCTACGGGAACGGATAATATAATTCCGTCCATTTCCGCATAAAGGTCCGGCGTTAATTCTTCATCAGCCAAACCCGCATTCAACGCGAGATTTAAGTGCTTTCGCGAAGCATCGGCGGCATAAATACGATATCCGCCTAATTGCTTTAATGCCAATCCGTAACTTCCGCCGATCAAGCCGGTTCCTATGATACCTATTTTTTTCAATGTACTTAAAAATTTGAAGCTTTGTTCATTTTGTCAAGTATACAAAATCAAGCGAGAAACTTTTATTGTTCGGTTTTTATTCGTTGAATGGCCTCTTCATATATTTCTTCCGGAACGGTCAGTGAAATACGCACATAGCCATCCAGTTTCTTTCCGAAAATAGTTCCCGGAGCAATAAAAATATGATGCTTATAAAACAATTCGTCGGATAATTTTTCGCCCGAAACGCCTTCGGGCAATTTTACCCATACAAACATACCGCCGCTTTTTTCGGGTACGGTTCCACCAAATAATGAAGCCAATTCCCGGACTTTCTTCTTCCGGCGGTTATAAATATCATTGATGTATTCAAACCATCTATCCGAGATTTTCAAAGCCGTTTCACCTGCTTTTTGCATCGGATAAAACATCCCCGTTTCCGCATTGTTTTGGACTTTGGCAATATTGGCTACAATTTCTTTGTTTCCGGCTACCCAACCCATTCGCCATCCGGCCATATTAAAATTTTTGCTCATCGATTGAAATTCCACTACCGGTGCATGATCCGAAAATTCCAAAATACTGGTTTTTTGATCGCTAATTAAGGAGTAAGGATTATCAAATGCGATGATAATATCATTTTCAATAGCCAAATCGACAATTTTTTTTAGAAAGTCGCGATCGGCAACGGTTCCCGTAGGCATATTGGTATAATTCAACCACATGATTTTGGCCTGTTTCGCTTTGTTTTTCAAATCATCCAAATCGGGTTGCCATTTTTTTTCGGGTAACAAATCGAAATAATCGGGAAGACCTCCCGCCAATTTGGTTACCGATGCATAAGCCATATATCCCGGTTCGGGGATGAGTGCTTTGTCGCCCGGATCCAGATAAGCAAGCGAAAGCCACATAATTCCCGATTTAGAACCCATTAAGGGTAATATTTGAGTGGCGGAATCGACATGCACGCCGAAATGACGAGAATAAAAATCGGCAATGGCTTGCTTAAATGAAGGTAAACCGCTGTACATCTGATATTTATGAGCGCCCGGATCTTTTAAATGAGTTTTCAAACTTTCTATCACTTCTTCCGGCGGATCCAAATCCGGATTACCTATGGCCAACGTGAGAAAACGGGCTCCTTCCGATTCCAAACGGGCAATCTCCTGGCGTTTACGGGCAAAGTAATAATCTTGAATGCCACTTAATTTTTTTGACGGTTTCATTTTTATACATCTTTATTTCCAGCAGGATAAATTCCAAAAATATGTAAATTCTCGCTCTCCCGATCTATTGCCCGCATTGTTTGATCCAATAAGGGTTTATTTTCATACAAGGCATCGATAAAAAAAGCATATTCCCACGGCCGGTCATAAATAGGTACCGATTGAATTTTGGTCATATTCATACCGGCTTCTTTTATGATTTGAAGCAAATCCACCAGAGCGCCGGGCTTGTGTTTTAAAATCACTTTAAATGAAATTTTACCTTGTTCGGGGGCTTGGGTGCCGTTACTTCGCTCAAGAACGACAAAACGGGTGGTATTGGTATGGTGATCCTGTATATTATTTTGCAGTATTTCCAATCCGTACAAATCGGCGGCAATTGCGGGAGCAATGGCGGCTATTCCTTTTCTTCCGCTGGATGCAATCATTTGTGCCGCCTGCGCCGTGTCTTCGAATTCGACCCTTTTCAAATGGCTATGCGTCCTGAAAAATCCTTTGCATTGGAGCAAGGCCATGGGATGGGAATACACTTCGGTAATCTCCTCGATCGATTGGCCGGGCCAAGCCATAATCGAATGCCTGACCGGAATATAAACCTCACCGGTAATGTGTAAATGATTGTCATCTATCAACATATAATTGGGCAAAATAGCACCGGCCAAGGTATTTTCAATTGCCATCACGGCATAATCGCTTTTGCCATTCAATAGCACTTCGGGTAATTCACGAAAATACGAACAAGGACAAAGTTCAACTTCTCCGCCGAAATATTTACGCGCAGCCAAATCGTGAAACGAACCTGCAATTCCTTGAATAGCAATTTTTTTCATAACTGCAAAAATGCAATTTTTTTTATTCGGTTCGACTTATCTCGTCTAATTGAGCAAAACCCTTCTTTGGGGAAGTTCTAAAAACGTATTGTTTTCTATTTTTTATTCTATCGAAAAAATAAATAAAATATTGATATTCAACGTTCATCGTGCCACAAAACTACTTAATATGAATTAAGAATACTTTTCAAATCAAAAAAAACCGTTTTTTAGAAAGTCTATATGAAGAAATTATAAAGATAAAATATTCAAATTCCATCGCGTGTTAAGCAAACCAACTTTCCCTATCCAAACTGCGGTATTGAATGGCTTCGGCAATATGATGCGGTTGAATCCGGTCGGCCGCTTCCAAATCGGCGATAGTGCGCGCAACTTTTAAAATCCTGTCATAAGCGCGGGCAGATAAATTCAATTTTTCCATGGCATTTTTGAGCAATTGAACGGACGCATCATCGATTTGACAATATTTTCTAATCAATTTGGATGACATTTGCGCATTGTAATGAATTTTAGGATAATCTTTAAACCGTTCGTGTTGAATTTTTCTTGCTTCAATGACTCTTTTCCGTATGTTGGCACTGGATTCGGCCGGCCTGGAATCGCTCAATTTTTCGAACGGGACGGGTTCCACTTCAATATGCAAATCGATTCTATCCAATAAAGGCCCCGAAATTTTACTCATATAGCGTTGCATTTCGGCAGGGGATGAGCGCAAGGGAGAATTGGGGTCATTAAAGTAACCCGAAGGGCTTGGGTTCATGCTGGCTACCAGCATAAAACTGGCGGGATAACTTACCGTAAATCTGGCTCGTGAAATCGTAACTTCCCGGTCTTCCAGGGGTTGACGCATTACTTCCAATACGCTGCGCTTAAATTCGGGCAGTTCGTCCAAAAACAATACACCGTTGTGTGCCAGGGAAATTTCTCCGGGTTGCGGATAACTTCCGCCCCCGACTAAGGCCACATCGGATATGGTGTGATGCGGACTTCGAAAAGGACGCGAAGTTACAATACCGTGTTCACTTTTCAATGTACCCGCCACGGAATGAATTTTGGTTGTTTCCAATGCTTCTTCCAAAGTCATAGGCGGAAGAATCCCCGGTAGGCGTTTGGCCAACATGGTTTTACCGCTTCCGGGCGGGCCAATCATCAACACATTATGCCCGCCTGCAGCAGCAATTTCCAACGCACGTTTAACCGTCTCCTGCCCACGCACTTCCGAAAAATCATGTTCAAACCGGTTGAGGTTTTCATTAAAAAGCCGCTCCATATCCAAACGATAAGGTTCCAATCCGGTCCCGTGTTCCAACAATTCAATGACCTGTCGAATATTATTTGCTCCATATACATCAATACCGTCCACAATGGCGGCTTCGTTTCTGTTTTCTTCCGGTAAAATAACGGCTTTATAACCTTCTTCCTTGGCTTTGAGTGTAATCGGAAGAGCACCTTTAATAGGTTTAATACTTCCATCCAAAGACAATTCTCCTAAAATCCAGTATTTATCCAAATCTTGCGTATCGATTTGTCCGGATGCAGCCAATATACCGAGCGCTATCGGTAAATCATAAGCGGAGCCCTCTTTGCGCAAATCGGCGGGGGCCATATTGATAATCATTTTTTTTCCGGGCATTTTATGTCCGGTATTTTCCAATGCGGCCGAAATCCGGAAACTGCTTTCGCTTACCGCCTTATCGGGCAATCCTACCAAATGATAACCGACGCCTTTGTCCACATTTACTTCTATGGTAACGGGAAATGCTTCAATGCCGTAGATGGCTGCACTATAAACTTTAACAAGCATGTAATTTTTTTAGCCAAATTACAAAAAAAGTTAAAAAGTGGGTCCTGGCGGACTCGAACCGCCGGCCTCTGCCCTGTCAAGGCAGCGCTCTGAACCAACTGAGCTAAGGACCCTATTAAGCGAAGAATGATCGGCTGTTTCGCTTGCAAATGTAAAAAAAATAATTATCGGATAATACTTATTCTCCGCTCTCCATTCGTATCATGAACTTTTTGTATTTTTACCTTATCGAATCATTTAAAATATTTAAAATAAATTTCCCATGTCGTCTTTTTCCAAGTCATTTATCAAATGGTTTTTTATCTCCGGTTTCCTTTATGCTACTATCATGGCATTAATTAAAGGATTGTATCTAAAAAAGAGTTTTGATTTGAACAGTTATTTATTCAATTTCATACTTTTCGGTTCAATTATGAGTATAACGCGGTATTTTATAGATAAAAAATCCAAGAGATAAATTTTTCTTTATTATCCATTTTGAATAAAAATACATTTTGTCCGTCGATCGTCAAATGGATTGTATTTTATATTTTGTTTCAAACAAAATGTTCATTATCAGCATTATAGAAAGAGTTTGAAGATTGAACTAATCCGCCGCTTTGATAAAAATTCCAAACCAAAATTTATTATCAATTTATTTTCGGGTCTATCGGAAAAGACGACGTTCACTTTTATTGCTTAAATTTGTCCGGTATTGACCAACATTATTCCTGCTGTGAATATTTACAAACGTTTTGCCCGCGATACGGCCATTTACGGCATTGCTTCGGTGTTGCCACGCTTAATAAACGTGCTTCTCATGGGCTTGCATACAAAGGTATTACCGCCCCAGGCCTATTCGATCAATACCAAATTTTACGTACTTATCGCTTTTTTCAACGTGCTGTTTACCTACGGTATGGAAACGGCGTTTTTCCGCTTCTTTACGCTGTTGGAACGGGACAAACGCGTGTTGCGCACGGCCTTTACGTCCCTGCTGCTGACAAGTATATTTTTTACGGTTTTATTATTTCTGTTTCGCCGGCCACTTATCGAACTGATGGACGTGGACGAACGGATTTATTTGATTTTTATTTCCATCCTCCTGCTCGATACCTTGATGGTGATTCCTTATGCCTACTTGCGTGTAATGCACCGGCCGCTGCGTTTTGCCTTTTACCGGACGTTTCATGTAACGGTTTATGCCTTGTTTAACCTTATTTTCCTATTATGGCTACCCTTTTGGTTTTCCGGTAGCGAAAAACTTATCCAATGGTATGCGGAACGCCCGAAGGTCTATTACATTTTTATCGCCAATTTGATTGCTTCGCTGTCCACCTTTTTACTTTTCCTGCCCATGATTGTGCGCTTTAAATTGGGCATAGACAAGCAGTTGTGGAAAAAAATGTTGCGCTACGGCACGCCGGTAATGCTGGCCGGTATGTTTTATATTATCAATGAAAACTTCGACAAATTGGCCCTCGACTACCTGGCCGGAAGCAACATCATGGGCGCTTATGCCGCCATTTACAAAATCGGGGTGTTTATGGTGTTGTATATCACCGCCTTTCGCTTGGGCGCCGAACCGTTTTATTTCAACCAACACAAAGAAAAAGATGCCAAAACCCAATACGCCAACGTGATGCTCTTGTTTGTGGTGGCGGGCTCGATATTGATGCTGGGCGTGATTGCTTTTTTGGAGTGGATAGTGGAAATTTTTATCAACCGGCCGGAATATCTCGTGGCTTTGGACATCGTACCGGTGATTTTGGCGGCTTATTTGTTTTTGGGGATTTACTTCAACCTTTCCGTTTGGTACAAACTCACCGACCGCACCCGCTACGGCATGATTTTTTCGGCCGTCGGCGCCTTGATTACCATATTATTCAATATTTACATGATCCCGCGTATCAGCTTTATGGCCTCGGCGTGGGCCACGTTGGCCGCCTATTCCGTCATGGCCTTGCTTTCCTATTTCTACGGCCGCAAGCATTACCGCATTCCCTATCCCACCGGCAAGATTTTGTTTTACCTGCTCACCTCTACCGCCTTGTCTTTTTGGATGTATGAGAAATGGCCGGACCAAACGGGCATTAAGGTATTGATTTTGATACTTTACGGCTTGATGGTTGTGGGGATGGAGTGGAGGAGTTTGCAGGAGGTGGTGAGGAAGTAAAAAAACTATTCCCAATTTGGTAACATTTTTGTATATTTGTATCGTGAAACCGAAGATATGCGAATAATCGCGCGACGAACATTGAGAGAATTTTGGGAAAAGCACAGAGATGCGGAAGAAGCATTAAGAGGTTGGTTTAAAGAAGTTTCGAGAGCTAAATGGGAAAATTTCAATGAATTAAAACATGATTTTCCATCGGCAAGCATACTAAAAAACAACCGTGTGATATTCGATATAAAAGGGAATAAATATCGATTAATAGCAAGAATAAATTTTCATTACAAAATCATGTGGATACGTTTCATTGGCACCCATGCCGAATATGATAAAATCGATGCGAACAAAATTTGAGAAAAAACAAAGACAATGAATATAAAACCCATCAAAACCGAAGCCGATTATCAACAAGCCCTGGCACGTTTGGAAGAAATATTCGATGCCGTTCCCGGAACGCCCGAAGGGGATGAATTGGAAGTATTGTCGTTATTGATTGAAGATTATGAAGAAAAACATTTTCCCATTGAAGCACCGGATCCGGTGGAAGCCATTAAATTCCGTATGGAGCAATTGGGTATGACCCAAAAAGATTTGGCGCGTATTCTGGGATACCGTAGCCGGGCAAGCGAAATTTTAAACAAAAAACGCAAACTCACCTTGGATATGATCCGCAAAATCAGCCGGGAATTGCATATTCCGCCGGAAGTGCTTATCCGCGAATATTGACAGGTTGAGTATATCCGGTATTTTTAAAGTTTGGTATTTTCCAAAATGAAAATATAGAAATCCTTATTTTCAAAATTCCGCCTAAATGAAAATATAAATCCAAATTCCCCCAGTTTTCCCGAAAAATCCTACCTTTGATACTATCAAATAATACTATCGACGAAACTTCTTACAATAAAGGGATTACTCATTTTCTAAAATCTATAGAGGAATAATTACAGAACGGACGAACTCCCTTAAAACAAACTTTAATAACCCAAAACAAAACTTGGATTTTATATTTTGATTAAATTTGAAATGTCTATAGCTAAAATATTTTTTCTATCCATAAATCGAGTTTTCGGCTGCATATGAACAAGTATATAAAATACAAGTATTTATTTATCACAGGACTTTTATTATTTATTTCCGCATGCCGAAGTTATCAAGCTTCTAGCGGTTTAATAGTTAAAGGAACATTACCGGTAAATAAACATGTAAAAAAGGTAGTTTTAATTACCGAAGATCGCGCCTTAAAGGATACCGCGGAAGTGGAAAAAAGGAAATTTCGTTTTACCGGAAAAGTGGATTATCCTGTCCGTGCCGTTATTTTAATTGAAAATCAACCCGTGGAATTCGTTTTGGTAAACGATTACATTCGTATGAAATGGCATGACGGAAAACCGGAGTTTAAATATAAAACGTATGATGTAAATGAACCTGTAAAAGATTATTTCAATAAGACGGAACAATATATCGAAAAATATAAAAAACTAATAGCCACGGAAGTGCAAAGTAAAGATGAAAATATTAAATCGCGTGTTATGCGATTGGAAGACAGTTTGGCCCGCGCATTCGCCGATAGTGTTTATCATGCATGGAAACCCCGCCACAATAGGACCGGCCTTTCTATAATTGTGCGGGATTTGATACGCTTAATAGGGACAAAGGATCAACCGGATTTGATGAAAAAACTTTATTTGCTTTTGCCGGATAATGAAAAGAACGGCTTTTACGGACAACAGATAAAAACCTATTTGGATCGCATTTCGAAAATTTCTGAAAATAAATTGGTGAACTTTGAATTTGAAGATATTAACGGAAAGAAATATCAACTCCAAGATTTCCGGGGGAAGATGGTCTTATTGGATTTTTGGGCAACATGGTGCGGACCTTGCATGGCAGAGTGGCCGGTATTGAAAAAGATAGCGGCCCATAAAGATAAAATCGTGGTTATATCCATTTCTATTGATAAGGATAAAGAAAGATGGAAGAAAAAGGTTAAAGCATCCGGTTTACCATGGATTCATGTTCATTATTTACAAAATGAAGACCTGAAACAAAAATTTTACATTTCCGGCGTTCCGGATCATATTTTAATTGACGAAAACGGAAAGATTATGAAAAGAAAGGTTTCTTTAAAAGAGGTAATGGAAATTTTAGAAAACAAATAAGATGGCTATGGTGATGTCATTCTTTATTAAAATATGAAAATATAAATTTCCATATTTTCAAAATCCCGCCTAAATGAAAATATAAAATCGATTTCCCCCAATTTTCCCGAAAAACACTACCTTTGATACTATCAAATGATACTATCAATGAAACCTCCTTATGAGATTACGCCGGAAATTTTGCACTTATTGACGGAGCTTTCCCGTTTGTTAGGACAAGTAGAGGGACTGCATTTGGATAAACCTTCCCCGCAATTGCGCAAGCGAAATGCCGTCAAGACCATACACGGCACCTTGAAAATAGAAGGCAATACGCTGAACGAAGAACAAATTACGGCGCTGTTGGACGGACGCCCCGTAATAGGCCCCAAAAAAGATATTTTGGAAGTCTTGAATACCGTTCGCGCCTATGAAAAATTGGCGGAATTCAATCCGTATTCTTTGGCTTCGCTACAAAAAGCCCATAAAGTTTTAATGGAAGGATTAATGGAAAATCCCGGCCGGTTTCGTACACGGAGCGCTGGTATTGCCCATGGTGACGAAATTACGCATATAGCCCCGCCCGCCGGTCGCGTTCCCGGATTAATGAAAGATTTAATGTTGTATATGAAAAACGACCCGGATCCGCTTCTTATCAAAAGTTGCGTTTTTCATTACGAATTGGAATTCATCCACCCCTTCGCCGACGGAAACGGACGCTTGGGACGGCTGTGGCAAACCCGTTTGCTTATGGAAGTGAACCCGGTATTTAAGTTTCTGCCTTTGGAAAGCATAATTGCCGCATCGCAAGATGCTTATTACCGCGCCCTTGCCCTTTCGGACAAAGCCGGACAATCTACGCCTTTTATTACCTACCAATTAGCCATCTTGAAAGAAGCCCTACGGGAATTGCTCAAGCAGCCCGCCCGCCGCCTGACCCGGGATGAACGTTTGGCATATTTACGCCAAAGCGGGCTAAAATCCTTTACCCGGAAAGATTATATGCAATTGTTCAAAAACATTTCCCCCGCCACTGCCAGCCGGGATTTGCAACAAGCCATACGGGAAGGATGGTTGAAAAAAACGGGGGATAAGAACAAGACGGTGTATTTTTTGACTTCGAAAAACAAATAAATGCTTGAAATTTAAAAAACAGATTGCCATAAAATTTTGTCCACAATAACAGGAAAATATGTTCGCCATGTTTTAAAATCGACGGTAAATGAAAATATAAAATTCCATATTTTCAAAATCCCGACTAAATGAAAATATAAAATCGATTTTCCGGAATTTACCTGAAAATCCTACCTTTGATACTATCAAATGATACTATTTCTAAAAGAATAAACCCCTATATCCCCGAAAAAATAATCAATACATTACCGAGAATAAAAACATATTATCGGTTGGAATGCCGACGCTAAATCCATTGTCGTTGTCTTGAATAAATACTTCAAAACTTTGTTCATTCATATAACGCCAGAAAATAGTGATGTCGTCCCGCTCGTGATTGTCTTCCTTGCGTAAACTTAATGATACCATATAATTTTCACCGGGCAGGGGCGTATTAAATGTTATTTTGTAATGCCCCGTTTCTATACGTTGGACGGTGGCTCCAACAATTCGACGCGGATTGCCGTCCGGTTGTACTCTTCCGTAAGCCAATGGCGTTACACTTCGCCACTCGGTACCGTCATAGAACCAAATGGCCTGATAATCCGTGTCATATACTTGGAGTCCGGCAACCGGGTTGGTGATGCTTGTTCTCTCGGCCGATGTCATCCGGGGCATGGCAAAACCCGAAGTTTTGCTTCGAACATCCAACATAGCGGAAGGGTCCGGCGCATTAATCCCAATGCCTACTTGCGCATAAAAATCTATTCCGTAAAAAATAATAAGAAGTAAAAATAACTTTTTCATAGCTAAAAAATTTTTAAAACAAATTCTAACAAATATATTATTTTTTTTTCGGCTAATCCCATACAAATTATTTTGTCTTAAAATGTATGGAAATGAAATACGTCCTCTATATAAATGCCATACAAATAAAATATGTATATTGAATTTCGATTAAGCAATTAAATTATATCAATTATCGAGGTAGATTTATTATACGGACGAGGTTCATATTATTTTTTTCAATTATCTTGGTTTTAATTTCATGCCGAAAAAAAACGGAAGTAAACAAAAAAGCCAAATGGATTGAAAATGCTTTTATTTGCTTGGAAAATCATGACTTTCCTAAGGTAAAGGCCGTTTCTTGGTGGCATGAAAATTTTGATCGAAGTTTATTAAGGGTTGATTCTTCACCTGAAAGTTTGCACGCTTATAAAACCGGAGTAAAATCACCGTTTTTTATCACAACGGCCCATTTCGATTCGAATAAACTAATCGAGCCGTCGTCCGGTATTTATCATTCGGCCTATCCGGATTTCGGCGAAACGGAAGACTTTGTTACCGAAGAAAGAATTTATGAATTCGAAGCGCTTGTCGAAAAAAATATAGTTTGGGCATATTTTTCAAATAACTGGTACGATCATATACACTTTCCTTGGACGGAAGTCCAAACCATTCATTCGACAGGAAAAATTCCGTTCATCAGAATCATGCCCAGATCCGGTTTCAATGAAGGAGGCCCCGATCCGGTTTATACCATGCAAAGGATAATTGACGGAGATTTTGATGCGGAAATCACGCAATGGGCTATCGACGCGGCCCGAAGCCATATGCATTTGTTGGTCGAATTCGGGGCGGAAGTAAACGGGAATTGGTTTCCTTGGAACGGTCAATATAACGGAGCCGGTGCAAGTACCGGCTACGGTGACCCCTTATGGCCAGACGGCGCCGAAAGGTTTAGAGACGCTTACCGGCACATCATCGATATTTGCCGAAACAACGGCGCCCGTAATATCACATGGTTTTTTCATGTGAATGCTTATAGCGAACCGGATGTCAGTTGGAATGAAATTGCGCTCTATTTTCCGGGAGACCACTATATCGACTGGTTGGGTGTCAGTGTGTACGGCCCGCAAGAAAAAGAAGAAGAATATCAAGAATTTTCGGATATTTTAAAGGATGTTTATCCCGAACTAATCCGTCTTTCGAACAAACCTATTGCTATTTTGGAATTCGGTATCACGGAATTGAATTAAATAATGATGAATCAAAGTATATTGATAAAACGTTGAATATCAACTCCTATCGACATTATTCTTTTTTCAAACACAAAGAAGCGCATGTAGATATATCTTTTTCATATCATTTGAAATTTAAATAAAAAACCAAGCATTATGAATCTTCCATCCCTCGGTAAAAAAATTCTTTATTTTCCTCTCACAAGAATCATTATCGGAATTATCGTGATAATTAGCACCTACGGATTTTCTCAATATTATCTCGACAAAATTTTAATGCATTCTCCTTTGTCCACCGAAGTCCGCATACTTGTCCTTGTCATTGTTTCCTCCGTTTTGGTGGTCTCGGTCTATATTCTTCTTTTTAGGTTTTATGAAAAAAGAAAAATCTTGGAATTTTCAACTAAGGGGCTCGCCAAAAATTTAACCTTGGGATTCCTTTTGGGAGCACTTCTCCAATCTTTGACCATTTTAGTGATTTATTTGAAAGGTGGCTATTCCGTCGTTTCAGTTAATCCTTTTCATTATGTGATTCCGCCGATTGCAATGGCTTTCGGCTCTGCTATTTTCGAAGAAACGCTATTTAGAGGAATCATCTTCCGCATTACGGAAGAAAAATTAGGAAGTTATATGGCATTGATCATCTCCTCGGCTATTTTCGGGGCCATGCATCTCGGCAATCCGAACAGTTCGTTATTAACGGGAATAGGCATTGCCATTCAAGCGGGTTTATTACTCGGTGCGGCTTATATGTATGCAAGAAATTTATGGATGCCTATCGCCTTACATTTTGCATGGAATTTTACACAATCGGCCATTTTCGGGGCAAATGTGTCAGGAAATGCGCTTTCAAAAACTTTAATCAATTCCCGGATTGAGGGCCCGGAATGGCTAACCGGCGGGCAATTCGGCCCGGAAGGATCCGTTCAAGCAACTCTATTTTGCTTTATTGTGGCAATCATTCTCATTATTTTAAGTCATAAAAAAGGCCATGTAGTAAAACCGTTTTGGAAAAAATCTTTATCAACCGGACATAAATATAATAAGATAAAATAGTCCTGTTTTTTTAATATGTTTTTTGTTTGACGTTTACACCGATCCTTTCCACCGGAATTCTTTCGAACCCGGGAGGAAATATTTTGGAATTAAAATCGATTTTTATACGATTACGGTTTATTCGGAAAAAATCGCATGAATCTTTCTTTACCACATTATTACGAAAACACACGATACTGTCTTGCAATCCGTCTAACAATTCAAGCCAATTGCCTTTACAAAAAACATTGGTTTCCACGCAATTATATTTGGGAATTTCCGGCTGGTCTTCGAGTAAATTTTTCAAAAAAGGATAACGTTCACTGTAACGCGGGCGGTTTGCATCAACCAAATGGTAACGCTCTATTAGAACCGGGAAATATCTTTTTCCCCAACCGGTGCCCCGGGCATCGATATGCAATGCCGGATTCCCTTCAATAAATATATTATTCCTTACATGATTGTTTCTACCTCCGCCTATCAGCAAACTACGTCCCGCTTTGTAAAATATATTTCCGAAAACTTCTATTCCCGAAGTAAAATCATCAAGATAAACACCGATAACATCCGTAAAATTTTCATCACTTTTTTTAATATTCACTCGTAAGTCATGAATATAATTATAGCGTATTACGTGTCCGCAACCGGTCCAATCCCTGCCGGTATAAATGGCACCGGCATCGGCCGTTTCGGTACAGACCCGGTAGATATTGTTATATTCTATCAAGTGTTCATTCCCCTTAAATAAAACGGCCGAATGGGGCAAATCATATATTTCGTTTCGGGCAATCCGGTTACCTACCCCTAACACATAAATACCCGGGCGATAGGTTTTTACCCATGTGGCCGTTTTGTAAATTTTACAATTCTCTACATAATTATTGCCCGCTTGCAAAGTTGCTCTGTGGCCACCGCCTACCATGATTCCTCCTTCACCGCAATCCGAAATTTCGCATCCCGTGATGCCGTTATAATTTCCGGCATCACCGAAATTCCCGTTAATTCGATCGTTTTTGTTATTCTTTTTTTCTTTACCGATACGCACTGCCAGTGTATTTAGATGTCGAAACCGGCAATTTTTTATTAAGTTATTTTTCCCTCGTAAAATTTCAACCCCTCCATGATTGGCATACATAAAACCGATGTTTTCAATCCGGACATGGCGGGCATCTTTCATTACTATCATAAATGAATCCAAAATAGAAACATAAATTTCATCCGTTTCTTTCAAGTCCGAGGGCGGATAAAAATACAATATGCCGCGATTTCGGTCTAAATACCATTCGCCGGGGGTATCCAATTCTTCCAAAATATTAAAAAAATAAAATCGTCCTCCGGCGGTATAAGGATAGGGGCTTTGCGGTTCGGCGATATGGATATGCTTACGGACCGTATCTATTCGTTGAATTTTTACATAAGCATCCGCCCAATTCCACTTCCAATATCCGTGCATCCAAATTCGATCCGGCTGATGCCATTTGGAAGGTCTGTTTTCTGCAAAAGCAAATCCTTTGCCGTTTAATGACTCGGGCACATGATGTATATGAAGCCATCCCCGGTTAGGCCATCGCGCAATGGTCATTTGATGGCCGTTAAAATACAGCATTAAACCGGAAGGCATTATTTTTCGTCTAAAACCTCGCGGTTTGATTTGACCGTAGCTGTGGATACCCAAAGAACGTAAATCGACGTAATAGATATGTGCACGCACACTGTCTTGAATTCGATTGAAACCCGGCACTTTTTTATGTAGCCGTTTAAATCCGCGAATTTTTTTGGCTCCGGTAAATATGACTTTTTCGTTTTTATACGGCCTTATAACTAAATTCGATATACGATTAATCGGGAGGGTGGAATCCAAATAATACGTTCCTTCACGCAGATAGATTATTTTGTCCCGATTGTCTTTTGCTACCAATTCCAGTGCTTTATATACGGACGACAAGGAACGTGATTTTGTGCCCGGATTCATATCGCTACCATCAGGCGCTACGAAAATTTCATTTTTATCCGAACAAGATAAGATGAAAATAAGCATGAGGGCGATTATGGAAAAAAATCTCATCATCCGTAATTTAAGCTGTGTTTAGATTGAATAGATTTTATTCGGGTCCGGATATGAAGATAAAGAAAATCTTTCAATAAGAAATTATTTGCTCGAAATTTACGGGAAGAAATCTTTTATATATTCAAAAATTCCATTTGGATTTAAAATAAAATAACCGGATAAAGCGTTGTAAATTAACATGTTGTATATTTACCATATCAATCAAGGAAGAAAATAAAATATGATGATAAATAAAAGCGAATTTCCTCGTATCAGGATATAAAAAGAATTTGTTTCCCCTGTTTAATAAGAAATAATGTATATTTGAGATACGCTCAGATTTAAAATCGAATCTTATGAAATTTTCCAAATTTTTTGCAAGCATTTTATTTACCGTCATTCTAGCCAGGTATGCTTTTACTCAAGAAAATACGGCACATTACACGATTTCTAATGAAAAACTTTCTTATACCCTTGTTGCAAAAAACGGGCAAATAGATCGGGAAATATTCCGGTCGAAATCTTCCGGTTCCGATGATAAAACTTTCGAATTACATACCGACGGCGGTTTTAGTTTTGAAGTCATGTGGACCTATTGGCGGGCACCCGGCAAATTACACAATGCCGAAAATCCGGTAGTTTTTACACAAAAAAATTTTCGTATCGATAGTATAAGTACACAAAATTTAAACGGCGACCGGCTCATGACGGTTTATTTAAAGCCGGTCAAACATCACTTAAAGGTGCGTATTGAATATCAATTACCCGGGCATGCCTTTTACATCAGAAAAAAAATAATTATTCAGGATCCCAAAGCCAATAAACATTTTTTGCAAAAGATATCACCGGTTAATTTTTCCGTTTCCTCTTCTCAAATCGATAAATGGATAAAAAACGGCGGATTCGGCCAACCTGTCGGATTCATCGCTGGAAATCATGGCGTTTTTGTGGGATTGGAATATCCGGCTGCCGATCAATTTATTTATAATCAACATGATGCATATCAAATTGAATGCACCCAAGAAATCGGTCAAAAAATCGACAACAAGGGCATTGCATCTCATTGGGCGGTTATAGGTATTACCCCCGACGAACGCTTGCGATGGTGGTTTTATCAATATATGGATGATATTAGGTTTAAGATAGATAAACCCTATACCTTGTATAACAGTTGGTATGATTTGCGGTCGCCTGCTTTTAAAAACATTCCGCCGGAAAATGTGATGAATGAAGAGAATATAATGCGCATTATCGATTTGATTAAGAAAAACATGACCGATAAATATGGAATACACTTGGATGCTTTTGTATTGGACGACGGTTGGGATGTCTATGAAAGCGATTGGCAAATACGCAAAGAAACTTTTCCGCGCGGCATGAAACCCATTTCCGACAAACTCAAAGAAATGAATACCGGTTTGGGTATATGGTTCGGGCCTACCGGCGGCTATTCCTTCCGCAACAAGCGGATAAAATGGATGATGGAACACGGTTATGAAGTGGTGGGCGATACTTCCAAACGCCATGACGCCATGCTCTGTTTAGCGGGCAAAAATTATAGCCGTTTATTTCGTAAAAGAGTGACGGATTTCGTCAAAGATCATGGTGTTTCATTTTTCAAATGGGACGGCATTCAATTTTCATGCAGCGAACCGGATCACGGTCATCCGGTAGGTATTTACTCCCGGCGTGCGGTGATGCAATCCGTTGTGGACAAATGCGATGCCGTCCGGGCAATAAATCCGGATGTGTATCTTAATATCACTTCGGGTACGTGGTTAAGTCCATGGTGGCTTTTGTATGCCAATCAAATTTGGATGCAGGGCTATGATTACGGATTTGCCAATACCCCTTCCATTAGCAAGCGTGATGCCGCCATGACCTATCGCGATTATGTATTATGGGATGA
This sequence comes from Flavobacteriales bacterium, assembly GCA_027067965.1. Classification (GTDB taxonomy): domain Bacteria; phylum Bacteroidota; class Bacteroidia; order Flavobacteriales; family Flavobacteriaceae; genus JAADED01. The sequence continues at coordinate 231,016 of JAMOUV010000010.1, read as the reverse complement.
TTTTAAACATCATGACAACTGGTTTCCCATTGCCAATCTAATGACCCACGGCATTATCAAAGGTAATTTGCAAAAGCTCGGTGGCGAAAAAGAACCTTTGGATAAATTTACCAATAATGCCCTCCTTTATTTTGCCCGCGGTGTATCTATGTATGAATTGTATATTTCCCCGGATATATTAACCGACGACGAATGGAAGTCCATTTCGCAATCTCTCAAATGGGCGAAAGACCGGTTTGATATCTTAAAAAACACTTTTTATGAAGGTGGCAATCCCGCAGAACAGGAAGCTTACGGTTATGTGCATTTCAAAGGAAATAAAGGTATCATCGCCGCCAGAAATCCGTATATCGACAGCCAAATCCTTAAAATCAAGTTGGACCTGGCTTTGGGTTTAAATCATGATGCAAAAGATTTAGTTGTCGAACAAGTATATCCTTATCATTATATTTTTAACCGGACTTTTCAAACGGGAGATTCCATTTCATTGACACTCAACGGTTATGAAACAGCCGTATATGAAATTTATCCCAAAAATACAGCCCGTTGGCTATTACCTGCAGGAACAAAATTTCGCTACCGAAAATTAGATACCAAAAATATGGAATATACCTTTTACGATTATGATTCCATTACCATATTAAACCCGGAAATGATAAGAAAAACCTATTATAAAGGTTCAAAAGTCAAAGATATTTCGGAAAATCTTTATTATGGTGTTCAATATCCCGTTAGTGGAATAGAAATCGCTTCCCGCCTGAAAGATAGTATTATAGAATTTAGCATCCGGATGCCGGCGGAAACCGAAAATATTCAATTGGCCATTCTATTCAAAAACCAAAAACAAGATAAAATTCCCGCTATTCAACTCGAGAAAAATGATCATATTCTTTTTGAAAATGAATATAAACAAAAATCGAAATGGTTATGGAAAACTTACCGGTTAAACAGCAATAAAGTAGAAGGGAAATTTATTATCAATGCAGATGAAGAAATAAATGATTTAAAGGAAAAAATTAAATTATTTATCATCTACGACGAAGAAAGAAACGATGCCAAAACATTCCGTTTCAAATTCAAAAAATCTATACCCGACAGGATTATGCCTCCCGAAATATATCAGTCAAAATATGTCAGAAAAATTAAAGAAATACCTTTACAAGGGTAAAAAATTATCAAGATATATTAATGGACAATTCGTGGCAGTTAAAATAACTCTTTAAAAAGGTCTATTCGCCTTAAAATTTAGATGTTGGATACAATCAAAAGATGCTATTAATGAAGCCGCCGTCCCGGTTCATGCATTTTTCCTACTTTTGTTGAGCAATCGAAAATATTTATGTCATCAATACGAAATGCCAAGAAAAAAATCGCCGTCGCCATGGGCGGTTACTCGTCCGAACATGAAATTTCGCTTAAAAGCGGACAAACGGTTTTAAAACATTTGCCGAAGGATAAATACGATGTCTATCCGGTAATTATCGCCCGGGACGGATGGTATTTACAACGTGACAATCAAAAATTCCCGGTGGATAAAAACGATTTTAGCGTCATGCTGCCCGAAGGAAAATTGACTTTTGATTTTGTGTTTAATGCCATTCACGGCCATCCGGGCGAAGACGGCCCCTTGCCGGCTTATTGGGAAATGTTGGGCATTCCGCACAGTTCGGCGGATTTTGACAAAATGGCGTTGACTTTCAATAAGATGTATTCCATTTCGGTGGTTCGGGCTTACGGTATTCCCACGGCCAAATCGGTTTTCCTGCACAAAAACGACCCGGTGGATACGGAAAATATTATTAAGGAAATCGGTTTGCCCATGTTTGTCAAACCCAATAAAGCTGGGTCAAGTTATGGCATCAGCAAAGTAAAAAAGCCGGAAGAACTTATGCCGGCCATTGAATATGCCTTTACCGAAGACGATGAAATCCTTATCGAAGAATTTTTGGAAGGCCGCGAATTTTCGGTAGGGGTGATTAAGCTCAACGGCAAGCCGGAAGTTTTTCCCATTACGGAAATCATCCCCGAAAACGAATTTTTCGACTACGAAGCCAAATATTTGGGCAAGGCACAGGAAATCACCCCCGCCCGTATTCCGGACAATTTGCGCCATCGCATAGAAGCCACCGCCCGGCGCGTGTACGAAGTCTTGGATTTGGACGGTGTTTCCCGTGCCGAATACATCGTACGGGACGGTGTGCCTTACTTCTTGGAAATCAATATGGTACCCGGACTTACCGAAGCCAGCATCCTGCCTCAACAAATCCGCGCAGCCGGCAAAACCTTGGCGCAAGTTTTTGATGAGATTATTCGGATGAATATAAAGTAATGTCGGGGGAAAAATCCGGTGAAAGAGTTTTTTAATGAACAATTTTTTTTCAGTGTATTGGTGTGACAGGATTTAGTGAATAGTTTTTTTGAATGAAAGAATTAAAGAGTTTTTCCACGAATTATACTAATTATCACAAATGTTTTACGGATTTAGGATTTTTCCGTTACATCATTGAAGCCCGGAATCGTTTAATCGATTTGCGGCGAAGCAGTCAACTCTTTCATTCCTTCATTCTTTCACTAAAAAAAATGTTTTCCGTTTTCCGGAAAAAGCACCGGTTACCGGTCAAAAATTATCATTTTTTACCGCCGCTTTCTCCATTCATCAATCCGCTGTTGAAAAATATCAAAAGGCAATCGTTTATTGATTTCCAGAAGTTTATTTAAGGTAGAAATAGCCGTAGGCAAATCGATAATATTATTTTCCATAAACAATTCAAATACATACAAAATTCCATGATATTTAACCCTTTCCATTTTCGCTACTTTTCGAAGGTTTTTCTCATTGGTAAGTAATAAATATCCGTTTTTCTTAGCAAAATAAAGTACCGAACAATCCGCAAGCGACAAATTTTTCCTTTTCAACAATGCCATTTCCGCCAATTCTTCACCTGTAGCGCTCAATACTTTCAAATCATCGCTTTGCAGGAAAAGTTGTAAGGTGGCTTGTCCTGATTTTACTTCATTTAATACCAAGTCCGTAGTATAAATTTCGTAAGGAAGCCGGAATAAAAAAGGTAACAGGTCCGATTTATGCAAATCAATAAAAATATTGGCATCGCTAATCAATACCGTTTCCATTACATAAGTATTTTATTACGAACTTCTTCCAAGCCGGTTCCCAATAATTCGGCCGCTTTGCCGGTGGTAATTAAATCTTCCGACAGGGCTTTAAAAACCAAGGCTTCAAACCTTCCGGAAATTTCGTTGCCCGGAAAACGTTCTTTATCAATCAGTTTTTTGTAATTTTTGTTTCCATTTAAATGCTTGAAAAAACTTTGAAATTTCCTTTCGGAAATAATGCCCAAATCTTTTAACCTGTACATTATCGCCCGAATGCTGATACCGTATTTTTCCTGAACGAATGCCAATTCACTCAAGTAAAGTGCACGCGGTTTTCTCCCAAAATATTCAATAACGACTTCCCGTGGAAGCAGCATGGCGCCCGCAAACCGGTTACAAAAAGCTTCTTCGGTTTTTTCGTCAGGCAATTTTTCCGCATAACGGTTAATTAACAAATGTCCCAATTCGTGTAATAAAGTAAAGCGCTTTCGCTCGATGTAATCATGTTTTTTGGTTACAATAACCGCAATCTCATTATCCATTATGCCCGCCAATCCGTCAAAGCGGTTGTCCTCTTTGTCTTTATTTTCGATTTCAATCACTTTTATACGAAATTCCTCCAATAGATAAATCACATTCGCAATAGGATCCTTGCCTATTTCCCAATTTTTACGCACGGTTTCAGCTAAGCGTTCGGCATTGGCTGGGTTGAACCGTTTCAATAAATTCGCCTCATCCTCTTTTAACGGGCTAATAAACCGGCTGTCCATTCCCAAAATATTTTCCACCAGAAGGTATTTTTCCAGGCGTTGCGACATGAAGTACAAAATTTTTTCCTGTTCCCGCTTGGGAAGTTTGGCTTTTTTGCGGAATTTGATTTCGTTTTCCAAAACCATAGGTTCCTCGAAAAAATAACCGGGCGATACGCCCAACACTTCGGATAATTTAATCAATAATCCACTGCCGGGAAGGGATTTTCCTTTCTCATATTTGGAAATCATTTGCTTACTGATGCCTACTTCCCGGGCAAGTTTTTCCATGGAATAACCCATGGCTTTACGGGCGGCTTTAAGACGGTATGAAAGAATATCTTTTATCATGGTTAGTTGGCTATCGGTTTACAAATATAACAAAAACTAATACATTTGTCAACCAAATTTTGTGCCAAGCCGTTGTTTTAAAAAATATTGTTTCACGTATGATATACTTTTTGCTATAAATCGTTTCATGCGTGAAACATTTGTCAACCAAACCTCCCGTGTTTTTCCCCTTTATTACAGTGAAACGGGTGATTACCAAATCAAAAATTACGTATTTGAAATAGGCGGCAAAAGCAAGAAAGCCAAGCAAATCCAAGGATTGGAAAATGCTTTTATTGTCAAGGATGACTTGGAAACCGGATACGGGAATGTTATTCCTTTGTGGTTGTTCGGGTTTTGGTATTGACAGGGACTTTAACCTTGATCTTAACTTTAACTAAATCAACGCATTATAAAAACCGGATTTGGGACTTGGGATTTGGGATTTGGTGATTTTCATTTTTAGTTCTTAATTTTTCATTATTCATTAAACCAACTCCTTCATTCTTTCACTAAAAAAATGTTTTCCGTTTTCCGGAAAAAGCACCGGTCCTGTCAAAAATTCTCATTTTTTACCGCTACTTTCTCCATTCATTAATATGCTGTTGAAAAATATCAAAAGGCAATCGTTTATTGATTTTCATAAGCCGGTTTAATGTAGAAATAGCCGTATGCAGATCGATGATATTATTTTCCATAAACAATTCAAATAAATGTAAAATGCCATTGTATTGCACATTTGTATAAACAGATGCAATTTCCCTTATTCTGAAGTCGAAATATATTCGATTAATATATTCATTTCATTATAACTGTATAAATATTTGCTTCTTTTTCGTGCTATTTCTGTAAAATTATCTTTTATATTTTTATTTTTTTATTAAAGTTCCTTTTTTACGAGTATTGTAAGTCATTTATACACTGGCGGTTATATATTTGTCCAAATTGTGAATTACACCACGGAAACTATTTTTGTTTTATTAGTTTCTTTTTTATTATATTTGTCCTGCAAATCACATTAATCATGGAAAATACCAAAGAAAAAATTTTATCAAAATCCGTAGAATTATTTTTTTCACGCGGTATTAAAGAAACTACAATGGATAATTTGGCATCGGAATTAGGCATGTCAAAAAAAACGCTTTATAAATACTTTGCCAATAAAGATGATTTGGTACGCGAAACCGTACTTTATCTTTCCGACCGGATTTGTAAAAAAATCGACGAACTCGAAGCGCAAAATTTAAATCCATACGAAGATTTCTTTGCCGTCAGAAAGATGATTAATTCCATTGTCAAAGAATTAACAATGGAACCCTATCGTCAAATGAAAAAATATTATCCCGCCCTGGTCAAGGAAATGGAACAGATTAAAAGAAAACGCATATTTGATTTTTTGGAGAATAATTTCAATAAGGGAATCCAGGCCGGGTATTATAAAAAAAATCTTAATCGTGAGTTTTTCAAGCGAATGTTTTTCGGTTGCAAATACGTATTACAAAACGAAGACATTTTTCCTCAAGACCTCGTTCAGAAATACATATTTAATTCTTTGTTCATCAAACTTTATTTACAATCCATTTCTACCAAAAAAGGGAAAAAAGAATTAAAAAACGTGCTGAAAAAATATGAAATATGAAAAAAATCTTGATACTAATTCTGATTTTCGGTTCCTTAAGGATTCTTGCACAACAAACCGCTTTTTCACTTGAAGAAGCCATAGATTATGCAGTGGAACATAACATTCAGGTTATTAAAGCCGACAACGAAATAATAAAAGCCAAGAAAAAGGTATGGGAAACCACTGCTATGGGACTTCCGCAGGCATCGGGCAATATTTCTTACCAAAGATTCATCGACAAACCGGTTAATTTGATGCCCGCCCGAATTTTTAATCCGCAGGCCCCCGAAGATCAATATATTCCCGTATCATTCGGAACGGATCAAAATATGAAATGGAGTGCTACAATTAATCAACTGATATTCAGCGGTTCATATATTACGGGACTATATTCTTCACGAGTTTATCAACAAATTTCTGAACTGGCTTCGGTTAAAACCAAACAAAAAATAAAAGAAATTACCGCCCGGGCATATGTCAATGCCGCCTTGGCGGATAAAAGTTTGGAAATTGTTCAAAATAACATTGCCGTTTTAGAAAAAAATCTTTCCGATACCCGTCAAATGTATCAAAACGGATTTGTGGAAGAAACCGATGTCACTCAACTGGAAATTACACTTTCGGAATTGGTGAATCAAAAAAAGTTTTTGGAGAATATGAAAACCACTGCATACGAAATGCTTAATTATGTCATGGGGCGGAATCCCGATGAAACATTGGTTTTAACCGATAATGCCGAAACCTTGGCTAATAAAGCGTCGGATTTGCGGCTTCTTCAATCGGATTTTAATCCGAGTAATAATATAGACTATAAAATAATGGAGAACAAAGTAAAATCCGGTAAACTAAAATTACGCTACGAACAATCGCAAATGCTACCGACCGTTGCGGCCTTCTATTCATACGGAAAAAATGCATATCACAATGAGTTTAATTTTTTTAATAGTGATCAATCATGGTATAAGCAATCTTTTATTGGCATCAGCATTAATATTCCCTTATTTTCATCTTTTGTTAATCATAAACGAATCGGACAAGCCAGAATTGACTATGAAAATACCAAAATGGAATTTGACAATCTTCAACGACAATTAAAAATCACGCATAAGAAATTAGTCAATCAATATATAAATGCGCTGGATAAACTGGAAACCAAAAGAAAAAATATGAAACTGGCTTCGCAAATTGAATCGCGCGAAAGAATAAAATATAACGAAGGAGTGGGCAACAGTTTTCAATTAAATATGGCCCGCATGCAGTTATATCAAGCCCAACAACAATATTTAAACGCATTAAACGACGCTATTTTACAAAAAATAAAATTGCAAAATTTCCTTAACAATGAAAAATAAAATTCTTATGAAAAAATTCGGCATACATACTTTATGGATTTTCTTCTTTTTAGCCATCGCAACAGGTTCTTGTGCTAAAAACAAATCGCCACACACTCAAGATTTACATGCCAAGCGAAAGATACTCAAAAAGAAAATTGACAGTCTTAAAAAAGAATTGATTAAAATAGAGCGACAACTTCGCGATTCGGTAAATGAAGATATTCCTTCTATCGCCGTAGATACGGTTCAAGAAAGCGTATTTCGTTATTATATTGATTTGCAAGGTGTAGTCAAATCGGACGGAGATGTGAATGTTGTTCCTTTATTTCAAGGAGAAGTAGTTAAAATTTACATGAAGGTCGGGGACAAGGTTCGTAAAGGAGAATTAATCATGCGATTGGATGATAAAATTTTACGCAACCAAATCGGCGAAGTGCGAACACAATTTCAATTGGCAAAAACCGCTTTTGAACGACAAAAACGCTTATGGGAACAAAAAATCGGGTCGGAAATGGCTTATTTGCAAGCACGTACCAAATACCTAGGTTTACAAAAGAAACTCGGCACGCTTTACGAACAACTCAAACGTGCCAAAATTACCGCACCTATTTCGGGCACTTTGGATGAATTGATGATCAAAGAAGGCGAAACCGCTATGCCGGGACGTCCCGTAGCCCGGGTAGTAAATTTGCGAAACGTATATACGGAAGCCGATGTGTCTGAAAAATATTTAAAAGATATAACCGCCGGAAAACCCGCCCTTATAGAATTTCCGGAAGCGGGAATCACTGTTCATAAAAAAATCGATTATACCGGAAATTTTATTCATCCAAACAATAGAACTTTTAAAATAAGAATAAATGTGGACAATAAAACCGGTTTGCTCAAACCGAATTTAACGGCTAAAATCCGTGTATTGGCCAAAAATATAGATCATGCCATAGTAATACCCGTCTCATTGGTTCAGGAAGACGCGCACGGACAAGCATTTGTATATGTATTGGATAGTTTGAGCACAGACAAAAACGGAAAAGTGATTTATAAGGTAAAAAAACGTCCGGTTCAAAAGGAATTGGTTTATAATAAACAAGTTTGGATAAGCAAAGGGCTAAAACCCGGCGATTTATTGGCATTAACGGGTTCATTCGGATTAACTGAAGGAGACAAAGTTTACATAAAACAGAAATCACATGAATAATAAAAAAATATTCAAAGAATTTCCCCTAACCAATTTTGCCCTCCGTTCTTATAACACGGTAAAGGTATTAATTGCCATATTGACCATCGGTGGTTTAGTGGCATATATTAACATGCCGCGCGAATCATTGCCTAATGTGGCGGCACCCCAAGTTTTTGTCAGCACGCCGTATCCTGGAAATTCGGCCGAAGACATCGAAGCACTAATCACGCGTCCTTTAGAGTTGGAATTAAAGAAAATAAGCGGGGTGGACGAAATAAAATCCACATCTAAAAACGGATTTTCGAGCATCGATATAAAATTCGCCTACGAAGTGGACCCCGATAAGGCATTATCCGATGTAAAAGACAAGATAGATGATGTTACGGCGGATAAGGATTGGCCTTCGGACGTGCCTTCCAAACCGAAAGCCATTAAGCTGAATTTTTCGGAAATGATGCCGATTATGAACATTAATATTTCGGGAAATTACAAACCTTCCGAATTAAAAAAACGAGCCGAATTATTACAGGACAGAATTGAACAATTGCCCGAAATTTCTTCGGCCGACATACGGGGCGTACAAGACAAAGAAGTGGAAATTGCGGTCGATTTGAATGAAATGATTGCCCGGAATATTAATTTTCGCAATATTGAAACCGCAATAAAGAATAATAATTTAAATGTCTCGGCGGGAGATTTGATAGAAGACGGGATTCGACGAAACTTGAGAGTTTCGGGCGAAATAAAAGACCCTTCGGAATTGGCAAACATTATTGTCCGTAAAGCAAAGGATAAAACCGTTTATCTACGAGATATTGCCTCCATACATTTTAAAGAACAAAAGGCCACCAGTTACGCGAGAGAGTTCGGGGCACCCGTAGTCATGTTAGATATTAAAAAACGAAGCGGTGCCAATCAAATTATTGCGGCGGAAAAAATCCGGAAAATACTCAAAGAAACCCGAAAAATTTTCCCCAAAGATATTCATCTCAATATCACCAACGATTTATCGGACAGGACCAAAAGTCAAGTGGCGAATTTGGAAAACAGCATCATTTTCGGAATGATTCTCGTGGTTTTGATTTTAATGTTTTTTATGGGATTCCGTAATTCTTTATTTGTGGGTGTGGCCATTCCGTTGTCCATGTTAATGTCTTTTCTGATTCTTTCCTTTTTTGGTATTACACTCAATACAATGGTTTTATTTGCCTTGGTTTTGGCCCTAGGAATGTTGGTGGACAACGGTATTGTAATAGTAGAAAATATATACAGGTACCGTGAAGAAGGATACAATGCTTATGAAGCGGCCAAATATGCCGTTGGTGAAGTAGCGTGGCCCATTATCACTTCCACGATGACTACCCTTGCGGCTTTTTTACCATTGGCATTTTGGCCCGGCATCATCGGCGGTTTTATGAAATACTTACCGGTTACTTTAATTATCGTATTAAGTTCTTCATTATTTGTGGCTTTAATTGTAAATCCCGTATTGGCAAGATTATATATGTCTTTGGATTATTCGGAAAAAACCACCGATAGAATTTGGAAAAAAGCCCTGTTTTATGCCGGTTTGTCGGTTTTATTTTTCGTGATTCGTTATGGCATTTTACCTTCATGGTCCAAGTGGAACGGTTTATTTAATACTTTGGGATTGTGGTTTGCTTTGGTGGCAATTTGGCAAATTCTATATCATTATGTATTACAAAAAGCCATTCGTTGGTTTCAAAACGTTTTTCTTCCTTTGATTGAAAATTGGTATGTAAAAACCGTTCGATGGACTTTAACCGGTTGGCATGCTTATTTGGTTTTCTTTGCCACGGTTGGTTTATTATTTCTCTCTTTTTTATTGATAAAACTTTTTCCTCCGAAAACAAGTTTCTTTCCCGACCCGGATCCCAAACAAGTTTATGTATATATTGAATTTCCCGAAGCCACCGATATTGAAGTAGTAAATAATTTCACTAAGAAAATCACAAAGAAAATTACCGCTTATCTTCAACAAAACAATTACAAAAAAATCGTTCGATCCATTGTGGAACAAGTGGGAGAAGGCACGGCCGACCCTAGACGGGGATTCATCACGGCCAAAACACCTAACAAAGCCAAAATTATGATTGACTTTGTCCCCTATGAAGAACGAGGAGGGGTCAATACCCGAACAATTATGCGGGATTTGCAAGAAATGATAAAGGGTTATGCCGGCATTAAAATCAGTGTGGATAAAGATCAACATAAACCGCCCATGGGTGCACCCATAGAAATGAAACTCTTAGGTGATGATTATGATAAACTCCTGATCGAAGCCGAAAAAATCAAAAAATATATAGATGATGCAGCCATTCCGGGTATTGAAAATTTGGTATTCGACGTGGATAAAAATTTACCGGAATTGGAAGTGAAAGTGGACAAAGAAAAGGCCGGACGCTATGGCGTTTCGGTAGCCCAAGTCGGTATGCAGTTGCGAACGGCCGTTTATGGGAAAGAAGCCGATACCTATAAGGACGGCGATGACGACTATCCCATTAATATTCGCTTGGACGAAAAATACAGAAACGACCGGGCCAGTTTATTGGAGCAAAGAGTTGTGTATCGTGACCAACAATCCGGAAAATTGGTTAGTATTCCCATATCGGCTATTACAAATATAAAATCCGTTTCGAGTTTCAGTGCTATTAAACGACAAAATTTAAAAAGGGCGATTACCTTTTCTTCCAATGTATTAGAAGGATATAATGCCAATGAAATAGTAGGTGAAATAAAAAAATTAATGGAAGCATATCCTTTATCCAAAAATATGTATTACAGTTTTGAAGGAGAACAAAAAGAAATGAAGAAAAATATGGCATTTCTTTCGAAGGCGTTAATGATTGCCGTATTTATAATTTTTCTGATTTTGGTTACGCAGTTTAACTCCCTTAAAACCCCGGTAATTATATTGGTAACCATTATACTTAGTATGATTGGCGTATTGCTCGGATTGATTATTACCCGGCAGGATTTTATTGTGATTATGACCATGATCGGCATTATTTCCTTGGCGGGAATTGTAGTAAATAACGCCATTGTATTGATTGATTATACCAATTTAACCATTGCAAGAAAGAAAGCCGAATTAGGTATGGACGAAGAAGAAGAGCCCGATAAAGAATTGGTGAGAGAATCATTGATACATGCCGGAAAAACCCGTTTGCGTCCGGTTTTACTTACCGCTATTACCACTATTTTCGGATTGGTTCCGTTGGCTATCGGATTGAATATAGATTTCATCGGTTTGTTTACTAAGTTTAAACCTGAAATTTATATTGGTGGTGAAAATACGGCTTATTGGGGGCCGTTGGCTACGGCAGTGATCAATGGATTAACCTTTGCCACATTTTTAACCTTGGTCGTCGTGCCGAGTATGTATTTTATTATGTTCGGTAGAAAAAAAGAAATAAAAGCCGAATAAACGGTTCAAAAAAACATGGAGAAGATTAAGGTTGATTGTTCTTATCTGAATACCGGCTTGTTGTTTCAGTACACGATCTTAATTCTTCTCCATTTTTCTTTATTGGATGTGTCGAATTTTTTTCTCCCAACGCCAGGCATCGCGTAAGGCGTCGGCAATATTGCGTTTGGCTTTCCATCCCATCACCGTTTCGGCCCGGGTCGTATCGGCCCAAATCGCAGGCACGTCACCCGCACGGCGCCCCACTATTCGATAAGGCAATTTTACGCCTGTTACTTCCATAAAAGTATTGACAATTTCCATGACGGAGTTCCCTTTTCCCGTACCGACATTAAAGATTTCCACTTGGTTCTTATTCTTTTCGGTTTCCAAAAATTCGAGGGCTCTCACATGTGCATTGGCCAAATCAACCACATGAATATAATCCCGTATGGCCGTACCGTCGGGAGTGTCGTAATCATCCCCGAAAATTCGGAGTTCGGGATGAAGTCCCGCGGCCGTTTGCGTAATAAACGGAACCAGGTTTTGAGGGACACCCACAGGAAGTTCACCGATCTCGGCCGAGGGGTGTGCGCCTATAGGATTAAAATATCGAAGTAAAATGACTTCCAAATCACTAACTTTGGCCGTATCGGTTAAAATCTCTTCGCCTATTTGCTTGGTGTTCCCGTAGGGCGACATCGCCGGCTTCACCGGTGTTTGTTCGGTTACCGGCAGTTCGTCGGGAAGTCCGTAAACGGTACATGACGAGCTAAAAATAAATCTCCGGATATCGCGATTGAGCATTTCATTAAGCAAATTGATCAACGACATCAAATTATTTTCGTAGTACATCAAAGGTTTTTCCACACTTTCGCCCACGTATTTATGGGCGGCAAAATGAATGATTCCTTCGAGGGTCGGATGCTCGTCGAAAATTTGTTTTACGTGATTTTTATTCAACAAATCGAAATCATAAAAAACCGGACGTTTTCCGGTAATTTTTTCTATACCGTCCAGCACTTCGGGACGTGTATTGGACAAATTATCCACAATAACCGGGTCGTATCCGGATTCAATAAGTTCCACGACGGTGTGAGATCCGATATAACCCAAACCGCCCGTAACTAAAATTTTTTTATTCATAGGTTTCAATTAAAATGGCAGGTCGTCGTTTTCTTCTTCCGGTAAAAAGGGATTTTCATTTTCGGGAGGAAACGGCGGAGGTAATTCCTCGCCGGGCATTCCGGTTTCCGATTTGACAATTTTCCATCCCTGAATACTCGTAAAATATACGGTTTTGCCTTCGGGATTTACCCATTCGCGCCCGCGGATATTGATGGAAACCGTCACATCGTCGCCGGGATTAAAATCGTCCAACATGGCCGTTTTTTCTTGTATAAATTCGATTTTAACGGTTTGCGGATAGCGCTCATCCGTTACCAAAATCATTTCCCGTTTTTTAAAATTATTATTTCCGACGGTTTGGGTGTCGAAAATATGTTTAATCGTTCCTTTAAGTTCCATAATTTTTCTGCGTTACTTTAAATTTTTTTTCGTCGGCATGATAGTGCAAATATCGTGGTTTTTTTGTGATTTTCCGATTCATGAAATAATTATATGTGCCGGTAAGCAAAATAAGGTATATTACGGCACCTATTCCGATGAGAATATTAAAATACGGTTCGGCCGTCAGGGCAATTCTAATAAAAATGGTCGTGAGAATATAACCCGAATATCTAAACATGGAATGATAATCCAAAATATAGCGCATGGAAATTATTAAAATTAATATATCGCTGAATATCAACGCTGTATAAAATTGTTTAAAGGAAAAGTCGGGATGCAAACCCTGCCATATTTTCCATATATTTCCCAATAAAATACTTATGAAAATGATAATCAATAGCAGGGCGATTGTTTTCTTGACCTTTTTGTAGTAGGGATATTCTCTAAAATACTCGCGAATTTGGAGCCGGCGTTTGATATAAAGATTCAACCCGATAAGCATGAAAATAAACAGGGCGCCGATGCCGTATAAAAACATGGAAATTACAATTTGTTGCATCTCATTCCAATCGAATAATTTATGTAAATGAGAAAATTCTTTCAAACCCATCCGGATAAAAATAAGGGACAATAATTCGAATTGTTTGATCACGGATTGGGAGACGGAAACCGGTATGGAAAAAATCAAATCGAATAGTTCGATAATCAAGAGTACGGTAAAAGTAATCTCAATGGAAACAAAGGGATTTTTAAAATAAGACAAAATTCCCGAGTGCGGAAGAATTTTTTGATGAACCAAAAATCCTAGAAATAAAGAAAATACAAAAACCAAAGCCAATAACCGGCTGATAGCCTGACGCGTGGACGGATGATGCCAAAATCTATCAATCCGGTCGTATAAATCGGCTGCGTAACGATAAATAAAAAAACTTGCCGGCATCCTTAAATAAATTAAAGTAAAATTACATAAAAATACGGAAAGAGCCCGGCAGGAAATCACAGTGGGTTATGGATAATAAAGGGTTTAATCATTGAATTGTCGTTTCGGCTCAGGCAACAAAACTCGCTTTGTTGAACTATTTATCGAAAAAACGGCGAAGAACTTGTAAAAACTCGTCATGAATTAGCGCATTGGTGGCTAATATTTCGCCGCCGTAAAGCCACCGGGCTTTTCCGGAAAAATCGGAGATTTTTCCGCCGGCTTTCATCACAATGAAAGCCCCGGCGGCGACATCCCAAGGATTTAAACCGTACTCATAGAATCCGTCCATACGTCCCGCCGCCACATATACCAAATCCGCCGCAGCCGAACCCAAACGGCGAATTCCCGACGTATGAAACATCAAATATTCGAAACTCTTCATATAATCTTCCAAACGGTCGTAATTTTTAAAAGGGAACCCCGTGGCAATCAAGGCATTTTCCAAATTATTTTCTGCGGAAACCTTAATGGGTTTTTCATTCAAATAGGCACCCGTTTCGTCGGCATAATATAATTCATTCAGACCGATTTCATACACAATTCCCATTATTGTTTCTTCCCGGTACCGCAGGGCCACACTCACCGTAACGGGGAATAGACCGTGAATAAAATTTGTCGTGCCGTCAATGGGGTCAATAATCCACTTAAATTCCCCCCGGGTTTTACGAACGGTTTCTTCTTCGGTCAAAAATCCGCTACCGGGCAAAAGCCGTGTAAATTCTTCCACCAAAAATTTTTCCACTTGCTTGTCAATTTCCGTCACAAAATCATGGGTGGCTTTATGTTGGATGTCGCTTTTGCGGACTTTTCCATGGTATTGTCTTACCATTTGTCCTGCACGTCCGACCACATTTTTAAATTCCCTTTTCAATTCATCGTGTAAAAGCATATATAAAAGATTTTTTATTTGAATTATTGTCAATCAACATCTTAATCATTAATAATAATTTCGATTTGCGCTCCTAACCGGATTTATTTCATTCGCAATCTTTTTTGTAAGTAAGAAGAAATAATATCGTGATAGGGCGTTTCGGTAGTAACCGGATAATAATCTATATTGTAATTATAAAAAGCTTCGCGCATACGTTGAAAGTATTTTTGTAAATACGTTCTATAAGTTTTCTTTATTTCCTGAGGATAAATATTCAACTGCTCGCCGGTTTCCACATCGGTAAAACGAACCGGTTGTTCTGGAAAATCAAAATGTACTTCTTTGTGCCAATTCAACACATGAAAAATAATTAATTCCGAACTTTTATAGCGGAGGTGTTTCAGGGCATCGATAAGCGGTTCCGGGTCGGGATTGTCCGTCCATAAATCGGAAAAAAGTACGGACAAAGACCGGCGTTTCAAATTTTCGGCAATCAAATGTAAGTTTTCCACCGGTTTGGTTTTTTTTCCGGTTCGAGGAGCCCGTAGCAGTTTTTCCAATTCGCCGACAATCAACTTGCGATGGAGCACATTGGTTTTTTCGGGTAAAGAAACACTGATTTCTTCATGAAATACGCTTAATCCCACGGCATCTCTTTGTCTGCGAAGAATTTCGTTTAACACGGCCGATGCCACTACCGAAAATCCCAGTTTATTCAAATTATTCAAATCGAATTCATTCATGCCGGGATAATACATCGAGGAAGAAGCATCCACTATCAGGCGCACACGCATATTGGTTTCTTCATCAAATTTTTTGATATAAAGTTTCTCGGTTTTGGCATATACTTTCCAATCGATAAATTTAATGGATTCGCCCGGGGCATACATTTTATGTTCCCTAAACTCGGCCGAATAGCCGTGAAAAGGGCTGCGGTGGAGTCCGGTTAATGACCCTTCCACAATTTGCCTGGCAAGAAATTCCAAATTCGGAATTTCCAAATTATGAACCGAAATGCCGTTTGATTTCTTCATCTAAAATATCCCTGAATTCTTCCGGAAAATATCCTTTTTGTAACAAATATCGGTAAATCTTTTGTTTGATATGATAAGGATGTCTATTTTTTTGAATATTTATTAATTTCTTCTTTATCAATCGAGTAATCATTTCTTGATATTCTTCGTCATCGAGTTCTTCCAGTCCTTTTCTTATATAATATTCGCTCAAGCGATGATTTCTTAGCGCTTCCATGATTTTTCGTCTCCCCCACCCTTTCATACGGAATTTTCCACGAGCCAAACTCCTGGCAAAACGTTCGTCGTCAAGGAAATTTTCTTCCATAAGAAATGCCAGAATCTCATCGTGCACTTGCGGTATTAAGCGGTATTCTTTTAATTTATTTTCCACCTCAAATGTAGATCTATCCCGGTAGGCACAATACCGGGCCATTTTTTTCTTTACTTCATCGGGAGAATAATATGTATTTTTTCTTTTCAATATTTAATAAATGGTGCTGTAAGTATTTTTCCATTATCATAAATAATTCCAAGAAAATATATACCGGAGCTAAGATGTTGAATATCAACAATTCCGTTTTGATTCAAATTATAATAGACCATTTTTCCACCCGAATCAAAAATAAATGTATTGCGAACATTCTTCCGGTCTTTCACAAAAAAACGAATCTCGTCCGAAGCCGGATTGGGAAAAAGAAATATTTCCGAATCATTCCATTCCATATTTCCCCCGAAATGTACTTGGGAAGTGCCGCGAATAATATCATAATCGGGATCCAATTCCAATTTATCATATACAGCGTCGGTTGAAATAAAAAATATTTGATTATTCCGGTTAAGCGAAACGATGGTATCAAAAACCTTGTCATGGGTCGTTGAACTTAAACGGAGTTTAACCGGGGTTTCGAAAAAATCCACATCGGGGTCGGATGGTGTTTGTTGAATTACAACTCTATAGGTATTATCAGAAAATGACATCCATGAAGTTTCAAAAGAAGGATAGCCCTTACCGTAAACCCAATCATTAAAAAATTCGCCGTAATCCTCACCGGTAATTTCTTCGACTATGGATTTAAAATCCTCGGTGGCTGCAAAATCGGCCGCGAAACGCTCGCGAAATTGTTTAAGTATGTGGAAAAAAATCTCGTCTCCGTTTATAAATCTCAACATGTGCAATACCATCGCCCCTTTCAGGTAAGATAAGGGCCAAGAAAAAACACGCGAAATATTCAATGTATCGTTACCAAATACATAAACCGAACCCGAAGGTCTGTCATCTATTAATCGTACGGCATATTGTTTCCATAAACGAAATGCTTCCTGTCCGTCCATATGTTGCTGAATGAGCGCTTCGGAATAAGTGGCAAATCCTTCGTTGATCCAAATATCCGACCAACTTGCACAGGTCACATCATCACCAAACCATTGATGAGCCAATTCATGGGCCAATAATCCCCTTGAAAATCCGCCCACAAACGAAACGGTAGTGTGCTCCATTCCACCGTTCCAACCGAATTGTGCATGACCGTATTTTTCGTCCGAAAACGGATATTCGCCGAATTTTTCTTCATAAAAATTCATCACATCCACCACTACCGGTGTATAATTTACCGCCCAAGCGGAGTCTTCGGGATATACATAATTATCAATGGGGAACGAACGATATATACCGGCTTGATGTGAATACCGGCTGTAGTTCGTAATGGCCACGGCCACTAAATAGGCAGGTATGGAATGACGGTGACGCCAATGAGAAATTTTAGTATCATGATCGATATGTTCGCCCATAAGTAAACCGTTTGAAACGCCTTGCATGATTTTCCCGTTTATTTTCACCGGATAGCGCAATATCATATCAATCGAATCCAGTTTATCGGTCAAATTCTGTTTGCAAGGCCACCAATCTTTGGCCCCGTAAGGTTCGCTTAAGGTCCATAATACCGGTATCCTATTATGTTCGCTTACCTCAAAAGATCCCATTCCGGAATAAGGCGGCCTGCCAGCATAAGCAATATGAACGGAATCCAGAATTCCCGCAGAAATTACCGAAGGTAAATCGATGATTAATTCATCCGAATCATTTTGGCTGAAATTTACTGGTTGGCCGTGATAAAGTACTTCACTTACTTGAAGTTCATGAGACAAATCCAATATGAACCGGTCGCTATCTTCATAAAATTTAAAATAAACATCCGTTTGTCCGGTCACATAATAGTTTCGCGGATCCAAAGTCAGCACCAAACGCTGATAAATCCAATCGTAATTTCCGGTTTGTCCCGAAGGCGTTCCTCGTAATTTCTTGGCTGCCTGAAGCCGTTCATGCTTGACGTATTCGGGCATATCCGTATATTGAGCCCGGAAAGGACAAATTAGAAGAAAGAAAAAAAATATGCCCAATAAGTATTTCATGGCTCAAATTTAAATGAAAGTTACATATTTTCCGTAGAATTTGGCGGTTAATTGATTAAATTAAGGAACCTGAACAATTTCCACTTTTTCGTTGATATATATCAAATATTTTTTTATGTTTTTAAATCCCGCATCAGCGAGTAATTTCGCATAATTTTGGATTTGACGAACATGGCTATTTTCCCGTTTTCCCGTTTTAAAATCAATAACGGAAACGTTATTTTCATCATCGATTACAAGCCGGTCGGGGCGATAAGTTTGCTTATGAAGAATGCTGCGTTCAGTTAATATGCGGTTTCGGCAATCGAATATAAATGACGCTTCGGCCATTTGAAGAATGTTTTCTATGCGTTCGATAATAAGACCGGCCAAACCGGCAGGGTGTGAAGTTCGTATTTTTTTTTCGATGCGTTTCCAGTCTTCCTTGCATTCCACTTGAGAAAGATAATGATGAATTAACAAGCCGGTTTCCACCGGTTTACGCTTTTGCTCACTCCATAATTCCACTCTGCGGGTATTGATTTTAATAACCGGACTTTCGAAGGAAGGAGGTTTGGCATAAAATCCGCTTGAAACATACTGTTTCTCGCTCTTTTTACCGGTCATTAAAGCCGGTTTTTCTTCGCCGAACTTAAGGATTCCTTGGGTTTCATTGAAATCCGCTTCGAGCAAGCGTGCCGTAAGAGAGCCGGCTATATTCCTGAAAATATGATGGGTTTGTCCCGTTTTATTATTGGCCAATATATATAATTTTTCTACGGGCCTGGTAAAAGCCACATATATTTTATTAATCAAATCAAACAAATGGGCCTCCCGGAAGGCAAATAATTCCTCGGCATACTCGCTCGATAATAGAAAGATATGTTCCAAATCGGTATAACGAACGGGGAGGAAAGGAATTTCAATAGAATCACCGGTAGGAAGCCATATCAAGGAATCGTATCTCGGCTCGGTTTTTTGATTGGCATAAGCATAAATCACCACCGGAAATTCCAATCCTTTCGCTTTATGCACGGTCATTAAACGGATAGCCCCCTGATGGGATTCGTTTTCCACGGGAATACTGCTGAGTACTTTATCCCAATATTCAAAAAAATCCGAAGGTGTCAACCGATTGTTTTCAAAACGATTAAGCTTAGTTAAAAAAGTTTTTACATAAGCCGCTTCATTTTCATCGTTTAAATCCAATGCGAAAATCAGAGAAGAAAAGAATTCATAAGCGCCCAAATGATCCCATGAGGGAAGTTCGGTTTTGCCGCTTAAAATTTTTATCACTTCATGAAATGGTCTTTCTTTTAATTTATCATAAAAACCAGTCTCAAACGCAGTACCCTTTACGGCTTGCAGATCAAGCAACGCATATAGCAAATCTTCCGGATTTTCCGTATCAAAATAGCGATAAAAGTTGATTAACAAATTGAGTTTTCTGGAATTTTTTAACTGCAAACTATTATCACTTATGATATGAAAGCCGTTTTCTATCAATATTTTAGCGATTTTTGCTCCTTCTTCATTTCGATTATACAAAATGGCTATATCCCCCGAATCATAGTTCAAATTTCTAACACGCCGAACCGTATCTACAATTTGATTTAGATATTCTTCATCATCGTTTATTTTATTTAATTTCATTTCGACATATCCCGGAAAATGTTTCTTCATTTTCTGATGCACATTTTCTTTTTGATACACAAAATTGTATAATTCGGAATTTACCCCGAAATGCCGCGTTATTTCTTCAAAAAAAACATTATTAAATTTTACAATATCTTTCGCACTTCGCCAATTGGCATCCAAACGGATGATGTGCTTTCGGGCTGACGGAAAGGGATGGTAATCTTTAGAAGAAATTTTCGGAGAACTCAATTTAATAAATTGTTCGGGTTCGCTTCCCCTAAAACGGTATATGGCTTGTTTCGCATCGCCGAATACATAGGCATTGCCGGAACGGTTATTTTGGTACTCTTTTGATAGGGCTTCATCAATAAGCGGTAAAATATTTTTCCATTGGAGAACGGAAGTATCCTGAAACTCATCGATAAAATAATGGAAATATTTTTCTCCGGTTCGATAATAAATAAAGGGAACCGGATTATCTTTTAATACGCGATGAATGATTTTATTGAAATCGGAAATAAAAATTTGGTCATTTTCGTTCTTATAATTTTCAATGGCTTCCACAATTACATGTATCAAACTTAAAGGCGTTATAGCCTGTCGAAAAGTATAAAGTTTTTTTAATAAACCGACATCCCGATATAACGGTCTTAAGTATGCTGAAATCAGGGTGCGCTCTTCTTGGGTCCAAAACTGATTTTTCTTCAATAAATTATCATCTATTTGCTCATTATTGAACCACTTGGGAAATGTTTTATTTTCCTTGAGAGGAACGTAATTTTCCTTTAGGTAATTCAAAAGCCCGTTGATATGATTAAAATTCGAAATTTTGGTTTTTATTTCCTCCCCAGAAAGTATTTCCAATAATTTACTTGCATTTTTTTTAATTTCATTTTCCAAACTTCGAATCCGGACGAAAATCCGGTGTTTTTGTTCATTAATTTCTTGGGTGTCGAATTTTTTAATGGTTTGAATTTGTTCGATATATTTATCCGGTAAAATATACCTTTTCAGCCCGGCTAAATCTTCAAATACATCCCAATTCTTATCGTCTTCGATTTTTCTTGAACTTAAAAATTTCAATTCGGGCAAGGATTTATCTTCTTGAGAAAGATTTCGTAAATAATGTTCCACGATTAGATCCACTGCTTCTTCTTCATTAATTTCAACATTTACACCCGGAGTTAACCCGAGTTCTCGTGCAAAATGTCTGATCAAACGAAAGGTAAAGGAATCGATTGTAGAATAGGAGAGATCGTCAAAATTGAAGAGAATTTCATCGATTCTCCGAGCTGCGATTTTCTGCAGTTGACCGGTAGATAAACCTAATTTTTCACTTAATTCGTCCATTAAATCTTCTGATTCTCCTCGCGCAACCATTTTTAGCATTTCCAATAATCTAATCTTCATTTCATTGGCTGCCTTATTGGTAAATGTTACGGCCAGTATTCTACGCAAGGGCCGCTGATCTTCCGGCGACAAAACGGACGAAAGAACTTCCAATGTCAATTTATATGTTTTTCCTGCACCTGCAGAAGCGGAAACTACATGAAAGCTCATTATTCGATTTTAGGTAAAAATACTAAATTAGACTGAAACCATCACACCAAACAATAAAACGTAGCATATAAATTTACTTAAGATGACCTTCCGGGGTCATCTTTTTTTATTTAATATCCTTGCTAACACTTCCGTAAAAAAAGGTGGCTGTCGAAGCATGAGTTTTTGAAAAACGGAAAGGTATTTTTCATTTAATAAATCGTTTAACCATGCGGGCGGGGCTTCTCCTTGTTTTTTAAACCGCATAATCGTGCCGTAAAGATTCAAATGGATGAATTTCTTTATTTCTTCATTTTCAACGGTTTGTAAAGTTTTTTCAAACCATTTTTTCAAATCTTCACTTGCATAAAATTCCAGTCTTTTACTCAAACTTGTCCGGTTTGAATGTCGAATAAACACACGGGGATTTTTATTCAACACTACCGGCGCCATTTTTCCGGCCCTTATCCAATAATCCATATCCTCCATCACATTTAATGCCGTATCAAAAAGCCCGATTTTTTCGATGAGATCTTTCGATAAAATCACCGAAGAGGAATTGACAAGAAAAGAATTCTTCAAAGCCAACTTAAAATAATCGATTATTTGGAATTCGGGTACGAACCGGCTTAATTCTTTAGGACATTGTCCGGAAAAACCACGATAAGCGGCGGAATAAAATTTTATTTCCGGGATTTGTTTTAAAGCCGTGGAAAAATCTTTCAAATGCCCTGAGGACCAACAATCATCGGCATCCAAAAAGGCAATATAATCCGCCTTAGCGAGACGGATTCCCGCATTTCTGGCATACGAAACTCCTTTATGGGCATCGAATCTTAAGTAAGTGACGGGAACATCGGTTTGTTTTTTTATTTTTTCGATTTCCGATAGCGGATTTTCGGAAGAAAAGTCATCGACAATAATCAGTTCGGCGGGCAATTTCTCTTGATTTAATACGGAGTTCAAGGCATCTTGCAGCCATTTTAACCGGCCGTGATAAGGAATAACCACCGATAAATTCAATGACATATTGTATGATTTTAATAAAAAACTTATTTGGTTTCGGGCTCCACTTCAAAGAGTTTGCCGTCCTGACACATGTACGTGATGCCCGGGTATTTCAATATGGCCGAATAGTCGTGCGTGGCCATTAAAATCGTATTATTCCACCGGTTAATTTCCATAAATAAATCCATAATTTCCATGCGTGTGTCCGGGTCCAAATTTCCGGTGGGCTCGTCGGCCAGGATTAATTTCGGATTGTTCAACAGTGCTCTTGCAATAGCCACTTTCTGTTGTTCACCGCCCGATAAAGCATGGGCGGGCTTGTAAATCAAGGGAAGTGTGCCGGTTTTTTCCAAAACTTCTTCGATTCGTTTTTTTCGTTTGATTTTATCGTCCCAACCCGTTGCACGCAATACGAAATCCAAGTTATCATACACACTTCTGTCCAACAACAAGCGGAAGTCCTGAAAAATAATTCCCAATTGTTTTCTCAATTCTGGAATTTGTTTGCGTTTTAAATGATGTAGTTGAAAATCAACGACAAACGCTTCGCCATCCATTAATGGAATTTCACCGTAAAGCGTTTTAAGCAAACTGGTTTTTCCCGAACCGGTTTTTCCGATTAAATACACCATTTCGCCTTTTTGTACTTCGAGATTTACATTTTTTAATACGGGAAAACCGCGTTGTTGAATGGTAGCATTAACCAATTTTACTATGGGACGATTAATCATCATGATTTAAAGATTTTTAAATATTCTGGCGCTGCTTTTTCCCGGCGCGTCCAATTTCAAATCCAAAAAATAACCGTAAGGGGTTTGTTCCACTTCGTAGCCGGAATTTTTTAAGCGTTCTTCGGTTTTATCGAAAATAAATTTTGATATTTCCGGCGGGGCTTTGCTTTCGGATAAATGCGCGAAAGAGTGCAGTAAAATTTTACGGGTATCGTTTTTCTTTGCCGCCCATTTGATAAGTTTGACCAGTTTGGTTTCTTTGCTCTTGAGTTTTTCTTCGTCTTCGGCCTCCACTTGAATACAAACCACTTGCACGTCACGGAATGTTTTTCCTTCCGTTATATCGGGAAAATCCGTTAAAGTCTTTATGCGCGGCTCATAAGAAAACTCACGGGCATATATCATCAATACTTTCATCCTTCCGTGTTTTTCACAAATATACGGATTATCGGCCGAAGAAGTTGCCTCGCCGATACAAGTTGCAGATGATTATTTTTTTAATTCGATTCGACGATAATTTTTCGGGATTTGAAACCTGATTTCGGGCTTTTTTTGCGTATCCGACTTCTTAACTTTTATATCCACATTTATTTGCGGTGAATCTATACGGATACTTTCGGGAAGTTTTTCGGGACCCGAAGTGTATTTTTCATAAAGAATGCTTGCCTGTTGCTTGTCATGCTCGAATTTTCCGGAATAAACTTTGAAAAAAGGCGTAAAATACAATTGTTTTACTACCGAATAGGCAGGCGGAATCAGTTTGAAAGGCCGTGATTCGTTTCCGGTAAGTTCAAATTTCCAGTCCCGTGTTATGTCCACGGGCGAATCACCGGTGATTAATGCTTGTAATTGGTTGAAATTCAAATCCATACCAATCATTTTGCTAATATCCTTTAATTCGCCCCGGTAATATGTTTTTCCAATGCTTTCGTAATAAGCGGCTTCTTCGGGCGTGATCAATGCCTTGGCTACGGGAAATCCGAATTTGGAAACCGAAAAATAGATCACACTGTCTTTTATTAATGACATTCGAACCTGAAAGGAAACGGAATATTGAGGTGAACGATAATCCACAGCCCATTTTTGGTTTAAATAATTCGCCCGGAACGATGAAGAAGGCAAATTATCCAAAAAGTTTTCAAAAACTCCGGTAGATTCGTTTTTCACGGGCCGTTTTTTAAATACACCACATCCCTGCAATAAACTTGCCAAAAATATAATAACCAAAATCTTGTTTAAGTATCCGTTTATCATAAAAAAATCTTGTCGTTGATACGCTCAATCGCTTTTGAAATGCCTATTTTTTATCCGTAAAACCAAAAAAACATTATTTTAAAGTCTTCAATAAATTTTGATATTTACGGACCTTTTCCTTTTCATTTTTCCTTTGATAAATCTCGATTAAAAGTTGATAATACTTTTTGAGGAGATTCTTATCGGTTAAGGCAAAATCCATGCCGTTTATCAAATAGTTTTCCGCTTCGTCCGGTTTGTTTAAAGCCAAAGCGGCACGGGCGGTTTCATATTGAACCCGGGCATAAAAAGGGAATTTTTCAGCCGATTTCACCAAATAATTATAGTATTCCCCGGCGCTCAAGTTAAATTTTTTCTGTTTGATATCGCGCAAGACATCCGATTCGGATTTAATGGCATTTTCGGATCGAGTAACCGGAGGTTTTTCCTTTTTTTCGACCGGTGAAGATTGTAATTGATTTTTTAATCTGCGGAACCATTTGTTTTGAGGATTGGTTGCCAAGGCCCGTTCAATATGGTAAACCGCTTGTCCGGGATTACCGGTTTTTTGATAAGCCGCAGCCAAATAATAATGCACGGCCGCCACCGTATCATTCAATTCCAAACAACGGTTAAAATACTTTATTGCCTGCTCGGGATTGTCTTTGATCCATTCCTGCAATCCTTTAAAATAAAATTCATTGAATTTGGCATAATCGTCTTTATCGTTTTTTTGGGCCGAAACGATGAGAAAAAATAAAGCGAATAATAAAGAAAAAAAATGTTTCATTATTCCTATCCTATTTTGGAATAATCGCCTAAATTCAAACTCGGATTTCTGTCTTTCATGTTGATTTTCACATAGTTACCAATCATGCTGTCCGTAAAGACGGCATTTGCTATTTCGGTATTCATTCCAATTAAACTGTTTTGAATACGGCTGTTTTCAATAGTTGTGCCGTCTTCTATGCTTACATACGGCCCTATTTGTCCGCCCGAGATTTTTACATTATTCCCGATATAACAAGGTGGAATAATTTGTGTATCCATAAGCGATATGTTTTCGCCCCGGAGATTGCCTTGGTGTTGATATTCCCACTCCAAAATTTCCTTATTGGTCTGCACGGCGGCTTTCTTATTTCCGAAATCCATCCATTTGTCTATGGTCGCGGGTTTAAATATCAGGCCTTTTTCGAGCATGGCCGATAAAGCATCGGTCAATTGATACTCTCCGGATTTCGTGATATTATTGTCTAAGAGGTATTTAATCTCATTTCGCAGTATTTCTCCTTGCTTAAAATAATAGATACCCACAATGGCCAAATCGGACACAAAACGAGCGGGTTTTTCCACGAAATGCTTAATCCGGCCTTTTTCGTCGAGTTGGACCACGCCGAATTGTTCCGGATTATCAACCTTTTTGACCAAAATAATGGAGTCGGATTCGCGGTCTATATGAATTTTGCCTTTAAAAAGGGTATCGGCATAGGCCACAAAGACCTTTCCGTCCAGGAATTTTTCCGCTTGAAAGATGGCATGGGCGGTTCCGAGGGCTTCCTTTTGATAAACGATATGTGCGGGAATACCTAATTTTTTTGCGGAATGATAAAGCATTTCTTCCACTTGTTTGCCGAATTCCGGTTTGATGATAAAAACCAAATTGGTTACCGGTTCGGACAAGGAGCCGTTAATTTCTTCAATTAATCGCTCTACTACCGATTTTCCGGCCACTTTAATCAAAGGTTTCGGTACGGTTAAAGTATGCGGCCGCAAACGTGTCCCCCACCCGGCCATCGGGATAATGATATTCATATGCTTTTTTGGGCAAATATAAACTTTCGCAGGGAAAAAATTCGCTAACTCTCCATTTTTACGGTGAGAATGTTGCGTTGTGCTTTATTGACCACATCTTCGGCGATACTGTCTTGCAAGAAATGCAACAGACCTTGACGGCCATGCGTGCCCAATGCAATCAAATCCGCATCCACCGTATCGGCATAATGAAAAATTCCTTCTTGCACCGAATAATCGTCATAAATAGCGCTTTGATAATCGATTTCGTTCAATTGATGTTGATGTTCTTTAATAAAATTTTCGATTAATTCCTTGCTTTCGTGTGTGGCCAAGAAATTCGTTACGGTATTTACACGCAATAAATGAAGTGTGGGATTAAACAATTTGATGAAATTCAGAATTTTTTCGAATGCTTTGTGGAATTCGCCTTTAAAATTAGAAGCATAAACCACATTTTTCAAATCGAAATTTTCGACATATTTTTTAACCACCAATACGGGAATTTCGGAAGTTCTGACCACCTTTTCGGTATTGGAACCCACAAAGAAACTGTCCAATCCGGACACACCGTGGGATCCCATTACGATTAAATCGACGTTTTTTTCTTTGGCATATTCGGCAATTCCTTCAAAAGGTTTATTAAAATCGATATAATCATCTACCTTGACGCCCTTCATAAAATCCTGTTCGAACAGTTCGAGAAATTTATTCCGGGCATTTTTCATCAATACCAAAGCGGCGGGTCCCGTAGGAACTCCTTCATCGAACATACCGACTTCGTCGGACGGCAGATCGATGAGATGCAATAAAATAATTTCCGCATCGGTTTTTTTGGCAATTTGGACGGCTATTTTAAGAGCGCCGATGGAGCAATCGGAAAAGTCGATAGGGACCAGAATTCGTTTCATAGCAGGAATTTTACTTTAAATATAAAAAAATTTTCTAACTTGGGCAATATCATTTTTGGTATTAATTTTGTTTCGATCAAAAAAAGGATAAATATGAAATTATTTATGTATTTACTAGGCCTATCGGTTTTATTTTCAGCTTGCAAGAGTTCAAAAGAAATTCAATTGGAAGATACTTCGGAAAAAAAGATGACGCTTGAAGAGAAAAAGGAAGATAACTTTTTGATTACCAAGAAGATAGAAATTTTTCCAAACAAAAAAATCGAGTTAAAAAAAGACGGTACGGGAAAAATATACACGGTTTTTTCGAAAGGCGATAAAGTGGTATTTATCATCAAAAAAAGTCAATCTATCGATCCGCCCATGCCTGACGGTCATCTGGAATACACACTCACATTTGAAACGGGCAATCCGCTTAAAAAAAGTACTTGGGAAGACGAAGAACTACAAGAAATACATGCCGTATTCGGATTTCATGCTTTTCATCCCGAATCGGGATATTATCCGCTCAAGAAGGGAAAAATCACCCTGATTCCAGATGCTAAAAAGAAAGTAATAAAAATCGAAGTGGATGTAAAACATAAATATGCCGATGAAATTAACGGCACTTATGAAATTCCTTTGGAGGAAAAACAATAATTCACTTTTTATTTTTTTTCAGCGAATAAATAAAGATTTTTTTTGAGCAGGTATAAAATTTATATCTCAGATGTTCCACGTGGAACCTTATCTACCCATATAGACCAATAAAACTTGGATATCACTTGCCGACACACCGCTTATCCGGGATGCTTGGCCTAAAGTGCGCGGACGAATTTTTTTGAGTTTTTCTCTGCCTTCGTAGGAGAGGGAAGGAATTTTATCATAATCGAAATTTTCGGGAATCACAATATTTTCCAACGATTTCATCCGCAAAGCATTGGATTTTTCTTTCTCAATATATTTGGCGTATTTCAATTCGATTTCAACTTGACGCAAAGCATCCGCAGGAATTTGATGCGACTGCACATATTTTTCAAAAGGTTTTATTTTCAAATAATCTTCCGCGGTTAATTGAGGGCGGGACAAAACTTTTTTCAATTTCATACCTTGCTTAACCGGCGGGGTGTTTTTGGCCGTCAAAACCGGATTCACTTCTTCGGGTTTGATGCTTAAATTTTCTATAAAATGAAGAGTGGAACGGATTTTATTTAATTTTTGTTCCACCAAACGCATTCTTTCTTCCGAAGCCAAGCCGATTTGATAGGATAGGGGAGTGAGCCGTAAGTCGGCATTATCTTGACGCAGGAGGGTGCGAAACTCGGCCCGGGAAGTAAACATCCGGTACGGTTCGTCGGTTCCTTTGGTTACCAAATCGTCAATCAATACCCCGATATAGGCCTGATCGCGTTGAAGAATAAACGGCTCTTTTTCTTTTAATTTCAATGCGGCATTAATACCGGCCATGATGCCCTGCGCGGCAGCTTCCTCATACCCGGTCGTACCGTTAATTTGTCCTGCTAAATATAAATTTTCAATCAATTTTGTTTCAAGCGTATGCTTTAGTTGGGTGGGAGGGAAGTAATCATATTCAATTGCATAGCCGTAACGGATAATTTTGGCATTTTCAAATCCGGGAACTCGGCGCAATGAGTCGGTTTGCACTTCGATGGGCAACGAAGTGGAAAAGCCGTTTACATACATTTCATAAGTATTCCATCCTTCCGGTTCAACAAACAATTGATGCCGTTCTTTGGAGGAAAAACGAACAATCTTGTCTTCGATGGAAGGGCAATATCGCGGGCCGGTTCCTTGAATTTCTCCCGAAAATAAAGGCGATTCCCTAAAACCGATTCGAAGCGTGTCATGGACAACGGGATTGGTATAAGTAATCCAACAAGACAATTGTTTTTGTAAAGGCCGGGTAAGCGGCAGAAAAGAAAATTTTGAGGGATTTTCGTCGCCTTTTTGTTCTTCCATTTTTGAAAAATCCAAACTTCGGGCATCCACCCGGGGAGGCGTCCCGGTTTTCATTCGTCCCGATTCGAATCCCAATTCAACCAAATTCTCGGTGATGCCGTAAGCGCTCGGTTCACCTATCCGTCCACCCTTTACTTGGGTGGGACCGATAAAAATTTTTCCGTTTAAAAATGTGCCGGCCGTTAAAATGACGACTTTGGAACGCACGATCAATCCGTATTTGGTTTCTACGCCCGCCAATTTACTATTTTCGAAATGCAGCCGCAAAACCATATCGGACATCAAATCCAAAGTGGGAATTTTTTCCAATTCTTCTCGCCAATAAATCGTAAATAAAGTACGGTCGTTTTGGGTTCGAGGACTCCACATTGCCGGTCCTTTTGAGCGATTTAGCATACGAAATTGCACGGCCGATTTATCCGCCACGATGCCAGAATAACCACCCAAAGCATCTATTTCTCGAACTATTTGGCCTTTGGCAATTCCACCCATGGCCGGGTTACAACTCATTTGGGCCACTTTGGTCAAATCCATGGTAATCAACAAAGTTTTCATACCCATATTGGCTGCCGCAGAAGCCGCTTCGGACCCGGCATGACCGGCACCTACCACAATCACATCATATGTCTCAGGATAAATAAACATGAATTAAAAAAATTCGAATTGCTTAATAATTGTTCCACGTGGAACATTCGTGTTTTCGGAATTGCAAATTTACGAATAATATTCAAGACACCAATCTTCCAAACATTTCATTCGGCGCTTTTGTTCTTCGGTTTTATCCTCATAACCAATTACATGCAAAAATGAATGGATTACCACCCGAAGCAATTCCTTTAAATAAGTGGTATGATACTTCCGGGCATTGGATTCGACCCGTTGCAACGAAATATAAATTTCGCCCGAAAAAATTCCTTCGGATTCCCGATAAGACAACGTGATGGTGTCGGTCAAATAGTTACGGTTAAAAACCTCATTATTAATCTGTTGCAAGCCGTTGTCATCTAAAAAACTTATACTCAATTGGTTAATCTTAATTTGAAATTTCTTTGCACATGAATGTAACCAAGAAATAAGTTTTTCCCGATTGTAATTTTCCGGTAAACCAAACTCGGTATCTTTTTCAATAATTATCATATATCGATCTTGTTTAAAACTTGTATTACATTTGCATTAATCAAGATAGTTATTTTTTATGATTTCTGTGCTTATACCTGTCTATAATTTTGACATCAACCGGTTTGTTACGGATATTCATAAGCAATTGGTCCGCGAAAACATTCCTTTTGAAATAATTCTGCTTGATGACGGGTCGGAAACAATATATAAAACCAAAAATAAACATTTAAACCGGCTTTCGCATGTGGTGTACGAAGAACTACCCGCCAATGTGGGTTGGTCGGCTATCAGAAATTTACTGGCCGAAAAAGCGAAATATGAAAATCTTTTGTTTGCAGATTGCGACTCCGAAGTAAATGACGATTTTTTTATCAAAAATTATTTGAACTATTTGAATACCCGACAAGTTGTTTTCGGCGGCAGGAATTATCATAA
The DNA here is from genome assembly GCA_027067965.1 of Flavobacteriales bacterium. GTDB lineage: Bacteria > Bacteroidota > Bacteroidia > Flavobacteriales > Flavobacteriaceae > JAADED01. Next base: position 200,131 of record JAMOUV010000010.1, on the reverse strand, counting down.
AAATCCACCCGAAAAATCCCGCTATTTGAGATGGTTGCATGGTACCCGGCGCGAAACCATACCGGCAAAAATTCGAAACAAAAGCCCTTACACAACATTCATGAGCAATAATTTTTTGATTCCGAAAGAGGTCATGCATGCCGTACAATTTCCTGAAAACATACTCAGAGGTTACGGTCACGATGATACGCTTTTTGCCATGGAATTGAAAAAAAATCACATCCCCATATTTCATATAGATAACCCATTGACACACATAGGTTTAGAGACAAACGAAGAATATCTACACAAAACGGAAAGTGCTTTAAGAAATTTATTTCAACTTATTCGATTGGGGAAGTTGGAGCCGGAATTCAAAGTATATAAAGCAGCCGAAAAACTAGAAAAATTAAAATTATCCAAAAGGGTGGGGAAATATTTTTTGAAGCGGCAAAAGAAATTAAAAAGCAAGCTCATTCACGATCCTAACTTGCTTCGATTCGATATGTATAAATTAGGTTACTTGACGGCATACATGCACGGCTTGACCGGATAAACGTCCCGTTATTTGACTTGGGTTTTGTAGCGTTTGTATAATTCTTCATAATCTTTTCGCAGAGGCAGATTGAAATATTGCAAACGTTCGGTTTGAGGAAAGAATTTTCTGATTAACTGTAAGCGAATGGAATCGGGTATGGCAAATTGTTTTTCCGGTGAACGGGATTGTCTTTTTTCTTCGGTTTGTTGCCGGTATGCGGCCGTTGTCAATTTTAATAATTCGTAATGCAATTCCAAAAAGCGTTTATATAATTCGGGAGTCAAACCTTGTTTTAATAATTTACGCGACAGTTCGTCGAGTTTTTTATTCAATTCATTCACTTTTTCGCCGGAATATTTTTCTCCGAATTCACGCAATAAGTCTTTCAATTGTTGTTGTTCTTTATATAATTGATAAACGGAACCTTCTTGTTTATTGCCCCCGGGACGTTTATTTTTCCCGTCTTTTCGTTCCATCATCTTTTTCATACTTTGTTTAATTTGATCGGACCGTTTTTTTATCATATCAGGTAGTTGCATGTCGGATTGTTGCTTGCCCTTGCCTTTACCAATGGAAAACGAGGCCTTTTGTTTTGCATCTAAGAACAAGTTTAATAAATATATCAGTTCATTTACTTTCTGAAACATGATATGTTGGCGCATTTTGGACATTGAAAATTCTTTTTCCTGCAAGTGTTTTAAAGACTTTTTGCCCGAGCGCATGGCTTCGTCCAACGCATCGAAAATATCGGATCCGATGGCCGGTTGGCGGGACGCGATGGCAAACAAAGTGTCGGATGTTTTTTCCATTACCGTATTCAAACGGTTTTGCAAAAGCAATATGTCGGTAAAATTATGCGGATTATCCGGATTTATTTGAAGGATCTGTTCTTCGGAAAACGAAACCTGTAACAGATTGTTTATCAACGACTTGATTTGTTGTAAATCTTCTTGTTCCTGCATTTCCATAGATTGTGCCAAGCCGGCAGCCAAGGATTTGGCCATTTCGGATAATTTATTAGCGGCTTTTTGTTGCGATTGATTGGCTTTGGCCGGATCGGTTGATAATTTTTCTTGTGCTTGTTTTTGAAAAAGAGATGCGGCCTTGAAATGGGGTTTCATATCGGGAGTTTTTACCGGATTTTTGAGCGATTTATTCAGCGAGTCCAGTTTTTTATATTCATTAAACAGGGAATCGGTTTTGGCTTGAAGTTGTTTTTGGGGGGTGGTTTCGCCGGGATCCGTTTTTTCGGCCAAACGTTTTTGTTGGCGAGCAAGCCGGGATAATTTATCCGCCATTTTATTTAATTTACTTTCTACATAAAATCTTTTCATCAATTCGAGGGTGCGCTCCAAAGAGCGTTTTTTGAATTTATTCCGTGATTTTAATTCTTCCAATTTATCAAGCAAATTTTCCTTTTGCATTTTTTCGAGCAATCGGCGTATTTCCTTTTCCAATTCTTGTTTTTCGTAGAGTTTTTTTAATTCTTCCAAACGTTTTTTGATTTGTTCGGCTGTTTCTTTATTCTGTATTTGTTGTTGAAATTGTTTATTAAGCCGTTCCATTTCCTTCAGCATTTCTTTCATCCGTTCGTTTTCTTCGCGGTGGCTTTTTAAAAGTTCTTTGATTTTATTGGACTCTTCCCATCCGGTTTCCTTTCCCGTTTTTAATTTTTGTAATGTCTTTTCGAGATTTTTATCATACTCGGAAGAATTTTTATAAGAAGCGTCCAAAACTTCAAGGGATTTTTCATAAATTTTCAATGCATCTTTTTGGGTTTCCATCGGATTGAATACAAATACGGGCGAGTCGCTAAATTGATAACCGTCCACCGCATTATTATCATAAATACGGAAAAAATACCGGTAAGATACGCTGTCCGGTAATTGAAAATCATAAGGAAAAATGTAAGCGGAATTAAAAATTTGTTTAAACCGGGCCGAAGCAATTTTTTTCCGATTAAAAGACGACGCATCAGGTGTTTTGTAATACAAATATAACCCCGTTAAACCGTAATCATCTTCGGCGGAAACCAATAATACATCGCGCTTACCGAAAGCCGAAGAGTCCGTGTGTTTTCTTACATGAATAAAAGGTTTGCGGTCGGGAATGACTTCGATGGTAAAACCGAATAAATAATTCAACCCTTCTTTGGAATTTGAAAAAAGCAATAAATTCTCGCTTGATTGTTTGGCTGTAAATTTAATGTGAAAAGTATCTTTTGTTTTTTGAATAGACATCTTACGGGCGAGAGATTCAACCTTATCGGCGTATTTCATTTTTACTTTCAAATCGACGCGGGTTCCATAAGGCACTTTGGCATACGTCCCGTGATAAATTTTGTCTCCTTCAAATTTTACATAAGAAGGATATTTCATTTCAAATTCATAAGACTCCAAAACGGGAATTTTTAGTAATGTCATTCGGTAAGGTCCGAAAATATATCTTCCGGCTTTTATTTGAAAATCAAACGATTGATGCACCCGGTCAAAAAACCAAGCAAATAAGGTATCGTTAATGCGGGTGAATTTATATTTCTTATCATTAATTAATAACACCAATTCGGACGGCACTTTTTCGCCTTCGACCGCCACTCGCATGGAAAAAGACGTATCGGCTCTTACTTGCAAATCATTTAGGATTTTGAGTTTAAAAGGCGCAGGTTTGGGAAAATCTTTATTGTAGGCCATCACACGCGAATAGGAGTAATCGAATTCGTTGGTTTTGCCGGAGATTTTAATGATATTCAAAATAAAAAGCGGGATTAATAACAAATAAAAGAAAGGTATATAATGCTTGAATTTAATAATTTGTTTGAAGTCATATACCGAAAGTTGTTGCTCGCGTCTCTTCAATTCCCTTTCAACCAATGATTGAGGATAATCGGTAAGTTTTTCCAATTGTAAATAATTCAATAACTTATCCTGTAAGCCGGGTATTTTCTTGCCCAATTCCTCGGCCACATCCATTTCCGTCACGTCCCGGAAATAACCGAAATACCTCAAGCCGGGCAGAAAAATAAATTTTACGGATAAATAAACGATTAATACCACATAAAACCAAATCATCAATTTTTTATAGGAAGAGGGAATCCATAAAATCCATTCCAAAAAAACAAGCAACAAAAAGACAAGCGTGGCAATGAATAGAAAAACAATGACATATTTCATCCATTCGCGCGCATAATAGGTGCGCAAATAAGATGAAATTTTACTATGTAAGTTTTGTTTATCCAATCTTAAAGATTTATCCCTTGGCTAATAATATATTCGACCCATTATTACGGTCCGTAGGATTTTTCAGGAAACGGAATTCAAAGGAATTTTTTTGATGCGACGTGCATGTCTTCCGCCTTCAAATTCGGTTTGTAGAAATACTTTTACATACTCTTCCGCTTGGTATTTTGAAATAAAACGTGCCGGTAAACTCAACACATTGGCGTTGTTATGCTGCCGGGCCAATTCCACCAATTCCTTGGACCAACATAAAGCCGCCCTTATTCCTTGATGTTTATTGGCCGTCATGGCCGCCCCGTTACCACTTCCGCACAAAATAATTCCCATATCGGCTTTTCCTTGTTCTACGGCTTGCATAGCGGGATGAATATAATCCGGGTAATCTACGCTCTCGGTTGAATCCGTTCCGAAATTGAGGACCGTATAACCCATTTTCTCCAACATTTCTTTGATTATAAATTTATATTCCGTACCGGCATGATCATTGGCCAAAGCAATTGTTTTTACTTTCATTGTTTGATTTTTTATACTTCATATTATTTTCAAAAATATGCTTTTTTACCGAAGTTGAAAACTGTTTAAAACTTTTAATAATTAATGTAACGAATTAAAAATCAATACCGGTTGAAATGTTGAAAAAATATTGAAATCAAAACAATAAAATGACTTGACAAATAAACACACATTTCATATTTAAAAATTAATTGCATAAAATCAAGTCAAATTTTTATTTGGTTTTCAACAGATTTTTAACCCACTCCTAATTTTTCTCCTCTATAAATTTTGCTACAAAAAATAATCATTATTAACATTCCGACATGCTTATTCATCTTCCCTTGTTTTTTTCAAATTTAAAAAGAGTTTTTAAAGAAGATGATTCCGATTTGTCAAATGTAAAATTGCTTTATATTTGATAAACAAAAAAATGAGATTATGAAACTCTTAGAAGGAAAAACCGTTATTGTTACCGGTGCTTCGCGAGGCATTGGTAAAGGAATTGCCGAAAAAATGGCGGAAGCCGGAGCACATGTAGCGTTTACTTACCGATCTTCATCCGATAAAGCCCTTGTTTTGGAAAAGGCATTAAAGGAAAAAGGCGTTAAAGCCAAGGCCTATCAATCGGATGCGGCCGATTTCGAACAAGCACAAGAACTGGTTAAGCAGGTATTGGAAGATTTCGGTCAGGTGGATATCTTGATTAACAATGCGGGAATCACCAAAGATAATTTATTAATGCGAATGCGGGAAGAAGATTTTGATGAAGTGATTCGTGTAAATTTAAAATCCGTTTTTAATATGACCAAAGCCGTTTTGCGTCCCATGATGAAACAGCGAAAAGGGTCCATTATCAATATCAGTAGCGTAGTAGGCGTGCGAGGAAATGCGGGGCAGGCCAATTATGCCGCTTCAAAAGCCGGAATCATTGGATTTTCCAAATCGGTTGCTCAGGAATTGGGCAGCAGAAATATACGATGCAATGTGGTGGCTCCCGGATTTATTGAAACGGAAATGACTTCCGCTTTGGACGAAAAAATTCTTGAAGAATGGAAAAAACAAATTCCGCTTCGCCGAACCGGAACACCGGAAGACGTGGCTAATGCTTGTATTTTTCTTGCATCCGATTTGAGTGATTATGTAACCGGTCAGGTCTTATTGGTGGATGGCGGCATGGTGATGTAAAAGTTTAATAAAAATACTTTCGGAAGGTTTTGTATGGATTTTATTTTAAAATTTTTTTTACTAATTATATCATATTCAATAAGCTTTTACTTATATAGAACCGATAATGAATTATTAAAAATTTTACGTGCTATAGTTATTTATTTTTTATTAACACTTCTATTCTATCCGTTTGTTTACAAAGAATCCGAAATTGAAATAAAGCCCGGCTTAATTATTTTGGAAGATCTTTCCGCATCCGTTGAACCTTACAAAGAAAAAATTTCCGTTTTATCGGAAAAATTATGGACCGATAAGGAACTAAATGAAAAATTTTCGGTAAGTTTTTTTACTTTTTCCGACAAGATATTAAATGATTTTTCCGAAAAACCGGGTGAACATACGGATATTTATCAAACATTGTGGGATGTAACGCATTCTTTTTTATCCGGAAGAAATAATGCCATAGTTATTTTTACCGACGGCATCCAGACAAAAGGTAAGGATTATACCCTGTTTCCGGTGGATAACAATACGGTGATTTTTCCTGTAGTTATAGGTGATACGGTCAAACATCCCAATTTAAAAATAGAACGGGTTATTTATAACGATGTGGTAGCCAAAGACAATTATTTTTATATAAAAACCCAGTTAACGGCGGAAAATATTGATAGAAAAATTCCTTCGGAATTTCTTATTAAGGAAAAGGGAAGGGTAAAATTCAGAAAGAAAATAACATTTACACCTAATAAAAATTTTGTTCAACTGGATGCCAAGTTATCCGCTTATTCGCCCGGCTATCATACCTATGAATTGATTATAAAAAACATTCCCGGCGAAAAAAATCTTTCCGATAACAAAAAAATCATCCGTATCCAAGTCACCGAAAAAAAGGCCCGTATTTTACTATTAACCTCAAAAATTCATCCCGATGCAGGAGTTTTTAAGCGAATCTTATCGACAAATAAGTCTTATGAAATAGAAGTGAAAAATACTATCCCGCCCCGAAAAGCATATGATTTGATTATCGTCATTCAACCGCAACCGGCTCAATTGGAAAGTTTACAGAAAATAAACACGCCGAAGTTGTGGATCACGGGAAAATTTACCGATTGGGAGGCGTTGAATAGATTTAACGACTTATTTAAAAGAAACGTAAAAGGAAATTTGAAAGAAGAATATTTTGCTTATGAAAATCCGGATTTTTCTTTGTTTCAATTAAAGAAATTACCTGCGCATATACTCCCACCGCTTACGGATTTATTCGGAAATATTGTATTAAAACAACCCGGTGAAGCGGTATATTATGCCAAAGTAAAGTCTTATGCCACCAAGCAACCTTTATTTGTGATATTCAAAGAAAAAAAGCAAGCCGCCATTTTCGGTCAGGGACTATGGAAATGGTATATATATGAAAAAAAGGAAAACAAAGCCGATCATATAGAAGATTTAGTAAAGAAAACGGTAGATTTTTTGGTTTCCGAAACCAAGACACAACAATTACAAGTTCATTACGAAAAACAATACACCGAAGGGCAACCGGTAATTGTACGCATATCGGCTTTCAATACCTTGTTGGAACCGGATCCCAAGGCAAACTTGTCGCTTTGGTTGTATTCGCCCGACGGAAGCAAAAAGAAAATTCCGGTTTATTATGAGGAACCCTTTTTTGCCGCCAATCTCGGGGTATTGAATCCCGGCACCTATCGACTGAAGGTATATTATCCCCGATACCAATTGACCAAGCAAGTATTTTTCGATATCATAAAACTACCACCCGAAGTTCCGCAAACCGCACAAACGGATAAACTTCAAATATTAGCCGAAATGTCGGGAGGAAAAATATTTTTTGAAAATAATTTGGACTCGCTTAAACAAAGCTTACTTACTCATCCGGCTATGAAAACAATCATTAAAACTGAAAGAAGAAAAATTAATGTTCTAAATAATTATTATTTCATATTATTTTTATTACTATTGCTTTCATTAGAATGGATTATCAGAAAGTATAAAGGCATGTTGTAAAAAACAGTTTTTTTATAATAAAATACACACCGGTTTAATGAATAAAACAAAAATTTTTAAGATAAAAATAAATAAAATTACATAATAATATGTTCCGTAGTAATGAAAATATAATAATTTGGTATGGTTTTTGGGAAAATTTAAATTGATTGTTCGCAGAAGAACGATTCCCTCAAAAAAACAAGAAGGATTTGTGTGATTCGATGTATGAAAAAAGTAACTCGCCAGCAAGATTTATTTTAGGAATGAAGAGATAAATATCCTTAAAAAGGAACTTCCAAAATAAATCGGTTTAAACAAAAAGCGGCTTTAAAATGCTTTAAAATTTCATTGAAATTATAATAATTAAAAAAACTTCGTTATTTTTGTTTCGACAATAAGCATAATAAAGAAAATAAAAACGCTATATCATGGAAGAAAAAAAATCACCACGGTTCGATTTGAATAGATTTTCGGCACTATTCTTATGGTTGGGTTTGGTTATTGTATTATTTACCACTTGGCGGATCATTGAATATAAAAAATACGAAAGAGACGATTTCAAAGATTCCAAGTGGGATGTAGCTGCCGAGGATTTGGAAGAAACCTTGGAAGTTCAGCAAGAACAGCCCAAAATAGAACAACCGCAACAAAAACAAGCACCGCCTGAAATTATCGAAAAAGTGGAAGATGAAGAAGAAGTGGAAGAAACCGTATTGGAAACAACCGAAACAAACGAGGAAGAAGCCATAGTGGAAGAAGAGATTGAAACCGTTGAAGAAGAAGAAGAAGAAGAAGTACCTTTCAGATTTATAGAACAGCCGCCGATTTACCCGGGTTGTGAGCGATATAAAAACGAAAAAGAAAAATTAAAATCCTGTATGAGTAAGAAAATAGCCAAATTTATCGATCGCAAATTCGATAAAAGTTTGGCCGAGGATTTGGGGGTAACCGGAGAAGTAGTCATTAACGTTCAATTTGTGGTGGATAAAAACGGAAAGGTGACCAACATTATGGCTCGATCCAGATACAAAGAATTAGAATTGGAGGCCAAGAGAGTAATCTCTCAATTGCCCAAAATGATTCCGGGAGAACAACGTGGACGCCCCACCCGTGTACGGTATAATTTACCTATCAGATTTAGGATTCAATAATTTTTAAAAAATAATTATTTTTAAAAAACCATCGAAATTCTTCGGTGGTTTTTTTATATTATAAACTTTTAATAGATTTGTAGTTAAAACTTTTTAAATATGAGAAAAATTATTCTTTTATTAATTATGTCAATGTCGATGGGGTTGTCGCTTGTGACTGCGCAAACATACTCGACTAATTTTGACAGCGATACCCCCGGAAGTGCGCCGGCCGGTTGGACATCTTATACCACCCAATCGGATGATCCCGGCTTTAAAGTAATTCGGGATACGGGTATGGCCAAGAGTCCTTATCAATTTATGGGACATTTGGGTGATGATATTAGTCAAACATCCGATTCATGGATAGTTTCCCCCGCCATTAGTTTAAATAACAACCAAGAATTAGTATTTTACTGGCGGATTAAGTGGTCATTTGCCTATAATTATTCAGGTGTTTATATTTCAACCGGCTCCAATGACCCCCTAGCCAATCCGGGTGATTTTACCGAATTGGCCGAGTTTGACCCCGATGATTATCCGACTTGGAACGAGTGGAACAAAGCCATGTTCGATTTACGAAGTTATGCCGGGCAAACCGTTTATATTGCCTTTAAATATACGGGTGATTTTTCACATGATTTTTATGTCGATGATTTTAGCGTAGGGACCATTCCTTATTGTAACCCAACCACTGATATCTATTTTAATGCCACTACGGATAATTCGGTAAGTATTTCATGGGAACCGGTTCCGGAAGTAGAAGACTATGAAGTGGTTTGGGGACCTCCCGGTTTTGATCCCGATACGGCTACGCCCTACCATGTAAACGGTTATTCTCTTACTATTCAAGGGCTTGATCCGCACACATGGTATGATGTTTATGTCAGAACGATTTGTAGTCCATACAATTACAGCAGTTGGTCCGGACCCAAGCGTGTACGAACTTCTCCCGAACCCAATGACAATTGTGACGGCGCGATTGAAATTCCGGTAACACAGGATTGTTCTTCACCGGTAATTGCCAATAATACCGTTGCTTTTGATTCCGGCGTGCCTGATCCGGGATGTGCCGGATATGATGGTGGTGATTTGTGGTATAAGACCACAGTTCCTGCTAGTGGGAATATTATAGTAGAAACATTATCGGTTGACGGTTCGGATGTTAGTGATACGGGAATGGCTGTTTATAGTGGAGATTGTGATAATTTAAGTTTGATTGAATGTAATGATGATGGAGGAGACGGTTATTTTTCACGAATCCGATTAACTGGTTTAACAGCAGGAGATGTAATATATATTCGAGTTTGGGAATATGGAAATGATAAACAAGGAGATTTTGGTGTTTGTGTAACCGAAGCATCGCCGCCACCTGCTAATGACGATTGTTCGGGAGCAATATCATTGACAGTTTATCCTGAAGGAGGCGGAGCCGGCAATGAAATTTCAGCTTCCACAGTCGACGCTACGGCCAGTCAATATGCTCATACATCTTGTGATGATGTGGGAACTAACCTTGATTTGTTTTATACTTTTGTGGCTCCTGCAAGTGGTACTGTCGCTATTATTACGGGAGGAGATACCGGAGATGATATCGAAGCGGCTGTTTATGATAGTTGTGGTGGAAATGAATTAGCATGTTTCGGCACAGGTACTTATAAATTAGTTAGCGGCTTAACAGGTGGACAAACATACGTGCTGCAAATATGGCATGATGATTTTAATGCCGGAGACTTTACCATTGTGTTGGAAGAAGGACCTACCGGACCTCCTAATGATGATTGTAGCGCGGCCATAGATATTCCCGTCACTTCGGATTGTTCTTCACCGGTAATTGCAAATAATATAGGCGCAACCGATTCGGGAATAGGAGATCCTTCTTGCGGAGCATCGGGTTACGAAGGAGGAGATGTATGGTTTAAAACAACTGTGCCTGCTGATGGAAACGTTACTATAGAAACCACTGCTGTAAGCGGATCCGATGTGACTGATACCACCATGGAAGTATTTGAAGGGGATTGTTCTAACTTAATATCCGTGGGATGTAATGATGATATAGCTTACCCTAATGCCTTTTCACGTGTGGAATTAACCGGTTTGACTCCCGGAGCAACCCTTTATATTCGAGTTTGGGAATATGGAAACAACAGGTACGGAGAATTCGGTATTTGTGCTTATAATTCCAGTTTAAGTATTTCGGACGTCGAAGCATACGGATTTAGTTTCTATCCTAATCCCGCTTCCAACAGAATTTCCTTCAAAGCGGATCAATCCGTGGAAAGGATTCAAATTATGAGCATAAGCGGACAAATATTAATTGAAGAAACCGAAAACGGATTAAACGGAAATATCGATATTTCTTCATTGAGTAAAGGCGTTTATTTGCTCAAAGTCCGTATAGACGGCAAAGAAGGTACATATCGTCTTCTTAAACATTAAGAGGTTTAAAAAACTAAATATTCTAAAACCGCCTCATCCGGGGCGGTTTTTTTGTTATTAAATCGCTGTAAAATTGTAAATTTGCAAATATTTTTATTTTATTATCATGAAAGAAGTGGTTTTACACGATAAGACCTTTGTTAAATATATCTCCTCCGAACAAATTAAAAAGGAAGTTAAGCGTTTGGCAGAAGAAGTGGAAAAAGATGTATCGGACATACCCGTATTTGTAATTACGCTTAAAGGAGGTTTTATGTTTGGTTCGGATTTTGCTAAAGCATTTAAAAAACCGGCTTTGTTTGATTTTATTCGTGTGAAATCTTATATAAATACGGAAAGTACCGGGGATGTGGAAGTTATTCTAAATGTAACGGAAAACATTAAAGATAAAGAAGTTTATATTTTGGAAGACATTGTGGATACTGGAAATACTTTGGAAAAAATCATGGCATTGTTACAGTCACATCAACCGAAATTTATTAAAATCGTTACTTTGTTTTATAAACCCGAAGCTTACAAAAAAAATATTCCCGTTGATTTCGTGGGTTTTGAAATTCCTAAAAAATTTATTGTAGGTTACGGGTTGGATTACAACGAATTAGGAAGAAATTTGAAAGAAGTTTATCAATTAAAAATCTAATATTTTATGATGAATATTATTATGTTCGGCCCACCCGGTGCGGGCAAGGGCACGCAGGCCAAATTATTAAGCGATAAATTCGGTTTTGTTTATATCGCCACCGGAGATATGTTCAGAAACCATATAAAAAATAAAACGCCTTTGGGTAAATTGGCTCAATTTTATATCGATCAGGGTGATTTGGTTCCCGACGAAGTAACCATTCACATGATTAAAGAAGAAATTGATAAAAACCCGAAGGCCGAGGGATTTATTTTTGACGGGTTTCCCCGAACCATTGTTCAAGCCGAAGTATTAGACGAATTTTTAAAAAATAATAATCAAAAAGTGGATGCCGTTTTTGCATTGGAAGTTCCGGAACCCGTATTGATTGAACGAATTTTAAATCGTGGGAAAACCAGCGGCCGGAAAGATGATGCCGATACCCAGACCATAAAAAGGCGTTTGGAAAAATATCGCACGGCAACGGAACCATTAAAAAATTATTATCAAAAAAAGGAAGTCTTACATCAAATAGACGGCTTGCAAACCATCGAAGAAATTCATCGCATTATTAGTTCCATTATAGAGAAAATTCAACATGGCAACCGAAGGTAATTTTACCGATTATGCCAAGATTTATGTAAAATCCGGAAAGGGTGGTGCCGGCTCGGCCCATTTACGGAGAGAAAAATATGTGCCCCGCGGTGGTCCCGACGGAGGAGACGGAGGCCGGGGCGGGCATGTAATTGTTCGTGGAAATAAAAATTTTTGGACACTCTTTCATTTGAAATTTCAAAAGCATTTTAATGCCCCTGCAGGAGAACCCGGTGGAAGAAACCGTAAAAGCGGAAAAGCGGGGGACGATATTGTTATTGAAGTGCCTTTGGGAACCGTTATCAAAGATGCGCAAACCGGCGAAATAATAGGCGAAGTGACCCGCGATGGCGAAGAAATTATTGTAGCCAAAGGCGGCAAAGGCGGCTTGGGCAATTGGCATTTTAAATCCGCGACGAGGCAAACACCTCGCTATGCACAACCCGGCTTGCCCGGCGAGGAAAAAGATTTGATTTTGGAACTTAAAGTATTGGCCGATGTGGGCTTGGTCGGGTTCCCCAATGCCGGAAAATCCACTTTATTGTCCAAACTTACGGCGGCCAAACCGAAAATCGGGGATTATCCTTTTACTACGCTTAAGCCGAATTTAGGGATTGTGCCTTATCGTGATTTTAAATCCTTTGTCATGGCCGATATCCCGGGTATTATTGAAGGAGCGGCGGAAGGTAAGGGCATCGGTCATCGGTTTTTGCGCCATATCGAAAGAAATGCCGTTTTGTTATTTACCATTCCGGCCGATAGTAAAGACATTAAAAAGGAGTATGAAGTTTTGCTCAATGAATTAAAAAAATACAGCCCCGAACTTCTGCACAAACCACGCATTTTAGCCATCACCAAATCCGACTTATTGGACGATGAATTAAAGCGCGAAATACAAAAAGAATTACCCGAAGGCGTTCCTTATGTATTCGTCTCTTCTTTTACGGGCGAAGGATTGAATGAATTGAAAGATTTACTTTGGCAGGTATTAAACCGTCCGGCCGGTTAAAGTTTAATGTTTTCCATTTCCAAGGATAATTTTTCCCATTCGTTATACAGATTTTCCAATTGTTTTTTGGTATGGTTATATTCTTCGAAAAATTCGGTTTTTTGGGCCGGATTATTTTGAAGCGTGTTTTCCATTTCTTTGATTTTATTTTCCGTATATTCGATTTCCGCCTCTATTTTTTGTAATTTATTTTTTAACCGGTTATAGGTTTTGCGCAATGTTTTGCGTTTTTCATAATCGGATTTTTTCGATTTTTTCAGCGTGTTATTTTTTCTTTCGCTTGTTTCGAGGTCCCTGAGTGTTTGCAGATTTCTTTGGCGTAAGAATTCATTTACGTCTCCCAAATGTTCTTTAAATCCTCCGGGTTGAAATTCCCATGTTTTGTGAGTCAATTCCGAAAGAAATTCGCGGTCATGCGAAACCACAATTAAAGTGCCGTCAAAGGATTGCAGGGCTTGTTTTAATCTTTTTTTCGAAGGAATATCCAAATGATTGGTGGGCTCGTCCAGAATCAGGACGTTAAACGGCTTAAGGAGCAATGCGGCTAATGCAAGCCGGTTTTTTTCTCCGCCGGAAAGCACTTTGACTTTTTTATAGATATCGTCGCCGGAAAATAAAAAAGCCCCGGCCGTATCACGCACCTTGGATCGCGTTTCTTCGGTAGCGGCATCTTCAAGGGTTTGTAAAATAGTTTGTTCGGGATTTAACAAGCCGCTTTGATCTTGTGCAAAATAACCGATTTGTACATGATAGCCGGTTTTCAGCAATCCTGTATAATCATTTTTTCCCGCCAAAATAGAAGCCAAAGTGGTTTTGCCCATACCGTTTTTTCCCACAAAAGCAATTCTTTCTCCCCGGGCTATAATGAAATTTAGGTTTTCGAGAACGGTTTTTTCACCATATTTTTTATGTAAATTTTCGGCTTCAAAAATAATTTTTCCGGGATTTACGGAAATTTCGAATTTTAAATTAAAAGTTTTGTCTCGGCTTTCTTCCCGTTCAATTTCGTTTTCTTTTTCCAACTTTTTGATTAATGATTGGGCGAATTTGGCCTTGGTTGCTTTATAGCGAAATTTTTCAATGAGTTTTTCCGTTTGTTTTATTTGGCGTTCTTTGTTGTCTGCTTGCCGGTTGATTTTGTCGATCAAATCCTTTTTATGTTCTACAAACCGGGAGTAGGGGAAAGGGAAATCCCAATATTTGCCGTTTTTGCGTAATTCAATGGTTCTTGTAGTAAGTTTATCCAAAAAACGTTGATCGTGCGAAACAACGATGATACTTCCCGGGTAATTTTTTAGGAATTGTTCCAACCAAAGAATACTTTCAATATCCAGATGGTTGGTCGGTTCGTCCAAAAGAAGCATGTCGTTATCTTGCAAAATCACTTTAGCCAACTCAATTCGCATCCGCCAACCGCCCGAAAATGTGTCTAAGGGTTTATCGAAGTCTTCTTTGGAAAAACCGAGTCCTTTAAGGACAATTTCCGTTTTTCCTTTATAGTCATAACCGCCGGAAATTTTGTATTGATAAAGCAATGTGTTCAGGGTTTCGGATAATTCGACGGAATTGGATTCCTGCCGTTTCAGTTCGGTTTCCAAATCCTTTATTTTTTGTTCCAAGCGCAATATTTCTTCAAAGGCGAGATAAGTTTCTTCCAATACGGTGTGCTTGGCAGCGGGATTCATTTCTTGAGCCAAATAGCCGATTTTGTAATTTTTCGGCTTTAAAATTTTTCCTTCCGAGGGCGATAAATGTCCGGCAATAAGTTTGAGAAGGGTTGATTTTCCACTACCGTTAACGCCGGTAAGTCCGGTTTTTTCGCCGGATTTGAATTGGAGCGATATACGGCTTAAAATTTCATGGCCTCCGCGACTCACACTTACATTATCCAATATCAACATAATCGCATTGTATTTCTAATAGATAATTAGAATCCGGGATAGAAATTCAACCCGAAACTCCAACGCGAATAATTCTTCAAAGTCAACGGGCGGCTGAGATAAGGTTGAATAATAATTTGACCGAAAAGATTAATTCGCAAGGCCAATCCGGTTGAAGCCCAAAGCCGGCGTTTTCCTTGTTCGCCGTATAAGCTGAAACTTAATTTTTCGCCGGGTTCCCATACCCATCCCGCATCAACAAATAAAGAGAGATCCGAGAACAAAAACGAAGATTTGAGTAATGCCAATCTTTCCGGGCCGGTAAAGGGCATTCTAATTTCAAAATTACTCACCAAAATTTTGTTTCCCATTAAATCGGCAAAAGTCAAATCGGCATTTGTGGTTTGGACATAGCGTGACAATACATCGAAAGTATAGCCCCTTATAAAATATTCATAAGTGATGAAAAAAGGATAAATTATACGATTTTCCGGAAGATGTTTTCCAAAGCGGTTTACGTGCATAAATCTCCAAGCGAAAGTGAAAGGTTTTAAATACTTATAGTACCTAAAATCAACTATTGCCGTATTAAAATTCGCCGCTCCGAGATAACGTTGATAACCTACTCGCGAACGCATTCCCTTCATAGGAGCGGTCATGCCGAAAATACTGTTATCGATTACATAAGCCGAATTAAATTCTCCCAGGTTAAAACCATCGGGTGATGCTTCCTTTTTACGTTCGAAACCAACCGCTTGCGGATAAATACTTTGAGATACCGGATCGTACGGATAATAGTAATTATAACTGTCCACACGGAAGGAATACCGGGCAAAAGAGCCACCTACTTCTATTCGTTGGGTTCTGGAAAAGGGAAATAATCTAAATGCCCCCACTTTATCTTCGAACATGCGCATCAAATACAATTTGTTGATAAAATAATGTTGTCTTTCTATTTCTACAATTTCATACTCCTGGGCATATTGCATATAGGGAATGTGTGAACCGTAAACGCCTATTTGACGGTGTTTACTTTGATTGAAATATAAAACCATGGCGGCGAAATCATAAATTTCTCCATTAAGAGAAATAGCGGTGGAAAGCAGATTTTTTCCGAGGATGTCACTAAAAATCATATTAATACCTCCTTGCATGCCCGTACCGTAAATGGAAGTGGTCATGCCGAATCCCATATTGCTGATATAATCCAATTTAAATTTGGGCTTGTATGGTTTTTCGGTTATTTTGAGTTTAAGCGAATCGAATTTTGTAATGATCAGGGCATCCACAAGCCCATAAACAGGTTTACGCCCCTTGGCTAATTGTTTTAACGCTTGATCTATTTTTACGGGAGGAGGCAATAATGCAGCATCTTTTTTTACTTCCGACGGGTTTACTTCCTCGTGGTATAACTGTGAAGGATTTGCTTGGGCAATAAGATATTGATGTTTATTAAAGAAATTATAAACGATTTCACCGGTTTTTCTATTGATGGAAATAGCCGGAGAAAATTTGGTTATACCCGAAATTCCCGTAAAGAATTTTGTCTTTTGAAATACTTTTCCCGTGGCTATTTCATAAAGGTATAAATCCCTGAAACCTTCGCGATCGGATAGGAAATAAATATTTTCACCCGAATTGTCAAAAACGGGATTCAAATTGTTTGAGCCGGGGAATACACCCGGATATGATTTTTGATTGGTGGTCAGATCCAATATTCCCAAGTGATAATGAGCTGGATATTTATTGTATTTGTAATAATAATAATCGGTTGAAAAAACAATTTTTTTTCCATCCGGCGACCATGACGGAGTCATTTCGGCATAAGGGTCGTTTGTCAGCCGGGTTACTTTTTTGGATGCTATATTATAGAGAAACAGATCCGTGTAGCCGTCTTTTTGACCGAGCAGGAGAATATTTTTTCCATCCGGCGACCACGCGGGGTTAGAAAAAGATTGGAGTTCTTTAATTTCCCATGTGTCCGTAACTTTTCGTTTTTTTACGTCAACTACAGCCAATTGATTTTTCCCTTTTTTGAAGATGATAAAGACAAATTTCTTGGAATCGGGCGACCAAGTACCCGAACTTTCGTAGGCATCGATGGCATCGATATGGTTGGAAATGCTTTTGGATGAAATGAGTTTGGTTTTTCCGCTTTCCAGATCGGCCAGGTACAGGTCGAGACTGATAATTTGTTTTTCGGAAAGGAAAATCATTTTCTTCCCGTCGGGCGATAAACTGGGGGAAATATTGATGGTTCCCGCATTTTTTTCATCAAAAACGATTTTTCCTTTCGGCAATGTATCACGGCCGGGCAAAAATTTCTTATAGTAGGTTTTATTTGCCGTTTTCCACCGGTTAAAGAAAGTGTCGATTGAAATACCATAAAGACTGTCCATGGCCTTTTCGGGTCCGAGCCGCAAGGAGCCGCCCAAGTAGCGCTCGATTTGTGTATCGCCGAAAGTGGCTCCAAAAAACGCCCAAAAATTTTGTCCGTAACGGTAAGGGAAATATTTGGATTTGTGCATGTCTTTGTAGGAAGGGAAAAAATTATTCAATACGGCGTCACGCATCCACATGGCCGTATGGGCGTCGTATCGTCCGATAGACAAATACTCGGCCATTCCTTCAATCATCCATAACGGTACGTTTGACAAGTGTTGAAATGAGAGTTCCCGGCTATTTTTGACATATGAATATTGAAAGGCATGAACCAATTCGTGACCCAGCACATGCTTGGTTTGTCCGTACGAAGGCCGTAGCGGCATTACGACACGTGTTTTTAGGGCCTCGGTAACGCCGCCGGTTCCTACTCCGATGCTTCCCATGATGGCCGTGGTTTGCTGAAAATCGGCATGATTGTCGTACAAAATGATAGGTATTTTCGAGTCGATAATGGTTTGTTCCATTACCAAATCATGCTTGGCATACCATTCTTCGGCATCTTTCAGAAATTTGGTTATTAGGGAATCGTTATGCAGATAGGAATATAGTTCGAAATGTTTTGTTTCGTAAACTTTGAATTTAAAATCTTTGTAAATCGGTTTGTTTTGACCGAATCCGAATCCTTGAGAAAAATTATTCTGAAAGAAAAACGAAAGAATAATAAATAAAATAAATTTTTTCATACCGGTTTGTTTTTTAATAATCCGCTGAAGAATTGATCTTTGTTTTTTTGCTGTTTATTACACGGGGTCTATCATTTCCTTCTACTACAAAGGCAATAATTTCGACATGTGCCGGATCGGCTATATTTGATGGCAGGTCGCCGGAAAAATGCCACGTAAACTCATTATCGAAATGGCACTGCGAAGCCGGAATTTCGTCTCCCAATACTTGCGTAAATGCGTGGCGAAGCACATGGTTATGTTCCATACCGGGAATCGGGTCTTGTCCGCCGTAATAATCGGTTGAATTGGCTTGATCGGCATGAAGATTATTTTCCAAAGCATAGACCACCAGTTTGTAATGTTCATTTTTCAAGTCCATATCAAAACGGACTTTTACACTGATATTCAACGTGTTATTATTGAAAGTGTTTTCTATTTTTAATCCTAGTGCTTGGGTGCGTTGAAGATATTGTTCAACGGATGAATTTTCTTCATTCCAAACGTCTTTTCTATTAATAAGCGCTGTGGGATAGCCGGAGATTTGATAGGTTTGTGTAAGTTCGGATACTTTTTCAAAATGAAAAGGATCGGTTTGGTGTCCCCGGTCATGGATCGCAATGGCATATACATGATCGTGTTGATGAAGGAGTTGATCGATTTTGTAATGTACACGCGGACAATTGACACACCACGTTCCCGTAAAATCTTCCAATAAAACAAATGTTTCGTTTCTGGGGTTTGTTACAAGTGCTTCTATCCGGTTTTGCGACTCTTTAATTGTGCCGCCTCCCAAATTCCATTGGGCGGTTATCATATAATACCCTACCCGGTCGAAAAGATAAGTGGAGCCGGGAATTTTAGTCCCGTTTATATAAAACTTAACCGAAGATGTAATGTCATTACCATGGCTATCCGTAGCTTTGAAAGGTATTTCATATCCGGTAATATAATGTGTGCCGTAGCGAGATTGGATAGTAAAATTTAAATTTTCAATATTAATACCGTTTTCTTGTTTGTTACAGGAAATTAAAAATAAGGTCCCTATGAGTATTAAAATTTTTTTCATGAAGTTGCTTTTACCCGCTAAAATAATAAAAAAACAATCGTTTTATTTTTTGTCTTGAAGCGCAAATACTTTTTTCATTAATTCGGTAGTACGGGCATTGATATCGGTTCGTATTCGTTTTTCTTCATCGGCAATTTTTTTATATACCCCTTCCAATGCTTTTTGGGTTACATAATCATTGAGGTTCGGATTAATTTTTTTTCCGAAAGAAATGCGATTATAATTGGTAATGATTTTATTCCATACTTTGTCCGCTCCGACTTTTTGAAATGATTTTTCCACGATGGGATAGAATTTTCGGTATAATTCTTCCCGTGTTTTTCTTTCTAAATATTCGGTGGCGGCCGTTTGATCGCCCATTAGGATTTTACGCGCATCATCGAAGGTAATTTCTTTGACTGCCTTTACAAAAACGGGTTTGGCTTCTTTCACGGCTTCTTCGGCTGCGCGATTTAGCAATTTAATACCTTCATCCGCTAGCGAACCGAATCCGAGGTCCCGCATTTTTTGTTCCACATTTTGAAGTTCTTGCGGTAGTAAAATTCGCACATCGGGTTGATTATAGAATCCGCCTTCTTTCATTAATGAAGTCACTTGGCGTTCGATACCTTCGTTCAATGCTTGACGCAATGCTGCGGCAATGTCGGCATTTGCAATTCCGTTATCGGGGAGTTGATTGACTATTTGCTGAAGTTCCCCGCATCCGGCTATTGTGAAAATAACCAAAGAAAGGAGAATTTTTCGTATCATGATTACCGGTTTTTTTAGGTTATAAGTTACAAAATAAAAACATGTATGGCCCGATTCTTCTTTAATTTCTTACAAATGTCGTTCCAAAAAGTCATCAACTTTATGCAGTGCATCTTGCATATCATCGGAATTAAATAAATGCCCGCTTTGGGGATAGAAATAATATTCGTTATCTACCGAAAAGCGATTCAATTTTTCATGTAAACGCACCCCTTGCGTATAAGGTACAATGGTGTCTTGACCGGCATAAAATAATATGCTCGGAGCGCTTTGACCGGAAACATGGTGATAGGGACTCCATTCGGCATATCGATATTCGTTTCCGTCGTAGGGTAGATTGAAAATATGTTCGATTCCTGTAAATATCCATTCCCAATGACCGCCGGGGACATGATATTCCGGATCGTTAAAATCAACCGGTCCTACGAAATTGATTACGGCCTTTACATACGCTCCCCTGTCATATTTATAAGCATATTGGCTCACCAAGTGTCCGCCTGCACTTGCACCGATAAGCGCAATGCGTTTTGCAGGAAAATGAAATTGATTTCTTAAGGATTCAATGGCGGCATGGATATCGTCGGTTTGCATGGGTAGCGGCCGGGTCATATCCGTATCCAAACGATAGTTTATATTAATAATGGCAAACCGCTTTTCATTTTTTTTCCAATTAAACCATTGGGAGAAATGTGATTTATCTCCGCTAACCCAACTTCCGCCGTGAACCAGTACAACAAGGGCCATGGTATCGCGATTTCCCCGCGGAATGAAAATATCCATGTTTTGTTGCGGATGAGTACCGTAAGAAAAATTATATTCCAATACGAATTGAGTATGTAGAAGAGGATTTTCTTCCTCCACGGGTTCGGTTTTTTTGCAAGATAAAATAATGAACAAGATTAATATGGATATGAGAAATTTCTTCATAAACGGGGCCGGGTTTGCTTTTCAAAGTTACTAAAAAACTTGAAAGAAATGAAAGAAACGATAAGCTCGGGAACCGGGATAATCCGGCATATTAGTATAAATAAAGTGCTATCTGGTTTTTGTCAGATATTTACTTACTTAAAATACCTTATATTTGTTTTTGGCTTGTTTTTTGAACGATTAAAGAAAAATTTCCGATGAAAAAATTCATTGCTTTTCTTTTAATTTTACTTTCCCTCGGCTTGTCGGCACAGAATTATTACCGCATCAGGGTGGATATGACGGTCAAAAAGCGCTATCCCGACGGAAAATATACCCTTAATAAGGGCACTATTTATTATGATAACACCACCGGAAAATTGGTTTCGGATATTTGGTTTCCCGAAAAAGAAACCTATGTCATGATAGACAAAATGCTCTATGTGATCAAGGACGGAAAATTGATAAATATTTCGCAAAATCCTTCTCCGCCCGAAACGACTATTTTCGCATTGGTGCTCAAAAATGCCATTCAATATTACGGTTTGGAAAACTCGGGTTACCAATTGACCGATGTGGAAGAAGATAACGGATTGGTTATTTCGACATGGTTGCCGCCCGAAAATTTCAGAAAATACGTGGGAAAAATCCTCATTGCCAACAAAGACGGCTTGATTACCGGTATTATCTTTTACGGAGTGGACGACAAGGTGGTGAGTAAACAATTTTTTGAAGAGTACAAAAACATAAGTGGCATTATGTTTCCTACCCGAATGATTCAATTTTTCTATGACGATCAGGGCAACGAAACCATCCAAAAGTCGGAGTTTAAAAATATAAAAATCGATGAAAAAGGAAACGATAATTATTACGATTTTCCTATTAATAAGTACCTTAAGCGTTAGGGCTCAACAAATTAATGAACCGCCGGATTATATGATTAAATTAAAAACGGTATTCGATGTGCCCGAAGGACATCATCATGATTTTTCAAAGCCCTTGAAAAATGCAAGTAACGAATTGGAATTTTTATTCGGATTGTTTTATTGGACTTATAAAAATTTTATTTCGTCACAGGATGTGGATTCTTGTGTTTTTTATCCTTCTTGTTCTACCTATATGATACTTTCCATCCAAAAACACGGCGTGCTGACCGGTTTTCTCGAAGGCATGGACCGATTGATGCGATGTTCTCCTTTTGCGGCTTACGGTCATTATCCTCTTAATAAAAAAATCATGAAATATGAAGATCCGATGGAGTAATTTTTGGCTTCTTTTTTTGATATACGGCGGTTTGTTAGCCCAGTCCGGCAATGAAATAACCGATACATTGCAAAACAAACAACCCGATACCATTCAAGCCCCTGAAAATATATTTGATTATGCCCATAGCAAAAAATTTGCCGAATACCTTTTTAAAACAGGCCAGTATGATTATGCCATCGAAGAGTTTCAAAGGGTTTTATTTCTGAATCCCAAGGATTGGCAAGCCAAATATAAAATCGTGCAGGCATATTTGAAAAGAGATGATTATTTTCATGCGGCCGGTTATTTTCATCAATATTTTTCCGTATTCGACACATTGAAACCCGAAGTGCAAAAGGCCGGCATCGTAGCCCATTTGTTTTTAAACGAATTGGATACGGCAAACAAGTTGTTGCAAACGTCAAATCTGGATAGTATTCAAAAACAAACTTGGATATTGGGAATTTATTTGTTGAAAAAAGATTGGAATGAGGCCCGGCAATATTACAAACGGCATATGGCGAATCCCTCGCCCGTTTATCATCAGTTCGGCACGGCATTGCAACGGCGTTTGGAGGCGAAAACCAAGAGTCCTTTTGTGGCGGGGGCACTTTCAGCCGTAGTGCCCGGACTTGGAAAAGTTTATACCAAAAATTATGGCGATGCGCTTATTGCCTTCTTATTTACGGGTTTGAATGTTTGGCAGGCCTATCGAGGTTTTCATAAAGAAGGACTGAAAAGTACCCGTGGATGGATATTCGGCACACTGGGACTGGGATTTTATTTGGGGAATATTTACGGTTCGGCGAAAGCCGCAAAGCGTTACAACAAAAGAATCGATGATGAAATTGAAGATGAAATCAAGTCGGTTATTAAGTTTGATAATTAGTTTGTTCGGTTTGGCCGCCGTATGGAGTCAGACATTGGAGCAAACCGAACAAGTAGCCGACAAGTTTATGGAACAAGGCGATTATTATTCGGCCGCTAAATTCTATTCGCGCGTATATTTTTTCGCCGACAAATCGCAGTTAGGCCGAATTAACGGAAAACTCGGCATGGCCTATTTCGGGAAAGGCGATTTTAAAAGGGCCTACAACCATTTTGACGTGGCGCAAAAACTGGAATCCGACGATAGCACCAAAACAGAATGGTTTTTAAGAAAAACTTCCGCTTTGATTTTGCGTCATCAATATAAATTGGCTTTATTGGGCATTTTGAATTACCGCGGTAAATTTACGTCCCGCCAACAGAAAAACTTAATTTTTCTTAAAGGAACCGTTTATTTTGCGGAAGAAAAATATGACGAAGCCAAAAAAACTTTCGTTCAAATTATCGATCCCGGCGATAGCTTGGCCCTTGCCCGTTTGGATAGTTTGTTTACGAAAAAGAATTTAATGCGCCCCAATCCGGTAACGGCCAAGTGGTTGAGTATTTTCATCCCGGGTTTGGGACAAATTTATGCGGGAGATATTAAGAACGGCATTAATTCATTTGCTTTGAATGCCACCTTGTTTTATTTATTTGCCAGAGATGCCGTCAGATTTTCTTTTACGGAAAGTTTTTTTGTTTTTTATCCGTGGATTCAGCGCTATTACCAAGGCGGATATGAACGAGCCCAACGAATTGCCAAAAAGAAACGCCGACAAAAACGGGCTCAAGTTTATCACGGAGTCCATGAAATTCTGATGTAAGGAATATGAAAAATCTTTTTATCATCTTATGGATGGGTATGATGCCGGTTTTTGCACAAAGCCAAGATAATTTTTTACAAAAAGGGTCGCCTTTATATCATAGTTTATCCCTGATGCATGATTTCCGGTTTAAGGAAGCCAAGGATTATATGGAGAAAAACAAATCAACCGTTCGGCGGGGTGAATATCTCTTTTTTCATGTAAATTATTATTGGTGGTTATATGTCATTTCCAATGATAAAAAAATTTATCATGATTCGTTGGTCAATTTCCTTAATCAAGCCAATGAATTTTATAAGAAAAATAATGAAGAGCGTTCATATATCGCTTTGATGACTTACGGTTTCGATTATCGTTTGGCATTCAAAGAAGACCGGTTTATAGATGCTTTGCGTTCGGCACACAAAACGGCCAGGCGAATCCAAACTTCCTTGGATTCGGCCGAATATTCGCCTTATTACAAACTCACCGCAGCGATTTATCTTTTTTCCACCGGTTATGGCCGCGAAAAATATTGGTATTTGTATCCTTATTTCCTCACCATTCCCGACGGCGATATTCAAAAAGGACTTGATTACCTCCGGGAGTTAAGCGGACATAGCAATCCGGTCATTGCCACCGAAGCAAGTTATGTATTGATGCGAATTTATCGCGACGTGTATGAAAATTATTCGAAAGCATACAAAGAATCGAAAAAATTGGTGCAAGTCCATCCCGATAATTTGTTTTATCTTGCTCTTCACTTGCAACATAGAGACAAAACCGGTCTCTTAACTCCGCAAGACATAACGAATTACCGGAATAAATATCAACACACCGATTTTATAAATGATGCATCAAAAAATTTCTTTAAAAATTGGCGTAATATCCGATAAATAATTATTTTGGGGCAGATGAAAAAATTATCTTACATATTTCTTTTTTTATCGGTTTTTTACCTGCTTACCGATTGTGCGCGACAAGGAATGCCATCCGGAGGAGATAAAGACACAACTCCGCCTCAAGTTTTGAGCGCCTTTCCGCCGTCGGGGACCGTGAATTTCAACCGGGACCGTATTATTATCAAATTCGATGAGTTTATTACTTTGGACAATCCCTTGCAAAAAATTGTAATTTCGCCGCCGCTCCAAAAGCCACCGGAAATTAAACCCTCGGGCTATGCGGACAAAAAAATACAAATCCGATTTAAGGAAAAATTACGCCCCAATACCACCTACACCATTTATTTTAACGATGCCATTAAAGATTATCATGAAGGCAATATCTTAAAAGATTACACCTATGTTTTTTCCACCGGTCCCCATCTGGATTCCTTAACTTTAAAGGGCACCGTAAAACCTTCTTACGATTTTGATTTACCCGAAAAAATAATTGCCGGCTTATATCCCGCCGATTCCTATACCGATTCGCTACTGTTCGTGGCCAAGCCCTATTATTTGGCCCGTGTACGAAAGGACGGTTCTTTTATTTTTGAAAACTTGGCTGCGGGCGATTATATTTTGGTCGCATTTTCCGACGAAAACGGTAGTTTGAATTATCAGCCGGGGAAAGAACAAATCGCTTTTTTGAATGAAAAAATAAAAATCCCGCGAGACAAAGAGGTGCATTTAATTCTTTTTCCGGAGAAAATGCCGTTAAAAGTCAAAGATTTGAAGCAAAAAACCATGCATAAATGGGCATTGGAACTTTCGCGTCCTTCAAGGGAATTGGACGTGGATGTGAAGGGAAAGACCGTAAAACATTATACGCGCGGGACGCATGCCGATGTTTGGATAAAGCAAACGAAGAAAGGCGACACCTTGCGGTTTGTAATCACCGAGAATAAAGACACCGTTTACCAAACCCTTAGTGTGGTTCAAAAAGAAAAAAAAGATACCTTGTTGTTCAGGTTTAATAGCCCGAAACTTTATCCCTTGGATACTTTGTTTTTATATCCTACTATTCCGTTGGTCAAAATAGATAGTTCCCGGATCAGAATCACACCGCAGACCACATTTAATGTAGGATTGCAATCTAACGGAAGTGTTTATTTTGTCATTCCTTATGATGAAGAAAAACGAACCTACCGTATATTAATCAAACCGGGTGCATTGCATGATTTTTTAGGCGGCACCCATTCCGATACCTT
Source organism: Flavobacteriales bacterium (assembly GCA_027067965.1). GTDB lineage: Bacteria > Bacteroidota > Bacteroidia > Flavobacteriales > Flavobacteriaceae > JAADED01. The sequence goes on along the minus strand of JAMOUV010000010.1, from coordinate 174,142 downwards.
AACGCATCAAGTGGAATACGAGATGAGTAGAAAAACTGGAAACTTAAAACTCGTCCTCGATACGATTCCCGGCCAATCTCCGCTTATTGTTCAATTATATGAATCCACTCAAAAACGTGTAGTCCGGCAAATCGAATCGCGGGCCCGAACTTATCTTTTTAGGTATTTACCGCCCGGCAGGTATAAAATCAGGATAATTTGGGATTTAAATCAAAACGGAGTATGGGACCCGGGCGATTTGAAAGCACGTCGCCAGCCCGAACCGGTATTTCATTATCCCAAAATATTAGAAGTAAGGCCCAATTGGGATTTGGAGGAGAAAATCAATATCACGCTTGACTGAAATTATAAAAAGTTTGTATATTTGCATCCGCATAATGCGGGAATAGCTCAGTTGGTAGAGCACCACCTTGCCAAGGTGGAAGTCGCGGGTTCGAGTCCCGTTTCCCGCTCTTTTTTTTAATAGGGCTCGGGTGGCGGAATTGGTAGACGCGTTGGACTTAAAATCCAATGGGCAGTAATGCCCGTGCGGGTTCAAGTCCCGCCCCGAGTACTATTTTTAGGCACACTTTTTGATAGTAAACATATGGGGTCGACCGGTTTCGACGGCAAGGATCTTTGACAAGTAAGCATGCCGAGGTTGGGGTTCCCTCGTTAATCAAGCCCCAAGCGACAAATAAACGGCGAAGCTAACTTTGCTCTCGCTGCTTAATTCCGAAGTATAGTAGGAATTAAGCCGAGTTCCGGCAAGGCCGGAAGGCGAGAAGTCCCTCGGATGCCTTGGTTTACGGCGTCCGGTGCAGGGGCTCCGTAAAGTAAACCTAGGAACGGCGATGCCGCTAAACCGTTCCGAAAAATTAAGCGGCTGGGCCGTAAGTAGTCTGTCCGTGGACGGCTTGCGGTCGAGATATAATCGCGGACTAAGCATGTAGAAAGCTTGTCTGGAACTTGACCGGACGAGGGTTCGAGTCCCTCCGACTCCACTAAATAACCGCCTTTTCGGGGCGGTTTTTTATTTTGCTCCGGTTTTTAGCCCGATGATGACTTATGTTTTTTTATTTCTAACAAATAAAAACCTAAATTTGCCTTGAAACATAAAAATTCAAATAAGTATCATGAAATCGATTGTTAGTTTTTTGCTGTTGCTGTTTTCATTAACCTTAACGGCACAAGAAACGGGAAAAATAACCGGAAAGGTGGTTGAACCCGACACGGCCGAAGGAATTGAAAAAGTCAAGGTATTTATTCAAGGTACAAAAATAGAAACCTTTACCGACCGCGACGGGGGCTTTGTATTGGAAAATGCACCTGCGGGAGAATATGCACTCCAAATGGAAAAAGACGGTTATGAAAGTGTGGTCATGCAGGTGGTGGTAAAACCCGGCGAAACCTTGAATTTGGGCGAAATAATGCTTTGGCCCGCCTTGCCCGAAAATGTGGAAATGGGCGTGATTAATATCAGTGAACAGGAATTGGAAAGTGATGAAGAAAATGCAGAAAACATCTCCGGAATTTTACATTCGGGACAAGATGCTTTTTCGCGTGCCACATCCTTTCAATTCAGTAGCGCACGGTTCAGCTTGCGTGGAATGGATTCCAAGTATTCAACCGTATATTTTAACGGCGTGCCGTTTAACCAATTATATGACGGCAGGCCGCAGTGGTCCACTTGGGGCGGACTTAACGACGTAATGCGCGCCCGGGAATTGTTTCAAAATATGGTGCCCGCCGATTACGGCATTCCCGGACCGCTTGGCGGTGTGAATTATAATATCAAAGCATCGGATATTAGAAGAAGCAAAAAGATTTCCTATGCCATTACCAATCGAAGTTATCAACACCGCGTGATGGGAACTTATGCAACCGGTATGATGAAAAACGGTTGGGCTTTTGCTTCGCTGGCTTCCTTCCGGTATGCCGATCAAGGATATTTTGAAGGAACCTTTTATGATGCAAAAAGTATTTTCCTCGCAGCGGAGAAAAGAATAAATGACAACCATAGTTTTAATCTCAGTGTTTTCGTTACGCCCAATGTAAGAGGAAAATCTTCTCCCAATACCATGGAAGTGTATGAATACAAAAACCCGCGATATAATGCTTATTGGGGTTTTCAAAACGGAAAACGAAGAAATGCACGCGTAAAAAAATTATTGGCCCCGACCCTTATATTGACTCATAATTGGACCATCGATCAAAACACTTCTTTGCAAACCAGTTTGGCATATCGCCAAGTAAGTATAGCCAATAGTCGAATCGGCTATTATAATGCCAATAATCCCGACCCTACTTATTACCGGTATTTGCCTTCTTATTGGTTATCTAAAGGTAACGAAGCCGAAGCGGCCAATTTATATTATGAATTTACCGAAAAAGGTCAAATTGATTGGCATTATCTTTATCAAGCCAATAAAAGCAACACGGCCGACGGTGGAAGCGCAAGATATTATCTATATGATGATGTCATAAAAGACGACAATTTTTATTTGACTTCCAATTTTAACAAACGATTTTCGGACAAATTGATTTTGAATGCTTCCTACCTTATTCAGAAAGTCAATTCCGAAGGTTTTGCCCGGATGGACGATTTATTGGGCGCACCGTTTTTCATCGACCGCAATCCGTATGCACCGGCGGGATTGGAAGATAACGATCTGAATAATCCCAACCGGAAAGTGGGTGTAGGAGATAAGTTCGGTTATAATTTCTTAATTGACGGCACACGGGCCCAAGCATTTGCACAACTGCAGTATTCGGGCAAGTACTTGGATGTATATGGTGCCGTTTCAGGTGGTTTTACACAATATCAACGCGAAGGTTTGTTTAAAAATCCGTTGTTCGAAGATTCCTACGGAAAAAACGAAGCCAAACTTTTCAACGAATATGCGTTTAAAGCCGGCGCTACATTCAAAATCACCGGTCGCCATTTGGTGAATGCCAATTTAATTTATCAATCCAAGGCGCCCGACATGCGAAATGTATATTACAACAGTCGAGTGAGTGGTGCAATGATACCCGATATTTCCAACGAACAAATAGGTAGTGTGGATGTGTCTTACATTTTCCGTTCGCCGTATTTCAAATCGCGATTGACGGGATATTTGACCAAGATTGATAATTTCACAGAGATACAAAGATTCTTCGCCGAAGGCATTTCATTGAACGGCGTGCCCGGTATTCCGTCCAGCATAAACGGTAATGCCTTCTTCCTGACCCAAATGGTTGTCGGCGAGGCGCGATTTTACGAAGGTTTGGAGTGGGGCATTGAAACCCAACTTACGCCCGAATGGAAATTGACCGGTGCATTGGCCTTGGGAAAACATGTGTATGACAACAATCCCGATGTGTATGTGGCTTCCGATTTATTTGACGCCACTTATTTGGGAGTGTCTAATCTGAAGGGCTACCGTTTGGCTAACGGGCCTCAACATGCCGCTTCCATCGGAGTGGAATACAGAAGTCCTAAATACTGGTTTGTCGGATTGAATTTTAATTATTTTAATCACAGTTATATCAATATAAGTCCCATACTTCGTACCGAACGCTTTTATCTAAATCCCGATACCAACGAACCTTACGGCAAAATAACCGATTACCGCGGACGTGACGATTGGGATATTCCGGCGGTAAACGATGAAATATTGGAAGATTTATTGGCTCAGGAAAAAATAAAAGAATACACTCACTTGAATCTTATCGGTGGAAAATCATGGAAAGTGAAAGATTATTATATCGGCTTGTTTGTATTGGCCAATAATCTTTTGAATGAAGTGAACCCTACCGGCGGCTTCGAACAATCCAGGAAAGCCAGTTATCCGGAACTCTATGTGGATGAAAAAATCAATAAAATTCCGGTGTTCGGCAATAAATATTGGATGAGTTACGGACGCAATTATTTTGTGATGTTAAGTTTAAGATTTTAATTAATGAAAATAAGAATAATCATGAAAAATATAGTCAAATTTTTTACCTATGTATTAATAGCATCCGGATTGATTGGGATGTCGTCTTGCGAAAAAACTTGGGAGGAACCTCAATTGGATTGTCCGAGTCAGGGCTTGACGGCCAATGCCGATATTTCGGATATCTTGGCTCTTTCGCCTACGGGTGATATTGTTCAAATTCAGCAGGATTGGGTTATCGAAGGATATGTAGTATCGTCCGATGAGGCGGGAAATTATTATACGGCTATGGTGATTCAGGATGCACCTTCGTCGCCCTCGGCGGGAATTTATGTGTCTTTGGACCAACGCAATCTTTATGTGGATTATCCGGTGGGCAAAAAGGTTTTGATAAAAGTAAAAGGACTTTTTATCGGTAAAGACCGGGGCGTGTATAAACTGGGAATGACTTACGACACGGGCTACGGTACACGTATCGGCAGGATTCCTCCTACCGAAGTAAAAAACAGAGTCTTTGCTTCCTGTGACGCACCGGTGGAAATTACGCCTACCGTGGTAAGTATTTCGGAAATTTTAACCAACGGTGATAATTATTTGAATACTTTAATCAAACTCGAAGACGTGCAATTCCGGAAATCCGATTTATGTTCCACCTATAGTTTGGAGGGATTGAGCGGCGTAAATAAATATGTGGAAGATTGTTCGGGAACTTATTTGGTCATGCGTAATAGCGGTTATGCCGATTTTGCCAAGACCAAAGTTCCTTCCGGTAAAGGGAGTGTAACGGCAGTACTGGGAAAGTATAGAAACACGTTTCAGATATATATCCGTGATCTTTCCGATGTACAAATGAACGGTTCGCGTTGCGACGGTTCCACACCGACTTGCGACGCTTCGGCTTTGACTCCTAATGCCCGTATTTCGGATTTGAAATCGGCTTTGGGGTCCAACGAATTGGTTCAAATTACCGATGATTGGATTATAGAAGCCAAGGTTACCGCATCGGACAAAAGCGGTAATCTGTATAAAGCCGTTTATATTGCCGACCAAAGCGGAGGCATCAAATTGAATTTGAATATGCGCGATTTGTATTTGAGAGGATATCATCGCGGTGCAAAAATGCGCATCAAAGTAAAGGACTTGTATGTGGGAATCAAAAACGGCGAAATACAATTGGGAGATATTTACCATGGAAGAATAGGCCGCATCACGGATGAAATCGACCAGGACCATATTTTCTTTATGGACCGTACCGAAGAAGTGCAACCGGAAGAAGTGCAAATTGGCGGATTGAATTATAATATGGTCGGTAAATTGGTTAAAATCACCGATGTAAAATTCCATGATTATGCGGTCAAAGAAAATTTTGCTTTTAGCGATAGTCATAGCAGTCGTCCCCGGCCGCATTCGGCTAACCGCATGTTGGTATCATGTAGTTCGAATAACGGCGTAATTGTACGTACAAGCGGTTATGCCAATTTTGCCGATGCGCATGTGCGTTACGGTAGCGGCACCCTGACAGGTATCCTGAGTTGTTATGATGCCGATCATGACGGTACCATTACGAATGACGAACTTCAAATTATCATGCGCGATATTTATGATGTGCAAATGGAACAAGAACGCTGCGACGCACCGGTATTGTTGGAAACTTTCGGCACGACGGAGAAAAACGAGGAAATAAATTTGCAAGACTGGTATAACTATGCCGAAGCCGGTACGCGCACCTGGCAAGGCGGTTTTTATTCGGGCACGGTGAATCATTATGCCCAAATGAGTGCTTACCGGAGCAATGAAGCCCAAAATATCGCTTGGTTAATTTCGCCGCCCGTTTCCGTTTCGAATGGTATGAAATTAACTTTCCAAACGGCCAAAGCATATTGGACGCATGATGCTTTGGAAGTCTTTGTTTCCACCGATTTTAACGGTTATGACGTCCAAGGTGCTACATGGGCGCCCTTAAATGCACGAATAGCCACCCAAACCGATCCCAATCACGCTTGGATTGATTCGGGCGATATCGATTTGTCGGCTTATGCCGGACAGACCGTTTATATCGGTTTCCGTTACAGTGGAAGCGGTACTTACGGAAAAACGGGCACTTACCGTGTAGATAATGTGATAATCAAGCAATAAAGTTTTCATCCTTATAATACATATTACAAACCGCCTCGAAAGGGGCGGTTTTTGCTTTTACGAACCTTAATAATACCTGTCTAATTTTCATTCATCAAAGTTTTTATATCCTTATATCAAAACGGAATTTGCGGTCGGTTTTTTAAATGATGAAACAAATAAACGGTCCTGTCACACAAGCATGAGAAAAATTTTATTATATTTGTTAATAATCAACTTCTTATGAATCGAAGCAATATTATCTCCGCCTTGCTTTTTTCTCTTGCCATTGTCATTGCGGCTTATCTTTTGGGGAATGCATTTATGCATCGCAATAAGAGCGAAAAGAAGATTTCCGTAGTAGGTTTGGGCAAAACGGATTTTACTTCCGATTTGATTGTATGGGAAGGCAGTTTTTCGGCTTTTGATCAAGACATAAAAAGGGCATACAATCGTTTGAATCGCGACAAAGAAATTGTAGAGAAATATTTGATAGGGAAAGGAATAGATAAAGATGAAATCGTATTTTCCGCGGTACAAACCACCAATAAAACCAGGCCTATTTATTTGGAAAACGGCAATTATGCCGGCGAAGAATTTTTGGGTTACGAACTCACTCAAAATGTAACCGTGAAGTCCAAAAAGGTGGAAACCGTGGAAAAAGTGGGAAGAGAAATTACGGAACTTTTGAATAAAGGTGTAAAATTTTATTCGTATTCGCCCCGGTACTATTATACCAAGCTGGAAGATTTGAAATTGGAAATGATATCCAAAGCCACGGAAAATGCTAGAAATCGAGCGGAAAAAATTGCCGAAAATTCGGGTGCGCATTTGGGCAAACTCATTCATGCCAAGATGGGTGTTTTTCAAATTACGGGACAATATTCCGACGAAGATTATTCATGGGGAGGCACTTTTAATACATCTTCCAAAGAAAAAACCGCCAGTATAACCATGAAATTGACCTACGGTATCAAATAAAATCGTAATTTTGATTCCGGATAATTTATTTTTATGAAAAAAGGCCCGCTTTATTTTGCTAAAATTCTTTTATTCGGAGAATATGGAATTATTGAAGATTCCAAAGGTTTGGCCATTCCTTACGAGTATTACCGGGGTGGCTTGAAAAAATCGGATTTGCAGGATGAACACCAGAAGCGTTCGAACGAGAATTTGCGCAAATTCTTTCATTATCTCAAATCACGCGCTGAACGTGAGCCCGATTTAATCGATTTGGATTTCGAAGCATTCGAAAAGGATTTGAATGACGGTTTATATTTCGATTCCACTATTCCGGAAGGATATGGCGTCGGCAGTTCGGGCGCAATCGTGGCGGCGGTGTACGAACGCTATGCACGAAATAAAATATCCGTACTGGAAAATTTAACATCCGAAAAATTACTTCGTTTAAAGAAAATTTTTGCCGCGATGGAAGATTTTTTTCACGGCAAAAGTTCGGGTTTGGACCCCTTGAACAGTTATTTGAGTGTTCCTATTCTGATTCATTCCAAAAAACAATTGGAAGCCACGGGTATTCCGGAAAAAAATCCCCGGGGAAAAGGCGCAATATTCCTTATCGATTCGGGACAAACGGGCGAAACAGGTCCTATGGTACAAATTTTCATGGAAAAATTGAAAAACGAAGGTTTTCGAAAAATCATGAAGGAAGAATTTGTCAAATATACTAACCAAGGCGTTCAACATTTTATTAGCGGCGACTTCAAGAAAATGCTCAAAGATGTTCGTCAATTATCCAAAACCGTTTACCATCATTTCCAACCCATGATTCCCGTGAAAATGTTGGATATATGGAAAAAAGGAATGGAAACCGGAGATTATTATTTAAAGTTATGCGGTTCGGGTGGAGGCGGTTTTATTTTGGGCTTTACCGATGATATCGAAAAAACCAAAGAACAACTCAAATCTTACAAAATCGAAGTAATTTACCGCTTTTAAATGTCCGCAAAATGGACGTCAATGAAAAAATTTCCGGTCTCGTCTCTTTGGTCAAATTGCCTAATGTAATAGTACTTTTGGCTGCTCAATTATTGGCAGCCCATTATGTATTTGTGCCCCATGAAAGTTTTTGGACTTTGTTATGGCATCATAAATTTATTTTTATGTTATTGGCCACCGGAAGCGCGATTTCTGCAGGTTATATCATTAATCATTTTTATAATATCAGAAGAGATTGGATTAACCGACCGCAACAAAGTTTATTGGAACGGGAATTATCGATGTCAAAAAAATTATACCTCTATTTCTTTCTTAATTTTCTTACACTCGTATTGGCGGCTTTTATTTCTTGGCGCGCCATGATTTTTTTTGCCGTTTATATTTTTTTGATTTGGATTTATTTCCACAAAATTCAATCACGGCCGTTTTGGAGAGAGATAGGTGTTACCTTTTTAACGGCATATCCTTTTTTCGGAGTCATGTTGTTTTTCAAAGCATGGAACCCTTTTGTGATTTGGGCGGGGGTGTTGTTTATTTTACTTCTTTTGATGAAAGAATCGGTCAAAAATCACCTTACCTTGCGCGGTGATGTGGCCGGGAATATAAAAACCGTTTTAGTCGAAAAAGGCGAAAAATTTCAAAGCCGGATGTTTTATTCCCTTGCGGCTATGGTGATCATTGTTTTATTACTCGCCGTCAAACTTCACTTGCCCTCCCGTTTTATATACTTTCTTTATTTGTTTTTCGTTATGTTGATAATCGAATGCTTATTGTATTACCGTAAAAATTATATCATGGCCTACCGGTTTATTAAATTAATTATTATTTCCGGTGTTTTCGCTTTATTTTTGCTTTAAATTTTTATAAATATGAAAAAAATTGTATTAATATGGCTGCTGTTTCCGGTTTTATTTACTTCGTGTGTGAGTAAACAGAAGTATGCCGAATTAGAAGAAAAGTATTACACAAATCGCTCCAAGTTGGCCGATATGGAAGAGGAAAATGACAGTTTGAAAAGTCGTTTGCTTCAATTGGAAACCCAATCGGGAAAAATCATGGCCGACTATAAAAGATTAAAACAAGAGTACGAAACCTTGAAGCAACTCTATGCTTCGACCGAAAAGGCATATAAAAATTTGCAAGCTTCCTATGAGGCCTTATCGCAAAAGAGTTCCACGGCCCTGGAAGCCCAATCGATTAAAACACGCGAATTGATTCGTCAATTGGAAGAAAAGGAAAAACGGCTTGCCAAGGAGCGGGAATTGCTCGAAAAAATGCAAGAAGAATTGGCCGAGCGTTCCGCGCGAATCAATGAATTGGAACAATTGATAGCCGAAAAAGATGCATTGCTCAACCGGGTAAAAGAAAGTTTGAATGCTTCTTTGGATGAATTTAAGGAACAAGGGCTACAAGTACACATGAAAAACGGTAAACTTTACGTGTCGATGCAGAATAAATTATTATTCGATTCGGGCAGTTGGAAATTGCGCTCACAAGGTACCCATGCCATTACGAAAATTGCCAAAGTATTGGCCGAAAATCCCGATATCGAAATCATGATTGAAGGACACACCGATAATGTGCCTTACCGGGGCAATCAATACATTGAAGATAATTGGGATTTATCGGTGAAGCGGGCGACCACGGTGGTTCGTCAATTGTTGAAAAACAAACACATCGACCCGAAACGTTTAATAGCCGCAGGACGGAGCAAATACCATCCCGTTGCGCCTAATGATACGCCTGAAAACCGGGCCAAAAACAGGCGTATCGAAGTCATCCTTACGCCTAATATGGATAAGATTCAGAAATTATTGGAAAAATAAAAAGAGTGCGTAGCTGCGGTGTTTTATAACAAAGAAATTTTAATAATTTCAGTAACCGCCGTCCGCTTTACCACCCTCGGCAATTTTTTTTGCCGATGAAGTACCGATTCGTTTGACGCCCATTTCTATCATTTTCACCGCATCTTCATAACTGCGAATGCCGCCGGCGGCTTTTACAGGGAGCGGGTCGGCATTTTCCAACATAATTTTAATGTTATGCGGGGTGGCTCCGTTGGGTGAACCGTCGGGAGTTTGATAAAAACCGGTAGATGATTTTACAAATACTTTATCTGCCGCACCAAGTCCTATTGTTTGTAAAACCGTATTGCGTATAAGTTGGGTCAATTCCGCTATTTGGTCGTCGGAGAGGGCGGCGGCTTCGATTATCCATTTGACCACTTTTCCGTTTTTCAATCCCAATAGAGTGCCTTCGAAAATTTCTTTTTTGACCAAGTCGGTATTGCCGTTTTTAAATGCCTCGTAATTAACTACGAAATCCAATTCATCGGCTCCGTCGGCAATGGCTTTTTTGGCTTCTTCCAGTTTGGCCAACCAATGAGCGGTACCTTCCGGAAATCCGATAACCGTGCCCACTTTGACATCCGCTCCGGCTTCATCAATCATTTTCCGGGCGAGTTTTACGTATTCTGGTCGTATCATGACTAAATAAAATCCTTCGTCAATGGCTTCTTGTATGGTTTTTTCAACGATTTTACGGTTTTCTTCTTCGGAAAGACCCGCTTGTTCGGCGGTTTTTAGATAGGTGCTATCCAAATATTTTCTGATGTCCATTCGATTATTTTTTTGGCAAAATTACGATAAATGTTTTAGAGCAATTTGAATTTCTTTCCGGGAATGCTCTGTACCACGCCGTTGAGTTCAAGCATCATGAGTAATTGGGAGGTTTTTGATACGGGCATGCCGGTTTCCAAAGCGATGATATCCAAATGTTCGGCATCGTTTTCCCGAAGGAAATGCACGATTTTTTCTTCATCGGGATTGAGGTCCACAAACAATTTTTTCTGCACCGGTGCGGGCGGTTTTTCTTCCAACGCCCAATTCATTTGCGTCACGATATCTTCGGCACCGGTAAGAATCTTGGCAATTTGTTTTTTGATGATGGCATGACAACCTTTGCTGTAGGTGTCGGTTACCCGCCCCGGTACGGCAAATACATCGCGATTGTAATCAAAAGCCAACTGGGCCGTAATCAATGCACCCCCACTGATTCCGGATTCCACCACAACGGTGGCTTCGGAGATGCCGGCTACAATACGATTGCGGCGGACAAAAAATTGTTTTTCGGTTTGTTCATACGACCAGAATTCGCTTAAAACCGCCCCGTTTTCCGTGATTCGGCCGAAGTATTCGGCATGCACGTCGGGATATATCGATTGAAATGAAGTCCCCATTACGGCCACGGTAAGAAGACCGTTTTCCAAAGCGGCTTTGTGGGCTTCAATATCAATCCCGAAGGCCAAACCGCTGACAATAACAGGATTATACGGCGATAAATCGCTGACGAATTGATGCGTAAATTTCATGCCGTATGGCGTTATTTTACGGGTTCCCACGATGCTTAAATGCCTTGGTGATTCAAAATTATAGGAACCTTTTTTGAATAGGATGATAGGCAAATCGGGAATATGTAAAAGTTTGGCGGGATAATTTTCGCTGAAGATGCTCAATATGTCTAATCCGTGCTTTCGGGTGTATTTTATTTCTTTATCGACCAAATCAAAATCATCGAAATTTTTAATGTTTCGGGCATTTATCCGGCCTATGATTTTTTCCAATTCATCGAAAGAGGCATCGAAAATCTTTTTGGGATCGCCGTAAAATTGTAATAATTTTTTAATTCGCAAAGAACCCAATCCTTTGATGCGGGTCAAGGCCATCAAATAATATGTCTCCTGCGAAATCATAAAACCAATCAAAATGCGTAAAACTATTAAAAATCCGGCTAAGCGTCAAATCTTTCGGGTTTTTTCATAAACAAAAAAAGAACTTACTCGTTCATAAATAGGCGGTCAGTTGAAAACGGTACAAGGAGGATTTTGGATGAAAACATATTTTTGTCTTTAATTTTTTTAAATAAAATTTTCATCGCCGGTAGTCATATAAAAATAATCCGGACAGATGAAAAATTTAAGATTCCCCGCTGCAATTATGACATTTTGTCATAAATTATTCGTAACTTTGCGTACTTTACTTTGAAATGATGAAGAAAAATCCGCATACATTTGAAATGATTCCGGTCAAGGCGCGAGAGAAATCCCACGGCTTAAAATCGGTTTATATAGAGACATACGGATGCCAGATGAATGCCAATGATTCGGAAATTATTGCCAGTATTTTAGAGGGGCAGGGATATCGTATTACTACTGATTTTAAAGAAGCGGACTTGATTTTGCTCAACACTTGTGCCGTTCGCGACAAAGCCGAGCAAACCGTCCGGAATCGCTTAAAGCATTTTAAAGGAATCAAACGCATCAATCCGAATTTAAAAGTAGGATTGGTAGGATGCATGGCAGAGCGTTTGAAGGAAAAAATATTGGAACAAGAGAAATTAGTGGATTTGGTGGCAGGTCCCGATGCCTATCGGCGGCTTCCGTCCATGCTCAAAGATTTGGAAGACGGTCGCAAAGCGGTTAATGTACTGTTGAGTTTGGAAGAAACCTACGATGATATTTCGCCCGTGCATATCAATTCCAATGGAATCAGCGCTTTTGTATCCATTACACGCGGATGTGACAACATGTGTAGTTTTTGTGTGGTGCCTTTTACCCGCGGACGCGAGCGTAGTCGAAATCCTCAAACCATTTTCAGGGAAATTGAAGAACTTCAAAAGAAAGGATTTAAAGAAGTAACCCTTTTGGGTCAAAACGTGGACAGTTATTTATGGTATGGCGGCGGGCCGAAAAAAGATTTTGAGAAACAGCCGCCGCATATAAAAGAAAAAGCCGTTCGCTTTGCGCAGCTTTTGGACGAAGTGGCTACCCGTTTTCCCGGTATGCGAATCCGGTTTACTACCTCCAATCCGCAGGATATGACCCGGGATGTGATTCGAGTTATTGCCCGGCACCCGAATATAGGGCGGTACATTCATATTCCTTTTCAATCGGGCAGCAACCGGATTTTGAAACGAATGAACCGCCAATATACGCGCGAAGAATATTTGGAATTAATCGATTTTATCAAACGGACTGTACCCGATATAGCCCTTTCGCATGATGTGATAGCCGGATTTCCCGGCGAGACCGAAGCGGACCACCAACAAACTCTTTCGTTGATGGATGCCGTTAAATTTGATTTCGGTTTTATGTTTGCCTATTCCGAGCGGCCGGGTACTTTGGCGGCCCGAAAATATGAAGATGATATTCCCCGTGGGATTAAAATCAGGCGTTTAAATGAGATTATCGCCAGACAAAATGCCCATAGCAAAGAGCGCATGCGGTCGTATGTAGGAAAAACTTTTGAAGTGCTCATTGAGGGAGATTCCAAGAAATCGGATCGACATTGGATGGGACGAACGCTACAAAATGCCGTAGCGGTCTTTCCAAAAAAAGGAAAAGAAAAACCGGGTGATTTAGTTCAAGTGAAAATCGAAGACACCACGGGTGCCACATTATTGGGAAAATTAATTTAAAAACTTTTATATGCCAGTAGATATTCAAGCCGTCAAGCAGCGTTTCGGAATTATCGGCAACGACCCGAAACTCAATCGTGCCATTGAACGTGCAGTAAGAGTGGCGCCGACGGATATTACCGTTTTGGTGTCGGGAGAAAGCGGTACGGGTAAGGAAACCATTCCGAAAATAATACATCAATATTCGCATCGAAAACACGGCCCTTATTTTGCCATTAACTGCGGAGCCATTCCCGAGGGCACGATAGACAGTGAACTTTTCGGACATGAAAAAGGGTCGTTTACCGGCGCTACTTCCACACGAAAAGGATACTTCGAAGTGGCCAATGGCGGAACCTTGTTTTTGGACGAAGTCGGAGAATTACCTTTAACCACGCAAGTACGCTTGCTCCGGGTGTTGGAAAACGGCGAATTCATTAAAGTGGGTTCGTCGAAAGTGGAGAAAACGGATGTGCGCATTGTGGCGGCTACCAATAAAGACTTACGGCGGTTGGTGGACGAAGGAAAATTCAGGGAAGATTTATATTACCGCTTAAACACCATCGAAATTCCTTTGCCTCCCCTGCGTGAACGGGGTGATGATGTCATTTTGTTGTTCAGAAAATTTGCTTCGGACATCGCGTATAAATATAATTTGCCTCGGATTCATTTGACTCCCGAGGCCCAACAAGTCCTCAAGCAGTATCATTGGCCGGGAAATATCCGCGAATTACGTAATGTAGTGGAACAACTTTCCATTCTCGAAGAAAAAAGAGAAATTACGCCGGAAGTCCTAAAAAAATATCTGCCCGATTACGGACAAAATTTGCCCGGTTTAATAAAAGGAGAATCTTCGAAATTCGATTTCGGAAAAGACCGCGAGTTGATTTTCAAATTGATATTCGATATGAAAAACGAAATAGATCAAATAAAAGCGGTGGTTTCCGGCTTGTTGAATAATTCTCCCAAAGTATTTTCTTTGGTGCCGCCCGATACCCAAGGCAAATTGGCCATTGAGCGTGCCATTTATCCCGCTTCTTCCCATGAATCCGCGGAAGAAAATTCTTTTTCTCCGGACGAGCCCGTTTATACGGTAGAGCAGGAACCGGAGCAAGAAGAGAAAAAGGAAACCTTGTCTTTGATGGAAACCGAAAAAGAATTAATCAAAAAGGCCTTGGATAAACACAACGGTAAACGGAAACCGGCTGCCAAGGAATTGGGAATTTCGGAGCGGACGCTTTACAGAAAAATAAAGCAATATAATTTACAATGAAAAAAATTGCGGCATCGGTTTTATTAATTACGCTTTTGTATTCTTGCGGCATTTATACGTTTTCGGGTGTGAATATCGCGCCGGATGTCAAAACCTATCATGTACAACCGTTTTCAAATAATGCTTCGCTTGTGGTGCCGGGATTGGCCGATGAATTCCGTTTGGCTTTGTCGGATAAAATTCAGCAAATGACCAATTTGGACTATAAAGAAGGTCAAGCCGATTTGATTTTTGCAGGAACGGTAACGGATTACGACGTGCAACCGGCTGCCTCTACCGCCGACCAGTCGGCCGCTCTCAACCGGCTTACGGTCCGTGTAAAAATAGAGTTTACCGACAACAAGCATCCCGAAAATAATTATACCAAAACCTATTCGTACTTTTATGATTTTCCAGCCGACAAACTCTTATCGGATGTGCAAGCCGAAGCGCATCAGGTGATTATCGAACAAATTACGCAAGACATTTTTAACGACAGTTTGGCAAAATGGTAACGGACAAGCAAAAATTATACGATTTACTGAACCGGCCGGGTTTGATTAAATCCGAAGATGCCGAATTTTTGCAAGCTTTAATAAAGAAATATCCGTATTTTCAAGCCCCGCAAGTGCTTTATTTGAAATATTTAAAGCATTATCATCCGGTTAAATACAAGAAAAAATTACCTGTGGTCGCATCCGTCACCACGGACCGGGCGTTTTTATTTGACTTCATTCACGATTATACCGAGGTGCCATTGGACGAACAAATTCAAGAACCCGCCCCTGCTGACCGGCCGGACGCACAATCGCAAACGCCGGAAGAATTTCATTCCGTGCCCGAAGAGAAACATCCGGAAATGCCGCCCGAAAATATGTCTTATTTGGATTGGGTGAAGTATCTGTCGGGCAAAAGAACGTCTCTTGGTCCACAAAAAATTTCGCAAGATGCCAAACGAAAGAAAAGAATTTTGATAGATAAATTTTTAAACGAACAACCTAAAATAAAACCGGATAAGAATTTTATACCCAAACCCTTGCCCGAAGCGGAGGCAAGTTTGCGTGAAAACAGAATGCTTATGACCGAAACTTTGGCGGAATTGCTCGTCAAACAGGGGAAGTACGAAAAAGCCATCCGGGCTTTTGAAATACTAAAGTTGAAATATCCCGAAAA
The DNA here is from genome assembly GCA_027067965.1 of Flavobacteriales bacterium. Lineage (GTDB taxonomy): Bacteria > Bacteroidota > Bacteroidia > Flavobacteriales > Flavobacteriaceae > JAADED01. The sequence goes on along the minus strand of JAMOUV010000010.1, from coordinate 158,293 downwards.
AAATCGTTACTTTGCATCGCGAATTTCAGAAGTGAAATCTTTATTGAATAAAAAAAATAATTAGCGTTATGAACTTGTTTATTGTCTTTCTTTTGTTGATAGTTCTCGTAGCATTTTTATTAATTGTAGTTATTATGGTCCAAAACCCGAAAGGAGGCGGTTTGGATTCCACATTCGGCGGTGGAAGCGGAGCTATGATCGGTGGGGTAAAACAAACCACGGATTTTCTTGAAAAAGCGACCTGGACCTTATTCGGATTGATGATTGGATTAATCTTGCTTTCAAATACCATTGTGTTTAAATCTACCGAACAAAAAGAAGATATTGCGGTCCCCGAAGCCATTGAAACGCCCGCACCTCCTGCACCTCAAAATAATAATTCCGCCATTCCCGTTCAGGAAACAAACGGTCAGCAGGAATCTAATAAATAAATGGCTTGTTTTTGAGCATTTAAGGTTATGCAGGTCTATGAAGGTCTGTAAATATACTTGATAATTTGGAAATAATTTTTTCCGGATTAGACTACAAAAAATTCTTCGATAATTCCGTCGGTTATGAATTTGGCATGTCGGGGAATACGCCAAAAATCATTTTCATATATTAACTTATTTTCGTGAAGTAATTTTGTGGCCGTTTGTTTAAAAAAATCGTAATAGGCCGGAAATTTTAACTTAATATGTTTATTATCAACACCTACGTCTGTTCTTAGACGAGTCATAATCAATTCGTTAAACCGGTCTTTTTCGGATAATTTTTCGGTTTCGTACCATGGGTTTCCTTCGGTAATATTTTTAATATATTGATGAAGATTGGGCTTGTTCCATTTTCTAATCGTCAGGCCGTCATAAGAATGTGCCGAAGGGCCGAAGCCGGCATATTTTTTTCCTAACCAGTACGAACGGTTATGCTTGCTTTCCATACCCGGTTTGGCCCAATTGGATATTTCGTAATGGCTGTAACCCGCCTTTTCCAGTTTATCGATTAACAGGAAAAACATTTCTTCGAAGATTTCGTCTTCGGGCATGCGAATAATTCCTTTTTTTACTTGATGATGCAAGAGGGTGCCTTTTTCTACCGTAAGCGCATAGCCGGACAGATGCGGAATGGATAAATCCAAAAAATAATCGATTTGTTTTTCCCATTCGGTTAAATCCATACCCGGTATGCCGTAAATCAAGTCGATGCTTATGTTTTCGAAACCCGCTCGCCGGGCGTAGGACAATCCTTCGAACACTTTTTTTGAGGTATGGGAACGGTTCAATAATTGTAAATATTTATCTTCAAATGATTGTACGCCAATACTTAATCTGTTAATTCCCAACGATTTCCATTTTTCAAGAACGGCCGGATTTAAATCTTCCGGATTGGCTTCCAGTGTGATTTCCGCATGGGGTGCCACGGGAAGCGAAGTATAAATCCAATAAAAAACCCTTTCCAATTGTTCGAGCGAAGCATACGATGGTGTTCCGCCGCCCAAGTAGATAGTTTCGATTAATTCGTTTTGCAATTCATTTTTTCTAAGCGCCAATTCCGTACGCAAGGCATTAAAAAAATCCGGTTCGTGTTTTTTATTCAAAGAAAAATAAAAATCGCAGTACGAACAATTTTTTCTACAAAAAGGAATATGTATATAAATTCCTGACATATGGTATATAAAAAGGAAAATTAAAACAAAATTTCGAATAAATCGAACATAATGTGTATGGCGTAAGCATATTTCGATTAAATTAGCGCAAAATTTTGAATAAATAAAAATGAACAACAAATATCAATCGGAGATTGCGGATTTTATGGCGTATGTGAGTGCGAGAAATCCTCACGAAACCGAATTTTTATCGGCGGTAGAAGAAGTGGCGGAAACTATTATTCCGTTTATCGAAGAAACGCCCAAATATAAAGGCAAGAAAATTTTGGAACGTATGGTGGAGCCCGAACGGGTCATTATGTTCCGGGTGCCATGGGTGGATGATCAGGGACGAATCCAAGTAAATCGCGGTTACCGGGTGGAATTTAACTCGGCGATTGGCCCTTATAAAGGGGGGTTACGTTTTCATTCGACGGTTAATTTAAGTGTTTTGAAATTTTTGGGCTTCGAACAAACTTTCAAAAATTCTTTGACTTCTTTGCCCATGGGCGGTGGTAAAGGAGGTTCGGATTTCAGTGTGCGCGGAAAATCCGAAGCCGAAATTATGCGATTTTCTCAAGCATTTATGCAAGAGTTATTCAGACATATCGGTCCTAATACGGACGTGCCGGCGGGAGATATCGGTGTAGGCGGCCGCGAATTGGGCTATCTGTTCGGTATGTATAAGAAATTGAAAAACGAATTTACAGGTGTATTAACCGGTAAAGGTTTGGCCTGGGGCGGTTCGCTCATTCGTCCCGAAGCCACCGGCTATGGTGTGGTATATTTTGCCCAGGCGGCGTTGAATAACATTGGAAAAACCATTAAAGGAATGGAAATTGCCATTAGCGGTTTCGGAAATGTGAGTTGGGGCGTTGTCAAAAAAGTAAATGATTTGGGAGGCAAAGTGGTAACGCTTTCCGGTCCGGACGGTTATATTTATGACCCGGACGGAGTAAAAGGCGAAAAAGTGGATTATATGCTTCGATTACGTGCTTCCAATCAGGATATTATCGAGCCCTATGCGGAGCGTTACGGCGTGGAATTTTTCCCCGGCAAAAAACCCTGGGAGCGAAAAGTGGATTTGGCGATTCCTTGTGCCATTCAAAATGAATTTGATGAAGAGGATGCCAAACAGGTGGTTGCCAATGGCGTGACCGGGGTAGTGGAAGCCGCTAATATGCCCTTAACGGCGAAGGCCATTGAAGTCATTCAGTCGAATAAACTCTTATATGTACCCGGCAAAGCGGCAAATGCCGGCGGTGTGGCCGTATCGGGATTGGAAATGACGCAGAACGCGATGCATTTGCAATGGACGGCCGAAGAAGTGGATAATTATCTCAAGCGCATCATGCACAACATTCATGAAAATACATTGAAATACGGCCGTTTGGATGACGGTTATATCGATTATAAAAAAGGTGCCAATATTGCCGGATTTATCAAGGTAGCCGATGCCATGCTGGAACAAGGCGTGGTTTGATCCGGGAAAATATTTCCGTCATAAAAAGCGTTCCGGAAAGAGGAGCGCTTTTGTGTTTTTTGCTTCGGATATTGATCGATGGCCTACAATAATTATTATAGGGGAATGGGTTTGTGAATTTGGAAATATTCCACGCGAATTATTTCGCGCGGGAACACTGGCAAGTTAAAGCGGTTACTGCGCTCAGCCGAAGTGCCGCTTTAACTTCAAGGAAATTGACCCATGCAAAAACAGCGCAAACCCACAGGGCAAAGAATTTGTGCGGGAACCTTGAAGTAAAAAACCTAAAACTAAGAAAGAAAAGTGTCATTTTCCCAAAGGTCGATACGACTCCTATGGAGGATCTCCAAAGGTCGCCGACTCATTTGAGAGTCTCACTGAGTCTGTGACCGTGACCTATGGACGAGCAGAGCGACCCCGATGACTATCGAGGGAGCGACGCCGTGTCCGCCTCAGGCGGGAGGGATCTCAATTTTTAACTTTAACCTTCACCTTGACTTTAACTTTTTTTGGAAAAAGAATTATCTCCAATCCTAAGTATAAGATTCTTACGTCGCTTTGCTCCTCAGAATGACAGATGCTCAGAAATCTTTTTGTCATTCTCTGTAAGAGTCTTCGATCGAGGGTCGATGCGACTCACCCTTCGGGTTTGATAAGCCCGATGGCCTACAATAATTATTATAGGGAAATGGGTTTGTAAATTTGGAAATATTCCACGCGAATTATTTCGCGCGGGAACACTGGCAAGTTAAAGCGGTTACTGCGCTCAGCCGAAGTGCCGCTTTAACTTCAAGGAAATTGACCCATGCAAAAACAGCGCAAACCCATATGGTAAGGAATTCGCGCGGGAACCTAGAATGAAATAGGATGCCGGCAAATGATAGATTGATTTTACTCCTCTTTTTCCTTCTTCAACGCCTCATAAATCTTGGCTTCGAGTTCCTCCATCAATTCCGGATTATCTTCGATAATTTTTTTCACATTATCACGGCCTTGACCCAATTTGGAACCTTCGTAACTGAACCATGCGCCGCTTTTTTTGATGATGCCTAATTCCACGCCCCAATCCAGCACTTCGCCTGCCCGAGAAATGCCTTTACCGTACATGATGTCGAATTCTGCCGTTTTGAATGGAGGTGCTACTTTATTTTTGACCACTTTCACGCGGGTTCGGTTGCCGAGAATTTCACCTTTACTATCTTTTATCGTACCGATTCGACGGACATCCAAACGTTGCGATGCGTAGAATTTTAGCGCATTTCCGCCCGTTGTCGTTTCCGGATTTCCGAACATCACCCCTATTTTTTCTCTTAATTGGTTAATAAAAATAACGGTTGAATTGGTACGTGCAATATTGGCGGTAAGTTTTCGGAGGGCTTGCGACATGAGCCGAGCTTGAAGTCCCATTTTGCTGTCGCCCATTTCGCCTTCGATCTCACTTTTTGGTGTCAATGCCGCTACAGAATCGATTACCACGATATCTATCGCTCCCGATCGAATCAAGTTATCGACAATTTCCAATGCCTGTTCGCCGTAATCGGGTTGTGAAATGATTAAATTTTCCAAATCCACACCGAGGTTTTGGGCATAAAACCGGTCGAAAGCGTGTTCGGCATCGACAAAGGCGGCGATTCCGCCTTCTTTTTGCGCCTCGGCTATGGCATGGAGGGCCAATGTGGTTTTTCCCGATGACTCCGGACCGTAAATTTCTATTACCCTGCCGCGGGGGTATCCGCCCACTCCCAAGGCCAAATCCAATCCGATGGATCCGCTCGGGATGACATCCATTTCTTCTACGGCATCGTCGCCCAATTTCATCACGGTCCCCTTTCCGTAAGTTTTTTCCAGTTTTTCAAGGGTTAATTGAAGCGCTTTCAGTTTGGCTTCTCTTTCTTTGTTTATATCTTTTTCTTTCTTCATTGCCATGTAATTTCTTTTAGACGGTTAAAATATCTTTTTCTTTTTGGGCTAATTTTTCATCGATTTTTTTAATATATCGATCGGTGAGTTCTTGCAAGTCATCCAATGCATTTTTACTCATATCTTCGGAGATGGCTTTATCTTTTTCGAGCCGTTCGATATGTTTTTTGGCATCTTTACGGATGTTTCGAATATTGATTCGTGCTTTTTCGGCTTCTTCGCGTGCTTTTTTGGCCAATTGTTTGCGGCGTTCCTCGGTGAGAGGAGGCACGTTGATAATCAACAGTTCGCCGTTGTTAACGGGATTGAATCCCAAATTGGCATTACGGATTGCCTTTTCCACACTCTGCAGCATATTTCTGTCCCATACTTGTACGGTCATGGTTTGGGCATCACGCACGTTGATATTGGCCACTTGATTCAGTGGTGTCATGGTGCCGTAATAGTCCACTTCCACACCTTCGAGCATGGATGGCGAGGCCTTCCCGGCGCGGATTCCCACGAGTTCGTGGACAAAAAAATCATAACTTTTTTTCATATGATCTTTCGCTTCTTCGAAAATCAATTCTAATTCTTCGTTCATAGTTGTAATTTTTTTTCGTTATTCAATAATTGTTCCAATGTTACTATGATGGAGCACGATTTTTTGAAGTGCATCCGGATGGTTTAAATTGAATACGATAATTTTCAGATGGTTTTCTTTGGCCAGTGCAAATGCCGTGCTATCCATGATTTTAAGTCCTTTTTCCAAAGCTTCGCGGTAACTGAGTTTGTCGTATTTGACGGCTTGAGGATTTTTTTCCGGATCGTCGGAGTACACCCCATCGACCCGGGTGGCTTTGAGCATCATATCGGCTTCGATTTCAATGGCGCGCAATACCCCGGCCGTATCGGTGGTAAAAAACGGATTTCCCGTGCCGCCGGCAAAGATGACCACATGACCCTTATTCAGTAATTCAATGGCATGATGGGGATATACGGCTTGTGAAAGTTTTTCGACTTTGAGCGCACTCATTACCGTGGCTTTTTGTCCGAAAGATTCGAAAAAATCTTTTAGCGCTACTGCATTTATTATAGTAGCAAGCATTCCCATATAATCTCCAGAAACCCGTTTAATATGATTTCCGGAATCGTTAATGCCTCTGTAAAAATTACCGCCTCCTATCACGATACCGATTTGGATTCCTTGTTCGACCAAATCCACGATTTCCTTTGTAATTTTTTTTACGGTAGGAATATGAAAGCCGCTTTTTTCTTTTCCGGCGAGGTATTCGCCGCTTAATTTGATTAAAATTCTCCGTTTGGGGTCCATCTTTGACAGGGTTCGATTTTAATTTTTAAATTTACTAAAATTTTCCGTGATGAAATTATCTTCTTACTTTTTATATCTCGCATTTTTGTTCTCTCTTGCTACATTTGCCCAAAATACCGAAGCGGATTCTTTGCGGATAAGTGAATTAAATCGTCCCGATCGAAAATATTTGGAGGATCAACTTTTTTTTAATTTCACTTATATCGCTTTAAAGAATTTGTATCCCGAAGTGGCTCAGCAGGGCTTTTCTCATTCTTTTTCTTTCGGGTACATTCGGGATATTCCCGTCAATCTGCGCAGGAATATCGGTTTTGGGGTGGGAATCGGCTATGAACGAAGTATTTATTATCAGAATTTGAAGATAGATGTTGATCAAAATACGGGCAAGATTACATATGAAATTTTAGATCCGCAAACTTACCGGATTAATGCATTTGGGATTAAACAAATTATTTTTCCGGTCGAATTTAGGTTTAGGGGAAGTACTTCGGATAAATTCAAATTTTGGCGATTGTATGCAGGCATGACCTTCGGTTATGTACTGACGGCTTTTTCTTCTTTTGAAAACGAATATATTTCCATCAAAATTCGAAATTTGAATGCTATTCCGTCCAAATATCAATATGGTATTCATTTATATGCGGGTTATGCGGAATTAAATGCTTATATATACTTCGGGCTGAACGATTTGTTCAGCCCGGAAGTAAAAGTGGATGGCAAGCATGTTCCCATGCAGGACATCCGTTTCGGATTTATGTTAACCTTTCTCTAAAAATCAAAACCGAATTCCACTCCGAATACTTCGGAAAGTTGTAAGCGTTTGGCTGTATTATCGTCGTAAATGGATCGTAGATTAAGGGCGGCCGAAAGAAATTTATTTACTTTCATTCGCAAGGTAAACATGTTGTCCACATCTATATTTTGTGGTTGGTCCAAATAATTACTAAATAAATTCAATGTATTTTCGATGCTCACGTTTTTCATCAAATTTGTTTTGAAAAACATTTGATAATTGGCGCCGAATTCATAACGGCTACTTTTACCGGGATCCACTCCGAATGCGCCAATGGCATTTAAAGCCGGGTCGGTAACAAAGATAAAGCGTGAAGTAACCGGTGCGAAATTAATATAAAAGTTATCGCCGGGTTTATAAGAAATGCCGGGACCAAACGATAGAAATGCCGGCGCAAAGGCATTTGAAATTTTGGTATAGGGCGAAGTGGAATAATCATATCCCGGCGAAAACTGAGTTTTGAAATTCCCGAATACGGTAAAGTTCCAATTGTTTTTAATATTACGCCCGTAAATGGAATTCACTTCGAACAAGTCGTCGGTTTTTTTGCTTATATCGCCCACTTGCGAAACTCCGTAGTTTACAATAAACTTGGTAGTCCAATCGGTTTTGTCTTTTTTGTAAATCGCATCATAATTTACTTTTAGATTACCGCCCATGGCGTTTTCTCCTCCTTGCATCCAATTTTTAAATGCCGATTGAGCAAAAACAAAACCGAAATGCCCTCCTTTTTTCCAAGGGCCGGTTTCTTCTTTAGCGGTTTCTTGTGCAAAAATAGAAGTGAAACCGAAAAATAAAATAAATAAGCTTAATACTGTTTTTTTCATTGTTTTCATATTTTTTAAGTTTAATTTTGGCATGCAAATATAAAAAAAGCAATCGATAAACCCGATTGCTTTTTTCTTGCAACTATAATTTGTGAATTATTTGAATGACATGATATAATCGGCAATGGCTTTTACATCGCCGTCAGCCATTTTTTTGGTGATCTCCAGGTTAGGTTGCATAACGGCAAATTGAGGAGGATCGATGATGGCTTCGGATTCGCCTTTTAAGAATTTCATTAATTGATCTTCTTTTCCGGCATATCCGGCCGCAATATCTTTTAATGCAGGTCCGATTGATTTTTGTGCTTCTTTGTGGCATGCCGTACATCCGTTGTCAGCGAATAAGGCGGAACCGTCTTTACCGGTTACTGCTTCTTTCACATCGGAAGCTGCTTCTTTAACGCCTTCGGCAGCATCTTTGGCTGTTTCTTTAACGCTTTCGGCGGCATCTTTGGCAGCATCTTTCACATCGGAAGCTGCTTCTTTAACGCCTTCTTTCATTTCTTCGGCTTTTTCTTTAACCGTTTGAGTTGCTTCTTGAGCTTTGTTGTGCTCCTTTCCGCCACATGATGACAAGTTGATCATCAAAAATGCAGCTAAGAATAACATTGCTAATTTCTTCATAGTGATTTGTTTTTTACATGTTGCAAATATATAACTTTATTTTGATTCCCCTGCAATTTGCGTTTTTTTAGGAAATTTTATGGACCAAATTCCTCTTAAATCTCCTTTTTTGAAAAAAATGGCTTTGTCGCCCGGATATAATTCGGCCAGTTTATTGTTTATTTCGTCGGGAATATCCGTATTGGGATCGCCATGACACATCAAGCATTTTTCTTGGACGATGATGGGCAAATACACATGTGGATTGCCATATTCATCGTAATGTACGTAAGGAGTGGGTTTGAGATTTTTATGTATTCTCTCTTTAAAAATCTCCATGATTTTTTCTTCCTGATCGTTGGGCTTGTTTTTATCGTTTCTTAGACGGTAAGAAGTCCGTTTAATCTCCACGCCGTGGACTTGTGCCAAACTATCGGTGATGCGCAAAGCGTTTTCTTTACAATATGCAAGGGCTTCTTGCGGTTTCTTTTCTTCGAACAATCGCTTTAAATGTGAAGAGAAAATATTAAATGCCGTTTTGGCTATCGATTTGGCCTCGTTGATGTAATGTTTTTTTTCTTCTTCCGTAAAAGGTGGAATCATTTTGGTATCGGTTACATGATCACCCTTTTCCGCATCGGTGTTTTCTTTGTTGATTTCCAATGCATTTTTTTCCTCCGGTGTTTTTTCGCTTCTTTGGTTACAAGAAGTGAAAATAAACAGGACGAACAGTAAAATATAAATCGCCTTTTTCATGTGGATTTAATTTTTTTCTATCGGTTTATTTTTGGCTATCCAATCATTAATGCCGTATTTTAGGTTGATGACTTTATAGCCGCGCCCGGCCAAATATCTTCCTCCTACCAAACTTCTGTTTCCGCTTCGACAATATATTAAAACGGGTTTGGATTTTTCGAGATTCAATTTAGAAATTTTTTCTTTAAAATCGGTGGCGTAAATATTAACCAATTTAGCCCCGGGAATATGCCCTTTTTCGAATTCTTCGGGGGTTCGAACGTCTATTAATTGAGTAGTACCGTAATCTTTGATATATGACTCAAACTCTTCAACGGAAACAGAAATGATGGAACCTTCCGTTTGATAGGACATAAAAATAAACGAAAAAATGACTAAAATCAATATTTTCTTCATTAATTAGTAAATTTCAACAAATATATTAAATTTTTTGCAAATGTAAGTCATTTTTTGGTTGGTTCAATGCCATTTTTTTAATGACTGTATAAATGAACATAAAATTTTTTATCTTTAAAAAAACGATTGCACTTTTGTTTTTTGCGAAGCATAAAAAAACCCGCCGGAAGGCGGGTTTTTGGCGAGATGGAATAAATGTGATAAGTTTATCGAATAATCAATTTTTGTGTAGAGGTTTGTTCTCCTTGTGTGATTTTCAGGATATAAATACCTTCGGTAAGTGTGGAAACGTCAATCCATTCATTGGCTTGAATTTCGTCGGATAACATTCTTTTACCTAACAGATCGAATATTTGAACTTCAAAAAGTTTGTTTTCTTTGGAGATGATTTTAAACCGGCCGTTATATACCGGATTGGGATAAACGCTTAATCCTTCAATACTAAGCCGGGGTGTGCTTAAATAGATTTGAATACCACCCATGTCATCTTCCAAAGGAGTGCTATCGGAGGTACTACATTTACGGTCCAATGCATCTTTTCCACCGAAATCCCATTCGTTTACATCAAAAGTGGTATTGGGGCCTTGGCCGGGTTTGCGTTTGGCCCATGAATCCGTATATTCCCATGCGGTGCCCGTACCATCGGTGCCTTCTTCACCAAAGACATCCATTACGGTTTGGTTCAAGTCATTGGAAATAATTCGCACTCGGTCATCTCCGTTTATATTAACCTGTTGGCTTTCCATAGCAGGTTTGCGGGATGCTGACGGGAATTCGGTGGAGAAATTATCTTGCGATCCGTCATAATAGACATAAGCATAATCATCGGTAACCGTTCCCAGATCGGTTAAGGTTTCGCCTCTATCCCAATTGGTATTATCATTAGGTTGTTTTTGAATTTTATATTGCGAAAAATCCGCAGTTCCGCTTACATATAATTCAACCATTTTAGGTGTTCCTTGGCTACAAGTTCCATCCACTACTGCAGTAATGATAATCTTAGGTTGTGCATACACTGCTACTAAGAAGAAAAAGGATAATAAAAAAGTAATTTTTTTCATGGTTTAATGAGTTTTATTTTCAAAGTTACAATAATTTTCTATAAAAAAAGGGGGAAAAATCATTTTCCCCCTTTTTTTATTAATTTTAACTAAAATTTCGGATCGGTTTACAAGCCCAATTTTTTCTTGACATCGTTATAAATGTCGGGTCCGTGTGCTACCAATACGGCCGAAGGAGCCGAACTGTCCAAGACATAATCGTATTTTTTTTCTGTGGCCACATCTTCAATGGCTTTCATGAGTTTGTCTTGAATGGTTTTTAGTTTTTCGGCTTCTTTTTTGGCCAAGTCTTCTTGAATTCTTTGTTGGGCTTGCATGATGCTTTGCTCCATTTGTTGCAATTCTTGTGCTCTTCTTTGGTTTTCTTCTTTGGTTACTTGGCTTGCTTCTTGTTGATACTTTTGGAGTTTTTCGTAGTATTCTTTCTGCATTTGCTCAAACTCTTTTTGATAGGTTTGATAGAGTTGTTTTAATTCCGCTTGGGCCTGCTTGTATTCGGGCATTTCGGTCAGAATTTTTTGTACGTCGATATGGGCTATCTTCTGTTGTGCTTGTGCCTGAATGCTCACTAAGCCCATCAATAATGTAAATAGAATTAATTTGAAATGTTTCATAGTCTTTGATTTTTATTTTTTATTGTTATTATTTTTTTCTTTTTCTTTTTCCTTTTTTTGTTTTTTCCATCTTTTTTTTCGTTCCTCATATTTTTCCTTGAGGGTTTGTTTTCTTTGATTTTTTTCGCTTGTTTTGGTTTTTTTATTTTCCTTCTCTTCTTTTTCTTCCTTTTCTTCTTTTTCTTTTTCCCATTGTTTTTTACGTTCTTCGTATTTTTCTTTTATGGCTTGTTTTTTATTTTTCCTTTTCTTAGCGATTTCTTCCTTTTTATGTTCTTTTTTTAATATTCTGATAATTTGGGAGGTAATATCCAATTTATTCGACACATGAATAATGCCCGCATTTTTATTGGATTTGTCGAATACCATATCATATTTGCGGGTTTGAACCAATTTGGCAACGGCATTAAATACACGATCTTGAATGGGTTTGAGTATCATTTGTTTTTGCAATACAAAATCGCCTTGCGGACCGAATTTTTCCATTTGAAATTTGAGTCGTTGTTCTTCTTTGAAACGGATAATTTCTTCTTTTTCCTTTAGCAGGTCATCGGTCAGCATTAATTTTTCGGCTTCCAGTTCTTTTTTCAATTGTTCAATATCGGACGACATTTTGTCCAATTTGATTTTCCAGTTTTTTACTCGTGATTCCAATTCACGCAATGCTTGTTGATATTCGGGCATGCTGTCGAGTATCATTTCCATATCCAAATAAGCGATTCGCAATTTTCCTCTTTGCGGATGTGCCAGGTTTACTGCAAGAAAAATTAATATGAGCGTGATAAAACGTTTCATTTCAAACAATCTATGAAAGAATTATGCCAAAGTTAGTTATAATTGTTGATTTATGATAAAACTTGTACGCCAGCCGGGGATGACGGCTTTTCCCGTTTGGGTATAAATCGGGTCGAATCCGTAGCCGAAATCTATACCCAATAATCCGAACATTTGCATGAAAATTCGCATACCGACGCCGGCCGAACGTTTGAGTTGAAACGGATTATATTTTCTTGCATCCGAATAAGTATTGGCTCCTTCGGCAAATGCCAAAACCCAAATGGATGCTTGGGGTTTGAGCGTGATAGGGTAGCGCAGTTCAAGAGAAAATTTATTATAAACAATTCCGCCTTTTACCCGGCCCGAAAGGGCTTCGTAATTCAGTGCTTCATAACTGTAACCGCGCAATGGAATGAATTCGCGGGAGTCCATATTATAAGAAATGGGCATATCGCCGCCTACGAAGAAACGTTCGAACGGAGGAATTTCTCTGTTGCGGTTATACCTACCCATTAATCCGAATTCGGTTTTGGTTCGCAATACGAGTTTGTCATAAATGCGATTGTACCACACGCCGCTGAATTTAATTTTAAAATATTCGAGCCAGCGATATTTTTCCTGATTGATTTTGGCCCAATCGGGATTCCCTTCTTCGTCCTGAAATTCGGGATAGTATTGTAATTTTCTAAAATCTCTTCGATCAAATAACGAATAAGGCGGTGTAAATTTGAATGATAAACTGAAATCGCTTCTTTCCATGGGGAAGATAGGATTGGGGCCACTTGAAGGACGAGAAACCACCAGGTTATAAGTAAAGTTATTCGATATCCCCGATTCGAATCCGAATAGTGCGCCTAGGCCGTATTGAACAAAGTGATGCAATCGATAATGTTGAAAGGATAGGGATTGATAGAGTTGAAAATAATCATCGGGCCATTTCAAGCGGCGTCCCAGGCCGATAGTGGCACCGGAAATACTAAAGTAGCGGTCTTTATCGCGCTCGAGATAAGTGCCCGGTTTGGCCAGAAAACTTTTAGATTTATAGATATCAATGGAAAAGGTTTGCGGTTTCTTTCCGCCCAGCCAGGGTTCGGTAAAGCCCAAACGATAGGATTGGAAGAGGAAAGAAAAATTGGCACTGATGCTTAGCCGTTGTCCTTCGCCCATGGGTATGGGGGTCCATGCTTTTCCTTTAAAAATATCGCCCAAGGCGAAGTTGTTTAAATTTAATGCCAAAGTTCCTATAAAATATCCTTTACCTCCATAACCGGCTTGTAATTGGATTTGACTGGCTCCACCTTCCTCTACTTTCCAGTTGATATCGACTTGTCCGTTGACAGGGTCCACGTTTTTGAATTCCGGTTTAATGTTTTCGGGATTGAAATATCCCAATTGGGCTAATTCCCGCAATGAACGCATCACGAGATCCCGGTTATATTTTTCGCCGGGTAAGGTGCGAAGTTCTCTGAATATGACATAATCCTTTGTCCGGTCGTTGCCTTCTACGGAAATATTATTAAAGTAGGCCACTTTTCCTTCATATATTCTGATGTCGAAATCAATGCTGTCGCCTACGAATCCTACTTCCACGGGCGTAATGCGCGAAAACAAGTATCCGTTATTTTGATAGAGGTTGGTTAAATCTTGTGCGTCGGGTTTCTTTGTATTTTGAATTTTTTCTTTGAGAAGTTTTCCGTTGTAAGGATCGCCTTTTTTAATACCTAAAACTCTGGAAAGGAAATCGTCGCTATAGACGGTGTTGCCGATAAAATTAATATCATGAAAATAATATTTTTTGCCTTCCTTGAGCCAGATGTCTATTCCCAGTCTGTTATCGGCTACCCAATAAACACTGTCTTTGGTAATATGTGCATTTCGGAATCCTTTCGATTGGTAATATTCTTCCAGCAAGGTTTTGTCTTTTTCATATTCGTCTTTGATAAATTTTGACCTTTTCCAAAATCTCAACGGATTAATTCTTTTGGTTTTTTTTAATTTTCCTCTTAATACATAGGATTTGATATGTTGATTTCCGCGAAAACTGATGTGATCGATTTTAACTCTGGGGCCTTTGTTTACATTAACAATCACGTGGGCTTTGCCGACGGTATCTTGAATAACTTCCGATTTTACCGTTGTTTTTAGAAAACCTTTATTGACATAATAGTCCTTAACGCTTCGTTCAATTGTATTGAGCAAGACCGAATTTACATGATGTTTGCCTTTGTTGAGTTTTAAATCTTTGATAAAGGTTTTTGCCCGGCCTCGAGGGATGCCCTTGAAATTCACACCGGTCAAAACGGGTACTTCTTTCAGTTTAATTATCAGATTGATTTTATTGTCTTCAACGGGTTCGTAATACACGGCTACATCATCAAATTCTTTGCTTTCCCAAAGTTTTTGTACAATTTCCGCAGTTTTATTTCCCGGTATTTCCAACAAATCGCCTTTTTTGACTCCAATATATGCCTTGACCGTTTGCGGATTGTAATAATGCAGGCCTTCGAATATCACTTCTTTGACGATATAAAATTTACTTTCTTGTGCAAATAAATTGGTCGCAATAAGAAATAAAACTAATATTAATTTAATTTTTTTCATGTTTGATTTGTTCGCTTGTTTTTCCATATCTCCTCTCTCTTTTTTGATAGTCTGCAATGGCTTCATAAAAATCTTTTTCATTAAAATCGGGCCATAGGATATTCGTAAAATATAATTCCGCATAAGCCGCTTTCCATAACAGAAAATTGCTTATACGTTTTTCACCTCCCGTGCGGATCATTAAGTCCACATCGGGTAATTTCCCCGAATATAAATAATTTTCAAAAATAGATTCGTCGATATGATGGTATTTTTTTTCGTGCAAAATACGATTTACTGCCGAAATGATCTCTTTTTTTCCGCCGTAATTTAATGCCAAACTTAAAGTTAGTTCAAAATTGAGGGCGGTTTCTTTTTCTACTTCGGCAAATGCTTCTTGTACTTTAACAGGTAGTGATGCTCTTTCGCCCACGATTTGTATTTTGATTTGATTTTGAATCAGATTGTTTTTTTCTTTCATGATGGTATCGGATAAGAGCTCCATCAATGCATCCACTTCGTCTTTGGGACGTTGCCAATTTTCGGTCGAAAAAGTGTAGAGAGTCAAAAATTTAAGTCCCATTTTTCGACTTGCTTCCACTATTTTACGCACGCTCTCGATTCCATGAACGTGTCCGTACACTCTTTCACGATTTTTTTTAGCCGCCCACCGGCCGTTTCCGTCCATAATGATGGCTACGTGATTCGGCAATTTGTTTAAATCGATATGTGGAAGTTTGTTGTTCATCGTGAATTAAAACATATTGAGATAGCAAGGAAGTTTTCCCCACCCGAAAGTGATGTAAATTCCGTTATGTATCATCCAATCCGTTCCTCGCGTGTCCGAGTGCGGGAAAACAGGCGAATCTACCATATATGAACCTTCCATATTATCTTTAAAACTATAGCCGGGCGAAATTTCCCAAATAATTTTCATGCGGTTTTTAAAAGAAAATTTTAGTCCGAAAGCCATGGGGAGGTAGGCGGCATTTTCGGCATGACTATCGGGATCGTTATTTCCGGGGATGATGGTAAGAAAAGATACATATGCGCCCAAACCTACTGCCAAGTAAGGCGTGACCCAAATTTTATGCGGGATGCGGTAGGGATTTAACGGAAGAAAATTGTATTCCAGTTTGAGACTGATGTCATAAACCTTCATGGATGAACGCCAATTTCTTTTTCGTCGTCCCAAGCTGGTGCTTAATGCATCGTTTTCTTCCATTTGCGAATAGGTAAAACGGAACAAAAAACTAAGCCATGCATTGGTGTTCGATCGATAAACAAATGCTCCGAAATAACCGTCCGGAATGAAATAATCGTCCCGGCCGATATCGGATATAAGTGTGGCACTACCGCCGCCAATCCCGATTTCTTGGATTTGGGCATTCGAAATAATTGAAATTAGAAAAATAAAATAAACTATCCTCTTCATTTAAAAAAAATGTAGGCAAATATACGTAATATAAGCAATACTATAACGCCGCTTAAGTATTTCTATTGTCATAGCCCCAAAACAATTTTCTTCGCAGGGTTTTTATAAAGGTATATTCGTTGATTTGAATAAAATTTAATTTGAAAGGTGCTTTAAAAACTTCTATTTCCGTTCCGAACGGGACGCTCATCACCCGGGAATCCAACGAAAGCAGAAATTCGTTTTCACGTCCGTGGGGAATGAGTTTGATATGGTTATGATTAGGCAGCACCAAAGGCCGCACGGTGAGGTTGTGCGGTGCAATGGCATTGATAATGAAATCATGTGTGTCGGGAGTAAGGATCGGTCCGCCGCAACTCATGGAATAACCGGTGGAGCCGGTAGGGGTGGATACTATCAATCCGTCGGCCCAATAAGTACTGAGAAATTCTTCATTAATATACACATCCACATTGATCATGGAAGTGGTATTTTTTCGGGAAATGGTTAATTCATTTAAAGCAAAATTTAAATTTTTACCGAAAAATTCATGCGTATTAGAACTGATGCTTAATAAACTCCGGGCTTGTAAATAATAATCTCCTTTTAAGTATTTTCGGATGGCGGTGAGTGCATTTTCTTTCGGAATATAAGCCAGAAAACCCAATCTTCCGGCATTTATCCCTAAAATAGGAATGCCTGAGCCCCGGATAATCGTGGCAGCACGCAGGATGGTACCGTCGCCGCCGTATGTAATAAAAAGTTCGGCGTCTTTAGGCATGTCGTCATAATCGGTAAAACTGCGGTATTTAATTTTTTTGGAAAGAATTTTAGTCGGTTTTTCGGGCAAATCACCGGGAAAATACAATAGGTATTTTTCTTGACAAAGCAGTTCGACGACTTCTGCCAGATACCGGTAATCGCGGGTTTTATGATAGCGAAAATATACAATTGCTTTTTTCATGAGACTTTTTTTAACGGGTTGGCTTTGCCGTGTAATATCCGCTTGTTTTTATATTTAAGCCATAGGAGTTATTTTTATAAAAAATTCAAAATTTGAACGGGCACCAGCCGGCTCACATCTCCGCCGTTTCTGATAATATCGCGCACAATGCTTGAACTTATATGAGATGTTTCGATGCAAGTGAGAATAAAAACGGTTTCTATTTTTCCCAATACTCTGTTGGTTTGGGCAATGGATTTTTCGAATTCGAAATCGGTGGGATTTCTTAATCCGCGTACGATGAAAGATGCTTTCTTTTTTTTGGCATATTCCACTGTCAACCCGGTATAAGATTCTATTCTTATTTTGGGTTCATCTTGATAAATGGCTTTTATCATTTTTACACGCGTGTCCACATCATACATATATTTTTTATCTACATTTATTCCTACGGCAATTATAATTTCATCAAATAAGTCCAAAGCGCGATCGATCACATCGGTATGTCCGAGAGTTATCGGGTCGAAAGATCCTGGAAAAATGGCTCTTTTCATATCGATTTCTTTGTGTAAAAGTAATAAAAAAAGAAAAAGACCCGTCATAAACGGGTCTTTTTCGGGTTAAATTCGAATAATTTATTATAAAAATGAAATTATTTGATTAGGATAATTTCCACACGACGGTTTTTAGCACGTCCTGCTGCCGTACGGTTGGTTGCAATCGGTTTGGTTTCGCCGTAACCTATAGCTTCGAGTCTGTCGGCCGAGATGCCTTTTGAAATCAAGTAATCTCTTACGGCATTGGCACGTCGCTCGGATAATTTTTGGTTATATTCGGCCGAACCTTGGCTGTCGGTATGACCTTCTATACGGAAACGTGAAGCGGGATATTTTTGCATAATTACAACAATGGCTTCAAGCACCGGATAGGTTTTTTTGGTAAAATCAGCACTGTTGGTTTTGAAGTAAATCGTTTTGGCGTATTGGTTAAGTTTTTTAATTTCTTCTTTGGTCATTTCCGGACAACCTTTATTGTTTGCAGGTCCTTTGACGTCGGGACATAAATCATCTTTATCGGCTACACCGTCGCCGTCGGTATCGGGCCAAGGGCAACCTTTATTGGCTTTGGGACCGGCTACATTAGGACATTCGTCTTGTCCGTCGGCTACGCCGTCACCGTCGGCATCGGGACATCCGTTTAATTCGGCCAATCCGGCTACTTCCGGACAACTGTCTTTTGAATCGATAATGCCGTCGCCGTCTTTATCGGGACATCCGTTGTATTTGGCGAGTCCGGCTTCTTGCGGACAATCGTCGTTCTTATCGATAATGCCATCGCCGTCACTGTCGGGACATCCGTTGAATTCTTTCAATCCGGGGGTGTCGGGGCATTCGTCTTTTTTGTCAACCACACCGTCACCGTCGGTATCTTTGGCTCCAACACGCAATGCAATACCTACGGAATGATGGAAGAAATTATGAATATTCGGGTCGAATACTTTTTTGTAAGTACTTTCTAAGTAAAGTCCTACATTTTCGTTTAACCAATATTCGAATCCTAAACCACCGTTAACGGTTCCGCCGTTATTGGATCCCATGTGCGTGTAACCGCCTCCCAAATGCGCATAAGGATGAAATTTCTTTTCCGGTTTGCAGAAATTGTATTTTAAATTCAAATCGGTGCTCCAAAAAGCTTCGTTTACGGCTTTTTCTCCGACTTTGGTGATGTCATTTACGGAAAGATTGCCGTACAAAGAGAATTTTTCCCCTAAATAATATCCTACTCTGAACTGGCTCAATGCCTTGGCAATGTTGTAATGCTTGAAGTTAAAATAATTATCAAACAATCCGTAGCCCTCACCCAGATAAGGTACGTTTTCATTTAACGCGGGATAAAAATCCACTACGTTTGTTCCAATGTTGAATTGCCAACGATTGTTTTCATCTTGGGCTTGAATGATTCCCGTTAGCATTATCGCTGTCAATACCAGGAATAGATTTCTTAATTTTTTCATAGTTTTTCTAGTTTTTATTCGATTTGGTTTTTTACAAAGTTAATAAAATATTTCAATTTTATAATGAATAAAAGCACTTTTTGAAGGATTAGGGCAGACCGATGTATTTATGAGTTTGTAAGGAAAGTTTCCATTTCGGGTTTTTGATAATAAAATCGGTAATAAGAGGAAGAATTTTTTTGCGCACACTCCATTCCGGTTGTAAAAATAACTTTGTTTTCGGTCGTACTTTCTCCGATTGTTTTTCGGCAAAATCGAAATCGGTTTTGTTAAAGACAATAATTTTCAATTCATCCGCCCGGTTGTAAATTTCCGGCAAAGGGAGGAGATTTTTTTTGGGAGATAAGCAAATCCAATCGAATTGACCGCTTAATGGGGATGTTCCCGAAGTTTCCAGATGGATGGCAAGATTTTTTTCTTTTAATTTTCTTGTAAGATAATTCAAGTTATATAATAAGGGTTCGCCTCCCGTAATAATAACGGTCTTAATGTATGAGGGAATGGATTCGATGATATCGTCCACATTTACCAGCGGATGTAGTTCGGGATTCCAACTTTCTTTCACATCACACCAATGACATCCTACATCGCATCCGCCGATTCTTATAAAAAAAGAAGGAGTCCCGGTGTAAAACCCTTCGCCTTGGATGGAGATAAAATGCTCCATAACGGGTAAATATTTTTCTTCATTTGATTGCATCATGCTTACTTCTACCGGATTTGTTTGCAAAGATACGTCAAATATGGGCAATACTATGACCGGACAGGGTATTTTTTCTTTATGTTTTTGTTAAGTTTGTAAAACAAAATTACGGCTATGGCATATAATTTAAAAAACAGACATTTTCTAAAACTTTTGGACTTTACTCCCGATGAGATTAAGTTTCTGATCGATTTGGCCGTTACTCTGAAAAAAGCCAAGTACAGCGGAACCGAACAACAAGTTTTGAAGGGAAAAAATATCGCATTGATTTTCGAAAAGGCCTCCACCCGCACACGTTGTGCTTTTGAAGTGGCAGCTTTCGATCAGGGTGCCCATGTAACTTATTTGGGACCCGCGGGGTCGCATATCGGAAAAAAAGAAACGATGAAAGACACCGCAAGAGTGTTGGGCCGTATGTACGATGCTATCGAATATCGCGGTTACGGTCAGGAAATTGTGGAAGAATTGGCCGAATATGCCGGCGTGCCCGTGTGGAACGGACTAACCGATGAATTTCATCCGACTCAAATATTGGCCGATTTTATGACCATGCTCGAACATTCGGACAAACCTTTGCATAAAATTTCTTTTGCTTATGTGGGAGATGCGCGTAATAATTTAGGAAATTCATTATTGATAGGAGGTGCCAAGATGGGAATGGACGTGCGATTGGTTGCGCCGAAAGATTTATTTCCAAAAAAGGAATTATTAGACCGGGCTTATGAAATTGCCCGGCAAACCGGTGCCAAAATTACTTTGCATACCGACCCTTCCGAAGGCGTACAAGGGGTGGATTTTATTTATACGGACGTATGGGTTTCCATGGGCGAACCCGAAGAAGTCTGGAAAAAAAGAATTAAAAAATTAATGCCTTATCAAGTGAATGCCCGTTTAATGGATGCAACAGGCAATCCGGATGTAAAATTCATGCATTGCCTCCCGGCTTTTCATAATACGGATACGGAAGTCGGCAAAGATATTTATAAAAAATTCGGTATCGAAGCCATGGAAGTAACCGATGAGGTGTTTGAAAGCGAGTCGTCCATTGTGTTTGATGAAGCGGAAAATCGCATGCACACGATCAAGGCGGTGATGGTGGCCACCTTGGGTTAATGCCGGTTGTAAGCCATCACGGCTACACTGAGTTTTATTTCCGGTTGGGACTCTTTCAATAACTTGGCTGCCGCCGAAAGGGTAGCGCCGGTAGTAAGCACGTCGTCAATAAGTAAAATATGTTTTTGCTTTAAGATTTCCGGATTTCTTATTTCAAATGTTTTCATCACATTTTTCCAGCGTTCCATCGGATTTTTGGTGGTTTGGGTTTCGGTATGCGTGGTTTTTAGAAGTATCCCGTCGTTATAATGTGCATTTAAACGGCTTGCCAATTTTTTTCCGAAGAGTTCCAATTGATTATAACCGCGTATTTTCATTTTTTTTCGATGTAGCGGAATGGGGATGATGATATCGGGTTTATCGGCGCGTAGTTTGGGTGCCAAGTATTCGGCCAGCAAGGCGCCTATTTCCGGTTTGTTATGATATTTCAATTCATGAATAAGTTTTCCCGACGATGCCTTGGGATGATAAAACATCAATGCGGTTGCCTTGTGAATATCGACGAGGTGTTTTAAACGAATTGCCACGGGCGAATCTTCCGAAAAGGACATTTCGGTAAAGGGTAGATGCTGAATACAAGTATGGCAAATCAAATTTTCTTCCCGGCTGAGCGGTTCATCGCATAACAAACAATGGGCAGGGAAGAGAAAATCTATGAAATTTGTCAAAAAATTTATCCTAACCAAGTACGAAGATGCAATTTCCGGTTTAATTCTTTTTTCAAATCAGTAATGCGAATGCGTTCTTGTTTCATGGAATCACGATAGCGCAGGGTTACGGTACCGTCTTCTTTGGTTTGATGGTCAACCGTAATGGCATAAGGAGTGCCTATGGCATCCTGACGGCGATATCGCCTGCCGATGGCATCTTTTTCGTCGTAGTTTATCATGTAATCCCATTTCAGCTCATTGAAAATTTCACGGGCTATTTCCGGCAAACCGTCTTTTTTGACCAAAGGCAATACGGCTACTTTAACGGGCGCCAGAATGGCCGGAATTTTCAATACGGTTCGCGTGGAACCATCGTCCAATTTTTCCTCTGTGAACGAGGCACTGAGTACGGCCAGAAACATTCTGTCGAGTCCGATGGAAGTTTCTATGACGTAGGGCACATAAGTTTCTTTTGTTTCGGGATCGAAATAGCGCAATTTTTTTCCCGAATGCGTTTCGTGGCTTTTCAGATCGAAGTCCGTGCGGGAATGAATGCCTTCGAGTTCTTTGAAACCGAAAGGGAATTTAAATTCGATATCGGTGGCGGCATCCGCGTAATGAGCCAATTGTTCATGATCGTGAAATCGATATAAATTTTTATCGAATCCCAAGGACAAATGCCATTTGAGCCGTGTTTCTTTCCAGTAAGAAAACCATTTTTTTTCGGTGCCGGGACGAATAAAAAATTGCATTTCCATTTGTTCGAATTCTCGCATGCGGAAAATAAATTGCCGGGCAATAATTTCATTTCGGAATGCTTTGCCTATTTGAGCGATTCCGAAAGGAATTTTCATGCGAGATGTTTTTAATACATTGGAAAAATTGACGAAGATACCCTGCGCCGTTTCGGGGCGCAAGTAAATTTTTGAAGATGAGCCGGATACGGCGCCAATATGTGTATCGAACATCAAATTGAATTGTTTGACGTCGGTCCAATTTCGCGAGCCACTCACTGGATCGGCAATTTCCAAATCGATAATAATTTGTTTTAATTCTTCCAAATCGTTGTTACTCAACGCTTTATTTAACCGATCTCCGATTTGCTCTATTTGTTTTTTATATTTTAAAACCCGTGGAGATTCGGATAAGAATTTTTCTTCATCGAAACTATCACCGAATCTTTTTCGGGCTTTTTTTACTTCTTTATCGATTTTGGTTTGAATTTTTGCCATGTAATCTTCGATAAGATTATCGGCCCGGTATCTTTTTTTTGAGTCTTTATTGTCGATGAGCGGATCGTGAAAGGCGTCCACATGTCCCGATGCTTTCCATACTTTGGGGTGCATCAATATGGCGGCATCCAGTCCGACAATATTTTCATGTAATTGGACCATGGCTTTCCACCAATATTCTTTAATATTATTTTTCAATAAGGTACCGTTCGGTCCGTAATCATACACGGCGGAGAGTCCGTCGTAAATTTCGCTTGACGGAAAAATAAAACCGTATTCTTTTGCGTGTGCGGTAATTTTTTTGAATGTATCTTGACTCATAGGATAAAAAAAAAGACTATCTTCGGGGTTCAAAGATAGTCTTTTCCGTGTTAGCAATCAATATTTTTTATTTCAATACCAAAGAGGATTCACCTATTTTTTGTCCGTTGTGATATAAAAAGACTGCATATTCTCCTTTTACTATTTCGTTGGCAGGGTCTTGTGGTGTTACATAAATACACACATCCATGGCTTGTCCGTCGTATTGAAAATCCTTGGAAGCACTTATAATTTTTTCAGCTCCGTTTATTTGAATAATATCTTTGTTTCCGATTACTTGTCCTTTGGGATTAATTACTTCTGCATAAATGACTTGTGGCCCGGGTTCCAATACGGTATTTTTAGTTACGGTCATGCAAATGCGAATTTTTTGGGTACGTTTTGACCGTCGAGTTTCTACGACTTTTCCGTTCTTTTTAATTTTCACGCCATCGACTTTAATATTAGTCACACCCAAAGTTTTGGCTTTGGATACCACTTGGGCGAGTTTTTCTTTTTCTTCCAGTACTTTTTCATGTGTTTCGCTGAGTTGGGTCAATTCTTGTCCCAAACTATCTTTTTCGAATGCCAGTAGTTGGTTGGCTTCTTTTAGCGAGTCGATGACTTGGAAAAGTTTTTCTTTTTCTTTTTTCAGTTGATAAATTTGATTTTTATAACGGCGAATAAGTTTTAAGTCGGCCGCTTTAACCTTTTCCAATTCGGCAATAAGATTTTCCACTTTGCTTTTGGCTTCTTGAATTTCCGATTTAAGTTCGGTGTTTTCTTCCAGGGCCGTGTCGTAATTAATTTTAAGTTCTTCCAAGTCATTTATCAATGCTTGTTTTTCTTCTTCCAAAACCATTTGGGTATTTTTAAATTGTTTGTATTTACTTACCCCAACGATTCCGAAGATAACCAGAAGGGCTGCGAGGAGTCCGGTTGCAATTTTCAAACCCGTATTTTTTTTGTCGGGATTGGAAGAATTAAACGCTCCTGTTGATTTTAGATTGCTCATAATATAGGTTTTTGGGGATAAAGTTACAAAAAAAAGAACCGTTCATACACTACGAACGGCTCTTTTTTTAAAATATTGTATAAATTTTATTAGAACCGGAATTTGACATTAAATCTCCATGTTCTTCCCCAACCGAAGAATACGCGGTTTCTGGTGTTGATTCCGTTCCATGTAACGTGGTTATGTTTATCACCGGGGAAGTAATTCGTATCGGATTCCGAGATATAAATTTTGTTAAACAAGTTATCTATATTGAATCCGAAATAAAGTTTTCCGTAATCTTTCAATTTTAAATTGTAATTAACTCCGGCATCTACCAAACTGTATGCAGGTAATTTTAATGCTTCGTTACGTCCGTTGGGTTTGTTGAATGAAACGGCATCGAATTGTGCATACAAATTGTCGGCAAAGAATTGATTAATATTAATGGATAAGTTATCCAAAATATAGTATTTAATACCGAAACGGGTTGTAAATTGTGCGGCGTCACCTACTTTCACATCTTTCAAGTGTAATGTAACCGATGAAGCGCCGGGTATGGGATCATTATTTTCATCAACCCAAGGAGCGGTCACATTATCTTTGTATTTCCAATCTCCTACCGAAATCGTGCCGTACAATCGGAATTTTCCGAATCGTGCATTGGATTCCAATTCAATTCCTTTATGCACTTCATTGATTCCGTAAAGACGGGCATATGCTCTGATGTCCGGCGTGGAAGGATCGTTGTCATGGTCGATATTACTGGATACTTGAGCGAATCTGTCTTTCCAGCTGGTCCAATAGAGGTTTAATTTCACATTCCAGTGTTCGTCTTTATAACCGTATCCTGCTTCCACGGCCTTAACCTTTTCATTTCTCAAATCGGGAGTTACATCATTATTGGTATAATTGGGGAAAACAGCACGGAATAAAGGTTGTTTGCTATAGTATCCGGCGTTGATGAATACGTTATTTTTTTCATCGATATTGTAGTTGATACCGGATTTGATATTACCTCCCATCAAATTAACCCACTCGGATTCATGTTGTCCTATAGGTAAGTTAAAGAAGTCGATTCGTTTGAATCCTTGACGGGAAATACCCGCTTGTACAAATGTGGAAAGTTTTTCGGTTTTATATTCCAATTGGGTAAATCCACCGAGCCATTTTACTTTACCTACATTATAATATTCGATTTTCTTTTGGTCGGTGATGTTGATGAACGGATTCCATGCCGGAACGGCTTCCACAAAGTCTTCCGGATAGATATAAGTACCCGTAGGATTGTTTTTATCGCGATTATCATAATAACGATCGGCGCCGAGTACATCATTTACTACCCGGTAATGATATCCTTTATAAGTTCTCCAATCCAATCCCAAATCAAAACTCAAGTTTTCGGTAAAGTCACTGTGATAATTGGCGATTGCTCCATACCAGTCATGTGAGTTCATGGAAGCACGTCGCGAAATACCATTGCTTCGGGTATTGGTAAAATAGTTGTCACTGTCGCGTGAACGAGGGCTGCCGAAATCGGGCACATCGCCTCCGCTGTTCCAAGTATAAATGTCGTCGAAACGAACCAATCCGGTTTGGTGATCACGGAATGTACCGTAGTAATATTTTTTTCCGTTGATTTTACCGATTCCACCGGTACCGCCACCACGACCCCATGAGCCGTAGATTACGGTGTTTATTTTAGATGCTTCGTTGATATTGAAGTCAATGTTTAAAGAAGCGATGGGTTTGTGATAGAAATTACGACGCCAAGAGAATACTTCGCCGTTGAGGAATCCCCAATCGCTGTTATATTTGATATTGGGTTTGTCGAATGTGCCGCCGTATTGGATATAATCTTTCAAATCGGGAGCCCAAGAACGTTGATGGTGCCATTGGGGTGCTCCGGTGGCGGTGAACATGAAACTTAATTTATCGGAAGGTTTGAATCCTAAACCGAGGAACCAGGTATATCCGCTGAATTGTGTAGCATCCACATATCCGTCTCCTTTGGTATGACTAAGCAAAAATGAGGCGGAAAGGCCGTTGTCTAATAAACCTGTGGAGTAAGAAGCCAATAATTTGGTATATCCGTCATTACCTATAGAGAAACCTAAACTTCCACCTTTTTTCTTTTCGGATGTAGTGGTTAAGATGTTGATGGTTCCTCCTACGGACGAGATGGCTAATTTCGATGAACCGAGCCCTCTTTGGACTTGCATGGCGGAAACCACGTCGGCCAAACCGGCCCAGTTGCTCCAATATACCCACCCGTTTTCCATGTCGTTCACGGGCATACCGTTAATAAGAACAGCCGTGTTTCTTTGGTCGAATCCACGTACATTAATACGGGCATCTCCCCAGCCGCCTCCTTGTTTGGTGGCATAAACCGAAGGGGTGTAATTTAATACTTCGGGTAGTTCTTTGGACCCGATGCTTTCTTGAATTTCAATTGCCTTTAATGTAGTTTGGGCTACGGGAGTTTCCCTTTCTTTGGCAATATCGGCTACACCGACAATAACAATTTCACCTAATGCCTCTGCTGAAGGATTTAATTTAATGGAACCGAGATTTTTGGTTTTTCGGTCCTCAATTTTTACTGCAATAGTTTTGTCTTCGTAACCTACGTACGAAATCCATAACTCGTAATCCCCGGCCGGTGCTTCCACAACGAACTTCCCGTCAAAATCCGTAGCGGTGCCGTAATTTGTTCCTTTTAAAATTACATTGGCACCCGGAAGGGGTTCGTTGGTTTCTCCGTCAATCACCGTACCGATTACCTTCCCTTGGGCAAAAGCCAAGATGCCAGCGAGCATCATGATGCTTGCCAGTAAGTGCTTTACTAATTTGTTCATTTCGTCAGTTTTTTTTATTAATTGTCCTACAAATATCGAACAATTTTTGAACAAAAACAATGGAACAAATCAGTTTTTGCGTAGGAAAATAAAGACTAAATCGAAAAAAAGTTTACCAAACTATATAAGTAATTCCGATGGCAGGCGTATAGAGCCAGTCCGTAAATTTATCCGGAGCATCGTTTACATCCAATCCGTCCACTTTATCGGAAAGGAACCAAGTGGTTCTATTTTCCAAATAGATATGATAACTTTCGGTCAACTGATAATAGAATGTAACTTTAAATGTGGCTCCGAATGTAATACCGGATTTGGGATAGACTTTTCCTACAAATCTAGAATGAAGAATATTCGGTTGTACATTGACATCCGTAATATCGCCTAAGTTCGATTTGATGTTAGGCATATAATAAAATGCCATTAAATCCACTCCGGTTGTGACGTTGAATCGGTAAATACCATAGAGTCGGGTAAAATTGAAAAAGGTTAAATCTTGCAAGGAATATTCAAATCCCATACCGCCTCCGATAACGGTAGGCGTAGCAAACATATTTTTCAATTTGACGGCCGTGGGAGAATATTTATTGTCAGTCCAACGTCCTATATGTTCTACTCGGCCATGAGCGTAAGTTAAAATAAAATTGGTTTTAATATGATACATGCCGCGCCATTGCCAGTGATAAGGAAAGAGATTGACAAATATTTTTCCACCCAGCTCCACGCCGGTATTGTTAATGTTTGTATTCCAATCGTTTCGTGCACCGAAGTCGGTTTTAAAAAATGAATAACCGCTAAAGAATGAATACGCATCGATGGTCCTATATTGAGCATTTGCTGATAATGCTACCAGGAAAATAATGAATACGGTGAGTAAATTTTTTATTTTCATAGCGCCGTAATTTTATTGGTTATAACGGACTAACAAATATACAAAAACTTTTTTAATTATTTTTCCTTAAATGCAATTACCGAAAATTTAACAAAATTAACGTGTGGACGCACGTCATGTTTATAAAAATTATAACCGGAAATTTTTCTTAGGATTTCGTTTGTTCTCCAATCCACACTAATCATAGTGGGCAAACCGGAACGCCCCAGGAATAAGGTGGCCAATTGGCGGTTTTTTTGTAATTGCTCTTCGGGGATGGCTTTTCGGCGGGGAAAATCGGCTAGCACGAGAACGGCGTTTGCAACTTCTTTTTTGAAAACCTCATTAGGAAGGACCTCTTTTTTTAAGGCCTTGCAGGGAGGACACCAATCCGATCCCGTGAATAAAATAATAATAGGTTTGTTTTCTTTTTTTGCCACTTCTTTGGCTTGGTCATAGTCTAAATACCAATTCAATCCGCCGTATTCAATTGTATTTTGAGCAAAAAAATATGAAGCGCCTATTAAAAAAAGCGCCACAGTGAATAGTTTTTTCATAGCAATTGTTTTTATGAAAGCGCGCAAATATAATGCCAACTTAGGCGTTTGCTTTAAGAGAATTCACGTACCGCATTAGTTTGGATTTCAAATTGGCGGCTTTGTTTTTGTGAATGATGTTTCTTTTGGCCAATTTATCAATCATTGAAATGACCTTGGATAAATGTTTTGCGGCAATTTCAGGGTCTTTGGTTGCGCGTAATTTCTTGATATTCGTTCTCGTTACTTTGTGATAAAACCTATTGTGCAACCTTCTTTTTTTGTTTTGCCTGATTCGTTTTAATGCTGACTTGTGATGTGCCATATAAATTATGATTTATGGAAATTTTCCCGTTTTGCAGCCCGACGGGGAATCGAACCCCGATTACAGGAATGAAAATCCTGCGTCCTAGCCGTTAGACGACCGGGCCAAAAAATGTTTATGTCAATTATCTTCGCAGCCCGACGGGGAATCGAACCCCGATTACAGGAATGAAAATCCTGCGTCCTAGCCGTTAGACGACCGGGCCAAAAAATCGGATGCAAAAATAATTATTTTTTTTGAATTGACAATATTCATTCTTTATCCTATAATTGTTTATGTTTTTTTGTAAAATTGACTAACTTGCACTATTGCATTTGGTATTTTATGTTAGCATATCTATTATAAATACAAAATTTTCTAAAATTATTGACTTGACCTTAAGTTGCCGATGAAATTTTCGGATAAAATTTCGGTTTTCTTAACCTCTCATGTGACATGGTATCATATTTGGCCGGGGGTAGTTCTTATTTTTGTTATTAATATTATTATTTTTCCATACATATATTTAAATTATTTACAACGAAAACAACCTTTAGATTTGTTTTTCGGCTTTTCGCCCGGGTATGTCCGTGAAATATTATCCGCTTATTCGCCGGCTCAATTGCGCATATATCGCCGGGCCGCCCTTTGGATCGATACACCCTACGCGCTGATTTACGGATTGACTTACACGTTGATTTTCATAAAATTAAACCGCTTCACGGGCGGGTTGCGACATTTGGTATGGCTTCCTTTGTTTATTATGTTTTTCGATTGGATTGAAAATGCTGGAATTGTCTATTTTACAAAGGTTTATCCGCATATCGATGAAAGCCGGTTTTTTGTGTTTTCTTTGGCCAATAGATTAAAGTGGACCATGGCATTGCTAAGCTTAATTTGGTTTGCGGTGCTTTTGATCCATCGATTTGGTTTAAATAGAAAGTCAATATTATGAGAATAAGACAATTAAACAAACCGCTTTTTGTTGGAATATTTTTACTATTGATTTGGGCTTGTCATGAAGATGAATCGCATGATAAAGTTAATGCCGCCGAAGAAGTTTCCCGCACTTTGGACCGGTGGCACCGGGCGGCAGCCGAAGCCGATTTTGATACGTATTTTTCCTTGATGGACCGGGATGCAATTTTTGTGGGTACCGATGCGTCGGAAGTTTGGAACAAAGATGCATTTATGGCATTTGCCAAGCCCTATTTTGACAAGGGAAAGGCATGGCATTTCAAGAAAATTAATCGGCATGTTTACCGGGATTCCGTCAGTCCCGCCACGGTTTGGTTTGACGAAACGCTTGACACGTGGATGGGGGGATGCCGTGGTTCGGGTGTATTAATAAATAAAGACGGGAAATGGTTAATCAAGCATTATGTGCTTTCATTGACAGTGCCCAATGAAAAAATGAATCAAGTGATTTCCGTTATTCGACATGATAGTTTAAGGTAAACGGCTATGGTTTCTTTTCCTTTTATTGCCGGTTTTATTGCCGCGGGGACTCATGTGCTATCGGGCCCCGATCATTTGGCGGCGGTTACACCCTTAGTTACCGATAATCCGGAAAAATCATGGCGAATAGGCCTGTTTTGGGGTATTGGACATATATTGGGAATGATTTTGATAGGTGTTTTATTTTTATTATTTAAAGCATACATTCCTTTGGATTTTATTTCCGGGATCAGTGAACGTTTGGTCGGCATTATATTAATTGCCCTCGGATTTTGGACTTTCTATAGAATTTTCCGGCAAGCCAAAAGACATGCACATCCGCATATGCACCGAACCGAACAAAAGGTATATGTGCATATTCACCGGCATGAGCATACCGTCGATTCAACTCATGCGCATTCACATTTTTCGTTTATTTTTCAAACGCTATGGTCTGCATTGGGGATAGGAATTATTCACGGATTTGCCGGTATTTCCCATTTTATTTTATTATTTCCCGTTTTAGGTTTTAATCACATTTCACAAAGTATTTTTTATATGGGCGGTTTTGCATTAGGGACGGTAACGACTATGATTTTTTATGCGTTTTTGGTGGGAAAATTATCCGTCATCGGTTCAACGGGTGAAGGGAAAATGCTTGGAATTTTAAGATGGTCGAGTGGCCTATTTGCTTTGCTTATCGGAATTTATTGGATACTGAAGAGTTTATAATCAGCGATTTTCATTATAAAAATTTGTATATTTGATAATTAAGTTACAAGAAAAAGTTATTCCTGATGCATGAATTGTCAATTGTCATGGGAATTATTGAAATTGCCGAAGAGGAATTAAAAAAGGCGGGAAAAGAACGTGTTACATTGATTGAATTGGAAATAGGTTCGTTGTCCGGAGTGGAATTGGAAGCGCTTGATTTTGCATGGGAGCCGGCTGTTCGCGGTACCGTTTTGGAGCAAGCCGAACGAAAGATAGATTATATTGAAGCCCGTGCCGTATGTGTGGATTGTAATTCATCGTTTAAAATTGAACATATTTACGATAATTGTCCGGTTTGCGGAAGTTATTTGAAGAATATTGTAAAGGGAAAAGAATTGCGAGTAAAGGCATTGGAGGTCGTATAAGCGGTAATCGGGAGAGAAGTAACCGAAGAGATAAGCGAGAAAAGATAATTGTTAATGTCGTTATGACAAAACAAATTGTTTAAAAGTAATAGTTATCAATCAATGATTATGGTTTGAATGAAGAACTTTATTTTTTGAACTAAAAAACTAAAATTATGTGTGGAACTTGTGGTTGCGGAACAGATAATATAAGCATCCGAAAGCCGGGTGAAATTACTGAACTTCAACATTTCGTACAAATAACCGATCATGTGCATGACCATCACCACGGTCATGATCACCATCATCATGAAAGTGTGCATATCGATTTGGAAAAAAATGTATTGGACAAGAATCAATTGGAGGCGGAACGAAATCGAGGTTACTTCGAAGCCAAAAAAATCTTGGCACTTAATTTAGTCAGTTCACCCGGTTCGGGAAAAACATCCATTTTGGAACGCACATTGAAAGACCTCAAAGACGAAATAAATTTTTATGTGATTGAAGGTGATCAGCAAACCATGAATGATGCCAATCGAATTGATGCTTTACGGATTCCTGTTGTTCAGGTGAATACCGGTCAAGGTTGCCATTTGGAAAGCGATATGATTTACCGGGCGGTAAAAGAATTGAATCCGGTCGAAAATTCGGTTTTGATGATAGAAAACGTAGGTAATTTGGTATGTCCGGCAATGTTTGATTTAGGAGAGGATAAAAGAGTGGTTATTGTCAGTATCACAGAAGGTGAGGACAAACCGATTAAATATCCCGATATGTTTCATACCTCGGATATATGCTTAATCAACAAAATTGATTTATTACCTTATTTAAATTTTGATTTGGAAAAATTGAAAGATTATGCTTTGCGTGTTAATCCAAATTTAAAATTTTTTGAAGTATCCGCCACCACCGGTCAAGGAATGGATCGTTGGTATGACTGGTTGAGAGAAGAAATCGGGAAGAAGCAAAATTTATAAGCATCTTAAAATGCATTTGTTCTATTAAAATACTAATACTTTTTAACTTTATACTTTAAACTTTAAACATTAAACTATTCACTATGTGCCTATCCATACCCGGAAAATTAATTGAGATTGTATCGGAAATCGATAAAACTTTTCGTATAGGAAAGGTGGATTTCGAAGGAATAATCAAAGAAGTAAATTTAGCCATGGTTCCTGAAGCCAAGATAGGCGATTATGTATTGGTTCATGTGGGGACTGCCATTAGTATAGTGGATGAGGAAGAGGCAAAAGAAACATTCGACTTAATCAAGCGGATGGGTGAGATAGATGAATTGGATTCGCCGGACAGTCCTTCTATTGAAAATTAACAAATTCTCGGTAATTGTTCACCTATCGGCATATTGACTACCCGTTTACCACCCATTACATTTTGCATAATAACTTTACCCGGATTTTTTTCGGTTATGGTTCCGATAATGGCTGCATGTTCACATTTTTCCGTAGTTCGGAGCAGATTGAGGATTGCATCGGCCTTTTCAGATGAAACGATGGCAATGAATACGCCTTCATTGGCAATATAGAGTGGGTCTAAGCCCAAAATTTCACAAGCACCACGTACTTGCGGGTCAATTGGAATAGCCCGATCTTCCAAGACAACTCCGTAGCCGGTATCGCCTGCAATTTCATTCAGCGTAGAAGCCAGTCCACCGCGGGTAGGATCGCGAAGTAAATGAATATTTTTGCCGAAATGATCCAATAATTTTTTTACGGCCCGGTTCAAATTAGTTGTATCGCTAATAATCGAAGTTTCGAATTCCAATCCTTGGCGTTTGGACAGAATGGCAATTCCATGGCGGGCGATTTGATTGCTGACTAAGATTTTATCCCCCGGTTTTACGTTTTTCAAACTAATATCGGCTCGGGGATGTAGTGTGCCGATTCCGGTTGTATTGATGAAAATTTTGTCGCCTTTACCTTTTTCCACCACTTTGGTGTCGCCGGTAACTACTTGTATGCCGGCTTCTTCGCAAGCGGCTTTTATGCCCACCAATACATCCCAAAATTCTTTCATGGACAATCCTTCTTCCAGAATAAAACTTAAAGAAATATATTGGGGCAAAGCGCCACACATGGCCAAGTCGTTTACCGTACCGTTTACAGCCAATTCTCCGATATTTCCACCTGGAAAAAAAATAGGCGAAATCACAAAACTATCGGTGGAAAACGCCGTTTTTCCTTTCAAATCCAAAATGGCGCCGTCGTGATGTTCGTCTAACTTCTCATTGGATAAAAGATCAAACACGCCGCTTTCAAGTAATTTGTGGGTGAGCAATCCGCCGCTTCCGTGCCCCATGGTAATGAAATCGAAGTCGAATTTGGGCATCGGACAATTCAATTGCATTTTTCTTTTTTTATTCATGGAAAATTATTTTGGATGTATTTTCGAAGTATTATTTGCTAGTTAAAAGTATTTATTTATGCTTTGCTGTTAAAAATATTTCCATAATGATGGTAATAAGCGGCACATGCTCCTTCCGAACTGACCATGGGTGCGCCCAATGGATTTTGAGGCGTACATCTTTTACCGAATTCGGGACATTGATTGGGTTTAATTATTCCTTTCATAACATCGCCCGCGCGGCATGCTTTGTTTTCGGGCGCTTCTTCCATATCGATATGAAATTTCTTTACGGCATCGAATTCCGCGAATTCATTTTTTAATTCCAATCCGCTTTTAGGAATGATATCGATTCCTCTCCATGCTCTGTCTTTTATTTCAAATACTTGTGATATGACCTCTTGTGCAGGTCTATTGCCTTCTTCCACTACTACACGTTTATATTGATTTTCCACTTCGTATCGCCCTTCTTCCAGTTGTGTTACGGTCATCAAAATTCCTTGTAACAAATCCAAGGGCTCAAAACCGGTAACCACAATGGGGACTTTATATTTGCGGGCCAATGCATGATATTGCCAATAACCCATAATCGCACATACATGACCGGCCGCTAAAAATCCGTCAATTTGACTTTCTTCGTCTTCCATAAGCGCTTCAATGGCGGGAGGCACAAGCACGTGTGAAGTTAAAATGGAATAATTTTTAAGTCCCAACTTCTTGGCGTGAAGTACGGATAATGCATTGGCGGGAGCTGTGGTTTCGAATCCCACGGCAAAAAATACTACTTCTTTGTCGGGATTATTTTTGGCAATATTTACCGCTTCGAGCGGAGAATATAATATGCGGATATCGGCGCCTTGTGCTTTGGCTTCCAGCAAACTTTTTTCGGAACCGGGAACCCGGATCATATCACCGAAACTACACAAAATGACATCTTTCTTTTCGGCTAAATAAATGGCTTTATCGATTAAGTGAAGCGGCGTTACACAAACCGGGCAGCCGGGACCGTGAATCATGGTAATTTCTGCAGGCAATACATCTAAGATACCGTATTTGACCAAGGCATGGGTTTGTCCGCCACAAATTTCCATAATGCGCCATGGGCGTGTAACTGTTTTTTTTATTTCAAATAATAGTTTTTTTGCCAATTCGGGATCTCTGAATTCATCAAGATATTTCATGAGCCGTTCTTATTTGCTTAGTTTGTCATACATTTCCAAGAATTTTTCAATCTTTTCTTTGGATAACGGTTCCAGTAATTCTTCCCAAATCTCTTCAACTGATTTTTTGCCTTCGATTGCTCTTTCATGAAAACGTTTGAATATCTCCCAAAATTCATGGTCGGTCATCACTTCTTTTACATCCGGATCCGGTGCCGAAGTAATCGAGGGATTGTGTTTAACTTTTCTTTGTGCCAAATTCTTGGAGCGTTGATCCAAAAATTTCTTAAGAAAATTCATGGCTATTCTTTTTATAAATATAATAAATTATTCCATTGCATAAATATCATACATCAATTGTCCGAATGAAATGTTTTCGTCATTAGGTGATAGATTTTTATGGAAATACAAATTAAATTCATTCTGCATCAGGGTTATGATCAAATCCGTTAGTAATTGATTTTGAAAAACGCCACCACTAAATGCCACATGGGAAATGCCGGTTTTGCGGGCAAAATTTTGAATATAATGTGCAAGCGTAATATGGAATTTGGCGGCAATAAAATTTCTATCCTCTCCATTTTTTAAATCATACCATATTTTTTCCATAATGAATTCGGGTAAATTTTCCGGTATTTCATTATTTTTTAGATAGGATAATGACAAGGAAAATTCTTTCTTTTGTATGGCATTGAAAGCGGCATCTTCCAAATAAATAGCCGCTTCGCCTTCATAAGATTGTTTATCATGACTCAATAATATTGAACTGACAGCGTCGAACAGACGTCCTACACTGGTACTTTTTAATTTATTGGTTTTTAATAACTTATTGTAAATTTTCCACTCAACCGCCGTAAATTTGTTTTGAATAATATCCTGATTTTTAATTTTTTTCGACATAATAAGGGCGGAAATGCGCGGTTCTTGAACCATTTTATCGCCCAGAATAAAAGGGAATTCACCGATATGACCGATGCGTTCAACCTTTCTGCGATGATAGGTAAAAAATTCTCCGCCCCAGATATGATTGTCATCGCCCAGACCGGTACCGTCCCAAATTACACCCAGCACTCGGTCATTTTGAATTAATAAATCATTTTCGGCCATCACGGCAAAGAAATGTGCTTTGTGATGTTGGATTTTTTTGTAAGGAATATTGTATTTCTCCGAAAATTCTTTTCCGTACCGGTGAGTGAAATAGCCCGGATGCATATCGATAAGTATTTGATCTATTTCCGGTTTGAAGAGTTGGGTGAAATGCCGGAGGGTATTTATATAATTTGTTTCTGCATGAAAATTATCTGTGCTACCCAAATATTGGCTAATATGTATGGTTTTATTATGGAGCAATGTAAATGTGCTTTTCATCATGGCTCCGAAAGCGAGAATACTTTTTTCGGGCAATTTTAGATTCGGATTAATGTAGGAGGGTGCCAAGCCCCGCGAACGTCTTATAATAATTTTTTGTTTTTTGCTATAACTGAATCTTACTACGCTATCGTCTTGCGGAATGACTATTTCCCGATTATTCATTAAA
The DNA here is from genome assembly GCA_027067965.1 of Flavobacteriales bacterium. Classification (GTDB taxonomy): domain Bacteria; phylum Bacteroidota; class Bacteroidia; order Flavobacteriales; family Flavobacteriaceae; genus JAADED01. The sequence goes on along the minus strand of JAMOUV010000010.1, from coordinate 122,005 downwards.
ATCATATCGCTTATGTTCGATAATTTTTCAATGGCATCCGCATCTTGATAAATAATGGTGTTGCCTGAAATATTGCCGCTGGTTGCGATGATAGGGCGATTGAATTTATTAAGGAGCAAATGATAGAGCGGCGTATAAGGAAGCATGACGCCGATACTATGGAGTCCCGGCGCTATGGCATTCATGGCCAATGGCGTTTGAGGTTGATTTTTTAATGGAATCAGGACAATGGGAGAACTTGTATTATTCAGCTCGTTGATGATTTTTTCATGAAGTTCCACATCTTGTTTCAACATTTCGATATGCGGATACATCAAGGCAAATGGTTTGGCAGGCCTGTTTTTCAAATGACGTAACCTGTTTATTGGTTCGGGATTTGTCGCATCACAGGTCAATAAATATCCGCCAATACCTTTAATGGCAACAATTTTTCCGTTTTTCCATTGCCCGGTCACTTCATCCAAATTTGTAAAATGATAATGTAATTTTCCATTTTTGAAAAGCATCATTTCAATGGCGCAATCGGGACAAGAATTGGTTTGCGAATAATATCTCCGATTCATCGGATCGTGATATTCCGTTTCGCATGCCAAACACATCCTGAAAGCTGCCATGGTCGTGGTATGCCTGTCATAAGGAAGGCGTCGGGTGATGGAATATCTCGGACCGCAATTGGTACATGTGATGAAAGGATATTGATAACGTCGATTGTTCGGATCATATAATTCCGACAAGCAGTCTTCACACATGGCAAAATCCGGAGTAAGTAATAAGTTGGCTTGGCTATTCGAAGAACTTTGTATGATTTCAAAAGTTTGAAACTCTTCCGGTGTGGTTTCGTCAATACTATATCCGGTTATTTTGGCCATTTTCGGCGGATTGTTTAATAATTCTTTTAAAAAGTCTTTCGCTTGTTTTTCTGTGGCATTGATGCGGATGTGTACGCCATCTACCGTATTATTAACCCATCCTTTCAGATTTTTTTTTCGGCATAATTGATAGACATGCGGTCTGAATCCGACCCCTTGCACAATCCCCTTGATATGAATATGAAATGTTTTCAGTTATTTAATTATATTTTAATCAAAGTTACGTTTTTGATTTTATTGTGAATAACAAAACCCGTCCTAATGAACGGGTTTTTCTTGTATTTTCCCGGAAATATGTCAAGCATCTTATCTTTCGATTTGAATTTTATTTACGATTTCCAGAATTTTTTCCACAACTTGTGGAATCACTTTCTTTATTTCGGGAGATAATTCAATGGTCATCGGACGAACTTCTTTTATAGTTACGGTAAGTAAAATGACTTGAGGAAGTTCGCCTTTGAATTCCAACGCTTCGATCATATCTTTTAATCCTACATCATGTGCACTAAGAACCGAGGGAAAGTCCGATGCAAATTCGGGATAAAGCACATCGATAGTTCCCGGTTTTCTAAAATCCATGGTAGCATCGACAAAGAAAACAACCGAATACCGCGAAATAATAGGCATCAAATCAAAACTACCGGTTCCGCCGTCCATGATATCTACATGCGCGGGTAATTTGACTTTGCTCAGCGTGTGGATTACATGTACACCCAGACCTTCGTCACCCATTAAATAATTTCCGATTCCGAGAATTAAAATTTTATTCTTTTTTTCATTATCCAAGTAGTCATGCGTTTGATAAAAAAGTTTCTGTAATTCCATTACTTCATCGGAAATCATGGTCTTTTTCGGCTTACTCATTTGTTTTTCTTGCTTATCGGGATGCTTCTCTTTAATTTGGATTTAATCTTTTTGTGTTTCTTTATCTTTTTTGATTCTTTCGGCACGGACGAATTTGAATCCGCTTATCATGGAAGAAACTTCTCCCCGGGCTTCTACATAATCATGATATAATACCAAATATACATGGATGACAATAAAGGTCATAAAAATCCATGTTAAAAAATGATGCCAATACCGCACATGAATTTCGCCGCCCATCAAAGGTACTATCCATGCAAACATTTTAGGAAACCACCAACCGGAAGTTTGAGATAATAATGCCAAACCCGTCATGGCCTGAAAAATAAATAACAATCCCATAATGAAATAAGAAAAGGCGGCCAAGCGGTTATGGCCTATACTGACATCTTCCAGATTTTCATTCCGGTCTTTTAGAAGTAAAATATCACTTTTTATTACATGCAGGATATTTTTGATGGCTTTTTTGGAATAGGGAATAAAGTAACTCCAATGGGCAAATTGATTACCGGCGAAGGCCCAATATAATCGAAAAAGAGCCACAGCCATAACCAAATATGCCGCAGTAAAATGAATAACACGAATATAGCCGAACAAATAGGCATTGGATGCTTCGACATGCATATTTAAAGCCGGCGGATCAGCTATGATAAAACCGGTAATGATAAGAACAATCATGCTTCCTACCGTAATCCAATGAAAAAATCGTACGGCAAGTTCCCACACATATACCCGCTTAAAAACTAAACTTGACATAATATTAAGTTTTAATTTCAGTTTGATATCGGTTTATATGGCACAGCCGGTATCGATAGAGATACGGCCTACGTGATTTCCGTGTTTGTCATACAAATGCACGGCACAAGCCAAACAAGGATCAAACGAATGAATGGTCCTCAGGATCTCGACCGGATTGGCGGGATCGGCGATAGGAGTTCCCAATAATGCCGATTCATAGGGCGACATTTGGCCTTTGGGATCTCGGGGTCCGGCATTCCAAGTAGTGGGGACTACCATTTGATAACGTTCGGTTTTTTGATTTTTAATTACAATCCAATGTGCCAAGCCACCTCTTGGTGCTTCCATGTATCCCACGCCTTTTGCTTCGTCGGGCCAGGTGGAAGGATCCCATTTTTCCATATTGGCCATGCGGGTATCTCCGGCTTTGATATTGGCGAGCAATTGATCGATAAATTCAAGTCCCCAGTCGGCTAATAATTTTGTCTCCAATCCTCTTGCTGCTGTTCTTCCTAAGGTGGAGAATAATACATTTACGGGTACATCCAAGGTTTTTAATGCCCAGTCGATGACTTCTTTGTATTCTTCTTTACCTGAAGCATAACCGATTAACATTCTTGAAAGCGGGCCTACTTCCATGGGCATTCCTTTCCAACGCGGAGTTTTGATAAAACTATATTCTTTTTCCACATCCAAATATTCGTAAGGCGGTTCGGGACCGGTGTAATGAATATTGGTTTCGCCTTCATAAGGGTGCAATCCTTTGTCTTTTCCTACCGAATAATCATACCATGCTTTGTAAACAAATTCTTGTATTTCACTGGTATTTTCCAAATCAATAGGATGAACTTTTGACAAATCTCCGTTAAGAATAATGCCGCCGGGCCATTTAAAACTGGAAGGATTTCTATAATTGTCGGTCGGCAAATCACCATAAGCCAAATAATTTTTAAATTTGGATTCGCCTATTGCTCCCCAATCTTTGTAAAATGACGCAATCGCCATTAAATCTGGCACATATACTTCATTGACAAATTTATGGGCCTGTTTTAATAAATGTTTGATATAGGCCAAACGTTCTGCATTTAAGCCGCCGGCGTCATCCAAATTAATAGGCGAGGCCATTCCTCCAACCAGAAAATGAGGATGCGGATTTTTGCCACCCAAAATGGTATGGACTTTTATAATTTCCTTTTGCCATTCCAATGCTTCCAAATAATGGGCCACTGCCAATAAATTCACTTCGGGTGGAAGTTTCATGGCGGGATGTCCCCAATAGCCGTTTGTAAAAATTCCCAATTGACCGCTATCCACCAGTTTCTTTACTCGGGCCTTTACATCGGCAAAATATCCCGGAGAAGAATTAGGCCATTTAGATATGCTTTGAGCAATTTCGGATGTGGCTTTCGGATCGGCTTCGAGTACTTTGGTCACATCGACCCAATCCAAAGCATGTAAGTGATAAAAATGAATGACATGGTCTTGAATGGCATGAGAAATGGTAATAAGATTTCGTGCTATTTCGGCATTGGGCGGCACCACAATATCCAAAGCATCTTCCACGGTACGAATAGAAGCAATGGCATGAACGGTCGTACACACACCACATGCGCGTTGTACAAATGCCCAAACATCTCTCGGATCGCGACCTTCTACAATTTTTTCCATACCTCTTACCATGGTTGAAGAACTGTAAGCATCTACGATTTTGCCGTTTTCCACTTTGGCTTCAATACGTAAATGGCCTTCTATTCTTGTAATGGGGTCAACTACTATTCTATTCATGACTATGGGATTTTATGAGTTAAGATGTTTTTCGTTTTCCATACCGCTTTCGATGGATTCTTTAATTTCTTTGCGTTTTAAGACATTGGTGGCGATAGCATGTAGTGCCGCACCGCCGGCCGCTACACCCAGCACCACTTTCCCGATTTTATCCGCCGTGGCTTCGATTCCAAAACCGGAAATATTGACCAATCTTTCTTGGAAGGGACCGTTGTCCCAGAAATTATTTTCACTGCAGCCGATACATGGATATCCCGATTTTATAGGGAAACTTACGCCGTTGTTCCATTCCATAAATCCGCATGCATTATAGGTAACCGGCCCTCTACATCCTAGTTTGTATAAGCAGTAACCTTTTTTCGCTTCTTCGCTATCATAACTTTCGGCAAATAATCCCGCATCGAAATAAGGACGGCGGTAACAACTGTCATGAACTCGCTTTCCGTAAAATTGTTTGGGACGTCCGATTGAATCCAATTCCGGAATGGTGCCAAAAACCGCATAATGTATAACTACACCCGTCATGACTTCCGAAATGGGAGGACAACCCGGAACTTTGATGATGGGCTTGTCCTTGATGATGGCATCCACAGGTACCGAGCCCGTCGGATTGGGATATGCCGCTTGCACTCCTCCATAAGCCGAACAACTTCCGAAGGTAATTATGGCCGCCGCTCCGGCTGCAGATTCTTTCAAAATATCAACTGCCGTTCTTCCTGCAATCGTACAATACACCCCTCCGTCTTTCGTAGGAACGGCTCCTTCTACAATTAAAATATACTTCCCGTAATTTTCTTTCATGGATTTTTGTTTGGCACTTTCCGCATTATGACCCGCCGCAGCCATTAAAGTATCCGTATAATCCAATGAAATGCTATCGAGGATAATATCGGCAACAATGGGATGATCCGAACGTATAAACGACTCGGTACATCCGGTACATTCTTGAAAATGTTCCCATATTACTGGAATGCGTTTTTTTGTTTCAAGGGCTTTGGCCACTTGACTAACCATAGAATGCTCCAATCCCATATAAGCGGTAATGAATGTAACGAACTTCATAAAATCCCTCCTGGAATAACCCCGCTCGAGTAGAGCATCCAAATAAGTTTCTTTTTGTTGGGATGTAGTCATTGTCAAAAGTTTTTGAAGTGAAAGTTATTTTAAATGTAAAAAAAAGTTACATAAGAATATGTGTATGATTACACAAATAGGGAAAATTTATAACGATTTTAAATAAGATGTGTTTGAATATTACATCTTTATCAAGAAAAAGAACAAACTTTTGATAATTTTATAAAGAATATTGAATTTTATGAAATTATGATTATTTAACTTTTGTATATTCAATATATTTATAAGTAATATGGGTGGAAGAATCGATAAATGTGGAGTGTCCTTCTTTGATTTTCCATTTATTTTGTTCTAGGGAAGGAAAAAAAGCATCGGCCGCGGGGTCTTCCGCATCGATTTCGGTGATGTACAAGCGTTCGGCCCGGGGCAACAAAGCCCGGTAAATTTGTTCTCCGCCTATAATAAACACGGGCTTGCCGAAACAACGGGCTTTTTCCAATGCTTCTTCTGGTGAATGCGTAATAAAAGTGCCTTCATCGGGATAATCTTTCCGGCGGGTCACCACGATGTTGATTCGCCCGGGCAAGGGGCGCCCGATGGATTCGTAGGTTTTGCGACCCATGATCAACACGCCGCCCATGGTGATTTTTTTGAAACGTTTCAAATCGTCGGAGATGTGCCAAATCAATTGACCGTTCTTCCCGATTTCATTGTTTTTTCCTTTGGCTACTATAATGTTTATTGTAGGAGATTTCATATAGCCACGGGTGCTTTGATGTGCGGATGCGGGTCGTAGCCCGTCAGTTCGAAATCGTCGTAGGTGAAGTCGAAAATGCACTTCACATCGGGATTGATTTTCATTTGCGGCAAGGGGCGCGGCCGGCGCGAGAGTTGTTCTTCCACTTGCTTGAAATGATTTTTGTAAATATGCGTATCGCCGAAAGTGTGCACGAATTCACCCGGTTCGTATCCGGTCACTTGCGCCAGCATCATGGTGAGCAAGGCATAAGAAGCGATATTGAAAGGTACGCCTATAAACAGGTCGGCGCTTCGTTGATAAAGTTGAAGGGAGAGTTTGCCGTCGGCCACATAAACTTGCCAAAAAGCATGACACGGGGGCAATACGGCCTTGCCTTCAGCGATGTTTTGTGCGTGCGATTTGGACGAATCGGGCATAACTTCGGGATTCCAAGCCGTGACCAGCATGCGCCGGCTGTCGGGATTGGTTTTCAACGTGTGAATCAATTGCTTGATTTGATCGATACCCGAATTGTTCCAATTGCGCCATTGGGCGCCATAGACCGGCCCCAAATCGCCGTTTTCGTTGGCCCAAGGATTCCAAATCCGTACGCCGTTGTCGGTGAGATATTTGATGTTGGTGTCGCCTTTCAAGAACCAAAGCAATTCGTGTATGATGGATTTGAGATGAACTTTTTTGGTGGTCACCAAGGGAAATCCTTCGGACAAATCGAACCGCAATTGGCGGCCGAACACGCTCCGGGTGCCCGTGCCCGTACGGTCGCCTTTGTCCGTGCCGTTTTCCATCACATCGCGAAGTAAGTCCAAGTATTGTTTCATTTTTTTTGTTGTTAAATCGTTAAACCGTTAAATCGTGAAATCGGAACATTACTTTAATCTTAATTATTTTTTAGTCTGCTACTGTAAAAACAGTAGGAGAAAAACCTAAGTCCCAAATCCTCCCAACGGGATCCTCTGTAAGAGTCGTATCGACCTTCGGGATAAATCCCAAATCCGAAAATAAAAAGCTATTCTTCTAATGAGCTACTTCAAATTCTTCTTCGGGATTATGCTTATATTTAAAGAAAATGGCAAATAAAATAGCCACGATTAGTGCATACAAGGCAAAAATTCCCCATACCGAACGCCAGTCCACATGATCGCCTTCGCGGAACAAATCGACAACCCATCCACTTAAATAAGCCCCCATCATAGCACCGATACCATTGGTCATAATCATAAAGAGCCCTTGGGCCGATGCGCGGATTTTGGGGTCCACTTCTTTTTCCACGAATAACGAACCGGAAATATTAAAGAAATCGAAAGCCATACCATATACAATCATCGACAGGATGATAGCCACCGCCCCTATACCCACGGGCGAACCTACGGCAAACAGTCCGAAACGCAAGAACCAAGCAAGCATACTCATCAGCATGACCGTTTTGATACCGTAGCGTTTCAAGAAGAAAGGAATGGTTAGAATAAATACGGTTTCACTGATTTGCGAAAGCGACATGACCACGCCGTTGTATTTGACGATGAAAGCATCTTTGTATTCGGCTATTTTTCCGAAATCATGCAAGAATGCTTCTCCCCACATGTTGGTAATTTGAAGCGCCGCTCCCAATAGCATGGAAAAAATGAAAAATAAAGCCATGCGTTTGTCTGTAAATAATTTTAATGCATCCAATCCGAAAGCTTGCGCCAATGTTTTTTGTGAACTTTTGTCGGGCGGGCAGTCGGGGAGCGTAAAAGTATATAGACCCAGTATCAAGGATACGGCTGCGGCAAAGTAAAATTGCATATGAGTGGTTCCCCATCCCATCAAATCGGTAATCCAGGTGGCAATGATAAATCCGATGGTTCCCCATACGCGAATGGGCGGAAATGCTTTTACCACGTCATAATCGTTTTTTACCAAAAGGCAATAGGAAATGGTGTTGTCCAAAGCAATGGAAGGCATATAGAGCATCAGGTACAATAAGGTGATCCAAAAAACACCGTTAAAATCCGTTTGTTTGGCTAATAAAACCAACAATCCCGCTCCCACAATATGAGAAATTGCAAATAACTTGTTAGGGCTCAACCATTTATCGGCAATTACGCCCATCACACCCGGCATTATCAACGAAGCAAATCCCAAGGTCATGAAAACCAATCCGATTTGCTGTCCGGAAAAATGCAATGTGGCGCCCATATACTTGGCAAATGACAGGAGCCATGCGCCGAATACAAAAAATTCCAAAAAGTTAAGAACGGTGAGTTTGAATTTGATATCGTTTAGTTTCATATAAAAAATTTTATTCTTCGTTTTCGTCGCCGGCGTCATTTTTACTTAATTCATTGATAAGATCCCGTATTTTTGCGGCGAGTTCATAATCTTCGTTTTCTATGGCTTTTTGGAGTAATTTTTCCAAATCTTCTTTACTATCGGTGGATATTTCGAATTCCGCTCCGAAAAATTCTTTCATTAAGGATTTTATTTTTTCAAGAAAATCTTCTCCGATAGAAAATTGTCCTTTTTCGTCTTCGGGTAATAATTCGTCCAAGGCCTTTTGAATTTCTTCGGTGATTTCGTCGATGTGTTCGAGGGGTTTTTGTCTGATAATCACTCCCGCTTCGTCCATAATTTCTTTTGTGGTATAGATGGGGGCTTTAAACCGCACGGCCAATGCCACGGCATCCGAAGTCCTTGAATCGAATTCGTAAGTTTTTTTTCCGTCGGTGATATAGAGGGTAGAGTAAAAAATTCCTTCGTGGAGTTTGGAAATAATAATTTTTTCCAATTGATAGCCCAAACCGGTCAATACGTGATGAAACAAATCATGTGTGAGAGGCCGGGGTGGGTTGATGTCTTTTTCCAAACCGAAGATGATGGCTTGTGCTTCAAAAGCGCCTATGACTATGGGTAAAATTCTGGGGTTTTCCGCATCTTTTTCTTTCAAGTGTAAAAGAAAAGCACCGGTGCCCGTTCCCGTATTTTCTAGCCGTGCAATGACTAGTTTTACTAATTCCATTTACATATCGATTTAAAAAAGGGCTGGATATACTTCAAACAGCCCTTTTTATTGTTCGATAAATTTACGAAAAAAATTATTACTTAGTGTGCACTTTTAAATTCTTTCAGTTTTTCGATAAGTTTGGGGACCACTTCAAATGCGTCACCCACTACGCCGTAATCGGCCGCTTTGAAGAAAGGTGCTTCGGGGTCAATATTTATAACCAAAATGTTTTTGGATGAATTGACACCGGCCAAATGCTGAATGGCACCCGAAATACCAATGGCAATATATAGATTGGGTGCTACTTGTTTTCCGGTTTGTCCTACGTGCTCGCTATGCGGGCGCCATCCCATATCGGCAACCGGTTTGCTACATGCCGTGGCTGCGCCGAGTACTTCGGCCAATTCTTCGATCATACCCCAGTTTTCGGGCCCTTTCAATCCGCGGCCGGCAGATACGATGATTTCCGCATCGCTCAAAGGTACTTTACCCGTGGCTTTTTCGACTTTTACCGATTTGATTTCTTCAAATACTTCGTCGGCCACTTCGGGTTTAAAAGTTTCCGTGACGCCTTCAACGGGATTTTCTTGCAACCCGAACGAATTTTTGGCGATATTTAATATTTTGATATCCGTTTTTAAGGCCACATGGGCAATGGCTTTATTGGAAAATGCTTTCCGTTTGATAATAAACGGATCATTTTGTTCGGGCAATGATATTACTTGTGTCACATAGGCCGCCTTTAACATACCCGCCAAAAGGGGAGTGAAATACATACCGTCGGCGGTTTGGCCGGTGAGAATGATTTTTATTCCGTTTTGTGCTGCTGCTTGTTTAAATGCTTCGGCGTATGCTTTGGCATTAAAAGTTGTAAATCGTTGATCATCTACATTTAACACTTTATTTACGCCGTATGCGTATAAATCCTCGGGTGAGGTTAATCCGAATCCGAGGGCAATCACTTCTCCTCCGGTTTTTTCCGCCAATGCTTTGGCATAAGAAGCCAATTCTTTGGCGGTTTTATTGGGTTTTCCGTTTTGATGTTCGGCAAATATTAAGATTGACATAATTTTTTCGGTTTTAGGTTAAATGACTTTGGCTTCGTTGTGCAATAAATCGATAAGTTCGTCCAAGTTATCTTTATCCACTAATTTTACCGCACTCTTGGCGGGCGGTTTTTCGAATTTAAGATATTCCGTAACTACAGGCGCATCGACGGGCGATAAAACTTCCAAAGGTTTTTTACGGGCCATCATGATACCACGCATGTTCGGAATGCGTAATTCTTCCTCTTTGACCAATCCTTTCTGACCACCGATGATTAACGGCAATGTGGTTTGTAAGGTTTCTTTTCCGCCTTCGATTTCTCGATCAACCATGGCTTCGGTTCCGTTGAGTTCCAAACCGATAACGGCATTGATAAATCTCATGCCGGTCATGGCGGCAACCATTCCGGGTACCATACCACCGTTATAATCGATGGATTCGCGGCCGGCAATAATCAAGTCGTAGTCTTTGTCCTTAAGAAATTCGGCCAGTTGTACGGCCGTATAAAAACTGTCTTGCGGATCGGTGTCAATGCGGAAGGCCTTATCGGCTCCGATGGCCAAGGTTTTCCTGATGACCGATTCGTTGGCTTGTACGCCCACATGGACCACATGCAATTCGGCGCCGGTTTTTTCTTTGATTTGCATGGCTTTGGTCAGTCCGAATTCGTCATGCGGATTAATGACAAATTGTATTCCCGTCTTGTCAAAACGGGTATCATTATCGGTAAAATTGATTTTTGACGTTGTATCGGGCACAACACTCAACATTAATAAAATCTTCATTTCTTATTGATTTTGTGCTATAAAGTTACAAAATTTTTTAAAATATTATGCAAGCATAATAAATTTATTCGTATAATTTGTTTGCTTGTCAAATAAAATTCGAAACTACCGGCTTTTTTACTGGAAGCATAAAGGATTAACCCAAAAGGTTAAATGTTTTTCTTGAATGCGTCGGCAATTTTTTTTCGTATGGCTTCGAATTGTTCGGGAGTAAAAGTCTTTTTCTTGGAAAAATCCATATCGCTCATCCGGTTGATGGGCACCAAGTGTACATGCACGTGGGGCACTTCCAATCCGATGACCGCCATGCCGATGCGGTTCACGTCAAAAACTTTTTCCATGGCTTTGGCCACTTTGCGTGCAAAACGCATCAATTCCAAATAATCTTGCTCTTCCATGTCGAAAATTTTGTCCACTTCCTTCTTGGGAACGACCAGCACATGGCCTTCCGCCACCGGGAAGATGTCCAAAAAAGCAATATGCTTGTCGTCTTCCGCTACGATGTATGCGGGAATTTCGCGGTTAATGATTTTGGTAAATATGCTGCTCATGATTTTTTTAAACGAAATTAAGCAATTTCGCGGGATTTTGCTCTAATGGATAAGTATGTCATATTGGATTTCAGTATTTATCCGTTCACTTTTATTCCATAAAAAATTCCGGATGGACGATGTTGTTCGAAAAATTTTCCACCACCCATTTTTTTCCTTTTTGTATGACCCGGTGTCCTTCTTCTTCCAATTTTGACTTTTGATATTCCGTTCCTCCGGGATATTTTTCCACCAATTCACCTTTGCTTTTTAGTGTTCGCCAAAAAGGAATTTCCTTATTAGCCAGCCCTTTTTCCACCATTTCGCGTGAAGCATTTGCGGCAATCCAAATAAAAATGCCCGTAGTCAGCGGGCAGGTGGTATCCGTGCCGTGTTTATGAGCCAATATTTTCCGGATTTCCGAGACGCTTATCAATGCGCCACGGGGCACCCGGCCCATGATTTGCATAACTTCTTCGGGTGAAGGTATTACCATGGTCCGCGCTCCTTTGTAGCGGCGGGATAATTTTTCGTCCAATTCTACGATTTTGGGCAAGTCTTTTTTATGAAGTTTTTCTATCCAGGATTTGGTCATAGGACATCTTTTTGTAATTAAAGATACAAAAAATGTTCATTGCTCTAAATGATTCAAGTCAATGAAGGACAAATGGCTATAAAAAAGGACACAACCGGAAAGATTGTGTCCATATAAAAATCAAAATAATTTGAATCTTATTTTTTGCTTTCCCTCAACACTTTGGCCACGGTTTCGCCGATTTTGGCCGGTGATTCCACTACATGAACACCGTGTGCCCGGAGAATCTCCATTTTGGCTTGGGCCGTGTCGTTTTTGCCGCCTACAATGGCGCCGGCATGTCCCATGGTGCGTCCTTTGGGAGCCGTTTGTCCGGCGATGAAGGCCACGACGGGTTTTTTGTTGCCGGTTTCTTTGATGTATTTGGCCGCTTCGGCTTCCAAGTTTCCGCCTATTTCTCCAATCATCACAATGGCATCGGTTTCCGGATCATTCATAAACATTTCCACGGCTTCCTTGGTAGTGGTACCGATAATGGGGTCGCCTCCGATACCGATGGCGGTGGAAATGCCCAATCCTTGTTTCACGATTTGGTCGGCGGCTTCGTAGGTGAGTGTGCCGGATTTGGATACCAAACCCACACGGCCTTTCTTGAATACAAAGCCGGGCATGATGCCCACTTTGGCTTCGCCGGGCGTGATTACACCGGGACAGTTAGGCCCTACCAATCGAACACCGCGACGGTCCACATAATCTTTAGTTTTGACCATGTCGGCCACCGGAATACCTTCGGTAATGGCGACGATCACCTTTATTCCGGCGTCGGCGGCTTCTTTGATGGCATCGGCGGCGAATGCCGGTGGAACGAATATAATGGATACGTCGGCACCGGTGGCATCGACGGCTTCCTTGACCGTGTTGAACACGGGACGTCCCAGATGTGTTTGTCCGCCTTTTCCGGGCGTTACGCCTCCTACGATATTGGTGCCGTAATCTATCATTTGTTGGGCATGGAAGGTCCCTTCGGAACCGGTAAAGCCCTGTACAATTACTTTTGAATCTTTGTTAACAAGTACACTCATTTCTACATGATTTTGCTACGCAAGATGATAAAATAAATAGAAAAAACAATTGGCAAAAATCAGTTTTTCTATTTTACTCTTTCGATATAATCGCCTGTTTCGGTATTGATTTTTATTTTGTCGCCTTCGTTAATGAAGAGGGGGACTTTTACTTGGGCGCCTGTTTCCAAAGTGGCCGGTTTAGTGGCGTTGGTAGCCGTATTGCCTTTTACTCCCGGTTCGGTATGTGTAACCTCCAATATGACGCTTGCCGGCATTTCCAGGGTGAGTGGCGTTTGGTTTTCGGTTTGAATGAGAATCGTTACCGTTTCGCCTTCCTTTAGAAATTGAGGGTTGTCAATAGCACTTTCCGGTAGTTGGATTTGGTCGAAAGTTTCTTCGTCCATAAAATGATAATATTCCCCGTCATTATAGAGGTATTGGAATTTTCGTGTTTCCACGCGTACATCTTCGATTTTATGACCGGCGGGAATGGTTAAATCCAATACTTTACCGGTGGTTAAACTTTTGATTTTGGTTCGTACGAAGGCCGGTCCTTTACCGGGCTTGACGTGTAAAAAATCGATGATTTTGTAAATGTCGTTATTGTGTCTGATGCACAAACCTTTTCGTATGTCTGATGTTGATGCCATATTTTATTGATTTTTTTCTTCTTGTGTAATAAATTTTCCTCTTACTATTCCTTTTGTTGAATTTTTTATAAAATCTATTATCAAATCCCGTTCCGGAGATACGGGCAATTCTTTTTCGATGTAATCCAATGCTTTGGATATATTCATTCCGCTGAGGTATAATACGCGGTAAATATCTTGAATTTCGCGAATTTTTTCTTCACTGAAACCTCTTCGACGCAGCCCGATGGAATTTATTCCTACGTATTGCAAGGGCTCCTTGGCTACCCGTACAAAGGGAGGCACATCTTTCCTGACCAGCGAACCGCCCGATACCATGACATGTGGACCTATTTTTACGAATTGTTGAACGGCAGCCATTCCGCCGAGAATAGTCCATTCGCCTATTTCAACGTGGCCGGCCAATCCTACGTTATTTACTATAATGACATGATCTTCGAGAATACAGTCATGAGCAATGTGTGCATTGGCCATAATAAGCACATGGTTTCCTACCACGGTTTTGCCACTGGCTTTGGTGCCGCGGTTTATAGTGGCATTTTCTCTGATGGTGACATAATCACCGATTATGGCTAAACTTTCTTCACCTTCGAATTTAAGATCTTGCGGAATGGCACCTACGACGGCACCGGGAAAAATTTTGCCGTGTTTTCCGATGCGGCTGCCGTAATATATGGTGGCATTGGGGCCTATTTCCGTATGGTCTCCGATCACTACGTTTTTGTCAATATAACTGAACGGATGCACAATGACGTTTTCGCCGAGTTGTGCTTCGGGGTGGACAAATGCTAAGGGTGAAATCATAAATCAGGTTTGTATTTTGTCTTTATGAACAATTTGGGCAACCATTTCCGCTTCCGCTACCAATTTATTGTTAGCATAAGCGTAGGCCTGCATGCGGCAAATGCCGCGGCGGATAGGTTCCAGTAATTCCGCTTTCATAATTAAAGTATCGCCCGGACGCACCTTTCTTTTAAATTTGACATTATTCATTTTCAAGAAGTAGGTCAAATAATTTTCCGGGTCTTCCACGGTGTCCAATACCAGAATTCCACCTGTTTGAGCCATGGATTCCAAGATGAGCACACCGGGCATCACGGGTTCGGCGGGAAAATGTCCCGGAAAAAAGAATTCGTTGAAAGTCACGTTTTTTACACCGGTTACATGTTTGTCGGTGAGTTCGAAAATTTTGTCCACCAATAAGAAAGGATGACGATGGGGCAGCCGTTTACGAATTTCGATCAAATCATATAGCGGTTCGGCGTGTAAATCGATGTCGGGCACATTATCGCGTTTTTCTTTTTTGATAATTTTACGCAATTTTTTGGCGAATGCCACATTAATTCTATGCCCGGGTTTATTGGCAATGATTTTACCGCGAATTTTGGTGCCGACCAATGTCAGATCGCCGATGATATCCAAAAGTTTATGCCGGGCGGCTTCATTGGGCCAACGCAAAGAAAGATTATTTAATATGCCGTTGGGTTTTACTTGAATGTCCTCGCGACCAAGCACTTTTTTAAGCAGTTGCATGGTAGAAGAATCCAATTCTTTGTCCACAAATACGATGGCATTGTTCAGATTGCCCCCTTTGATTAAACCACTGCGAAGTAACATTTCCAATTCATGTAAAAAACTGAATGTGCGTGCCGAAGCGATTTGTTCCTTAAAATCGGCCAAGTCTTGTAAGTAGGCATTTTGTGTGCCTAAAACTTTGGTGCCGAAGTCCACCATGCAGGTAACTTGAAATTTATCCGAAGGCATTAAAATAATTTCGCTACCCGTTTCAGGATCTACGTATGAAATATTTTGCTTGACGACATATTCTTCCCGTTCGGCATTTTGTTCGACGATGCCGGCCTTTTCGATAAGTTCTACAAAAGGCATGGCCGAGCCGTCCATAATGGGCACTTCCGATTCATTAAGTTCTATAATGATATTGTCCAAATCCATACCGGTAATGGCAGCCAAAATATGCTCTACGGTATGGACTCGCACACCTTTTTTTTCCAAAGTGGTGCCTCGCATGGTATCGGATACCAAATCGGCCGATGCTTCAATTTCGGGCTTGCCTTCCAAATCGGTTCGAACAAACAAAATTCCCTGATTGGGGGGAGCGGGGATAAGACGCATTGTTACTTTTCTTCCGGTATGAAGTCCTACATCCGTGACGGATACAGGTTTCGCAATGGTTTTTTGTTTAGCCATTCTTTAATTTTTTTTGGGAAATAATTTTTTTCAATTCTTTAATGTCTTCGTAAAGTTCGGGTAATTTTTTAAATAATATGGATGATTTTCGGAATTGGTCGGCTAGGATGGCCGGTGCGCCGATGAGGACTTCCCCGTCTTTTACATTTCTGGTTACACCCGCTTTGGCGCCGACTTTTACGTTATCTCCGATGCGCAGATGACCGGCAATGCCTATTTGCCCGCCGAATTGGCAATTTTTTCCGATTTTGCTAGAGCCCGAAATGCCCGTTTGGGCGGCAATGACCGTATTTTCGCCGATTTCCACATTATGACCGATTTGAATTTGGTTATCCAATTTCACACCCGAATGAATGATGGTCGAACCGAGGGTGGCGCGGTCTATGGTCGTGTTGGCACCTATTTCCACATTATCTTCAATGACCACATTACCGATTTGCGGAATTTTTTTATAGTTTGTTCCGTTAGGGGCGAAGCCGAATCCGTCCGACCCGATGATTGCTCCCGAATGAATAATACAATTATTGCCTATTTTACAATCGTGATAAATTTTCACGCCGGGATAGAGAATGGTATTATCGCCGATTTTTACGTTGGCACCTATAAATACTTGCGGATAGATTTTTACATTATTGCCGATTTCGGCTTGTTCGTCCACGTAGGTAAATGCGCCGATATACACGTTTTTGCCTAATCGGGCCGAAGGGTGGATAAAGGAATGGGCTTCAATGCCGGTTCTTTGGGCGGATGTATCGTTATACCATTCGAGCAAATCGGTGAAGGCGCTATAGGGGTCGTCCACTTTTATCAGAACGGGCTTAATGGGCTTTTCCGGTACAAAATCCTTGCTTACCACTATGGCAGAGGCCTTGGTGGTATAAACAAAAGGCGTGTATCGGGGGTTGGCCAGAAAGGTAATGGCCCCCTCGCGGGCTTCTTCAATTTTGGCAAGTTCGGTGATGGGAATATCTCCGCTCCCTACCAGTTCTCCTTTTAATAAATCGGCGATTTTTTGTGTGGTTACTTTCATTAATTGCAAATGTAATAATTTTAAAGATTTTTAGCATAAATCAAATAAAACTTCGATACTTTATGTGACAAAGCCCGGATGTAGGAATAATCCGTTGTTTCGGAAAATTCTTTTAATTCACCGGTTTTCATTTGGATTCGTATGGGATTTTGCGCTCTGTCATATGCGATATGGCTCATTTCTCCGTGAAGTACCAAATAACTTACTTCCGAATCGTTGATACTAAAATAACGTTTGCTTTTTTCTTTTATTTCTTTAATAACCGCTTCATCGAAAGGAACGGGAGAGATTTCTATTTTCATAGGTTTTCGTTCAATAATGGTCTTTGCCAAGAAGGAGAGAATCTTATCGGAATGGGTAGTCCATTTTTTTAAATGAATCAAGATGTCGGCATCGGTAATTTTGGCAAATTGCATGAGGGTTTCCTCGTCGGGTTGGAAATGATTTTTTTCGAAGAAGAATTTCAGGTCATTGTCCAGAAAAATATGTGTGCCGGATTGAAACAATATTTTGGCCCGCCGGAGGGTTTGTTCCAATATTTTTTCAAACATAAATGAAGTTTTATGAAAATAGACTTGCCAATACATAAATCTTCGGGAAACAATGAATTTTTCTACCGAATAAATGCCTTTTTCGTCCACCGTCAGCAAGTTGTCCGATACATTTAGCATTTCGATAATCCGTTCGGCATTGATGCGGCCTTCAATCACACCGGTAAAGAAACTATCCCGCTGCAAATAATCCAACCTGTCCGTATCCAATTGACTGCTAATTAATTCGTGAAGAAATTTTTTGGGATATTCATCTTTGAAAATGGAAAGCGCCAAGTCCAAGCGGCCGTTTAATTCCCGGTTGAGTTGTTCCATGATTACCATGGAAAGGGTTTCGTGACGGATGTTTTGAATAATGGCGTATTCCAGCGCATGCGAAAAAGGGCCGTGTCCGATGTCATGCAATAATATGGCCGACATGACGGCTTCTTTTTCTTCGTCGGAAATTTGAATGTTTTTGGTTCGTAGTACATCTACGGCGCGGTTCATCAGGTACATGGCGCCTATTGCGTGTTGTAATCGGGTATGATGGGCACCGGGATAAACCAAATAAGATAAACCCATTTGAGAAATATATCGCAGGCGTTGAAAAAAAGGATGATCTATCAAACGAAGAATTTCCGGAGAGGAAATTGAAATAAAACCATGTACAGGGTCGTTAATTATTTTATATTTGGTATTCAAAATATCTAATTTTACACAAAGGTAAAAAGATTAAATTATACACGGCATTTGTTTTTTTATAATGATTTTAGAATCAATTAGATGCCGAAAAAATGAGCGGAGAAGGATTGGAAAAATAAAAATTAAAAAAATTATGAAAGAGCAAGGTTTTAAAATTTTATGGGTGGACGATGAAATCGATTTGTTAAAGCCCCATATTATCTTTTTGGAAAATAAAGGTCACCGGCTCGATACGGCCCAATATGCGGCCGAAGCATTGGAAAAAATTGCTTCGGAAGATTATGATGTCATATTACTGGACGAGCAAATGCCCGGCATGCAAGGATTGGAGGCCTTGGAAGAAATAAAAAAACTGAAACCTTACTTGGCGGTCGTGATGATTACGAAAAGCGAAGAAGAAAATATAATGGAAGAAGCCATCGGAAAGGAAATTTCCGATTATTTAATCAAACCGATTAATCCCAATGAGATTATTTTAAGTTTAAAGAAAATATTTCAGAAAAAAAATCTCATCGCCCGGCAAACCACCCGTGATTATCAGCGCGAATTCGGACGTATTGCCATGGAAATCACTATGGCTAAAGATGCGGAAACTTGGGCTGAATTATATAAAAAATTGAGTCATTGGGCGGTTAAAATGGATGAGATTGACGACGAACAGTTATTGGAAATTCTGGAAGGCCAACTTACCGAAGCCAATCGCAGTTTTTTTAAATTTATAAAAGAAAATTACGAAGATTGGATACAAAATTTCGGCCCGGACGATGATGCGCCGGTAATGAGTCATAATCTATTGGAACGTTACTTTTTGCCTTCGGCCCGCCAAAAATCCATGTTGATAATCATTGACAATTTCCGGTATGATCATTGGCTCAGCATTTCGTCGTCCGTGAAGGAGATGTTCGGCACAATGGAGGAAAAAACTTATTATAGTATTTTACCTACCGCCACGCAATATGCCCGCAATTCGCTTTTTGCAGGCATGATGCCTGCGGATATAAAACGCTATTATCCGTCGTTGTGGAAAGACGATAATGAAGAAGGAGGAAAAAATTTGAACGAGCCCCAACTTTTAAAAACTTTTTTTCAACGAAAGCGAATCGATATCGATTATAAATTTTATAAAATACTCAATCCGGATTTTGCCGAACGTACGGCCAAACAAATCAAGTCGCTTCAAAGCCAAGACCTTATCGTAGTGGTGTATAATTTCGTGGATATGATTTCACATGCCAAAACCGAAATGGATTTGATTAAAGAGTTGGCATCCAACGATAAGGCCTACCGTGCCTTGATAAGTACTTGGTTTGAGAATTCTCATCTGCTGGACATCATCAGAACGGGTGCATCGCAAGGACGACAAGTCTTTATCACCACCGACCATGGAAGTATTAACGTAAAAAGACCGACCAAGGTGATCGGTGATAAGGAAACCAGTTTGAATTTACGTTACAAATCCGGGCGCAGTCTTACCTTTGAAGAAAAACATGTATTGGCATGCAGGCATCCGGAGCGTTTTAAATTACCTTCTCCTTATGTAAACGGCACCTATATATTTGCCAAGGAAGATTATTTTTTCGTTTATCCGAATAATTATAATTATTACGTGCGCTATTTTGAAAATACCTACCAACACGGGGGTATTTCGCTTCAGGAAATGATAGTTCCGTTTGTGATTTTGAGGTAAGGAGAGGCCTGGATTTTGCCGTTTTTCAATCCTTATTTTATTGGAAGTTGATTTAAAACAAAAAGGAATATTATTTATATGACAAATTTATAATACGCCCCTTACCCGACAATTTCGGACTATCAGTCCAAAAATATCCGATTTTTTTGGTAGTCGAGGTGTAAAAATATCCGGTTTTGTAATTATAAAAAACAAAATTTTAAATCGTTTTACCATTTTCCTTGAAAGTCAAAATAAATCCCCGATAATTCCTTATTTTTGACATAATAATTCTGCGGGTTATATGAAAAGATTTTTGTTTTTTATTCTTTCGGTAGGGTGGATGTGGAGTGTTTTTTCCCAGCATACCGATCTATCTACTCCTCGAAGCACGGTATATACGCATTTGGAAAATTTAAAACCGTCGAATTATCATCCGGAAATCTCGGCGCGGACGCTATATGGCGTGAGTGGCGAAGAAGCCGTGGATAAAGCGATGAAACTCAAATATATTTATGAAGGTAGAGGTTTGCGGATTGATTATTCTTCCATACCCAATGATCCCGATTATACCGATAGCATAAATTTTCCTTTTCCCAAACATGCCTATGTGTTATTTCCTATCCGTTTGCCGGATATTTACTTGGAAAAATACGGCGATAAATGGTATTATTCCAAATACACCGTTTCAAAAATAGATGCCATTTTCAGTGAGATCTATCCTTATGGCATCAATTACATTAATAAAATTCCTCCCGAGTTAAAAATTAAATTTTTAGGACTTGAAATATGGAAATGGTTCGGTTTGATTTTACTATTGATTCTGGCTTACCTGCTTCATATTTTTGTGCGGAAGATTTTTTATTTCATTTTGCGGTTTGCCAAAAACCGGCTCACACCTTTCGGTTTGAATGTGGAAAGAATTGATCGCCGTTTGCATCAATTTTCCGATCCGCTTTCCTATATTATATCCTTGTTTTTTATTCAAAAATATTTGCCCAGTTTATTATTACCCATCAATGTAGGTTCGTTTATTATTTCCGGCTTAAATATAGCGGAGATTGTATTTTGGATCTTTGTGTTTATTCGATTGGTCGATGTAGGCATGTCGTTTTATCTAACCTATACCGAAAAAACCCAAAGCAAATTAGACAATCAGTTGGTTCCCATTTTGCGCAATACCTTGAAGGTGATTGTAATTATTTTGGGTTTATTTAAACTGTTAATTACTTTCGGAGCCGATCCGAAAGCCGTATTGGCCGGGGCATCGATCGGCGGTTTGGCATTGGGCTTGGCATCGCAGGATACCATCAAAAACCTGATCGGTACTTTTATGATTTTTATTGACAGGCCTTTTCGTATCGGTGATTGGATATCATTCGACAATATGGAAGGTTCGGTGGAAGAAGTGGGATTTCGTTCCACGATGGTCCGCACGCCCGACACCACGGTGGTCAAAGTACCCAACAGCAAACTTTCCGAAATGGCTATCAACAACAAAGGGCAGCGGGTTTATCGGCGTTATCAAACCAAATTGGGCATTCGTTATGACACCCCGCCGCATCTGATCGAAGCATTTGTCGAAGGCATCAAACATCTGATTGAACTTCATCCGCTGACACGTAATTCGGCCGATTATACACCCTATAACGTGCGCCCATATAATGTGGAATTTGTTGATTACGGAGATTTTTCTCTTCAAATATTGGTCAATGTATATTTTAAAACCTACGATTGGGGCGAAGAAATGCATGGAAGACATATTTTGCATTTGGGTATTTTGAAATTAGCGGAAAAATTAGGAGTCGGTTTTGCATTTCCTACCCAAACTTTACAAATGGAAATGTTTCCCGGACAACCTCCAGTTTATCCCGATTATCCCGTTTCGGACGAGGAAATTAATAAGCGTTTAAAGGAAGCCATGGAGGAATTTAAAAATAAAATCATCAAATATTAATCCGGTTTTGATTAGAAAAGCATATCAACATATACTGGCGCAAATTTACGACCCGTTTTTGGCTTCATTGGAAGAAGTTTTAACCGCTCATCGCAAGGAATTGTTATCACAAACCCATGGACAGGTTTTGGAAGTGGGAGCGGGAACGGGAGTGAATTTCAAATTCTACCCGCCGCATGCCGAAGTATTTGCCGTGGAACCGTCGCCGGCCATGTATAAAAAAGCGCTAAAAAAGAAAAACGCATCGAATATTCACTTGTTTAATATGGCTGTGGAAGAAGTACCGGCTTCACCGCATCTTCCCGACCGGTTTGATTTTATTGTGTCTATGCTGGTGATGTGTAGTGTCAAGGACGAAAGAAAAGTGGCGGACTTGTATAAACAATTATTAAAACCGGGAGGCAAATTACTTGTATTGGAACATATTCATTCCGGAAATCACACTTTCTACGGCAAATTTCAAACGATTGTCAACCCGGTTTGGCGTCCTTTGTCCGATGGATGTAATTTAACCCGGCGTCAGGATTTGGTATTGAAAGAAGCGGGTTTTGTGCCGCTGAAAGAGGAATACTTCAGGACCGGAACGGATTGGTATAAAGCGATTATGATGGCCGGCAATAAGGTGAAAAATAATTGACCTTAAGGGGTTGATTTTTAAAAAAAATCACTCCGGAAATAGCAAACCGGGAAATTTTTGTTTCAATTCATTTATTTTATTTCGAGTTTTTTCTTGAAATTTTAGTGTTTCCTCCGAGTTTTCATCAAAAAAACGATGTTGCATCATTTTTCGCAATTTTTCGGTTTCTCGAAGCATTTGTTTCCCGTTTTTATCAAAAAATAAATCCGTAAATATTTCGGTAGTATAACGAATACCTTGTTCGCCGGGATGGATTAAATCGGACGCATAAAAACGATAATCGCGCAAATCGTCCGAGAAAATTTCAAAAGCCGGAAAGTAATAAGTGTCAGAGGGATGCCGGTTCGTGAAGTCGATCAATGCATCCAGCAGTCTTGCTTTGCTTTGGGAATTGGCGAGCATACCGTCTTGCAAATAGCGAACCGGGCTGACGGAAAAAATAAATTTCATGCTTGGATTCATTGCCTTACTCGCCCGGTAGATTTTTTCGGTATAATCATCGATTTCGGAGGCGGATAACATCCTTTTTTCGAAGTGTTTGGCAGGAATTTTATGACAATTGGCCACTATTTGCCCGGATTGTTTTTCAATAAAAACTTGAGCGGTCCCGTAAGTAATAATTAACAAGTCCGTGGCAGTGAGAAAATCATGTACTTCTTGCAGGAGCAGATTGATGTCATGGAGAAAATCCTTTTTGGTTTCCCGGTTAAAATGAGAATATAAATCAAAACTTTTCCATTGGCCGTCATGAAAAAAAATATCTTTTTCTTCAAACACCCGCCCGTCTTTTACCCGTTTAATGAGTTGCCATATCGAATGCGGATTGAAAAGGGTCCCGAAAGGGTTTACTTTGATATTAAAAAAATGATCTTTCAAAAAATTTCCGATATGCACGGTAAAGCATGAGCCGGATGTCAGAATCCGATCTTGACTGCGGATAAGGAAAGAGGGAGAATGGGGCTTTATTTCGGTTCTAAATTTCATTGGTGATTTGTTCTTCGAAAAATTGAATGAGTTCTTGCAGCGTATCCCGGTTTACTTGCAAGTCTTTTTTGACCTTTCCTTCGTCCAGGATCACAATGCGGTCGGTGACGTCGGTAATATGTTCCAGGTTATGGCTGGAGATAAGAAAAGTAATATCGTCTTTTCGGAAATCATTGAGTAAGCGTTTCAATTTGATTTGACTGGAAGGGTCGAGGTTGGCAAAAGGTTCATCCAATACAATAAGCGGAGCCATCCCGATAAAAGCGCCTGCAATGCCGGTCTTTTTTTGATTCCCTTTGGAAAGGTCGCGGATTAATTTTTTCTTCCCTAATATTTCGCCGCCGAAAAAGTTTTTAAAGCGCTCCAAAATCTTTTCCATATCTTCTTTTGGCACATGCCTTAATTTGGCCAAAAATTCGAAATATTCTTCGGGTGTGAGATAAGGAATAAGAAAACTTTCATCCAAAAAGGCGGAAGTATATTTTTTCCATTCTTCGCTTTCGTTGACGGGAATACCGTTAATATACACTTTTCCTTTATCGGGTCGTATTAAATCCAATATCAAATTAAAAAGCGTGGTTTTTCCGGCACCGTTATTTCCGACCAAGCCGAAACTTTCTCCTTTCGGTATGTGTAAATCGTTGATATATAACGTGAAATCTCCGTATGTTTTTTGAAGGTCTTTGATTTGTACCATAATTTTTTTGTTTTTATTCTTGTTCTGAAAATGCTTCAATCATAATATATTTTCGTTTGATGTATAACCGGGTTAATGCTTTCATAAAATAATTTTTTAAAAGAAACCCGAGGATGCCTAATCCGGCAATTATTAATAAAGTCGTATCGTAGTCGAAAAATTTACGCAACCCGAAATATAAAAGTAAAGGCACGGCAAACCGAATAAAAGAAAGGAGCATCATCCGGCCGTTAAAACCTTGTCCGCCACTAAAAGCGGAAACCTTTTCGTTAAGTTTCATGCGGGTGGTGTTTAACAGTCCCGTAAGCAAAACGATATAAATATTCATACCGGCATTAAAAACGGCAAAAGCAAGGATCATCTTGTAAATATCCCATCCGAAATACAAAAAAGGAAGAGAAAGAAGAGTCATAATACCCACCGATACGGCCATAAGCCACCATTTGGCTTCGAGATAATCGCGATAACTGATGCTTTGGCTCATCAGCAACTTAAAATACTCACTATCCCAAGCCGGCACAAAACTTCCGAAGTTCAACAGAAAAATTGCCGAAATCGAAATGGCGGTAAATACATACATAAATTCATTATCCTTGTAAATAGGCGCATAATAAATAAAGGCGGCAAATATTAAGAAAAAGAGGGAAGATTGCAGAATCATTTTAGCACGGGTGTTTCGTAAAATCAAGCGAATATCGTTTTGAATAAATGCCCCGGTTTTGCCGAAATTATCCGCAAAATACAAACCGGCACCCTGCATTTTTCCTTTCGATTTGGATTTTAATTTGCCGTCCAAATAAAAATTCTTGCGCATATACCGGTAAATGGCATAGACCGCACCTGCTCCGCCCAAAACCAAAAGCAGAAAATAAATCCAATTGGCTTGATAAATTCCGTAATAAAAACGCCCCACCGGTTTAAACCATTGCGGAGCTATTTTAATACTTGCCAAAACCCCTATTAAGGATAAGGAAAACAAAAGTCCCATCCAAGCTGAACGCTCATTGAGCCAGGCCATCAAATTAAATATCAACAACGTAATCCATAAGGCAATCATCCATAATAGTATATGAAATGCGGAATAACCGTGATAAATATATACCGCCCCGACCAATAATACCCAAAGAGAGAGAATTAAGAAAACAGGACTTAAAAGGTTGTTTATCAACGAATAAAGAATAATGCGTTTTTTACTTACAGGCAAAATCATCAAGGGCTTGACTTCCTCGGGCGAGAATGCATTGGCGGCCATAATGAAAGAAAAAGATAAAACTAAAAAGATGTAAATATATTCGTTGAGTTTGACAAAATAATCCGAATCGGGAAATTGTTCTTTGATGAGGAAATAAGCCAACAATCCCAGTAATACAATTTCCAAAACAAAAAATGTATAACCAATTAATAATAATAGTTTGAAAAAAAGTTTTTTGGAAAAATTTTTAGAACGCCAGAATTTTTTGAATTTCAAGGATAAAAAATCGAGATAGGAAAAGCCCATAAATTTAAAATTTTGAAATATAAAAATAATTATATTTTTGCCATTGAACCAAAACATATTTCATTGCATATGTGGTCGGCAGTAATTAAGGAAGAAAACGGCTTTAAATATTTGGAAATCGGAGAGGGACAACCTCTAATTATCCTGCATGGAATAATGGGAGGATTGAGCAATTTCAATCAAGTGATCGATCATTTTAAAGACAGGTTTAAGATTTATATGCCCGAACTTCCCGTTTACACTTTTCCTTTGTTAAAAACCAATATCAAAGGTTTTTCCAAATACCTTCATGAATTTATTAAATACAAAGATATCAAAAACCCAATCTTATTGGGCAATTCGCTTGGCGGTCATGTTTCGCTTTATTATGCGAACCTTCACGGCGACCACGTAAAAGCCATGATATTAACCGGAAGCAGTGGATTGTATGAAAAAGGTTTCGGAGAAACCTACCCGCAGCGAAAAAATTACGAATACATCCGGAAAAAGACCCAAGAGGTATTTCATGACCCCAAAATGGCTACCAAAGAACTGGTGGACGAAGTTTTTCGCATAGTGAATAACCGGAGAAAAATATTGCGCACTTTGTCATTGGCCAAAAGTGCCATCCGGCATAATATGGCTAAGGATCTTCACCGTTTGAAGATGCCCGTCTGTTTGATTTGGGGCAAGCAAGATGTGGTGACCCCGCCCGAAGTAGCCGAAGAATTTCATCGCCTGCTTCCCGATTCCGATTTATACTGGATTGACAAATCCGGCCATGCCCCCATGATGGAACGCCCCGAAGAATTTAACCGCATATTGGAAGAATGGTTCAAAAAACGGGGAATCTTAAAGGAAGCATAATTGAAGGTATGGATGATTTTAAATAGATACCCAACTCATCGCGCCATCCTCCCGGAGCAAATTTTTTAACCCGTTTTTATTTACCCGGATAAACAAAATCGCTTTGGACGACCTCATGTCCGGGCTAGGGGAAGGGGCGTTGAGCGTTTCGGGGTTTTATATTGAGGGAGAATAGTTGTTAAACCGCCGTGTCCGTCTGAGGCGGATGTAACCGTTGAATTAACACTTTAACTTTAATCTTCACATTCACTAAATCAATAAATTATCTATGTCATTCCCCCACGGGGGTCTCTACATGAGTCGTGCCGACCTGTGGACGAACAAATGTGAGGAATCTCTGTATGCATGTTAAACCGTTTTCACAGTCATAGACTCTTATGGAGAATGAAAATTCGTGTTCTGAAGTAGGTAATAGAGCAAAATAATAATGTGAGTCATCCCGAGGGTTGACACTATTCATCATTCGGATTTGAGATGCTGCGCGAGAGGTAAGCGTAGCGGCGATGGATCTCTTTTTTGAACCACATTCCTTGTTTACAGTGAAAAAATCTCCGTGAACTCCGTCACTTTTCCGTGGTTTATCTTTTCTAAAAATAAGTTTTTACGGCAAATTCAAATTGTTCCATAAAAATTTTTTTGAATGCCGTCAAGTTGTTTTGTTCATAAAACAATAACATGGCTTTTTTATAATCTATACTATCTACGGTCCTAAATGAAACGGGACAATAACGATGAAACATCAAAATAGCATTGCTTACAATACGAGCCGTTCTTTTGTTTCCGTCGGTAAAGGGTTGAATATATGAAATCAATACGAGCGCCAAAAGCGCTTTTTCAAAAACATTTTCTTTGTGATTAATTAAGTCGCACATTAAAGACAGTGCCTCCTTTATTTGAAATTCATTTCCCGGCGGTCTATAATTGGTTCCCGAAATACCTACCCTTTGTTTGCGTATATTCCTTTCCACCCGGAGTTCTTTGGTCAATATGCTATGAATGTCTTCTATTTTGGATACGGAAAGGGGATACAAATAATCCGGATTTTCGATGATGAAATCAATGGCTTCTTTGTGATTTAGTAACATGACGGCCTCTTCTTTGGTCTTGCCCTGTGCCGTTTGTTTTTCTTTCAATAATTTTTCGGTTTCCAATAAGGAATACGTATTACCTTCAATCTGAGACGATTTCCAACTCAAATCAATGGCCAAGCGTTCCAATTCTTTTTTGTATTGAAAATCATTTAATTGGGAAACGTTTCGGGTAAATTCATCTTGGAGTTCGGATAGTTTTTTTAATTCTTCTTCGGTAAATAAATTCACTTCGGGTAAAATATCTCGCAGTAATTCATAATGGAAATCTTTCCTTATGAAGCGCTCGTCGATTTCTTTTTCGAAATATTTTTCCACAGGGATATTTTCAAATAAGTTGTAAAAAGGCGAAAGTTTATATCGTGTAGATTTTCCTTTACCGGTTACGGTCACCAAATTTTTGGAAACAAGTTTTGACAAGGCGCGTTTAACCGTGGCAATGCTTTTCTTTTCTTCCAAATGATTCAAAATCTGTTTGGAAGAACTGTCCGGATGGCTTTTAAGGTAGTTCAATATTTGTTTTTCAATATCCATTACGGGACTTTCCGCTCACAAATATACGCTTTTCGGCTCAAAAACCTACAAAAATGAGCCGAATAAACAATTTGAATGAGCCGAAAGTTTTTTTATAATTGGTTTAAAAGTAAATGAGCATCCTTTTTGTATAAAACATATCTATTCATTTTGCTGCTTTCAGCAAGGTCAACGTGTCCGGATCGTTTAGGAAGGGCTTGGATATGTGGGGAGAGGTTTTGCATTCAAATATTTTAGGTTTTAATTGCTTTCCAATAACTTTAAATAACGTATTAAATGGTCAATTAAAAATATTGAAACTCAAGCACTGTGTTATCAAAATTCAGATTTTCCAAATCTTTTTTTCTAATTCCTATATATCCTACCGAATCAATGGGTAGCATCCCAAAAAGTGGGTATGGAAGTTTTTTGATTCTTTCCAAAATTAAATAGTTGCATACAACGGTTTCGTATATGGCTCGTAGCGGATTTTTCCGCACTTACCTTTCCCAACTGCACAAAGGTAGCAAAATTCAAAGAATTTTGCATAATTTAATTTTTTCCGATTTGCAAAATTCTTTGAAATTTGCGGGCAAATACGCAACTGCCTTTGAATTAAGTACTTAACCGCTATGAGCTATATACTGTGTTGGCGCTTCGTTTTTATATATACAAAGTTCCCAAATAATAACAATCATATTTATGTGGCAAATTATCATTTTCTAAAAAATCAACTGAATAGTTTTCATTTGAGACATAAATGTGAATTTTACTTCCTATGCAATCAAAAACAATATCTCCCGCTGAATTTTGTGTAATTTTATTATAATTATTATATGCTGCGTAATCAAGATTTTTTGAGGGGGCCTCACCCATAATCACAATATTTGGATTCATTTGTTCCATCCACTCTTTTGGGACTTTTCCGCTTTTACGTCCGTGATGTGGCGCAAACAATATATTGATTGACGGTAATTCAATTTCATTTTTAATTTTTTCCATAAACTCATTTTCAAGGTCTCCCATCCAAATAAAATGAGCACCATTTTCTAACTTATAGGTGAAAATTGGTGAAATATTATTTGGGCTTTCTCCTTTTTTTGCTTTAATCAAAGCTTCTTTATAGTCAGGATTATCAGTTATAGGCCATTGGAAATTTATTCCTGCGGCTCCTCTTGTTTCATCAGATATATTCATCCACTTTCTTTCACAGCCTTTTGAAACATAAAATGCCTTATCCGAATCGCGTAGTTCACAGTATTTTTTGAAACCTGGTGTTATGTCCGATTTATTAGCTTCATTTTTTACACAATAAAAATTTACGATTGGCATCTTTTCATCTAAATAATCGAGTTTCTGTATATGGTCTTCATCTGGATGAGTAGAAATGAATCGTCTAATATTTTTATATTTCGACTCTTTTTTTAATTCATTAACAATTTTTTCTTTGTTGTCATCTGATAAACAGCAATCTATTGTTGTGAAATTATCGGAATTATGTTTAATATAAAACATATCACCATTGCCAACTGAAAAAGATTTAACTTTACTCATACTATCTTATTTTTTTGTTTTTGATGATTAACTCTTTTAACTATGTATCTGGTCTGTTTTTTAAATGAGAAAATGAATATTATTATCAAAACAATAAAGAGTAGATAGGGTAATAATATATTTAGATAATTGTATTGTTTTGATAAAAGGTTAAAGATTTTGGAAATTAAAATTATAATAAATAAAGCAATAAGAGTTCTATACATATTATTGGTTTCTGAAAGTAATTCAATTTTTTCATCTTTTTTTGACGCCATAATAAAATCAGAATAATTAGAAAATTCGACTATCTTTTTCAATATGGGCTCAATTAATAATGAACCTATTCTACTAACAACTAAACCTATGAAATAATAGAAAAAGGCACCCATAAATAAATTATCCTGAATTAAATTATATGATGTAATTTTATTCAATATGATGACATACAATACACCGGGAAACAAATAATTGAATAAATTATATGATGATATTTTTTCAATAATCTCTTTCATTTTATTATTTTTTTAATGAGCGCCAACGGTTTCGTATATGGCTCGTAGCGGATTTTTACGCACTTACCTTTCCCAACTGCACAAAGGTAGCAAAATTCAAAGAATTTTGCATAATTTAATTTTTTCCGATTTGCAAAATTCTTTGAATTTTGCGGGTAAACACACAACTGTCTTTGAATTAAGCACTTAACCGCTATGAGCTATATACAATGTTGTGTGCTGGCTTTCAATCTTTTATGTTTATCAATAATTCCATTGCTCGTTTTTCTTTTTCAGATAGTTTTTCTAATATTTCAGAGGCTTCATTGATATATTTTATTTCTTTTGTTTCTCCTGTTTTTTCAAAAAGTGATGAAACTTCTGTCCACATTTCAGCAATTTTGCTAAATTCTTGGTATGCTTTATTGATGTTTTCTATTTTTAATCTTTCGTAGCTTTCTTTTAGAAAATCTCTGTAAAAATTCCTGAAAATTGCTCCGCCTGTTCCGCCTTTTTCCATTAGCATTGCAGTCGTCTTAAAATCTCTTTCAATATTCTTGCTGTTGTTAAACCATTTCTTTATTTCGGTGCTTGTTTTCAATATTCCTTTATATCCAATGTTTTTAATCGGTGGATTTAGATAATCTTTGGCATTGTTGATAATGGCATTTTTGATTACTTCTTGCAGGTCATAATCTTTTTCTGTTTTGCTTATTGTAAAACTCAAATTCCGAGATGACATTGGTCCTTTTTCATTTCTTGCCAATTCAAGATTTTTCAGACTTGTTTTCATCAATCCGCCTTGCTGTTTAGTATCTACAACATAGGCAAATTCATCGTCATATCCATAAATGGCAATATAATGTCCCGCAAAATGAATTTTACTTGTAAAATATTCCAAATAATAACTGTCAAGTTTTAAGCCGACAGGAATATTGTCGTCAATTTTTTCTTTTACATTTTGCCACGCTTTTTTTATAGATGAAGTTTCTTTTACTTCTAAATTCAGGTTTAAATTTTCGCATATATTTTTTGTCAATAAATCGGGTTTTATGCGTCCGCCGATGAAAGGAAAATCCATTATTTTCATATTCCAAAAAATGTATCCCAATCCTTGTCCTATCCCGAAAAGCATCGGCTCTGACAATTCAACACCAATATGTTTTAACAGGCTTCCTGTTGTGGTAGTTTCACAGTGCTGTCCTTTGAAATGTTTAAAATTTTTTATTTTCATTTTTTAAGATTTTATGGGTAAATATATTTTTGTAACAAATTTGTTTTTATCGGTTTCCGAAAGTGGATTTTCTTTGATTTCAAAAACAGGAATGTTTCGTATTTTGTAATTGCTGTTTATCAACCAATTGCCGAAAATTTTATCGTAAACAATTCCTAAATTTTTATAATCTCCTTTGTAGGTAAAAATAGCATATTTTCCGCCTTTTATGCTTTTGGTTCCAATTTTTCCGACAGGTTTAATTTCTTTATCAACAGTTAAACAAACATCGTATTTGCATTTTTCATTTGGCGTAATTTTCGGGTCATCATAACTTATTCCAATTCGTTTTGTGTGTTCTGTTATTAGATTATTTACTTCGGCAAAATTCCACAGTTCTTTCCAAACTTCCGGATAATTTTTGTTTCCGTATTTTCCTGTTATTTTGATGTATATTACTTTTTGGGGTTGGATAGTTTTAATAACCGGACTTTCTAACACGATCTTCGGACTTTTAAGCTCTGGTCTTACAATAAAAAAATCTCTATTTTTTCGATATTCGCTTGGTGAAATATGATAGAATTGTTTAAAAATTTTGCTTAATGAGGCAGGGCTTTCATAACCGACATTATAAGCAATTTCTTTAATTTCAAGATTTGTGTATCTAATCAAATGGGCAGCAGTTTCAATTCTTTTTCGGGTGATATAATTTCCAATATTTTCGCCGAGAACACTTTTGATTATTCTATGAAAATGAAATTCGGACAGATTTGAAATTTCAGCGAGTTCTTTTATTGTAAGCTTTCTGTCCAAATTATTTTCGATGTAGTCAAAAACAATATTCAGTTTTTTTAAATATTCCGATTGTGTATCTTTTCTGCTACTCACATTTTTTATTTTTAATTTTCAGTAGCAAAATAAGTTAATATTTTTGAGTTTGACTTTTTCAATCTTGCTGTTTTGTGATTTTTTTTCTGCTGGCACACAACGATTTCGTATATGGCTCGTAGCGGATTTTTACGCATTTACCTTTCCTAACTGCACAAAGGTAGCAAAATTCAAAGAATTTTGCATAATTTAATTTTTTCCGATTTGCAAAATTCTTTGAATTTTGCGGGCAAGCACGCAACTGCCTTTGGATTAAGCACTTAACCGCTATGAGCTATATACTGTGTTGTGCGTAGGTTTCATTCAGCCTGATGTATCCAATATATTTTCCCTTTTTTATAGGTAATAATACCACCACCTTCGTCTTTTTTCCCAATATAAATGCTTGGTCTTTCCAATTTAATAATTGTATCCTTATAAATATCACCGTCTTTTTTAAATAAAACTTGCCATACTTCCTTGTCATAAACAACACACCAATGATCAACCCAATTAATATTTTTAAGAAACGCTATTTCTTTCTTTTCTCCGCAACCGAAAGTGAGTTTTGCTTTATTCTCTTTTTCTATAATCAATTTCTTACAATCTTTATTATTAAAATAAATTTGCTCAATTTTATTATCTCCGTCAATGTCAATTTTTATTGTGTCGTTCATTTGATATTTTACAAACTTTTTAAAAGCACAAACTTCTTGTTTAGTCTCTTTTTTATTAGCCTGTATGTTATTTTCTAAATCTAATAAATCAAAGATTTCTTTTTCTTTAATCTCTTTTCCGTCAAAATAAAAATATTTCCATTTAATAGAGCTTGTGTCTGCATTAAATCTAATTATTTCATTTGGTGTTTTAATTTCTATAAGTCTCTTATCTGTCTGAATATGTTTAATATTTAAACTATCTAATATATCTAATAACTCTGATTGATAGAACATTATATCATCTGTCATTGTATAAAAATTATTTTCTCCCATTTCACCTTTTATTTTATCAATTGCTTTTTCATCAGGCGAGACTATAATTACATATTTTTCATTAATTTTAATTTTATAGAATTTTTTTGTTTTTTCCGTTTCTTTCTCCGGTTTATCAGCTTTTAAGGTTATTTTATTTGTCTTAATAACCATTTGGTTTTCGTTCCGTTGTTTTTTTTCCTTGCAGGAAATAAAAAATAGCATTAAAAGAATTATTTTAAATTTCATAATAATATTTATTGCGTAGTTATATTTATTACACTAAATTTTTATAAATTCATTTTGTCAGTTAGCAATATATTTTCAATCAAATTTTTCTCTGATTACTTACGCACAACGGCAACTTGTATGGCAAGTAGCGTGATAAAACGCACCTACCTTTTAGGTAATCACCAAAAGATAGTAAAATTCTTTTGAATTTTGCTATCTTGTATTTTTTCAGGAAAATTCAAAAGAATTTTACGTGAAAAAATACACAAACCTTGCGGGTTTGACTGTGGTAGCTATTGGCTATACAAAATGTTGTGCACTGTTATTGTTTCTTTATCATCTTCAAATTATTAATTAGTTCAGGAAAAAAAGCTTCAAATGATTTGTAATTTTCCTTATTTACTCTATATTTATCAAGAGCATTAACAAAATCTTCTATATATAAAATTCCTTGACTTTTCTCGTATTCTAATTTTTCATTTGCCATTTTTTCATTTGCCATTTCTTTCCAAATCATTATTTCATTTGCTCTTACCAAATGCTCTTCAAAAACAGTATTCCATTCTGTTCCTTCTCCAATTCTTTCAAAATTCTTTTTCAGTTGTTCGTTGTTTAAGTAAGATAGGCTTTCCCATAGTTTTTTATTTCTATCCTTATCAATAAATCGGATAAAAGAATGACCAAATTCGTGTATTGCTAATTCTTTATAATAATCGGGATCTACGAAACCTAAATTATCATCCTTGTTAATTTCATCAATTGAATTTCTTTTCGGGTTTATATCATCTGTTGGTCCTGTAACATAATAAAAAATAGTTTTGTTATTTCCCTTTATATTAGGTCCAAAATTCCAACCTGTAAAAATTGTTGGTGATGGAATAATTATATATTCATTTTCGTAATTTTTGAAATAATTTTCCATTACGGAAATTATATTGTTAGGGATAGATTTTTTTACTTCATTTTTAATTTGAGAATAAAATATTTTATGGTTGAGAAAAAAATCATTGAGTTTTGCATCTTTATAAAATTTTCTTATGAGTTCATCAAATTTTTCTAAATCAATTTCAATTTCTTCCTTTGATAGTTTTTTACTTAAATAATATTCATCAAATCGTTTGTGTATTTTTTTAAATTCAGGTAAAGTATTAAAAGATAAACCATAATAAAAATATCCGAATTGCAATAAATCTTTTTTTCCTAATTCATTTGCTTTCAGAACAGCAGGGTGTTGTTTAAATTTTTTAAATTCTTTCCTATAAAGTTTAATCAATGAATATTCATT
Source organism: Flavobacteriales bacterium (assembly GCA_027067965.1). GTDB lineage: Bacteria > Bacteroidota > Bacteroidia > Flavobacteriales > Flavobacteriaceae > JAADED01. Next base: position 87,368 of record JAMOUV010000010.1, on the reverse strand, counting down.
TCCTTTATAATTTTTTAAAACATAATCTCCCAAATCGGAAAGAATTAAAATAATACCTACCGTTTCGATATTATGGTTTATTTCAACTTTAATCTCATTATTTATTTTTTCATTTTTTGCTGTAAGGTTTTTCGGTTTATTAGAGCAACCTGTTAAAAAGTATATTACTAAAAAAAAAATTACTTGCTTCATTTTAATTTGTATTTATAGTGCACAACGTCCAAATATACACACATTAACTATATATTCCAATAATATTCTTTAGCTTAATTCGTTGTCTTTCAAATCCTCATCGTTAAAAAGTTCGTCCAAGGGACTTTTTATTTTTCTCAGAGACATATCACTCAAATGCGTATATCGTTGCGTTGTTTTCAAAGAATTATGTCCCAATAATTCCTGTACGTAACGTATGTCCGTACCGTTCTCCAACAAATGTGTGGCAAAACTATGACGTAATGTATGCGGTGTTACCGTCTTTTTTATACCGGCCCTTTTAGCGGCATTTTTAACAACAGCCAATACACTGCTTTCTCCATATTTGGAACCTCTTGCGCCTTCTATTAACCAATATTTCGGTTTATACGTCTTTAAATATTCCTTCAACATGCCGGCCAACATGTCGGATAACATACTGATCCTGTCTTTCTTTCCTTTGCCGCCACGAATAAAAATTTGCTTCCTTTCCCAATCAATATCCGTCAATCGCATATTCAACAACTCACTACGCCGCAATCCCGCTGAATAAAGCAATGATATAATAACCTTGTGTTTAATATTCGGCGTATAAGCAAGCATACTTTTTATTTCAGACTTGTTTATCACATTGGGTAATTTTTTTTCCTTACGCGGCCGGTCCAACCAATAAACCTTCTTCTCACGTCCCAAAACCTGTTCATAATAAAATTTAATGCTATTGATAATTTGATTTTGCATACTGATCCCTATTCCCTTCTTCCTAATCAGAAACAATAAATAATTTTGAATTTCGTCAGCTTGAATTTTTTCGGGATCTATCTCCTTAAAATAATTTAAAAACTTTTCAAAATAATTCATATACATTTTAATGGTATGCGGACTGTAACGGCGTCTTTCCAATTTTGCTTTATAAGCATTTATAGCAGTTGTTTGAGCTTCACTTAATTCCAATAAGTCATGCAAATCGATTTTAGAACCTTTTATATTAGAATTTCTTTTCATTGCTTGAATATCCAAAAAAGCAATCCCCTTAAATTCACGAAAAAGTTTATCCAAAACACCTTTTTCAATTGGCAAATACCACCATTTTTGATACCTATCCCATTTCGCACCCAAATGCTTCAAATGTTTTATAATCTCCGAATTATATGCTGTTTTAATAAACAAAAAGTTTCTCTTATCTATTTTTCCAGGAAATATTTTAATAACAGGATAATTCATTTCTTCAAATTATTTACCATTTGTTTTTCATTGTTCACTAAATCACTACTTCACTCATTAACTTTCCCCCATAAAAAATCACATACTCCTCCGATACTGCCCGCCTACTTCAAAGAGCGCGCTTGTCAGTTGGCCGAGCGAAGCCACTTTGGCGGCTTCCATGAGTTCTTCGAATATGTTGCGGTTTTGGAAGGCGGCTTCCTGTAAGCGGCGCAGGGCTTTGGGCGCTACGTCCTCGTAGGTTTTATACAGGTTGCGGACGGTGCGGATTTGTTGTTGTTTTTCCTCGTCGGTGGCGCGCACCACTTCATTGGGAATTTCAATTTTGATGCCTTCTTTGGGCAGGAAGGTGTTTACACCGATGATAGGCAGCTTGCCGCTGAGTTTCAGGCTTTCGTAGTAGAGACTTTCCTCTTGGATTTTGCTTCGCTGATACATGGTTTCCATGGCACCCAGCACGCCGCCGCGGTCGGTAAGGCGGTTGAATTCGGCATAGACGGCTTCTTCCACCAGGTCGGTGAGTTCTTCGATGATGAAGGCGCCTTGGATGGGATTTTCGTTTTTGGCCAGTCCCAATTCCTTGTTGATAATCAGCTGAATGGCCATGGCACGGCGCACGCTTTCTTCGGTGGGCGTGGTGATAGCCTCGTCGTAGGCGTTGGTATGCAGGGAGTTGGTGTTGTCGTAGATGGCGTAGAGCGCCTGCAAAGTGGTGCGGATGTCGTTAAAGTCGATTTCCTGGGCGTGCAGGCTCCTGCCGCTGGTTTGGATATGGTATTTGAGCATTTGCGAGCGGGCGTTGGCGCCGTATTTCAGCTTCATGGCTTTGGCCCAAATGCGTCGGGCCACACGGCCTATCACGGAATATTCGGCATCCATGCCGTTGGAAAAGAAAAACGACAGGTTGGGCGCAAAATCGTTGATGTGCATGCCGCGTGACAGGTAGTATTCTACGTAGGTGAAGCCGTTGGCCAGCGTAAATGCCAATTGCGTGATGGGATTGGCGCCGGCTTCGGCGATGTGGTAACCGGAAATGGACACGGAATAGAAGTTGCGCACGCGGTTTTTAATGAAATATTCCTGAATGTCACCCATGAGCCGCAGAGAAAATTCCGTGCTGAAAATACAGGTGTTTTGGGCTTGGTCTTCCTTCAAAATATCGGCTTGGACGGTGCCGCGCACTTTGGAAATGGTTTCGGCTTTGATTTTATCGTACACCTCTTTGGGCAACACTTCGTCGCCCGTAACGCCCAGCAGTAGCAATCCCAATCCGTTGTGTCCTTCGGGCAGGTCGCCGTGGTAGCGCGGACGTTCCAGGCCGCGGTCGTCGTATTTTTCTTTGAGTTTGGCTTCCACCGAATGTTCCAGATTGTGCTCGCGGATATATTTTTCGCATTGCTGGTCGATGGCGGCGTTCAGGAAAAAGGCCAGCATCATGGGCGCCGGTCCGTTGATGGTCATGGACACGGAGGTTTTCGGATCGGCCAGGTCGAAGCCGGAGTAAAGTTTTTTGGCATCGTCCAAGCAGCAGACCGACACGCCGGAGTTCCCGATCTTGCCGTAAATGTCGGGACGTTCGTCCGGGTCGTTGCCGTAGAGCGTAACGCTGTCGAAAGCGGTGGACAGGCGTTTGGCGGGCATGTCCAAACTCAGGTAATGAAAGCGGCGGTTGGTGCGTTCGGGCGTGCCTTCGCCGGCAAACATACGGGTCGGGTCTTCGCCTTTGCGTTTGAAGGGATAAATACCGGCGGCATATGGAAACTCACCCGGCACGTTTTCTTTGAGCAACCATTTGAGCAGGTCGCCCCAGGCTTCATATTTGGGTAGCGCCACTTTGGGAATTTTCAGGTGCGAAAGGGTTTCCGTATGGGTTTCCACCTCGATGATTTTATCCCGCACCTTGTAGCGGAATACCGGGTCTTTGTATTTTTTGACCTTTTCGGGCCAGGTCAGAATTTTGTCCCAATTATCCGGGTCTAATTTTTTATGCAGTTTTTTGAAATGTTTGACCAACGCTTCGGCCAAAGCGCGGCTTTCGTCGTCAGGGATGCGGGCGGTGTCGCAGCGGAGGCCTTCTTCGGTGACGGCGGGTTCGCGGCCGGCCAGAACCGTGAGGGTTTGGTAAATGCCGTAGAGTTTTTGGGCGATTCCGGCTTGTTTATCGACCCAATCGTGATATCCTTGGTTGGTTTCCACGATTTCGGAAAGGTAGCGCACACGCTTGGGCGGGATGATGTATTGTTTCTTATAATTTTCGTCCACCGGCTTAAAGTCGCTGGGAAAGTCGAAGCCTTTTTCGTTGAGTTTTTCGATGAGCGCCATGTAGAGTTTATTGACGCCCGGGTTGTTGAATTGCGAGGCGATGGTGCCATAGACGGGCATTTCGTCCAACGAAAGATGGAACAAGTTATGGTTGCGTTGGTATTGTTTGCGCACGTCGCGCAGGGCGTCTTCGGCGCCGCGTTTGTCGAATTTATTAATGGCAATCAGGTCGGCGAAATCCAGCATGTCGATTTTTTCCAGCTGGCTGGCCGCGCCGTATTCGGGCGTCATCACATACAGGCTCAGGTCGGCGTAGTCGGTGATTTGGGTATCGGCCTGACCAATGCCGGAACTTTCGAGGAGGATCAGGTCGTATTCGGCCGCTTTGACCACGTCCAGGGCATCTTGCACCTTGGGCGAAATGGACATATGGGCTTGGCGTGTGGCCATGGAGCGCATATACACATTGGGGTGTACGATGCTGTTCATGCGAATACGGTCGCCCAGCAGGGCGCCGCCGGTTTTCTTTTTGGTGGGATCCACGGAGATGATGGCCACCTTGCGTTCCGGAAAATCGTAGAGGAAGCGGCGGATAAGCTCGTCGGTGAGGGAGGATTTTCCGGCGCCCCCGGTTCCGGTGATACCCAGCACGGGGATATGTTGGCGGCGGGCTTCGGCGCGGATGGCTTCCAGCAAGTCCGTATGGAGTTCCGGATAATTTTCGGCCGCGGAGATGCTTTGGGCCACCATGCGGTCGTCTTGGGTTTTGATGTCATCCACCGAGCGGACGTCGATATCTTTGCCGGTGGGGAAATCGGCGCGCCGGACCAAGTCGTTGATCATGCCTTGCAGACCCATTTTGAGGCCGTCGTCGGGCATGTAAATGCGTTCGATGCCGTATGCCTCCAATTCTTCGGCTTCTTCGGGCAGGATGGTGCCGCCGCCGCCGGCGAAAATTTTGATATGTCCCGCGCCTTTTTCTTGCAGCAGGTCGTACATGTATTTAAGGAACTCCATGTGGCCGCCTTGGTAGGAGGTTACGGCAATGCCTTGCACGTCTTCCTGAATGGCGGCATCCACTATTTCACGCACGCTGCGGTTGTGACCCAGGTGAATGACTTCCACACCGGTGCGCTGGATGATGCGCCGCATGATGTTGATGGCGGCATCGTGGCCGTCGAACAGGGAGGCGGCCGTAACGATACGGATTTTGTTTTTTGGTTTATAAGGTTTTACCGGTTTATGTTTAATTTCGTTATCTGGCATTGTCATCGTATGTCCACTCATTGAAAAATTGTTTGAGCCAATAATTTACAAATTTTTTATAAATATGTTTAAAGCGACTCGCATGAGTTAGTTTGTCTTTCATTATTTTTTTATCAATATAAATTCATATTTCTTATCTTTACAAACGGATTTTGAAATTAAATTATGACATTAATAAAAAGTATTTCCGGCATACGCGGAACCATCGGTGGAAAACCCTTTGAAAACCTCACACCTCTTGATGCGGTTTCATTTGCCTCGGCTTTTGCAGAACTCATTAAGGAGAAAAATCCCGGTAAAAAACCCAAAATTTTATTAGCCAGGGACGCGCGTCCTTCGGGATTGATGATAAGCCGGGCCGTTCAGTCCGCTTTAATGGCTATGGGAGTGGAAACAATTGACCTGGGTCTATCCACCACACCTTCCATGGAAATGGCGGTACCGGGTTTAGATGCCGACGGCGGCATTATTTTGACGGCAAGTCATAATCCCGTAGAATGGAATGCCTTAAAATTACTCGATGAAAAGGGAGAATTTATTTCCGCAGAAGAAGGAAAAAATCTCATTAAAAAGGTTGATAATCAACGATTTGAATTTTCTCCTGTAACCGAATTGGGCCGGTTTTCCGAACACCCGGGCGGTTATATCCGTGAACATATCGATGCCATTTTAAATTTGGCCGATGTGAATTTGAAAGCCATTCGAGAAAGAAAATTTAAGGTGGTCGTTGATGCGGTCCATTCCACGGGCGGAATAGCGATTCCGGAATTATTAGGGCGTTTGGGCGTTGCATTCGAGTGTCTTTATTGCGAGCCGACGGGATGGTTTCCGCATAATCCGGAGCCATTGGAAAAAAATTTGCAAGATATCATGAAGGCCGTTCCCGCCCATGGAGCGGATTTGGGCATTGTAGTGGATCCCGACGTGGACCGTTTGGCATTAATTGACGAAAACGGCAATATGTTCGGTGAAGAATACACCTTGGTGGCTGCCGCGGATTATATTTTATCCAAGCATCCCGGGCCCGTTGTGTCCAATTTATCGTCATCACGTGCCTTGCGGGACTTGGCGGAAAAATACGGACAAAAATATTATGCCGCAGCCGTAGGCGAAGTGAATGTGGTCGAAAAGATGAAAGAAACCGGTGCCGTTATCGGTGGAGAAGGGAACGGCGGTGTGATTTATCCCGCATTGCATTACGGACGTGACGCATTGGTCGGAATCGCTTTGATTCTAAGCTTATTGGCCGAAACGGGATTAACATTATCCGCTTTAAGGAAGAGATATACGGCTTATTTCATGGCAAAAGAAAAAATTCGTTTGAATCCGCAGATGGATACCGACTCGATTCTTCAACGTATTGCCCGCAATCATCCGGAAGCCGAAATTAATACCGAAGACGGCGTAAAACTCGATTATGACGACTATTGGATTCATTTACGCAAATCGAATACCGAACCGATTATTCGTATTTATACCGAAGCCAAATCCCCTGAAAAAGCGAAGGAAGCGGCTCGGCAAATCATAGAAGAAATTAAACAATATTTATCATCATGAACCCGAAATCCGGTACCGAACTTTTAGTGGAACATTTTAGTCAATTTCGAAAAAACATTGTAGGGATCGATGCCCGCATTCCCACACCCTACGGAGAAAAACCGCTTATTTATCTGGACTGGACGGCAAGCGGACGACTTTACGGTCCGATCGAAAAGGAAATTTCCGAAAACATCGGCCGGTATGTAGCCAATACGCATACGGATACCTCTTTTACCGGTCAATATATGACCGAATTATATCATGATGCCTTAAAAAAAGTAAAAGCCCATGTAAAAGCGGATGAAGATTACGTGTTATTTCAAGCCGGTTACGGCATGACGGGGGCGATTAATAAATTGCAACGCTTGCTCGGATTACGGGTACATGAGAAATATCGCGATCAAATTTTACGCAGCATGGAATCGCGTCCGGTGGTTTTTGTTTCCCGGTTGGAACATCATTCCAATCATATTTCGTGGTTGGAAACTTTGGCGGAAACCGTATTAATTCCATTTGATCAAAACGGCTTTCCCGATTTAACGGCTTTCGAAGATTTATTGAAAAAATATCGTTCTCGTCCTTTGTATTTGTCGGTGAGCGCGTGTTCCAATGTAACCGGCATAGAACCGGATATAAAAAGTTTGATTCGTCTAGTGCATTTATACGGTGGTCGCGCCTTTGTGGATTATGCCTGTTCGGCACCATATACGGATATGGATTTGTCCAGAAACCGAATGGAAACTCCGGATGCCATTATGTTTTCTCCTCATAAATTTTTGGGTGGTCCCGGAACGGGAGGTATTTTGATTATGCGTAAAGATTTATACCAAAACACCATTCCTGACGAACCCGGTGGAGGAACGGTAATTTGGACCGATCCGTGGGACGGCGCAGTTTATTTGGATGATATCGAAGCAAGGGAAACCGGTGGCACGCCCGGATTTTTATTACTTATTAAAACCGCTTTGGCTGTCGATTTGAAGGAAAAAATGAATACGCAAAAAATTCGCATGCGCGAACATGATATTTTAAATAAATTGTTCAAAGGTTTAGATGCTATAAAAGGGGTTGATATATTGGAATCCACCCATCGAGACCGTTTGGGAGTGGTATCCGTATTGACGGACAACATTCCTTATTATGCCGTGGTGCGTTTGCTCAATGATTTTTTTGGTATTCAAACACGCGGCGGATGCTCATGTGCCGGTACTTACGGTCATTATTTGTTGGATTTGGATAGAGAAAAATCGTTAAAAATCAAGCGGGAAATTTTGGAAGGAAAATACGATTGCAAGCCCGGTTGGACTCGTATTTCCATTCATCCTACCACTTCGGACGAAGAAGTTGAAAAAGTTTTGGAAGGAATGGAATATGTGATGAATCACGGACAAAAAATACTCGAAAAGGATTATTTGTTGAAGAACGGACAATATGTGCATAAAAATTTCGATTACGGAAAATATATTCCTTCTTTGGAGATCGATTAAAGGAAATTGTTATTGTTCTTTAAGCCGGAGAATTTTTTGAGAAAAGCATTAAAAATAGCCGGTTTTCATTGCCGCCAAATCTCTCTTTTTATTTCTGGTATGGTTTTTGGTTTTGCGTTTACAGGAAAATAAACCATATGCTCCTTCGTGGAAAATACGGCTATTTTTCGTATATTTGTTAAGACAATTTTTAAAACCTAAATACTATGGGACTATTTTCATTTATTAAAGACGCCGGAGCTAAATTATTCGGCAAAGAAGAAGAAAAAGAAGTAGCAAGCAAAACCATTGAAGAAATCAATTTTGAGAAAGCACAGCGCTTAAAAGATCAAATTTTGGCAATGGGTTTGCCTGTGGAAAAATTAAACATCATTATTGATGGTGATCGTGCATTGGTTTTCGGTACCGCGCCGAACCAAGAAGTGCGTGAAAAAGTAATTTTAATAGTAGGTAATACGGAAGGGGTAGCCGAAGTAGATGATCGCTTGGAAGTTCCCGAACCGGAACCCGAAGCAAGATTTTATACCGTGAAAAAAGGCGATTATTTGAGCAAAATCGCTAAAGAAGTTTACGGCGATCCTTCCAAATACAACGTGATTTTCGAAGCCAACAAGCCCATGCTTAAAGACCCGGATTTGATTTATCCCGGTCAAGTGCTTCGCATTCCCAATTTGGAAGAATAAGCCCTAAAAAAACAAAACTAATGAAAGCCGCTCCTCATCGGAGCGGTTTTTTATTTTGCGCCGGTACCGGGAAATTTTGTAAATTCGTTAAACGATTGTTGGCCGGGCTATGAAAATTATCGAACTCAAACATATATATAAAGATTACCCCTTGGGGGAAAATGTAGTGAAAGTGTTGAAAGACATCAACTTGGATGTGTCTAAAGGGGAATATGTTTCTTTGATGGGCCCGTCGGGAAGCGGAAAATCCACCTTGATGAACATCATCGGCGCTTTGGACACGCCCACTTCCGGAACCTATTTGCTCAAAGGCACCGACGTGGGCCAATTGTCGGATGATGAATTGGCCGGGATTCGCAACAAGGAAATCGGATTTGTGTTTCAAACCTTCAATTTATTGCCCCGGCTGACGGCCCTAGAAAACGTGATGCTTCCGATGATTTACGCCCATGTGCCCAAAAAACAGCGCTTGGAACGGGCCCGCGAAGTATTGGCCGAAGTGGGCTTGGCCGACCGCATGCACCACCGCCCCAATCAACTTTCCGGCGGTCAACGCCAACGGGTGGCCATTGCGCGTGCTTTGGTCAACCGGCCGAGTATCATTCTGGCCGACGAGCCCACCGGTAACCTCGATTCGCAATCGTCCGAAGAAATCATGAAACTTTTCGACCGGCTCAACGAACAAGGCAACACCATCATCATCGTGACCCACGAACCCGACATCGCCGCTCATACCAAACGGCTGGTCAAACTCTTGGACGGGCGCATTACCTACGATGAAGCCACGGAAAAGGAGCGGGTGTAATTTAATTGATTATCATGTTTTTATTACGCTAAATTTTATTTAAATACTTTCAAGCATTTGTACAATTTTCTTGGTAACTTTGCTCAATAATATCCTCTAATGAAAATAGGAAACTTGGATTTGGGAAATTTTCCGCTGTTTTTGGCGCCCATGGAAGATGTGAGCGATCCGCCTTTTCGCGTGATTTGCCGCGAACACGGTGCCGACATGGTATTTACCGAATTCATTTCCACTGAAGGTCTCATTCGCGGCGCGGAAAAATCCGAAAAGAAACTCGATATTTTTCCCGGCGAGCGTCCCGTGGGCATTCAGATTTTCGGTCACGATTTGCAATCCATGCTCCGGGCGGTCAAAATCGTGGAAAAGGCCCGTCCCGACGTGATCGACATCAACTATGGCTGTCCGGTGAAAAAAGTAGTGAACAAAGGCGCGGGGGCGGCTTTTTTGAAAGACCCCGTACGCATGGAAAAATTCACGCGCGAAATCGTGCGGGCCACGGAATTGCCGGTCACGGTCAAAACGCGCATCGGCTGGGACGAAAACAGCATCAACATCACCGAAGTGGCTTTGCGCATGCAAGATGCCGGCGCCCGGGCCATATTTATACACGGCCGCACGCGCAAACAAATGTACGGCGGCAAGGCAAATTGGGATGAGATAGCGAAAGTGAAACACCATCCCGGCATGGAAATTCCCGTGGTGGCCAACGGCGATATCGACACGCCGGAAAAAGCCGCCCTTATCCGGGACCGGTACGGCATGGACGGCGCCATGATCGGGCGCGGGGCCATCGGGTCGCCTTGGATCTTTAACCGCATGCGCAAGTATTTGGAAACCAGCAAATTACTCCCCGAACCTTCCTTGGAAGAACGCGTGAAAATCTTGCGTAAATATTTGAAAATGGCTGTAGAATGGAAAGGAGAGCGCTTGGCCGTCTTGGAAGCACGACGGCAATACGGCCCGTTTTTCAAAGGATTGCCGGGCATCAAAAAATACCGGATGAAATTGGTCACCGCGGATAATTTCAAGGAAATCGATAATATTTTGGAAGAAATTTTAAAAGAATATAAAGGTTTTGTGTTCTCCTAAAAAATCGTATCACAATGAAAATCAACGATATTAGCATTAAAAATTTAATCGACGGCCAACGAACCGGCGGAAACAAAATATTACCCGTTTTGGACAAATACACGGGCGAACTCTTGGCTGAAGCCCCTTTGGCCGATGAAAATCAAGTGGCGCGGGCCGTGGAATCGGCGGAAAAGGCCTTTAAGCATTTTCGTTTTTCTTCGGCCGAAAAGCGTGCCGGCATTTTACAATCTTTATACGACGGCATTGAAGCGCATGCGGAACTTTTTACGGAACTCATCGTCAAGGAAGCGGGAAAACCTTTGTCTTATGCCAAGAATGAAATTCGCCGCGCATTGGACAATTTGAAAACCGGCATTCGCGAAACCCTGAATTTTGCCGGCGAAATGGTACCCATGGATTACCTCAACGGCAAAGGAAAAACGGCTTACACGCTCCGGGTACCCTACGGACCGGTCTTAGGCATTTCGCCTTTCAATTTTCCGTTGAATCTGGCCTTGCACAAAATCATTCCCGCCATCGGTAGCGGCTCGCCTATAATCATCAAACCCGCTCCCCAAACGCCGCTCTCCATGTTTTTGTTGGCGGATATCGTCGAAAAAGCCGGCATTTCGGACGGAATTATTCAAATCGTGTTGACGGACAACCTTTTAGCCGAACGCATGGTAACCGACGATCGCTTGAAAATATTGTCCTTTACCGGAAGCGATACCGTGGGGTGGTATTTGAAACGCATGGCCGGCCGCAAGAAAGTTTTCTTGGAAATGGGCGGGAATGCCGCCGCTTTGATCGACGATTCGGCGGACTTGCACCGGGCGGCCAAAAAGTTGGCTTACGGCTCGTTTTTGTATGCCGGACAAATTTGTATTTCCACCCAACGCATTTATGTGGTGAAGGATAAATTCAATGAATTTGTAAAAATATTTTTGGAAGAAACAGCCAAAATCGTTTCGGGCGATCCGTCCAATCCGCATACGGTCAACGGTCCCATGATTTCGCACAAGGATTTGACACGCATCGAAGAATGGGTGGAAGAAGCCGTGGAAGAAGGCGCCGAAATTTTGGCCGGCGGAAAAATCCGGGACAAAGCCCATAAAATTTTTGAACCCACCGTATTGACCCTCACCGACAGAAGAATGAAAATCGTTGACAATGAAGCATTTGCGCCGGTTGTAAATATCAATCCGGTGGAAAGTTTCGACTTGGGCTTGGATGCCGTAAACGACTCGCGCTACGGCTTGCAGGGCTCGGTGTATTCCGATTCGTTGAAAAACATTCGCAAAGCCATAGAACGCTTGGATGTGGGCGGGGTAATGATCAATGAAATTCCCGGATTCCGCATCGACAGCATGCCTTACGGCGGCATGAAAGACAGCGGATTGGGACGCGAAGGCGCCAAATATGCCTTGCGGGAATATACCCAAGAAAAGTTAGTGGTGATTCAAGATTGATTGGGTAAAATAGGAAGACGGGGCAAAATAAATTTTTTCGTAATAAAAACCGATAATGCAGCCACTGCGATTCCTCCTAGGATATCGGAAGGGTAGTGTACCCCGAAGCTTATTCGGCTGTATCCGATAAAAAATGCCCAAAGTAATAGGACTATCCGGATGCTTGGTTTTTTATAAAGGAGCCAAAGTGAAAACAATAGCGTGAATACTTCCGCCGTATGTCCCGAAGGGAAAGAGTAACCGCCTCCCCGGGTTAGTTGTTCGATGGAATCGTAAATTTGAAAGGGCCGGGGACGTCGGATTATAAATTTAATACCGTTAACCAAAATCGCCGTAATTATAAGAGAAATAGTAGGGAACCAAAAATAGACATGAGGTTTTGATTTTTTTATGAAGCTTTGATAGAATAAAATTCCCAGTATGGCGGCTGTGACCACACTTACAAAATCGGTCAAAAAAACGAAAACCGGATCCCATTGAATAATCCGGTTTTCTTGTAACCATAAAACGATATCTTTATCCATTATCCGGTTTTAACGGATGACACTTCGTCATAAACTTTTAAGATCTTATCCAATGTGCGTTGAATGTCGAAATCCAAGCCCACGGACATTCGTACCAAGCCGTCGGTTAAACCCATTTCGGCTTGTTCTTCTTCGGGTATTTCACTGGAAGTCCCTTTTCCCGGCGCATTGAATAATGTTTTGAAATAACCCAAACTAACCGCCAGGTAACCTACATTCATTTCTTGTAGTTTTTCCATAAAACGAACGGCTTTATCGGCGGTTTCCAAATCTACCGTCATCATGCCGCCAAATCCGAATTCGGGGTTCATCATTTGTTTGAAGGTTTCGTGTTGAGGATGAGATTTCAATCCGGGATATTTTACACGAATGCCCCGTTTTTCCATTTCTTCCGATAGGAACAGGGCGTTTTCGCTATGTTTTTTCATGCGGACGGGAAGGGTGTGTAGATTTTTCAATACTTCGGCAGCCCTTAGACTATCCATTACCGGTCCGAGCAACATGGCGGCTCCGTCGTTTACATTCAACATATCGTTAATAAATTCTTTTGAACTGCAAACCGCTCCACCTACCATGTCGTTCATTCCGTTGATGAATTTGGTTAAACTATGAATGACAATATCGGCTCCTTGATTGGCAGGTGTAAATATAAGCGGTGTAAAAGTATTATCCACCACTAAAGGAATTTTATGTCGCCGTGCAATATTCGACAGGGCTTCAATGTCCGCGACTTCCAGTAGGGGATTGCTTAATACTTCGGTATAAATTAATTTGGTTTCGGGGCGAATGGCTTGTTCTACTAAGTCCGGTTTGGTGATATCCACAAAATGCGTATCGATATTTAATTTGGGAAGGAAATTTTTTAAAAAAGCATAAGTTCCGCCGTAAACGGTACGCGATGATACGACATGATCGCCGGCAGATAATAAATGAAGCAAGACGGAAGTAATGGCGCCCATTCCCGAGCCCGTAACCAATGCCGATTCGGTATTTTCCATACGTGACAGGGCCATGGACAGGTATTTTCCGGATGGATGCGAGTGCCTGGAATACAGATAGCACCCCTCGGTTTTTCCTTCGAAAGTGTCGAGCATGGTCTCGGCGTGCATAAAAGTATAAGTGGCCGAATCCGAAATGGAAGGATTTACGCCTCCGAATTCACCGAAAAATTGTAAATCCTGAATTTCATTAGCCGGTTTGTGGAATTTTTTTGATTTCATGATAACTAATTTATCATTGTGTAATTTACAAAAAATCGTGATGATTTCACATTTCAAATTAAATGGTTACTTATTTTTTGAAAGCCATTCATAAAGATAATTTAAGTCGTACCCCATACTTTGTAAATTAGTTTTTAAGTGTAGTGGTGGAATTTCTTTATAAGATTTTCTAAATACAATTGTCCTATAAGAATTTTTGCATTTCCAAAGAACATGGGAACCTTTTGATTTTCTTAATTCTACACAACCATGTGCTTTTAAGAACTTTATCCAGTCTTTTACTTTAACAGGCCTGTTATTCCCCATTTTATGCTACTTGCAAGATTTCTCTTTTTATTTCATCGGGATTGTCAAAGAGTTCTTTAATATTTAATTCATAAGAAGCATTCTTTTTTAATTTCTTCTTGAAATATTTCTTTTGCTCCCAACCTAATTTTTTTAATTCTTCTATTCGTTTGTTTAAGGGTAATTGAAATAAGTCTTCTATAAAAATTTTGGTATTAAATAATAAATCCTCAATTGCTTCATTTTCGTTCAATCCATAACCCGAAACATTTATAGACGGAAAATAACTCACCCAATAATCTCCCGATTTGCCTGTTAAATTCAATAAAACTGCGCGGAAAGATTTGTGATCAATACGCAATACCTCTTCAGGGGCGGAAGATAATTTCTTTACTTGAAACCTTTTAGCCATACCCGACTATTTTATTGCAATTTACTAATTTTTTTAAAACGCCTTTGCGCATCAATCACCGCAAGTGCAGTCATATGGACAATTTCGTCCACACTGGCACCAAGTTGTACCACATGAACGGGCAATCCCATTCCCATTAAAATCGGACCTACCAAATGCGCACCTGTCATTTCGGTTATTAATTTATATGAAATATTGGCCGACGCCAAATTAGGCATAATTAACGTATTGACTTTTCGACCTACGAGTGTGGAAAAAGGAAATTCCTTTTTAATTTTTTCTCTATTTAAGGCGAAATCGGCTTGCATTTCACCATCTACTATTAAATCGGGATATTTGTCGCGGATGATTCGAACAGCTTCGCTCATTTTTTTTGCATCAGGGCTGCGAGAAGAACCGAAATTGGAAAATGAAACCAAGGCAATCACCGGTTGGATATTAAACATTTTAACCGTTTCGGCCGTCATTCGGGTGATCTCGGCAATTTCTTCGGCGGTAGGATTTTCAATTACCGCGGCATCGGATATAAAAATCGGTCCTTTTTTAGTCATCAACAAGACGGTGGAAGAAACTTTATTTACATTCACAGCGGTTCCCGCCACGTGGATTAACGGACGGAATGAAGAGGGAAAACTACGCGAATAACCGGTAATCATTGCATCGGCCTCACCTTCCTTGACCATCATAGCGGCAAAATAATTTCTGGTTTTCATCAAACGTATGGCTTCTAACAAAGTCATACCTTTTCGTTGATGTTGTTCCCAATAATCCTTGGCATATTTTAATACGCGTTCTTCTTCTTCGGGTAAAGTAGGGTCTATGACCGGTAAATCTTCGGTATATTCCAATTCTTCTTTAATTTTATTAATCGTCTCTTTATTACCGAGTAAGATAGGATGGGCTATCCCTTCTTCGTGGGCTTGATAGGCGGCTTTGACCACATCGACATGATCGGCTTCGGGAAAAACCACTTTGCCGGGATTTGCTTTGGCCCTGTTGACCATTAAACGAATTTGTTTGTTTTCCAATCCCAGTCGTTCAATCAGTTCTTCTTCGTATTTTTTGAAATTATCGATGGGTTCGCGAGCCACACCCGATTCCATGGCGGCTTTGGCCACTCGAGGCGGAATTTTATAAATCAGACGCGGATCAAAAGGTTTGGGTATGATATAATCACGGCCGAAGGTCAGATGTTTGGTATTATAAGCGATATTGACTTGTTCGGGGACGGGTTCTTTGGCCAGTTCCGCCAATGCATAAACGGCGGCTAATTTCATTTCGTCATTAATTTTTTTGGCTTTTACATCCAAAGCACCGCGAAAAATATAAGGGAATCCCAATACATTATTCACCTGATTGGGATAATCCGAACGTCCCGTGGCCATGATGACGTCCGGCCGTGTTTTCATAGCCGTTTCGTAATCGATTTCGGGGTCGGGATTCGCCAGTGCAAAAACGATCGGATTTTGTGCCATTTTCTTCAAATGAGCCGGCTTCAAGACATTGGCTACGGATAATCCGATAAAAACATCGGCATTTTCAATGGCTTCATCCAGCGTGTAAATATCCCGGTCGGTGGCATATTCGGCTTTTTCCGCGGAGAGATTTTCGCGATCTTTCCGGATGACGCCTTTGCTGTCGAGCATCACGATGTTTTCGGGTTTTATGCCCAATTTTTTATAAAGCCGTCCGCATGAAATGGCTGCCGCTCCGGCGCCCATAATAACCATTTTGAGTTCTTCGATTTTTTTTCCGGCTAGTTCCGATGCATTGAGCAATGCCGCTGCCGAAATAATGGCGGTTCCGTGTTGGTCGTCATGCATGACGGGAATATCCAATTCTTCAACCAACCGGCGTTCTATTTCAAATGCTTCGGGTGCTTTGATATCTTCCAGATTTATTCCGCCGAATGTAGGTGCAATTTTTTTTACGGTTTCTACAAATTCATCCGCATTTTTTGTATTTATTTCAATATCGAATACATCGATTCCGGCAAATATTTTGAACAATAGGCCCTTTCCTTCCATGACGGGTTTGGATGCTTCGGGACCGATATCGCCCAGTCCCAAAACGGCGGTGCCGTTTGAAATAACGGCCACCAAATTTCCTTTGGAAGTGTATCGATAAACGTCATCGGGATTTTTTTCTATTTCCAAACAAGGATAGGCCACTCCGGGCGAATATGCCAATGCCAAATGCCTTTGGGTGGCGTGCTTTTTTATAGGAACAACTTCTATTTTGCCGGGGCGCGGTTTGGCATGATAGGTTAATGCTTCCCGACGAAGTCTGATATCTTTTTTCATAATTGACATAAATTAATAATGAACAAAGTTAGAGTTTATTTGCAGAATGAAATATGATAAAAACTGTAAACATGAGGTAAAAAATCCGGGGGTTAAGTTTTGATTTTTTTTGAAGGAAAATTTTTGATTGGTTAAAGAAATAAGGGCAAATAAGGAATTTTTCTCTTTCATTTTTTTTTAGAAAAAAGAAGCAAAAAATCGCGCTGCGAAAAAAACTTCGACCCGCTTGGTTTTCGCTGCGCTAAATGATTTAACGATTCGCTCCGCTCAAACGGCGGGTGCCCCTCGTTTTTTTCGAGGCGCAAGTTTTTTTTATCGTGGACGAATATTTACCTTCTTTCTTATTTACTCTCATTCACATGGTATTTTTAATTCGATTTTTCGGTAGCCCAAAAGATTTGTTTCTTTTCATCTTTTTTTAGAAAAAAGAAGCAAAAAATCGCGCGGCGAAAAAAACTTCGACCCGTTTTGGTTTTCGCTGCGCTAAATGATTTAACGATTCGCTTCGCTCACAAAATCATTATCTCCGACTGCGTCGGAAGAACGCTCCACTCAAACGGCGGGTGCCCCTCGTTTTTTTCGAGGCGGCGGATAAACTATCCGCATAAACTTTAATCAAGAAGGAATAAAAAATGCCGGTGGAAATGCACCGGCATGATGATGTAAAGCGTTTATCGAATTTCGGTTTATTCAACCAACACAATCAAGCGATTGTTATTCATTTCTATTGTTCCGCTTTTTATTTTAAGACGGACTTCGTCTTTATCTTTTTCGAATTTATCTTCCACATCTTCGTCGATTTGAATATTTTTTCCTTTAATTCGCACGTAACCTTCGCGGAGCAATGAAACGATAGGAGCGTGATTATCCAATATTTCGAAAAGTCCGTTAATGCCGGGCAAGGAAACCAATTCGGCTTCGGTTTCGAGTAATTTTCCTTCGGGCGATACGATTTCCACTTTCATAATCCGGAAGTTTAAACTTGTGCTTCGGCAAGCATTTTTTCGCCGGCTTCAATGGCGTCCTCAATGGTTCCTTTCAAGTTAAAGGCCGCTTCGGGCAGGTGATCTAATTCACCGTCCATAATCATATTGAAACCTTTAATGGTGTCTTTGATATCCACCAACACGCCGGGAATACCGGTAAATTGTTCCGCCACGTGGAATGGTTGTGATAAGAATCGTTGTACACGACGTGCGCGGTGAACGACCAATTTGTCTTCTTCGCTCAATTCTTCCATACCCAAAATGGCGATAATGTCTTGCAGTTCTTTGTAGCGTTGTAGCAATTCCTTGACTCGTTGGGCCGTATTATAGTGTTCTTCACCTACAATTTCGGGTGTCAAGATACGCGAGGTGGAATCCAAGGGATCCACCGCCGGATAAATACCCAATTCGGCAATTTTACGGGAAAGTACCGTAGTGGCATCCAAGTGGGCGAAAGTGGTTGCCGGGGCAGGGTCGGTCAAGTCGTCGGCCGGTACGTAAACCGCCTGAACGGATGTAATGGAGCCGTTTTTGGTCGAAGTAATACGTTCTTGCAATTGACCCATTTCCGTGGCCAGAGTAGGTTGATATCCCACAGCGGAAGGCATCCGTCCGAGCAATGCCGATACTTCCGATCCAGCTTGCGTGAACCGGAAAATATTATCGATAAAGAATAAAACGTCTTTGGCTTCGCCGGTTCCTGCGCCGTCACGGAAATATTCTGCTACGGTCAATCCCGACAATGCTACGCGCAAACGTGCACCGGGAGGTTCGTTCATCTGACCGAATACAAAGGTGGCTTTGGAATTTTCCAGTGCTTTTTTATCTACTTTACTGAGGTCCCAACCGCCTTCTTCCATGCTTTTTAAAAATTCATCTCCGTAATCTATAATGCGGGCTTCGAGCATTTCGCGAAGCAAGTCGTTTCCTTCACGGGTTCGTTCCCCCACACCGGCAAATACGGATAAACCGCCGTGTCCTTTGGCAATATTATTAATCAATTCTTGAATCAATACGGTTTTGCCCACACCGGCACCACCGAACAAACCGATTTTACCCCCCTTGGCATAGGGTTCGATCAAATCGATTACTTTGATTCCGGTGTAAAGCGGTTCCGTTTGAGTGGATAATTCGTCGAATTTGGGGGCCGGTTTGTGAATAGGGCTTCCGTGTTCGCCTTCTTTGGGCATGGGCTCCAGTCCGTCGATAGGATCACCGATCACATTAAATAAACGGCCGAAAATTTTTCCTTTGGGCATTTGAATGGGAGTCCCTAAAACTTCCACTTCTTGTCCGCGTTGCAATCCGTCCGTTGAGTCCATGGCCACTGCACGAACCGTGTCTTCTCCAATATGTTGTTGTACTTCGAGAATGACTTCCGTGCCGTCGGGACGTTTTACTTTCAAAGAATCGTAGATTCTGGGAAGGTCCACTTGTTCTCCTTCAAAATACACATCGATTACAGGTCCGATGATTTGTGAAATAATTGCCTTTTGACTTGCCATTATGCTAATTTTATCTTGATTAAATTGTGCGCAAATATATGACTTTCTTTTATTTTATGAAAGCCGGAAACAAATAATTCTTTATCCTCTCGGATGATTATTCGTCGATGAGTAGCCGGAGAATTTTTTAGCAGTTATCTCGAAAAAAACATATGAGAATTTGAATGTGAAAATTTTAATAAAAACATGGATTTGTTTCTTTTCCGTTTTAATGAATTTCATACCTTTGAGGCATAAATTATTTAATACAATGAAACATAATTTTTATGCAGGCCCCAGTATATTACCCCAATCGGTTTATAAGCAGGCGCAAGAAGCCATTGAGAATTTCGCCGGAACCGGCGTTTCGTTACTTTCCATTTCGCACCGGAGCAAGGAATTTTCCGCCGTCATGGAAAGGGCAAGGGCATTGGTAAAAGAATTATTGAAATTGGATGATGATTTTGAGGTTTTGTTTTTGCAAGGCGGTGCCAGTATGCAATTTTTACAAATTCCTTACAATCTGATGCGAAGCAAATCGGCTTATTTGGATACGGGAACTTGGGCGTTTAAGGCGGCTAAAGAAGCCCGTTATTTCGGGGAAGTGGATGTGGTGGCGTCATCGAAAGATAAAAAATATACCTACATTCCGAAAATGTATCAAATTCCGGAGGATGCGGATTATTTTCACATCACCACCAACAACACCATATACGGCACCCAGATGCATGCAATTCCCGATTCGCCCGTTCCTATTGTGGCCGATATGAGTTCCGATATTTTTAGCCGTGAAATGGATTTCAATCGCTTCGGCTTGATTTATGCGGGCGCCCAGAAAAATATGGGTCCTGCGGGGACGGTCATGGTGGCCGTGCGCAAATCTTTATTAGGTCGCACCGGACGCGATATACCTACCATGATGAATTATCAAACCCACATTGACAAGGCGAGTATGTTTAATACGCCGCCTGTTTTTGCAGTTTACGGCTCCATGCTTACCATGGAATGGGTAAAAAACAAGGGCGGCTTGAAAGCCATGGAAAAAATAAACGATGAGAAAAGCCGTTTGCTCTATGATGAACTTGATCGAAATCCTTTATTTATAACCCATGTGGCCAAGGAAGACCGGAGTAAAATGAATGTGACTTTCGATTTGAAAGACGATTCGCTGAAGGAGCGGTTTGATAATATGTGGAAAGAAGCCGGAATTGTGGGATTGAAAGGACATAGAAGTGTGGGCGGTTACCGGGCGTCTTTATATAATGCATTGCCATTGGAGAGTGTCCGGGTTTTGGTGGATGTGATGAAGGAATTGGAACGAACGGCTTAACCAAAAAAAAGAATAACTTGTTGATTTAGAACGAGTTACATCATTTCTAAAATCAATATTTTTTTAAAATATTAAATGAAAATTTATTTAGGTTCAAAAAATAAAATCACCTTATGAAAAAACTTCATATACTCGCAAATGACGGCATTGCGCCCTCCGCTAAAGAAAAATTAGAACAAGCCGGCCACCGGGTTTTTACCGAAAAAGTGCCGCAAGAAAAATTGGCCGATTTTATAAATGATAATCAAATCGATGTTTTGATTGTTAGAAGCGCTACGAAAGTGCGTAAAGATTTATTGGACCGGGCCGAACCGTTGAAATTAATTATCCGGGCGGGCGTAGGATTGGATAATATCGACACCGAATATGCCAAGCAAAAAGGTATCCGGGTGGAGAATACCCCTGCGGCCTCTTCTCATTCGGTAGCCGAATTGGTTATGGCGCATTTGTTGGGTGGTGTTCGTTTTCTTCATCAAAGCAACCGGGAAATGCCATTGCGGGGTGATACCGATTTTAAAGTTTTGAAAAAGGCCTATTCCAAGGGGACGGAAGTGAAAGGAAAAACCTTGGGAATTATAGGTTTCGGACGAATCGGCCGGGAACTGGCCAAAATGGCTATTGGATTGGAAATGAACGTTTTGGCCTATGATCCTTATATTGACGAAGCGGAATTGACCCTTCATTTTTTTGACGGTCAAACGACCACTTTCAAGATAAAAACCGTTTCGAAAGAAGAAGTTTTGAAAAATTCCGATTTCATTAGTTTACACGTGCCGGCACAAAAAGAGCCGGTAATAGGTCAAAAAGAAATAGAAATGATGAAACCGGGAGCCGCTATTATTAACGCCGCTCGCGGGGGCGTAGTGGACGAAGCGGCATTGCTCAAAGCCCTTGATGAAGGAAAATTGTCATTTGCCGCATTGGACGTATTTGCCGACGAACCCAAACCGCCTATTCGATTATTGATGCATCCCAAATTATCCCTGTCTCCGCATACGGGTGCATCCACTTTGGAAGCACAAGAAAGAATAGGTGAAGAGATCGTTCGAAAAATAAACAGTTTTGCTTCAGGAAGTTGATCAATTTCGAAAATGCCAACGTATTATTTTAATGTTGGTTTTGCTGGGAATTATCTCGGCCATCTTGTGGCATTCCTATATTTTGTTTAAACATATTAAAGAACAGGAGCGGGTTAAGATGGAAATTTGGGCCGAGGCCTTGCAAAAAATTATCGAGTCGCCCTTGAATGCCGATGTAAGTTTGCCGCTTAAGGTCGTATCCAAAAACAAAGATATCCCCGTCATTATGACCGATAGTTTGGACAATATTATGGCGGTATACAATTTGGATCATATCAAGCATGATACTTTGCGTTTATATAAAAAATTATCCCGCTTCAAAGAACAAAACGACCCCTTTACGGTGAAATTGGATAACGGTTACCAAAAAATTTATTACGGTGATTCACAAATTTTCAACACATTAACCTGGTATCCGTTGATTTTAATTGTGATTTTCGGATTATTCGTGCTTATCGGATATTTATATTACCGCACGGCGAGCATGTCGGAACAAAACCTGCTTTGGGCCGGTATGGCCAAGGAAGCGGCGCATCAAATAGGAACCCCTCTGTCCTCTTTGATCGGTTGGACCGAACTGATGAAAGCCGATCCGGCATCCGTGCCGGTAGAAGAAATGAAGAAAGATATTTTTCGTTTGGAAACCATTAGCCGAAGATTCTCGAAAATAGGTTCCAAACCCCAACTTTTTCCGGCCGAAGTGAACGAGCAAATTCAAACGGCTGTTAATTACTTCAAACCCAGGATCCCGGGAAATATTTCACTGGAATTCAAACCGTCCGCGAAGCCCTTATATGCCATGCTCAACCCGGAATTATTTCAATGGGTAATGGAAAACCTAATAAAAAATGCAATTGATGCAATGAGCCGGGGCGGAAAAATTATGATTGAAACCAAGGATGCGGGAAAATATATTCTTATTGATATCTCGGACGAAGGGGGCGGTATTCCGAAAAAATACCGGAACAAAATTTTTAGAGCCGGATTTTCTACCAAAAAACGCGGATGGGGGCTCGGCTTGTCGGTTGTGCATCGCATTATTAAAAACTTTCATAAAGGACAGGTATTTGTATGGAAAAGCCGGCCTGAGGAAGGCACCACATTTAGAATCAAATTAAAGAAAATCGAAAAAGAAATAAACTTGTAAATTTGCAGACCGGAAGTTTATAAATGTATCGGAAGTTACAAAACAATAATTTTATAAAAGATCATGTCATGAAAAAAATTCAAATATTTATTCTGCTCTTTTTATCATCTTCATTAATTGCACAGGAAATACCCAAGTCATTTCATAATATAATAAAGAAGGGTGGTAAAATAGGGGTGATAAACGGTGAAAAATTTTATCCCGAAAAAGAACCGAAAAGCGAGCATTTGCTTTATTCCAACTTGGCCACGGTAAAGGTGGAACCCTACGAAGACGGTGTTATTTTGGATTTTAAAGACAAGCGAATCGAAGGGACGGTTTATTACGGTTTGATTGATGAAAATTCCCGTTATCGCCAACCCATTTTTTCGAAAAATACGGGAAAAATAAAAGAAGGAAAGGTGAAACTGAAATTGACCAAACTCAAAGGAAAATACGATTTTACAAATTGGGAACAAACCGGAAAAATTCGCATCGGATACCGGGTGACTGATAAAAAAGGACGCATATTGACCGATAATCGATTAAATGTATTGTATAAAAAAGGGAAATTCGTTCCTTCCGTGACAATGATTGAAGGACCGATTTTATCCAAACCCTCTCCCGAAGGGATGAGTATTTACATGGCATTTGACCGGCCCGTGAAAGCAAAACTCCGTGTGGACGGTCAGATTTGGGATGACGGGCGTGTGGCCAAAAAGCATATCTATAATCTCAGCGGATTGCAAGCCGCTACCGGTTACGAATACGAAATTATTTACGGTCCGTGGAAGGAAAAATTCGGTTTTAAAACGGCTCCGGTCAAAAAGCCGGATACCGGTTTCAGATTTGCCTATGCTTCCGATAGCCGTAATGCCAAAGGAGGAGGCGAACGTAATATCTACGGCACAAATGCTTACATTGTGAAGCGTTTGATGATAGCCGCCGACAAGGAACAAGCCGATTTCTTTTTATTTACCGGAGATATGATCAACGGATATAAAATCAACAAAGACAAATTGCGTCTGGAATATTTTAATTTTAAAAATGTGTTGCGTTATTACGGCTCTTATCGTCCGGTATATATCGGAATGGGCAATCACGAAGCCCTCTCCAAAGCATTCCATAAGTTTGACAGCGAATCGCCGTATAAGTGGGAACGCTATATTTCCGTGGACCGTTTTCCTTTTGCTACCGAAAGCGCCGAAGCGGTGTTTGCGGATGAATTCGATATGCCGGATAATGGACCTGTGAGCGAAGACGGAAGCAAATACGATCCTTCGGCCGAAACCATTGATTTTCCGCCTTACCGCGAAAATGTATATTATTTTACCTACGGAAATGCGGGATTTATAATGCTTAATGCGGATTATTGGTACACCACCAATGAAAATTATATTCCACTTGCTGGAGGCAATCCGCACGGCTATGTGATGGACAATCAATTGAGGTGGTTAAAGGAGACCATGGCCAAACTGGAAAATGACCCTGATATTCGACATATTTTCGTTACCATACATATTACGCCGTTTCCCAATGCCGGCCATACCGATGACGGCATGTGGTATTACGGTAACAATGAAATCAGACCTTATGTGGCGGGAAAACCGGTTGAAAAAGGTATTATCGAACGCCGGGACGAACTGGTGGATGCATTGGTCAACCATTCGGAAAAATTCCGTGCTTTACTGGTGGGTGACGAACATAATTATGCCCGTTTGATAATAGACAATGATACGAATATTTATCCCGATAATTGGCAAGGAGAACGCTTGCATTTAAAACGGCCGTTTGTACAAATCACCAACGGTGCCGCCGGGGCGCCCTATTATGCATTGGAAGATACTCCGTGGAAAAATGCCGTTAAAACCTTTTCGACCCAAAATGCCATTATGATTTTCGATGTGGATGCTCAACGCGTCAAGGTGCATGTATTTAATCCCGATACTTTCGAAGAAATTGAAAGCTTTGAGTTGAAATAAACCTATCCGGGCTTTATTTTTCTGCTGCTTAGTTTTTCTTTTCGAAAGTTTAGGTTGCGGAATGATTTAAATTGTTGAACATCAACAGTTTAGTATAATTATTTAGTTGTTCTTTCAATGATTTTTAGTATGCTAAAGCATCTTCAAGTAATTCACTTCTTTTTTAGAAAGATGCCGCCATTTGCCGCGTTCCAGTCCTTTTTTGGTTAAACCGGCAAACATAACCCGATCCAATTTTTTTACATTATAGCCCAAATGTTCGAAAATGCGCCGTACGATGCGATTGCGTCCCGAATGGATTTTTATTCCTACTTCGGAATGCGGGGCACCTTGAATATAAGACACGTCGTCCACATAGATCATGCCATCGTCCAATTTCAGTCCTTCGCGGATTTTTTGCAAGTCCGATTGCTTGAGGTTGCGGTCGAGGACCACGTGATAAATTTTTTCCACTTTATTTTTGGGATGAAGCAATTTTTCGGTAAGTTCGCCGTCATTGGTCAAGAGTAAAACGCCGGTTGTTTTTCTGTCCAGTCGCCCCACGGGATAGACCCTTGATTTTGAAGCGTTTTTTACCAATTCCATTACGGTTTTCCGGTTTCGTTCGTCCTTGGTGGTTGTAATATAATTTTTCGGTTTGTTGAGTAAAATATAGACCTTTTCTTCGGGGCGTATTTTTTCGCCGCCAAAACGGACTTCGTCATCCGGATTCACTTTGTATCCCATTTCCGTAACAACTTTTCCGTTTACGGATACCATTCCGTTTTTTATCAATTCGTCGGCTTCGCGGCGCGAAGCGATTCCGGCATGGGCCAGGTATTTATTTAGCCGCATGGGCCATTCGGGTGCGATTTGTTTTTTCTTTTTCACAACGGGTTTTCGCCGGGAGGACGAAGTTGCTTTGGTACGTTTTTTCTTATTTTCGGGTCGAGTCTCACGACTTGATTTTTTTGATTTCATCGGTTTAATTTTTTAAATTTCTGTCATGGTTTTATCATAAACCGTTCCTTCTTTTATCAATGACAAATTGGCATAGAAAAAATACTCGATTTTATTGGCATACTTCTTGTAAATTTGCCTTCAAAAAACGGAACTTGCATGACGCTTGCAAAGGTAATGAGTTTTGACGATTTTATTAAACAAGTTGATAATAAGAAAAAAGCGTTTCTTTTGTTTTACAAACCCGGGCATGAACCGTCTTTGTGTGCATTGCGGAATTTGGAACAAATCGAATCCGGTAAAGAGGATATTTTTTTGGTGGATGTAACCCGGGTAAAAGACATACATGGCAAAATGGGCGTAAGTTCCGTCCCGACATTTGTGATTTGGCAATCGGGTCAAGTGAAAAATTTGGTCAAAGGATGTCAGTCGGCCAAATATTACGAACAATTGATTTCGGGCGAATCGGCCAGGAAATATCCTTCGAACGGGAAGCAACAAAAACGCGTGACGGTTTATTCGACACCCAGTTGTCCGTATTGTAACAAACTGAAACAGTATTTGAATAAACACGGTATTCGTTATACGGATATCAATGTGGCTTCCGATCAAAAAGCCGCGCAGGAGATGGTTCGAAAAAGCGGACAACGCGGGGTGCCGCAAACCGATATCAACGGCCAAATTATCATTGGCTTCGATGTGCCGAAAATCAGTAGATTATTAAACATACCGACAGAATAAATCATAAAAAACATACGACTATGAAAGAATTAACACCGTTAAACGAAAACGTTTTATTGGAATTGACCGACGAATTTGCAGAAAGCAAAACCCCTTCGGGAATCATCATCCCGGACACAGCCAAAGAAAAACCCGCAGTGGCTCGCGTGGTAGCATTAGGTAATATTGAAGATGCGGCCATTGCCCCGGGCGATGTGGTATTGTATAAAAAATATTCGGGAAATAAGGTGGAATTGGACGGCAAAGAATATTTGATATTGCCTTATGCTGACATTTTGGCAAAAATAACCGAAGTGGAAAGTATTTAATTGAGTTTTTGTAACAGAATAAGAAAAACCGCTTCTTATTGGAGCGGTTTTTTTGTTTAAATCCTAAGCGTTAATAAAACGGTTGAACCCGTATCAGTAAGCTTTCAGATACCAGATTAATCTTTCGAATTCTCTTTCCGGGATGGCTTCGGCTTCCTTTATTTCAAACTCGGAGGTAACGTAAAAAGTCCCGTTTTCGGCGGGCACTTTGGCATTTATGGGAAATAATCCCCATCCTGTAAGAACTTCCACCGACTCCAATAAATCGATATAATTTTTTCCGATTATTTGATTTTCCACTTCCCATCTGTTGTTTCTATATACCACATATTGCACCCGGTAGCGTCCATCGGGCGTTTTGAATAGAAGAAATTTGGCTGAAGATTCCATAGGGTTAGTTTGATATTTGATTTAATATTTTGACCTTCGAATGATTTTTACAAAATTAAGTCATTTGAAACAATTATTTTTATTTAATTAGAAGAATTATATTATAAATTTATTATGAATCAAGAAAAATATACGGGCTTATCCTTTTCCATTGTCTTTTGTCCGGCTATGTGATATCATGCGGTTTGTGAGAAAAAGAAAGAGCCGTTATTTTTCTTAAAGTAAGGATTCAGTCATTCTGTGCGATTACAGTAAAGAAATAGGAAGTAGTTTGATAATTTTTTTAAATTGTTCTTCGGGAAGGGGTTCCACGTCCTCGGTCCATTTGCCGTTTACGATGCGGCCGGTTCCGTTTTCAGCCGTTACAATCAAATCAAATGGAATTTGACCGAATGCAGATAGGATTTCTATGGCTTCATAAAAGTCAAGAAAATCTTTATTTTGATGAATAAGATCCACTTCCCATTCTCCGTCCTTCTTAAGGATGGCATATTGGAGTTGTATTATTTTATCAGGTGTTCGGTATAAGAGAAATTTTGAAGTATTTGACATATTATTTTTTAATGCGGTTTTTCGGTTATTTAGTGACGGGATATTTCCCTTCCGCTTGCCAAATGGCTTTGGTAATGGGGTCTTTTTCAATGTCCCAATTTCGCGCCGGCGAATGTTCCCGGCCGTAGTAAATCATTTGCAAATGCAGTTTGTTCCATTTATCCTTGGGAAAAATTTTCGTGGCGTCTTTTTCCACACCGTCCGGGGTTTTGGCATCGGACAGCCCCCAGCGGTGCATCAATCTGAAGATATGTGTATCCACCGGAAAGGCCGGTTTACCGAAACCTTGCGCCAGTACTACATTGGCCGTTTTGCGTCCTACACCGGGCAATTTAATCAATTCTTCCCTCGTATCGGGCACTTTGCCGTTATATTTTTCGATTAATATTTTAGATAGTTCTTTAATTGCTTTCGCTTTTTGAGGAGACAATCCGACGGGTTTGATAAGTTCTCTGATTTGGTCGATACTCATTTTGGCCATATCGTAGGGGTTATCCGCCAAAGCAAATAAGCCGGGAGTAATTTTATTCACCACATTATCGGTGCTTCGGGCCGAAAGCAAAACGGCGATTAGTAAAGTAAAAAGATTGGTATGATATAGCGGAATGGGCGGATTGGGATAAAGTTCATCCAACATCTTCATGATTAATTCGGCTTTCTGTTTTTTGGTCATTTTTTTGTAATTTTACTTAATTATCAAAATTAATGAATTATGACCAATTTGAAAGTGGGTGAAAAAGCTCCCGATTTTACGGGAGTCAATCAAGATGGCAAGGAAGTTTCCTTAAAAGATTTCAGAGGGAAAAAATTAATATTGTATTTCTACCCTAAAGCCATGACGGCCGGATGCACGAAAGAAACCGTCAATTTGGCCGAAAATTACGAATTGTTGAAATCCAAAGGATTCGAAGTGCTTGGCGTCAGTCCCGATCCGATGGAACGCCAAAAGAAATTTCATGACAAATATAATGTACCCTTCGACTTAATTGCCGATGAAGATAAAAAAATAGTCAAACTTTACGGTGTTTGGGGGAAGAAAAAGATGTACGGGCGCGAGTATGAAGGCGTTCATCGCACGACGTTTATTATAGATGAAAACGGAAATATCGAAAATATTATCCGCAAGGTGAAGACCGGCGATCATGTCGCACAGATTTTATCGCTCTACGAAAACAAATAATAAACAAATAAACCATGGAAGAAGTTAAATGGGTTAAAATATGGGAATGCAACACGTCGGAAGAGGCCCATATATTGAAAGCTTATTTGGAAAACAACGGCGTGCGCGTGGTGCTTCAAGGGGTGGAAGAAAAAAGTCTTTTCCCGAGCATCGGCTTTTCGCGGGTGCCGGTTTTGGTTTTGGAAGAAGATAAGGAAAAGGCCGCGAAATTAATCGAACAGTACCGAAGTAAAAACGAAGCGGAATGAGTGTAGAAGTATTGGGTTTGGAAAAATATTACGGCAAGCAAAAGGCATTGGACAAAGTCGGTTTTATTATCGAACGGCCTCAAGTGGTGGCTTTGTTGGGGCCAAACGGAGCGGGAAAATCCACTTTAATGAAAATCATGACCACTTATATCCGTCCCGATGCCGGTGAAGTATATGTACAAGGATTTTCCGTGACCTCCGAGCCCATGCAAGTGAGGCGTATTATAGGATATCTTCCCGAACACAATCCATTATATGATCATATGTATGTATTTGAATATCTGGATTTTATTGCCGGATTTTACCGGCTTGACAAGTCCGTGATATTTGATGTGGCCGAACGGACCGGTTTGCTTCCCGAAGCCCATAAAAAAATCGGTCAATTGTCCAAGGGATACAGGCAGCGAGTCGGTTTGTCGGCGGCTATTTTACACGACCCGCCCGTATTGATATTGGATGAACCCACCACCGGATTGGATCCGAACCAAGTAGTCCAAATACGCCAATTGATTAAAGAATTGAGTAAAGATAAAATAATCATCCTTTCCACTCATATTATGCAGGAAGTCCAACGCATTGCCGACCGGGTTATCATGCTGGATCGTGGAAAAATGATTGTAGATAAACCGATAGGCGAATTGAAACAAAATGCACAATTGGTTATATTGGAATTGGATGAAAAAATAGAAGACAAATGGTTTTTTGAAGTTCCGGGATTAGCCAAGGCCGAAAATTTAGGAGGCAATACTTGGGAATTGAGTTTTCGAAATGAAGCGGATGTGCGTTCGGATATTTTCGACTGGGCGGTGAAACATCAATTGAAAATTCTGCGATTTGAGGTGATTCGAACCGATTTGGAAAGGATTTTCAGAGAACAAACATCCGGCTAAATGACAAAGGTCATTTTTGTTCGTTATATGAGCGACCAAAAATCAAGACCGATAATTCGTTTGAAGGTAACAAATAAAAATAAAAGAAGTTTAAAATAATCAAAAGAAATATTTAACTTAAAAAATGACAATTGTCATATATACAAATAATTTTATGTATTATCTTTTTTCGAAATTTAAGTTAAACAAAAATAGTATCATGAAAAGAACAAATTGGTTGACCCAATCAGTGTTGGCGGCATTGATATTCCTATTGGGGATGTCTGAAATCGCTGCTCAAGAAACAGTGGATGCTGTTATGAAAGAACGCGGCTTGACTGACAAAGACAAATTGGCTGCGGTAAAAACCTTTATGCCACGAGGCGGACGGGATGAATATTTTGCCCTTGTAGGTACGGGAAATTCCGGAACGATGATTATTTACGGAATTCCGTCCATGCGTATTTACAAATATGTCGGCGTATTTACCCCCGAACCTTGGCAAGGATACGGATTTGACGATGAATCCCAATTATTGTTAAAAAAATCGTCATTGGACAACCGTATTCCTAATTACGGTAATATGTGGTTCCCGGCATTTTCGGAAACCGGCGGAAAATATGACGGTAAATATGCATTTTTTACCGACGGTTCCAATGCGCGGGTGGCCTTATTAGGATTGGACGATTTTGAAACCAAGCAAGTATTATCCAATCCTATTATGAACAACTTGTTCCCGCAAGCTGTAGTGACACCGAATACCGAGTATGTCATTCAAACGGGCCAATTCCCTCATCCTTGGAAAAACAAAGAAACCGATATGTCCAAAGCTAAAAACGCTTTGACTTTCTGGTTTTTGGAACGTATTGAAAAAGAAGGGGAACACAAAGGACGTATCATTAAAGAAAAATCATTTGCCGTTGAATTCCCTCCTTATGTTTTGGATTATAATGATGTAGGAAAAGGTGCCAGTGACGGTATGTTTTTCGGATTGGCTTCCAAAGACGGAAAATACTATGTGTATGCCGTTGATTATAAAAAGGTGGCCGGAATGGACAAATTGATGTTCAACAACTTTGATTACGTACCTTTCGATAAAGCCAAATCTGCGGTAAGCTTCATTGAATTACCGGCCAAAGCCAGTACTTTAAAAGTTTCTCCCGATGGAAAATATGTAATAGTGGCTGCTGACGAAGTCGTTGTATTGGATGCCGCAAAAATAAAATCCAATTTAGGCAAAAACGTCAAAGCATCCGACGTACAACACGGTACCGTTGCTATAGGTAATAATGTAGTGGACGTAACCTTCGATTACCGAAAAAATACGGCTTATGCATCGGCTCATGACGATAGCAAAATCGTTCGTTTCGATTATGTGAATCTTAAAAAGAAAGATGAAGTTAAATTAGACTTCAAACCTTCTTATCTGATGACCCCGCAAGGTTTGTCCAGCGAACCTCATTCCAATTATTTGGTGGCTGTTGACAAAGAATCGTATGTAAAAAATTTACCTTCTACCGGACCGGTTCGTCCCAGCGTACAACATTTGATTGATATCTCCGCCGATGACGAAATGGCCGATATCTATACGATGACTTTGCCTCAAGCCAATGTATATGGCAATGTGGCCATATTGCGAACCACCATCAAGCCCATTATTCGTTATCCTACCGGAACCAACTCACGTACGGGTGAACCTTCACCGTTCCGTACCTTGGCCGGTAAAGAAAGAGTGGAACGCGAAGGTAACCGCGTACACGTATTCGGCACCTTAATTCGTTCGCATATTGTGCCTGAAATCGTAGAAGTAAATGAAGGTGACATTGTTACATTCCACTTAACCAACCTCGAACGTGCCGAAGACGAAACCCACGGATTTACGGTAGATACTTACGGTAAACACGGTTCGTTCGAACCCGGTAAAACCGCTTCTTTGACCTTTGTAGCCGATCGTGCAGGTGTATTCCCTTATTATTGTACTGAATTCTGTTCGGCATTGCACTTGGAAATGGAAGGTATCTTATTGGTTCGTCCTAAAGGATATAAAGGTAAAACCGGTGAAATGGCCGAAAAACTTACACCCGAACAATTGGCCAAGTATAAAGAACAATATGAAAAGAAAGTGGAAGTAATTAAGCAAACCGCCGATGTGATTAACGGCGTGGTTAAGTACTTGAAAGAAAATCATTATGAAAAATATCCTTATGTAAAAGCATTGGTAGAAGATGCGGTTGACCAATTGAACAAAGCCAAATTTGCCGAAGAAAATTATAAGAAATATGCCAAAGAGAAAAAATGGAAAGATGCATTCTTGTGGGCAGAGCAATATTGGCAATATCAAGTAAAAGCGGCCGATGTGGGCTTGCGTGCTAAGAAATTGTTAGATGAAAAATTGGGTAAAGAGGAGTAAAAAAACCAAAGTAATAAATTAATAAATTAAAAATGATAAAAATGAGAAAAATACATAAAATGCCCGGATTGCGATTCTTAGCGACAATTATGAGTATGTTGCTCATCGCATTGTTCACCGTAAGTTGTGGTGGCGATAAAGGCAAAGGAGAAACAGGCGAGGCCAAAGTAGGCGCACCGCGTGGTAAAGAATCATTCCAAGACGTGGTAAAACGCCGCGGATTAAATGAAGATGATGTGCTGGCAGCAGTAAAAACCTATACGCCCGACAATATTAAGGACGAAGCAGTGGCTGCTAACTCCGGTGGTCAGGAAGGGAACTTGCCTACCTATGTGGTACCTTCCATGCGTTTGGTAAAATATGTTCCGATTAATACCCGTCAGCCGTATTTCGGTTACGGATATTCCGAAGAAACCTATGATTTGTTGAAAAAAGGTTTTATTGACGGCGCCGAAATTCTATGGGGTGATACACACCATCCCGGATTTTCCGAAACAGACGGCCTTTATAACGGAAAGTGGTTAACAATTAATGATAAAGCCAATCCCCGTGTATATATAGTGGATTTGAAAGATTGGATGGTGAAGCAAGTGGTTCAAAATCCGATTTTCCGTTCCGATCATGGTGGTAACTTCTTTACACCTAATTCGGAATATATCATGGAAGCATGTCAGTATCCGGCACCGTTTGACCGCAAATATTATCCGCTTACCGAAGAAAACTTCAAAAAATATTGGAGAGGCGGTTTAACTTATTGGAAATTCGATAACGAAACCGGTAAAATTGATCAATCCAAATCCTTTACTTTCGAATTCCCGCCTTATACACAAGACCTTTCGGATGCAGGAAAAGCCAAATCATACGGATGGGGCTTTACCAACTCTTTCTGTTCCGAAATGTATTTCGGTGGTATAGAAAGAGGACGTCCGCCGTTTGAAGCGGGATGTTCTTCGCGTGATGTGGACTACCTCCACGTAACCAATTGGAAAAAAGCCGAAGAACTCATCAAAGCCGGAAAAATCGGTAAGAAGAAAATCAACGGCATGCGGGTTATTACCATTCCCGAATCCATCAAATACGGCTTGCTTTATTTGATTCCCGAACCCAAATCACCGCACGGTGTGGACGTTAGCCCTTGCGGTAAGTATATCATCGTAGCCGGCAAATTGGATTCGCACGCATGGGTATATGACTACGATAAAATCATGGACGCCATCAAGAATAAAAAATTCGATGGCACTGATTCCTTCGGTATCCCTATTATCAAATTGGAAGACGCATTACACGGTAGTGTAGAAGTAGGATTGGGTCCTCTTCATAACCAGTTCGATAGCCGTGACGGCATCGTTTACACTTCTATTTATGTGGACTCACGTGTAACCAAATGGGATTACAAAAACCTGAAAGTATTGGCCTATGTGCCTTCGCACTATAACATCGGTCACTTGGTATCCTATCACGGTGATACCAAAAAACCGCGTGGTAAATACTTAATTGCATTGAACAAATTATCAATTGACCGTTTCAATCCGGTCGGACCGTTGCATCCGCAAAACCATCAGTTGATAGATATCGCATCGGAGAATCCTAAGATTATTTACGACTTACCCTTGCCCATGGGTGAACCTCACTATACGGCAATTATAGGTCGTGACGTATATGAAAATAATGTCATGGAAGTATATCCGGTGGGAACGGATATCACGACGATGAAAAAATCGGCTTATGCCACTAATGCAGGGGAAGAAAAAGTGGTTGATAAAGGCAAAACGGTTGAAATTTTCGGAACCATTAAAGACGGAAAAGTTAATCCTTCCGATATCACGGTCAAACAAGGACAAACGGTTGTCATTCACTTAACCAACCTCGGACAAGGATTGTACGACACCTATGTATATGAAATTGCATCGTATGATAAGATGTATCCGTACAAGCCCGGCGAAACGGCTACTTTGAAATTCAAGGCCGAAAAAGCCGGTGTATATCCGATTATGTTAGATAAACAATATGATCCTTCGGATCGTGTACAAGTTGGATTATTTACGGTAAACTTCGATCAAGCAGCCGAAAACGAACGTGTATTGGCTTATACGGAGCGTATTAACTGGGATCAAAAAGTTCAAGCGTTTAAACCTTCCGAACTCGAATTGAAAAACATGCTTCCGGGTGAAATTGAATTCTTGAACTACGGATGTAACGCATGTCATAAATTCGGAGAAGACTTCAACGGTCCCGATTTGTATAACGTACATAAACGTCGTGACGATAAATGGCTCCGCGAATGGATTCTCAATCCGGAATCCAAATATAAAGATGCCGATATCGAAGCGATGCGTCAATATTACAAGTTAGCCATGCCTAACCAAAATGTAGATCCGAAAGATGTAGATAAAATTATTGAATACATGAAGGCCAAATCGGCTGAATTGGATAAACAAAAGGCAGCTAAGAAGTGATTGTTTCATGATTTTCTTAGAAAAATTAGGCAGTCTTCAAGGACTGCCTAATTTTTTTCCACAAACCGTAAAATTGTTTGTAATAAATCAAAATAAATTGGTAGATTTGAACAAAATATATAACTATGAGAAACGGAAGTAACTTATTTAAAATTTTGTACATGCTTTTTGGAGTGTTGGCATTGGGAGCGATTATTTCATTGTATTTTCTTCCGATGTGGTGGGTGGCACTTGAAAGTCATCAATATCCGAAGGCCATGTATCCTAAGGGTATCCGAATTGAGTTTAAGTATAACGGAGTTTACAACGGATGTGAAGGCGTGCGAGAACGTGAGGAATTGGCCATGGATGCCGGTGCCGATTGTTTGATTGAGATGAATAAAATCAATCACTTTATCGGCATGTATCCTATTGTGCAAGGAGTCAATGATGTCAATGAATTCGGTGAACATGTACCTTATCCGGTTTATGCTGGAGACAGCATTCCGCCCGAAGAAATTCCAACTGCACTAAAAGTGTTGGACAAAATCATGCGAAACGCCCATTGGTTTTTTGTATTATTTGCCATATTGATGTTACTTTTCATTGCTATTCCGCGAAAGAAATTAACATGGGCGGCTATTTTAGCCGGATTGGCGCCGTTTTATTTCCTGGCCATTTACATTTATTATCTGTACTGGTACGGCCATAATTTAGGTTTACACGGCGGCGGTGCTTTCAGTGGAATTAAGCCCTTTATGCCCACCGTATTCGGTGAAGGAAAAGTGGCTCAGTTTACGACGATCTCTTTTCCCGATGTTGGATTTTATGTAGGGTTGCTAGGATTTTTATTGACTTTGGTGGCCATTCATTTCAAAAACAAATATATCAAATCGTTGCGTGAAGTATAGAAATTGATGAAAAAATTTTTGTCCGGAATAGGGATTTTATGGGTAGTTGTTTTGTCGGCGCAGATAGATAAAAGTTTCCACCCCGGTTTAATAAGTGAAGTGAGCGGTTGGCAAGGTGATTCGACAAAAATGACGGCATTGCAACCTTTGCTGGATGAATTACGTCCGGGCGATACCCTTGTATTGAAACCGGGGCTTTATTACGGTCCGGCTTTTGTAAAAACACCTCGAGTGGTAATAGACGGGCAAGGGAAAGCCACTATTACCGGGAGAAGAGTTCGATCGGTTTTGCATATTCAAGCCGATAGTGTGACCGTAAAGAATTTACATCTTATAGATTCAAACGATTCGCCGGATAAAATAGACTGTGGTATTAAGGTTGAAAAGGTCAAGAATTTCAAAATTTTGAATAATAAAATCGAGGAGACTTTATTCGGTATAGATGTTTTTTGGAGCGAAAACGGATTAATTGCGCATAACGACATCACCTCGATTTCCCGTAAATCCAAAGGATTGAAAGGTGACGCCATTCGCTTATGGTATTCAAAGCGTATTGTTATCCGTGAAAATTATTGGCATCAAGTTCGGGATATGGTGGTTTGGTATTCGCAAGAGAATAAATTTATAGGTAATTTCGGAGATGGCAACCGGTATAGCATTCATTTTATGTATTCGCATAACAATCAAATATCGCATAATCATTTTACCAATTCCTCGGTAGGAGTATTTTTGATGTATAGCGAAGAAACCATCATGAATAATAATTTGATTGAAAACAGTCAGGGAGTAACCGGTATGTGCTTGGGGATGAAGGAGACTTCTTCCAATCAAATTATCGATAATAAATTTTTGTATTCGGCCCGGGGAATTTATGTGGATGTCTCACCTTTCGTGCCGTGGAAAACCAATACAATTACAGGCAATGAGATTGCATTTTGCAATACGGCCATTGAGTTTTTGAGAGATCAGGAAGGTAATTTGTTTCGTCATAATATGTTTCATGATAATTTAAAACAAATATTTGTGCAGGGCGGCGGCGGTGCCAATCGCAATAAATGGGTGGAAAATTATTGGGATGATTATGCCGGATTTGACCGGGATGGTGACAATATCGGCGATTTTCCTCATCGCATTTATGAATATCATGCACGTTTATGGCGATTCAATCCGGATGTGAAATATTTTTTCGGTAGTCCTATTTTATCGGTGATCGATTATTTGGAAAAATTGGCACCGTTTTCAAAACCTCAATTTATTTTAAAAGACAAGCGTCCTATTTTCAGTTTAAAGGAATTTAAGAAACAAAAAAATAAAATTTAATATGGCAAATCAAACAGGCAAGACCAACAGACGCCAATTTCTTAAGGCCACGGCTACTGCGGTGGTATCGCTTGCAGTGGTGGGAAGTGCGGCCTATTATTTACGTGATAAGAGTAGTGTTCAAAAGACAGGTATATTGCGGCCGCCGGGGTCGGTGGACGAAAAGGATTTTCTGTATGCTTGTATTAAATGCGGCTTATGTGTGCAGATTTGTCCGGTAAGTGCCATTAAGTTGGCCGATTGGGATAGTTATTTGTCATACGGCACACCCTATATTGATGTGAATCAGCAAGCATGTGATTTTTCATGCGATGCCATTCAGTGTGCCGAAACATGTCCTACGGCGGCGATTAATTTTCAGATTTTTCGTCATGCGGGCAATGAAGCGGTGGCACCTTTATATAAGAAATATCCCGACGGTTTTCCACCGGAAATTAATCCTTTCGAGGTACAAATTTTGGCCATGCGTCGTGTAGCGGATATGGGTGTGGCTAAAATAACCGACCAAGAAATTTGTTTGGCTTACCACGGAAAAGGTTACGAAGGGCCGTTAGGGGATCATCATGCCCTATTGCGACCGCCCGGAAGCAAGGAACGAATAGATATTGCCGAAACGCATGTCAAACGTGAGATATGCGATTTATGTGTGGTTTATTGTCCTTTGGGAAGCGAAGCCATTGAATTGAAAGAAATAGGCGAAGGTAGATTTTTGCCTGAAGTGAAAGACGGTTGCGTCGGCTGCGGCGTATGCCAAATGCTATGTCCTACCAATCCGAAGGCAATTGTTATTGAACCTAAAGAAAAGTTGGTTTAACCCGAAAAAAAGAAAACTATGTCGTTTATATTTGATTTTTTGACCGGAGATAAAAAATTAAAACCGCTACCGGCTAAGAAAAAAGATGAACTCCCCCATGTTCAATTAGGAATTTCTTTCAAAGAATGGCAGGAGCAGAGCCCGAATAAGCACAAATGGCGAAATATTCGTTGGTCGTTTTTAATATTTATCAATTTACTTTTTATTGCCTCCTTTCATTTGGGTTGGGGGGTACTGGAAGGTTCTTTAAGCGGATCTCGTTTATTGGGAATTTATTTAATGGACCCTTTCAATTCGGCTCAAGAATTGGTAATTTCATCCAAAACCGGTTTTATTTCGCATTTAACCACTAATTTTTGGATAGGGTTCTTTGTGATTTTAACTTTTTATTGGTTATTGGGCGGACGTGCTTTTTGTTCATGGGTTTGTCCTTACCACTTTTTTGCCGAAATGGGCGAACGCGTACACGATTATATTTTAAAGAAACGGAAAATACGTGAAAAAACTTATGATATTACCGTTAAATATGTATTTTGGATAGGTTTATTGATAGTGGCCTTTTTGACCCAGCAATTGGTTTTCGAAGACCTCAATCCGGTGGGGATTTTGTCCCGGGCGATGATTTATGGTCCCGGATTGGCATTAATCTGGGTAGTATTATTGTTGGCCTACGAAATATTCGGTATCAAACGTTTTTGGTGTAGATATGTTTGCCCTATCGGTGTAACCTATAGTTTTGTAGGGGATTTATCGCCGATGAGTGTAAAATTCGATTTGGATAAATGTGCCCATTGCCGTGATTGTCAGGATGTATGTTTGGTTCCGCATGAATTATGGTTTGTCAAGAAAGGTGCCGCCACACGAGAAGTTCATTTTACGGGCGGTGATTGTACCAAATGCGGTTTATGTATAGATGTATGTTATAGCGGTGCATTGTCGTTCGGATTAAAGGATTGGACCACCAATAGATGGGGTTATAAGATGGCTAAAAAAATGTGGACCGGAAATAAACAAAACGGATAAATGGAAAAACAAGCGCTGATTGAGATAAAAGATTTGATAAAAAAGTTTAATGATATCCATGTCATAGACCGTTTAAGCATAAAATTCAATGCAGGCGACCGTATTGCTTTGATCGGGCAAAACGGTGCCGGAAAAACTACTCTTATTCGTTGTATTTTAGGCCTTTATACTTATGAAGGATATCTATCCGTGATGAATAAAAATCCGCGAACCGAGCGTGAAGAAGTATTACAATATGTAGGTTTTGTTCCGCAACTTCCGCCGCCTCTTCCCATGACAGTGAGTGAAATCATGGATTTCTTTCAAGTTATCACCGGCAATGATCGTGAGAAATTTTATAAAATTACGTCCGATTTAAAACTGGATGTGGATCAACATAAACATAAACCTTTTTTAAAATTATCGGGCGGGATGAAGCAAAAACTTTTGGTGGCTTTGGCTTTATCGAGGAATCCCAAAATACTATTGATGGATGAACCGACCGCCAATCTCGACCCCGATGCACGAAAAGTATTGGTGCGTTATTTGGAAGAATTACCTTCCGATACTTTGTTAATTTTAAGCAGTCATCGGGTTAAGGAAATTGCTCATTTGGTTAACCGGTTGGTGGAGATGGATTTAGGAAAAATCGTTGTGGATGAACCGTTTAGCCCGGATATGGAACAGGCACAAGAATGTTGATTCTTTCGGAAGAATTGCATAAATGCAAAAATTCATATAGAGATCGATCAAATTCAAAAACACAATAAAATGAAAAAAATATTTTTAGCCGGCATTTCCGTTTTATTTATTCTTATTTCCTGTCAAAAGGAAGTTGATTTCACACCGCGTAAAATCAATTATGATCGTGATGTGTGTTATATCTGCAAAATGGGTTTGACGGATCTACCCTACAATGTACAGGCAATTAATGAACACGGGGAAGTACGATGGTATGACGACTTGGGATGTTTGGCGGAAGATATTCGAGACGGCAATTTCAATACCTGGAAAGGTGCCAAGTATAAAATTTGGATTCAAGATGCCGACACCGGTGAATGGATTGATGCGGAAAAGGCATGGTATCGTTTCGGAGACGAGACGCCTATGGGTTATGGCTACGGAGCATTGAAAGAAAAAAAGAGTGATTCTTTGTATGATTTTAAAACTGTTTTAAAAAGAATTGAAGAAGGAAAAACCAAGCGGGCCGAATTTATAAAAAAGAAAAAAATGTCGGTAAGCGGTGGCGACGGAGAGATGAAATGCGGAGGCGGAATGAAGTGTGCACCCGGTAAATGCGGCGGAGGAAAATAACCTATAAGGATGATTGGATAAAAGGTATTGACTGATGGTTGATATTATTTTATCGTTTTTTATTTTATTGAGAACAGGATTTTAGAGTTATAAGCAACCCCTTGCGGGGATGTTCAAAAAAAGAAAGATGAAAAATACTAAGGGAAATACATTGTGGCAGATTTTGAAAACGGAAATAAAGATGAATATCCGTTCCAAGAGTTTTTGGATATATAGCGCTTTATTCGGAATGTTTGTAGCGGTAATGTTTGCTACCGGAATTACCGAATCGCAAGTAGTGGGATTTGTGGGCTTAAGTCGATTGATGATCACTTTTATGCAAGTCAGTATGGTGATTTTACCCATTTATGTGTTGATTTCAACGGTTCGTTCGGTGGTAGGCGATCGCGAAAACGGTGTATTGGAATATTTGCTCTCTTTACCTATTTCGTTTCCCAGTTTTTATTGGGCCAAATTTTTGGGCCGTTTTTTTGTCATATACGTGCCTGTTTTTCTTGCTTTTTTAGGCGCGGCTTTATGGGGATTGATTAAAAATTTAGACGTACCGTGGGATTTGTTTATCCTTTATAGCGCATTACTGGCCGTCATGGTATTTTTCTTTTTGGGATTAAGCATGTACTTATCGGCCGTGGCCAAATCACAAGAAATGGCTATGAGCACGGCCTTTATTATTTGGTTGTTTTTGGTGGCTTTTATGGATATTTTATTAATAGGTATGTTATTGAAGTGGCGTGTAAGTCCGGAACCGGTAATCTTGGCTTCACTTTTAAATCCCTTGCAGGTATTTCGAACGGGAAGTTTGATTTTGTTTGACCCGAAATTAACCGTTATGGGGCCGGTATCATATTATATATTGGATACGGTCAGCCGAAGCACATTCATTGCGTATGCCATTTTATATCCTTTGCTGACAGGTGGATTTTTTGCTTGGTTGGGGCACCGTTATTTTAAGCGTCATGATGTGGTTTAAAAAACATGAAAGCGTGAAAATATACGGTTTTTATGTAATGATTGTTATTTATTTGGGATTGGTTTCTTGTAAAAATAATTCCGGTTCCGAGGTATCGTTATTGTCCAAAGATACGATTCGAATAAAAAAACTATATGAATTTCTCTCGCAGGAAGATATTGATTCCGTGGTTCAACTTCCGTCCGATATAAAACGTGTGCGCGGTTTTCGTTCTTGGCCACAGGATTATGATGATTTTAGAAACGATACACTGGATAATGTATTTTGGGAAGATGTCAAAGTACGTTATGCTGATTTTAGGGGTTCTACTTTTCGCTCGGCCAAATGTGACGGAGCCGATTTGAGCAACAGTGATTTCAGGGTAGCGGATATACGATGGACAAAATTTCATTATGCATTTTTGAAAAATTGTAACTTCGACCAAGCCAAATTATTTCATGTGCAGTCGGATTTTGCCTATTACGACGAATCTACTTTTCGTGGAGCCAATCTTTTCGGAATGGAAGCCCATTTTGCATATTTCAGAAATTGTGATTTTACCGGTGCATTGCTTAAAGATGCCGAGTTAGTAGAATCGGATTTTACCGGTTCCAAGTTTATCAAAGCGCGATTGATACGTACGGTAATGAGCAAGGCGGTGTTGGATAGTACCGATTTTTATAAAGCCGATATGACCGGTGCGCAGTTTCAAAAAGCCAGTTTTAAGGATGCCAAATTACATTATGCCAATCTGCAAGGTAGCCATTTGGAAGGTGCCGATTTTACCGGCGCCGATTTGACCGGTGTGAATTTTTATGGCGCCCGTTTGGACAAAACCAATTTCAAAGGTGCCAAAAATATACCGTCCGGCATCAAAAAATTTATCGATAAAGAAGGATTGGCAACCGGTTCAATACAAGAAATGTCTGAGAATAAATAGGATTTTTCCTTCACTTGTCCATATTCCGTATGATGCAATCATTGGCATCGTTTTAATGAAAATAATTACCTTTGGTATAAATCGTTTTCTATTTTAAAATTTAATGATATGAATAAGATTTTAGTGGGATTGATAATTTTGGTTTGGTCTTGTCATTCCGTTCCCCGGCACCCCGAAGGATACATAATAGAAGCGAATTTGACGGGATTTGCTGACAGTACCGAAGTTTTTTTGCGCCAAGATTCAAAAAAAATCGACAGTACCTATTTGGTCGATAATCATTTCATGCTGAAAGGAAAATTTCCATCCGACAGCATACCCGAATATTTAACTCTTTATCTGAAGCCCAAAAAGGCAAGAGGAAGTTATTTTACACCTCTTTTAATCAGAAACGGCGATCATGTAACCATTAGCGGAAGCAAGGACGATTTTCCCTATCATTTGTCCATTACCGGTTCGGAAACGCAGGACCGGATGAACCGGTTTATAGCCGATATAAGGGACTTATATGATGAGTATGTCCGGCTGAAAAAAACGTATTACAGTTTGTCACCGGAAAAAGATAAGCAACGCTTAGACAGTATTGAATCGCGGGTATCCGAGATAAAAAAAGCCATGAAACGAAAAGAAAAAGAATTTATTCTCCAAAACCCCAACACTTTTGCCGCCGCCGTGCTATTGAAACACCAGAAAAATTTCATCTCGAAAGATACATTAAAAATGTTATTGGAACGCATGCGCCCGCTTATTCGCAAAAGCAAATACGGCAAGTTGATTGAAAATTATGTCAATATCCGGATGGTGAAGGAGGGGGGACCGTTTTATGATTTTACGGCGGTGGATCCGGCCGGGAACCGGATTAAATTCTCGGATTTGTTTGAAGAAGATAAATATATTTTACTGGACTTTACCTCGGCTACTTGCAAGCCGTGTATTGAATCTTTAAAAGAACTGAAGCAAATCCACAAACAATATGGCGATAAGGTCAAAATTATCAGTTTTTCCACCGACTCGAATAAGGAAACTTG
The DNA here is from genome assembly GCA_027067965.1 of Flavobacteriales bacterium. Lineage (GTDB taxonomy): Bacteria > Bacteroidota > Bacteroidia > Flavobacteriales > Flavobacteriaceae > JAADED01. Next base: position 44,289 of record JAMOUV010000010.1, on the reverse strand, counting down.
GTTGAATTCCTTGAAGCGCGATCAAGTTCCGTGGACTACCCTTTGGAACGATAAAGGAAGAGAAAATCCGGTTTATTTGGCATACGGCATCTACGGTGTGCCCACTTTTTTTGTCATCGGTCCCGACGGTAAGGTCTTAAAGAGTTTTGTGGGCTACGGAGAGCATATGCTTACAAAAATATTGAAAGAAGCGGGCGCAATCAACTGAAATTTGTAAATAATCGACCGGCTGATTTTATTGTTTTTGTGTTGATTTAGAAAAAATTATTGGCGGTTATTACATAGTCATTGTCATAAGGATTTCTGCTTTTTCTTTCGAAAAATTTTGAATACAAAATACCCGATAACAAGCAACAAAATCACTCCCAAAACAGGCATTACAAAAGCCAGTAAGGAAAAAATAAACGACATAACGGATTCCACCGCTCCGAAAACAGGATTGGCCAGTCCGCCCGTGGTGGCGGTTGAGGCGACCCGGGTAGTGCTCGTCGAGGCCTGAACGGCGGTTGCCGTACCTCCACCGGCAATAAGTGCCAACGCCCAAGTTACGGCGGGATCGAGATCGGTGAGGGTGGCCCCTACGGCAAAGGTGCCGGCAATTCCGGCTAAAGGAATGGCAATGGCATCGAGCATGTGATCGACCCATGGAATGAGGTAGGCGCCGATTTCTACAATCGTGGCGATAAAGAGAATAGCCAAGGCGATGTCGCTTCCCAGCCAAGCAAATTTTTCATTGAGCGGCATCAAGTGCATGCGTGCGGCAATGCTCAAGGCAAATAAAGGCAAGAAAATCCTGAAACCGGCAGCGGCGGCTAAGCCAATACCGGTAAAAATACTTATTATTAAACTCGGACCGGACATAAACGGGTAATTTTATTTACTTACAATTTAATATTTTTTTTTAAAAAGATACGGGTTTTGAAATGTGTTTTGTATCTTTATACGCTTAAAATTTATTCGTATGAAAAAGACGTTCATTTTATTATTTTCATTCTTTATCCTTTTTGCGGGCCATGCCCAAAAGTCGATAATAAATTCCGGCCCCATGGTAGGCCATACCACCATGACCGAAACCTACCTTTGGATACAAACCAAAAAACCTGCCAAAGTAAAATTCGCTTATTATCCCGAAGGGAAAATTAAAAATAAAAAATTTACGGCCACCTATCAAACTCGTCAAGACAAAGGTTACGCCTTGAAAGTTAAATTAACCGATTTGAAAAGAGGAACAAAATACCGCTATGAAGTTTATGTCAACGGAAAAAAACAATCGTTTTCCTATCCTCTGAGTTTTGAAACGCAAGATATTTGGCGATATTGGCAAGCGCCCAAAGATTTTAGTTTTGTTTTCGGTTCGGGCGCCTATATCAATGACGAACCCTGGGACAGGAAAGGAAGTAAATACGGCGGTCATTATGAAATTTATAAAAACATTTGGAAAGCCGATCCCGATTTTATGATTTGGGGCGGAGATAATGTGTATTTACGGCAAGGCGAATGGAATTCCAAGGAGCGTACGATTTATCGATACACCCACGACCGTGCCATTCCCGAAGTGCAACCCTTACTGGCTTCGGTAGCGCATTACGCCATCGTGGATGATCATGATGTAGGTCCAAACGATTGTGACGGAAATTTTTGGAATAAAAACGAAACATGGGAAGTATTCGATTATTTTTGGGCCAATCCGCCGTCTGCCAAAGGCATGAAAGGAGCCGTGACTCAATTCAGTTGGTATGATGCGGATTTTTTCTTGTTGGATAACAGATATTATCGCGATGCCAATCATTTGAAAACCAAGAAAGTGAAAACCATCTTAGGCAAAGAACAATTGGAATGGCTCAAAAATGCATTGGCTTCGAGCAAAGCGAGATTTAAATTTATCGTCATGGGAGGGCAATTTTTAAATTCCGCCCGCAGGTTCGAAACCTACAGTAATTACGGTTTTGATAAGGAACGCTTGGAAATAATCGACTTTATTTACGAACAGGGCTTGAAAAATGTGATTTTCCTTACCGGCGACCGTCACATGAGCGAGATTAGCATATTCGACCCTTCCAATCGCAATCCCGTGATTTATGATTTAACATGCTCGCCGTTTACCAGTGGACCGAATACGCATGCATGGAAAGAAATAAATGTGTTCAGGGTGCCCGGATCTTTGATCATGCAGCGCAATTTTGCCAAAGTTGAAATTAAGGGAAAAGGTGAAGACAGGCATGTGGAAATTACCTTTATCGATGAAGAAGGGAAACCGATTTATTCTTATCGCTTGAATTTCGATAAACCGCAACGAAAAATTGAAAGAGAAGTGAAAAATTAATAATAGTATTTTTTAGAAAATAAAATAAGTTTTTTCTCTTAGGAAGTTGATTCGGGAAGCGCTCCGTACGAAACTCAGATGAGATTAATCGGATTCGATCAGGGAGATTTTTAAAATCCGCCGGGTTTTGTCATGGATTTTGTATTTATCGTCCGTTTTATAACCGATCAACCAAACGGGTTTGCCTGCACTGGTTAAAACATATGTTTTTTCTTTTAGATGTAGCGGAACTTTCAAATCGGTTAGAATATCACTGATTTTTTTGCTTCCTTTCATGCCGAAAGGTTGCATACGTTCGCCCGGTTTCCATAGTCTGATTTCATAGGGAGGAGATAGCAAGTCGGCATCTACATAAGCAATTTTCGGTGAACTTTTTTTGATTCGGTCCGGAGAAATTTCGGTTGGATTTATCCGGTCGAATTTCAAATGAACGGGTTGTTTGATTTCATCGGGAATTTTATTGAATGAAATTTTATTTGACGAATTATTTTTTTGCGGGACGAGTATGAGTTTTTCCTCATGTTTGATTAAACGCCATGCCGGTGATTCCACGTACTTTCCTCCTTGGGCGTTGAGCAGCTTATTAATGGCCTTAAAATCCGAAAATCCATAGGGGGAGAGCCATTTAAAAAGAAATAAATTTCTTTTTTTTCCTCCGGGAAGTTGTTTTAAAAATACAAATTGGCCATGATTATCTTGCCGGATAATTTTATTTTTTAATTGATCGAACCATTCTTCTTCCACTTCTCGCGATGCTTTAAGCAAATCCATGGAATTTAAAATTGCATGAGACGAGCCGGGGCGAATTTCTTCTATAAGAGGAAGAAGTTTGAGCCGGATGGCATTTCGAAGATAAGCATCCGTGCGGTTTGAAGCATCCTCTCGCCATTTTATTTGTTGGGCAACGGCATATTTTTCTATTTCTTCTCTGGTAAAATTCAAAAGCGGACGTTTTATGCTTTCGGTTTCATGAATTCCGGTGAGTCCTTTCAGGCCGGAACCTCGAAAAAGATTAATAAAGAAAGTTTCCAAATTATCATCGGCATGATGTGCGGTAAGGAGATAGTCGAAGGCGTGTTTTTTGCGTAATTCATCAAACCATTCGTAGCGCAGGCGGCGTGCTGCCAGTTGGATATTTTCCGTTTTATTTACCGGACAAATTTTTCCGTAGAACGGAATATTGTTTTTCTTGCAAATTTCTTTTACCCATTCCATATCGGCATCGCTGTTTTTTCCTCGGAGTTTGAAATTGCAGTGGGCAACCGCAATATCGAGTCCCGATTTTAACATCAAATCCAGCAAAACCATGCTATCTATTCCGCCGGAAACGGCCACCAGGTATTTTTTTTTATGATAATCGGGGTACCGGGAAATAATATGAAGAAATCGTTGAAGCAAAATACCTATTTTATTCAATAAAGATAAAATGAAAAAATCAAATGACCAATTGATAACAAAAAGGTTGCCCGGTAAAACGGGCAACCTTTAGGCGACCTCGGCAGGATTCGAACCTGCAACCTACTGATCCGTAGTCAGTTGCGCTATCCAGTTGCGCCACGAGGCCTCGTGTTTGCGGACGCAAATATACGAAATTTTCAAGCAATGACAAAATCATAATTTATTGTCTCTTTGCAGTATTCTTTTGTTTTTTTCGGATTTCAAGCGGATAAAAACTCTACGGATATGATGCCAAGGGAAGTGAGGAACAAGTGATAAGGCATTTCGATTATTTCCGTCAAATCTTCCATTTGAAACGTTTGATTTTCAATCGTTATTTTCCTGTCGATAATCATACTTGATATTCACCTTAAGATTATTGAAACGAATAATATAACTACCGGGTGGCTGCCGAAAGCGGTTGTGTAGGAACTTGGGAACAAAAAATCATATTTCAAACCGTTTTTATTATACTATAATTCTCAAGCGTTTTGTGTCATTTGAAAAAATGCAGGAATTTTTCGAATTCGCCCTTGAAAAATAAAATTTATTTTTTTGTTACCGGATATTTTTATGTATCTAATATCTCAATAATCTTGTTTATATTTGGCGAAATAAATTCTTTTCCATGACACGTTTACTTTATTTAATTGGAATTTTTGTGATTTTAACGGCGGGTTCATGCAAAAAACCGGCACCACAGCAGGAGGAACCTGAAGAACAGCCCGCAGAAGTGGATTTGGCACTGGTAAAGGTAGAATTTCCTACTTTGACGGCAAACGGATATCAAATAAACATTCGAGGTACGGTACAGAGTTATAAAGACGGAGTGGTAACCAGCATGGAAATAAAGTGGCAGGTGGATGACGGGGCGGAACATGCCCACACTTTTAGCGGATTGAATTTAAATAAACTCGATGCCTATGAGTTTGTTCATCCCGATGCGGTAGTGGCGGAAACGGGACAACACACCCTTAAGGTTTGGATTTCGGATGTGAACGGCCAAGGAGAAGATAGCCGGACTTTAAATAATAAAAAGACTATTTCCTTTACGGTGGCTTCTCATTCCGTTCAGCGACAGGTTTTATACGAAGAATTTACCAGTTCTACATGCGGTCCGTGCGCTAATTTTAATTTGAATTATTTCAATACGACATTTTTTGATCAAAATGCAGGTAAATTTAATTTAATAAAATATCAAATGAGTTGGCCCGGAAGTGGCGATCCTTACTATACCGCTGAAGGCGGCGCACGCCGGCAATATTATGGTGTTAATGCGGTGCCTACTTTATTCATTGACGGAGAAGAAGGAACTTATTTTGATACCAATGAATTGCAAAAAGATTTGAATTCGCATTACGAAGTGCCCGGGGTAGTCAATTTGACCGGATATTATACCATTGACAATAATAATGACATCAAAGTAAAGGTAGTGGCTACGCCTTATATTTCCGGCCCTTATAAAGTCCACATAGCGGTAGTGGAAAAAACCACCACGCAGAATGCGCGGGGCAATGGTGAAAGCGAGTTTCATCATGTAATGATGAAGATGGTTCCCGATGCACAAGGAACGGCTGTGGACATGACGGACGGCACCCAATTTGTCGTGAAGAAAACCGCTTCATTGAATAATACGCATATTGAAGAATACAGTGATTTGGAAGTTGTTATTTTTATTCAGGATGAGGCGTCCAAGTTTATTTTACAATCCGCGGCGGCCGTAGAAGATGCAAGCCAAATAGATTTTTAAAAACAATAACATACTATTCATATGAGAAAATTTTTAATATTAATCGTTTCAGCTGTTTTATTTCTTTCCGGTTCGTGTAATAAAACACCTACGCCCGTTCCTGAAGAAGAAGCGCATTTCAGTGTGTATGATAAAAACATGCACCCATTGGAAAATAATAAGGAATTTACTTTTCATACAACGGATCAATCGGCCGATTTGTCCATCCGTGTAAAAAACAATACCAATCGGCCGATTTTTATCAAAACCCGGTTGGTAACCGTAAGCGGAACAGACGGATCGCAATTTGAAGTTTGTATGGGCACTTGTTATCCTTCCATGCAACTTCACACGCTCTATCCGGTGGGGCAGGATTTCAAGATTGAAGCCGGTGAAACTACGTCGGCTCATGCTATTCATTATTGGAATCATTACGATGGGGATTGTTCATATGAAGTGGAAATTTTGGAAGTTGACGATTCGGGTAATAAAATAGGCAAATCGTTTAAATTCAAATACATCCATAATTAAATAATTGGCATTTATGCTTGTAAATTTCCTATATTTGCAAGCATGATTTGCGGGTGTGGCGGAATTGGTAGACGCGCCAGACTTAGGATCTGGTGCCGCAAGGCGTGGGGGTTCGAGTCCCTTCACCCGCACAAAAATTAATGCGCTGTTCCCATACAGCGTTTTTTGTTGAAGGATTCTTATGAATGCATGGTCCAAAGTTGCCGGTTTGATTCTCAGAAAAAAATATTTCTTTCTGGCTGCTATCTTATTACTTACCTCATTTTTTGCTTATCAAATCGGAAAGTTGGAACTTTCTTATAAGAGTCAAAATATCTTACCGGACCGGCATTCTCTTATCGTGGCGCATAAGAAGTTTCGGAAGATTTTTCCCGAATCGGAAAATTTGATATTAATAAGTATAAAAGATTCTACTTTATTTAGTCCGAAGAATTTCAAGACATGGCAGAATTTAACATCCGAACTCGACAGGTTTGCCGAAACGGAAAAGGTCATTTCCATAGGCAATTTGCCGATGTTAAAACTGGATAAAAAAAATGGTAAAGGATATGTATTGGACAATTTCAGGATGGAAAAATTTTCGCCCGAAGATATTGAGAATTATTACCGCAAACTTCGGGACAGTCTTCCTTTTTACCGGAATATAGTGTTAAATGATTCCGATGCGGTCAATATGTTTGTTTACGTAAAGCCGGGAATAGTGGAAACCAAGAAACGAAGAGATTTTATATTTAATAAATTAATTCCCGAAATCAAGAAATTCGAACGGCAAACAGGTATCAAAACGCATACTTCCGGTCTTCTTTATATCCGTACGCTAAACGGACAAATCCTGAAGCGCGAATTGCCTTTATTTATTGCCTTGACACTATTGATCACCAGTTTGATTTTATGGTTTTTTTTCCGTTCGTTTCCGCCGATTTTAATTTCATTGGTCATCGTTATGCTCGCTTCGATATGGGTCTCGGGATTTATGGGTTTATTAGGTTTTAAAATAACTATTCTTACAGCCATCATTCCCGCCTTGATTATTGTGATTGGCGTGCCAAACACCATATTTTTGATCAATAAATATCAGCAGGAAATTATTAAACACCGAAATCAAGCGCGGTCATTGCAACGTGTTATTACCAAGACGGGTAATGCCATTCTAATGACCAATCTCACTACCGCTTTGGGATTTTTGAGTTTTACGGTGGTCAACAATCCGATGCTCCGGGAATTTGGTATTTCGGCCGGATTCGGAATTTTTTCACTTTTTATTCTGTCCATTTTATTGATTCCCATTATTTACAGTTTTTTACGTATTCCGCGGTATAAACATTTGCGTCATCTCGAAAAGAAATGGTTGCGTAAGTTCATAGATTGGCTTATTTACATGGTAAAGCGCAAAAAGGTGGTTATTTTTTCAACCGCGTTGCTTGCCATAGTGGTCAGTTTGGTTGGTGTAAATCGAATTAAAATTTCGGGGAGCATTTTAGCGGATTTGCCTAAGAATCAGGATTTTTATTCCGATATTAAATATTTCGAGGAAGAATTCGGTGGTATATTGCCATTGGATTTCATGGTGGATGCAAAGAAAAAGAAGAAGATTTTTTCACAAAAGAGTTTAAAAAAAATCGACGAATTTCAAAAGCAGATCGATGCATTGAACGAACTTTCTCCTTCGGTATCCATAGTGAATGCCATCAAATATGCCAAGCAGGTTTTCTATAAAGGCAACCCCGAATATTATGCCTTACCCTCGTCGCATGAGAGGAATTTTATTATGCCCTATTATAAGAAATCCAAACCGAAAAATAATTTATTAGCCATGGCGTATGTGGATACTACGGGAAGATATGCGCGAATTACTACCTTTATGAAAGACTTGGACATCAAGCGCATGGAAAGGGTGGAAGATTTTTTGGAACTGCAAAAAAAACGCATTTTTCCTTCCGAACAATTCGATGTACTCATGACCGGCCAAGCACGCCTTTTTCTGGAAGGAACCAAGTATTTGCTTAATAATTTAATTTGGTCTTTGGGATTGACTATTATTTTGATTTCTTTGGTTATTTATTTCATGTTTGGCAGCAAACGGATTTTAATTGTTTCCATGATTGCCAATTTATTGCCCTTGCTTGTTACGGCGGGTTTAATGGGATTTTTAAATATTCCTTTGAAGCCCTCCACCATATTGATTTTCGGGATTACTTTGGGCATTTCGGTGGATGACACCATTCATTTTTTGACTAAATATCGCGAAGAACTTAAGAAACATCACGGACGCGTCAAAAAAGCGGTTTATAATGCTTTAAAAGAAACCGGCGTCAGTATGTTTTACACTTCGGTGGTTTTGTTTTTTGGATTTCTGGTATTTTTAATTTCAAATTACGGTGGCACAAAGGCATTAGGCGGATTGGTATCTTTTACGTTAATGATAGCCATGTTTTCCAATTTATTACTTTTACCTTCCTTAATATTATTTTTGGAAGATGTGGGAATGAAAAAAAAGCGTGTAGAGATATATGAAAGAAATTAGTTTGTTTTTTCGATTGGGATTGGAGCATATTCTCGACCTCGGTGCGGCGGACCATTTGCTTTTTTTGATGGCTTTGACCGTGGTTTTTTCATTGAAAGATATCAAGAAATTAACTTTAATGGTTACTTTATTCACAGTGGCCCATACTTTATCTTTGGCGCTCACGGCCTATCGGATTGTCAGGGTGGAGAGCCGGTTTATCGAAGCGGCCATTGTAGGAACTATCATGATTACCGCATTGACCAATATCTTAATTTCCGATAAACATAAACTTCAAAAATTCCATTTATTTTATGTGTTTTTTTTCGGTCTTATTCATGGAATGGGATTTACGCATGCATTTTTGATGAGTGTGTCGGGAAGTGATCGCATTTTTACGCCGTTATTGAGTTTTGCAGCAGGCATCGAAACGGGTCAAATCCTTTTTATTCTTGGATTTTTGATTATCAAATCCGCTTTATTGGAGAAATTATTACAAGTCAAAGAACGAATCTTGATTCTGTCGGTTTCGTTTTTTATATTGGGATATGCATTATCTTTGGTTTAAAGAAATTGATTCAACCGATTGCATATGAGCAAAAAGAAACCTACGCCCGAAAAGCAGCACAAATACGATATCACCTATTTAAGAATGGCCAAGGAATGGTCCAAACTTTCTTATTGTAAACGCAAGCAGGTAGGAGCGCTCATCGTAAAGGACGGGATGATTATTTCGGACGGATTTAACGGCACACCTTCGGGTTTTGAAAATATTTGTGAAGATGAAAACGGCAAAACCAAATGGTATGTATTACATGCCGAAGCCAATGCCATAACCAAAATGGCCCGTTCGACCCAAAGTAGTGACGGCGCATCCTTATATGTGACCGTATCGCCATGCAAGGAATGTAGCAAATTGATTTTTCAATCGGGCATTAAACGAGTGGTTTTTCATGAAAAATACAAAGATGATTCGGGTTTGGATTTTTTGGCCAAAGCCGGTGTGGAAATAGTGCAAATAGAGAATTTGGATCATAAGGATGAATAATCGTAAATCACATATTTTTTGGATTTTGCTGACCGGCTTGGCTTTAACCGGTGGGATATTAATAGGTTATTATTTTAGTTTTAATCAAGGACCGCAGATTACTTTGGAAGAAAAGCATAAACAAAGTAAAATCGATAATCTATTGGATTTTATCGAACAAAATTATGTGGACGAAGTCGATACAGATAGTATTGTGGATGAGGTGATTAATGAAATTTTGGACAAACTCGATCCGCATTCCATTTACATTCCCAAGCAAGAATCGGCCAAAGTTACCGAAAACATGCAAGGAAATTTTGTAGGATTGGGGGTAGAATTTATAATGGATAGGGATACCTTTACCATTCAGCGTGTTATTCCCGGGAGCCCTGCGGCCAAGGCGGGTATCAAAGCATTCGACCAGATTATTTGCATTGACGGCGATACGATCACATCCCGGTCTATTCCGGTGGACAGTATTGTTCGCCGGCTTAAGGGTAGTCCGGGCACTCATGTCAAATTATGTGTGTACAGACCATTTGCCGATTCAAGTTTTATAGTAAGTATCAAACGACAAAAAATACCTTTGCGAAGCATCCCCGCGGCAGTAATGATAAATGATACATTAGGTTACATTAAAATTGATTTGTTTTCAGAAACCACTTATGATGAATTTCTTTCGGCTATGAAAAAGTTAAAGCGGAAAGGTATGAAAGCCCTTGTTTTGGATTTACGTGGCAATGCGGGCGGTTATCTAAAACAGGCCAATTTGATTGCGGATGAATTTTTAGGACCGGGAAATTTGATTTTTTATACCAAAAACAAAAAAAATAACATTCGCAAAGTATATGCAACCGGGAGAGGGGGTTTTGAAAAAGAGACTTTGTATGTTCTTATTGACGAAAATACGGCATCTGCCAGTGAAATTATTGCAGGAGCACTGCAAGACAACGACCGGGCGGTAATCATCGGCAGACGCTCCTTCGGTAAAGGGCTTGTACAGGAAGAAGTACGCTTAAAGGACGGTTCCATGCTTCGCATAACCACTTCGCGATACTATACTCCAAGTGGCAGATCCATACAAACTCCTTACAAAAAAGGCGAAAAAGAAGCATACGAAAAACAATTTATCGAACGTTATCTTTCGGGCGAATTATATACGAAAGACAGCATACATTTTCCGGACAGTTTGAAGTTTAAAACAAAAAAAGGCCGCACCGTTTATGGTGGCGGAGGAATAATGCCGGACATATTTGTTCCGCTGAGCAGAAATTACCATACCGATTCTTATCATTACATCGTCTTGCGAAAATATCTCGATCGTTTTCTGCGCGAATATGCACTTAGAAATTATGCGCAACTGTCGCAAATGACTTCCGATGAATATGTGGAAAATGATACGCTTGCCGAAAGTATATTCCGGTTTGTCATGCAAAAAACAGGCGAAAATCCAACCGACTTCATGGCGGATAAAAAGGCACGCTTTCAAAATTTGTTACACGCCTTATTGGGCCGCGATCTTTTCGGAACCGATGTGTATTACCGCATACGTTTAAAAACCGACGCCATGATTGATTCCATTATGGCCGAACAAAAAGAAACTACAACAAAGGTCCCATGAATTTTTTCGTTTGGAAAAATTTTACGCAAATCGATGAAGTCGGTTTCGAAAAAAAAGCATTAAAACTTTACGGATTTCAATACGCCCATAATAAGATTTACCGGCGGTTTAATGAACTTTTGGGAGTCCATCCGAATAAAGTACGCCGCTTGGAAGATATTCCTTTTCTTCCGGTAGAATTTTTTAAATACCATCGGGTCGTATCGATAGAAGGACCGTATGATGCCGTTTTCGAAAGCAGTGGTACCACGGGCATGCATCGAAGCAAACATTATGTGAAAGATTTAAGTATTTACGAACAATCTTTTTTGAAAGGATTTGAATTGTTTTACGGGCCGGTATCGGATTATTTGATTTTGGCGTTATTGCCTTCGTATTTGGAAAGGAAAAATTCTTCCTTGATTTATATGATGAAGCATTTGATAGACAGGGCGCAGCCCGGAAGCGGATTTTTTTTACACCATACGGATGAACTCTATAAAAAACTAATACAAGCCGATAAATCGGGACAAAAGGTCCTGCTGTTCGGTGTTAGTTTCGCTTTATGGGATTTTGCATTGCAATATGAATTTGATTTAAAAAATACCATTGTAATGGAAACCGGTGGCATGAAAGGCAGGAAGCGAGAACCCGTGCGAGAAGAATTACATGCCCTTTTAACTACACGATTCGGTGTACCGGTCATCCATTCCGAATACGGCATGACCGAAATTCTGTCGCAAGCATATTCTCAAGGTGAAGGAAAATTTAAGATGCCGCCGTGGATGAGAATTCTCATCCGCGAAACGGAAGATCCGTTTCGCTATTTGCCTCCCGGCAAATCCGGCGGCATCAATATAATTGATTTGGCCAATGTGCATTCCTGTGCGTTTGTGGCTACTCAAGATTTGGGTAAAATATTGCCCGACGACTCGCTTGAAATTTCGGGCCGGTTTGACGACAGCGATATCAGAGGATGTAACTTATTAATAATGGATTAATAATTTTTCAATTAAAAATTAAGAGAAAAAACAATAAAAAGCATAAAAATATTTTTTAACAATTATTAAATTTGTAAAAAGAACAAAGACACCCCTTATTCATGATAAAAAAAATATTGCTCCTTGAAGATGATATCATCCTTTATGAAAATTTGGCTTCTTTCTTGAAGAACAAGGGCTTTGATGTATTGCCATACACTCCCTCATACGACATAGCCCAAAAACATATTACGTATTTCAAGCCGGATTTGGCCGTTTTGGATATTCACCTGCAAGGTGATAAAACCGGGTTTGATGTAGCCAAATTACTTTCAAAAAAAGATATACCTTATGTCTTTTTGACTTCCTATGGCGATGAAATACATTTCAATACGGCATTGACTCATGCCCCTTTCGGATTTTTCGAAAAATCGGAAGTCATCTCATTGCCCGATAAGTTGTATCGACAATTGCTTTTGATCATCGGACAAAAAAATAAAATTCCGGAACCAGCCGAAAGGACAAGTTCATTAGTTAATAAAATAGGTATTATCGGCCTGGTTGATTATTTGGACGAATTAAGAAAAACCACCGAAAAGAATAAGTTGAAAGAACAAGTTATTCCATTTGAAGATATTCTGTATTTTTCTACCGATAAACGTTTGCTGTATAAAAACAAGAGTGCATTCAAACCCAATTACGTATATATCATTACCAAGGATAACCGGATATTTTTTACTTCCCGCTCATTAGCCGATTTTCAGGAAGAATTGCCCCATCATTTTCAAAGAATTAACGATCATACCATCATCAATCTGACTTCTACGGAGTTTAAAGGGATGATCCATAAAAAAGAAGTCAGTATTGGCAATAAGTCATTTCCCGTCACCCAAACATATTACAAGGATTTTAAAAAGAAATTGGACTATTATTACGTATCTCCTAAAAAGAGGAGAAAATAAATCCATGTTTTGCCGAAAGATTATTTGTTTTTTGGTTTTTTGAAATACATTTTAATTTCGAATCCGTTTCGGTTATTGAAAACAATACGTTCGGCTTTACCGTTACCCGGACCACCGTCAAGTTGCATATGAAATAAACGAATCAATTTTAAACCGGAAGAAATATGTCCTTTTTCTGACTGTTGCGGTTCTTTTTGCGAATGTTTTTTCGAATCACTGTTTTTCATTTCTAAAATATAATCGTCTCCATCGGAAAAAAAGCGAATGGAAATTTCTCCTCGGTCTTTTTTGTTGACAAACGCATGTTTAAATGCATTGGTAATAAATTCATGAATAATCATGCCTGTTAGGAAAATATGATCGGTACGAAGCGAAGCGGAATCATCGCATTCGCAATTTAATTTTACCAAAGGACGCCCTGCCATTTCCCGGAGAGTATAAAAAATTTTTTCTACCAATATCTTCAAATTAAACCTTCTCAAATTCTTCGAGTCTTTCATATGAAGCCGCAACGAATCATGTATTTCTATAAAGGATTTCATTTTGGCTGCAATATTTTCCAGTTGTTTATCAATATCGGCATTTTCGTTTTTCAAGGAAGATTTAATATTCATTACGAACGAAATGAACATGTTAAAATTATTTTTGACCCGGTGATGCATTTCCTGATAAAGCATTTCCAAGGATTCGGCTTGGCGGGCAATGGTGATATTTTTACGTTTGATTTTCCTGTATGAAATAAGGATAACACCCAGTAATAAGGCCATTGCACCAAAGAAAATGCTTAGCACTCGCAAACGGCTTTTATATTGAATGATTTGAAAATTTTTCACAAATATTTTCCGGTCTTTTTCGGCGGTTTCATATACAATTCGAAGGACAAAATCCTTTGTTTGGCTTTCTTTTTTTCTAAAATTATCGACCAAATAAAAATATCTGTTTAAATATTGTTGCTTGGTTGCCGAAGAGTCATTGGCAATTAAAAAGCGTAGCGTTTCCAGTTCTTTATTTTGCAAATTCATTCGCCGGCTCAAGGCCAATGCTTGTCGTGCATAATAAAGGGCTTCTTTTTTTCTGTTGAGTTTTTTCATGATTTCGGCCAGCAACATATAATCCGCCCAAATGCGTTTGTTGTCCTTCTGTTTTTTGCTGATTTGTAATGATTTTTCAAGCGGTTCAAGCGCCTTTTCGGCTTGTCCCGATTTAAATAATATATTGGCCTTGTTATGAAGGGCAAAACCGAAGGATGAAGGGTATTTTTGAAGCAACGAATCAAGATGTAAAATATTTTCGTAATATACCAATGCTTTATCCCATTCTTTTTTGTTTATATATACACTGCCCAAATTGTTTTGGTAAGAGATATAGTAACGTGTGGTGTCATTAAATCTTTGATAACTGTTTCTGTATTTATGAAAATAATTCAATGCTTGATCATATAATCCGCGCTTGTTTAGGGTCAATCCCAGGATATTGTAGAACAAACCGCGATACAAATCGTTTTGATGTCCGGCAGGAAGATTTTTTAAACCGTTTACGGCATGAAATTCCGATAAATTTAAATAATCGCGGGTCATGTCGATTCGTGCCATTTCATAATAAATTTTTGCCAACCAAAGAGAATCTTTTTCTCTCATTGCGGTTTCCATGCTTTTGGTAAAATAGTAATAGGCGCTATCTATGTAATTATTTTCCAAAAACCTTTGGGCTTGATAAAATAGGGTTTCTGCTTTTGATCGTGGTAATTTTTCATTTACGGAAGAAATATTGCCGGGCTTGCGCATGCAGGCCTGCCCTAAGCTTAGAATAATCAAACCGTAGATGATGATATGACGCATAATTTTTTTTGAATTAAATGTAAAAATAAACATTACGCTTTAATAAATCAAAAGCCCTCACCGGTAAGGATGAGGACTTTTGTGCATGATTTTCTTTAATCTCCCCTTCGGGAGTTAAGGTCTCATTTTTTTCTTGGTTGCGGATTGTCCGGCCAATCGGGCATATCGCCGTCGTCACTGCCACAGCAGTCGTCTTGCAATGTGACTTGATGTGCGACAGCTTTCATTTTGCTGTACGATACATTAAAGAGTTGAACGGCCAAGAGAATCGTTAAGATTAAAAACACTTTTTTCATGGTTAATAAATTTTTAAGGTTAATTGAAATATTACATAAAAACACTTCACTGCCATTGACAGTGTACACTGATTTCCCGGCTTTATAATTACCGGATAATTGACTTTAGTATTGTCGGGAATACTATCCCGTGCGGTAAATATTATTCGAAATTAAGGACGAAATCGGGGGAGGACAAGTATCCGTGAAAACCCGCCTGTTTCGAGTGAAAATATCGCTACTTTGTGTGAAAAAGTTTATTGAAAAAATGCCGAATGGAATGAGATTTTTTATGAAGATTTTCGGGAATTGTAAAAACGAATAGAAATCTTTGAAAAATGCTTGGTTATTTCAATTTTAATTGTTTATGTATTTCATATAAAAAAATACCGGTGGCCACTGACACATTTAACGAATCCATTTGTGTCGATATATTGATTTTTAATTTAAAATCGGACAATGCAATAAGCCGGTTCGAAATTCCTTTATGTTCGTTTCCCATAATCAATCCAACCGGTTTGCTAAAAGTAAATTGTTCCAAATAGGTATGGGATTTTTCAGTGGCGGCAATAATTTCCACCTGATAACTTTTCAGGTAAAATAATGCATCGGCCAGATGATTTACCCGGCTTATGGGAATTTTAAAAATGCCGCCGGCAGAAGTTTTGACCACTTCTTTGTTCAAAGGGGCGCTATGATGTGCAGGGACAATAATGCCATTCACTTCGAAAGCGGCTGCCGACCGTAGAACGGCACCGAAATTTCGGGTATCGGTAATGCCGTCCAATAAGAGGAATACGGGCGTATCGGTTTGGTTAAATGCATCTTGAACCATTTTCTCCATGTCGGTATAGGAGAATTCGGAAACAATGGCAATAATTCCTTGATGGGTGCCTTGAAACAAAGTATTTAATTTTTGTTTGGGAACATATTGAACGGGAATTCCTTTTCGCCTGAAAATACCGGCCAATTGTTTTAAAACGGCAGATTCCGTATTGCGCAAGATAAAGACTTTCTCTATGGGTTTCCCTGTTTTAAGCAATTCCTCGATGGCGTGTATTCCGGCTATTTTCATGGCATGCTATAAATAAAATAACCGCCCGAAAATCGGACGGTTGCAATAGTTTTTTTTAAAGACACTAAAAAATATTAGCCCTTTGTAATTTTTCCAAATTTTCGGCGCCTACAATATTGCCTAATCGACGGTAAAATTTAGTGGCTTTTAATGCATTGGGTTTTACCATTTCAACCACTTCATCCAAAGTTTTTCCTTCGGTCAAACCGCGTTTTGTATTTAATAAAATATACTTCTGAATGCTCTTGGCATAAGAATAGGTTAGATTTTTAATCGATTGAATTTGATCGGCATCTTGAATGTCCAAAACCGTCTTGATTTTCTCGGTCAAATCATTGGCATAATTATCCGGCTTAAATGAGCTGAATAAATCTTGTGCTTGAAGACTCAAACCCAAAAGCACGGCTAAGAGAAAGATATATTTTTTCATAATAAAAAATTTTTCCTGTTTTAAAAGCAATTTTAAGAAAAAAAAGTGAAACCGCCAAAAAAAATACCCATAACGGAAGAATTTTCTCCACTAAATAAAAATAAATATAATTTAGCGGTTAATCCTTTTTTAATTTCCGGCATATCCAATAGGTGAGCAGGGTAACGAAAACCACAATGGAAATGGAACTCAAAGGCATTAAAATGGCCGCCACCAATGGAGTGAGTTTATTGCTCACGGCAAAACTCAGTCCCAAAACATTGTACACAAAAGCCAAAGCAAAAGCCAAGTATATCACATGCTTGGTTTGGATGGAAATTTTTAAAAATTTATCCAATTTAGTGAGCCGGTCGGCTTTGATAATTCCATCACTCGAAGGCGTAAATACATTCGTATCTTCGGCTACGGCAATGCCGACATCGGCTTGTTGTAATGCACCCGCATCGTTTAATCCGTCGCCCAACATCATAACCGTGGCATGGTTTTGTTGCAACCGTTCGATAAAATCGGTTTTGTCATAAACGGATTGATTAAACAGCAAGGTGGTTCCGGGCGGAAGCATTTTTTCCAATACGGGTTTTTCACTATCATTATCACCCGAAAGAATGTATAATTTATATTTTTTTGATAAGCGCTCGAATAACTCTTTAATGCCTTGCCGGTATTTGCCGGTAAAAACAAATACGGTCTTGATTGTGTTATCCACTGAAAAATAAGTAGCGGATTTATCGCTTTGCAGCTTGCCGCTTCCGGCCCATTTTCGATTTCCCAATTTATAGGTTTTTCCCTCATAATAAGCCAAAATACCTTTGCCGGGAATTTCCTGTACATGTTCCAGGGAAACCGGCGGGCTGTCTTTTAATGTTTGATAGATTAATCTGCTTAGCGGATGGTTGGAGATTTTTGTCATGGATTTGATAATGCTTCGTTCTTTATCATTCAAGGTTCCTTCATCAAAGGAGACTTGAAATTTTTCTTGTACGGTAAGGGTGCCCGTCTTATCAAAAACAAGCGAATCTACGCGCGACATTTCTTCGATGACTCGATCGTTTTTTAAATAAAATCGATGCAAACCGAATTGCCGCAACACATTACCGAAAGCAAAAGGAGCCGCTAAAGCCAATGCACACGGACAAGCAATAATCAAAACCGCCGAAGCCACCCAAATGGCAGTGGCCGCACCGTCTTTCCACCACCAATAAAGTCCCGCAAGCAAGGCAATGCTTAGAATAACAATAGTAAAATATTGACTGATTTTGTCGGTAATTGTATGAATGCTCTTATGTGAACTTTCTTTAAAAATTTGTCTTGACCATAGTCCGGTGAGATAACTGTTATCTACATTTTTTTCGGCTTCGATTTCTATGTAATTGCCCGTTTGTTTTCCTCCGGCCAAAATTTTGTCGCCGGGAATTTTTTCCACAGGAGTGGATTCCCCCGTCACAAAACTATAATCGATAAATGCATTGTTCTTTTTTAAAATACCATCCACCGGAATTATTTCATTATTGTGAATCAATAACCGGTCACCCGGTTTGATATCTTTTAATTCGATAATTTCTTCGCCTGCATCGGTTATCTTGGTCACCGCTACGGGAAAATATGATTTGTAATCGCGTTCAAACGAAAGAAAATCGTAAGTTTTTTGTTGAAAATATTTTCCGATCAACAAGAAAAAAACCAATCCTGTCAAACTATCGAAAAAACCTTGCCCCGTGTGGGTTGTTATCTCATAAATGCTTCGAAGAAACAATACGCTAATGCCCAATGCAATTAGAATATCTACCGTGGCTATTTTGTTTTTTAATCCTTTCCATGCCGATTCATAATAATCCCTTGCCGAAAAAAATACCACCGGCACGGATAATCCGAATGCTATCCAACGAAAAAGCGGCGCAAAATGTTCGATCCAATATCCTTCCGCTTGAATGTATTCAGGAATGGCCAAAAGCATGATGTTGCCGAAAGCAAACCCCGCCACACCCAACTGCATCAATAACCTATGATTGGTTTTCTTGTCTTTCTGTTCCAAACTCTCCAAAGTAATCAAAGGCGGATAGGCAATGCTGTCCATCAATTCGGCCAATTGACGCAAATTGATTTTTTCGGCATCAAAAGTAATGCGAACAGTCTTGGTGGAAAAATTTACTTCCGAACGTATAATACCGGGATTCAAACGTTCCAAATGCTCCAAAACCCAAATACATGAAGCACAATGGATGTTGGGCACGTAGAAATTGACCACTTTGGTTTTTCCGTCATCAAATTCCAATAGTTTGCCGGCAATTTCTTCGTTGTCCAAAAAGGCATATTTGGTTTTCCTTTCCCCCTTGTTGATGTCTTCGGCTTTCAAACCCGGCGTCTCGACAATGGTGTAATATTGTGTTAAATCATGGGTATGCAGAATTTGGTAAACCGTCTTACATCCGTTACAACAAAATGCTTTACCATCATACCATACCGCTTCGGAAGGATGCATTTCCAATCCGCAGTGATAGCAAATTAATTTTTCTTTTTTCTCGGACATTAATCTAAAATTCGAAATCGGTTCGGGAAATTTAAGTAAGTGTTACGGAACATATAAACCGGCGCAAATTTAGTCATTTTGAAGTAGATATAATAAATTATGTAAATTTGCTAAAAACAATGCCATGTTTCAACGAATTCAAACCCTTTATATGCTTATTGCAGTGCTTATTGCAGCTACTTTTTATTATGTATTGCCCCATGAGATTTATAAATTCGAATACATCTATTATTGGGGAATGGTAGGAATAGCGGCTTTATTGTTTATTAATATTTTTCTCTATTCCAATCGCCCCGTGCAGATGTTTTTGAATAATTTAATTATCTTTGCATTGATTCTTTTGACAGGTTTACGGATTTACGAAGCCGTTACGTCCGGAGGGACTCCGTTCTCGAAGAAGGACGTCATTTGGCTAATACCCGTGCTTTCTATCGTTTTTGTCAAGTTAGCCAATAAGGCCATTAAACGGGATGAAAGTCTGGTAAAATCGGTGGATCGTATTCGGTAAATCTGACAAAATCCTCAACCCGGCCCGCCATTAGCCGGGTTTTTTATTTTAATCTTACTAAAATGGTATTACATTTTAAAATATGCAGTTGAATTTTTGATCATCCGAACGTTAAAAAATAAATTTTTTTCTCGAAGAAAAAGTTCAAAAACGAATTTTTTAAAGAGAATATCTTTGAATATATAAAAAAAACTGCCCCCAGGGGCAGTTTTTAGAGTAAATACGGAATATTTTTACGGCCGGTAAATCATAAATTGAAAACGGGAATCGGCAGGATCTTGAGTATGAAGAGAAAATAAATGAACGATAGCCAATCCATTATCGGTTTTTGTGCCGGCGATAATGGGGCTTGACGTTTGGTTGGTTACCAAAACGGTATAGGTGCCATCAATGGTTTCGCCATGTACCTCAATGCTATAAACACCTTGAGAAATACGTCTTACCCGGTAATTTCCGGTGCCTGAAATCTCGGTACCGTCCGATTCCACCACGCCATAGGCAATTGGCAATAGATCTGCCGTAGTGGAGGTGGGGCGGGTTACTCTTCCGTCGGCGTCCACTTTTACTCTTAAATAACCTTGATCTTTGAGCGAAAGAATGGTTTTAGGGATATTGGAATTGGGGGATAAATGATAAAGAGGTCCGTTACTTACCGTTAATGCGGCATCGGGTGGATTGTGTGTGTTGGGGTCTCCTATACCGGTATGTCCTGTAGGTAAAAATACCATGCGCGTTTCCGATGCATTGTGTTTTGGATCGGAGATAAATTGTGTGATGGCAAAAGCTCTGTTTTCGGGACCGTAAGCCAGAATAGGATGATAATCATTGGTACCGTTTACTAATTCCCCAAGCAAAAGCGCAAACCATTGTTGGAATTCATTTCCGGCTTCTCCGTGTTCCAAACCGATGGCAGCCAAACCGTGTGACAAGTCAAAATCATTCACGCGTACATGGACTTTGGATTTAGGCAAATTGGTGCCCACTCCTACGGCACCGTAAGGCCGGAAGAAAGATACAATGGTATCGTATCCGCCGCCCAAGTCGGAGGTCAGGAAAGAATATCTTTGAATGGCGGGGCCTTCCAATTTAACCGTTCCTTCCATCACCGTATTTCCGTAAATGCTAGTAGGATTGGCAAATACGCGTGCATAATTGTTTGCATCGAGCGACATGCGAAATCCGCCCCAAAGATCCAAGCGGTCTTGCGGATCGGTTGTGCCGAGTCCCATATAACCGGTTGCTCTTTCTACCACTACATCGGGTTTGGTGGCGGCATCGCTTTTGATATGAATCATGGTTCCGTCGGCAGGTGTATTGGTGCCAATGCCAATGGACCGGTTGGGTTTGTAAAAAGCGACCAGGGTGTCATAATTGCCGTTTCCGTCCGCCATGAGGAATGAATATCTTTTAAATGCATCCCCTTCTATTTTTACAACGCCTTCCAAGGCGGGCGCCCCGCCGATCGTGGTAGGCACCCCGTCCATTTCCACATAATTGTCGTTATTGGCTGAAGCACGAATGCGTCCTTGTATGTGCAAAGGGGCCTGCGGGTCATCAACTCCGATACCTACATTGCCTTGCGTATAAACGGCATCATTGGGATCGACACCGTCCACAAATTTTCCGTCTCCTCCCATCGGAATCCAAGCACTACCGGTGTAATAATAAAATTCTTTTTTCTCGGTATTATAAATCACCAGACCTTCTACGGGAGAAGGAATGCCGTTCATAGCCGCATTATCCATGCGCGGAATCAAAACACCTTTGTTGTTACTTTTTACATCCAACATTGCTGAAGGATCCGGATCGGAACCGTCATTGTTAATACCTACTTGTGCGAAAATAGTAGTAAAAGCAAAAATCAAAATGAAAGAGTAGATTGTTTTCATCGGGATAATATTTAATTATTCAAATTTAAAATTTTTTTAATAGATTATCAAATTTTATGCCATATAAACTCCTAATGGTCATGAAATTAATAAAAATTTGATTAATTTTTGGTTTGCTTCTTAAGTGAATGTGGGGCCGGATATTTTAATTTTATTAAAGAAAATCTTCCTTCGTTAAACATGTCCGGCTATGCAGCATAAGGGAATCATCGGTAAGGCATGAAATATTATTTTGTACGTTTTTTATTTTTATGGTCTATATTTGTTTAAAAATTTGCGATGAATATTTTCGAACAATCCGAAAAGAAGAAAAAAAGAAAAAAAAGAATGCTGTTTTGGGGCTTTTACGGCCCGTTTTTGTTTGGTTTCGCATTATTGATTGCCACGGGCAAATCGGATAAGGATTTATGTTTTTTTAATTTGTTTTGTGTGGCGAATTCCTCTTCGATATGGGCAAAGGCCTCAGTGGTTTACCTGTACTTGCTATTGATGGCTTTATTGGTGATATACACTTATGTAGGAGTAGAGAAATTGATGAAAACCAAACATCATATTCCCGTTTTTCAGGCCATTTTGGTGCTTCTACCCTTATTATTTTTGGGCGTAGTCCTGTATGTAGAGCCCTTTTTGCAAGTCAAACATTACTTTTTTATTATCCTTTTTGCACTTATGTCTATCGCCGGCTTGGCTATGATTGAATTTCGTCGAAAAAAATAAAATGAGGATGGCCGTTTTTTTGAATATTAACATTTGCCGGACTTATCATTTTGTTAAAGGATGAGAATGGTTTTATCCCGATTTTTTAATTATCTTTATTCGTTAAATTAATAGAAAAATGAAGATTTATACCAAAAAAGGCGATGCCGGCACTACACAATTAATCGGTGGAACGCGGGTGGAAAAACATCATATACGTATCGAAGCATACGGCACATTGGACGAATTAATGTCGTTTTTGGGCTTGCTTCGCGATTATGCGGCCGAAATTCCCGCGATGGAAAACGATTTGATAAAAGTGCAAAACGAATTATTTAACTTGGGTTCTTTTGTGGCGCTCGATCCGGAGAAAAAATATTTGAAAAACAAAGAAAAACGACTCAATATTCCCGATTTGACGGAAGAACAAATAAAATATTTGGAAAAACGAATTGATGAATTCGACAGGGACCTTCCTCCTTTGACCGCTTTTATCTTACCGGGCGGACATCCTGCCGTTTCGGTCTGCCATATTGCCAGAACCGTAGCCCGGAGAGCCGAACGTCGCTTGACCGCCTTGCATGCCGTCTCACCGCTTAATCCGTTGTACTTGCAATACCTCAACCGGCTCTCGGATTACCTTTTTGTTTTGGCACGAAAATTGTCTAAGCATTTCCAAGTCAGAGAGGTACCATGGAATCCGCAAATGACTTGAAAAAAATAATTTTAATTATATATTTGCAAAAATTTTAAAATCGCAGGCAATATGTATTGGACGTTGGAATTAGCATCTTACCTGAGCGATGCCCCTTGGCCGGCAACCAAGGACGAATTGATCGATTATGCCATCAGAACAGGTGCACCACTCGAAGTGGTGGAAAATTTACAAGAAATCGAAGACGATGAAGAAATATTTGAAAACATCCGGGATATCTGGCCCGATTATCCCGATGAAGAAGATTTCCTTTGGAACGAGGATGAATATTAACCGAAAAGAAATGTAGCGAAAAGTCTCCTCCGGGAGACTTTTTTTGTCTTGCGCAATAGTTTTAGTAAACAGAAAAAATAACGTAAATTTGAACTTGATATAAAGAGGTATTTAATTATGGGAATTTTAGACTCCGTATTAAAAGTTTTTGTAGGCGATAAACGTAAAAAAGACATAAAAGAACTTCAACCGATTGTAGATAAAATCAATGAAATTTATCCCGGTTTAAAAAATCTGTCCAACGATGAATTGCGTGCCAAAACGCAAGAATTCAAACAAAAAATAAAGGAAGCCACAAGCGAAATTGATCGCAAGCAAGATCAACTTCGTCAACAGGCGGCCGAAGAACAGGATATTGACAAGCGCGAAGATATTTATAAAGAAATTGACCGGCTGGAAGATGAAAAATACGAAGTGGAAGAAAAAGTATTGAACGAAATTCTTCCCGAAGCATTTGCCGTCATGCGCGAAACCGCAAGGCGTTTCAAGGAAAACGATACTTTGGAAGTTACCGCCACGCCGTTCGATATGGAATTGGCCGCCACCAAGGAATATGTGGAAATAGAGGGCGATAAAGCCGTTTGGAAAAACGAATGGGATGCCGCCGGCAAACAAGTGAAATGGGATATGGTGCATTACGACGTGCAACTCATGGGCGGTATCGTGTTGCATCAAGGCAAAATCGCTGAGATGCAAACCGGTGAAGGTAAAACCTTAGTGGCTACCTTGGCCCTTTACCTAAATGCCTTGCCCGGACGCGGAACTCATTTGGTTACCGTCAACGATTATTTGGCCCGGCGGGATGCGGCATGGATGGGACCGCTTTACGAATTTCACGGCTTGCGGGTGGATTGTATCGATTTGCACCGCCCCCATACCGAAGCACGTCGAAAGGCCTATGAAGCGGATATTACCTACGGCACAAATAACGAATTCGGTTTCGACTATCTGCGTGACAATATGGCCCACGATATGAAAGACGTGGTACAACGTGAACTCAACTACGCCATCGTGGACGAAGTGGATAGCGTGCTGATCGACGATGCACGAACGCCGTTGATTATTTCCGGGCCGGTGGAACAAGGCGACCGGCACGAATTCAACGAGCTCAAACCCTATGTGGAAAAAATCGTGCAGGCCCAACACCAAAATTTAACCAAAGAATTGGCATTGGCCAAAAAACTCATCCGGGAAGGTAATGAAAAAGAAGGTGGAACCCATCTTTATCGCGTATTCAGGGGATTGCCAAAAAACCGTGCATTGATCAAATTTTTAAGCGAACCCGGCATGAAACAATTGCTTCAAAAAACCGAAGCATATTACATGCAGGACCGCCAACGCGAAATGCCTTTTATCGATAAGGATTTGTTCTTCGTGATCGACGAAAAAAATAATTCCATCGAACTGACCGACAAAGGAATCGAGTTTCTTTCCAACCTGACCACGCCCGATTTCTTTATCTTACCCAATATCAGTGAAGAAATAGGAAAAATAGATAAAATGGATATTCCTGAAGAAGAGAAAATGAAGAAAAAAGATGAAATTTTCAGGGAATATGCCATGAAAAGCGAACGCTTGCACACGCTGAATCAATTGATGAAGGCCTATACCCTTTTTGAAAAAGAAGTGGAATATGTAGTATTGGACGGTCAGGTAAAAATCGTGGACGAACAAACCGGGCGTATCATGGAAGGCCGGCGCTATTCCGACGGACTGCACCAAGCCATCGAAGCCAAAGAAAACGTCAAGATCGAAGCAGCTACCCAAACTCATGCCACCATTACACTGCAGAATTTTTTCCGGATGTATCGCAAATTGGCTGGTATGACAGGGACGGCCATTACCGAAGCAGGTGAATTTTGGCAAATTTATAAACTCGATGTGGTGGAAATTCCAACCAACAAACCCGTTATTCGTGACGATAAAAACGATTTGGTCTATCGAACCAAACGGGAAAAATATAATGCCATTATTAACGAAATCGAACGCTTGCGAAATCAAGGACGTGCGGTTTTGGTGGGAACCACTTCGGTCGAAACATCCGAATTGCTTAGTAAGATGCTGAGGATAAGGAAGATACCGCACAACGTGTTGAATGCCAAACATCATCAACGTGAAGCACAAATTATTGCCGAAGCGGGTAATCCCGGACAAGTAACCATTGCCACCAACATGGCCGGCCGGGGAACCGATATCAAACTGCATCCCGATGTGAAAAATGCCGGAGGTTTGGCCATCATCGGTACCGAACGCCACGATTCTCGCCGGGTGGACCGCCAATTGCGCGGACGGGCGGGACGTCAAGGTGATCCGGGCTCATCCCAATTTTTTGTATCGTTTGAAGATGATTTGATGCGATTGTTCGGATCGGAAAAAATGGCCAAAATCCTCGACCGGCTGGGCATGAAAGAAGGCGAAGCCATCCAACATTCGCGTATTACCAAATCGATTGAAAACGCCCAAAAGAAAGTAGAAGAAAATAATTTCGGTATTCGTAAACGATTGTTGGAATATGACGATGTGATGAATGCCCAAAGAGAATTGGTTTATAAAAAACGCCGTCATGCCTTGGAAGGCAAACGCTTGCGAGTGGATATTGTCAATATGATATATGAACTGGCCGAATATATCGTGCAAAAAGCCAAGCAAAAAGACGATTTTCAAGAATTCGAAAATGAATTGATTCGTAATTTTTCCATGCGTTCACCGGTGAGTGAAGAGGAATTTAAAAATATGGATGAAAAGGAATTGGTCAATCTTATTTTCGATAAGGCCTATCAATATTATTTGGACAAAATAAAACGGGCTGCCGATGGTATTTATCCTTTGATTAAACATGTGTATGAAAATCAAGGACATCAGTACAAACGTATAGCCGTACCGTTTACGGACGGTATCCGGACCATTCAAATTTCCACTAACCTCGAAGAAGCGTATCAAACCCAAGGTCGCAAATTGATCGAAGATTTCGAACGCAATGTGGCCCTTGCTATTATTGATGAAGAATGGAAAGAACATCTCCGTAAAATGGACGAATTGAAAACGGCGGTTCAAACGGCCTCATACGAACAAAAAGATCCGTTATTGATTTATAAATTCGAGGCCTACGAATTATTCCGCACTATGTTGGACAAGGTCAATAAGGAAGTGATTTCATTCCTTTTCAAAGCGGATTTGCCGACACCGGATCCCAATCAAATACGCGAAAGCCGCCAACAAAGACGTCAAAAACCGCGTTATACCGAAACCCGGACCGATACCACTTCCCGGCAACCTACTTCGGCACCACGACATATTCCTTCCATGGAAGAATTGGCCGAAAAAGGTCCGCAAGCGGCCACACAGGCGCCCCCGCAAGTTACTACGCCAATCAAACGCGAAGGAAAAAAAATCGGACGAAACGAGATGGTTACCATTTTGAACGTAAATACCGCCGAAGAAAGGCAACTTAAATACAAAAAAGCATTGCCCTTGCTCCGCAGTGGCGATTGGGTACTAAAAGAATAATCCGGTCTTTGGTATAGATAAAAATAAAGTGTATGGATTCATTGCTCACCAAACCCTACGGACTTTATACCGATTATTATGAACTGACCATGGCGCAGGCATATTACCTGCAAGATTTGCATAAGAAAAATGCGGTCTTCGATTATTTTTTTCGCCGCATGCCTTGTCAAAGCGGTTATGTGATTTTTGCCGGTTTGGCCGATTTATTGGAAGCGGTAAAAAATTTTCGTTATACCGATAATGAATTGGCATTCTTGAGAAAAAAGGGTTTCAAATCGGAATTTTTAGAATTTTTAAAGGAGTTTCGTTTTAGCGGCGATATTTATGCGCCCAAAGAAGGCGAGGTGATTTTTAATAACGAACCGGTTGTAACCGTTAAAGGAAACATCCTCGAAGTTCAACTCATTGAAACCTTATTATTGAATTTTTTAAACTTTCAATCTCTCATTGCCACTCGCGCATCGCGAATAGAAAGTGTGCTTCAGGAAGGAAAAACCTTTGTGGATTTCGGATTGCGCCGCGCACAAGGATTGGCCGGCATTCATGCCTCGCGGGCGGCTGTGATAGGAGGAGCAACGGGCACCTCCAATACCTTGGCCGGAGAAATATATAAACTTGCCGTGTTCGGAACCATGGCTCATTCATGGATTCAAGCCATCGGCGACGAATTGGATGCCTTTCGAAAATACGCGGCCGTATATCCCGATAATGCGGTATTGCTTATCGATACCTATGATACACTCCATTCGGGATTGCCGCATGCAATTATCGTCGCAAAGGAATTGGAAGAAAAAGGTTACCGGCTCAAAGGCGTGCGGATCGACAGTGGCGACATGGCCTACCTTTCGCGTAAAGTGCGTGAAGCGTTAAACGCCGAAGGTTTGGATTATGTGAAGATCATTTCTTCCAATTCATTGGATGAATATATCATCAGGAGTTTGAATCTGCAAGGCGCCCGGATCGATGCCTATGGCGTAGGAACCAAATTGGTTACTTCCTACCAATGCCCGGCTTTGGACGGTGTGTTTAAATTGGCTGTTTTTGACGGTGAACCACGGCTGAAGATATCGGAAGACGTCGCTAAAATTTCACTTCCCGGCGAGAAACAACTTTGGCGCGTGTATGACAACGGTTTATTCTATCGCGACGCGATTATCTTATCGGACGAGAATATCGAAGAGGTGGATGTTATCTACCATCCCGATTATGAATTTAAAAACACGCGCATTACCGGTTTGCGTAAAGAGAAAATCAAACATGCGGTAATGAAATCGGGTAAACCCGAGCCGGTGGAAACCGACTCTTATGCCATTTCCGAATTTCGCAGACAACGTCTTTCGCGGCTTTCTTCCGAATCCAAACGTTTTGAAAATCCGCATATTTACAAAGTAGGCGTGAGCCGTAAGTTATTCGAGTTGAGAAAAAATTTGATTAAGAAATATTTGAACGGTTCTTGATTCGGCGGATTTTTTTCTATTCATCTCGACCGGCATGAGCCGTTTTCGGAGATATTTATCTTTTTTTGACAATAAATTTCTTTCGGATTGGCTTGGCTAGGCGTAAATAATAAATTTTGAGCGATATCATTTACCTGCTGCCGAATGATTGTTTACCTTTGTAAAAAAAATTATGATGGACGAAGCCCTTTTTATAGTGGATGTGCAAAATGATTTTTTGCCGGGTGGCGCCTTGGCCGTAAAAAACGGTGACGAAGTAATTGCGCCTATCAACCGGTTGATGAAGCACTTCGATATGGTATTGGCATCGAAAGATTGGCATCCCGCCCGGACGGTTCATTTCGACAAATGGCCCGTGCATTGCGTGCGCGGAACCGAAGGAGCGGCATTTCCCCGTGATTTGAATATTTCGTCAATACGTAAAATCTTTTTGAAAGGCACAGGCAATACCGATGACGGATACTCCGCCTTTGAAGCCACCAATGAAGATTTGGAAAGTTTTTTGAAAATCAACGGAATAAAAAAATTGTATGTAGTAGGTTTGGCTACCGATTATTGCGTGAAAGCCACGGCATTGGATGCGGCCGGAAAAGGTTTTGAGGTATATGTGGTTCGTGAAGCGGTCAGGGCCGTTAATTTACATCCGGATGACGAGACGAATGCTTTTATGGAAATGAAAGAAGCAGGGGTGAAAATTATATCTATCAACCAAATTTAATACGCCTATGATCTATTCCATGACCGGTTACGGTAAGGCCGAAACGGAAATTAACGGTGTGCCATACGAGGTGGAAATCAAATCTTTGAATTCCAAATTTTTCGACTTACAATTGCGCTTGCCCAACAATTTGCGGCAAAAAGAAATGGAGTTGCGCAAATGGTTGGAAAAAAAACTGCTCCGAGGAAAAATAGTTTTTCAAATAAATGTGGGAAATGCGGCGGAACAATCTGCGAGAAAACTCAATAAAGAGGTTTTAATTAAATATTTCGAAGAAATAAATGAAAGTTTCGATGATTTGGACCCTAGCGAAATTATCGCTTCATTAATCCGTAATCCCGATGTGTGGATTCAAAACGAAGATGAAGATGCGGATTCACTTTTTTCGGAATTAAAACCCGTCATGGAAAAGGCCGTGGAAGAATTAATTCAATTCCGTAAGCAAGAAGGTAAAGAGATAGAAAAAGACCTTTTGCTACAATTAAATGAAATTAGAAACCATTTGGAGGAAATAAAGAAATTGGCTCCTGCCCGTACGGATAGAATTCGCCGGAAATTGGAAGAAAGTATCCGGCTTATACGCGAACATGCCGATGAAAACCGGTTTGAACAGGAATTGATTTATTATTTGGAAAAACTGGATATTAATGAAGAAATTAGCCGGCTGAAAAATCATTTGGATTATTTTCAAACCACCTTGCAATCCGGTGAGACGAGCAAGGGGAAAAAACTCAATTTTATTTCGCAGGAAATGGGGCGCGAAATAAATACGATCGGCTCAAAAGCCAACGATGCCGCTATACAGCGGCACGTTGTTCAAATGAAAGACGCCTTGGAAAAAATTAAGGAACAAACAGCGAATATATTATAAAACTCCTATTATCTTTTAATCACTTTATAGGTAACGGGTTTTTTGTTATCCACTATGACTTCAACGAGATAAATACCCGGATTGCCATTTAGGTCAAAATGGTATATTGGTCCGGATATTTGCTCTTTTTTAAAGATAATTCGTCCGTTCAGGTCATATACTTTTAAGGATAAGTTTTCGGCATAATCCGTTTTTATATAAACCGGTCCGTCTGTCGGATTAGGGAAAATTTCCACCGATGAAAGATTATTATCCGCCACATCAAGTGTGCTCAGCGTGTAAGCTTGGGCTTGTCCGGCATTCGTATTGGTGTCGTCATTATTTGGCGAACCTACTGCTACAATGGCGGCATTTCCGGATATACTTACGGCCGAACCCGCTGCATCTCCGGTATGTTCGCCCACAATATCATTGCCTATTTTCATCCAAGTTCCGGAAGTAAATTGATATACACGAACGTGACCGGCATTTGTTCCGTTGTTATCGTTTTTCTTAGCACCTACGGCAATTACGGTTCCATCGGTATTTAAGTCGATGGCGCGTCCGAATTCATCACCCGGCGATTGACCTAAAATATCATTACCCAATTGAATCCAACTTCCACCAGATTTTTGTAAAATACGTACATAACCGTTGGATGTGCCATAGGTAGGAATTCCCGTACCTGATACTGCCAAGATGGTACCGTCCGAATTTAATTTTACATTCACACCTATCCAATCATTGGTGCCGTCTCCTCTTATTTCAATGCTGGATTGAATCCAACTTCCATTGACTAATTCAAAAACTCTTACTACACCGGCATCAATACCGTTGCTATCACTATAGGGCGCACCTATGGCCAATTTAGTGCCATCGCCACTCAAACTAAGCGTCGTTCCCGAATAATCATCATCGTTTTTGCCTAAAATATTCGTGCCCAGTTGCGTCCAGTTGCCCGCATCATATTTGAATACCTGCACCATTCCGGAATTGGAACCGTTCGAATCGTTTTGAGGAGAGCCGATAGCCACCGTCAAGCCGTCGGCACTCAAACTAAGTGACATGCCGGTATAATCGCCTGCATTTTGTCCGTAAATAAAATTTCCCAGGGGAACCCAGTTCCCGGACACATAATGGAAGATTTTTACTACACCGGCATTGAGCCCGTTTGCACCATTTTCTGGTGCGCTGATGGCTACGGTATTTCCGTCGGCGCTTAATCCTAATTTCCAGCCGAAATATTCTCCCGGCATCTCTCCCATAATATCCTGACCGACTTGAACCCACGAACCGGAAACGAGTTTATAAATACGCACATATCCCAAATGAAACTCATCTCCTACGGCAGATACAGCCATGGTGGTTCCATCATCGCTTATTTCAACGGCCCAACCGAAACGGTCGTTTACTGCATTTCCGTTTAGGTCGGAACCCAATGCCGTCCATGTTTGAGAGTAAACAGGGTTGACAACTAATAACAACAAGTAAAAGACATGAGTTATTAGTTTTTTGTTCCCTTTAAAAAAAAGTAATGTTGTTTTCATGACGCAATTATTTTAAATGCTAATTAATTTCAAATCAAAAATAATTCCAAAAATTTCCAATACCTACTTTTATCGTCCAACTACGGCTTTGTTTCGACAAAAGACCGTTTTCATTATATGAATGTGAATCCCCCGGACAGGTTGAACCGCCATGGGATTTTAAATATATCCGCTTATCTTCCTTCATGGCTTTTGAAACTTTATTAATACTCGATTCTTATGATCAAACATGACATGTAAAATTTTCATGCTAACCTTCATAGCAAATTTAAGATAAAAAATTAACTAAAAGTTTAACTATTGTAACAAATTACATCACAAATGTAACTTCGTTAAGGAATTTATACGGATGTGACATGATAAACTGTAGATAAAATGTTCGATATGAGTAATTTACGATGATTTATTTCGAGTTTTTATCGGTATATATGGAAATATGTTCCGCTAAAAGGTTTAATTTTGCTAAAAAAATGTTTGATTTCATTATTGTCGGTTTGGGTATTGCAGGTTGGTCTTTTGTAAGACAATTGCAAGAAAACAAACGGAGTTTTGTTGTTTTCGATACATCGGCTGAGAACAGCACACTGGCCTCGGCCGGCGTTTTTAATCCCGTTATTCTCAAACGTTTTACTTTGGCATGGAAGGCCGCGGAATACTTGCCTTATGCTTTATTGCAATATAAGAAATACGAATTGGAAAATACGGGACATCAATTTATATACGACTTGCCCATATACCGGAAATTAACTTCCGTAGCCGAACAAAACGAGTGGAGTTCGGTATCCGGGCGGCCTGTTTTTGAAAAATACATGAATGGTATTTCACATGAGCATTTGCCGGGAATCGAATCGCCTTTCGGTTTCGGGGTAATGAAAAATACGGGTATGATAGATGTGAATTTACTTTTGTCCGTTTTGAGAAAACAATTGAAGAAACAAAATTTATTAAGAGAAAACCGGTTTGATTATAAGCGTGTGCGGTTTGTAAAAAATCATATTGAATATGAAGGATTAAAAGCCAAATACATTGTATTTACGGAGGGATTCGGTTTGAAAAAAAATCCTTTTTTCGGTCATTTACCTTTGATGGGGACCAAAGGTGAATCAATTTTGGTTAAATTGAGCAAACCGGTTAATATGATTATAAAATCCAACATATTTTTAGCGCCTCTGCCCGGTACGGGATTGCATATGGCAGGTGCCACATACAATTGGACCGATAAAAGTTTAACCCCTACATCAGAAGCAAGAATTCATTTAGCCGAAAAATTGCAAAAGTTATATCATGAACCTTTTGAAATTGTAGGTCAAAAAGCCGGCATTCGTCCTACGGTAAAAGACAGACGGCCTTTATTGGGAAGACATGGGGAATATGAAAATTTATTTGTGTTCAACGGACTGGGCACGCGTGGCGTAATCCTTGCTCCCCGCTTGGCGAAGATGTTATTCGAGCATATTGTGTTTGATATACCCTTGCCCGAAAAAGTGGATATAAAACGTTTCGGTTGATGAAAGACGAAAGAGTGTAATGATTAGTTTGTCCGCCCCGGATTTAATCGTTTTTTTGTTCGGCTAATTCCTTTATGACATCCGCATTTTTCAGTAGATGATACCAACCTGTAATTTTTTTCATATGCGAAGGATAAAAACGTGTCTCGTCATAATGCGGAATAATTTCTTTAAAGAAACCGGTTAAAATTTGCTTGGATGACTTTTTTCCGGGAATCTCATTTCCTTTTTGCTCATACTCAAAAATTTTCTTGAAAATTTCCGGCAGGTAAATTTCATCGTCATCCGTATATACCGCAATATTATTCAAAGCGGAAATATGATAAACCGGGGCGAAAACCTTCTTTTTGTCAATTAATGATTCGGCCAGCACGCCCGATTTGGATTGTCCTTTAATCACATATAAGCCGGGTTTTCCGGTCACTGAAATAATCTCTTCCCATTTCATAAGCGTTTATTATCTTTGTTTAAATTTATAATGAACAAATTTAAGATGAAATTTTTTTATACGCTCTTATGGGGGCTATTGTTTTTTTCTTGTTCAAAACCCGATATTTTTTTACCGGTTAATGATAATCCCGGACAAAGTGGCGTTAAAAACATTTCGCAAGTATATATTTTTTTTAAAACCAATCGAAACGGTGACACTATTTCCGAGATGCATAAAAACCAAATTATTTCCGCAACTCATTACGTAGTGCATATCGATAGGCGCTTGCCGGTAAAATATATTATTTCGGATTTGGAATGGCTCCATGAAAAACGCCACAGGAAAAGCATCCACAATATTCCGGGAATGCATTTGTATTTTTCGCATATAGACAGTGTGAATAAAACGATGCGATTAAATGTTTTCGATGATTTGGAAATTTTATCGCCTTTTTATCATTCGAGAATTTATGTAAAAAAATATGCTCGTAAATTTACCGGCGTTCATCCGGTTCATTTGGATTTGCAAAAGGATAAGTTGCTGGTTAATGATACGGCCTTTAATTTTCCCGCTCAAAAAACCGAAATTTCTAATTTTATTTACAGCCGGTCCCGTGATTCGATTCCTTCGCTTCTTATTTTGAATACCGATTATCGGGTTTCTTATAACCGGTATAACTATTTATACGGATTTTTGGTAAATTTGGATAGCAGCAAGGCGGTCTTGATGCATAAACAATTTTGGTATAATCCCAAAGAATTATAATGTTAGAAAACTTCGACATACGATTTATCGATATCATTGATATTATACTTTTTGCCTTAATGCTATATTATTTATATCGTTTGATCCGTGGCACGATGGCTATGCAAATTTTTATGGGAATTGCCATTATTTATATGATATGGAAAATCACCGAATGGGCCGACATGAAACTCATGTCCGAGGTGCTGGGAAGTTTCCTCGGGGTAGGCGTGATTTTGTTGCTTATAGTTTTTCAACAGGAAATTAGGCAATTCCTGCTGGTTTTGGGGTCAAAAAAGTTTACGCCACGTGCTATTCTTTCCGATTTTAAATTTTTTAATAAACCTACCGATAATAAACTTGATTTGGACGCCATAGTGAGTGCACTTAAGAATCTAAGTGTTAAAAAACACGGGGCATTAATAATAATTAAACGAAATCAAAATTTGGATTTTCTTCGACAAAAGGGCGATAAAACCGATATTTTAATAAACGAACCCATTATAGAAAGTATTTTTAATAAGACTTCACCACTTCATGACGGTGCAATTATTAT
Organism: Flavobacteriales bacterium; assembly: GCA_027067965.1. Taxonomy (GTDB): domain Bacteria; phylum Bacteroidota; class Bacteroidia; order Flavobacteriales; family Flavobacteriaceae; genus JAADED01. The sequence goes on along the minus strand of JAMOUV010000010.1, from coordinate 9,654 downwards.
TGAGGGGAACCGGATTGTAGCAACCAGAGTCATTATTCCCATTGACCCGGATGTAAAATTAAATAAGAAATTCGGCTTGCGTCATCATGCGGCTGCCAGTGCGACTAAAATTACCGATGCTTTGGCCTTGGTTGTTTCGGAAGAAACAGGTGATATTTCTTTTTTTAAGAATGGAAAACAAGTGGAATTTAAAAATTTGGACGATTTAAAACAAAAACTTTCTATGGAATTGGGCGTAGAGCCGAAACGATAAATCGTTAAACCTTTTCTTGCCGGTTGCATCCAAATGTTTAACTCGGTATAAAGAAATGAATGAAGTAGAAAGACGTATCCTTTCCTCCTCCGACCCCGAAGAACAAATGCGGCTAATTATTACCCATTATGCCCCTCGCTTATATGCCATCATACGACCTATTGTCCATACCCATCAAAATGCGGATGATGTGTTACAGGAAACCTTAATTAAAATTTATCAGAATTTAAAGCATTTCAAAGGTAATAGCCGGCTTTATACATGGCTCTACCGGATTGCGTACAATGAAAGTCTACAATTTCTTCGAAAAAACAAGAAGAATTTTCTCCATGTGAACGATACCCATGAAGAATATATAAAAAACATCTTGCAAGCGGATCCATGGTTTAAAGGTGATGATGCAGCGGTTTTGCTCGAAAAGGCCATTGAAAATCTTCCTCCGCGTCAGGCGGAAGTTTTTCGATTAAAGTATTTTTCAAATTTAAAATACAATGAAATTTCTCAAATGCTTAACCTTTCGGTAGGAGCATTGAAAGCACATTATCACTTGGCGGTAAACAAAATAAAAGAGTATTTAAAAAATAATGCCGGTTAAGTAGTCAATTTTAAAACTTCGTCTTCACTCATATTTTCGACATCTTCTTCAAAGTGGGCAAGAGATTCCATTAACATATTGGATATTTGAATCAATTGATCCATTAACATGCTAATTTCTTCTTCCCTTTTTTGTTTGGCCTTTTTTTCGCTGGTAAAAAGCCCTTTCTTAAGAGGTTGTTCGCGTAATTTGTATATTTCCATATACTTGTTGTGAAGCATGGCATGCGGATCCTCTATTGATTGATAGGAAGGAAGTTTAGAAAAAACTTGTGCATCACCATAATACCATTTTCCGAATTGACAATCGGTTTCTATAACGGGAACAGCATATTTATCTACTCCGATTCCCATATGCAATGCCTTGGCATATGACACCCAACGTTTGTGTCCCGCCTTCGCTTGCCTAATCCTGTTCAGTACCTCTTTTTTTGTCATTTGATTTGAGTTTAGTGGGCAAATATAAAAAAATTATTTAAATGTATAAAATTTTTACTTAAATATTAACACATATAACCTTTGGTTACAAAACTTTGTGATTTATGATGCATATTGCCTTTGGATGTATTAGGTTGATTTTTCTTTTTAAATGCGTTGAGAATAAAATCGTTATTTTATAAAGGAAAATTATATTTATTAGCGGAATTGCCGAGAAGCGAGCCGGCTCGTGATACAAATGTGATATTAACATTATTTTGTATTTTGTATTTGGTTTTAATTTTTTTTATTCGTGAAAATTTATATTTTATTATTTTTTGTTTTATGGCATAATCTTTTTTGGTCGCAAATTCATATCAGGGGCAAAGTAACGGACGCACAAACAGGTGAAACCCTGCCCTTTGCCGATGTATATGTGGACAGGAATCATGGAATTATTTCTGATTATAACGGAAAATTTCTTTTGGAACTTCCACCCGGTTCAAAATCTTTTAAGGTAAGTTATTTGGGTTACGAAACCCAAAAAATTATTATAGAACCCGGTAAAAAATTTTATGAAATCAAATTGATTCCGAAAGCCGAAAATTTGCAGGCGGTGGAAATTTCCGCCGGTTATATCGATCCGGCCGTTTTATTAATTAGAAAAGCCGTTAAACGAAAAAAATATAATGATTTTCGGCGGGCTAAAATACCTTACGAATATTCCAAATATATTCGAATGGTGGTCGATGCCGATACCGCTGCTATCGAAAGGGAATTCGATACCATACGAATTATATTTATTGCTAAAAACGGAAAGCGGACGGAACATATTAAAACAGACTCATCCTTATATGAATTGAAGAAAGATTTAAAGGATAAATATTTATGGATTTACGAAACATTTGCACAAGTAACCGGAGTCGGAGACGGAAAGGAAAAAACCAAAGTATTAGCCATACGAACCGCAGGTATTAAAAAACCTTTATATGAATTAATTGCTATGCAATTGGCCAGCCAAAATTTATATGACGATTATTATAAATGGATGTTTGTGCCTTATCTGAGTCCTTTATCCGGAGTTTCCGAAAAACATTATGATTATGAAATTGAAGATACCTTACAAATTCAAGGTAGAGATGTCATTGAAGTGGGCTTTAGCAAAAGGGAGAAACCACCTGTTGTAGGATATGTCTATTTAGATAAAAAAACATTGGCTATTGCAGGTATGAAGTTGAATACATATAAAGGTATACAATATAATGCGGATTATCAATTTGATTATTTACCCCAAGCGGAAAAATGGATACCTTCGAAAACAAAGATATTAATCAAAAAGGCAGATGCGGAAGAAGGGCAATTACTTGGTTTTTTAAAATTTGCCCAAAAGAAAAATGATACGATAGTAAAATCTTCGGGAGATACGATTATAAATATACATAGCAACCTGGATTCCGATATTAATTACATCCGCATAAAATATCTTATGAAAGTAAAGGATTTCAAATGGAATCGCCGTCCAACCAAAAAAATCCGTTATTCTTTGGAAGTGGATCCGTTGGCTTGGAAACGTGATACGGCAGATTGGCACCGGATGGTTCCGGAATCGGTGCATGAAAAGGAAGTAAAAACATATCAATTTATCGATTCTCTGGCGGCCGAAGAAAATGTAGATTATGTTTTGAGTCGTAAGAAAAAAATTTTATACGGCTATTTTCCATTGGGAAAATACGTGGATTGGGATTTTTTGAATTTGATGCAATACAATCTTTATGAAGGATTACGTTTGAATGCGACATTCAATACAAGCGAATATTTTTCGAATAAATGGCAATTTCGTGGCTATTTGGGATATGGTTTTAAGGATAATACTTTTAAATACGGATTAAATGTGCATTATTTAATCTATCATCCCACACAAACCATGGTGAAATTCGAATATAAAAATGATTTGGAAAAATGGGCCTCCTTTTCTCCGGTGTTATATTCTAAAATACATTCATCCTTACTTTATGTGGCAAATAATAAATTTTATGGTTCGGAAGGATGGAAAATCGGTCTTTCGCATTTATTAACTCCTACTTTAAACATTGAAGCAAATTATGCACATAAAAATATTAGAGTTTTAAATGACGAACAAAAAAATACCATCTCCGGCACCGGGCTATTGCGTATTATGAGTTTATCGGTTTATTATACTCCGTTTACTGAATTTATGCTAACGGATCTCGGACGCATGATGCTAAAAAAAGGATATCCCGATCTTTTTGTCCGTATCGAGAGGGGGAAGGCGGAGGGAGCAAAAAAATCTTATTTACGCCTGGAAGCGCAATTTATATGGCAAGCCGTTTCGACAAGTGGACATGTGTCCGGCCTGGTATTGCGGGGCGGTTATGCAGATGCCCATTCTCCGCCGTATAAATGGTTTAGTCCCTTTACAAATGATCCGCCGGAAACTCTGTTTTTTAAACGCATTACTCTTGCCAATTCTTATTCGTTTCAAACGTTAAAGGACTTGGAATGGAATTCTCCAATGCTTTTCTCAGCCCATATATATCATATGTTCCCGGGGATCCGCTTTGGAAAAAAATATAAAATTTTTATCCGGCTGGTGGGGCGGTTGGCATATAGGAAGATTCCGGAAAATTCTTTGTTTAAAATGGATTCGCATAAACGATTTGTGGCCGAAAGCGGTTTGGAATTAGTAAGAATTTGGTCTTCATTAGGATTAGGCATATATATGAGAATAACTCCGCGGCACGATCAATTTAGGGATAATATAGCCCTTCGTTTGAAGTTTTCGCTGAATAGAAAGAGTCTTTAACGATAAAGACTAACCTTAAATCCAATCTTAACTTTTTTGAATTCTCCTGAAATGTAATATAATGAAGTGATGTAACATCTAAGGTATGCCCGTGTAAAAAAGTGTGGTCAAATTTGCACGAAGTTTCAAAAACCAAAGGGGGGATTGATGTTAAAATTCGATAGAAACATTAATAAATACGTATAGTCATTAAAATTAATCTCTTCATATTTTATCTTCCCGGCTATTATAAAAATCAAAGAAAATTTATTAAAAAACAAAGTAATGGTTTTTTCGAAATTTGAGTAAATATCGTATATTGAAAAATAAAATTTTTTAGCAATGTATAGTGAAAAATTACGCAAGCATTTACAACAAACTTTAAAAGAAATAGAACAAGCCGGTTTATTTAAAAAAGAACGTGTAATTACTTCTCCGCAAGGAGCCGAAATTACATTGGATAACGGTCGGAAAGTATTGAACTTTTGCGCCAACAATTATTTGGGTTTGGCAAATGATTCGCAAGTAAAAAAAGCGGCCATCGAAACCATGGAACTTCGTGGATACGGAATGGCATCGGTGCGATTTATTTGCGGAACGCAAGATATTCATAAAGAATTGGAACAAACCATATCCGAATTTTACGGTACGGATGATACTTTGCTCTATGCCGCGGCATTCGATGCAAACGGTGGCGTATTCGAACCTTTATTTACAAAGGAAGATGCCATCATTTCCGATGAACTCAACCATGCTTCGATTATCGATGGCGTCCGCTTGACCAAATCGGCACGTTACCGATTTAAGAATAATGACATGGCCGATCTCGAAGCCAAACTGAAAGAAGCGAATGATAACGGACACAGGTTTAAAATTATCGTAACCGACGGCGTATTTTCCATGGACGGAATAGTCGCCCAATTGGATAAAATTTGTGATCTGGCCGATAAATACGATGCCTTGGTCATGGTGGACGAATCGCATGCAACAGGCGTATTGGGCAAAACCGGTCGCGGAACGGTCGAATTGAAAAATGTTTTGGGCCGCGTGGATATTATTACCGGCACACTGGGCAAGGCCCTTGGCGGTGCGATGGGCGGTTATACTACCGGTCACAAGGAAATTATAGAAATGTTGCGCCAACGTTCGCGTCCTTATTTGTTTTCCAATTCCTTGGCACCTCATATTGTAGGAGGAGCTCTTTCGGTATTTAAACGAATAATGAAAGATACATCGCTCAAAGAAAAATTGGAACGAAATATGGAATATTTTAAAAACGGCATGGAAAAACTCGGATTTGACATCGGTCGAAGCGAGTCGCCTATTATTCCCGTCATGATTTACGATGCCGCTTTAAGTCAAAAAATGGCAGACGATTTACTGGACGAAGGTATTTATGTAATCGGCTTTTTCTATCCCGTTGTGCCCAAAGGAAAAGCCCGCATCCGGGTACAACTTTCGGCTGCCCATGAAATCGAACATCTTGATAGGGCTTTGGCCGCTTTTGAAAAAGTTGGACGTAGATACGGTTTGATAAAGTAGAAAACAGCGACATTTGGTGTTTCGTTTTATGCATGTTTAAGAGAGAAAATTTTTATAAGGAATAAACCGCTTCATTTCCTTTTTGTTTATCTTTTATACATGGCGGCAGCAAAAGTATGAAGCATTCCTTTTTAGCGGTTTAATATGCGATTATACGGAAAGGAAAATATTTTCCGTGTAAAATAAATGCACCTTCCTTAAGAGAAATATATTTTAAGGGCTTCCCGGAAAAATGCATACGGGTATAAAATCTATCCTAAGAGATTTTGCTATGTTTTTCGGCAAATTCTTTAGGTGTGACACCGTATGTTTCCTTAAAACGACGAATAAAATAGGACGGACTGTTGAATCCAACCGTATAAGCCACTTCATTAATGTTTACACCGGGTTTACTGAGTAACCGGGCGGCCAATCGCAATCGTTGCAATCGAATATATTCCGTAGCCGAAAGTCCGGTAAGGGCTTTTAATTTTCTGTGAAGTTGCATGCGACTCATATTAACTGCACGTGCAAAGTTTTCCACTGAAAAGCTAGGTTCGGTAAGTCGGGCTTGTAATATTTTTTCCACATGTTCAAGAAATTTTTCATCAATACCGGTAAGATCGGTATTCTTGGAAACGAGTAGTGCTTCCCGGTATGAACGTTTTTTGTAAAGGAGAAGAGTATGTAATAGATTTTCTACCTTAAAAAGCAATTCTTCTTCATCAAAAGGTTTGGTAATATAATCTACCGCCCCGCACCGGGTACCTTTGCGTATATCCTTTTTATCTGCTTTGGCCGTGAGCAAAATAAAAGGGATATGGGCCGTTCGTATATCGTTTTTTAATTTTTCGCAAACTTCAAAACCGTTGATCCCGGGCATCATGATATCCGAAATGATTAAATCGGGAACGGATTCAATGGCAAGCCGGATACCTTCTTTTCCTTCGGATGCTTGAAGGACATTATATTTATTTTGAAATATTTCCACAATATATTCCCTTACTTCGGGATGGTCCTCGATGACCAATAAAACGGGTTTTTCTCCGTGAAGTGTAGTCAAGGATTTATGAGTTGTTAATCCCGGTTCGACTGTATCGGAAATTTGTTCTTGAGTCAATAATCCGGCATCCATATAAGTCTGCTGATCAGTCGGAAGAATAACGGAAAAAACAGTCCATTCTCCCGGAGTGCTATCCACATGAATCTCTCCCAAATGTTTATTGATCAATTCTTTAACTAATGATAAACCCAATCCGGCCCCTTCGGCAGTTTCGTCTTTTTGATAAAAACGATCGAAAATATGCGGCAATTCTTCTTGTGTCAAACCTTCACCGGTATTTTTTATTTCAAATATGAATTTGTTATCATGCATTTCCACATTACAAATTACGGTGCCTCCTTCAGGTGTGTATTTGAATGCATTGGATAGTAAATTGTCAAGAATTTTATGAACAAAATCCTTATCAAACCAAGCAAATTCTTCATCAAAATTCAAATGAATGAGATAATTGATTTTTTTCTCTTTAGCCACGTCGGAAAAACTGTCGCAAAGCATAGCTATAAGTTGTTTCAAATTCCCTTGTGAAATTTGAGGTTTAAGTGCATGAGATTGCAATTTCGAAATATCCAATAATTGATTGACCAATTCCAATAACCGTTCGGAATGATGACGAATGCGCTTTATATGTTTTTTTAAATTTCCACTCGTAGATATTTCTTTTTCGATTTGATTTAGCGAAGCGTTTATCAAGGTCAGGGGCGTACGAAATTCATGCGAAATATGCGAAAAAAAGCGCGATTTCATCTCATCCAAAATTTGCAAATTCTCCCGTTGATGTTGTGCAACTTCCAAATTAAATTTATACCGGACCCGTTCTTCATAAATTTGTTTGTGTCGAAGCAGAACAACAGTAAAAAATAAAGCGATTTCAGCAAAAACCGTATTAAGAAAATAAAAGTCGTTTTTCCAAACAATACTTATCAAATGTCCTGCAATCAAAAGATAACTTCCGAGAATAATAATTTTTTTTATTCGAGGAATGGGTTTAAACCACATTATAGTAAAAGTTAGCAAACTTAAACCCATAAAAAGCATATTGAATAATAAATACAAAGAAAATTGCCCGGTAAAATTAGGCCGCAATGTCATCTGAAAAATTTTAATTCCGGCATATACCAGCGTCATATTAATAACGAATTTTACTAAAGTACGTAATTCGGGCGCATATTTTTCCGTTTCCAAAATCCTTACTGCAAAGTAAAAGTAAGTCAATGAAGTCAATATAATTCCAAGACGGCTCACCATTCCGGGCAAATAAGGATAAATTTCCCCCAATAGGTTATGTAAAAAAGGAATTTGATGAACAAATACAACGGGAATACCCAGTAGATATAAACTGTAATTTAGAAAGTTGCGGTCGCGTGTAATAAGAAAACTAATAAAAAATAATAAAAATGCCAAAGAAATAATACCCAGATAAACCTGAAATTTACGGGTAACGCCGTTTTTTAAAATATGATAATGTAAAGCCAAATGTCTATCCGAAAGTATTACGGAACCGGGTCTGGTTAATGAAATACCTTCCACTGCCATAATGTTTTTTAAATGAAGATAAAACGGCCTGGAAAAGTCAATTCGATCCGTAGGAATAAATTCTGCCGAACTTTCCAAAATATCATACCTGATTTTTTTCTGAGATAAACGTCCGCCTTTGAATTTCTCATAATGATCTTTAAATGGAACAAAAAGCTCGGAAATATCGGTCAACGCAGCCATAAAGGCCAGGGTATCCGCCTTAATCATTGGCCGGATAAAAAATTTATACCAAATATCTCGATGAACCTTTTTTCTTTTTTTTACAACTGGTTCCAAAGATAAATCTCTAAACTCATCAAAACTCCCTTTCCCCAACGGATTGATATAAACCGACGATGCGGGAAGATGATAAATAGAATCCTTCTCTTCCATGCGAAGTGTGGAAGTAGGAGTCATTTGGGTTGAACCCGAAAACCATACAAGCATAAAAATTATGCTGACAAGGCGTCTAATCATGGTTTTAAAATACAAAAAAAATTTCTTTTATTTCCAAAACTTTTGCAGAAAACCGTAATTATTAATTTATAATGTTCTTAAAAAGAATTAAAATTTTAATACTAATCTTTTTATTTTATTTTTCATTTTATAGAGAAAAATTTTTTTTCATGAAGTAATGACATGCATAAACGTATTTAAGTGACAACTTTTCTATTGATTTATGTTGATTTCTGTCAAAATTACATGTTATTTGCGCTGGTATATAATTTGTTAAATAAATTAATGAATTAAAAAAATAACAGTTATGAAAGCAATAATGAAAAAACCGGTTAAAGATCCGATGTTGGCATTATTTGATGAGTTTTTCCGTCCTTTGGCTCCTAGTTTGGAAAACCAAATGGGACGATTGGTAGTGCCTGCAGTTAATATTATAGAAGATGAAAAAGGTGTGGAAATTCAATTAGCTGCACCCGGATTAAAAAAAGAAGATTTTGATGTAAAAATCGAAGACAACATATTAACTATATCGGCTCATAAAGAAGAAGAAAAACTCGAAGAAGGGGCAACCTATATTAAAAAAGAGTTCGGTTACGAAACTTTCCAACGTTCGTTTACATTACCCGATAATGTATTCGACACGGATAAGGTGGAAGCCAAATACGAAGATGGTGTTTTGAAAATTTATATCCCTAAATTGGAAGAACAACAAAAGAAAGTCAAAAAAGTTTCCATCAAATAATAACAGGATATAAAGAAAAAATAAGCCCCGCTATAATAAATAAAATAGTGGGGCATTTTTTACCGAATCTATTGACAGCAAATAAAAATTACTTTAAATTTGCATTGCTTTTTTTGAGAAAGTTTTTTTGAAATCTATTGAAAAATAAAAAATATTTTTTCACTTGACAAGCGGTAAAAAATGTTGTATATTTGCAACCGCTTTTTGAGGGAGCATGACAGATGGAGTTTGGAGTGAGAAAATTATAAGGAATAGATCATTGACATGACAGGCGTTTAGAAGTAGCAATA
>JAMOUV010000009.1 GCA_027067965.1 Flavobacteriales bacterium | reverse complement strand
TCCCGTATCATCTTTTATCCTTGAACATACAAAAGGCATGGAAAAACAGCAAAATTTATGTGCGTCTATATAATATTTTGAATAAAAACCTTCTTCTCATTCAAGACCAAACACCGCTATTTTTTGAAAGCAGATATACCTCCTTGCAAAGCCGGTATGTACAAGTGGGATATGTTTGGCGGTTTTAGGAGAATGTCATAATAAATCCTGGCTATTAAAACAACAAATAAACATCTCATTTCTCGCCGGGATTAGTAAGGGAAAAACCGCTTGTCATATTGAAAAAAAATCCCTACATTTGCACGCAATTTAAAAGAGACTAATTTTTAGATATGAAAAACCAATACGAAACTGTTTTCATTTTAACTCCCGTTTTATCTGAAGATCAGGTAAAGGAAGCAGTTAAAAAGTTCAGGGATTTCATTACCGAAAACGGTGGTGAAATAGTCTGGGAAGAAGATTGGGGGCTCAAGAAATTGGCTTATCCCATTCAACACAAGAAAAACGGATTTTACCATTTGATTGAATTCAAATACGATCCGGAAAAAATCAAACGTTTGGATTTGGAATTTAAACGTGACGAGCGAGTAATCAGACATTTGATTGTAAAATTGGACAAGCATGCCATTGCTTGGAATGTGAAACGCAGAGAGAAAAAACAACAAAAAAACGCATAAGTCATGTCATTACTTGATGGAAATAAGAAAGAATCCGAAATCAGATATTTAACCCCGCTTGATATTGAAATCAAGAAGCCGAAGAAGAAATTCGATCGAATTAAAAAGTGGGGCGTTCGCCCGGATTACAAGGATCCGGATTTTTTGTTGCAATTCCTCAATGAGCAAGGAAAGATTTTGCCGCGTCGTATTACCGGTTTGACTTTGAAAAACCAACGTCGTGTGGCTAAAGAAATTAAACGTGCACGTCACTTGGCCTTATTGCCGTTCGTAACCGATTTGTTAAAATAAGATGCTATGGAAATTATATTGTTGAAAGACGTAGAAAATTTGGGCTTTAAAGACGATGTGGTTAGCGTAAAGAACGGATATGCGCGTAATTATTTAATTCCGCAAGGATATGCTATTTTAGCCACACCCTCGGCAAAAAAACAATTGGAAGAAAAATTGTGCCAACGGGCCCATAAAGAAAAATCATTGATTGAACAAGCCGAAAAATTGGCCGAAAAAATCAAAGCACTTGAAATAAAAATTCCTGCAAAAGCAGGTAAACAAGGTAAACTTTTCGGTTCGGTAAATAATGCCGATTTACAAAAGGTTTTGGCCGAAAACGGCATTGAATTGGAAAAGAAATTCATTAAAGTAATCGGTGGTAATGTGAAGCGGTTGGGTAAATATATGGCCCAAATCCGTTTGCATCGCGAGGTGATTGTCGAATTGCCCTTTGAAGTGGTCAAATCGGAAGAGCAATCCGCCAAAGAAGAAGAAACGGAAACCGTTGCCGCTCAAGCGGAAAGCATGCCTGAAGGACCGCAGGAAGAAACCGCTAACGAAAACCCCGAAGAATAATAAAATCGCAGTAAATAAACGATTTGAGCAGGGAGGAAGATTTGTTTTTTACGAAAAAAAATCGTTAATTTGCAGTCCGAAAAAGAGAAACCATGTCGCAAGTTTGTGAAATAACAGGGAAGAAACCGATGAGCGGACATAACGTATCGCACGCTCATAATAAAACCAAACGAAAGTTTAGGGTAAATTTGTTTAAAAAACGTTTTTATATTCCCGAAGAAGATCGATGGGTGACGTTGAAGGTCAGTAAAGAAGGATTAAAGTTGATTGATAAAATAGGCATCAGCGCCGCACTCAAGCAAGCCAAAGAAAAGGGATATTTAACTCGTAAAATCTGATTAAAATGGCAAAGAAGAAAAAAGGAAATCGGGTACAGGTTATCCTGGAATGCACCGAGCATAAAAAAAGCGGGCTTCCGGGCACTTCGCGTTATATTACGACGAAAAACAAAAAAAATACACCCGGCAGATTGGAATTGAGAAAATACAATCCGATTCTAAAAAAACATACGATTCATAAAGAAATCAAATAAAATTTATAATCATGGCTAAGAAAGTAGTTGCTACCTTGCAAAGCAAGTCAAAGAAATTCACAAAAGTTATCCGTGCGGTGAAAAACCCCAAAACGGGTGCTTATACCTTTGAAGAAAAAATAATGAGTGCCGACTTGGCAAAGGAGTATTTGAAAAAATAACTCGATTATAAATTAAGCAGGGTATGAGTCGCCTTGAATTTGAGGCGGCTTTTTTTGTATGTTTTTGTATATTGAAACCCCAAAAAAATTTTTGATTCATGGCTTTATTCAAAAAATTTTTTTCAAAAGATAAAAAAGAAAAACTCGACCGGGGTTTGGAGAAAACCAAACGGTCTTTTTTTGAAAAACTGACCAAAGCCGTTGCGGGAAAATCCAAAGTGGATGATGAAGTATTGGATAATTTGGAAGAAGTATTAATTACTTCGGATGTAGGCGTGGACACCACTTTAAAAATCATCGAACGGATCGAGCAACGTGTGGCCCGCGATAAATATATAGGCACGGCCGAACTGAACAAAATATTGCGGGAAGAAATAGCAGGATTGTTAGCCGAAACCGAACAGGCCGGTTCGAAATTTTCGCCCCATAATACCAAGCCCTATGTCATCATGGTAGTCGGCGTGAACGGGGTGGGTAAGACCACGACCATAGGCAAATTGGCCTATAAATTCAAAGAGGCCGGAAAAAAAGTAATGATAGGCGCAGCCGATACTTTCCGGGCGGCGGCCATCGAACAATTGGAAATATGGTCCCGGCGCGCAGGCGTGCCATTGGTCAAACAAAAACAAGGGGCCGATCCGGCTGCAGTGGCTTATGAAACCCTGCAAAAAGCATTGAAAGAAGATGCGGATATTGTACTGATAGATACGGCGGGACGATTGCATAACAAGAAAAATTTAATGAACGAATTGAGTAAAATCAAACGCGTGATGCAAAAACTCATTCCCGACGCGCCGCATGAAATTCTTTTGGTCCTTGACGGTACAACCGGACAGAATGCATTCGAACAAGCCAAAGAATTTACCAAAGCCACCGATGTAACTGCGTTGGCTATTACAAAATTGGACGGTACTGCCAAAGGCGGAGTGGTAATAGGTATTTCGGACCGCTTCAATATACCTGTGAAATATATAGGCATCGGTGAGCAACCGGATGACTTGCAAGAGTTTGATAAATTCGAATTTGTGGACTCTTTTTTTAAATAAAAAAATTTGTAGTTTTGGCAAAATTTTTTGGGAGAAGTATGAAATTTCGCTTGATATTGCCGGTATTATTTGTGTTTTTTTTAAAAATCAGTTTGAAGGCGCAAGAAGGCATACCGATTTATTATGATTATTTAACCGATAATTTGACCCTCATACATCCGGCAATGGCAGGCGCAAGCCGTTGTAGTAAAATAAGAATCAACGGCCGTATGCAATGGGTGGGTGTAGAAGATTTCCCCATGCTTCAAACCATAAGTTTCAACAGCCATTTAGGAAAAAGATCGGGATACGGTGTCAACCTGTATAATGATCGAAACGGATATCACAGTCAGAAAGGTTTGCAACTGATTTTTGCTCATCATTTGCAATTGAGTAAAGGAAATAAACTCAATCAATTATCTTTCGGTTTAGCGGCTATGTACACCATGCATCAATTGGATCAAACATCTTTTGATCCCGGCCAATTCGACCCTGCCGTGAGCCGGGTATTGGAAAGTGCCGGATATTTCAATATGGATATGGGGATGGCATGGCACATGGATAAGTTTTATTTTATTATTTCAGCCAAAAATATTCTTCTCATAAGCCGCTCGCTTTATTCGACGGGACTGGAAAATGTGAATCTACGTAATTATGTATTTCACGCGGGATATTTTTACGGAAAAAAACACGGATTGCATTTCGAGCCGTCTGTTATGATTCAATACAAGGAATTCTCGGGTAATTTAATAGGGGATTTTAATGCTAAATTCTATTATGATTTATCGAAAGGGGGCGCTTTGTTTTTTGGCGCTTCATATCGTAATTATTTCGATTCCATCAGCATCCAACCCTTGCAGGATTTTACGCCCTTTATTGGAATTTTCGTGAATAAATTTCTCATATCATACGTCTATACGCATCAAATTTCCAAAACCACGTTTAGTAAAGGAGGTTTCCATCAAATCACTTTAGGATACAATTTCGATTGCCGAAAAAAATTACCCAAAATTCTTTGTCCGCATTTGAATTAGAATTTAGTTTTTTGAAATAAAAAATTATTATCTTTGCATCACAATTTTTTGCCTGGGTGGCGGAATTGGTAGACGCGCCGGACTCAAAATCCGGTTCCCGATGAGGGAGTGTGGGTTCGATTCCCACCCCAGGTACTTCACCGCTCTTACACCAAGAGCGGTTTTTTTTTAAATCGTTTTCTTTATTATTAGTATTTTTACATCGAAATTTATCATTTTATGATTAATCAATCCCATATTAAAGAATTGGACCGGCGCGCCCGTAAATTGCATGAATATTTGCATATCGACAAGAAAAAAATCGATATAAAAAATCTGGAAGAAAAAACTGCAGCACCGGGATTTTGGAACGATCAAAAGGAGGCCAAAAAGATTCTAGGACAAATAAAAAATCTTAAAAACCAAGTAGAGGACTACGAAAAATTGGTCCGGGCCATTGAAGATTTACAGGTATTATTTGATTTTTACAAAGAAGGCGAAGCCACGGAAAGCGAAGTCGAGCAGCAGTATCAAACTACTTTGAAACAGTTGGAGGATTTGGAATTTCAAAATATGATGTCCGAAGAAGCCGATCCGCTGAGTGCCGTTTTACAAATTACTTCGGGTGCCGGAGGAACCGAAAGCAACGATTGGGCCGAGATGCTCTATCGTATGTATTTGATGTGGGCCGAAAAGAAGGGTTATAAAATCAAGCAATTGAACTTATTGCCCGGCGAAGTGGCGGGTATCAAGAATGTGAGTATTGAAATCGAAGGACCTTATGCCTACGGTTACCTCAAAGGGGAAAACGGTGTGCACCGGTTGGTGCGTATCTCGCCCTTCGACAGCAATGCACGCCGGCATACATCTTTCGTTTCGGTTTATGTTTATCCGCTTGTGGATGACGATATCGAAGTAGAAATCAATCCGTCGGATTTGGAGTGGTGGACTTTTCGGTCGAGTGGTGCCGGCGGACAGCATGTCAACAAAGTGGAAACGGCGGTTCGCGTAAAGCATATTCCCACCGATATCGTGGTGGAATGTCAGGAAACACGTTCGCAACAACAAAACCGCGAAAAGGCCTTGCAAATGCTCAAATCCCGTTTGTATGAACTGGAAATGCAGAAAAGAATGAAGGAGCGGAAAAAAATCGAAGCGGGAAAAAAGAAAATCGAATGGGGCTCTCAGATACGAAATTATGTGTTGCATCCGTATAAATTGGTCAAAGATTTGCGCTCGGGTTACGAAACTTCCAATGTGGATGCCGTGCTGAACGGCGACTTGGATGAATTTATCAAGGCCTATTTGCTTTGGGCCTCGGGCGAAAAAAACAAAGAACAAAGTTTATAAAAACAAAAGCCACCCGGCAGGGTGGCTTTTTATATTAATCCTAATCTCTATTTCAGAGATGCGCTTTGATAAATTCCCGGTTGAGCAAAGCAATATCGGCCAGCGAAATGCCTTTGGGACAGGCCACTTCGCAGGCGCCCGTATTGGTACAACTTCCAAAACCTTCGGCATCCATGGCGGCCACCATTTTTTGAACCCGGTCGGCGGCTTCGATGCGACCTTGGGGCAGGCGGGCCAGATGACCGATGCGCCCGGCTACGAAAAGCATGGCCGAGGCGTTTTTACATGTGGCCACACAAGCACCACAGCCGATACAAGTCGCACTGTCGAATGCCCGGTCGGCATCTTTTTTGGGAATCGGAATGGTGTTGGCATCCACCGTACGCCCCGACGTATTGACCGAAATGTATCCGCCTGCCTGTTGAATCCGGTCGAAAGCACTGCGGTCCACCACCAAGTCTTTGATGACCGGAAACGGTTCGGCACGCCACGGTTCAATTACAATGGTATCGCCGTCTTTAAAGCGGCGCATATGTAACTGGCAGGTGGTGGTCAATTTATCGGGACCATGGGCTTGGCCGTTAATGAATAGGGAACACATTCCGCATATTCCTTCGCGGCAGTCATGGTCGAAAGCAACCGGTTCCTTGCCTTCATTGATGAGTTTTTCGTTAAGAAAATCCAACATCTCCAAGAATGACATGTCGCCGTCCACGCCGTCAAGAATATATTCAACAAATTTTCCTTTATCGTTTTTGCTTTTTTGTCGCCAAATTTTTAGTGTGAGTTTCATAGCATTACTTATTTATAACTTCGTGTAGTGGGGGTTACAAATTCAAATATCAACGGTTCCTTATGAAGGATGGATTCGCTGGTAAATACCGGTTTTTCATACCGTTCGTAAGCCCGGGCGGGATATTCCCAAGCGGCCACATAGGCATAATGTTCATCGTCACGAAGGGCTTCGCCTTCTTCGGTTTGGTATTCTTCGCGGAAGTGTCCGCCACAAGATTCGTTTCTATGCAGGGCGTCTAATGCCATTAATTCGCCCAATTCGAAGAAATCGCCTACATAAATGGCTTTTTCCAATTCGGGATTGTATTCCTTATCCGTGCCGGGCACCTTCACTTCTTTCCAATACCGGCTGCGCAATTCCCGGATTTCTTCAATGGCTTCTGTGAGTCCTTTGGCATTCCGGGCCATACCCACTTTGTCCCACATGATTTTGCCGAGTTTTTTATGGAAATAATCCACCGAATGTTTGCCGTTATTGTTGATAAAGAAATCAATTTCCTTGCGTACCATTTCTTCGGCTTCATCAAACTCGGGCGTATCGGTGGGAACTTTTCCTTCCCGAATATAGTCGGCCAAATAATCTCCGATGGTGTAGGGAAGAATAAAATAACCGTCGGCCAATCCCTGCATGAGTGCCGATGCCCCCAAGCGGTTGGCGCCGTGGTCGGAGAAGTTGGCTTCGCCGATGACAAACAGCCCGGGTAGATTGGACCGCAAATCGTAATCGACCCATAAGCCACCCATGGTATAGTGGTTGGCCGGATAAATCATCATAGGTGTTTCATAAGGATTTTGGGCCGTGATTTTTTCATACATCTGGAAGAGGTTGCCGTATTTGGCTTCAATTACTTTTTTTCCGAGTTCCCGGATAATTTCCGGTGTAGGATTGTGAATGCCTTGAAGATTGGCTTGTTCGGTTCCGTATCGTTCAATGGCCGAAGCGAAGTCCAAAAATACCGCTTCGCCTGTTTTATTTACGCCATAACCCGCGTCGCAGCGTTCTTTAATAGCCCGGGAAGCCACA
Organism: Flavobacteriales bacterium; assembly: GCA_027067965.1. GTDB lineage: Bacteria > Bacteroidota > Bacteroidia > Flavobacteriales > Flavobacteriaceae > JAADED01. Next base: position 2,771 of record JAMOUV010000009.1, on the reverse strand, counting down.
TCACGCGGCACCAGGTTACCGAAAGCGGGATAACGCCGTTCGAGGAAGTAATCGCGATCTTCTTCAGGAATGTCGGTCGGTTTTTTCTTTCCTTCCCGAATAGCATGCACGTCTTCCAATTTTTTCGGCACCCATACCCGGCCGTCATTTCGCAAGGATTCGGACATCAATGTCAGTTTCGATTGATGATCACTGCTTCGAGGAATACAGGTAGGATGTATTTGTACGAACGAGGGATTGGCAAAATAAGCGCCTTTACGATGAGCGCGCCAATCGGCGGTGGCGTTGCTGCCCATGGCATTGGTGGAGAGGAAATAAACATTGCTATAACCACCCGTTGCCAATACCACGGCATGAGCCGAATGGCGTTCGATTTCGCCGGTAACCAAATTTCGTGTGATGATGCCGCGGGCGTGTCCGTCTATCACCACCAAATCCAGCATGACATGGCGATTATACATTTGCACTTTACCGCGTGCTATTTGACGATTCAACGCGCCGTAAGCACCCAACAAAAGTTGTTGTCCGGTTTGCCCTTTGGCATAAAAAGTTCTGGAGACCAGCACGCCTCCGAAGGAGCGGTTGTCCAATAATCCGCCGTATTCGCGCGCAAAAGGTACGCCTTGCATGACGGCTTGATCGATGATATTGCCCGATACTTCCGCCAAGCGATATACGTTGGCTTCTCGTGCACGATAATCGCCTCCTTTGATGGTGTCATAGAACAGTCGCCAATCGGAATCGCCGTCATTTTGATAGTTTTTCGATGCGTTGATTCCGCCTTGGGCGGCAATTGAATGGGCTCTTCTGGGCGAATCCTGAAAAGCAAAGGCCTTTACGTTGTATCCCAATTCCGCCAAAGAGGCGGCGGCGGAAGCACCGGCAAGTCCCGTACCTACGACAATGACGTCTAATTTGCGTTTGTTGGCGGGACTTACCAACCGAATTTTATCTTTGAACCGCGTCCATTTTTCCGAAAGATGCCCTTCGGGAATACGGGCTTTGAGCGGAGTACCTTCTTTTATGTTGATGTCTAACATGACGTTTTGTTTTTTTAGTTAAAATAAAAATAAATTGCGATAATCGAGAATCCCAAACCTACAACAAGGGCAATAATATTGCCCGAAATTTTCAAAAACCGGAGACATTTTTCGCGCGGAACACCCAAACTTTGAAAGGCCGATTGAAATCCGTGACTCAAGTGAATGCCCAAGGCAATAAATGCCAATACATAAAATAAGGTATAATACCATTTGTCGAATAAACCGGTAACCAAATCATAATGACTTTCCACATGACCGGTTTTGAACGGGATGTAATAATTGTAGAAATGGAAAATCAAAAACAACAAGACGAACAAGCCCGTCCAAATCATGTTGCGCGATGCCCATGAGGCCACGGCCGAACCGTCGTATTTGGCATAGCCCACGGAACGCTTGCTCCGGTTGGTCAATTCCAAGTAAATGCCCATAATAATATGATAAATAAAGGCAATAAACAGAATAGGTTCCATAATCCTGATAAACGGATTGGTAGCCATAAAATGAACGGCTTTTTCAAAAGTCTCCTTGCCGGGAAGTAGCAGCGTGAGATTGATGCCCAAATGCACCAAAATAAAAACCACCAGGAATAATCCCGACAGGGCCATTGTTATTTTTTTTGCTACGGATGTTTTTAACATAACAACTTTATTTTGTTTACAAATTAGTCTTGTTGCATTGAAAATGATGTGACAATTATCAATAAATTAATTTTTAAAAATTTAGGTTTTTACATAAAATCATACGTATATTTGAACCGGATAAAATTAATAGATGAAATTTCATTTTAAAACATTCATTTTTACTTTTTTTTTCCTATGGGGATTCTTGTTCTCGCTTTCCTGTTCGCGTTCGAAATCATCGGATTCAAAACAGCCGGATACTTTGGACAAACAAATGAGACGGGAAGGATTTCGCGAAAAAATAGAAGGGAAAGTGATTCGAATAGCCGACGGAGATTCTTTTACGCTGCTCACACCGGATAAACAACAGATAAGGGTACGCTTATTGGGAATTGACGCCCCCGAACGCGGGCAAAAATATTATAGAAAGTCAAGAAAATTATTGGCGGATTTGATTTTTCGCCGGCAGATTCGTGTATATTATGACGAAATGGACCGTTACGGCCGTATTCTGGGCATTGCTTTTGTGGATACCTTAAGGATTAATGACGAAATGGTTCGGCGTGGTTTGGCATGGCAATACCGGTATTCGGAGGACGAAATTTTAAGAAAATTGGAAGAAGAAGCCCGTGAAAAGAGAATCGGATTGTGGAAAGACAGTGCGACCGATCCTTGGGAATGGCGCAAGCGACAAAGAGAATTGGAAGAAAATTTTTAGTCGATTTGATATTTTTTTGATTTTGATTATGGAATAATTATTGAAGAGGTTTAATCATGTTATTTTTCGAGCATTTCAAAGCAAATACCGTCCGAATCGGGATTTATTTATTGATTTTTTTAATAAGCATCAGGATATCATTTGCCCAAGAAAAAAAGCCCGATTATATTCGTCCGTTGGACATACCCATGATGTTATCGGCAACTTTCGGGGAATTGCGTCCGGGACATTTTCACGCGGGTTTGGATATGAAAACCAAAGCCCAAACAGGTTTGAAGGTTCGGGCAATTGGGGACGGATATATTTACCGCATTAAAATTCAACGGGGCGGCTACGGAAAAACGGTCTATATCAAGCATCCCGGCGGAACCATCAGCGTCTATGCCCATT
>JAMOUV010000008.1 GCA_027067965.1 Flavobacteriales bacterium | reverse complement strand
AAGAGTCAGGTTAATCCGATGATCGGTTACTCTTCCTTGCGGAAAATTATAAGTTCGTATTTTGGCTGAACGATCTCCCGAGGACACCATCGAACGACGAAGTTTTGTTTCTTCCTCTTTCTTTTTGCGTAATTCCATTTCGTATATACGAGAACGTAATACTTTCAAAGCTTTTTCAAAATTTTTATGCTGGGATTTTTCATCTTGACATTGGGCAACAATTCCTGTTGGAATATGTGTTAGACGCACTGCCGAGTAGGTAGTATTAACCGATTGTCCACCGGGACCGGAAGACATGAAAAGATCCTTGCGTATATCTTTCATATTGATTTCCACGTCGAATTCTTCGGCTTCGGGCAACACGGTTACTGTTGCCGCCGAAGTATGAACTCTTCCTTGTGTTTCGGTTTGAGGTACTCGTTGCACCCGATGAACTCCGGCTTCGTATTTTAAGGTGCCGTATACATCATTGCCGCTCACGTTGAAAATAATTTCCTTAAAACCGCCGGAAGTGCCTTCATTATAATCCACAACATCGATTTTCCATCCTTTTTTTTCGGCAAATTTCATATACATCCGAAATAAATCACCTGCAAATAAAGAGGCTTCATCACCTCCTGTTCCGGCGCGAATTTCCATGATGGCATTTTTATCGTCTTCTTCATCTTTAGGAATAAGCATAAGTTTGATTTCTCCTTCCAGTTGAGATAATTCGTCCCTTAGATTTTCGGCCTCCGATTTTGCTAATTCCCGCATTTCTTTGTCTTTTTCGGTTTTTAAGATTTCTTCGGCTTCTTTCAATTGTTTTTTCCTTAATTCGTATGCATCGATTAGTTTTATCAGTGGTTCGAGAGCTTTATATTCTTTATTAATTTGTACATATTTTTTTCGATCGTTGATAATGGCGGGATTAATCATTTTTTCGGATAATTCCGCAAAGCGTTGTTTAATAATATTGAGTTTTTTATCTAACATAAAAAAAGTTTATGCAAATATAAAAAGACCGCTCCAATGGGCGGTCTTTTTTGAAATAAAGGTTTTTTTGTTTTAATAATTCCATTGATCTTCTTCGTATTCGCGTATCATTTCTTTTATACGCTGGGATTCGAGTAATTGCCGCAGAGCGTCTTCATGCAAATATTCTCTGATTTCCCTGTCGCCATATTCATTACTTGTTTTATAAATAACTGTTGTAAAAAACCGGGCATTCAGCATATGATCAAAATTAATGGGACGAGCATTATTACGCGGATTATAAGCATTGTATTCGTGCAAAACATCTCTTGCGTCGGGATAAAATATCCAAAATAATTCCACCAATTCGGCATCCATTCCCTTGGCGGTGGCTCGCAAGTCGTATGCAACGGGTGCAATTCCTATTAAGCGGTAACGCAGCTCGCCATAACGGGCATCAAAATACCATACACCACGGATACGATATTCTTCGATATCTGCCGGAGTTAATTGCATGCGACGGATATATTCTTCATCTACTTTACCTTCGTAGTTATATTGGTCTATACCGGCTTCCATTGTATCGACAAAAGTAAGTCGTTCTTCCATGTCTTTCCAAGACAATTTTTCTTTAAAATAGGTATCTGCGTACACCTCTTTAATACGTCCGTTTTTAATTCCTTCCAATAATACATCAAAAAGTGCTTTCCGATCGGTCGTACTAAACATGGAATCGGTGGGGTAATAAAGGGGTAAATTAAACCGTTCGTCCAAATCGATACGTTCCCATACTTGGATACTCCATAAAACATCTTTATCGTCCGTGTAGGGATAAGGTAAGGGCTTTGAATTATCTTGCTTAATTTGTTGGGGTGTTTTAAGCCCGATTTCTTGAGGTGTTTTGGCATTGAGGATATTGGCTTGACTATGAAGGGTCAAGGTGAAAAAGATCAACGGAATAATTAAAACAATTTTTTTCATAACCTCATTAATTTGTGATTTCAATGACCACCGGAGTGGCTTCTTTCATTTTGTATTTACTATTACCTACTAATTTGGTTTTGATACCGTAAATTTGAACGGTTTGTCCGCGTTTTACCCGACGTAAGGCACTCTTGGCACGGTCATTTAATTTATTACCATTTACATGAATGGTGGGCTGACCGGGAGCTTTGAAATCGAATCCTGTTACTCGGATTTTTACGTCAA
>JAMOUV010000007.1 GCA_027067965.1 Flavobacteriales bacterium | reverse complement strand
CTTACCATTCCGAACAGAGTCGTTAAGCCCGTCAGCGCGGATGATACTGGGGTAACACCCGGGAAAGTACGTCGCCGCCCGTCTTAATCTAAAACAAAAGCCGTTCTCACTCGAGAACGGCTTTTTTATTACACTAATATTATCAATATTGTTTCAGCAGAATAAAGCCATTGTGAAGATGAATTATGACAAATTGGTTAGCACCTTTTCGGCAATATATTCCGGCAAAATATCATCCCATATTTTTTCATAACCGGGGCAAATTTTATTGCCGTATATGGAACATGGAAGCATAGGAAATTTTTTGATGTCAGGTAGGATTTGCCGGTCGGGAGTTTGTCCAAAAGGCGCAAATCCAGCATAAGGATGAGTGATACCCCAGACGGTTATTACCGGAATGCCGTAATTGGCCGCCAAGTGACCATTTCCGGAATCCATTGAGAGCATGATATCCAAACGGCTTATGATTTGCAATTCTTCGGCAAAAGAAAACATGCCGGCAAGATTAAAAACGCGATGCGGATCGGGAATGATGCTATCCAGAATCGGTTTTTCATCGGGTGACCCGAATAAAAAAACAACCGCATCTCGATTTTCTTCTAAAATCAAGCGAATGGCCTCTTTTGTACCGCCAAGTGGATATTGTTTGCCCGGGTGCTTGGCTAAGGGAGCCACGCCGATTAATTTTGTTTTGAAAAAAGGAGCGAGGAATAATTTTACCGGACTATCCAAGAGAGGTTTTTCCGGCTTAAATAAAGAGAGGTCCAGGGGAAATCCCGCTTTTCGGAAGACGTCGGTATAACGCTCATGAGTGGATTTGAGAGGGCGATTGTGTTCCAAAGGAGTACGGACCAAATGTTTTTTTTCTTTTCGGCCTTTGTCAATTACATAAACGGGCGTGCCCGTGAGACGAAAAAAGTTTCGTAAAACTTTTGTGCGAAGGACATCATGTAAATCGGCCACCAAATCCAGATTTCCGGTTTTTAGGTCTTTAAAGAGTTTGTATAGTCCCGGCAATCCCTTATAAGTCGTATCGACGGAGGCGGGAATAAATTCTATCTTTGGCAAATGTTTAAATATGGGAGCAAAAAAAGGTCGAGATACGAGTTGAATTTTTATTTCGGGATGGGTTTCCGTTAAAGTTTTCAGGACGGGATAGGTCATGGCCACGTCTCCAAGTGACGAAAAACGAAAAACCAAAATACTTTTCATCGGGTTTATTTAGATTTCTTGCCGTAAAGCACGGGATTGAGTTCGGGGTCATTATACATTTTCATTTGCTTGTAAACTTTCATGTATTTTTTCCCTTCTTCTATTTCGCTTAGTAATTCGTCGATAGCGGTGGAGAGGTCGCGATATTGTTCCTTTAAGATACGGTATTTCTCTTCTAATTCGGCTTTTTTTTCGGCAGTAATATCTTTCCGTTTACGTTCTTCATCCATATGATAGAGTTTAAGCGCGAGAATGGAAAGCCGGTCTAATGCCCAAGCGGGACTTTCGGTATTGATTTTGGCACCGGGAAGGGGTTTTACATCTTTAAATAAATTGAGAAAATAACTATCGATATATTCCACCGTGTCGGTTCTTTCTTGATTGGATTTATCAATACGTCTTTTTAATTCTAATGCTTTTACCGGATCGATGTCCGGGTCTCTGATCAGGTCTTCCAAATGCCATTGAACGGTATCTATCCAATTTTTCAAATAAAACAAATGTTCCAGACTATCGGCTGGATATGGGTTTTGAATCGGTTGGTTCACATTATCGAATCGATGATAGTCATGAATACTTTCATTAAAAATCTTCCATGCTTTTTCGGCTATTTTCATGTGTAATTTTTCTAAGTTAAAGATATTTGTTTTCGTTTAAATAAAAAAACCGCTCAAAAAGGAGCGGTTAAAAATTAATTTTTAAATGATTATCGTATCAGGGAAAAATGGCCTTTATAAACTTTACCGTTGTTCAAAATCAATACATACCAATAATCATCACTAAATACGGCCTTTCCATTGTAGGTGCCATCCCAAAAACTCTCTGCATCGACGCCCAATTCTTTTATTAATTTGCCATACCGGTCATATACATATAATTTTGATCCGGGCATTAATTCGGCATTACCGATTCTCCAAATATCTGCGATGCCGTCATTATTAGGAGAAAAATAAGTAGGAATTATTAAATTGGTTACATGTGTCGTAATTTCCGCTATACAGTTATGCGAATCTTTCACCCGAGCCATATGTTCTCCGTCGGATAAGTTATAAAAATGATTGTCATCTTGAAATTCCGATTGGTCCACAGCATATTTATATGGAGGTATTCCTCCGGATGCATGGATAATTAATTCGCCGAAAAGAATGGGTTCGGGTTCCACAATTATAGGATCCAAGATAGTAATATGAATGCTATCTTCCACTGTACAGACGCCTTTGGTCATGGTTAAAATAATATCGTATTCTCCGCTTCCGGAAATTTCTATTTCGTTTTGGTTGCTGTCTGAAGGGGTTCCGTTAATTGTCCATTCATAGGAAGACCCGTCAGTGATATTTGCGCTGATAACTGCTGTTTCATAAGAACAAAATATTTTGTCTTCTCCTAGATCCAATTCGGGTTTAGGTTGAAAATGCACTCGAATGGTATCGGTTACCACACACATGTTGGGGGCATTAACCGTTACTACATAAGTTCCTGTTTCGTTTACTTCAAGCGTACTTGCAGTGGCTCCCGATATTACTTGCCCGTCTTTTTGCCATTCATAAGTTTCATTGCCCGATTGATTGGAAGGAGTAGCATCCAATATGGCGGTTTCTCCTTCACATACTTCCATATCCGGTCCCAAGTCAATCTCGGGATGCGGATAATAGGTAATTTCCATGGAATCCGAAGTACTACAAATTCCGATTTCTACATTTACCGTATAGATTCCGTCTTCAGTGGCAGTATAGGTGGCCTCGGTTGCTCCCGGAATATCCACACCATTTCTTTGCCATTGATAAGCAGTGGCATTTTCCACGGTACCATCCAATTGAATATGGTCTCCCGGGCACATTTGTTGATCGGGACCCAAGTCCACCTCATCATGCGAATAATCCACATTTACGGTTATGTTTTTACTTAATCTTACTATATCCCTTGGACGAATCACGCTTACCTCCAAACGGTAATCGGTGGTCCTTGTGGGACAAACTTGGATGGATTCTTGAGTAGATATTAATGTATTGGTAGAAAGATCATACCATTTGTATTCAAAGGAGGAAGAAATGGCATTTCCATTCGGCACAAAACGCCATAATTCATCGGATGCGCCCCAGTTACCCGTATTACGGCCTTGCGGAACATAGGCCACATTACCGAGTTTGTTTTGAATGGCTATCAAAGCATTTCCGTGGTTCCACTGGGCACAAACGGGTTTATCTATAATTTCCACATCAATTACATTGGACGATTCATGGAGAATAATTCGTTGGTTGGTATGTAAACTTGTACATTGGTATTGAGAAACATTTCTAAAATCCACTACAAATTTTCTTTCGGGGGCGGTGCCGGACACATAATATACAATTTCTCCGCCACCTCCTATGGTAGGATCTACCAATAAGTCATGATAAGCACCGAAAATGGTATTTTTAAATAACGATGGATTCGGAGCGGAGACATTAAAGCTCCATTCACATCGACCGGTCGCTCTTTGCCCCGGTTGACGTGTATCAAATGAAACGACACCATTATCACCGATAATTAATTCATTGTATGCTTGTCCGAAAAAATAAAAAGTGAAAGGTAAAGGTATGACCGGTGACCATTCGTCATCCAATGTAATAGAGGTAGGAATCCCGTTGTCAACCGGAGGAGGCGGACAAGGAACACTTCCGTTGATTAGATAAGAAGTGGTTTCTTTTCTTACACCAATCATAATGGATGCGTTTAAGGTCACACAGGTGGATGGACTTAAACAATTGATAGATGTCTCTCCTTCGATTTCCAATAAATTGCATTGTTGCGTTTGGGCATTAATCACACCGGACAGTTCTAATAGCACAAATACAAAAAGTAGCAAAATCCTTTTCATTGTTCCTGAAATTGTTTAAAAAATTGATATCTTAAAAGGGCTTTAATTACAAAAATATTATTCGAATACAATAATATTTATTATTGTTGCAATATGAAAAAAAATTATTTAAAAACAAAACTTTCCGACAAAAGATTTGAAGCGGGTACCGATGAGGCCGGGCGCGGGGCTTTGGCGGGGCCTGTGGTAGCGGCAGCCGTCATTTTGAAGCCGGATTTTTATCATCCCGAACTCAATGATAGTAAAAAACTAAGTGCGGCCAAACGTGAAGAACTTCGCGAGATAATCATTCGGCATGCGGTGGCATGGCGGGTGGCTTTTGTGTCTCAATATATAATAGATAAAATCAATATTTTGAATGCCTCGATTCTGGCCATGCATCAGGCGATAAAATACTTGCCCGTTCGTCCCGAATTTATTATTGTGGACGGTAACCGGTTTAAACCTTTCGGAAATATCGGATATGAAACCGTGGTCAACGGTGATGAAAAATTTCAATCCATTGCCGCCGCATCGATTTTGGCCAAGACCTTCAGAGATGATTTTATGAAAGTGATTGATAAGCGTTTTCCACAATATCTTTGGCGAAATAATAAGGGCTATGCCACTCCTGCTCATAAGGCGGCTATTCGTCAATATGGTGTGACCCGCTATCATCGCAAATCGTTTCATCCGAACGTTGAACAATTAAAATTCGATTTTTAGCCCGTTCATCTAAAGGTTTTTCGTAAATTGCCATTTTAAATCTCCGGCATTGAATAAGCGTAGTCTGATTTTTCTTTTATTCTTCATTTTCTTATCGGCAAATGTGCAAAACATATTTGCTCAAACCCGTGCTCAACTTGAAAAAAAACGCCGGCAAATAACCGAACAAATCAATCGCATTAATTCCGATTTGCGAAGAACCCGCTCCAAAGAAAAAAATATTCTGGCGGAATATGAATTAACGGTCCGGAAAATCAATTTGCGGCAAAAATTGATCAATAATATCAAAAGAGAAATCAAGGGATTGGATAGGATTATTAACCGTAAAAACGATTCATTGGATATGTTGAATGCCGAACTTCGCTTATTACGAAAAAATTATGCGGAGGCCATTCGAAAAATGTATAAATTTTCGTCCAAAGAAAAGGTATTGTATTTTATTCTTTCTTCGGAAAGTTTCCGGCAAGCATGGCGGCGGATGCGATATATTAAAGAATATTCCGACTATGTGAAAAAGAAAGCCCAGGCCATCCGGGAAAAAGAGGAAAAACTTCAAGCATTGGTCAAGCGTTTGGAAACGGAAAAAGCCAAGAAAAAAAACCTGCTTACCAATTTGTCCGACGAACAGCGCTTACTGCAAAAAGAAAAGAGTAAACAGGAAAATTTATTGGCCCAACTTCGAAAGAAAAAACGGAAATATATTTCTCAAATCAGGAAGAAACAACGCGAAGCCCGGCGAATCGACAGGATGATTGAAAAAATAATCGCCGAGGAAATTGCCCGCAACAATAGAAAAGCGGGTAAAAGTTCGCGTGAATTTGTACTCACTCCCGAAGGAAAAAAACTGGCAGCCGCATTTTCGGCCAACAAAGGGAGATTGCCTTGGCCCGTAAGGCGGGGATATGTATCGAGACATTTCGGAAAACAACCCCATCCGGTTTATAAAAACGTGATGGTAGAAAGTTTGGGCATTTATATCAATGTCCCCGAAAATGAAAAAGTCAGGGCCATATTTGACGGTGAAGTGATGATGATTCAAATTGTACCCGGCGGAAATCAAATTGTCATGGTAAGGCATGGTAATTATTTGAGCATTTACGGAAATTTGAAAGAAGTTTATGTGAAAAAGGGACAAAAGGTAAAAACCGGACAAATAATCGGTACGGTGGCAAAGGATCCGGCAAGCGGACTGAGTGTATTAAAATTCAAGATTTATAAAAACAGACATAAACTTAATCCGGAATTATGGTTGGCAAGAAAATAATATGGATTATTCTTCCGCTTCTGATAACAGTGGCGTGTAAGGGGCACAAGAAAGATGATTTTAATCCCCGGTTTATTAAAAACGCTTCGTATATATTACAAACTAACGAACAAGATTTTTTTGAAAAACATCAGGATTATCTGAGCGGTCAATTATTCGATAAAGCGGCTTGGAATATGATGCGGACAATCAATCCGGGTGTCCATACGCTTGTTCATTTTTTCCAAAATAACGGTTCAACCGATATGTTGGCTTTGTTGTCGCCGGATGATACGATTCCATTTAAACGACGGGATACATTAAATCACAACGGAAAAGTTTATTATAAATTCATCGAATTCAATAAGGATTTTTACTATTTGCCCGGTCGCGATTATTCGATTGTCTCGGACAATCACATTCTTATAGAAAAATTAATCAGAACCTTGCCGGGTGATTTTATGGGAGATGAGAAAGTGGCAGAATTTCAACATTTTACTAACCCGGAGGCCTCGGGTCATTGGTTTATTTTTCCGTCTCAGGCGTCCGTTTCGAAGTCCGTTTTCATCGATCATGGTTTTGTGTTTAAACACTTGGGCGAAGCCGTCATCTTGGATTTGGAAAATACGGGCGAGCATGCTTACAGCGGCATAGCCGTTGCTTCTCCTTCGACACGCAATATTTCGGAAATATTCGAACAGGTTTCGCCGTTTGAATCACATCCCGAAGCATATTTGCCCGCCGGTACCGAACGATGCATCACGCTAAATTTCGATTCGTTTGATTTATTTAATAAATCGTGGTCGGATTTTAAAACTTATACGGGCTACCGGCACGAACCGCTTACCGTCAATGAATTTAAATCCTTGAAATCCGTGACGCAATCGGGCGGAAAGGCAAACGGATATGCGGTGAGTTTTTTCGGTTCGGAACCCGAGAAATTATTGGGAAGCTTTTCAATCGAATCCACACATAATGATGTGGAAATTTATCGCACGGGCAAAGATTCCTTATTGTTAGGAAAACTTTTCTTTCCCTTATTCCGGAAGCAATCCTATCCTTACGCTATCGCTTACGATCGTTATGTGATTTGGTCACCCACACTGGAGGCGGCCAAAAAATTAATAGCGGATATTGATAATAACCGCGTGCTGGCGGCCACGGAGACATTTAGGCAAATGCGCGAAAAGACCGCTTCGGAATACCACTTGGGTGCCATGTTCGATGAAAAATTTTTCACTCTGACCCGGTCCGGTGATATGCTCTTTGTGAATTTTAAAGCCCCGTCTTTCGCCACCGGATCCGCCGGCAAGAATACTTCCGGAAAAGCCCCCCGCAATCAATGGAAAAAGTTGTCCGGTTTTAAATCCGCTTATGATTTTCAAGTAGCACCTCAATGGATATATAACCACCGGACCAAGAAATACGAAATTATTTATCAAGATACTCAAAATCGTTTGGTATTGGTGGATGCCAAAGGGAAAATCAAATGGAAAAAGGATATCGGCGAACCTATTACAGGCCGTATTCATCAAGTGGATATGTTCAAGAACGGCAAACGCCAGTTGTTATTTTCCACCGCCAAAGGAATTTATTTGTTGGATATTTTGGGTAATTATATCAAACCCTTTCCGTTAAAGATGGATCTCAGTGCGCCGGTGGCCGTTTTTGATTACGATCACAATAAAAATTACCGGATAGGTGTGGCCCGGAACAATCGGGTGGAAATGTATGATTTGAAAGCAAGGCGGGTCAAAGGTTTTTCGCCCGTAAAATTGACTGCGGAATTGCAATTTCCGCCCCAACATTTGCGCATCAAAGATAAAGATTATATTTTCCTGCAACAAAAAGACGGTACCTTGAGAATTGTGAATCGGCGTGGTAAGGATCGTATAAAAATCAAGGAAAAAATCAAGGTGAAAATCCCATGGTTTGTACATAAAAACCGGTTTTACAGTGTGAGTTCCAAAGGAGAATTAATACATTTGGATACCCGTGGAAAAATGAGTGTTCATCCGGATTATTCCGGGATTAAGGATGCCCGGTTTGCCGCCAATCGCAGTCTGATTTTGGGTGAAAAGACCGTTTGGATTAACGGGAAAAAAATAGATGTGCCCGAATCGCAATTTGCATATCCGCGTATCGTTTTTTATAATAAGAAACCCTATTATGTCTTTATAGACAAAGCCGCTAAAGAAGTGGTTATTTACGACGGTAAAACCATGACTCGTCTTTCCGGTGATTATCAAGCGGATATATTGCCCAAAAAACAAGCGATGTACTTGCTGACCCGCTATCTACCCGAAGAAATTATTATTTATTATTATCCATGATGCCGGGACCTGAAATGCAAAACATTCGTCGTGCCCTCAAAGATTGGTATGCCGTTCATAAACGGGATTTACCATGGCGTAATACCCGCGATCCTTATGTGATATGGCTTTCTGAAATTATTTTGCAACAAACACGTGTCGATCAAGGGATGCCTTATTTTATGAATTTTCTCAAGCATTTTCCCGATGTGCATGCTTTGGCCCGGGCGCCCCATGACCGGATAAAAAAACTATGGGAAGGATTGGGTTATTATCGAAGAGCCGAAAATTTGCACAAGACTGCTAAAATTGTTGTCAATCAACATGATGGAAAATTTCCGGGGACTTATAAGGAACTTTTGAAACTGCCCGGAATAGGTCCTTATACGGCGGCGGCAATTGCCTCGTTTGCTTATGATGAACCCGTAGCCGTGACGGACGGAAATGTGTATCGTGTTTTGTCAAGAATATTTCATATCGATACGGCCATTAATAGTTCGGCGGGCAAGAAACTCTTTGCCCGGGTTGCCGGTGAATTTTTAGACCGGTCGAATCCGGCTCTTCATAATCAAAGTATAATGGAATTCGGGGCATTGCAATGTGTACCTAAAAATCCCGGATGCGAAAATTGTCCGGTAAAGAATTATTGTGCGGCTTATGCCAATGATGCGGTGGAGCGTTTGCCGGTAAAAATTCCGCGTAAAGCTTCGCGGAAGAGGTTTTTTTATTATTTGATATCGATGACGCCTCGAGGTGTTGCCGTGCGTAAACGCCAAAATAACGATATATGGCACGGATTATACGAGTTTCCCGGATTCGAATCCGCGGGGCCGTTATCCGAACGAGAAGTGATGGATAAGTTTCGCAAAAAATTCCATATTCGATCCGGTACGCTTCGGCATGTGCAAACGGTAAAACATCAATTGACCCATCAGGATTTGCAGTTGAATTTTTGGCTGACCGGTTCGGTGGTGCAAGATGGCCGGTATTTTGATTACGATTCATTACAAAAAATGGCATTTCCCGTGGTGTTGCGCAGGATTTTGGATGATATGATAAATATACCTAACTTTGACACATAAAATTTTATTTGAAATTATGAACGGAACTTTAAACAAAGTGATGTTGATTGGCAACGTCGGGAAAGATGTGGAAGTGCATTATTTTGATAATCAATCGCTTGTAGCGAGATTTCCTTTGGCTACTTCGGAGGTTTACAAGGACCGGACGGGGCAGCGTGTTGAACGTACCGAATGGCATAACATCGTGGCCCGCAATCAAGTAGCCGAAATTTTCAAAAATTATTTAAGAAAAGGCGATAAAATTTATATTGAAGGAAAAATCAGAACGCGTGAATATACCGACAAGGAAGGAAACAAACGGTATTTTACCGAAATTCATGTGCAGCAGTTTACTTTTTTGTCGCCTAAGCCCGCTCAACAGGATGCATCCGCACCGTCTGCGAATCAAACTACGGGGCAAGATTATTCTTCGCAAAAAACATCCGGACCCGAAACCGAAAATACCGATACAAACGACGGCGACGATTTGCCATTTTAAAATCAAATTCGCATAAAAAATGGAAAGCGATACTGTTCCGCTTCAGGATTGGCATCATTTAATATGGTATATTCTGATTATTATTCTCCTGCTTTTTTTGTCGGCCCTTGTTTCCGGCTCCGAAGTGGCGTTCTTCCAATTGAAGGAAAAGCCCTCGGACGATGACAACACCGAAGACCGGAAAAAAATCAACAAACTATTGCGTCATCCCGAAAAATTGCTTGCTACGATTTTGGTAGCCAATAATTTTATTAATATCAGTATCGTTATCCTGGCTTCCTACATTGCGGCTTCTCTTTTGACCGGAGTCAATGAAACGGTTCGATTCTTGGTAGAGGTGGTGTTGATTACGGCGGTGATTTTATTTTTCGGTGAAATTCTACCCAAAGTTTTTGCCACTCAAAATGATTTGGGATTTGCCAAAAAAACCGCTCCGCTTTTAAGTTTTTTTCAGAAAATTTTTTCCGTGTTGGTGGTCCCGATGACCAAAATTACAGATAAGTTAGAAAAACACTTAAGCGTTGAAAATCAACTGTTTTCACGTGACGATTTAAGTAAAGTACTCGAAATGACCGAAGACGAAGCCACCCGCGAAGAAAAACGTATTCTCACGGGTATTCTCGAATTCGGTAACACGGAAGCCAAACAAATCATGAAGCCGCGCATGGATATTTTTGCCGTTTCGGACGATGAAGATTTACAAAGTGTAATTAAAAAAATTCAAGAAAAGGGATATTCCCGGATTCCGGTTTATCATGGTGATTTGGACCACATCAAGGGTATTCTTTTTGCCAAGGATTTGATTCCGTATTTGGACCGACCCGATTTTGACTGGACACGCTTAATCCGGCCGGCTTTTTTTGTGCCGGAAAATATCAAATTGGACGATTTGCTAAAAGAATTTCAGAAAAAACGAATGCATTTGGCCATTGTGGTAGATGAATACGGCGGCACTTCGGGATTGATCACTCTCGAAGATGTCATTGAAGAAGTTTTGGGCGAAGAAATTCGCGACGAGCACGATAAAGAAACTTTGCCGTTCAGAAAAGTAAATGCCCATACTTATATTTTCGAAGGTAAAACACCATTGAAAGATTTTTATAAATACATGGAAATGGATGATGAGACCGTTGAAAAATTCGAAGAAGCCAAAGGCCCTTCCGAAAGTCTGGCCGGGTTGATTTTGGAACTTAACGGTGTGTTTCCCGGAATAAACGATAAAATCAAGTTCAACGGATATGAATTTACCATAAAAGAAATCGACAAAAACCGATTGGATAAAATAACGGTCAAACGTCAAAAAAAATGAGCCGGATTCTTGTCATCTTCTCGTTTATGATTGTTTTGATTTCTTGTCGCGGTGAAGATAGTATCCCCAAACCGGCAGCATATTTGCGCTTGGAATATCCGCCGCATGCATATGAAAAATTCGATGAAAAATTTCCGTTTGTTTTTGAAAAATCCGTATATGCCCGGACCGAAATAACTTCCGATACCACTTTCAATTTGCATTATCCCCTCATGAAAGCACGGTTTTATTTTACCTATTCGCCTGTCAAGAATAATTTGGAACAATTGCTGGTCGATGCCGAAAAACTCACCTATAAGCATGCCGTTAAAGCGGATGATTTTTATTATGAAGATTTTGCCAACCCCAAAAAGAACGTTTATGCGCGTATTAATTACGTGACGGGAAATGCCGCTTCGCCGCTTCAATTTCATGTAACCGACAGCATGCATCATTTTGTAACCGGTTCGTTGTATTTCCGGGCCGTTCCCAATTACGATAGTATTCGTCCGCCGTTGGAGTATCTTAAAAATGATGTAAAACATATGATTGAGACGTGGCAGTGGAAATAGGAGGTGAGTATTTTTTATCGTGGATGAATATTTACCTTCTTTCTTATTTGCTCTCATTCACATGGTATTTTTAATTCGATTTTTCGGTAGCCCAAAAGATTTATTTTCCTTCATCTTTTTTTAGAAAAAAGAAGCAAAAAATCGCGCTGCGAAAAAAACTTCGACCCGCTTGGTTTTCGACATATTTTGTCCATTCATTAGGAATGTATGTTGGGACTTGAGCATAAAATCGGATTGAAATATTTCCATAAGATTCATTACCTTTACTTTCTAAACCCGTCCGTTATGAAAAAATATTTTTTCTTTTTCACTTTACTTGTCCTGATCAGTGCATGCCACAAAGACAATTCTCATGTTTTTTCGAAAAACAAAGTGGGAGAATTAACTGGAAAAATGACTCCCGAAGAGGTCCGGGCAACTTTGAAAAACGAAAATTTATTGGATTTGAAGAAAGTTTCCGGCATTGTGGACCAAAGCATCATGGAAGTAACCGATGAGAAAACGGGGCGAAAGCAGATGATACTTATCTTTCAGCCCGGGAAAGATACCTTGGAATTATATGCCGTAGAAATTGTGTCGCCTTCATTTCGGTCGAACAAAGGCATGGGGTTGAAAAATAATTTCGAACAATGGCGAAAAAATCACCGGATCAAAAGAGCCGAGAAAACACTTCGGCATGTGGTGGTTTATGTGGACGATTTGAATGCCATATTGGAATTTAATAATGAAGATTTGGTGGACCAAGCCCGAAATAAGACCTTGTCCGAAGCGGATATCGATTGGATTCAAAAAGACGCCACTCCCCGCCGGATTATTTTGTTTATGAACTGAACCCTCCATGGAAGGATTTATCGATAAACTTGCCCGTGAACTTATCGAAGGGGGAGAATTACATCGTAAAACCGTTGTATTTCCCAACCGCCGGCCCGCATTGTTTTTGGAAAAAAAATTAAATGAGTTGTCCGATGGTCCCGTTATTGCACCGCGAATATTTTCCGTGACGGATTTTTTCGGTTATTTGACCGGCCGTGAACCCGCCGAAAAATATGACTTGCTACTGAGTTTATTCGAGGTTTACGGTCAAGTTGCCCAACGGGCCGGATTGGAGCCGCATACTTTCGAGCAGTTTATCGGATGGGGGCATATTTTATTGAATGATTTTGATGAAATCGATAAGTTTTTGGTGTCGCCCGAGAAGATTTTACAATATTTGAAAGAAATAAAAGCAATCGAGCAATGGGAACCCGGCGAAGATAACCGGTCGCAACAAATGAACGATTATCTGAAATTTTTTGAATTGCTGCCGGAAATTTATCGCCGTTTCAAAGAGAAATTAAATTCACAACACAAGGCCTACGACGGCATGATATACCGCGAAGCGGTGGAAACTTATGATCGTTGGAAAAATAAGTTCGGCCGGGAAGAAATTTATTTGGCGGGTTTTAATGCCTTGACCAAGTCGGAAGAAAAAATTTTCGAGCGCTTAATTCAAGAAAAAAAAGCCAAAATTTTTTGGGATGCCGATCGGTTTTATTTGGACGAACCCTTTGAAGCCGGATTATTTCTTCGTCGAAATCGAGATTCGAAAAAATTCGGCGATGAATTCAATTGGGTTTTCGATGCTTTCCGGGAGCCGAAAAAAATCCGTATCGTTCAAACGACCGATGAATTGTCTCAAGTTCAATTTACGGTAAATCAATTGCTTGAACTGGAAAAAGCCAATCCTGAAAATAAAAAAGAGTTTCGACTCAAAACTTTGGTGGTACTCAATGACCCCGCTATGTTCAATGAATTGCTTTATGCATTGCCCGATGAATTAGAAGAAGTCAATCTTACTTTTTCTTTGCCCGTTGAACGTATGCAAACCGGAAGTTTTATAGATCATTACATTCGCTTTTACAGTGATTTGGAGCGCAATAAAAATGTGAATCTAAAAGATTTTCTTTATCTCGCGAGCCACCCTTATTTTATTCCTCAGGGTGAAAATATAAAATCTCTAAAAAAGGTCATTTTTGAAAACAGGTCGAAATTCATTGATATGTCTGATTTTTTCGAATTAATATCCCGATATGATTTACAGGCCTATTTCCCGGTCATCCGTACACCCGCCCAGTTGTTAAGTATTTTAAATTCGATCATCGATATTTTGTTTAAAAATATTCCGAAATATGAACCCGAAAAGGTAGCATTGGTGGAATTATCCGATTTGATCGAACGATTACAAGATATGCAAACCCAATACAAAGTATTTGAAAATATAGGGGCATTATTGAAATTTTTTAGGAGAATGAACCGGGAACTGCATGTACATTTCGAGGGCAAACCGTTATCGGGTTATCAAATTATGGGTCTTTTGGAAACACGTTTGTTGGATTTTGACCGCGTTTTTTTATTGGGTATGAATGAAGGCATATTGCCCAAAGGTAAAGATACGGGAAGTTTTATTCCTTATGACATTAGGAAACATTTTTCAATGCCAGTATATGATGAAAAGAATGCCATTTCGGCCTATCATTTTTACCGGTTGCTATCAAGAGCAAAGCAAATTTGGATGCTTTATGATATTTCTACCTCCGGATTGGTAGCCGGAGAGCCGTCACGATATATTTTGCAATTGAAGGAAAAATTAAAAAATGAGCATGTCGATCTCAAAGAAATGGCCATTGAAGAAAATCCACGAACCATAAGCGAGACTGAAAAAATATCGAAAGATGCTCTATTTGCCCGGAAATTGTTGCATTATTTTCACCATCACGGTGTTTCGGCTTCTATGATAATGTCTTATAAGTCATATCCTGTGGATTTTTTCAGGAAATACGTTCTCAATTGGAAAGATAAACCGGATTTGGAGGATTATATTGCTGCAAACAGGATGGGAGATGTGGTTCACCGGGCTTTCGAAGAAATGTACAAACCTTATGAAAATCAAGTGCTTACCGAAAATATTTTGAGAAAATTGATAAAGGAAGTTGATGACCGGGTAACGAAAATTTTTTTTGAAGAATATTTAAAAATACCTTACCGTAAAAATTTCAAATTGCGCGGAAAAAATATTTTGGCATTGGAAAGCGCCAAACAGATGGTTAAAAAATTATTGAAAATGGACTTACAAGAAGTTCGACAAGGGAAAGAATTGATAATTTTGCTGACTGAAAAATACTTGGAAATCACAAAAGAAATTCCCCGTATAGGTTCCGTAAAATTCAAAGGATTTATTGATAGAATCGATCGCTTGGACGGTCAAATTCGTATTGTGGATTATAAAACCGGGTCGGTTGATAATTTATCCATTTCAAAAGATTCTAATACGGGTAATTATGATTTTGAGAAAAAATTTAAGAAAGGTAATAACAAATATCAATTCCAAGTATATTTCTATCTTTGGTTGTTAAAAAATAGTGATTTGCTTTTCGCCGATAGTGAAGTAAATCCGATTCCGGTAATTTATACCGTACGAAAAAAAGGGCCGGTATTGCATAAGGAAATTGACGATTCGGATAATTTTTTATTACAATTCGAAGATTATATATACCAACTTTTGCATGAGATGATTGATACGGAGCGTGAATTGAACCTAAAAGTAAAATAACATGAATGTGGGCATTGATATAGGGAATACGCGTATAAAATATTACTTGTTTGACCATGGAAAACTAGAAGAAAAAGTTTTCGGTTATAAAGATATTCCGTGGAAAAAAATAAATAATATCATTGTAGTACGTACCGGCAAACCGGACAAGCGCTTGGAAAAATTATTACGAGAGCAATCCGAAAAGGTTTTGTATGTCTCGCCCGGAATTAATTTACCATTTGAAATTTTATATGAATCCGATACCTTAGGCGCCGATAGAATCGCCCTGGTGGCGGGTGCGAAGCTATTATACGGTAATAATATTTTGGTTATTGATGCCGGTACTTGCATTACTTATGATTATTTGGATGCAGAATCCAAATATCTGGGCGGAGCTATTTCACCGGGTATCGAAATGCGTTACCGTGCATTGCATGATTATACGGCCGGTTTGCCTTTGCTGAAATTCGATGAGAAATTACCCCCTTTAATAGGCAAGCGGACCGATCTTTCCATTCATTCGGGAGTAATTCATGGTGTTTTAAAGGAAATAGAAGGTCTCATTGTCGATTACCGGAAGCAATACCCGGGCATAAAAATCGTTTTAACAGGTGGAAATGCAAAATTTTTGTCCAAATCATTAAAAATTAAGATATTTGCTATTCAAAAATTTTTGTTGGCATACGGATTAAAAATAATTTCGGATTTAAACAGGAGATAAAAGATGAACATGATAAACAAATTCAGATACCTTGCTTTGATATTATTATTCTCGATTTTTAGCATATATGCACAAGACGGTTCTTATTCCCCTTTTTCTTATTATAAATTCGGCGACCAAGTGGAAAAACAGACGGTAGAAAATCTTTCCATGGGTCACTTGAATGTGTATAATGACACCTTGCATTACAACTTTATGCTTCCTTCATCATTGGCCAATTTGAAGTTGGTCAATTATTCCGTGGCTTCGGCCTTTGATGTATATTTACTTAAATCGGGTAATATACAAGGACGAGCGGGTGTTTTTATGGTGCCCTATGTTACTTTGGGAGTGCCGGTAGGAAAGCGTGGCGGAATAGGTTTCGGATTCAAACCCTATTCCACAAGCGGCTATCTCATTATGAAAGAATTGGAAAATGAAAAAATAGCCAAAACTGGCGAAGGCGGATTGAATCGCGTATTTGTGGCTGCAGGGTTAAAACTTTATAAAGGTTTGAATGCGGGAATCTCTTATAATTATTATTTCGGCAACAAAATAGCCCGTTTTATTCATTATAAGCAAGATGTTTATGCCATTAGCCGGCAAGTGGATAATGCCGTTTATTCGGGTAGCAATCTTGACTTTTCGATGGATTTGACCCATTTTTTCAATAGAAAATATTATTTTCAAGCGGCCTTATTATACACTTTGCCCGTTAAAATAATTTCCGAAAATACCAGCACATTGGAAATTAGTGACAGTTCGTATGGTAGAGAACGTATTGTAAGAACAATGAATTTGCGTCAAGACACCACCCTGCAATTTATTCCTGCGGGATACAGCATTGGCTTCGGCTTCGGGATGAAAAGAAAATGGTATGCAGGTGTAGAATGGCAGACCGAAAAATGGAGCGGTTATCAAAACGACTTTTTTACTTCGGATAAAGTTTCCTACAAGAACGCATCGGTCTTGAAAATGGGGGGCTTTTGGTTGCCCGACTTCCGCTCACATGTCAAATATTATAAAAGAATCACTTATAAAGCCGGGTTTTATTATAAAAATGGAGATTTGGTCTTTGATAATCAACCGGTTAATGAATTTGGCATGAGCTTTGGTTTGAGTTTACCGATGAATTATTATTTTTCCGCGGTGAATATCGGACTTGAATATGTAAAACGAGGCGGCCCCGATCTGATTTCGGAAAAAATAATAAAATTAAAAATCGGTTTATCATTTAAAGACAAATGGTTTGTAAAACGAAAAATAAATTAAAAAATTAAAGACAAAAGCATATGAAAAAATTAGCGATTTTACTGTTTTCTTTGATGTTTAGCGTAGTTATTGCACAAGAAGACACCACAGCCGTTGACAAATCCAATTGTGATACCTGGTTAAGTGTATCCCATGAGTTTGTCAAAGCAAAAAATTATAAGGAAGCGTATCCTACATGGAAGAAACTACATGATCAATGCCCCGGATTCCATAAAGCCATCTATGTGGACGGAGTGAAGATTTATCAATGGTTGATGAAAAATACCGATGATGAGGCCAAGAAAAAAGAATATGCCGAAAAGATGATTCGCCTCTATGATGAACGCGTAAAATATTTCCCGCAAGAAAAGGCCAAAGCATTGCATATGAAAGGTGTGATGATGGTTGTAAACAAAGTAGGGACGCCGGAAGAAATTTATGAAGTTTTGAATGAAGTATTTACCAATTATCCCGATCAATTTACTCATCCCAAAGCATATTTGGGTTTGTTTAAGGGCTTGGTATCCAAATATAAAAAAGGTGATATTACACTGGATGAATTGTTTTCAAAATACGATGATTTGACCGAGCATTTGGATGCGATGATGGAAAAACTTACCAAAAAAATGGAAGCCCTGCAATCCAAAAAGGAAACCGGTGAACTGACATCCAAAGAGAGTAAAAAACTCAAAGCCCTGGAAAAGAATTTGCCGGCTATGGATAAGGTATATTTGTTAATGGATAACGAATTGGGTGATTTGGGCGATTGCGGCACATTGGTACCTTTTTATTCGAATAATTTCGAAGCCAATAAAACCGATGTAAAATGGCTCAAGCGGGCTGCAAACCGTTTGGCTTCAAAAGATTGCACCAAAGGGCAACTTTTCAAAAAAATAGTCGAAGCGCTTCATAAATTGGAACCTTCGGCCACCTCGGCAAGATTCTTGGCAATACGTTATAAAAAAGAAGGAAATTATTCCAAAGCATTGTCCTATTACAGACAAGCATTGGATTTGGAAAAAGATCCGTATAACAAAGCAAAGATCTTATACAGCATGGCGGTTATGGCCAAAAAACAAGGCAATAAACCCAAAGCGCGTAATCTGGCACGCGAAGCGCTGAAATATAAACCTTCTATGGGCCCAGCTTATTTGTTAATAGCCAGTTTATATGCAGCAAGCGCTAATGAATGCGGTAACACCAAATTCGAAAAAACGGCGATTTATTGGAAAGCGGCTGAAATGGCTCGCAAGGCGGCTGCCGTGGACCCGACCATCAAAAGAAAAGCATTGAGCATTGCCGCTGAATATGAAAAACGTGCACCTTCCAAAAAAGATATATTCCTCGAAGGAATGGGAGGGAAACTTGTTAAATTCGATAAATGCTGGGTAGGAGGAAGTGTTCGTGTTCCTTCAAACTAAAAAGTGAAAAAGATAATTTATTCATGGTTAATAGCGATAACCGTCTCTGCAGGGACGGTTATTGTGCTTTTTTCTTGTAGTGAAAGTAAATCGGGTGCCAAACAATTGTTTGAACGTCCTAGGAAACCACTTGCTTCAGGAATTACTAAGGATTTCGAAGCTTTTTATACCCTTAAAGGAAGAATAGCCATGCGAATGCGTTCGCCGCTAATGGAAGATTATACCGAAATGGAATTTCCTAGACAAATTTTTCCCAAGGGACTTTTTATGGAAATTTTTAATCCGCAGGTCGGTGAAAAAACCACTATTCGAGCCGACAAAGCGGTTGTTTATAAAAAAACGGGTATGGTAGAACTCATCGATAATGTAGTGATCACCGGTGCCGATAGCAGTCAATTAAAGACGTCGCAACTTTTTTGGGACCGTATGCATGAACATATATTTACCGACAGGGCTATCGAATTCAGACGAAAGGACGAGTTTATTCGAGGAACCGGCTTTGATTCTAATATGAGTTTCACCACGGCTCGTGTAAATAACGTAACCGGAATCATCCATATAAAAACCAAAAAATGAATCTGATTTGGCTCACCATATTATTTTTGATTATTATGTCGGCTTTTTTTTCGGGGATGGAAATTGCCTATGTCACCTCGAATAAATTAAAACTCGAACTGGATAAAAAACAAGATAGTTTTACCGGCAAATTATTACAAAAAATTACCGAAAGCCCCGGAGATTTTATTACCACCATGTTGGTAGGAAATAATATCGCATTGGTTTTATATGGTATTTATTCGGCTAAAATAATCACGGATTACTTGCAGAAATTTTATCCCGATATTTCTCCTTGGCTGAGTTTGTTGATTCAAACCTTTCTTTCCGGACTGATTATATTGCTTTTGGCCGAATTTCTTCCCAAAATTATATTTCAATTATATGCCAATTCGTCCTTGCGCGTTTTTGCATTTCCCATTTATTTGGTATATATGATTTTTCGTCCGATTTCGTGGATTGTGATGAAAATTTCCAACTTTCTCATCGGTTTGTTTTACAAAGGCCCGATTAATATTTCCGAATTGTCACTTACCAAAACCGAATTGCATAAATATCTAAGTAAGCAAGTCAGTAGTGAACCCGGCAATCATGAAGGAGAGTCGGAAATTAAAATTTTTTCCAACGCCTTGAAATTTGCCGATGTAAAAGCACGTGAAATTATGGTGCCCAGGACGGATATTGTGGGGATTGATATAAATGAATCACCCGAAAAACTTAAGGAACTTTTTATGGAATCGGGACATTCTAAAATCGTTGCCTATGACGAAACGATCGACCGTATCAAGGGATATGTGCACTTTTTCGATTTATTCAAAAAGCCCAAGAAAATAAAGCAAATTTTACGCAAGTTAATTATGGTACCCGAGACGATGCCCATCGATGAATTGCTTAAAAAAATGACGGCATCTAAAAAAAGTATGGCGGTGGTTTTCGGTGAATACGGCGGCACGGTGGGGATTATTACTTTGGAAGATATCATGGAAAAAATTTTCGGCGAAATCGAAGACGAGCACGATAAAGACGAACTCCTCAATAAGCAATTGGACGAAAATACCTACCTTTTTTCCGCCAAACTCGATATCGACGACATAAACGATAAATATCAATTGCACCTGCCTCAATCGGAAGATTATGAATCCTTGGGCGGTTATGTATTGGAACTTTTCGGCAGGATTCCGAAAACCGGCGAAAAAATCGAAGACGATGAGTTCGAATATATCGTGACCAAAGCATCCGATAATCAAATCGAAGAAATTAAAGTCAAGAGAAAAGATGCGGATGAATAGACCGGATTGTTATGCAGGCGGGACTTTTTTAAATAAAGATTTCAAACATTTTATTTTCACGCAAAACCAAGGTTTGTCCTTGGCATAATCATCATACATTTTTCCGAATTTTTTTCGGGCCTCCGGCTCTTCGACGAATTTTATCATCAGAAGCATAAAAATCATTTCCAAAGGAGCGATAATAAATGTAAAAGCGGGTGATCCGACAATTAACGCAATAGAAAGGGGAAAGAACAATAACCCAAAATGCATCGGATGGCGCATGTAGCCGTAAGGTCCTTCGCGAACCAGTCGATTGGTTTCCATACGCGGGATGTCGCCTTCCCGGCCGTATTGGGCAAGGATGCGCCCCGTATGGCGGCTGATAAGAAGTACCGCCCGCAATAGCATGATACCTACAAGAAAACTAATAATATGATAATAAACCGAAAAAAACGCTTTGCGAAAAAAATGTAAATCCGCTGCGATACCCATCGTCAGGCCGCCGGCCAACATGATAAACCACACCGCGATACGGAATTTATTATTCAAAGGATAGGTGCTTTTGATAATCGAAATTACAAAAACTTTATTAAATAAAAATCCGCCCCGGAAGAGGCGGATTTTTTTTAATTACATTCGAGTAACTTTATTTATTTTCTTCATAACCTTCGGGATACAGAATAGCCAAAATATTCGTCTCGGGTTTGCTTAGCAAACGATTGGCTATTTCTTTAATATCTTCGGGTTTGATCGAATTTACCATGTCTTTAAATTTTTGGAAACGATGCGGGTCGGCACCCAAATAATCGATATCGCTTAAATAATCAACCCAAAATTCATTGGTTTTAATATCTTCGTCGAATTTGATTATTAAACTTTTGGTCACCTTTTTCAAATCCTCTTCGGTAGGTCCGTTTTCCATGATTTTATGGAGTTCATTCATTGCCATATCAGCCAATTTTCTTGTATTTTCCGGACCGCAAGGGAAAAATATCTGGAACATATAGGATTCATGAGGAATTTTTTTCATGGTTCCCATTGCGCGCACGGTATAGACATCACTGGCTTCTTCGCGCAGCACGTCGATTAAAATATTGTTCAAAATTTTACCGAGGATTGAAAATTTCAATCTATCCACGGGATTATATGGGGTTTTGCCACGCATCAATATGACGACCATACTTTTCGGATCTTTTCCCGCATGGTAAATAAATTCGTGTTTCCCTTTAATAATTTTATCTTCATATTTTTTGTATTCACCCGGAAGAGCCGATTTAGGCAGGCCGCCAATATAGGTTTTGACAAAATTTTCCATTTTGTTTTCATCAAAATTACCCACAATATAATAGTTAAAGTCCGTAGCGCCGTCATAGAATTGACGGAATTTATCGTATGCCAAATCATAATCTTGTGTAGCCAGCATATCCGGCGTAGGGAAAGCACCTATATATCGCGGATTATCTTTATTAAGGAAATCCGAAAATGCTTTGGAGAATTTAAATTGAGGATTATTAAGCAGATTTCCCATAAATGCAGCGGTTCTTTTCTTCCAAGATTCGAATGCCTTGGGATCTTTATTTAAGGCAGTGTAGTAAAGATAATTTAATTGCATGGCGGTTTCCAGGTCTTTTTGCAAGGTTTTGCCGTTGCTCATTTGCGTGGTATTATCGATGCTGAGATTTACCTTGGCTTTTTTGCCGGATAGAATTTTACGTAAATCCGATTTTTTCAATCCGTTTACGCCAGCTTCGGTCACACCGGGGAAAGCAAATTTGGTTTTTTTCAAAGTTTCGTTATCCAATAAGGATTCTCCTCCGAATTTGAAGCCCATAAATAAGATTTGGTCTTCTTTGAAATCGGTTTTTTTGGTCATTACCTTGGCACCGTTTGAGAGGTAATAGGTTTTGGTTTGCAGCACGTCATCGGTTTCGGTTTTGATAATTTTTCCCGGTGCGGGCTTTTCTTTCATTAAGACGAGTTCGGCTTCGTCTTTCTTGGCATAATCCAATTTTAGTGCATCCACTTTGCTGATAACGGATTTTACGTCATTTTCAGAGACGGGTTTAATATCTTCGGCTTCTTTGCCTGTTATAACAATCACTCTGTTATCGTCGTGAATGAATTTTTTGGCCAAAGCGTTTACTTCTTCCAATTTAAATTGAGGGAGAAAAAGTTTATGCATATCATATTCCCATTGTACCGAGGGAATGGGTTCCCCTTCCAGGTAATGAGATATATATTCCCAAGTATAATTGGAGGATTCGGTTGTATGGCGGTTATTATATGCTTCTTCGATGGATTGCATCAACTCTTTTTTTGCACGTTCCAATTCCGATTGGGTAAAACCGAGTTCTTTGGCTTTTTTGGCTTCGGTTAATAGGGTTTCGAGAGCTTTTTCCCGTTTATCGGCTCCTGTAATGGCAAATAGATTAAAAGATTGTTTGCTTCGAACCCAACCGCCGTGATAAGCCGAAGCCATGGAAAACGGCGGATCGGCCTGTTCTTTGAGATCTTCCAGTCTGTTATTAAGAATTTTTGTAAAGAGTTTTTCTTTTAAATATTCTTTATAGTCTTCGACCGTGACGTCCGGTTTATAGGGTTCATGGTCTTTGTACATAATAATAACTTGGTTATATGCCGCTTCGGGATCTTGAGCCGTAGCAATGAGGGTTTCTTTATGATTGGGCACATCGAAGCTTTTTCGTTCGCGCGGATTTTCCTTTTTGGGAATATCGGCAAACATCTTTTTTAATTTTTTCTCCACTTGGTCCGGATCGATATCTCCGACAATAATAATGGCTTCGAGGTCGGGCCTGTACCAGTCTTTATGAAAACGTTTTAAGGATTCATGCGGAAAATTTTCAAGAATTTCTTTTTTTCCGATAGGTAATCTTTCCGCATATCGGGAGTCTTTAAAGGCAATCGGAATCCATTTATTCATCATGCGTTTTTCGGCGCCTAATCCGAGGCGGTATTCTTCCAATACCACTCCCCGTTCCTTTTCTATTTCGGTGGAATCAAGTGTGGCAAAATATGCCCAATCATGAAGAACCAAAAGTCCTTTATCCAAATTAGTCGAATCGTCCAAAGGTATGGGTAAAATATATATTGTTTCATCAAAAGAAGTAAATGCATTTAAATCCGCTCCGAAGCGCACCCCTAATTTTTGAAGAAAGTCTATTAATTCGTTCTTTTGGAAATTTTTTGTGCCGTTAAAATTCATGTGTTCCATGAAATGGGCTAATCCCAATTGATCTTCGTCTTCCAATACCGAACCTGCATTCACGGCAAGTCGCATCTCTACCTTTTTTTCGGGTTTTTTATTTCGCCGGATATAATAAGTCATGCCGTTGGGCAACTTCCCTATACGCACATCTTTGTCCACAGGAATGTAGTCTTTGTCCGGTTTTGCAGTCGTTTTTTCCTTGACCTCTTCCGTAGTTACGCTCCCGGATGTTTCCGTTTTATTTTTTAATGATTTACATTGCGTAAATAACAATGCAAAGAGCCCCAGAAAGATAATTAAATGTCGTTTCATAATGTTTTGCTTTTATTAATTTAATGATATGGTTTGGTTTAAATTGTTACACTTTATCAAAAATATTTTGAGATAAACGCGGTCCGGAAAAAATCCTTAGCGCTTCGTTATAAGCATTTTCAAAAGCCGTCATGTCTAGCGGATGGGCGATTTTGTTTTTATTAAAAAACGAAATTAATTTCTCGGTAGGAAGATTCCCCACCAGTTCGTCTTTCGCCATGGGACAACCGCCGTAGCCGCGAATAGCCGTATCGAATCTCCGGCAGCCGGCCTTCCATGCCGCTTCCACTTTATCGTACCAATTGTCGGGATGCGTGTGCAAATGCGCACCGAATTCCATCTCGGGGTATGCCGGTATCAAGTGACGGAAAAGCATATCGATGGTTTGGGGTATGGCCGCTCCAATGGTATCCGAGAGCGAAAGAATTCTTACGCCCATTCGGTAGAGTTTTTCGGTCCACTCCGCTACGAGTTCCGGCGACCAAGGATCACCGTAAGGATTGCCGAATCCCATGGAAAGATACACGACCGTTTGTTTTCCGGCTTTGTCGGCCATTTGAAGTATTTCGTCCAATACTTTGACCGATTCGGCAATGGTTTTGGCCGTATTACGCATTTGAAAAATTTCGGAAATGGAAAAAGGATAACCTAAGTAATCGATTTGTTCGAATTCTAGGGCGTCTTTAGCTCCGCGCACATTCGCAATAATGGCGAGCAACTTACTTTGCGTTCCGCTTAAATCCAAACCTTCGACCACTTTGGCCGTGTCTCGCATTTGAGGAATGGCTTTGGGCGATACAAAACTTCCGAAATCAATAGTGTCAAATCCGACTTTAAGTAGACTGTTGATATAACGAATCTTATCCTTTGTATCTATAAACCATTTGATACCTTGCATGGCATCACGCGGACATTCTATAATTTTTATTTCACCGGTTCCTTTCATCAATTCGATAAAAATAGTGAAAACTTGGTTACTGAACAAGAATAATCATAATACTTCCAAAATGTTTTAAAAAAAATAACGCGGATTGTCTTTAAAAATTTCAAATCATAACCCATCACTCGCAAAAAGTAGATTATATCATTCATATTGTAAAATTAATTAGGCATTTTTATACCGCAAAGGCGAGTGAATATGTTGTTCTTTCCATATTAAAAATTATGAATAAAAAATTCTCGGATTCCTTTAAAATAAGTAGTAGAGGTTAATTGGATAATGATATGTTTTTCTGAAGGTTGAATTGCATTTCGTAATGAATAGCGCCTCTTAATTATTTATAATTTTTCATGCTGTTGAAAAAACCGGTTTCGAACGAAATAAATCCCATTTAATATGATGTAAATCATTTTTACTATTTTGCATTACCGTATCTTTGACACGATAATAAAAGAAACAAAATTTATATGGGAAAAATAGCCATTTTGGTTTTCTTTTTAGCCGGCGTAGCGCTTGTTTTAATAGCCAATACGCTTTCAAATCTCATTTCTTACAAATCCGACAATCCCGAAAAACGCCTTCCCTACGAATCCGGGATGCATACCATCGGACCCACTTGGGTGCGGTTTCGCGTCGGGTATTATTTGTTTGCTTTGATATTTCTCATTTTCGATATCGAAATTGTATTTCTCATTCCATGGGCAACGGTTTTTAAAGAAATCGGCATGATTGCCTTCGTGGAAGTGTTGATATTCTTAATCATCCTTGGTTTGGGATTACTTTATGCTTGGAAAAAAGACGCATTAAAATGGGTGTAGATCTCAAAAAATATTTCATAGGCGATACGCCTGAACAACCGTACTCGCACACGCAAATCCCGCAAGACTTTCCCGGGCAAATCATCCCCGGGGGCAACGGCGGCAATATTGTCATCACCACTTTGGATAAAATCATCAATTGGGGACGAAAAAATTCCCTTTGGCCGTTGTATTTCGGCACCAGTTGTTGTGCCATCGAAATGATGCAAACCGGAGCCCCCAAATACGACTGGGCCCGTTTCGGGTTTGAAGTGGCCCGTCCTTCGCCGCGTCAGGCGGATTTGATTATCATCGCGGGAACCATCGTGGAAAAAATGGCGCCGGTACTTCGCCGGCTCTACGACCAAATGTCCGAACCCAAATACGTGATAGCCATGGGAGCATGCGCCATTTCGGGCGGACCGTTTTACTATAATAATTATTCCGTGGTGCGCGGTGCCGACCACGTGATACCCGTGGACGTGTATGTACCGGGATGTCCGCCGCGTCCCGAAGCATTGCTCGACGCCATGATTTTGTTGCAAAAGAAAATCGAAAAAGAAAGTTTGAAAACCCGTAAAAATCCCATCGACGGATTTGACGAAGGGCTGTCCAAATAAATTATTGCCATGACCAATCAGGAACTCATCACATATATCACGGCTTGGAACGACGATGCGCAATTTTCTTTGCCGGCCGAAACCGATTCCGGAATTATTTCCGCCATCGACGACCTTTCGGGAACCATCGTCAACGTGGAAATTCCCCCTACGCATTTGACGGAATTTATGAAACGGCTCCAATCCGACCCCGAATTGCAATTCGATTATCTCTTTGACATGATCGGAATGGATTGGGGCAAGGAATTGGGCATTTTATACTATCTGAAAAGCACCGTTTTACATCACAAAATCGTGGTGCGTATCAAAATCGAAGATCGCGAAAATCCCGAAGTCGATACGATGGAAAACATTTGGAAAGCGGCCCATTTGCAAGAGCGCGAAATATTCGACCTGTTCGGAATTCGCTTCAAGGGCCATAGTAATTTGAAACGCATTTTCTTGCGTAAAGATTTCAAAGGATATCCCCTTCGCAAGGATTATGAAGACGATTATATGATTATCAGAAAATAAGCACATGAGCGAACAAGTGATTACACATAGCGATATAAAATTTCAGGAATATTTCTTGAACATGGGGCCCCAACACCCGGCCACCCACGGTGTATTGCGGTTGATTTTGACCTTGGACGGCGAAGAAGTGGTGGGCATTGAACCGGATTTGGGCTACATTCACCGCGGCATCGAAAAAATGTGTGAATACGACACCTACCGGCAAATCATTCACCTGACCGACCGCTTCGACTATCTGTCGTCGCACATGAACAACGAAGCCGTATGTTTGGCCGTGGAAAAAGCCCTGGAAGTGGAAGTAACCGACCGAATCAAAGTGATTCGCACCATGATGGACGAACTCACGCGGATTGCTTCGCACTTGCTTTGGTGGGGCGTGATGGGCATGGACGTGGGCGCACTCACCACCTTTATGTATGCCTTCCGCGACCGTGAAATGATCAACGAAATCATGGAAAAAACCACCGGCGCCCGGCTTACCATGAGTTATAACATTCCCGGCGGCGTTATGTTCGATTTGCACAAAGATTTTCAGAAAGACGTAAAAAATTTAATCGCCCACATGCGCAAGGTTCTTCCCGAATACGACCGCTTGCTCACGGGCAACGTGATTTTTCAAAGACGGATGAAAGGCATCGGCACGCTTTCCAAAGAAGATGCCGTTAATTACGGTGCCACCGGACCCGTGGCGCGGGCATCGGGCATATCGTGCGACACGAGAAAACACGAACCCTACAGCGCCTACAACCGGGTGAAATTCAACGAAGTCATCGAAACCGCCGGCGATAACTTGGCCCGCTATCAAGTGCGGATGCAAGAAATGTATGAATCCTTGGATATTCTGGAACAATTGGTGGACAATATTCCCGAAGGCGATTATCAGGTAGCCATGCGCAACTTAATCAAATTGCCCAAGGGCGAATTTTACCAAAGTGTGGAAACCGCCCGGGGCGAATTCGGCGTATTCATCGTGAGCGACGGAAAGAAAAATCCCTATCGCGTGCATTTTCGTTCGCCGGGATTCAACAATTTGAACGCTTTGCTCAAAGCGGGATTGGGCGGAAAAATCGCCGACTTGGTGGCCACCATGTCCACTTTCGATTTTGTAATACCCGATATCGACCGATAAAATTTTGACGTATGATTTTGACACAAAACATATTTGAATATTGGACCCAAAACACTGAAGGATGGTTGTATGTCTTGGTTTTGGCTTTGATTGCCGCCTTGTATTTGACCTTCTTCGCCGTGGCGGGCTTGTTGTTGGTATTGATGGAGCGGCGTGTGGCCGGATTTTTCCAATTGCGATTGGGACCCAACCGCGTGGGACCGGGCGGGTCGTTGCAAACCATAGCCGATGCATTGAAGTTGGTTTCCAAAGAAATTTTCATGCCCAAATTCGCCGATAAACTTTTGTATAAGGCGGGGTATTATTTTGTCATTATCGCTTCGCTTTTGGGCTTGTCCGTCATCCCGTTTTCGGCTCATTTTCAAGCGTTTGACATCAACGTGGGTATCTTTTTCATCACCGCCGTATCGTCGGTGGGCGTATTGGGTATTTTGATCGGCGCTTGGGGAAGCCGCAACAAATATTCGCTCATCGGTGCCATGCGAAGCGGCTTGCAAATGATCAGTTACGAATTGTCGGCCGGTTTTGCGGTGATTACCATCGTCTTGTTGGCGGGCACCTTGCAAATGAGCGAAATCGTTGAAGCCCAACGCGATACGTGGTTCATTATCAAGGGCCACATTCCCGCGCTGATTGCTTTTATGATTTTTATGATTTCCGGCACCGCCGAAAGCAACCGCGTTCCGTTCGATTTGGTGGAAGCCGAAGCGGAATTGGGCGCCGGGTTCCATACGGAATATTCAGGAATGGGATTCGCCTATTTCTTCCTGGCCGAATTTGAAAATATGTTTATCATCGCCGCCTTGGCCGTCACTTTGTTTTTCGGCGGATGGCTGGCGCCTTTCGGCATTACCGACGCCTTGCCCGGACAAGTGTTTTGGGGCTTGTTTTGGTTTTTCCTGAAAGTGCTGATCGTGATTTTCGTGTTCATGTGGTTCCGGTGGACATTCCCGCGCTTGCGAATCGACCAATTGTTGGTGTTGGAATGGAAATATTTGTTACCCATCGGCTTGGTCAATATCGTATTGGCGGCATTGATCGTGTGGCAAGGATGGTTGTTTGAACCGTTAAAATGGTTGGGTTTATAAATAATCTTAAGGTATGAGTTATTTTAAAAAAATATTTAAAGCCATACACACTTTATTTCAAGGAATGAGTGTAACGGGAAATTACTTTTTTCCGAATGCTTTAACAAGGAAACATGTGATTACCTGCCAATATCCCGAAGAACCGCCGGTTATTTTCGAACGTTTTAAGGGCGAAGTGGTTATGTGGCATAACGAAAACAACGAACACCGTTGCACCGGATGTCAGGCATGCGAAATTGCTTGTCCGAACGGTTCCATTGAAATTATTTGGAAATGGGAAATCAATCCCGAAACGGGAAGAAAGAAAAAGGCCATCGACCAACATATTTATCACTTGAGCATGTGTACCATGTGCTCCTTGTGTATTCAGGCCTGTCCGACCAATGCCATCATGTGGTCCACCAATTTTCATCATGCCACTTATGATCGCGGATTGTTAACCAAAGTTTTAAATAAACCCGGTTCCAAATTAATGGAAGGCGTAGAAGAATAGAAATTATGGAAAGAATATTGTTTTACCTATTGGCAGGCATTGCAATTGCATCGGCATTTATGACGGTTACGACCGTAAAAATTTATCGTGCGGTACTTTACTTGCTTTTCACCCTGTTAAGTATTGCCGGCATATACTTTTTGATGGATTATGATTTTATAGGGGCCGTTCAATTATCGGTGTATGCCGGAGGAATCATGGTATTGTTTATCTATACGGTTATGCTTACAGAAAAAGTAGGCGAATCCATGCGAAAAATTGCTTTATTCAGGCGTTTGATAGCGGGGATCACGGTTTTGTCCTTGATGATTTTGGCTTTGATAGCCATTTGGAAATTTGACTTTCAGGTTTCTACTTCCACCCAACCGCTCACGGTGGAACAAGTAGGTAAATCCATGCTTAGCTACGATAAAGGCGGATTCATCTTGCCATTTGAAGTAATTTCGGTGTTATTGTTGGCCGTGATGATTGCCGCCATTGTGATTGCCAAATCAAAAATTCAAAAAACAAAAGAATCATGATAGAAGGAGTAAGCATACAAATGATTTTGACCTTTACAACCTTATTATTCTTTATCGGGCTGTATGGTTTTGTTACACGCACAAATCTAATAGGCATGTTAATGTCAGTAGAGTTAATGCTCAATTCCGAGGCCATAAATTTTGTGGCAATTAATATGTATTTGTTTCCCGGAAAATTGGAAGGCGGTATGTTTTCCTTGTTTATTTTGGCCCTTGCGGCGGCCGAGACGGCCTTGGCGTTGGCCATTATCTTGCAAGTGTATAAACGAACCGGCTCGGTGGATGTGAAAGAAGTTAAAGAATTGAAATATTAAAAAAATCGGATTATGACGGATTTCGGATATACGCTTTGGATTCCTTTATTACCGCTCATCAGTTTTATTCTGTTGGGTTTGTTCAACAGGTTTTTTAAAGAACCCGGTGCCGGTTATATAGGGATGCTATCCTTAGGTATAAGTTGGTTATTATCAATTTATACCGCATGGCAGTATTTTTTTGTATGGGGTCCCGCCGAAGGAAAATACGAACCGGTGATACCTTTTAAAATGCATTGGATTACTTTCGGTGAAAATTTATCTATTGATATGGGAATTTTAATTGATCCCATTTCGGTAATGATGATTGTTGTGGTCACTACCGTTTCATTTTTGGTGCATATCTACAGCCGCGGCTATATGCACGGCGACGAGGGATTTGCCCGGTTCTATGCCTATCTGTCCTTGTTTTCTTTCTCTATGTTGAGTTTGGTATTGTCGGTTAATTTGTTTCAAATTTATATTTTCTGGGAATTGGTGGGCGTGTCGTCCTTCTTGCTGATCGGCTATTATTTTGTGAAGCCGTCGGCCATAGCGGCGGCCAAAAAGGCCTTCATTGTGACGCGTTTTGCCGATTTCTTTTTCTTGGTAGGCATCCTGATGATCGGTTATTATGCCGGTACATTGGACATCGAAACCTTGAATAATTTATCATTTATTGAAAAAATTATTACCGAAAATCAAGGTATTGTCTTTATGGGATTGTCTGTATTGACTTGGGCTTTGATATTAATTTTTATCGGTGGTGCGGGCAAGTCGGCCATGTTTCCGCTTCACATTTGGCTTCCCGACGCCATGGAAGGCCCCACGCCCGTTTCGGCTTTGATTCATGCCGCCACCATGGTGGTAGCCGGCGTGTTCTTGGTGGCCCGGCTGTTTCCCCTGTATTACCACGTAGGCGACGGATTCGCTTTGCGAGTGGTCGGTGTGGTGGGGGCGTTTTCCGCCTTGTTTGCGGCCGTGATCGCCCTGACCCAAGAAGACATCAAACGCGTATTGGCCTATTCCACCATGTCGCAAATCGGCTATATGATGATGGCGCTGGGCGTGTCGGGATTCGAAGGACACGAAGGACTGGGTTATATGGCCGGTATGTTCCACTTGTTCACTCATGCCATGTTCAAGGCCTTGCTTTTCTTGGCCGCGGGCGTCATCATTCATGCGGTGCATTCCAATTTGATGAAAGACATGGGCGGGTTGCACAAATATTTGCCCGTCACGAGTTGGACCTTTTTGATTGCCGCTTTGGCCATTTCGGGTATTCCGCCTTTGGCGGGTTTCTATAGTAAAGATGAAATTTTGCATGCCGCTTTTGAATACAGCACGGTGATGTGGTTTGTGGGGTTCTTCGTAGCGGGATTGACGGCCTTCTACATGTTCCGCTTATACTTCCGTATTTTCCACAACAAAAAAACCGAATATGCCCATCCGCCCAAGGAAGACAGCAAGTTCATGACCGCGCCTTTGATTATTTTGGCCGTGCTCACCTTTTTCGTGGGTTGGGTATTTACGCCGTTTTCACAATATGTAACGCCTACGCGTGAAGTATTTCATTATGAAATCCATTGGACCAGTCCTTTGGTATGGGGTTCGATTCTCATCGGATTGGCCGGAATCGGAGCGGCTTATTTCTTTTATTTCAAACCGACGGAGTATCCGCAAAAAGTGGCTTCCGCCTTCGGTGCCGGTTACAAATGGGCGAAAAATAAATTTTACATGGACGAACTGTATATGTTTGTGACCAAACGTATCATTTTCGATAAAATTTCCCGTCCTGCCGCATGGTTCGACCGCAATATTGTGGACGGATTTATGGACAGCATTGGTAATACAACCGTTTGGATTTCGGAAAAAATCAAATTGATCCAATCGGGACGGATGCAAGAGTATGCCATTTATTTTGTATATGGCGTAGTGATATTGATATTGATTTTCTATTATTATAATTATTAAAAACGAAGGGAGATGGATATTTTGACCTTGTTTGTGGTGGTTCCGGTTTTGACGGTTGTGGCATTGATTTTCACGCGCAATCTTCAACAGGCCCGCTTAACGGCCTTGACGGGATTTCTCATTCAAACCGCCATGGCTTTTCATTTGGTTTGGAAATATTTGGCCGAACGTAAGGCCGGCAACAACGACATCATGCTCTTTACCAAAGATGCCTTATGGTTTCCCGATTGGAATATTCACTATTCAATCGGGGTGGACGGCATTTCGGTATTGATGATCATGCTTACTTCCCTGATTGTATTGGCGGGAATATTTGTATCATGGAAAGTGGATGACTTGCCCAAAGAATTTTTCATTTCATTGATTATGCTCGCTTCGGGCGTATTCGGATTTTTCATTTCATTAGACTTATTCACCATGTTCGTTTTCTATGAAATTGCCGTGATTCCCATGTATTTGCTCATTGGAATTTGGGGTAGCGGCCCGCGTGAATACGCCGCCATGAAACTGACTTTGATGTTAATGGGTGCATCGGCCTTGTTGTTGGTGGCCATTTTGGGCATATATTTTCATTCGTCGGCCGACGGAAATTATACGTTTAATATTTTGGAAATTGCCCAAAATGCCCATATTCCCGTCGAAGTACAGAAAATTTTCTTCCCCTTGGCTTTCATCGGGTTCGGCACCATCGGCGCTTTGTTTCCGTTCCACACTTGGTCTCCCGACGGTCACTCTTCGGCACCGACGGCCGTATCCATGCTTCATGCGGGCGTATTAATGAAACTGGGCGGCTACGGTATTTTCCGCGTAGCCATGTATTTGATGCCCCAAGGCACCCAGTTTTGGACCGATTTCTTCTTGATTTTGGCCGTTATCGGAGTGGTTTACGGTGCTTATGCCGCCATTCAACAAACCGATTTGAAATATATCAACGCCTATTCTTCGGTGAGTCATTTGGGTTTGGTATTATTCGCCTTGCTTATGCTCAACAAAGTGGCTTGGAACGGCGCCATGTTGCAATCCCTTTCGCACGGATTTATCACGGCTCTTTTCTTTGCCCTGATCGGGATGATTTATGGTCGGACACATACGCGGGATGTACGGCAAATGCGGGGATTGTTGAAAATCATTCCTTTTATTGCCACAGCTTATGTCATAGCCGGTTTGGCCAATTTGGGCTTGCCCGGATTCAGTGGATTTGTGGCGGAAATGAATATTTTTATGGGCGGATTTTTGAATAATGATTTATATCGTAAAATCCTTACCGTTTTGGCGGTCTCGTCCATTGTGGTGACGGCCGTATATATCTTGCGCGTGGTGGGCATGATGCTTATGGGCCCGCCGAAAGAAGAGCATAAAAATTTGCCCAAAGTATTTTGGTACGAGCGTACGGCTATTTATATTTTGATATTTTTTATCACTTTAATAGGTATTTTACCGTTTTGGTGGTTGAAAATCATCGAACCGGGCGTGGAAAACTTTTTAAAACCCTTTATTTAAAAACCAGTGGTTATGAGTTGGGAACAATTATTTTCGTTCATGCAAAATGAAATTCTGATAGTATTGGCTATCCTGATACTTATGATGGCGGACATTTTTACCGGAAAGGAGAAGAAACATTATATAATACATTTGGCGAATTTTTTATTTGTGGTGGTTTTTTTGGCCGGTTTAAATGTTTTGGACAAAGAAGGGACGCTATTCGGCGGTTCATTTAAAACCTATCCCTTGGTGGCTTTTTTTAAAAGCACATTAATGGCCGGTGTTTTGTTGATTATGTTGCAATCGGTTACTTGGATTAAAAAGGAATTAATTCCCCACGGTTTCGTGTCGGAATTTTACATATTGATGTGGAGTTCGCTCTTGGGATTGTTCTACATGATTTCATCGGGCGACTTTTTGATGTTTTATTTGGGATTGGAACTTTCGGCCATGCCGGTGGCGGGTTTGGCGGCCTTTGAGTTTTATCGCCGGCGTTCGTCCGAAGCGGCCATTAAAATGGTAATGTTGGCGGCCGTTTCTTCGGCCATCATGCTTTTCGGTATTTCGTTGATTTACGCCACATCGGGAAGTATTTATTTTGATCAAATTCAAATGGCGTCCGAAGTGCCGCTGTTGGAATTGGTGGGATTCGTTATGTTGTTGTCCGGAATTGCCTTTAAAATTTCTTTGGTTCCGTTTCACTTTTGGACCGCCGATGTCTATGAAGGCGCCCCGACGGTTATTTCCAATTATTTGTCCGTGATTTCCAAAGCGGCGGCCGTATATATTTTAATGATCCTTTTGTTTATCACCCTTCGTCGCTATGAAGAAACTTGGACGGTGGCATTATATATTTTGGCCGTATTGACCATGTTTGTGGGTAATTTATTTGCCTTGCGCCAGCAAAACATGAAGCGTTTTCTTGCTTTTTCGTCCGTGGCCCAAGCCGGCTTTATTTTGCTGGGTGTGATCGGCGGAAACGTATTGGGAATTAAAACGGTGATTTATTTTCTGTTGATATATATTTTCAGTAACGTCGCGGCATTCGGGGTGGTACATATGATTGCCATGCACAGCGGCAAGGAAAATATCAAGGACTACGAAGGACTTTATCGCACCAACCCGCGATTGAGTTTGCTGTTGATGCTGGCCTTGTTTTCCTTGGCGGGCATACCGCCCGTAGCCGGATTTTTCGGTAAATTTTTCCTT
This sequence comes from Flavobacteriales bacterium, assembly GCA_027067965.1. Classification (GTDB taxonomy): domain Bacteria; phylum Bacteroidota; class Bacteroidia; order Flavobacteriales; family Flavobacteriaceae; genus JAADED01. The sequence continues at coordinate 148,216 of JAMOUV010000007.1, read as the reverse complement.
TATTCCACGGCGGCGTCCAAAGGATTTTATATATTGGTCTTTATTGCCGTGGTCAATGTAACTATCTCGTTGTATTATTATCTCTTGCCCGTACGTGCGGCCTTTTTGCGCCGGAGCGAAAACCCAATTCCTCATTTTAAATCGGATATTTACTCGAAAATAGGATTTATTATTTTGGCATTGGGTTTGATACTAATCGGTATATATAGTCCGTTATATGAATATATCGCGAGATTAAGTGAAATTTTGTAACTTTGTAATTCGCTATGAAACTGGAAGGCAAACATAAATTCGGAGAGATAGACGGAAAACGCGGTACCATTGTAGAAAAAGGGGCCACGAAAGAACGGGTTGAATTTTTGAAAGAATTGTTGGAGCATAACGGATTTGAAGTATTGATTCAGGAAGACAAACGGCGCAAAGAAGAAGATCCGGTAACTTATACCATCGGCGTAACCGATTTGATTTTCAATCCGACTATTTGGATTTATGAACGAAAATTAAAGACAAAAGACGGAAAAATCGTTACGCAGGACTACTGGTTTCAAAGGGATGAAGAGGTTTTTCCGCAGTACTGGGAAAAAAAATTTAAATAACGTTAATTTTACAAAAAAAAATTATATATTTGCATTGGGATAGGACCCATAGCTCAGCCGGTTAGAGCACCTGACTCATAATCAGGGGGTCGCAGGTTCGAGCCCTGCTGGGTCCACGTAAAAAAGATAAGAGCTATGAAAAAAATATTGAGCATCGCATTAATCATCGGCTATTTTTCGGAAATATTGGCTCAAGCAACACCGCCGCCATTTCCGCCGCCACCTCACGGGGTGCCTATAGATACTAATATTTCCCTTCTTATTTTGGGAGGCGTTATAACCATATTACTTTCCTACAAAGTTTTAACCGGAAAAAACAAGAAAAGAGCGCGTGCCTAAATCTTTTCTTTCTTGGAGTACGGGAAAGGATGCCGGATATTTATTATTAAAACTTTTGGAAGCGGGTGATAAGCCCGATTTATTAATTACTACCGTAAATAAAGATTTCGGCCGTGTGTCCATGCATGGTCTTCGGGTGGAATTATTACAAAAACAAGCCGATTCCATAGGCATCGAATTGCTGCAGATTCCGCTTTCCGAAAATACTTCGATGGCCGAATATAACCGAACCATGCATCAAGTACTGGCCCGGTTAAAAGAGGAAGGATTTTCACGGGGATTTTTCGGTGATATTTTTTTGGAAGATCTCAAAAAATACCGCGAAGAGCAAATGGCAAAGCACGGCATGAAAGCGGAATTTCCGCTTTGGGGCAACGATACCCGTGAACTGGCGATGGAGATAATTGATTACGAAATAGAAGCCGTAGTAGTTGCGGCCAATGCCAAATATTTGGACAAATCTTATGTGGGGCGCGAATTTGACAGGCGGTTTCTTTGTGATTTGCCTTCGGATGTGGATTGGTGCGGAGAAAACGGCGAATTTCATACTTTTGTTTATCAAGCTCCTTATTTTAATTATCCTATTGAATTTAAAAAAGGCGAAAAAGTTTACCGGGAATTTAAACCCTGCTCGAAAGAGGATTCTACCGCTTTCGGAAAACACAACCGAAAAACGAATTGGGATACCGGATTTTGGTATATCGATTTAATATAACCGGTTATCCTGTTAGTTCGAAAAAAATCAATTTATTTACAATTCCCCGAACACATCCATTGCATTATGCGTTGTGAGACATGCGATTTCCTTGGGTGTGGTATGGTAAATAACGGCCAGTTTTTCAATAATATATTTTAAATACGCCGGTTCATTTCGTTTACCTCTGAACGGAGCGGGTGCCAGCCATGGCGCATCGGTTTCCACAACAATATTTTCAATGGGAATTTTATGGAGAAACTTGTCGATTTTCCCGTTTTTAAATGTAACTACTCCGCCGATGCCCAACCACATATTCAGATCAATGGCTTGTAGCGCTTGGTTATAGGTCCCTGTAAAACAATGAAACACGCCTTTCAGTCGTCCGTCTTGTTCTTCCGAGACGATTTTCAATACTTCGTCAAATGTATTTCGGATATGAATGCTGACCGGCAAGCCCGTTTCTTTTGCCCAATTGAGTTGTGTCCTGAAAACCTCTTCTTGTTGGGCGGCATAAGTAGTGTCCCAATAAAAGTCCATTCCTATTTCTCCGATGCCGTAATATTTTCCTTCGGTCAATTCCTTTTCGATTAGAGCCAATTCTTTCTTATAATTTTCTTTTACCGAAGTAGGGTGCAAGCCCATCATGGGAAACATGTCTCCGGGAAATTGAGAAACCGTTTTTTTTAAACGGCTTATGCTTCCTGCATCGATATTGGGGAGTAAAAATTTTTCCACGCCTTCTTCCTTTGCGCTTTCAACCACTTTTTCTCTATCCCGGTCAAATTGCTCTACGAATAAATGGGTATGGGTATCTATAATCATTTCCCGAAAATATTTTTTTTCTTTTTTGCAATAAAATCTTTCAAGTAAAACGGTTCGAAATAAGCGATATTTTCAAAATCCTTATTTTTCCATTTCTCCAGGAAGGGAAGCAGCATGTTTTTGGCTTGCGGATAAGTATGGTCGGTAAATATTGCATGGGGATGCTTGATGATTTCTTTGGCCTTGGTAACGGCATCGCCTACAAAATAAACAGGTGATTTCTCAAGGTATTCAATAAAAGAATCCGGATGTAAAATCTCGGCCTTAATTTCTCTTATCCGTTCATAATCGGCCCTATACACAGCCGTATATGCTTCCATGCGTCTGGCGTCAATCATCGGGACGATAAAACCCTTGTCCACCCGGATGCCCCGAGCCAGAATTTCCAAACTTCCCACTGAAATCAAAGGTTTGTTTAAGCCATAGGCAATTCCCTTGGCGGCCGAAACGCCAATCCGCAAGCCGGTATAAGAACCGGGACCTTTGCCCACACCTACCGCGTCCAAATCCGATGCTTCCCATCGATTTCTTTTTAAAAGTTTATCGATATAGGGATGCAGTTTTTCCGAATGCAGATATTTGTCGGCGGCCTCGTCAATACTGTCGATAATTTGCTCATCTTCAGCCAATGCCACGGAACAATTTTTAGTAGAGGTTTCCAACAATAAAAATTTACTCATCCGGTTCGATTTTAATGCGGCGCAATTCGGGAGTTTTGGGCGTATGACGAATAATATCTTTTATGGTATGATAATAACCGGGGTTTTTTATAAAGTCCACCCCCGTAATGTCTAAAAATAACACATTCAATCCTTTTTGTCCTCTTATAAATTTCATATATCCGTCATGAACTTTTTGCAAGTATTCGGCCGTGATGTTTTTTTCATATTCGCGACCGCGCTTGGCGATATTTTTCAATAAATCTTCGGTGGTTCTGTAGAGATATACATACAAATCGGGTTTTCGCAAGTCGCGATACATAAAATTAAAAATCTTGCGATAAAGTTCATATTCTTCGTCCGTGAGTGTCACGCCGGCAAATATGAGCGATTTGATTACAAAGTAATCCGATACCACGAAAGGACTGAAAAGGTCCGGTTCGGCCAATTCGTCGATCAATTGTTGATAGCGGTCGGCAAGAAAAGACATTTCGAGCGGAAAGGCATATCTTTTCGGATCTTCGTAGAATTTCGGAAGAAAAGGATTTTCTTCGAAACGTTCGGTAATAAGTTTGGCTTGATATTCGGTGGCCAACATATTGGCCAAAGTTGTTTTTCCGGCTCCTATATTTCCTTCGATCACTATAAAATCAAAGGGAAAACTTATTTTTTCTTGCTCGTTATTCATTCGGGTGACAAATGTCGAATCATCACACAAAGATAATAATTCCGATACGGATTTTTGGTGTCGGGGCACGATAAAATCCGGCGCAATTTCGTTCCAAGGAACCAAAACAAAGCGTCGCTTGTGTAAAAGCGGATGCGGAATAGTTAAACGCGAGTTTTCAACAATCGAATCGTCATAAGAAAGAATATCGATATCTATGATGCGATTTTGGTATGCGTTTCCCGTCCGTTTCCTTCCCATTTCATTTTCGATGGCCCCTAGTCGGTCGAGCAATTCTTCGGGCTCCCATTCGGTTTTCAATTCAACTACCAAATTTATAAAATCGTTTCCTTCAAAACCCCATGCATGCGAGAGATAATAGCCGGACAAATTGACAATTTTCCCTACTTGACGAGTTAACTGGTCCAGGGCTGTTTCCAGATTTTTTCTTTTATCTCCCAAATTGGATCCAAGCGAGAGGAAAACGTCATGTTTTTTTCTTTCAATCATTATACTATTTCACATTGCAAAAATATAATTTCCCGCCACTTTGTCATAAATAATTTGCAGGTATAACTTTTGATGTGATGCCAGTAAAAAAATAGAATCATTATGAAAATTGCAGGAGTAAAAAAATTTGAAAAACTTTTCCGCAGAGCCGGAAGTATGGACGTGGATAAAAACGACATAGTCCGATTGAATAATTTTATTAATAATTGGATTTACCGTTTGCTTGAAACGGGAATGAAACGAGCCAAAATAAACGGCCGGGATGTGCTTTGGTATGACGATTTGCCCATTACCCAAGGTTTGGAAGCCAATATCGAAGAATTCAAACAATATGATGAAGAATTGGAACTTTCCGAAATTCTCGATACCATTGCCGGACTGCCGCCGTTACCTTTGGCCATCGGTGAAGGAATTGAAAAAGAATTGCCCAATATTGCGGGCGGATTAACCATCGCTTTGATTAAAAGTATGAAGGTTATCAACCCGAAAGTTAAAAATCCGCAAACCGACGAATGGGACCGGGTGACGGATATTTTCAAAACATTATTGTAAGCCACTTATGCTAAAAGCAAAAGCCCGGCGGAGAATCCGCCGGGCTTTTTTATTGCGCTTATCTTTTACATTATAAATTGGAAAAGATTTTCAAACGTTCCCATCGCGCGTCAATTTCTTCTTGAGCCATTTCAAGAAGTTTTTGCGCATTTTCGGGGTTTTGTTTAACCAATCGGGCAAAACGGGCTTCCTTGTACATAAATTCTTTCACCGGAATTTCCGGGGCTTTGCTGTCCAAGGAGAAACGCTTGCCTGCAGGTTTGGCCGGATTGTAACGGAACAATGGCCAATATCCCGATTTTACCGCGAGTTCTTGATGATAAGCACCGTCTTCCATGCCGTATCCGTGTTCGATACAGTGGGAATAGCCGATTATCAAAGCTGGGCCGGGATATTCCGCCGCTTCTTTAATGGCGCGGAGTGCTTGTTGCTCTTTGGCACCCATGGCAATTTGAGCCACATATACGTTACCGTAAGCAATGGCTTGCAGGGCCAAATCTTTTTTGGGAGTGGCTTTACCGGAAATGGCAAATTTAGCTGCTGCTCCCAAAGGAGTGGCTTTGGATGCTTGTCCACCGGTGTTGGAATACACTTCCGTATCCAATACCAAGATATTAATATCTTCTCCGGATGCCAAAGCATGGTCCAAACCGCCGTATCCGATATCATAAGCCCAGCCGTCTCCACCAATAATCCATATATATTTTTTTCGCAAATAATCCGCCAATACTCGCAAGCGCCGGGCTTTGGGGTCGGTCATGCCTTCCAAGGCCGCCCGTACGGCTTTTATATTTTGGATTTGTTGTTCTTTTTCTTCTTCGGTGGATTCGGTATTGTTAATAATGGCATTTACCAAATCGGTGCCAATAATATCTTCCAAATCGTTTAATAATTGGAATGCTTCTTTTTGTTTGGCATTCAAAGCCAACCGCATACCCAATCCGTATTCGGCATTGTCTTCAAATAAGGAATTAGCCCATGCGGGTCCCATACCCATTTCGTTTTGGGTATAAGGGGTGGTAGGCAGGTTTCCTCCATAGATAGACGAACATCCGGTGGCATTGGCAATCAAACTGCTGTCGCCGTAGAGTTGCGTCACGGTTTTGATATAAGGCGTTTCGCCGCATCCGGGACATGCGCCCGAATATTCAAACAAAGGTTGAAGGAATTGTACGTTCTTTACCGTGGTTAATTTCAATTTCTTACGGTCATACCAAGGCATTTTGTCGAAAAATTCCCAATATGCTTCTTCTTTTTCCTGTACATCGAGTCGAGGATGCATATTAATGGATTTGAATCCTTCTATTTCTTTGCTTTCGGCAGGACAAACGGCTACACAAAGCATACAGCCCGTACAATGCACCGGATCTACTTGTAACAAATAGGTATCCACGCCTTCGTAACGTCCTTTAACCGGCACACTGCGGAATCCTTCCGGGGCGTCTTTCAAGTCTTCTTCGCTTACCAATTTGGCTCGAATGGCGGCATGCGGACAAATATCCACACACTTATTACATTGTGTACACAAGACAGGGTCGTCCCAAACGGGTACGAAATCGGCAATATTTTGACGTTCGAATTTGGCGGTACCGGTAGGGAAAGTACCGTCGGGTTCAAAAGCACTCACGGGCAAACTGTCGCCTTCGCCGGCATAAATTTTACCCAGCACGTTTTTGACATATTCCGGTGCCCGCGGATCCATCACGGGTTCCATTTCACGATTGCTGGTAATTTTATTAGGATAATCAACTTTTTGCAAAAATTTCAAAGCCGTATCCACCGCATTAAAGTTCATTTGAACAATATGGTCGCCTTTATGTGAATAGGATTTTACAATGGCGTCTTTGATTCGTTTGATGGCTTCGTCTTGGGGTAATATGCCCGAAATGGCAAAGAATGCCGTTTGAAGAACCGTATTGATACGGCGTCCCAATTTGGCTTCGTAGGCCACTTTCGAGGCATCGATTACGTAAAATTGCAATTCTTTGTTTAATATGGTTTCTTGGACTTTCTTTGGCAAATTGTCCCAAATTTTGTCTTTATCGAAAGGTGAATTAAGCAAGAAAACGCCTCCTTTTTTGGCTTTTTCGGCAAAATTGAATTTTTGAATAAAATCGAATTGATGGACGGCAACGAATTCCGCCTCGTCAATCAAGTAAGTGGAATAAATGGGGTCGGGGCCGAAACGCAAATGTGAAATGGTACGTGCACCCGCCTTTTTGGAATCATATACAAAATATCCTTGTACGTAATTGTCGGTCGTATCGCCGATGATTTTAATCGAATTCTTGTTGGCACTTACGGTTCCGTCGGATCCGAGTCCGTAGAACAGGAAATTTTTGGTATTGGGATTTACCTTAAATGAATAATCCACATCCAAACTGGTATGCGTTACGTCGTCGATAATACCGACGGTAAAGTGATTTTTGGGCTTTTCCTTTTTTAATTCGTCAAATACGGCTTTGACCATAGGCGGATTAAATTCTTTGGAAGAGAGTCCGTAGCGCCCGCCGATGATTCTTGGCATGGCACGACCCGATTCCACGAATGCATTTACCACATCCATATAGAGCGGTTCGCCGATAGCGCCGGATTCTTTGGTACGATCCAGTACGGCAATATGTTTCACCGATTCGGGTATGGCATCGATAAAATCTTTAACAGAGAAGGGGCGATATAAGCGAACGATAATCGCGCCGACCTTTTCGCCTCGTTTGTTAAGTTCATCCACCGTTTCTCTTACGGCTCCCGCTCCGGAACCCATTAAAATGACAATTCGTTCGGCATCCGGATCGCCTACATAGTCGAATAAATTATAGCGCCGGCCGGTCAATTGGTAAAATTTATCGAATGTCTCCTGTACAATTCGCGGTACTTCCAAGTAAAACGGATTGGCCCGTTCGCGGTTTTGGAAAAATACATCCGGATTTTGCGAAGAACCTCTCAATTTGGGTGCATCCGGATCCAAGGCACGTTGTTTGAAAGCCAAAATATCATCTTCGGGCATCATTTCTTTGTAAATATCATCGGTAATGGCATCGATTTTTTGAATTTCATGCGATGTGCGGAATCCGTCGAAAACATTCAAAAACGGTACGCGCGAACGCAGAGATGCCACTTGTGCCAAAAGGGCAAAGTCTTGGGCTTCTTGAACCGAACCGCCGAAGAGCATGCCCCATCCGGTTTGCCGCGTGGCCATCACATCGGAATGGTCACCGAAAATAGACAATGCATGGGTGGCCACCGTTCGAGCGGCAATATGGAAAACAGTCGGTAATAATTCTCCGGCAATTTTGTACATATTCGGAATCATCAGAAGCAGTCCTTGTGATGCCGTAAAAGTGGTGGTCAATGCGCCTCCTTGCAAAGAGCCGTGAACCGCTCCTGCCGCACCGCCTTCGCTTTGCATTTCAATGATTCGCGGCACTTGACCCCAAATGTTTTTATTTCCCTTTGCGCTCAACGCATCGGCATGTTCTCCCATCGGGGAAGAAGGTGTAATCGGATAAATGGCACATACTTCATTAATTTTATGTGCAACGCGGGCAACCGCTTCATTTCCGTCACCTATAAATTTTGGAAAGTTATGGTTTTTCATAATTATTTCGTTTTAGTCCGAATTACAAATGTAGTAAATAATTATTCCAAACCAATATGATTTTATACAGATATTTTGCAATACAATTATATGGCATGTATATTCGGCTATTTTTTAATTGAATTTGCTTGATGAAATAATTTGATGACATAATAGCAAAGCAAAGTAGTAATTTTACTACGCAAAATTCCGTTCGATTTAACTCCGGCTTTATAAATATTTCAAAGTCCGTCCATTTTCGTATTTTGCAATAAAATTAATCGAAATTTATGCACCCCGATTTTAGAAAATTCATTTCCGATGAAGACGAAATCCGGATATTAAAAGCCATAGCCGAGGCCGAAAAAAATACGTCCGGTGAGATTCGAGTGCATTTGCACCGCAGGGGCAAGGCCGATGTGTACAATAATGCGGTTGAAACTTTTGAAAAAATAGGTATGACAAAAACGGCATTGCGTAACGGGGTGTTAATATATATTGATATCGACAAAAAACAATTTGCAGTAATTGGCGATAAGGGAATACATGAAAAAGTGGGAAAAGATTTCTGGGAAAAAATCACGGGAATCTTACAGGATTATTTCAAACGAGGCGACTACACCGGCGGATTGGTGGAAGCCATTGCCGAAATAGGAGCGCAATTGAAAAAATATTTCCCTTACCAAAAAGACGACATAAACGAATTGCCCGATGAAATTTCTTACGAATAAATTATATCTGCTCGGTATTTTATTTTTATGGGGAATGCTCCCCTTGTTTTCCCAAACCCAGTTGATATGGGACGAAGACGGATTGCCGGCCGTTCCTCAATTTCAAACCTCGGTTTACGATTATGCCAATATTATTCCCGATGATCAGGAAAAATTTTTGGAAGAAAAACTGATTCGTTACAGTGATACCACTTCTACCCAAATTGTAATTGCCACGGTTCCGGAATTGAAAGGTCACGATATTAATCTCTTTGCCGCGGAATGGGCCCATAAATGGGGAATCGGTCAGGAAGGCAAAGATAATGGAATTTTTATTTTGGTAGCTCCAAATGAACGCAAAGTGGCCATTAGTACGGGCTACGGAGTGGAGAGTCGGTTGACCGATGCACTTTCGCGCCGGCTTATTGAAAACTATATGATTCCTTATTTCAGACAAGGCGACTATTTCGGCGGGCTAAATGCGGGCACGGATGCTATTTTTAAAGTATTGACCGGTACTTTCCGGGCCGAACCTCAAGCACAGGAAGTGGATTTTTGGACCATTCTGATTATTTTATTGATTATCTTTTTTGTGATTTGGCTTTTGAGCAGGTCGTCTCACGGAAGTTCGGGCGGTCGAGGTTATACGATCGATTATCCGGGTGGCCCGATTATATGGGGCGGAAGTTCCGGCTCGGGCGGTTTTGGCGGTGGATTCGGCGGGGGCGGAGGTTTTAGCGGCGGCTTCGGCGGTGGCGGCTTTGGTGGCGGCGGAGCGTCGGGAAGTTGGTAAATATCAAAATTCAATCGTAAAATTCATTTTAATAAAAAAGTTTTGGGCGTTAGGATTAAAATAATTCCCACGCCAAAAAGCATCGAATTCCAAAAATTTCATGATGTTAGTGATTCCAACACCATATTCAAAATAAGGTTTTTCCGGTGCCAAATAAGGAATTCCCGATGCATTGATTAATTTATTTTCTTCGGATATTTTTCCGGCAATTCCATTAAAAAAAATCAACTCGCGCCATTTGGTTTGTTTTAATAAAGGGATTTTTGAAAAAATTCTTCCGCCGAAATTATGCTTTAACCGCAGCGAAATATACGAGTCGGTTATAAATTCGTAATAATTCAATAATTGGAAGGAATTATCCACATAGAAAAAAGATTGATTGCCGGGAACTACATTCAGTAAAGCCAGCGGGATTCGTCCGAAAGTTTTTCCCGTCTCGAAGCGGAAAGTCAAATTTCCAACTATTCCTATTGAAAATTTTTTATCGATATATAATTGTATTTTATTGTAATCGAACGCTTCGGTGATATGTGCGGCAAAGCCGTGAGAATATCTGAATAACACGACCGGATAGTCGCTATTTACATCGTAACGTTTAACGCCATAACCGGCGGTTTTGCGGCCGGGCGTTGTTTTGATTTGTAAAAATATTTCCGGCTGACGGATTTTTTCATGAATTTGATTGTCCCCGGCTTTATAAGCCAATGAAAAACCGGGATGGGCGGAACTTAAAATTTTGTAATTGAATCCGGTTTTTATTTCAAAATTTTTAACCGGTTCGATTGAAATACTTAAATCGCTAATTTCCACTTGCGTTAATTTATTTTTATCGCCTGTTGCAAAAATGGAGGAAGAGGCGAAACTCCGGCTCAAAATATCATCTTCAATCATAGTAAGCGACACGCCGGTTTGCTCCACATCTTTGCGGTATCCTGCACTGATCATCAATCGTTTTTCCGGTTTTAAAAGGGCTTTACCGCTTATTCCGTATTTGAATCGTTTGTCTTTAAAACCGTATGCCACATATCCTTCTATTCGCCATAAATCATTGGTTTCGAAGTAGGTTCTGCCACCAATTCGCAAACGTATCCCTTCCACATCGTTATAACCAAGAGTGGAAAAGACAGGTCCGTAATCAAAATATTTCACATAAGCATATCCCGAACCGATAATGGAAGCCAAATCCTGAATACGCCGGAATTTGGGTGTTTGTTGAAGGGAATCCAACATGCGATAGATGCCTTTTTCGTTGGCATTAAGTTTTTCCGGCCGGGTTTGTTGCCAGAAAGTATCGGGTTTTACATATATTTCTTTGTCGTAGATATTTTTTTCCTTCGTATAAAAAGGATAAGGATGGGGTTGATTTAAAATATAATGGGAATAATAAGTAGATTTCTTAACCAATAAATCGGGCGCATCTTTTAGTTTTTCCATTCCCATTTCCGTCATCACATAATCTTTTTGCAAGAGCATAATGCTATCGTGATAAAGCGTATAGTATTGTTCAAGATAAAAATCTTTAATCCAATTTATATTGGCCGATTTGCTTACGTACATGTTAATTCGAACAACCGAGTATATGCTGTCGGCAATCCACATGTCGCCTTTAAATGCCAGGTCGCGTTTGCGGCGCGGATAAAAAGTAATATTATAAGAAGTTTTTCCGTCTATTACAGCCGTATCCGTAAGGACATAATAATAGGTGGAAGGGCCGAATTTGGATAAGGGACTTACGAAATCTTTTCCGAAAACCGGAATGAAATTTTTATAAATATCATATTGAAAATACAAATCCTTAATGTACAGGTTCACAAATTCATTGTTTTTCACGCCCGAGGCCTTGTGGGCAATCAAATCTTCCCGGATTTTAGCGGGAGGCGTATTTTTTCCATACACTTTATATAATGCCTCGTTGATAAAAACAGGCAAAAAAGATTTTCCGGTTACTCGCGAAGTGTCCAAATAATCGAAGATAAATTCCACTCCCTTTAATAATCTGCTTCGAATCAAGGAACTATCCACTTTATAAATATCAAATTCGATTTTTTCATATTTATCGTATTCGTAATAATCAAAATTTTTTAGTCCGGTATATCTTTTTCTTTTCCATACTTTTTTCAGTAATTCAATAGCCGGATTATTTTTGTTTTTGGGTTTTCCAGCTACGATGGTTACTTCGTTTAAAGTTTCGGTATCCGGCTCCATTCGAATCACCAAATTCAAGTCGCGCGGTTTGATTTTGATTATGCGTGTTTTGTAGCCGAGAAAAGCCACCGTGATGCTCGAATAGGTTTGGTCGGATTGTAGATAGAATTTACCTTCTTCATCCGAAATGGTTCCTTTGACCGTGCCCGTAAAAACAATATTGACAAACGCCATGGGCTCTCCGTGTTCGTTCAAAATCACGCCCCCCACTTTGGTTTGCGACAGAAGAATTTGAAACGGAAAGAATAAGGTAAGAAAAACAAAAATGATGTTTTCTTTGCGCAAGATACTCATTTTAAGAAGTAAATATAGAAAATATTATCAAAAAATGTTGTATCTTTGTGCGCTTGAAATATCCCGGTGAAATGAATAAGGAAAAACGGCAATATGACATCAATTTATCTGCGATGGATGACGGGGAGCATACTTATTCGTATAAGCTTTCGCAAGCATTTTTCGACATGTTCGGTTATGATGAATTCGATAAAGCGGAGATTGATGTAAAGGTAGTCGTTTTGAAGAGCGGTAATATGATGGATATTAAAATGCAGTCGGAAGGTTCGGTGGAATTGCCCGATGACCGGACGGGACATTTATATCGACAGCGAGTAACGGGTGATTTGCAATTTATTTTGAAATACGGCGAAATGTTTAATGACGATAATGACGAATTAATTATCATTCCGTTCAATCAGCCGTTATTCAATTTGGCTCAGCCCATTTATGAGATGACCGTATTGAGTGTTCCGATGAAGCATTTGGACCCGGATTATGAAGAACCGGTTCAAGAAGAAGAAAAACCCGTAAAGGATATTGACCCGCGATGGGAAAAACTAAAAGAATTGAAAAACAAACTGGAAAACAATAAAACAAAATAAAAATGGCACATCCTAAAAAACGTCAATCAAGAGCAAGAAGAAACAAAAGACGAACACATATCAAGTTGCGTTTGCCTCAAATCGGGATAGATCCTGTGACCAAAGAAGCACATCTTTATCACAGAGCCCATTGGCACGACGGAAAATTGTATTACCGGGGAAAAGTATTATATGACCCCGAAGCAACAAGTGAAGAGTAATTTTATAATTTTCACATAAACACCTGTTTTTTAAAAAGAACAGGTGTTTTTTTATTAAAATGCTAATAAGGGCAGCAGGATTTTAAATTATTTTTTTTACCTTGTCAAATGAAAAAACAACGATTATGGACCTCAAAGAAATACAAAACCTTATAAAATTTGTTGCCAAATCGGGTGTGAGCGAAGTGAAACTCGAGACCGAGGACTTTAAAATCGTTATAAAGAATACCCCCGATATTAAAGTAACCACTCTTCCTCAAGCGGAAATTATTCCTGCCGTCACACCTGCACCGGCAGTGGCGCCCGCTCCGGCGCAAGCAGCCCCGAAAGAAACCGCCCAAAAAGAATCGGAAAAAGAAGACGAATCAAAATACGTCACCATAAACGCCCCTATCATAGGAACTTTTTACAGACGTCCTGCGCCTGACAAACCGCCTTTTGTAGAAGTAGGCGACAAGGTAAGGCCCGGTGACGTGGTTTGCTTAATCGAAGCCATGAAACTTTTTAATGAAATAGAATCCGAAGTAAGCGGAACCATCGTAAAAGTATTGGTAGAAGACGGAACACCGGTTGAATACGGACAAGCATTGTTTTTGGTAGATCCGGATTAACGCAAAAAAAGAATATACATGTTCAAAAAAATACTCATAGCCAACCGCGGAGAGATTGCTTTGCGGATTATTCGCACAGCCAAAGAAATGGGCATCAAAACCGTAGCCGTATATTCCCAAGCCGATTCCAATAGTTTACATGTGCGTTTTGCCGATGAAGCGGTTTGTATCGGCCCCGCTTCGTCCACCGAATCTTATCTTAACATTCCACATATTATTGCCGCGGCTGAAATTACAAATGCCGATGCCATCCATCCCGGCTATGGCTTTTTGGCCGAAAATGCCAAATTTGCCAAGATTTGTTACGACCATGGTATTAAATTTATCGGCCCCACCCCGGAAATGATCAAGCAAATGGGCGATAAAGCCACTGCCCGCGAAACCATGATAAAAGCCGGAGTGCCCGTTATACCCGGTTCGGACGGTCTTATCGAATCATTTGAAGAAGCCGAAAAAATTGCAGAGAAAATAGGATATCCCGTAATGCTCAAAGCCACGGCCGGAGGCGGCGGAAAAGGAATGCGAGCAGTTTTTGACAAAAAAGATTTGAAAAAAGCATGGGAAACCGCCCGTCAAGAAGCCAAGGCGGCTTTCGGAAATGACGGCATGTATATGGAAAAACTTATTGTGGAACCCCGTCATATCGAAATTCAAATCATCGGCGATCAATATGGCAATGCCGCACATCTGTCCGAAAGGGATTGTTCCATTCAACGTCGGCACCAAAAATTACTCGAAGAAACACCGTCGCCCTTTATGATTGACGAATTGCGTGAAAAGATGGGTGAAGCGGCCGTTAAAGCGGCAAAATCGATTAATTACGAAGGCGTAGGTACGGTGGAATTTTTAGTGGACAAGGACCGTAATTTTTATTTCATGGAGATGAATACCCGGATCCAAGTAGAACATCCCATCACCGAACAAGTCATTGATTACGATTTGATACGCGAACAAATAAAGGTGGCGGCGGGTATTCCCATTACCGGAAAAAATTATTTCCCGAAATTACATTCCATCGAATGCCGTATCAATGCCGAAGATCCCTATAATGAATTCAGACCTTCGCCCGGAAAAATCACTTCATTACATGTGCCGGGAGGCCATGGCGTACGGGTGGATACCCATGTATATGCCGGTTATGAAATTCCGCCTTTCTACGATTCGATGATTGCCAAACTTATTACCACGGCTCAAACACGTGAAGAAGCCATCAGCAAAATGAAAAGGGCGTTGGAAGAATTTGTAGTGGAAGGCGTTAAAACCACCATTCCGTTTCATTTACAATTGATGGATAACCCCGATTTTATCGCCGGAAATTATACCACGAAATTCCTCGAAGATTTTAAGATAAAACCTCCCGAAGAAGAATAAAAATATATTTCCGGGAAGTGAAAACAACCGGTGAACCATCAAAGTGTGAATTCCGGGTGCATGGGGCGGAAAGTTAGTAGTCTTAATTAGATTCCTCAATCCGATTTCATATAGATCTTTTTCAAGCAAGTCTAATATTCGGAAGGTATTTTAGAACTTTTATTCGGTAGAAATATTTATTCTTATTGAAGTATATTTACCCTTAATAGGTCTTCTATTTTTATTCGGATTTTATAAAATATAGGGGAATAAAAAGGAATTTTCCTCCCTATTTTATAACGAATAATGAGAAACTCCATGTAACAATAAGTAATATTTATTATCTTTATAATGAAAAGCTTCAGTCATGAAACGTTTCTTATTCCTCCTGTTTTTTTCTTTTACCCTTACCGTATTTTATGCCCAAAATTGTTCGTGTAAGGATAATTTGCAATGGGTCATGCAAACCATTGAACAAAACGATGCCGGTTTCTCCTTTTTTATGGACAAAACCGGTAAAGATGTGTATAATAAACTCAAGGAAAATTTTTTACATCGGGCTGAAAAAATTTCCGATAAAACAGCATGTTTACGATTAATAAATAATTACTTAGCCCGGATACGACGGGGACATATCGGTATTATATTTAAAGACGAAGGTCTCCCCTGGGAGCAAAATCATAATCCTAAAAAAATCAAAGAACTTTATGCTTCAATGCCTCGTTATTCCATGGATAAAAAGGCGTTTGAAAAATATGTAAACCGGATAAAAGATAAATACGGTCCCGAAGGACGCTGGTTATTCAATGGAATGGAAATAGGTATCGTTTACGATAATCAAAAAAATAAATATATCGGTTTTGTCTTAAATTCTTCATCGCCTTATTGGCAACCCGGACATATTATTTTGGAATTAAATCCCCAAAAGAACGGGAATTATAAAATGGTATATTATACCAGACAAAGGATTAAAAAAACCTTTCCTCAAATTGAAATAAAGGAAGGAAAATATATTCTCACCGGTGCGGTTGCTTTAAAGAAAATCCAACCGGTCTTACCTGCTAATCCCGAAATAGAAGCGTATTTAACCTATATTTCCAATCCGCAACCTTCCTTAAAATCTGTATCGAATAAGACATCATTGCTTCGTATTCCTTCCTTTTCGCCGCAAATCAAGCCGGTGCTGGATAGTATTTTAATAGAATTAAAAAGACAAGTGGAGAATAAACCTTTCTTAATTATTGATTTGCGTAATAATACGGGCGGATTCGATGTATTGTATCAACCGTTGCTCCCGTTACTTTATACCAATCCCATACGCTCGGCTTCCGTGGAATTTTTGTCCACTCCTTTAAACAATGCCCGTATGGAAAAATTTATAAAAGACACAGTATGGCCGGCGGAAGTCAAGGAATGGGCCGCGAAGAATTTAAAAAAACTCCGGGCCCGACCGGGAGAATTTATAAATTTAGAAGGAAAAAATGTGGTAGAATTCAAATTGGATACGATTTTACCTTCACCTATTCAAGTGGCCGTTTTGGCCAATAAACGGAGTGGTAGCAGTTCCGAGCAATTTTTATTAGAGGCCAAACAAAGTAAAAAGGTCAAAGTTTTCGGTACCCCTACGGCAGGAAGTTTGGATGTTTCCAATTTGAATTGGGCCGAATCTCCATGCGGAGATTATATTTTATTTTATGCTATTTCTCGTAGTTTGCGTATTCCAGAGATGCCTATAGACGGTATTGGCGTGCAGCCGGATTTTTATTTGGATAAAGAAATTCCGCCTTATGAATGGATAAATTATGCCGCTAAAATACTGGAATATTCCGGCAAAAATAAATAACCGATGAATTTATAATTTAGAAATAAATGATGGATTATTCGGCAATGAACCGGAGTTAATCTTCGCCCAATTCGAGGTATTTATTCAGGAAGTCGGCATGTTCTTTTAATTCTTGCAAATGGCGGTCTTCTTTGTGTTGGGATAGAATTTTATAATCGTATCGACGAAAACTTTGTAGAATTTGATTGATATCACCACCTTTTACTTTGAGTTCAATGGTGATCCCCTCGTGGGTTTCTTCTATTAAAAGAATTCCTAATAATTTTCCCCCGTTGGTTTCTACAATTTGAGCGGCTTGAAAAAAACTGAAATCTTCGGGTTCTTTTTGAACTCTTATCAATATACCTTCTTGAGTAAATGCCTGTATTTCACTTAAATCCAATAGAATGTCTTCCAAGAAAATGACCCCGGTATATTGTGCATTTTTGTCTAATACGGGCATTACGTTGGTTTCGTTGGTCAAAAATTCGGAGAAGAGTTTGGTCCAATCGTTATACGAAGTAACAAAAAAATTTTCAAAAAGATATTGCAGATTTTTAATAGGTTCATTCGGATTAATATCCTGTAAATCTTCGCAGCGTATCATACCTCGAAAAATTCCCGTATCTACTACCGGAAAATGTGACAAATGCTCATCCAAGCATCGATTTAGCACTTCGCCTGCTTTAATATTTCCGTGTGCGGGAATCATATGTTCAATTTGCCATTCCATTCGGCTTCGCTTGATTTTTCAAATATATAACAAAAAATGTTCCAAAAACAAATAACCCGCCTGTAAAAAAGAGCAGACGGGTTATGAATGACAATGACTAATTTTAATAATTATTCTTCTTCGAAAATAATTTCATGGGTTACTTCGGCAAAACTTCTAAACATTTTATAGACACCGCAATAACGTTCACGCGAAAGATTCACGGCTTTGGTAAGTTTGGCCCTGTCTAAATTCTTGCCTTTAAAGGTATAGGTTACGTGTACTTTGTCATAATATTTGGGATGCTCGTCGGTCATATTGGCATCCACATTGACGGTAAAATCCGTAACATTTTCATCTACACGCATTTTTTTTATTAGCGAAGCCACATCCATACCCGTACAGCCGGCCAAAGAAACCAACATTAAGGGTTTGGCATGATATCCGTAGCCGCGTCCACCGAATTTTTCTTCACCGTCCAAAGGAAGCGGTTCGTCCTTTCCCGGCGTATAGGCATCAAAAGCCAATCCGCGTTGCCATACTAATTTGACATGTTTCATGCTGAAAATTTTAAAATTGGAATGCAAATATACAAAAAACGAAAGGGAATGACTGCTCCCGCGATAAAAAGTTATTTGTTTTAGTAAATAAAAAAAGCATTTTCGGGAGATTACTTTCAACCTATATATAATTTTAGGTAATTTTAAATGTTCAATGGTATTTTATCTCATAGTGGTTTCCAATAATAATTTGTATTTTTATCCGAAAAGAAAAAAGATTATGGGACAAAAAATTAATATTCAAAAAGTATTGAAACGACTCGGTATTCAAGAAGTGAATCCCGGTGTTTCTACCGGAACAAAATGGTTTGAAACCGAGGGAAAGATTGTTTCTTCCCACTCTCCCGTGGACGGAAAAAAAATAGCCGAAGTAAAAACAGCCACGGTGGACGATTATGAAATGGTGGTACAAAAATCTGTCGAAGCATTTAAGGAATGGCGCAAAGTGCCTGCTCCCGTGCGTGCGGAAGTTGTCCGTCAAATCGGATTGAAATTGCGTGAGCACAAGGAAGATTTAGGTGCGTTGGTGAGTTATGAAATGGGAAAAATTTACGTGGAAGGACTCGGTGAAGTGCAAGAAATGATCGATATCTGTGATTTTGCGGTAGGACAAGCACGTACTATGAACGGTGTGAACCTTCAATCCGAACGCCCCGAACACCGCTTGTTCGAGCAATATCAACCTTTGGGGCCCGTGGGCATCATCACATCCTTTAATTTTCCCGTGGCCGTGTGGGCATGGAATTCGGCCTTGGCTATCACTGCCGGTGATACGGTGATTTGGAAACCTTCGTCCAAAACGCCCTTGACGGCCATTGCCACACACAAAATCATTCAAGATGTGTTGAAAGAAAATAACGTGCCCGAAGGCGTATTTAATCTTGTAGTTGCCCGCTCGTCGGTGATGGGTGACAATTTCCTCTCCGATAAACGTATTCCTTTGATTTCCATGACCGGCTCCATTGCCACCGGACGCCATGTGGCCGAAGTGGTGGGCAAACGCTTGGGCAAAACCATCTTGGAATTGGGCGGCAACAATGCCGTGATCATCACCCCGCATGCCAATCAAAATTTGGCCCTTATGTCCACCGTATTCGGAACTGTGGGCACGGCCGGACAACGTTGTACGTCCACGCGTCGTATCATTTTGCACGAAAGCATTTACGATGAATTTAAGGAAAAAATGATCAATGCCTACAAGAAAATCAAAGACCGTATCGGCAATCCCTTGGATACCGACACTTTGGTAGGACCGCTTATCGATAAATATGCGGTGGCCAACTTTAAGCATGCTTTGGAACAAGTGGAAAAAGAAGGTGGTAAAGTGATCTTCGGTGGCGAAGTGCTGGAAGGACCCGGTTTTGAAACCGGCTTGTATGTAGTGCCCGCCATTGCCGAAGCGGAAAATCATTACGAAATCGTTCAGGAAGAAACCTTTGCGCCCATCGTGTATTTAATTAAATATAGTGGCGATGTGGAAAATGCCATTGCCATTAATAACGATGTACCGCAAGGACTTTCATCGGCCATTTTTACGGAAAATTTACGTGAAGCCGAATTATTTGTATCGGCCGTGGGTTCCGATTGTGGTATAGCCAATGTGAATACGGGTACTTCCGGAGCCGAAATAGGCGGCGCATTCGGTGGCGAAAAAGACACCGGAGGCGGACGTGAGTCCGGCTCGGACGCCTGGAAGGCGTATATGCGCCGCCAGACTTCTACGGTCAATTACAGCAAAGACTTGCCTTTGGCCCAAGGTATCAAGTTCGATTTGGACTGATTTACCCCGAAGTTTTTATAAAATATAACCGTCCCGAAGAAAAGGGGCGGTTTTTTTATTTTTCCTTCTTCAATAATTCTCCGTATATCTTTCTGAATTTCTCCAATTTAGGCATAATGACGAATTGACAATAAGGATTTTCGGGATGGTTTTCCAAGTAATTTTTATGATAATCTTCGGCGGGCCAGAATTCCGAGGCCGGTTCCAGTTGGGTAACGACGGGACGGTTGAAAACGCGGTTTTTTTCCAAAAAATCCATATAGGCCTCGGCCAATTTTTTTTGGGCATCGGTAGTAAAAAAAATAGCCGAGCGATACTGCGTGCCCACATCATTGCCTTGTCGATTAAGTTGCGTGGGGTCGTGAGTGGCAAAGAAAATTTCCAAAAGCCGGTCATAGCCGATTTTTTCGCTATCATATACAATCATCACCGCTTCGGCATGGCCCGTATCGCCCGTCACCACTTGCTCGTAGGTAGGGTGGGGCACTTGTCCGCCCGTATATCCGGGAATGACTTCCAATATGCCGTCCAGTTGCTTGAATATGGCTTCGGTACACCAAAAACATCCGCCGGCAAAGATGGCTGTGCGGGGAATGACCGGTTTTTTATATGCATTCATTTTTTTCGGCTTAAATTCAAATGTATGAAATTAATACTATTCTACCTTAAATTTTTTTCATTTTTAAAAATATTGTAAATTTGCACCGCTTATTTAAAATCGGGATGTAGCGCAGTCCGGTAGCGCGCTTCGTTCGGGACGAAGAGGTCGCAGGTTCAAATCCTGTCATCCCGACATAATGAAACCGCCGTTTATTGACGGCGTTTTTTTATTTTATTAATTAAGACAATCGATGAAGAGGTCGTTCCGACGGCTATCGGAGTCATACTTCTTGGAGTCCGTGACCGACTCTTTTCCTTTCATTTTCAACATAAGTCTGTGACCGACGACCGTAGGAAGGAGAAATCTCAAAAGCATAAGTCCATGAAGAAAGATTCATGACTGACTTTACTTCTATTAATTTTTTTATTACTGTATAATAAATTTTCGGCGAAAGACAGCCATGCCATTTTCATATACGAGCAAGAAATAATAACCTTTTTTCAAGTTACCCAATAAAATCGTTTCCTTATTATATTCCGGCAATAATTTCATGTTTTTCAGACATTTTCCGCTAAAATCATAAATCCTTAATCGAGCCGGATATCCTATATGATAAATAAGATGAATATGATCACTAGCGGGATTGGGATATAAATAAAAAACAGAACGATCGCTTATCTCATCCAAGGACATGGTTCCCGTTTCAAAAGCGCCCAAGTCGGGAGCGGAACCGTTATAGGGCAAACCCACATCCACTCCGGCATCGATGAATATACTGGTTGATTTGAGTTTCAGAAAATCGCTATCGGGGATGGAACCGTCCGTATTTCTCGGTCCGGTAATTATTTGGTCGTCTACACTGAGAAAATTATCATTTACTATATCGGCATCATTCGGATCGACAAGGTTCCATGAATTTGTATTTTCAGTGATGATGGTTTGCAATAAAATATCATTATGGGTACATACGGCCGAAATGCAATTTTGAATATCATGTGTAGCCGGATTGCCGTTTATGTTCCAGAATTTATAATTACGCCCGTTATGATAGCTCGTGCAATGATAAAGTGTTTGAGAAAGTTCGTTGTCGTTATAATCAAATCCGTTTTGCTTATTGTCCCATGCCATGCAATATTTCAAGATATGTTTATCATTTTGAGTGCTGTTGATGCCCAATTTGAAACCGTTTCCGTCGCCGTCGTGATGGCCGTTCCGGTATGACAAGCATCGGATAAATTCCACCGGGTGTCCGGCTTTCCATACATCGAAGCCGTCATCGGAATTGTTATATGCCCGGCAATTTTCAAATTTATTTCCCGGTCCGGGCATGGAATTTTGACCGTTAACTCCGAAACCGTCAGCATGTTGTCCGTTTGTTCCGCTATCGTACATATTATAAGCATCACAATTTATTATTAAATTATTCGAAGCACCGTTAGCCAGATAAAATCCCGTATAATAACAATCGTGTACCCGGCAATTATTTATAATATTATTCGAGGCATTTCTTGTTAATGTAAATCCGGCACTTCCGTTACGCAGTTCCAATTGTTCAATCACATACCAATCATGCCTGATGCGAAATCTCCCTCCATTGGAAGAATTTCCCGACCCTTCCAGAATTACTTGTTCATGATTATAACTTTTAATTATGATGGGATGGTCTTGGGTGCCTGAGCGTTGTGTGGTTTGATTCAAGATATAGAGACCTCCTCTGATGTAGGCCGTGTCGCCGGCTTGTATTTCATTTAATAATTTGGAAATGGTTCGGAATGCTTCGGACAGACTTTGCCCGTTATTTTGATCATTCCCATCGGTGGAGACATAATAAACCGTAGCGGAGGTATTCCATGTAAGGATAATAAATAGGATATTAAAAAGATTTTTCATGCAGATTGATTTGATTTTCAGTAAATTGACTCTAATACAAACTTACTAAAAACTTTTTTCTTTTATATGCCGAAGGATTTTTTAGGATGAAAGCGGTTTTCAAATTCATCTTTGATTAAATGAACGGGATGGGAAAATCGAATGACTTGGTTTGAAAATATTCAAATTTCCGGATGAATAAAAAATGCCTTTTAGGAGTGGTTTAGATGAATAAATAGAATATCTTACGATGGGGCTTTTTTGGTTTTTCAAATTATTTATCCGCTTCAGTAAGATACCAAGTTAATCTTTTGGCATTGTGGAATGCAGAGGCATGATCCAAAATTAAATCGATTAAATCTTGCTTGGTAAACGAGGCCTGCATATCTAACAAAGTATTATCAGAATACCCTTAGGAATGTAAATATTTATTCTCAAGAATATATTCTCATGATTTTCTACTTATTTGATTATAACCTAAAAACTTTACATTATTGTGGAGTTTTTGGATTGTAATCTAAAAAAAAATATTCCGGTGGCGTGGAAATTTTAATAAAAAAGGCGTTTTTTTCTAATGGGATGGAAATTTTATTCGGAAGCTCCTATTTTTTCTATCCCAATAGATACTATTTTCTCAATTTTTCTATCTCCTCCCCCAAAGCCGGCAAAATTTCTCCCGCTTTTGCTTGCAGGAAAATATCGGTGATGCGGCCGGTATATTCGCTCGGGTTCAGGTTGATTTCGATGATGGTGGCGCCGTTTTGTTTGGCTTCGTACGGGAGCAAGGATGCCGGCATGATGATGCCCGTCGTGCCGATGACCAAATACACGTCGGATTTTAGCGTATGTTCCAAGGATTTCCGGGCGGCTTCGGGCGGAATGGGTTCGCCGAAAAATACAAAATCGGGTTTCAGGCGGCCGCCGCAATGCGGACAGTGCGGTACATCCCGCGAAAGAATTTCCTTGGTCAGCGGAACGGTGCGCCCGCAATCCAAACATACGGCTTGGCGCGTGTTGCCGTGGTATTCGATTACGTTCCGGCTACCGGCTTTTTGGTGCAAATTGTCGATGTTTTGGGTGATGACGGCTTTGAGCAAACCGTCTTTTTCCCATTGCGCCAGCGTGTAATGGGCGGGATTGGGTTGCGCCCGGTCGATAACCGTATAGAACATATCTTTGATAACCGGCCAAACTTGGTCGTAGTTTTTGATGAAATAATCGATTTCCAGCACCACCGGGTCGTATTTGTCCCAGATGCCGCCGGGACCCCGGAAAGTCGGGATGCCGCTTTCGGCCGAAATGCCCGCACCGGTAAAAGCAACCAAATGCTTTGCTTGGGCTATTAAACGGGCGGCTTCTTCGATTTTAGGAGACATCATATAAATAATTCATCCTATTTTAAACAAAGGTAAAGTTTTAATTTTAATTAAATAAATAGAAATTAAACTATTCGCCTTTCTATGCATTACGAAAAAAACCGCTCCTTCCGGAACGGTCTTTTTATATTCAACTATAAAACTTTAAAACTTTCGAAGTGTAATCCCCAATCCTTCCTTACATATTCTTTATTTCATTAATTATTTTGGTGATACTGTCTTTTGCATCGCCAAAAAGCATGGAAGTTTTAGGATTGTAGAAAAGTTCATTATCAATACCCGCATAACCGGGTTTCATACTCCGTTTAAGGACGATAATATTCTTGGCATCTTCCACATCCAAAATCGGCATACCGTAGATCGGACTGGCGGGATTTTTCTTAGCGGCAGGATTCACCACATCATTTGCCCCCACCACTAAGACCACATCCGTATTTTTGAATTGCGGATTAATATCATCCATATCCACCAATTTATCATAATCCACATTGGCTTCGGCGAGGAGCACGTTCATATGTCCGGGCATTCGTCCCGCCACGGGATGGATGGCGTATTTAACATTTACACCTTTTTTCTCTAATAATTCTTCGAGTTCATGTATAGCATGTTGTGCTTGTGCTACGGCCAATCCGTAACCGGGAACTATAATCACATTGTTGGCATAATTGAGTAAAATACCCGCATCGGAAGGCGTAACGGATTTGACCGTACCTTTGGTACCGCCATCTTCGCCACCCGTAAGATCGGTATCTCCGAAAGCCCCGAAAATAACGTTGGTTAATGAACGGTTCATGGCTTTGGTCATGGCAATGGTAAGGATGGTTCCTGCCGAACCTACCAAGACCCCGCCGGTAAGCATAGCCATATTATCATAGAGAAATCCACCGAAAGCCGCAGCCAATCCGGTAAAGGAGTTCAATAAGGAGATGACCACAGGCATATCTGCACCGCCAATAGGTATTACGAACATCACACCGTATAATAATGCCAATGCAAACAAAGCATAAAGATAAATTGGCGATTCGGGGCGTTGAACCACGATAAATACGGCAAGGGCTAATGCGGCAATCAGGATAATCAAATTAAAAATATTGTAATTGGGCAACCGTATGGGCTTGCGCATCGAGCCGTTCAATTTGGCCCAAGCAATCATACTACCCGAAAACGACACACTACCGATGAGCAATCCGGCCACAATCATGGCTATTTTATAAGCCGAATCCGTATTGTGTGTATATTCCAATAATCCGATAAGAGCTGCCGTAGCACCACCCATACCGTTGAAAAAGGAAACCAATTCGGGCATTTTGGTCATTTCGACTTTTACGGCTATGTACCATCCTATAAAGGTTCCTACGGCTATAGCGGCAAAAATCAATATATATATGAGAGGGTCGATCTGTTTGTCGTGTAAGAAAATTGTGGCCAAAATGGCTATAGTCATACCGACGGCTGCAATCTGATTTCCGCGACGGGCGGTTTTAGGGCTTCCGAGCATTTTCATTCCGGTCATAAAGGTAACCGCCGCAATGAGATATGCGATGTTAAGTATTGCGTGTGTATCCATGAATTCTTATTTTTTTGTTTTAAACATTTCAAGCATTCTGTCTGTCACCACAAACCCGCCTACGACATTCAGGGTTCCTAAGACCACGGCAATAAAACCGATGGCTAATCCGGCATAATTATCCGGTTCCATATGAAGCATTACCAGGATGGCTCCGATGATAACCACACCGTGTATGGCATTGGCACCGGACATTAAAGGAGTATGCAATACAGCCGGCACATGGCTGATTAACTCGATTCCTACAAAAATCATCAAGACGACAATATATATCATCTCGATGTTGTTATTGATAAAGTCAAAAAATCCTTCCATTTGTTATGATTTTAAAATATTTCCGTTTTCGATTACTAAAGTTCCTTCTATAATTTCATCTTCCTTATCGATGTTTAATTGTCCGTCTTTGACAAGGAACGTAACGAAATTAAACATGTTTTTGGCATATAATTCACTGGCATTTACAGCCAATAACGAAGGCAGATTGGTTTTTCCTATTATTTTTACGCCGTGTTTTTCGATAATTTTATCGGGTTGGCTTAATTCCACATTTCCGCCTTGCTCCACAGCCATATCCACGATCACCGCCCCGTGTTTCATTTGCTTAATTTGTTCTTCGGTGATTAACCGGGGTGCTTTACGTCCCATGACCAATGCGGTGGTAATAACCAAGTCCGCTTGAAATAAAGAATTGTCCACCAATTCCCGTTGCTTGCGTAAAAATTCTTCGGATGCCTCTTTGGCATAGCCGCCTTCGGACACATCTTTGGTATCGGCTTCCACTTGCAAGAATTTGGCCCCGAGCGATTCGGCTTCTTCCTTGGTTTCGGGACGTATATCGGTGGCTTCTACGACGGCTCCCAAACGTTTGGCCGTAGCAATGGCTTGCAAACCGGCCACGCCTACGCCATAAATCAAAACCCGAGCAGGTCTAATGGTACCGGCAGCAGTCATCATGAGTGGAAAGATTTTTTCCAATGCATCGGCACCGATAATAACGGCTTTGTAGCCGGCCAAATTGCTTTGCGAGCTCAACACGTCCATGTTTTGTGCCCGCGAAATGCGTGGAATGAGTTCCATGGCAAAGGCCGTTATCTTTTTTTCAGCCATTTGTTTGATTAATTCGGTATTATTATAAGGGAATAATAATCCGATAAATATTTGTCCTTCTCTAAAGTAAGGTAAGTCGTCTTCGGCAGGCGGATTAACTTTGACAATAATATCCGCTTCACGGAAAACACTTGCTTTATCCGTAATTTTCACACCGGCTTCTTCGTAATCTTTATCTTGAAAATGCGAATCCAAGCCGGCATGATGTTCGGCTACCACTTCAAAGCCGCGTGCAATAAAATCCTTTGCTACCTGAGGCGTCACGGCAACGCGTTTTTCGCCCGGTCGCAATTCTTTGATGATACCTATTTTCATAATGAATGTATTGTTTATGACAGTTTTATGCAAATTAAAGAAATTATTTTTTAAAACAAACTTGATTTTTGTCTTATTTTGAAAAGTTTTGTCTTTTTATAATGAATTTACTTGGCAAGTCTGCCGGACATAAAAGAATGGATAGAAATTTTTGTTTTTATTTTTGGTAGCGTGACATACAATGCTTATTTTTGTACATATTGTTTTTGTGAATAAATTTAAAATATCCTGATAGTTATGAAGAAATTTCTCTTTAAATTTTTCTTTGCCTTAATTATATTAATGGCTTTGGTATATGTTTTTAATTATTATGTGCCTTATAGTGAGGGATTTCGTACCGGAAAACTCATAAAACTCAGCCACAAAGGATTGATTTTCAAAACTTGGGAAGGTGAGTTGAGTCTAGGTATCGGGCATGATCAACGATGGGCTTTTTCCATTGAACCGTCCAAGAAAGAGCTTCGCGAAAAACTTATCGAGTACCAAGGAGAAAACGTACGTATCAATTATATAGAACGTTTTTGGAAAGTACCTTGGCTGGGCGATACCAAATACTTCGCCAAGGATGTAGAATTATTGGAAGAAGACGAGGATTAAAATTCTAAGTAATCCAGGATGCGCATATTATTAATGTGTCGGCGCTTCGGCCGGTGTGTTTGTTAATCGTTATCTTTTTGAATTTCAACGGAAATAGGATAAGGAATTTCAATTCCGGCTTCATCCAAGGAGCGTTTGATACCTTCCACTGTTTTGAAATAAACATCCCAATAATCTTCGTTTTTGCACCATGGACGAACCACAAAATTCACCGAGTATTCACCTAATTCGAAAACTTCCACCTGTGGCTCGGGATCTTTGAGTACTTGCGGTATTTGATGTAACATATTCAATAATACTTCCTTGGTTTTTTTCATATCTGCATCGTAACTTACTCCGACCGATAAATCCACCCTCCTAATAGCTTCCGAAGAATAATTGGTTATCGGGCCATTGGACAAAGCACCGTTGGGCAAAATCACTTCTTTATTGTCCAAAGTATTAAGTTTTGTTGTAAAAATTTCAATTTCTTTCACCACGCCCATTACATCTTGCGCTTCAATCAAATCACCTACTTTAAAAGGTTTAAAAATCATCAGCAATACACCGCCGGCAAAATTGGCCAACGAACCTTGAAGCGCCATACCGATGGCCAATCCCGCAGCTGCCAAAATAGCGGCAAATGAGGTGGTTTCAATACCGAGTTTGCCTAGAATAATGACTATTAATAAAACCTTTAAGGTCCATGAAACAAGATTGGAAAGAAATTTTTTAAGTCCCGGTTCATAATTGCTTTTTTCCATGGCCCTATTAATCCACCATGTAATTCGTTTAATAATCCAAATTCCGACAATCCATATAATTATGGCAGCCAAAATTTTTACGCCATATTCGGTGGCCATACTAAAAAAGCGTTCAATGAGTTTATCTCTTTCCATATGCAAAATTTTTATCCAAATTTAAAAAAAATATAAAGTTTTTTGCCATTAAAAAGCACAAAATTTTTGGTTCTCCCTTTCATAGGGGAAAACAATGGAAAACAAAAGATAAAATTATTTTTCCAATACCCATGCGCCCGGGTATTCCGAGCCGATGCGTTTTGCTAAAATTTCCGCTTGCGACTTGTTTGTAAAAGAAGTAAATGATACGTAGTAAAGCCCGTTGGGATTTTGTCCGGGAATAGAAGCGTCGATTCCTTGGGCCTTTAGATTTTCTACAAGCCGGGTGGCATTATTGTAATTTTTGAATGCGCCTATAATAATATGATAAGACTTGTCGGTATTATTTTTTTCGGTCGTTTGGTGGGTTTGATCTTGTTCCAAAGGAATAATTATTTCCGGGAACTTATCCGGAATTTGATAAGTAGCTTGTTGGATTCTAACCTCACGATGAGAATAAAAATTGTCTTTCAAATGATATCCGCCCCAGAGTAAGGAAATGGCAATCGCTGCCGCCGCGGCATATTTAATCCATTTATGACTCCCGTCCTGACGCCTTCCGGGTGTAGTGGAACCGATACTACTAACCGGAGTAGGGAATGGTTCCGAGAATTCTTTTTGTTCGGATGAATATTCGGTGTTTAATAAGACTTGTTTTTCCGGTTTATGGATAAAGTCGTTCAAGCCGAATGCTTCGGGCAAGTGGTTGATTCCCGTATGCGGAGTGAATATTATTTTGTCATCAATCAAATTAAAGAAGCCGATATTTTCCAGGCGTAAATTTTTGGTTCTGTTTAATTCGTTTTTCCATGCGGATATTTCTTGTTGGACAAAATCACGGGCTTTTTCCTTGGTCACATGCTCCTTGGAAGCCACATGATTGATCAGCAAACCGTCGTCTTTACGGATTAAAACGTTAAAAGAAATTTCTTTGGAGGGCGGTTGAAAGATGCCTTCCGTTTTGTCCACCATGGCCGGTTTCCGGCGTCCTATAAATGCACCCAAGCCGGGCAAAACAACAATATTGTACCGGTAAAGCAATTCCGATATGTAGGTTTCCAAGTTTTTAAATCCCATGATTTTTTCGGCTCGTTTTTCTAATAACAAAATTACATTAATTATATGAGAAAAACATGCAATCGACAAATTTTTTTATTTATTGAGTCTTATTTTTCACTTAAAAACGTTGAGTGTCAATTGATAAGAAAAAAAATAAATTATTAACAATAAATTTTTCTCTCGATTTATGTTTTCTTTTCTTCCGTCCAATGCATCAAGATCTCTACCTTAAAAAAATCCGTAACTCAAGACTATTTTGTCCGGTTTTTTTATATACAAGTCGGTGGAGTGTTTTTATTTTAAGAATGAAATTCAATAATCGGTTTGCTCTTTTTTTAGAATGGATTTTTTTAAAACACATGGGTTTATGGAATAATAAATAATTATTGCAAAAATTAAAATTTTACATATCCGGCGGTTTTTAGATTTAACCGAAAAATAAATTTATAAATAATATTTCATTGGCGGGCTAAATATTTTTAAAAAAGTTATAAATTTGCACGACAAAAAAACTTTTGAAAATTATGAATAGTAAAATTCTTTATTTTGTATTGGGAGTAAGCATTTTAGCATTAATATTTACATGGTGGAGATCCGTATGGATAGCCAAGCAGGATTTCGGAACCGAACGAATGAAAAGAATTGGCGAGCATATCCGCCGGGGAGCCATGGCATTTTTATTTGCCGAATACAAAGTGCTCATTATCTTTATCATCGTAGTATTTGCATTATTGGCTTTTTCCGCCGACCCTAAGACTTCCTCCTGGTTGGTTGGGGTTTCCTTTATATTAGGCGCATTCAGTTCGGCATTAGCCGGTTTTATCGGTATGCGGGTAGCCACGAATGCCAATGTAAGAACAGCTGCGGCGGCGCGTACCAGTTTGGGGAGAGCATTGGAGGTCGCTTTTACGGGCGGAAGCGTGATGGGATTGGCCGTTGTCGGTTTGGGTGTATTGGGATTATCCGCATTATTTTTGATTTATTCCGGCATGGATTGGGATATAATGAAAATTATCACGGTCATTACCGGATTTTCATTCGGTGCTTCATCTATCGCCCTTTTTGCCCGTGTAGGTGGAGGTATATATACCAAAGCTGCCGATGTGGGAGCCGATTTAGTAGGTAAAGTCGAAGCGGGAATTCCCGAAGACCATCCTTTGAATCCCGCCACCATAGCCGATAATGTAGGAGATAATGTAGGCGATGTAGCCGGAATGGGAGCCGATTTGTTCGAATCCTATGTCGGGTCTTTAATCAGCGCAATGGTATTGGGAGCCGGATTTATCGGAATAGGCGAATTTACCGGTGAAAAACAATTGAATCCCGTCATATTGCCTTTGGTATTAGCCGCAGTAGGAATCTTAACATCGATTATAGGTACCTTTTTTGTAAAAGTGAAAGAAGGAGGAAGCCCTCACAAGGCATTGAATACCGGAGAATTAATAGCCGGCGTATTGATGATTGTGGCTTCATGGTTTATAGTTGATTATTTCCTTCCTGATTCGTGGCAATTCGGAGGCAGGACATACACGGCCACCGGTGTTTTTATCGCCATTGTCTTAGGATTGGTAGCCGGTATTGCCATCGGCATGATTACCGAATATTATACCGGCACTTTCAAAAAACCCGTTTGGAGCATTGTAAAACAATCCACTACCGGCCCGGCTACTAATATTATTGCAGGGCTGAGTGTAGGTATGCAATCGACCGCCTTGCCTATTTTAGTATTGGCAGCTGCCATTGTAGGTGCTTATTATTTTGCAGGTTTATATGGCATTGCCATTGCCGCAGTAGGCATGCTTTCGAATTTGGGTATCCAATTAGCGGTAGATGCTTACGGCCCCATTGCCGACAATGCCGGAGGTATTGCGGAAATGTCCAAATTACCTAAAGAAGTGCGTCAAAGAACCGATAAATTAGACGCCGTGGGCAATACAACTGCAGCCATTGGTAAAGGTTTTGCAATCGGTTCCGCCGCCTTAACCGCCTTGGCGCTTTTTTCGGCTTATATGCAAACCGCGGGTGTAGATAATATTAATGTGGCCAGCCCATTGGTGATGGCCGGACTTTTAATAGGCGGCATGTTACCGTTTTTATTTTCTTCCATGGCAATGGGAGCGGTAGGGCGTGCGGCCAAAGATATGATCGACGAAGTACGTCGTCAATTTCATCATATTCCCCAATTGAAAAAAGCATTGGAAGTGATGAAAAAATATGGAGACAAGCCGGAATCCGAATGGGACAAGGCCGATTTGGAAGTATTTGAAAATGCCGACGAATATGCCGAATATGAAAAATGTGTGGAAATTTCCACCAAGGCCTCATTGCGAGAAATGGTATTGCCCGGATTGATTGCCATCCTGACGCCGGTTATTGTGGGATTTTTAGGAGGCCCCGAAATGCTTGGCGGATTATTGGCGGGCGTATTGGTTAGTGGTGTGATGATGGCTATTTTCCAGGCCAATGCCGGCGGCGCATGGGATAATGCAAAAAAGATGATAGAAGAAGGCGTGGAAGTCGATGGAAAGAAATTAACCAAAGGGTCCGAAGCACATGCAGCGGCGGTAACGGGAGATACGGTAGGCGATCCATTCAAAGACACCTCGGGACCTTCATTAAATATTTTAATAAAATTAATGTCGGTGGTTGCCTTGATTTTGGCTCCTTTACTGGCATCCTAATCCGACGGAAACGCGGCATTATTTGCCGTGAAAATGCCGTTTGGAAATAAAAAAAAAAGTTCATAAATTTGCCTGCCAAATCAAAGGCGTCGTGTGCCGATGTAGCTCAGCTGGCTAGAGCAG
The DNA here is from genome assembly GCA_027067965.1 of Flavobacteriales bacterium. Classification (GTDB taxonomy): domain Bacteria; phylum Bacteroidota; class Bacteroidia; order Flavobacteriales; family Flavobacteriaceae; genus JAADED01. The sequence goes on along the minus strand of JAMOUV010000007.1, from coordinate 116,003 downwards.
CTGATTTGTAATCAGCAGGTCGTGGGTTCGAGTCCCTCCATCGGCTCTGGGAAGGAAGAGTTCATTAAGAATTAGATATGAGGTGGGGTTCCCGAGTGGCCAAAGGGGGCAGACTGTAAATCTGTTGCGCGAGCTTCGGAGGTTCGAATCCTCCCCCCACCACAGACAAGCGGGAGTAGCTCAGTTGGTAGAGCGTCAGCCTTCCAAGCTGAATGTCGCGGGTTCGAGTCCCGTCTCCCGCTCTGCTCGACAAGCCGATGTAGCTCAGGGGTAGAGCGTTTCCTTGGTAAGGAAAAGGTCACGGGTTCAAATCCCGTCATTGGCTCAAGCGAGTGTTAGTTTAGCGTAGATTAATTATTAAAAAGTACAATTATGGCAAAAGAAAAGTTCGAAAGAACCAAACCGCACGTTAATATCGGTACCATCGGTCACGTGGACCATGGTAAAACCACATTAACGGCAGCAATTACTAAAGTCTTGGCCCAAAAAGGTCTTGCTCAAGAAAAAGACTTTGACTCAATCGACAATGCTCCGGAAGAAAAAGAAAGGGGTATTACCATTAACACGGCTCACGTGGAATATGAAACCGACAAGCGTCACTATGCACACGTAGACTGTCCCGGCCACGCCGATTATGTGAAAAACATGGTTACCGGTGCCGCTCAGATGGACGGTGCTATTTTGGTGGTGGCTGCCACAGACGGTCCTATGCCCCAAACTCGTGAACACATCCTTTTGGCACGTCAGGTAGGTGTGCCTAAAATTGTGGTGTTTATGAACAAAGTGGATATGGTGGATGACGAAGAATTGCTCGAATTGGTTGAAATGGAAATTCGTGACTTGTTATCATTCTATGATTATGACGGCGACAACACTCCTGTAATTCGTGGTTCGGCTTTGGGTGCATTAAACGGTGACCCCAAATGGGTAAAAACCGTAGAAGAATTAATGGATGCAGTGGACAATTGGATTGACGAACCGCAACGTGACGTGGACAAGCCGTTCTTGATGCCTATCGAAGACGTATTCTCCATTACCGGACGTGGAACCGTAGCAACCGGACGTATTGAAACAGGTATTATTCACACGGGTGACCCTGTGGAAATCATCGGTTTCGGTGACGAAAAATTGAATTCCGTTGTAACCGGAGTGGAAATGTTCCGTAAAATTTTGGACGAAGGTCAAGCCGGTGATAACGTGGGATTGTTGCTTCGTGGTATCGATAAAAAACAAATCCGTAGAGGTATGGTTATTGCCGAACCCGGTTCAATCACCCCTCATAAAAAATTCAAAGCCGAAGTTTATATCTTGAAAAAAGAAGAAGGTGGTCGTCATACACCTTTCCACAATAACTATCGTCCGCAATTCTACTTGCGTACCACGGACGTAACGGGTGAAATTCACTTACCCGAAGGTGTGGAAATGGTATTGCCCGGCGATAACTTGACAATCGAAGTGGAATTGATTCAACCGGTTGCTTTGAACAAAGGATTGCGATTTGCTATCCGTGAAGGAGGTAGAACCGTAGGAGCAGGACAAATAACCGAAATACTCGACTAATTCGATATTTTGAAATAAAGAAACGAATTTGATATCTGCTAGTCAGGTATCAAATTCGTTTACATGTAAATACGGGCATAGCTCAGTTGGTAGAGCACCGGTCTCCAAAACCGGGTGTCGGGAGTTCGAGTCTCTCTGCCCGTGCAATAAAAATCAGCTTATGTTAGATTCATTGATAGACTACATAAAAGGTGCTTATAAAGAGTTGGTTAATCACGTCGTATGGCCCGATTGGGAAGAGGTGCAAAAATTAACCGTCGTAGTAACCGTATTTACATTGGTATTTTCATTATTCATTTTTGTAGTGGATTATGTATTCCGAAAAATATTAGGACTCTATTACAAATTAATCCGATAAACTATGTCCGAAGATAAAAAATGGTATGTATTGCGGGTAATCAGCGGTAAGGAAAAGAAAATAAAATCGCTTATTGAGAATGAAATCTCCAAATACGGCCTGGAAGATTTTGTAGGCGAAATTCTCGTTCCGACCGAAAAGGTTGTTCGTATGCAAAAAGGTAAACGGGTGACCAAAGAGAAAACTTTGTTTCCGGGTTATATTTATATAGAAGCCAATCTTTCGGGCGAAGTGCCGCATGTGATCCGTCATATTCCAGGTGTATTGGGTTTTTTAAGCACGGTCAAAGGCGGTGATCCCGAACCGCTCACCCAAGCCGAAGTGAATCGTTTGTTAGGTAAAATGGATGAAATGGCAATGGACGACGGACATATCGTTAATCCCTTTAAAGTGGGCGATGCGGTAAAAATCACACACGGTTTATTCAAAGATTTTGAGGGTGTAGTCGAAGAAATCAGCGAGGATAACAAAAAAATAAAAGTAGAAGTTAAAATGTTTGGCCGTAAAACGCCAATAGAATTACAATTTTATCAAGTAGAAAAAATATAAGAAAGTTACGCACTTTAAATAAATGCTTCCGATTTTAAATTAAAAAAGAAAATGGCAAAAGAAATTTTTAAGGTAATTAAACTCCAAATTCGGGGAGGCCAAGCGAATCCTTCGCCGCCGGTAGGACCCGCATTGGGAGCAGCCGGAGTTAACATTATGGAATTTTGCAAGCAGTTCAATGCTCGTACGCAAGACAAGCAAGGTAAAGTACTGCCTGTAACCATTAATGTTTACAAAGACAAATCATTTGATTTTGTGGTAAAAACTCCGCCTGCTGCCGTGCAGCTTATGGAAGCGGCCAAAGTTAAAAAAGGATCAGGAGAGCCGAACCGAAGAAAGGTAGGTAGCGTCACTTGGGATCAAGTGAGACAAATAGCGGAAGACAAAATGCAAGATATGAATGCATTTACCGTCGAGAAAGCTATGAAGATGATTGCAGGAACGGCTCGTTCTATGGGAATTACGATTGAAGGAGAGAATCCTTTTGAAAACAATTAAACGGACTTTAAAATGGCAAGAATTAGTAAAAAAAGAAAAGCTGCATTGGCCAAATATGATAAAAACAAAACATATACCTTAGAAGAAGCATCGAAATTAGTGAAAGATCTTTCATATGAAAATTTTGATGCCTCGGTTGATTTGGCCGTTAGACTTGGTGTGGATCCCAGAAAGGCCGACCAAATGATTCGAGGGGTGGTTACATTGCCTCACGGAACCGGAAAAGACGTAAAAGTTTTGGCTTTGGTGCCGCCCGAAAAAGAGGACGAAGCCAAAGAGGCCGGTGCCGACTATGTGGGAATGGACGAATACATCGAAAAAATTAAAAAAGGTTGGACCGATGTGGACGTTATTATTACCACTCCGAATATGATGCGTAAGTTAGGACCTTTGGGACGAATTTTGGGACCACGAGGTTTGATGCCCAACCCTAAAACCGGAACCGTTACCATGGAAGTCGGAAGAGCGGTAAAAGAAGTAAAAGCCGGTAAAATCGATTTCCGTGTGGATAAAAAGGGTATTGTGCATGCAGCCATAGGAAAAGTTTCTTTCGATCCGGAAAAAATTAAGGAAAACGCCGAGGAATTGATTCATACATTAATCAAAATGAAACCGGCTACGGCGAAAGGAACATATGTAAAAAGTATTGCAATGTCCAGTACAATGGGACCGGGCATTAAAATCGACACCAAGTCAGTTTAACAAGTAAAATCGAAAATCTTATGAGAACGCGCGAAGAAAAAGCACAGATGATAGAAGACTTGAAGCAGCGTTTGTCCGAATACAATGTGATCTACTTTGTAGATATTTTGGGATTGGATGCCAAAACCACATATGCTTTGCGCAAGGCATGTAATAAAAGCGATGTGAAGCTTCAAGTTGTAAAAAATACCCTCGTATCCAAAGCCATGGACCAATCGAGCAAGGATTTTGAGGATTTAAATTCCATTTTATACGGCAGCACGGCATTGATGTTAAGCGATGTAGGCAATAAGCCCGCTCGTATAATTAAGGAATTTCGAAAAAAATCCGAAAAACCGGTTTTAAAAGGCGCTTGGATCGACGAAGGTATTTATATCGGTGATGATCAATTGGATTATCTTGTTGCAATCAAATCCAAAGAAGAATTACTTGGTGATCTTATTGCATTATTGCAATCGCCGGCTAAGAATGTTATTTCCGCACTGAAGTCCGGAGGACAAACCATTGCGGGAATTGTAAAAACTTTATCAGAAAGAGAAAATTAATTTTAAAAACACAAAAACGATAGAAAAATGGCAGATTTAAAAAAACTAGCAGAAGAATTGGTTAACTTGACCGTGAAAGAAGTTCAAGAATTAGCCGACATTTTGAAAGAAGAGTACGGAATTGAACCCGCAGCAGCAGCCGTAGCGGTTGCCGGACCTGCAGCCGGAGGAGCTGAAGGAGGCGGGGAAGAAAAAACTGAATTCGATGTGATTTTGAAATCACCCGGCGGGTCCAAATTGGCCGTCGTCAAATTGGTTAAAGAATTGACCGGTTTGGGCTTGCGTGAAGCAAAAGCCATCGTTGACAGTGCACCCGCACCCATCAAAGAAGGCATTTCCAAAGATGAAGCCGAAGGCATTAAAAAATCTTTGGAAGAAGCCGGTGCGGAAGTCGAACTTAAATAGAATTCCACTAATTTAAACGAAAGTTTAGGTCAAATTTTTTGGCCTAAACTTTCGTGTTCTACATGTAAACCTCATTATTTTAAACTTTAAAACTTTGTCTTCGACATGGCAAAACAAAAAAAATCCCAGGATATCCTTAGCAAAATCGATCCGAAAACAGGAAGGGTAAATTTTTCATCCGTAAAAAACATTCCCGAATATCCCGACTTTTTAAACGTCATTCAATCGTTTAAAGATTTCTTTCAACTGGGCACCAAACCTAATGAAAGAAAAAACGAAGGTCTCTATAAAGTATTCAAAGAAAACTTTCCCGTTAAAGACGCCCGAAATTTATATACCCTCGATTTTATCGATTATTTTATCGATCCACCCCGTTATTCGGTAAAAGAATGTATTGAACGCGGTTTGACCTATAGTGTGCCCTTAAAAGCACGATTGAAATTGGAATGTAATGACGATGATCACGAAGAGTTCGAAACCAAGGTGCAAGACGTCTATCTAGGAAGTATTCCTTACATGACCAACAGAGGTACGTTTGTGATTAACGGTGCCGAACGAATTATCGTATCACAATTGCACCGATCTCCAGGTGTATTTTTCAGCCAGTCCTATCATACCAACGGTACCAAACTTTATTCGGCCCGTGTAATTCCGTTTAAAGGATCGTGGATTGAATTTTCCACCGATATCAATAACGTGATGTATGCTTATATTGACCGGAAGAAAAAATTACCGGTTACCACTTTGTTGAGAACCATTGGATACGAAACCGACCGCGACATATTGGCTTTGTTCGATTTGGCCGAAGAAGTAAAAGTAACCAAAACGGGATTAAAAAAATACTTGGGACGCCGCATAGCGGCCCGTGTATTAAAAACATGGCACGAAGATTTCGTGGATGAGGATACGGGTGAAGTGGTATCCATCGAACGTAATGAGATTATTATCGAACGCGATACCATATTGGACAAAGATCATATCGATCAAATTTTGGAATCCGGTGCCAAAACCATTTTGCTCCATAAAGAAGACAATACCTCCAACGAATTCGCAATTATTTACAATACACTTCAAAAAGATCCGACCAATTCGGAAAAAGAAGCGGTGGAATATATCTACCGCCAATTACGTAATACCGATCCGCCCGATGAAGAAACGGCGAGAGGAATTATCGAAAAACTTTTCTTTAGCGACCAACGTTATGATTTAGGCGAGGTAGGACGTTACAGAATTAATAAAAAACTCAATCTGGACATTCCCGACGACGTACGAGTTTTGACCAAGGAAGATATTATCGCCATTATTAAGCAATTGGTCAAATTAATCAACTCCAAGCAAGAAGTGGATGATATCGACCACTTGTCCAATCGCCGGGTTCGAACCGTAGGAGAACAGTTGGCCCAACAATTTTCCATCGGATTGGCGCGCATGGTACGTACCATACGCGAAAGAATGAATGTAAGAGACAATGAAGTGTTTACACCCGCCGATTTAATTAATGCCAAGACCTTATCTTCCGTCATTAACTCCTTTTTCGGCACCAATCCGCTTTCGCAATTCATGGATCAAACCAACCCTTTGGCCGAAATTACGCACAAGCGTCGATTATCGGCATTGGGCCCCGGCGGATTGTCGCGTGAAAGAGCGGGATTCGAAGTACGTGACGTGCATTATACCCATTACGGAAGAATGTGTCCGATCGAAACGCCCGAAGGCCCGAATATCGGTCTGATTTCATCTTTGGCCGTCTATGCAACCATCAATAAAATGGGCTTTATCGAAACCCCTTATCGCGAAGTGCATAACGGTAAGGTTGATTTCAGTAAACCTCCCGTTCATCTGACTGCCGAAGAAGAAGAAAAAAAGAAAATCGCCCAAGCCACCACTGCAGTGGACGAAAAAGGAAACATCCTGCCCGAACGATTGGTGGCCCGTGAAGAAGGCGACTTCCCCGTTGTACCTAAAACACAAATCGATTATATGGATGTGTCGCCCAACCAAATTGCATCCATATCCGCTTCGCTTATTCCCTTCCTCGAACACGATGATGCCAACCGTGCTTTGATGGGATCCAACATGATGCGCCAAGCCGTTCCCCTGCTCAATCCCGAAGCTCCTATCGTGGGTACGGGTTTGGAACAACGGGTTTCCGAAGATTCGCGAATATTGATTAATGCCGAAGGCGATGGCGAAGTGATATATGTGGATGCCAATAAAATTATCATTCGTTACGATCGGACTGAAGAAGAACGTTTGGTAAGTTTTGACGAGGATGAGAAAACTTATGAATTGATTAAGTTCCGTAAAAGCAATCAAAATACGACCATCAACTTGCGGCCGATTGTAAAAAAAGGCGACCGGGTAACCAAAGGACAAGTGCTTACCGAAGGATATGCCACCCAAAACGGTGAATTGGCCTTGGGACGTAATTTATTGGTGGCCTTTATGCCTTGGAAAGGATATAATTTCGAGGATGCTATTGTGATTTCCGAAAAGGTCGTGCGGGAAGATTACTATACATCTATCCACATTGATGAATTTTCATTGGAAGTAAGAGATACCAAATTGGGACAAGAAGAACTTACACCCGATATTCCCAATGTCAGTGAAGATGCCACCAAAGATTTGGATGAAAACGGAATTATCCGCATTGGAGCCGAAGTAAAAACAGGCGATATTCTTATCGGAAAAATTACACCGAAAGGTGAATCAGATCCTACGCCGGAAGAAAAATTACTCCGTGTGATTTTCGGAGACAAGGCCGGAGATGTGAAAGATGCCTCGTTAAAGGTTCCTTCGTCCGTTCAGGGTATAGTGATCGATAAAAAATTATTTACCCGTTCGATGAAAGACCGCCGTAAACGCTTGCAAGATAAAGTGGAGATAGAAAGACTCGAAAAGAAATACGGCGAGCAATTGGAAAAATTGCGGGAGAAATTAATTGAAAAACTCTACATATTGGTAGGTGGCAAAACTTCGCAAGGGGTGTATAATGAATTGAATGAAGAAGTATTTCCGAAAGGAAAGAAATTTACCCAAAAAATGCTCAACACATTTAACGATTATGAACACCTGATGTTGGGCACTTGGACCACGGATGATAAAATCAATAAATTGGTCGATGAACTGCTGAACAATTATAAATTACGCGTAAACGAAATCAAAGGAAATTTGCGCCGCGATAAATTTGCCATTTCCGTAGGAGACGATTTGCCTTCGGGTATTATAAAATTGGCCAAAGTTTATATCGCTCAAAAGCGAAAACTTAAAGTGGGCGATAAAATGGCCGGTCGTCACGGAAACAAAGGTATTGTAGCCAAAATTGTCCGCGAAGAAGATATGCCGTTTCTAAAAGACGGCACTCCGGTGGATATCGTATTGAATCCTTTGGGCGTGCCTTCGCGAATGAATATCGGTCAGATTTATGAAACCGTATTGGGATGGATAGGTAAACGTTTGGGTGTTAAATTCCAGACGCCGATTTTTGACGGTGCTACACTGGAAGACATTGAGATTTTATCCGAAAAAGCGGGTATTCCTCAATACGGTGTAACCAAACTTTATGATGGAGGTACGGGTGAAGAGTTCGATCAACCCGCCACTGTCGGAATGATTTACATGTTAAAATTGAACCATTTGGTCGATGACAAGATGCATGCACGGTCCACGGGTCCTTATTCGCTTATTACACAACAACCTTTGGGTGGTAAGGCCCAATTCGGTGGTCAGCGTTTCGGAGAAATGGAAGTGTGGGCACTCGAAGCATACGGTGCTTCAAGCACATTGCGTGAAATTCTGACAGTCAAATCCGATGATATCGTAGGGCGTACCAAGGTTTATAATGCTATTGTAAAAGGCGACCCTATGCCCGAACCGGGCATTCCCGAATCATTTAATGTATTGTTACACGAACTGAGAGGACTGGCGTTGGATATACGCTTGGAAGATGAAGAAGGAAATGACGTGTTAAAAAAATAATTTAGTTATCCTATTTAACCAACCGCTAATCATTTAAAAAATTATGGCTAGAAAAAGAGAGCAAAAAATCATCAAATTCGATAGGATTTCAATCGGATTGGCTTCTCCCGACGTGATCAAACAAATGTCTCACGGAGAAGTTTTAAAACCCGAAACCATTAATTACCGCACGCACAAGCCCGAGAGAGACGGATTATTTTGTGAAAGAATTTTCGGGCCGGTAAAAGACTATGAATGTGCATGTGGCAAGTATAAACGAATCAGATATAAAGGAGTTGTTTGTGACCGCTGCGGGGTGGAAGTTACCGAGAAGAAAGTGCGTCGCGAACGAATGGGACACATTGAATTGGTAGTCCCGGTGGCCCATATTTGGTATTTTCGTTCCAATCCTAACAAGATTGCCTATTTACTCGGTATTCCCGGAAAAAAACTCGAATCCATTGTCTATTATGAGCGATATGTGGTCATTCAACCCGGCGAAGCCGTAACTCCGGAAGGCAAACCATTGAAAAAAATGGATTTATTAACCGAAGAAGAATATTTGCAAATTTTGGATTTGCTTCCGGAAGAAAATAAATACTTGCCGGATGACGACCCTAATAAATTTATTGCCAAAATGGGTGCGGAAGCCCTGCGGGAATTATTAGCAAAAATCGATTTGGATGAATTATCGTATGAATTACGATATGCCAGCAAACATGAGACATCCAAACAACGGCGTACGGAAGCATTAAAACGATTGCAAGTCGTCGAGGCGTTTCGTGAGGCCAATAAAAGAAGGGAAAACCGTCCCGAATGGATGATTATGAGCATCATCCCCGTGATTCCGCCCGAATTACGGCCGTTGGTGCCGCTGGACGGCGGAAGATTTGCCACTTCGGACCTCAACGATTTATACCGCCGGGTGATTATCCGAAACAACCGGTTAAAACGCTTGATGAGCATCAAAGCACCCGAAGTGATTTTGCGTAACGAAAAACGTATGCTTCAGGAAGCAGTCGATTCATTATTCGATAATACCCGTAAATCAACGGCTGTAAAGACCGAATCGAATCGTCCTTTGAAATCCTTGTCCGACAGTTTGAAAGGTAAACAAGGGCGTTTCCGTCAAAATTTGTTAGGTAAACGTGTGGATTATTCGGCCCGTTCGGTTATTGTTGTCGGCCCGGAATTGAAAATGTATGAAACGGGTATTCCCAAAGACATGGCGGCCGAATTATATAAACCCTTCATTGCCCGCCGGTTGATGGAACGAGGCATTGTAAAAACCGTTAAATCGGCTAAAAAAATCATCGATCGCCGCGATCCTGTGGTATGGGATATCTTGGAAGAAGTTTTGAAAGGACATCCTGTATTGTTGAACCGGGCGCCTACTTTGCACCGTCTGGGAATCCAAGCATTCCAGCCCAAATTGATTGAAGGAAAGGCCATTCAATTGCACCCTTTGGTCTGTACGGCCTTCAATGCCGACTTCGACGGTGACCAAATGGCCGTTCACCTGCCTTTGGGTCCGGAAGCCATCTTGGAATCGCATCTATTGATGCTAGCATCCCAAAATATTTTGAATCCGGCTAACGGAGAACCCATTACCGTCCCTTCTCAAGACATGGTTTTGGGCTTATATTATTTGACCAAAGAGAGAAAATCCACACCCGAGCATCCGGTCAAAGGTGAAGGGATGACCTTTTATAGTGCCGAAGAAGTGAAATTGGCATTGGATTACGGGAAAGTGGATTTGCATGCACAAATCATATGTAAAGTACATGATATAAATGAGAAAGGCGAAAAAGTCGAACGCTTGGTTAAAACTACTCCCGGTCGCGTATTATTCAACGAATGGGTGCCTGAAGGGGTAGGGTATATAAACGATTTGCTTACCAAAAAGCAATTGAAAAAAATTATTACCAAAGTTTTAAAGAAAACCGATATTCCTACTACGGCCGATTTTCTGGATAAAATCAAAAAATCAGGATTTATGAAGGCCTTCGAAGGAGGATTATCGTTTAGTTTGTCCAATATTGAAGTGCCCGAAGAGAAGAAGGCCATTTTGGAAGAAGCCAAAAAAGAGGTGGAAGAAATATGGGAACAATATGAACATGGTAATATTACCAAAAAAGAACGTTATAACAAAACCATTGACGTTTGGTCGCATGCCAATACACGATTGATTGAAGTGGTTATGCGCAAATTGGAAGAAGACGACCAAGGATTCAATTCGGTCTATATGATGTTGCATTCCGGCGCGCGTGGATCGAAAGAACAAATTCGTCAGTTGATCGGAATGCGTGGTTTGATGGCTAAACCGAAAAAATCCACTGCGGGAGGCGGTGAAGTTATTGAAAATCCGATTCTATCTAACTTTAAAGAAGGATTATCCATTCAAGAATATTTTATTTCCACTCACGGTGCCCGTAAAGGTTTGGCCGATACGGCTTTAAAAACCGCCGATGCCGGTTACTTGACACGCCGGTTAGTGGATGTGTCGCAAGATGTGGTTATTAACGAAGAGGACTGCGGTACCTTGCGAGGTATTCGTATTACCGCTTTGAAGAAAAACAATGAGATTGTCGAAACCTTGGGAGAAAGAATATTGGGCCGTGTAATTCTCGACGATTTATATCATCCTACAACGGGTGAATTGATTATCAAAGAAGGAGAAGAGATAACCGAGCCCATTGTAAAGAAAATAGAAGAAGCTGGAATTGAATATGTGGAAGTTCGTTCGCCTCTTACTTGCGAAGCCAAACGAGGTGTGTGTGCCAAATGCTACGGCCGTAACCTGGCTACCGGTAAAATGGTGCAATTGGGTGAAGCGGTAGGTGTGATCGCCGCTCAATCCATCGGGGAACCCGGTACCCAATTAACCTTGCGTACATTCCACCAAGGTGGGGTGGCCGGATCGGTAGCCGAAGAATCCAAAATTGTGGCTAAATTCGATGGCATACTCGAAATAAACGACCTGCGCACCATCCAAGGGAAAGATCAGGACGGGGAAAAAGTGGATATTGTGATTTCACGTACTTCCGAAGTGAAGATTATCAGTGAAAAAACAGGTCATGTATTGAGCAAACATCCACTGTATTACGGTTCGTATTTATACAAAAAATCGGGCGAAAAAGTCTTGCGCGGGGAAGTAATAGCCGAATGGGATCCGCATAACTCATTAATTATTTCGGAAGTAGGTGGTAAAGTAGTGTATGACAAATTGGTGGAAGGTATCAACTATAATATCGAAATCGATGAATCTACCCATAAGAAGGAAATAGTAATTATAGAAACGAAAAATAATAAACTTCTTCCGGCCATCAACATTGTGGATCCTAAAACCGAAGAAGTATTGCGTGTATATAACTTGCCTACCGGCGCCCGCTTAACCGTAAAAGAAGGAGAAATTATCGAACCCGGAACCATTATTGCCAAAATACCGCGACGTTCGGCTCGTGCAGGCGATATTACGGGTGGTTTGCCGCGGGTAACCGAATTGTTCGAAGCCCGTAATCCTTCCAATCCCGCTGTGGTTTCCGAAATTGACGGTATTGTGAAATTCGGAAAAATCAAACGGGGTAACCGTGAAATTATAGTGGAAAGCAAGTCCGGAGAGAAGAAAAAATACATGGTTAAACTTTCCAGTCAAATGCTCTTGGTTCAGGAAAATGATTTCGTAAAAGCCGGTACTCCGTTATCCGACGGTGCTATCACGCCTAACGATATCCTGAAGATTAAGGGTATCTCTGCCGTGCAGCAATATTTGGTCAATGAAATACAAGAAGTTTATCGCCGTCAGAATGTGGCTATCAACGACAAGCATTTCGAAATTGTAGTAAGGCAAATGATGCGTAAAGTACGCATTGTGGAACCCGGTGATACGAATTTCTTACCCGACCAATTGGTTCATAAAGACGATTTCATCGAAGAAAACGACCGAATCCATAACATGAAGGTTGTCGAAGATCCGGGAGATTCCGATCGCCTGAAAGCAGGGGCCATTATCTCCCTGCGCGAATGGCGCGACGAAGTATCCCGCTTAAAACGGGAAGACAAAAAGCCGCCTGTGGTACGGGATGCCGTTCCGGCTACGGCCGTACCGGTATTGCAAGGTATCACACGAGCAGCCCTTGAAACCAAGTCGTGGATTTCGGCCGCATCATTCCAAGAAACCACCAAAGTATTGAACCAAGCGGCAATCGAAGCCAAAGTGGATTACTTGGAAGGATTGAAAGAAAATGTGATAGTGGGTAAGAAAATCCCGGCCGGAACCGGTATGCGCTTATTCGAGAAAATTATTGTCGGAGATGAAGAACAATCGGAAAAAGAAGCCGTTCATTTTAAAGTAAAAGAATTATGAGCAATCAACCGAAAAAAAATCCGATAAATATCGAATTAACCGATGAAACGGCCATGGGTATTTACAGCAATTTGGCCATCATCAACCATTCGGTATCGGAATTCGTGATAGACTTCGTGAGCATTATGCCGGGCGTTCAAAAGGCAAAAGTTCGCTCCCGGGTAATTTTGACTCCGCAGCATGCCAAAAAATTTCTTAGGGCATTGCAAGAGAATATCCGTCGATTTGAGGCCACTCACGGTGTGATCAAAGAATATGACGACAAACACCAAGGTCCGCCGGTAAATTTCGGACCGCAAGGTGAAGCATAAAAGACAAAGACGCCTCCGGGCGTCTTTTTTTGTATTTTTACCTAATGAATTTCAATCGAACTCTATATCGGGATTTGTTCGGCCGGGCCATGTGGGATTATGTGCGCGGCGAACCGGAAAATTTAATCACTTGGACGAGTATTTCTCCTCCCGAAATATTGCGTATCGATTATTTGTTTCGTAATTACGACCAAATGCCCGCACATGAAAAAATTGCATTGGAAATGTCCTACGGCCGCATATTGGATGTGGGAGCGGGAAGCGGTATTCATAGCAAATATTTACAATCCATCGGCAAAACGGTAACCGCATTAGATAAATCGGAATATGCCTGTCTGGCAATGGAAGCACAAGGAATTCGAAATATTGTCAATGAAGATTTTTTCGGCTATTCACCCGGAAGAAAATTCGATACGATTTTATTGTTAATGAACGGAGGCGGAATTATGGGCACCTTGGAAAGGGCCGAAGATTTTTTTCTGAGAATCCGGCATTTATTGAATGAAAACGGTCAAGTATTGATTCACATGTCAGATATTTCATATGTATATTATGTCTATAATAAACCTTTGCCCTTGGACCATTATTACGGGGAAGTTACTTTTTATTTGAAATATAAAAATATGTGTAACGAATCTTTTCCTTGGTTATATTTTGATCCGCATACTTTCGGTCATTTGGCGGAAAAATACGGTTTCGAGACCCAAATAGTGAAATATGATACCGAAGGAGATATTTTGGTAAAGATGTTCAAAGCCAACAAGTTAAGTAATTTGAAATGAAAAGTATGATGAAATTTGTTCTCGGTCGAATAAAGGCATTTGCCTATGTATTCCGCGGCATGTATTTGATGCTTACCGGCGAAGATAGCATACAAGTTCAATTTGTACTGTTTCTTCTGACCTCGGGTTTTTCTTATTATTTGGGATTTACCAATGTAGAATGGACCGTATTTTTCCTTGCATGGGGATTGATTTTTACCACCGAAACCCTCAATACGGCCATCGAACGATTGTGCGACGTGGTATCGCCGGAATGGGATAATCGCATTCGCGATATTAAGGATTTATCGGCAGGAGCGGTGGGTTGGGCGGCTATAATGTCATTTATTGCATATATTTTATTAATTTTAAATCATATTTAAACATATCGTAATGAACGCTTATTATCTTATCTTGGCCTTGAGTTTACTGATTATCTTTTCATACATATTCGATATTGTTTCATATAAATTGCGTATTCCTTCGGTTATTTTATTAATCGGATCGGGTATAGGAATTCATTACTTGATGCGAATGTGGGGCATTCCCGTGCCCGATTTGCATGTAATTGTTAGTGTGTTAGGATTAATCGGTTTACTATTAATCGTATTGGAAGCGGCTTTGGATTTAAAATTATCTCGTAAAAAATTACCTGTTATTTTAAAAGCGTTTTTTACCGCACTTATTATTTTATTAATCACTTCATTTGCCATTGCCGCCATGGTATATTATTTGGGTTTGACGGAAGATTTCTATGTGGCCTATTTAAATGCCATTCCATTATCGGTAGTGAGTAGCGCAATTGTGATTCCCAGTGTGATGAATTTGGATGAAGAAAAAAAGGAATTTTTGATTTACGAATCCACCTTCAGTGATATTTTGGGAATCTTATTATTCGATATCGTGTTGATGATTCCCGAAGCGGGTGGAAATGTGATTAAAGAAGTTTCATTCGGTATGCTTATCACGTTGGTAGTATCGTTGGTAGTAGGATATGTATTGATTTTTTTGTTCGAACATATTTCAACCAAAGTCAAATTCTTTTTGTTTCTCTCTATTCTGATGGCTTTATTTATTGCCGGAAAAATTTTACACCTTTCATCTTTAATACTCATATTAATTTTCGGTTTGATGCTGGAGAATTATCATGTTTTTTTCCGGGGTTTTTTAAAGAAATTATATGTGGAAGAGAAAATCGAGGAGGTGAAAGAACAATTCAAACTTATTACATTTGAAACCGCTTTTTTGATTAGAACTTTTTTCTTTGTGGTTTTCGGCATGACCATTGACATTTCTGCAATGGGTAATCCCGGTGTAATTGTTTTAGGCATGCTGATATTATTGCTCACCTTTTTGGTGCGGTATATAAATTTGAAGATTTTTTATAAAAGTAGCAGTTTATTTCCGGAAGTATTTATGGCACCGCGCGGTTTGATTACGGTATTGTTATTTTTCAAGATTCCGGAGATGTATAAAATTCATGAATTCGGAGAAGTGATATCTTTTGTAATTCTGGGATCGGCGTTTTTAATGATGATCGGGTTATTGATTACCGGTAAGAAAACTACCGAAGAAGAATTCGAATTGGTGGAACGATTCGATCACGGTTCTTTTTCGCAAAAAAATGTATCGCAAGACCGGTGGCATTTGGGACCTTATAATTTCGAACAAAAAGACGAATAAATGAAACGGGTTTTTGTTATGCGTCACGGTAAATCTTCGTGGGAAAATCCCACCTGGAAAGATATAGAACGCCCGCTTTTGAAAAAAGGGAAAAAGCGAACAAAACGGGTTGCCAAGTTTTTGAAAATGAACGATTTGAAACCCGATTTAATTATTTCAAGTCCTGCCAAACGGGCTCGCATGACCGCCAAAATAGTAAATGAAATATGGGACAATACGATTCCCATGCGGATTGAGCCCTTGGTTTATCATGGCGACGAAAACGATTTGGATAATTTGTTATACGGCTTGGAAAATGACATCAACACGGTGATGATTATCGGGCATAACCCCGACTTGACCGATTGGGTAAACCGCTATAAACATCCGCCGATTTGGAATTTACCGACTTCGGGCGTTTTCGGTGTGGAATTCTTAACCGACAAATGGGAAGATATTCCATTGGCAGAGTTTAGGGAGATTCTTTATTTGGAACCCAAAATGTTGAAGAAAAACTAATTGCCTAATTTCCGCTTCTCTTTTTTATCGACCAAGTGTAAGTAAATTCACCGATTACTTCGGATTTGCTGTTAATGCCTTTCACGGTCAAATCGAAACGCGTGGCTTCGCCGGTAGTTAGGGCTTGATTGACATACCGCTCGATTTTATCGAATTGATCAAACGAAAAATAAATTCTACCGGTGGCTTTTTTATGGAATGAAGAATGATGTTCGACCACTAGCATGGACATATTAAAATTATTATTCTTCAAGAATAAAAACAACGGAATTCCCGTACTCAATTCTCCCGCCATTACCAACACGCCGAAATATATGGAACGAAAAGGATTTTGATTCAACCAAGCATGTTTGACCGATATGGATACTTTCTTTTCCGATAATTCTTTTACCCGGATACCCGCTAAAAATGCAATCGGAATTTTCCGGAGCAAAAATAAATTGAGTTTAAAAGGAGTGTATGGCATTTTTTTTGTAATTTGTAAATAAATATCGTAAAAATAGCACTATTTCCTATGAAACCAGTTAAAAAAATTTCACAAGAAGAAAAAACCTATGCCGCCGTATTGCATTTATCCCAAATTGTCGGATCGTGGTTATTTGCCCTAGGTAGTATTTTTTTGCCTTTGGTACTATGGTTGATTAAAAAAGACGAATCAAAATTTATTGATGAAAACGGAAAGGAAGTTCTAAATTTTCAATTGAGTCTTTACATTTATTTCATCATCTTAATTATATTAAGCGTGGTTACTTTGGGTTTGCTTTTAATAGTCTTGCTTCCTCTACTGCTGGTTTTTGAGTTCATTATCATTTTATTTGCCGTGATCGGAGCCATCCGGGCTGCGGACGGAAAAATATATCGTTATCCGTTGAATTTACGTTTAATAAAATAAAAGACTATGAAAAAATTGTTCTTTTCGCTATTCATTATTTTTGTCTCCCTTCATTTGTTTGCCCAAAAAAAGGAAAAAATCAAAGGAAACCATGAGGTGGTTACCAAGGTTTATACATTACAAGATTTTCAAGCGATAGAAGCCGGAGAAGATTTTAAGATTCAACTCAAACAAGCGGTGGACGAAGAAGCACTCGAATTGCGGGCCGATGAAAATCTTCATGAAGTGCTCAAATGGGAAGTGAATGAAGGTGTATTGAAAATATATACTACCAAAAAAATTATTCGCAGAAAAGCATTTGATATCACCATTTTTACCGACAAGGATTTGCATGCAATCCAACTCCATGAAAATGCCCGGATGGAAATGGAGGATAAATTGAAATTTAAAAAAATCACCATAGAGATGGACGATTATGCCAAAGCCGAGCTGAAGATGATGATTTCCGATACATTGCTTGTGGATTTAAAAGGGAAGTCCAAATTGGAAGTGGATATGGAAGTGCCGGTAAGTTTCTTGCGCTTGAAAGATGGATCGGAGATTGAAGGTGTATTAATAGGTGAAAATTTGGTCGCTAAAGGCGAAAATACTTGCGATTTTAATTTAGGAGGAAATATGAATGAAGTGGAAGCCCATATGACGGATAAATCCGAATTTAAGGCCATTAGAATGACGGTAAAAAATCAAGCCGTTTTCTATTTGCAAAAACGGTCTAATGCTTCCATAAAAGGCAAATCGGCCGAAATAAATATGTCCTTGTCGGGCAAATCCCATTTGCATTTGTCCGGAGAATTCAATAATTATAATTTAAAAAAATTCGAGGGAGAAAGTGCATTGACTAGGGAGAAATAAATCAATTGAGCAGGTATTTCCATGTAAAATAGAGCACTACCCACATCATGATAAAGGAAATCCACATCAGGATTTTTCCTTTATTACGTTCGCTGTCGGTAAATTCGCCGGGCTTCCGGACAAGATGTCGGGCAATCAGTAAACTTCCTGCAAAAAATAAGAGAGAAACGGGTGCCATTGTCCGGTAAGTGAGCAGCAACAACATCAAACCCAATCCGAAAGTGGAAATGGCGGCAAAAAACAAACCGGAACTTTTGGGCAATTGCTTTTCATATCGTTCTATTAACTTTTCTTGCCGGTATGTTTCCCAATCTCTTTCTTCGAGGGGCAATCCTTTTTTACGAATGAGTTCCAAAGCAGCCCAATAATCGAAATCATTGGCATCTTCGGGATGATAAGGAATTTTTAAAAGTTCATCCTCGTCGATTTGATACAGATACATATCCGGATTTTCCAGCGTTTTTTCAATTAATTCCCGTTTGATTTTCAGGGCGGGTTCCACTGCGGATTTTTTGGTAAAAATTTCCATTCCGAAAAATGTATCCGGATTTTCGTCAAAAGATAATAATTCCACCTTAACGGGAATTTTATTTTGTTCCAATAAATTCAGAAAAACTTCGGCGTCGGCACCGTTGAAAAACACACCCAATGATTCGTAATAAGCCGATTCGGTCATGGTCTTAGTCTTTTTCGTTGAGTAATTGATTCCGGTATTCTTCGAATTGTTTCTTTTCTTCGGGACTCAATTTAGGGAAGTCCACTTTTAATTTTTTCAGAATGTCATGGATAATTTTGGCGGTAATCAATCGGGCTGTGGGTTTATCATCGGCCGGCACGGCATACCATGGTGCATAAGAGGTGGAAGTATGATTCAATACATCTTCATATACCCGCATATAATCATCCCAACGTTGGCGTTCTTTCAAATCGGCGGCATTGAATTTCCATTGTTTGTCTTCTCTGCGAATCCGGCGTAAGAAACGGTTTTTTTGTTCTTCTTTGGATAAATGAAGAAAAATCTTGATCATGACCGTCCCGTTTTCGTGCTGAATACGTTCAAAGTCTTTAATTTGACGATAACGGCTTTTCCAAAATTTGTCCGTAATATCATCCAACGAATTGATACCGTAAATGTTTTGCATCAGCACCAATTCGGGATGGATGCGTGCGATCAATACATCTTCGTAATGCGTACGGTTGTGTATGGTAAATAATCCGCGTTCGGGCATTTTGATATAATGCCGCCATATAAAATCATGAGCATGCTCTTCCTGGGTGGGTTTTTTGAAATCATATACAAATATGCCGCTTGGATTAATATCTTTAAAAACTTCCCGGATAAGACTGTCTTTTCCGGCCGTGTCCATTCCTTGAATACCGATGTAAACGGCCGGCGTTCCGGCTGCATAAATTTTGGTTTGTAATTTGGCAATTTTACGTCTTACTTTGCGCAATTCGTTTTCAATGGTATCTTTATCGGCTTCCAAATCAATGCGCGTAGGGAGTTTGTCGATTTTTACCTTTTGTTTGGGTTTGATCAAAAAATCGCGTGGGTTTATTTTTTTCATAATCGGAATGTATTAAAGCACAAATTTATTATTTATTTGATTAAATCCAAACCGGTTGCTCATTATAATAAATGAAGAGTTTTTAATTTTATAAATAAATGAGTAAATTAAAATGATAACCGGGAATTAAGAATAGGAAATTTTCGATAAATAGATAATAAAAAAGGCAAGTGATCCGCATCACACCGCTACGACCTCCTTACCCTTGCTGCATTCCTGCCCTGGGGGATTCGGAGGGAGCTGGTTGTGCGGGACTTGCCCGGTGCAAAATTACGAAATTTTTATATGAAGGACAAGCGTCAGATTTTGATTTTAAGCCCCACGGCATGAAAGGTGCCTGAATAAACGGGGCGCAAATTATTCAACCGGGGCATGTAATGAATATAGAACCGGCTAAACGGCACCAAAATCGGAACGGGAGTGGTTTCCAAATACACGTTTTTGCCCAGTTTGATGTTTAAAGTGGCATGAAAAGTCAGGTTGATGCCGAATTCATCGTAATGTCCGTTGTTGGTCCAAGACAAATGTGACAAGCCGCCTCCCACGCCGAGTTGCCAAAACAAGATGTTTTTCCATAATTTTACATGGAAATGCCTTTGATATCCCACTATATGCCAATCGGAATAAATCCCGGGATAGTAATCGGTCATATAGCGGCTGAGATAACGGGTGTGTTCCACGAATATGCCGTAGGAAGTCCGGGCGTTTAAATTGCGTTGAAATTCGGTGTATATTCTGGCGCCCAATGAATTGTAGGAATCGAAATGAAGTCCCGATTGCACCGAAATGTATTGCGCATGTTGCCCGTAGGCATAAAAAGCCGTCACAAGGAATAGTAAAATCCAAATTCGTTGTTTCATCCTTAAATATTTTGACGCGCAAAATAAGTAAAACCGCTCGATAAACAAGCGGTTTTACGGGCCGGACCAAGCCGGTCAGATTTTGGGGAAACCCATATCGTCCAATACCTTGAGATTTTCGGCAATTTGGTCGTCGGTGACGGAATAATTATGAATTTCCTTGTTCAAATACTGCTCGTAGGCGCCCAAATCGATGTGACCGTGACCGGAAAGATTGAACAGAATGGTAATTTCCTTGCCTTCTTCGCGGGCCTTTACGGCTTCGCGGATGGTCTGTGTCACTGCATGGGTGGATTCGGGTGCGGGAATGATGCCTTCGGTGCGGGCGAATAAAATACCGGCCTCGAAACTTTCCAATTGCGGCACGGCCGATGCTTCGATAATGCCGTCATTGAGCAATTGACTTACGATGGCGCCCGCGCCATGATATCGCAATCCGCCCGCATGAATGGCCGGCGGCATGAAATTGTGTCCCAAGGTGTACATAGGAATAAGCGGCGTCATGCCGATGGTATCGCCGAAATCGTAGCGGAATTCGCCGCGGGTGAGTTTGGGACAAGAATCCGGTTCCACGGCTATCACGCGCATGTCTTTGCCCCGGGTGAGTTTGTCTTGAAGGAAAGGAAAGGAAATGCCGGCAAAATTGGAACCGCCGCCAAAACATCCGATGACCACATCCGGGTAGGCATCCGCCATTTCCATTTGTTCTTTGGCTTCCAGTCCGATGACCGTTTGATGCAACAACACATGATTGAGCACCGACCCCAAGGAATATTTGGTATGCGGATCTTTCACGGCCATTTCGATGGCTTCGGAAATGGCAATTCCCAAACTTCCGGGATTATCCGGATCTTCGGCCAAAATTTTTCTTCCGGTTTCGGTCAAATTCGACGGAGAAGGCACCACATTGCCTTTCCAAATGTTCATCATGGTTTTTCGATAGGGTTTTTGATTGTAACTTACCTTCACCATAAACACTTGCAATTCGATGTCGAACAATTGTGTGGCATAACTCAACGCACTTCCCCACTGACCGGCGCCGGTTTCGGTGGTGATTTTTTTTACGCCTTCCCGGGCATTATAAAATGCTTGTGCCACGGCGGTATTGGGTTTGTGTGAGCCGGCGGGGCTGACGCCTTCGTATTTGTAGTAGATTTTGGCCGGTGTGTCCAAGGCCTTTTCCAGTTCGTAGGCACGTATCAGGGGAGAAGGCCTCCAGATTTTATAGATTTCGCGCACCGGTTCCGGAATGTCCACATAGCGTTCTTGGGTGACTTCCTGCATGATTAATTCCACGGGGAACAGCGGGGCCAAATCGTCCGGTCCTACCGGTTGCTTGGTAGCGGGGTGCAAGGGCGGCAATGGCTTATTGGGCATGTCCGCCACAATGTTGTACCATGTTTTAGGTAACTTTTCTTCGGGTAAATAAATTTTTTTCGGATGTGTTTTTTTGCTCATAGTTATATGGTTTTTAGTTTCTTTTCAAATAAAAAAGACGTCCCGTAACGGAGACGCCTTGTATAATATCCGGACGCAAAATAAGGTTACGGGCAAGCGGGTTTATCCGTTTGCCACCACCAAGTATTTTGTGTCGAAATTAAATTCAAATTCAAAATTATTAAGTTTTGAAAGGCAATGATAGAAATTTTTTTTTAATTGACCAAATTAATTATCCAAATCCATGTGTTTGTAGGCGCCTGCATCCGGCGAATCGGTCCGGTCGATTCCTAAAATATCCAGGGGAACCAAGGCGGTGATTTGCGGATCACCGATTCCCCGGGCCGCACTTTGTGTATCGATGCGCATTTTGTTTTCGTCGGGATTTTCAAAAGCCGGATTCGCGTTCAGCACGTTGCCGGCATAATAAGTGTTATTGGAGAAATCCAAGTAATCTTCATTGATTTGGTTTTGTGTATCTTCAAACCGAATAAGATTATTTTGTAGAAAAAAATGCATGGAAGCGGCATCATTTTTTATAGCGTAAAATTCAATTTGTTGGTTGCCGTAAATAATCGAATTGGAAATGTGGCATTGCTCCAAATCATGCACATAAGTCACGGGGTTTCCTTGATCATCGTAAGATTCATACTGATTGGTGATAAATACGGATGCGGAAGTCAGATAACGCGCCGTACCGGAATAATTGGCGAAAGTGCAATGTTTAAAATCGTATTTTCCGCCTAAAAATATAGCCAATCCCGAACTGCCACTATTGTTAAAGACCAAATTATTGCCTTCCACATAGGAAGCAATGGCTATCAAATTGTAAGCGGAGGAATTATAAATTTGCGTATTGGTAATGGTCAAAACTTTATCGCCGTTATCATTATGCGGATGCGCAATGACGCCGGCTATGGCATTTTTAACGATGGCATAATTAATCTTATTATTTTTACTTCCCGTTTTGAGCCATATAAAATTCCACATACCCGGTGCGTTTTCATATTCTTCTTGCATGCGGTCGTCTTCGAGGATAACTTCATTGCCCAGGTGACCGTTGATATGAATGGAGGCATCTTCAAACACCACAATGCCCGAATTATAATGGAAATACAAATGTGCGCCTGCTTCTACGGTTAAAGTTTTTCCGGGTGGAACGCCCAAATGTCCGTAAATCACGACAGGTTTATCGGCGGTGATCGTCGTATCATTCGAAATAAGAAATCCCGGAACACGAATCGGGGTGCCGTTGGCATACGTCCCGACTTGAATGCTATCCAAACTATGGTCGGCGTGTTGTTTGGGATACAGAAAATAAGCATCTTTCACAAAAGCCGTAAGCCATACGGTATCGGTAACGGCTTGGTCTCGAATAAGTAACTTTTCTTCGTAAACCGGATCGGTCAGTTGGGAAATATCGGCCGTTAGTTCGACAAAAACATAAATACTATCGCGAGGAGGAATAATAACATTATTAAAAATTTTTCCCGCTTCACCGTCCACATTGAGCCGGTAAAAACTCGCTTGTCCCCGAAGAGGTGATATTTTATCAATGGAAATACTTTTGGTGGAAGTATTATAAATTTTAAAGGCATAAGTGGGAGAAGAAATACCCGTAAAAACGGAATCGAGAAAAACGGTATCGGTCGAAGTGCGAAAATCACCGGCCGAACGTACGGTTTCGAAACGTTTGCGGCAAGACGTTTCGTGCAAAATTAGTAACAGTCCAAACAAAAAAATAAAAAATCCGCGGTATTTCATCCTATTTTAATTAACGTGAAAGCCGAAAATAAATTATGAATAATGCAAAGTTAAGTTTTTTAGGTAGAATTTTCCGACCATTAACCCTGAATTTTTTATTTGTTTTTTCGAAGAAAAAAGGAAACGAAATTTTATTTGCGAAGATTAATGTAACTTTGCCAAAACGCCTTGCTATGATTAAAGCGGCTTTGCCCAAAGGAACACGGGATTTTACACCGGAACAACTTGCCAAACGCCAATTTATTATCGAAAAAATCAAAAATGCTTTCGAACGATCAGGTTTTCAACCGGTAGAAACCCCGGCTTTTGAAAAATTGGAAACCCTGACAGGAAAATACGGTAACGAAGGGGACAAACTGATTTTTAAAATTCTCAATTCGGGAGATTTCCTTAAAAAAGTTCCGCCTGCCGTGTACGAAGAAAAAAATGCATCGAAAATGGTACCGTATATTTCCGAAAAAGCCCTGCGCTATGATTTGACGGTACCCTTGGCACGTTATGTGGTCATGCATCGCAATGAAATTGTTTTTCCTTTCAAGCGCTATCAAATTCAACCGGTTTGGCGGGCCGACCGTCCGCAAAAAGGGCGTTTCCGGGAATTTTATCAATGCGATGCGGATGTGTTGGGAAGCAAATCGCTATGGCAAGAAGTGGAATTCATTCAATTGTACAACGATGTGTTTTCCGAATTGAAAATACCGGTGGAAATACGAATTAATCACCGGAAAATTTTGAACGGTATCATCCATAAATTCAATTTGGAAGATGTCAAACAACCCTTCATGACCGCATTGGACAAATTGGACAAAATAGGATGGGACAAGGTGGTAGCCGAATGGCAAAAAAGCGGCATTTCCGCACAAACCGCCTTTAAATTAAGAGAAATTTTTTCCATATCGCCGGACAAAATGCCGGAGCATTTGGAGCCGTTGTTGAGAGACATCCCCGAAGGTATGGAAGGCGTGGAGGAATTAAAAACGGTTTTAAGCCGGGTAAGTCCTTTAAGCCATGCCGAATTGGTGCCCGATTTATCCCTTGCACGCGGATTGGATTATTACACCGGCACCATCATGGAAGTCAGGGCGAAGTCGGTTCAAATGGGTTCATTGGGCGGAGGCGGCCGTTATGACAATTTAACGGAAATTTTCGGTGTGAAAGATATAAGCGGTGCCGGAATTTCATTCGGCTTGGACCGGATTTTATTGGTGATGGAAGAAATGAAATTATTTGAAGGGCTTCGGGGTTTTGAACCGCAAGTTATGTTTGTAAATTTCGGGGACAAAGAAGCCGCTTATTCATGGAAAGCCGTTAAAAAGTTGCGTGAAACGGGTATTTCCGCCGAGTTATACCCCGATGCGGTAAAACTCAAGAAACAATTGCAATATGCTGCAAAACGTAATATTCCTTTTGTGGTAATGGCAGGGGAGGATGAAATGAAAGCCCAAAAATTCACCCTTAAAAATATGCAGGAAGGTAGTCAAACACAACTTGACTTCGAAGAAATGAGAAAAATAATTGGTACCGGCAAAAATTAAACCGCCGGCCGCAAGCAGGGATATGGATTTATTTTTAAAAATATTTCGCATCACAAACCGGCAATATGTTGCCGGAAATTTGAAAAATATTGAATAAATTACCGCCAAAATCTAATCGATGAAAAAAACACCGTTATACGAAATACATCAATCGGCCGGTGCCAAACTTATTGACTTTGCCGGCTTTGAAATGCCCGTTCAATATGAAGGAATCAATGCCGAACACTTACAAGTACGAAATAAAGCCGGTGTGTTTGATGTATCTCATATGGGAAATTTTATCGTGGAAGGGAAGGATGCCAAGGATTTTCTTCAATATATGACCTCCAACGATGTGGAAAAATTGTTTCCCGGTAAGGTACAATATTCGGTTTTGACCAACGAAAACGGAGGTATTATCGACGATTTATTGGTTTATCAATTGGGTGAGAATAAGTATATGCTTGTGGTTAATGCCTCCAATATTGACAAGGATTATGCTCATTTGAAGCAATACGCCCGGGATTACGATGTGGAATTAAAAAATCTTTCGGACGATATGGCGATTTTGGCCGTCCAAGGGCCGCTTGCTCCTAGCATTATAGCCGAATTGACCGACGAACCGGTCGAAGATATGCCTTTTTATACCCATCGTACTTTGCGTTTGGCCGGACACGATGATATTTTGCTATCCACTACGGGTTATACAGGAGAAAAAGGTTTTGAAGTTTATGCACCGGCTGCTAAGGCAAAGGATATTTGGCTGAGTTTGTTTGAAGCGGGCAAAGATAATTTGAAACCTTGCGGATTGGGCGCGAGAGATACTTTGCGACTCGAAAAAGGATATTGCTTATACGGAAACGATATCGACGAATCGACCACCCCGCTGGAGGCCCGGCTTAATTGGATTACGAAATTAAAAACCGGTTTTTTAGGATCGGAATCCTTGAAAAAACAAAAAGAACGGGGAGTGGACCGTTTACTTACCGGTTTTGTGCTGGAAGACCGGGGAATTGCCCGCCATGGCTATGAAGTAACCGATAAGGAAGGAAATGTCATTGGAAAAGTAACTTCGGGAACCATGTCGCCTGTCTTGAATAAAGCCATCGGTATGGCTTATGTGCCGCCGGAATATTCAAATGAAGGAAGCGAATTTTTTATCAAAATTCGTAAAAAACTCGTGCCGGCCAAAGCGGTAAAATTGCCCTTTGTTTAAGATGGTTTGAATTCCTTTTTAATATAATCGGCTACTCGAAAACTATTGGCATAAATGGTCCATGTATAGGGAACACTACCTCCCGTAGGCATAAAACTGCCGTCGGTAACAAACAGATTTTCCACTTCGTGTGCTTGGCACCATTTATTCAAAACCGAAGTTCGCGGATCATTTCCGAAACGTATGCCGCCCGCTTGTAAATTGGACGGTGGGGTATGATCGACGAAGGATTGTATGTTCTTCAGTCCCATCTCACGGAAAAGCGCTTCGGTTTTGCGGGCGATAATCCGGGCGGGCTTCAATTGGGCCGGATGACCGTTTATATGAATGTCCGCTACGGGAAAACCCCGATAATCTTTTCGGTCGCTCAAGCGGACAAAACTTCCGTCATGGGGCAACCAATCCGTAAAAATTTCAAACTTTAATTTTCTCACTCGCGTAAAATAATGTTTGATGCGCTGTTTCAGTTCCGCTCCGAATAACAAACGGTCGCCATCCCATTTTTGCTTGATGGCTTTCGGAACGGGATTGGCATGTTCAAAAAGAAAATCAACCAATCCTCCTTTTATTTTATGTCCGTTGCCGGGGTCTTCCAATTCATAAAACGACTGAAGCGTTCGATTAACAAAAACACCGGGTTGCATAATAGCCCGGGCGGTTTCTTCATCGTATTCATCCAAATAAAAATCGCCCGATCCGATACCGCCGGACGAAAACAATATATTTTTACCCACCAAACCGTTATTATTGGCCAATCCGTTATGAAATTCGGGATTTTTACTCAATAAGAGCAGCCGAATACTTTCTACGGCTTGGGCGGCCACTACAAAAATTTTTCCTTCAATGCGGTGGGTTTTTCCGTCGGGTGTGATAAACCGGGCGGCTTTCAGTTTATAATTTCCGTCGGTTTCCAAAAAAAATACATGGGCATTGGTTACTACGGTCAGGTTGCCCGTTTTTAGGGCATCCCGTATAAAGGCCACGCGCGAACTGCCTTTGGCATCGGAAGCACAGCCGTAACTTCCGCAATAATTGGAATAATAACATGCTTTTCTGTCCGCTTCGTCGCGGGAGAGGATAGCCCGAGGCGTAGGAATAACTTCATAACCGAGTTGTACGGCCGCCCGGTCGATAAATTGCGATACGATATTTTCTTTTAGCGGCGGATAAGGAAATTGCGGAGTGGAACGTGGTTCTTGGAACCGGTGATCCACTACGCGACCCGAGATGCCCACAGCGGTTTCGACCCGGGTATAATAAGGTTCCAAATCCTCATAACCGATGGGCCAATCGACTACATTGGCACCCGGAATTTCCCCGTATGTCGATAGCAGCCGGAAATCAACGGGTTTCATGCGCTGAAAATAACCGCTCATTAAATTGGACGACCCGCCCACCATATTTCCATTCCAAAACGACCATCCCATTTCAAAAGTAGAACGGGAAACCGGGGTGCCGGTTTCATCTTCAAATGAGAGAACATGAAATTCGTCCTTTAAGTTGGGGGTATATACATCTCGGCGCGTGGCAACCAATTCGTCCTTTCTAAACTCAGCGGTCCGGTACCAAGGGCCTTTTTCCAAAACCAATACCCTAAAACCGCTCCGGCTTAATTCGTATATCACCGGGCCTGCTCCGGCTCCGCTTCCTACTATAATAACATCGTAATCGGGTTTTAATTTTTTCAATGTTTAAGAATTTTGCGCACGGCCTTCAAACCGTTTATATCCGAAAAATTAAATATATAAAGTCCGGGTTTTAAATTTTCCAAATTCAAAGCCCTTTGCCGTCCCGGAAAACGACTAATCCTCCTGCCGGTTATATCATGAATTTCGATGGATTTTATTTCATAACCGTTTGCCGCTTCGACATATAGCATATCTTCGGCAGGATTGGGATATACCATTAAGTTCCGGCTGAATTCATTTTCTTCTATTCCCACGCCGCCTATTGCAAAAGAAACAGCCGCCAAGTTATTGGTTTCGTCTTGCTCGTACATGGTATTATCAGGGTCGGCCACGAAAAGTATGTAATAATTTCCGTCGGATACTTGGGGGACTTGAAAACTCAAATTTTTTGTAACCAGGTCATTTCCGTCAATGGGCCATAAGGTTGCGGATACGAGCAAGTTATCCGATGCATCGAGTTGATTATCGGACGAAAGATAAAGGGCTATTTTGTTTTTGTCACTCCGGTATGAAGTGGGATTTTCCACCTTGCAGGTAGCCGAAATATGATCACCGGGATTGCCGCTTGCTTGATTTAATGAAGCATCGGTTACATGAAAATCGGGATGAGGATGATTGGTACCGCAGCGATAGATGTTTCCCGGATTGTAATAATGATTGGCAATCCAAGTATATACCTGTCCGTTATTGGCCCATCGCGAGCTTCCCCACTGGCACATACCGCGTCCGTGTCCATATCGATTATGTCCCGCACAAACTTGGTCTTCAATGCAAGGCCAATTATCACCATTGCCCGAATAACCGTCGCCACAATTACACGGATAGGACGATGAAGGATTTAGGCAATTATTTTCGGCCGAATATTCCGAAAAAGCAATGGCACCTCCGGCGGTTTCCAGGTATTGTCCGGCGGTGGCAACGGCTGCCGTATCACATCTTGTGCTATAATCACTATCCCATACTTGCTTGCAAGTGGTATTGGAAATATCATAATTGCTATCGATGGGATGGTTTACATAATAGGCCCCGTAAGTACGGTAAGGAAGCGAACCGGCTTTGAGCGATTCGATGTGCCAACTGGCAATCCATTCGTCATTAAGGCCTTTTTTGACATAGGTTTGAAGCGTCATGACTTGCACGCTGCTACAATCGTTACAGGTGCAATTGGTACCTACGCGAATAGTGGAAGGCAACCGGTCACATGCCGTTTGATCGGACGGTCGTTGCGGATTTATTTGCCGAAAAAAATTTAAAATCTTCGGGGGAATTTGCTTTAATTCGCGGGCATATGTTTTTCGTTTCGCATGCGACTGTTTCGGCTTTAAGCGAAATGCTTTGACCGTATAAACTTGCGGTATGAGGTCCGTTTCGATGTAAGTTTTGTAGCCGTCGGCTTCAATGTAATAAGTCACTTCGGTTTCTTCGGGTAAACGGCTCCACCATTGGGGTGTGTTTTTACGATTTAAGGTGAATTTTCCATCTTGAAACGGAAGCGAAAAACTGTATTCATTGGCAAAGACGGTTATTTTTCCTTTTTTGATAGCATGATGAGTCGATTCATCGAAAATATAGGATTCCAGAAAAACGCCGGGCTTTGACGCAGGCATAAATTCTTTTTCGGGTTCTAATAAAAAGGTAATTTGCATGGTGGAATCTATATGGAAAAATGATTTTATCGGGCGGTATTTTTCGGCCGCCACTTCTATTTGGATGTCGCCTTCCAAGGAAAGAAGAACGGATCCGTCCGAAAAAGATTTATAATATTTGACCTCATCACCCGACCCGACCCGGATGTAAGAATTTTTTACCGGCAAAAAAGTATATGGGTCTTCTACAGTGATTTGTACATCATATTGGGCAAAGACAGTGCTTGCAATTATAATAAATAAAAGAGATAGATTTTTCACGGCTATAAGTTTTTAATAAAGATATGAAAAAAACAACATACGATTTTTGAGAAAAATCCGCTTAAACCTCCAAGGAAGTAAAATTTTAGGATTTGATAAAAGAATATTTGAAAAATATTATATGAAAACCGGAAAAAGTATAGTTATTAAGCCATATCAAAGGATTGGAGCATGACCAATTTGTGATAGATACCTTTTTTTTGCATAAGTTCCGCATGAGTCCCTTTTTCCAGAATCCGTCCTTTTTCCATGACAATAATAATATCGGCGTTTTTGATGGTGGATAGCCGGTGGGCAATTACCACACTTGTATGGTTTTCCATTAATTTGTCCAGTGCTTCTTGGACCAATCTTTCCGATTCGGTATCGAGGGCACTGGTGGCTTCGTCCAAAATCATGACGGGTGGATTTTTAAGCACGGCACGGGCAATATTGATTCTTTGTTTTTGACCGCCCGACAGTTTGTTACCTTGATCGCCTATAACGGTGTCGTAACCTTGGGGAAGTTGCATGATGAAATCGTGTGCATTGGCCACTTTTGCCGCTTGGATGATTTCTTCAAGGGGAGCATCCGGTTTGGCCAAAGCGATATTATTGCGTACGGTATCGTTAAACAAAATACTTTCTTGTGTGACAATAGCCATTAAATTGCGTAAGTCTTTCTTTTGGATTTCCCTTATATCGATTCCGTCCATTTTAATTGCGCCTCGCGTTACGTCGTAAAAGCGCATCAAAAGATGAGCGATGGTAGTTTTTCCGCTTCCCGATTGTCCGACAAGGGCAACGGTATGGCCTTTGGGAATCGTAAAACTCACGTCTTTTAATACTTCGTCCGCTTCGTATTTAAAATAGACGTGTTCCAATTCGATTTTCTCGTCGAATGTTTTCTTTTCCACGGCATGCGGACTTTCGGGTATTTCTTCGCGGGCTTCCATAATTTCAAAAACCCGTTCGGCCGAAGCCAGACCTCGTCGAATGGCATAACCCGCCTTGGCAATATTTTTGGCAGGAGTCAAAACGTTATAAGCCAACGCGATAAAAGTCATAAAAATGGAAGGAGAGAGCGTTTTTTCTATCAGCACCAAATGGCCTCCATAGCCGATAATTCCTGCAATGACCGCTACGCCCAAGGTTTCGCTAAGCGGACCGCTTAGGTTTTGCCTGTTAATCATCCGGTTGGTCAGCCGGTACATATAGTCTTGAATGGCATCGAATTTTTTGATAAATAAATTTTCGGCATTAAAGGCCTTGATAATTTTGATTCCGGATAGGGTTTCGTCCACGTGGCTGAAGAATCGGGCGTTGATTCTTTGTACATCCAGTGAACTTTGTTTTAATTTTTTTCCGATGCTCGAAATAATCATGCCGGCAACCGGTACGAAAATAAAGATAAATAGACTCAATTTGGCATTGAGCATCCACATGGCCACCACACTGAAGAGGATGGTCATGGGTTCTCTAATAATCATTTCAAGAAATATCATGGAGGTAACTTGCACCTCATTTACATCCGCCGTAATGCGCGAAAAGGTATCGCCTTTACGCCTGTCGGAAAAAAAACCGATGGGAAGAGAAACGATTTTTCGATATAAATCCTTTCGGATATCACGCAATATACCGTTTCGCAAGAAGGTGGCAAATACCATGGCTGCGTAACCGAAGAGATTTTTCAATACAATGACTCCTATCACGATTGAAATCACAAATACCAAGGTTTCGCCGGGTTCATGGGTTTGGGTATATAAGGCCCAATGATGTGCCATCCATTGTTCGAAATAGGTTTTTATGTGCGTAACACCCTTCCATTGCGGGGCGGGCGGGATGCCTTTTTGTTTGACATTAAAAAGAATATCCAGCATCGGAATGAGCACCAGGAAAGACAACATTCCGAAAAAGGAATAAATAATATTGCTCAATACATTGAGCGCAATGAATTTCTTATAGGGCTTGGCGTAGCCGATTATTTTTTTTAGGTTTTTATCCATCTATCCCCAATTCTTTGACGATGCGATTGATTTTAGCGGTTAATTGCCGGTCTTTTTCTTCGAATTCCCCGTAGGTATTCAAATCCGTATTCACACTGATATAGAATTTAATTTTGGGTTCCGTTCCGCTGGGACGCAAAGCGACTTTGGTATTATTTTCCGTATAGTAAATCAATACGTTGGACGAGGGAATTTCTTCGATGGGGCGAGTATGGCCGGTTTGCGTATCCCGTATTTGACTTTTCAAGTAGTCTTCGATGCGAACCACTTTTTCGCCGTCAATTTCCTCGGGCGGATTGTTTCTGAAGCGGACCATCATCTCATCAATTTCGGCTTTGCCTTCCAAGCCCTTTTTGACTAATGCCACCAGATGTTCTTTGTATAACTTATTTTGTCGGTAAATATCGAGTAAATATTCAAAAAAGGATGAATTTTTATGCTTCATTTCCGAGGCAATTTCCGCCGCCAGTAATCCGGATGTGATGCTGTCTTTGTCTCGTACGAAATCGCCTACCATATAGCCGAAACTTTCTTCACCGCCGCCGATAAAACGCAATTTTCCTTCATAATCCCGAATAAGTTTGGCAATCCATTTGAATCCGGTGAGACTTCGTTTTACAATGACATTATTTTGCTTGCCGATATCCATGATCAAATCCGTCGATACGATAGTGGAAGCAATGAATTCTTTACCGGTAAGGCGTTTATATTGTTTTTCCTTTTCAATGAGGTATTGATCCATTACTGCCATGGTTTGATTGCCGTTCAGCAAAACCATTTTCCCGTTCAAATCGCGTACGGCTACGGCAATTCGGTCGGCGTCGGGGTCGGTAGCCAGAATCATATCGGCTTGAATTTCGTCGGCTTTCTTTAAGGCCATTTCAAATGCCGCGGGTTCTTCCGGATTGGGAGATTTCACGGTGGGAAAATCTCCATTGGGTTCGGCTTGTTCTTCCACGATATGAAAATCGGTAAATCCGGCCTCCTTCATGGCACGAGGCATAATGGTGATGGAAGTGCCGTGAAGCGAAGTGAATAATATGCGGATATTATCTCTTTTTTTGGCCCCGAAAGTGGCATGGGCTATTGCCGCTTTGATAAATGCATTGTCCAATTCTTCGCCTACATATTCTATCAGGGATTCGTCGGCATTGAATTTGATATCCTTGAAATCTACTTTTTTGATGGCTTCCACTATTCCTTTATCATGAGGCGGCACCACTTGCGCGCCGTCGTTCCAATACACCTTGTAGCCATTATATTCCGGCGGATTGTGAGATGCGGTCAAAACAATTCCGGCATCCGTTTTCAAGTAACGCACGGCAAAAGAAAGTTCGGGTGTAGGACGAAATTCTTTGAAAAGATACACTTTTATTCCGTTGGCACTCAATACATCGGCGACCAAACGGGCAAATTCTTTGCTGTTGTGCCGTACGTCGTAATTGACCGCAACGGATAAATCCTTTCCGGGAAATTGGGCTTTGAGGTAGTTGGCCAATCCTTGGGTGTTTTTTCCGATGGTATATTTATTCATGCGGTTGGTTCCCACGCCCATAATACCACGCATACCACCGGTCCCGAATTCCAAATCTTTATAAAAACTTTCAATGAGTTCGTCGGTATCTTCTTCGATAAGTCGCCGAACGGCCCGGCGTATTTCTTCGTCAAAAGGTTCTTTCGTCCATTCGTTTGCACGTTGCAAAATCAATTGTTTATCTATCATATTATTATGCTTTAATCATTTGCCAGAAGCCAAGTAGTCAGAAAAATGTATTTTACCCGGTGGTGATAGATATCCCAAGTGATTTTATCGGGGGTATCTTCCGGGGTTCTGTTAAAGGGATAGAGCAATGTATTGTGAAAGGTTAGCACGGGAATATTTTCCTTATAGAAAATGATGCCGTCCGAGGCGGTTTTTTCGTTGGAGAATAAGGAATGATGCGTAAGAAATCTTACATCGAGTTTGGTTCCCGCTTTATTTACCGATTTCAGTTTTTTGAAAAACTTTTTATCATCCAAACTGTTTGCCATATAGGTTACGCTCGGTTCGTTGGAAATGGTATCCAAATAACCGATCATATCGATATCGATGACCGCTTTGATTCTTTCCTTGGGGAAAGGCAATCGTTTGAAAAAGAATTTGGCACCCAAATGATCTTTTTCGCGTGCCGAGAAATGAACAAACAACAGCGAACGGGCCATGTGGTAGCCGTCATTTGCCGCTAATTGAAAAACTCTCGCCAATTCGATTATGGCGGCGCTTCCGGTGGCATTATTATTGGCACCGTGAAAGATTTTGTTATGGCGTTTGCCCAGATGATCGTAATTGGCAATGACCAGAATCAATTCGTCGGCCTTTTCTTTTCCTTCGATGTAGGCAAGAATGTTTTGAGAATAAACGGAAATATTTTTACTTCCGTATTGAATCGTTACCGGCACGTCCCATTTGCGATCGCGGCGTCCGGTGTAATATACCGAATCGAGGGATTCGTAGCCGGTAAGGTCTTGCATGATTTTTTGATTGATTATAAAATCATAAAGCGTATCCTTTTGAATGGTGGATGCCGGATTGTTGCGCTTATAAATATTATTGTAAATTTCCTTAAAGATCTTAAAACTTTTCGGGGCGTAATACAGGAATGCTTTGGCGCCGTTTTCGGCCGCCGCTTTACGTTTCAAAATGTAAGCATGAATGGGATCGGCCGACCATTCCGATTTTCGTTCGGTTGCGGTGAGGATATTTACCCCGAACATATCTTTGGGTTCTCCTTCTTTGGCTAAAACTATTTTGCCCTTCACATCGCGATAAGCGTAATCGTTCCAACTGTTGTCTTCGATGCCGTAACCCACATAAATAATATGATCATCCGAAAATCCGGTACTGTCATGCGGAAAAAGACTCAAGAAATCTTGACCGACTATATAAGAAGCCCGGTCGGTAGCAATGGTAACATCGGGAGTTTCGGGGGTAACCACTTCATATTCCTGAAAATAATCTTTACCGAATGGCATCACGTCGTTTTCAATATGAAGCATGGAAAGGAAATAGGCCGCTTTGAGTTCGCCTTCGGTGCCGGTGGCCCGTCCTTCCAAGCTATCGGCGGCTAAAACTTCCACGATATACGATAAGGTATCGACATTTATTTTATTGGCGTATTCCAAAGAGAGAAAATCTCTCGGATTTGGATTTTTCAAATGAAAACTTAATGCGACTGCAATAAGAAAAACGATTAATATGAAGAAACGTTTAAACATATAAATTCAGTTCTGATCGGTTGGTGGTTTTTTATCTTTTTTCTTTCTTCCGGCAAATTCGATTTTATAAAATGCATAGCCGAACCCGACTAGCAAATGCAACATTACAATAATAAAAAGTATTGTTCCCCAATCCATGTTCTATATTTTCGCAAAAATACTAAATCCCGCGCTATTTCTTTTTAAAAACGGTAAGAATAACTTATTGACGGTAAAAACGGAAATAAACTGAATTGATATACTTCCATTCCGTTTTCGGTATATTCCAATTGATAAAACATAGGATTTTGACGATTATACACATTATACACGCCTAAAATCCATGTACGTTCGCCGCGTTTTTTCTTTTTTGTAAAACGCATGCTCACATCCAACCGGTGATAGGCACGCATTCTGTAATTATTTTTTTCTTTAACGATATGATCAAATACGATAAAAAATCCGTTACCGGGTTCCGTTTCTTCATAGACATTTGCATATTCGACGGTGCCCACCGGAAGGGTAATAGGATAACCGCTTCCGAAGGCCCATGATATGGATAAGACCTTTCCGGGCTTGAAATGATAACTTCCGGTGATATCCAAACTGTGGCGCCGGTCGAATTTAAAGGGATAGGGTTTACCATTATTTATTTGATGGAATTGGCGGGTCGATTTGGCCCATGCATAAGCCAACCACCCTCTGAATTTTCCTTTTTTCTTACGAAGGAGCAGTTCCGCTCCGTAGGAACGCCCGGTACCGTTTTTCTCTACTACATATTCCCAGTCTTCAAAAGCAAATGTCATAAAGGAGGTGCCCGGTTTGTATGCAATCAAATTGTTCATCGTCTTGTAATACGCCTCTACGGACATATCGTATTCGCCGTGGAGAAAGGTATGATAATAACCTCCCGCTATTTGCCGGCTCTTGCCCGGCGGAACCAAATCCGTGGCCGGCATCCACATATCGACGGGAGTTCCTATATTACCCGAAGTTAGCAAATGAACGTTTTGCTGCACTTCCATGTAGGATAGTTTGACGGAAGAATTCTCGCCGGTCATATATTTGAGGTTTATTCTCGGCTCGAGGGAAGGAAATATGCTTTGACGGGTCGTATATAAATTTCCTCGCAGCCCGATTTCGGTTTCGAATTTTTCCGATATTTTGAATAGGGCGGACACATAAGTATGCCAATTGGCCGAATTAAAAATAACTTGGCCTAATACCGTATCGGTGATCTGGTTATTTTCCCGGCCTTCGGTGGTATATTTGGCTACACCCGGCTTGAAAATATAATAGGTATAGCCGGCTCCTGTTTTTAATTTGACCTTTTCCGAAACATTGGATTCCAAGTCGGTTTTGAGCCGGTAATCGATAATGCCCGAAAAAAAGTTTAACTTCATTCGGCTATCGATTTCTTTTTCCTTGATGGTTACCCCGAAACGATAACGGGTATAAGAGCCGGTGGTATTCATAAACCAACGATGGCCCCATAATCTTGCCCATTTCAATGAAATCAGATGATTGCCCCATCCCAGTCGTGAGCGGAATTTATAATCTTTCTCGCGTTCGGAGAAAGAAAGGGCATCATCACCGAAATACCAACTGAGATATAATTGATCGTTTTCGTTCAATTGATGATTCAATTTCATATTTATATCGTAAAATGTATAACCGCCTTCGGTTCTCATTTGGCTGCTGAGCTTACCGGCGGTCCTTAATAATAAATCATAGGGGAATCGCCTTAAGGATATGATAAACGAAGTTTTGTCTTTGATTATCGGGCCTTCCAAATTAAATTTCCAACTCAAAACCCCCGCCATAAAAGAGCCGTGGAATTCTTTTTTATTGCCGTCTCGCATTCTGATATCCAAAACCGAAGAAAGGCGTTCGCCGTATTTGGCCGGAAATCCCGCTTTGTACAATGTCACTTTATTGATGGCATCAGTATTGAAAACGGATAAAAATCCACCCAAATGATTAATATAATAGAGCGGTACATCGTCCAGGAGAATGAGATTTTGATCGATGCTTCCGCCCCGCACATACATACCTCCGAATCCTTCAACGCCGGGTTCTACACCGGGGAGTTTCTGTACGGCTTTTATTAAATCGGGCTCGGACATAATGACCGGAATTTCCGCTACTTGTTTGGCATCCAAACTGATTTTACTTACCTCGATGTTTCGTTCTATTTGAGGTTGTTTGTCTAAAGAAATGACTACTTCGTTCAATTGTTCGCCGGGCTCCAGTTCAATTTTTAATTGATATTGACCGCGAGGAGGCAGAAGAAGCATTTTTGTTTTATACCCCAAATATGAAATGATCAATTGAAAATTGTCTTTTTTCGGCACGATTAAACTGAAATAACCGAAATCATTAGTGATGGTTCCTTTGCCGGTAAGCGTTTCATAAACCTGGGCCCCAATTAATTTTTCTTTGGTCTCTTTATCGTAAACCGTTCCGGTAATACGAACCTTTTGTGCAAAAGCCCAACCGGCGGTGAGTAATAATAAAAGAAAAATAATTTTTTTCATGTGCTTGGTTTAATTGGAAAAATGATATGGAAGAATCACAGCGTTTTTGGCGGCAAAAACCCCCAAACCGTCTTTTATGTTATCTGGAATTTGAGAGGTTTCACCGGCGAAAGGTCCTTCCAAGCCGGAAGAATTAGGTTGATACCGCATCCATAAATAAGCATGACGTTCCAAGGCACATATTTTAAATTCCAAATATTCGCCGGGCAATAATTCACCGGGCAAATCGAAATATAGGGTCATGGTATAATCCTTGCCGTCAAATATAATATCGGAGAAAACGATATAATCCGAAAAGCGGATGCCCTCATTCATGACAGCCGGGTCGTTCAGCGAAGTGTAAATCCAATAGAGTTGGGATTCTTCCGGGCCGCCCTTTTTCATCACCCGCATGGCATAATAATTTTCTGTTTGCGGCGGATCGTGAATTATGATTTTTATTTTGACGGCATTGGTGATGTTTTCTTCGGTAATCACCTCTTCTTGACTAACCGATTTGATTTCTACATCCGGAGCTGAGGGAATGCGGGCAACGCCTTCCGCATTCAAATGATTATGCGATACCCTCAATTTATATTCGGAATGATCATTGACCGGATAAGTTCCGGTATATAAATAAGGCGTAGATAAATTTTGTTTCAGTGTATCGACGGCGCTTTCATCTTCATATAAAATCACCCGGGCATCATTAACGGTATAATCGGTGCTTCTTTCCGATAAGGGGATTGTTCGCGATAAAGAAATTTGTGCCACGGAATCCGGTTCCACTAAACCTACAATAAATAATTCACTTTCGTAATGGGGGAGGGGAATTTTAATTTTACGATAACATGCTGTGAGAAGAATAAGCGTAAGAAGAATAAAAAATATTTTTTTGATCATCAAACATAAATTATAAATAAATTTAAGCAAAAATCAAACCAATATGCTATTGAATGGTGTATAATAAGAAATTTTTTTTATTTGAAAATCAATAAAATTTATGACAATCTTCTTGCAGTAAAATATTTATTTTCATTATCATTGTGGCAAAATACATATCCATGAGCGATAAGTCGAAATATAATAGTGTGGTAACCCAAATTATTCAGGTATCTCCTAGCATGCGTATTATACGTGTAAAGCCGGATAAATGGGAAATGCCTCCTTTTAAACCCGGTCAATTTGTGGTATTGGGATTAATGGGCGATGAGCCGCGTATTAAGGAAGCCGCACCCGAACATAAACCCGCCCAACCGGATAAATTGATTCGCCGGGCCTATTCCATTGCTTCTTCCTCACGAGACGATTATGTGGAATTTTATATCTCTTTGGTCAAATCGGGACAACTCACACCGCGTTTGTTTAACTTGGACATCGGTGACCGGCTTTTCATGAGCCAAAAACCCACGGGCATGTTTACCTTGGACCAAGTGCCCGAAGATCAAAATCTTATTTTGTTTGCTACCGGAACCGGAATTGCACCTTATATGAGTATGTTGCGTTCCGATGCCTTGAGCCGGCAAGGAAAAATTGCCGTGGTTCACGGCGCGGACAATAGTTGGGACCTGGGTTATCACGGTGAATTGAAACTATTGGAAAGAATGTTTCCCCATAAATTAAAATATTATCCCACCATCTTGCGTCCGGATAAGGAACCCGCTCATTGGGACGGCGATACCAGATTCTTCGAAGAGATTTGGAAAGACCCTATATTCAAAGAAAAAATCGGATTTGAACCATCACCGGATAATACCCATATTTTCTTATGCGGAAATCCCAATATGGTCACCTCCATGAAATCCATCTTGAAAGAAGACGGATATAAAGAACATACCAAACGGGAACCCGGACAAATTCATGCCGAAGAATTTTAATTGAAATGAGGAATTCGGCCGTTTGTCGATACCGGGATTAAACCTTTTTATTTCCACTGAATCTAACGGATAAAGACATTTATCATGAAACGGATTCTTTTCTTTTTATACGGTTTTTTTATCTTAATTACGGCATGTCATCAGACTAAATTTAACAATCCTGTTCCTACCAAGGATATTAAAACCGAACCATCCAAGGTGTCTCAAAATATCATGGAAACGCAAGGTTTTAAACTATTGGAACAAAAATGTTTTGTTTGTCATTTGCCTGTTCCCCATCCTTCTCAGAGAGATAAAATGACTGCTCCGCCTTTATTTCGGGTGCAAGCACATTATAAGGCCCGTTTT
Source organism: Flavobacteriales bacterium (assembly GCA_027067965.1). GTDB lineage: Bacteria > Bacteroidota > Bacteroidia > Flavobacteriales > Flavobacteriaceae > JAADED01. The sequence goes on along the minus strand of JAMOUV010000007.1, from coordinate 76,152 downwards.
CCGGAAAAGGAAGCTTTTCAAGCGGCAATAAAAGATTGGTTAAAAAAACCGGAAGAGAAAAAAGTGCGCATGCCGGGTGCTCGAAACAAATTCGGTATAATGCCTTATATACCTTTAACCGAAGAAGAATCCAATCTTATTTCCGAAATTTTATATGAATTTGATTTTGCAACTCATTATGAATTGCCGTCTCAAACACATCGACATTTCACCGGGAAAGGACATCTTCATGGTAAAAGAAACCATTAAAATATGTTTTTGGAATTTTAACAAGTATTTTTTTTAACTTCGCTGCAAATGTAGCGCAATGAAAAAGCACATTGTATTTGTTCTTTTATTTTTGTCTTACCATCTTATCTCCGGTCAAATTCTCACTCATTCCGGAGAAATGATTAAGGCCGGTTTAGAGGACGGTCCGAAATTAGTAAATGCCTATTTAACACCGCTTAATAAAGTCATCATATTCGGTTTATCGGATGTGAGTTATTCCAGGCCGAAAAAGAACAGTTCGACTCGTTTATTGTTATCGGCTAAAATGGCTTATGTCATAGTACCTGAAAAGGATTTGACCTTTGACGTAACTCAAATAGGATTAACTCATTTTGTGCCGGAAAATCCTCATGAAGTGATGGCACAGACCATTTTAGGCGATTCGTTGCGGCATATCACATTGGTTTCGAAAGAGAAAAATTTAATGGGCAAGCCCTTAATTAAATTCAAAACTCCCGGTGGCAAACAGTATCCGTCTATGCTTTTGCCTTTCTTGGGGATAACCTATCGGTTTTCTTCAGCCAATCTGATTTTTAATTTTATTCCGTATGTGCCTCTTCCCACAACCGGAATGAAAGTCGGAATGGCGGGAATATACTATCAGCAAGACATGAGCGGTATAATTCATTCGCTTAAGGGGAAACGTTTGGGAATGAGTATGCAAATAGGCGGTGCGTTTTTTTACGGTCACAGTCATTTGGAAGTAAAACCCGGGGGAATTTCAACTCCCGTTACAATTACAGGAAATGCTACCGGCCCGTATGACAATCAAAATTTAAATGCCTATTATATGAGTTTGTATGCCGGCATGTATTTGGATTATTCGTTGGGTGAAAAATTTACCCTTTTTGTAGGCAGTGGAACGAATTACGGCTATTCGCGTATTATGCTTACGGGAAGATATCCCATTTACATAAGCGATCCGATGGGATTTGGTTCGGTAGTGGCCAAAGATGTGGACGATCCCCTTGATATTACGGGAAATTATTTTCGATATAAAATAGAAGCCGGTGGCCGTTTGGAATTTGAGAAATTTTATTTACAATTGGTATATAATGCCGGACCTTACGGTGGTGGCGGATTGAGTTTGGGCTATATTTTTTATTAAGTAAATTTTGAGAAGGATTTTTTTGTCAAACCTTTATTTTACCAATTTTACTGGAAATACTTTTTTTGATATGTCGTTTAAAAAATAGAAAGAGCCATAAAAAAAACCGCTCATGATCGAGCGGTTTTTTTTTATTAATATTTAAATCTAAATTATTGATCCCACCATAATCGAGCCCACCATTCTTCCACTTGATCCACATTCGGATTTCTATCCACTTCCGATCCGGGATATACGGCTCTTCGGGGCCATTCTCCCATCGGAATATCGGTAGTGCGATTTTCGGGATAGTCCAAGTCCACATAGATATTGGGATCGAAATTATAGCGACGCAAATCCGTCCATACTTCGGGATGAACAACGAGTGCAATATACTTTTGCATCATAATATCTTTCATCGTTAAATTGGCTTCGCCGGTATTTACTGCTGGTTCATCCAAATACATTTGAATGTCTCCCGAAGGGATATTTAATTTTGCCATGCTTGCTCGTATTCCTTCTTGATATGCGGCAAATGCTCCGGCATTATTACCCAAAGCAAATTGTGCTTCAGCTTCCATAAATTTTGCTTCCATATAGGTAAGCATAAAAATGGGTGCATCTTCTTTAAAGTAAGCATCATCGGCCAAGTTGGCATTGGCATTACCTCCACCGGGTGCACCTCCGCCGCTACCATTGACAGCCCCTATATATATCTCGCTTCCGCTATTATCTGCGTATAAGGGCAAACGAGGATCCCAACTTATGTTTGTAAACGGAATATCCGTACCGTTCATATAATCAATTAATTGCTCGGACCAAAGTAATGAAAGGTTCCCCGTTCTTCTTGCTGCTACTACCGAGGTAAACCAAGGATTTCGCGCTGTCTCGTCATAAAATATTTGCATATCATCGTGTACGGAAGTGAAACCGTTTTGCAAAGCATTTAACACGTCGTTATAATAAGACGGATTCCTTTTGGTTAGATGCAAATATATACGGGCTTTAAGCGTGTAAGCCGCTTTTAACCATTTGTCTATATTTCCGTGATAGATTACGTCGTCATTTCCCGGAGGAATTCCTTTCAACGGTGCGGAAAGATTGGCTATGGCTTTATCTAATAGGGTAAGTAAAGCATTGTAAATTTCCTCTTGCGAATCCACTTTGGGATAGAAATTATCACTGGTATAGCCGGCTTCCGAATAAGGAATATCTCCCCATTGATCGGTGGCCAGTTGAACGGCCAGGGCTTCCAAAACCTGTGAAATTCCCAAATAATGGTTGTATTCATTGGCCTCGGCCTTTTCTTGAAGTACACGTAAATTACTGAGAATTCTTAGGTAAAATGTGGACCAGGCCCCTGCCAGCGAAGTTCGGTCATGGGTGTCGGTTCCTCCGATATGATAAGAAGCCACATGCTGGGCATAACGGGCCGTTTGATAAGCCACGCTAAAATGCATGCCGGAAAGTCTCACCTCAATATAAGGCAATTGTGTTTTAACGCTTACGGCGTCTTTATCGATTACGTTTGAAGGCGTGTTTACTTCGAAGAATTCGTCGGAACATGCCCCCAAACCGAGTAAAATCATTAGAATTATGGATATTTTAATCTTTTTCATGTCTAAAAGGTTTTATAATTGAACATTAATGCCTAAACTGTAATTAGTGGTCAAAGGCGTGCTGTAACCTGTAAAGCCGTACACATTACTACCGGCGGCATATTGAGAACCTTCGGGATCCCAGCCGGGATGTCTATTCCAAAGTATGTAATTACTCATGGACAAATTGAACGTGACCTTGTCAATGAATGTTTCTTTCAAATATTTTTCGGGTAATTTATAAGAAAGATAAAGATTACGTAATTTTAACCATGAAGCGTCACGTAATTGTGTTTCGGCTGCATAAGTGTATCGGGTGTATCGATACCAATATTCGTTTTTCTCCATCGGATCATTGTTAGGTACATATACACCCGGTGAGGTTTCTTTTACGGAATTCGGCCATACATATTCCACATAGCGTTCTTCGGTCTCTTTGGCATTTCCGTTTCGCACGGCGGTTCTGATGAAATCGTCGTAAATGTCACCTCCTTTTTTATATTCGATATTGAATCCGAATCCTACATTACCGAAAGTAAAATGATTTCCAATACTACCTACCCATTTCGGAAAAGCATTACCTACTATTTTTCTTTCGGACCAATCTATTTGCGGTCGGTTTCTGCTATCCACAATAATTTGTCCGTCATCATTATATTTCCAAGTGAACCCGTAAAGTGATCCCAAATAATCACCTTCTTTGACCATGTTCAATACTACTGCGGCATTACCGCGTCCGAAAATAATTTGATCGACATTTTCATCCAATTCCAATACTTTACCTTTGGATTTGGTATAGTTAATCGTGGTTCGCCATGTGATTTTATCATTATTTATCCAATATCCGCTCAAACTTAATTCATGTCCCCAATTTTGGATTTTTCCCACATTACGATATACCGAGCTTAAACCGCTACTATTAGGTGTAGGTACGCTAAAGAGCAGGTCTTTATTAATAATATCATAATAGGTATAATCGATTTTTATCCGGTTATTAAAGAATCTCAGGTCAAATCCGATTTCTTTGGTCATTTGTTTTTCCGGCCGGGCATTTACGTCTCCCATAAAGCTGCTTTGATAAGTGCCGGGCACGCCGCCGGGAAGGGTATTGGTTAAATAGTAATATTGACCCAATACTCCGATTCGGGCGTCTTTACCGACTTCGGCATAGGCCAAACGGATTTTTCCGAATGAGAACATATCTTCATCTTTGTCAATCATATCATGGAAGACCACGGCCAAACTAGCTGAAGGATAGAAGAATGAACGGTGTTGTTTTTTGAAAGTCGATGTCCAGTCGTTTCTACCCGTGAGATTAAGGAAAACATGATCTTTATAATCCAAACTTATTTCGGAAAATACACCTACCAAGCGTTTTCTTTTGGTTTTTTCTCCGCTGTAAAGATTGGTGGTGTTAGATATATGATTATAATCCGGCACCACCAGTCCTTCGCCTCTTACCCAATCGTAGGTAAATTTTTTCGCCAAGACTTCATTACCGAATGTAGCTTTTATTTTAATGTCATCGGTTAAATCATTCGAGTAGTTGAGCAAGAAATTAGCGTCCAATTGTCTGAATTTGACATTGGCATCATATACAAATCCGTTTACTTGGGTACCTACATCCAAATCCGGCGGTACAAATCGGTTACGTGCATCGGTGTAAGTATCTACTCCACCCCGGAATTTGAAATTCCAATGGTCATTAATTAAATAAGTGATATTCAATCCGTTGATAAAACGATTTAATTCGGATTTAAAACTACTGATATAGGAGAAGTATTGCGGGTTGTCGATCCAGTAAGGTGTATAGTTCCAAGAACGACCGTCGGGTCCCCAAATTCTATCCAAAGGGAATGAGGTGCTCCAATAGGCCAAGGAACTCATAATGGATTTATCCCCGTTATTAGGTAATTTGCTGTGTGTGTAAATGTAATTGCTCGAAAACTCAGCTTTTACATTTTCCCCTAATTTATATTCTCCTCTAAATCGCAAGGAAGTTTTATTGTAATCGGTAAACGGCACAATACTTTTTGCAAAAATATTACCTAATGACATGTAGTAATTGTATTTTTCCGTACCTCCTCGCATTGAGAAACTATTGTCATAATTCACCCCTGTTCTGAAGAATTCATCATATACATTATGGAATCTGATAGATGAGTCGTTATCTTCACTATAAAGAGGTCCCCAAGTATGGAAACTATAGGGTGCGCCATTGAGCAACCATACCCCTTTATTGGGTCCATAGCCACGAATTTGAATAGGGGCGACATCAGGATGATTAGGGTCCATCGTAGCACGCGCAACACCTTTATATCCTTCACGCCATTTGGTTTGCGGTTCGAACCATTTGGTGATATGATTGGTTGTCACTTTAGAAGTAAATGAGAAGGTAGGTTTGCCTGCAAATCCTTTTTTGGTGGTGATAAGAATAGCACCGTTAGCGGCTTTAATCCCGTATAATGCCGTAGCGGCGGCACCTTTCAAGACGGTTACATTTTGAATATCTTCGGGATTGATATCCAATCCCCTGTTGGAGAATGAAAATTGTTGTGCTGCACTCGGCGCATTGGTTCCGTTGCTAGGTAATATATTACCGTAAAACACATCATTACTTACCGGAATACCGTCAATTACAATTAAGGGTTGGTTATTTTGGTTCGGGTCAATGGAAGTAATACCGCGAATTAAAATATCCACACCGGCACCGGGTGTTCCGGAAGTTTGTTGAATTAACACCCCCGAGACTTCGCCTTGAATGGAAGTGAAGACATCGGTTTGAGGAGTCTTTAAATTATCCATTTTAACTTCCTGAACGGCATAACCCAATGATTTTTCTTTCTTTTTGATACCCATAGCGGTTACTATAATAGGGTCGAGGGCTTCAGCCGTAGGACTCAGCGATACATTGTAAACGCCGGGTTTATTTACCCTGACTTCTTTATCTCCGTAACCCATATAAGAGAAGACCAAGACGGATCCTTTCGGAACTTTAATTTTGTAATGACCGTCAAAGTCGGTTACGGTTCCTTTTTTCGTACCTTTAACTACCACGTTAACGCCGGGAAGCGGTTCCCCGGAATTATCCGTTACCGTACCTTTTACCTCCAAGTTCTGTGCCCACGTGATACTGAAGGCCATTAGGAGGATTCCAGTTAATAAATGTTTTATTCGCATAATAAACGTGTTTTTAGTTTATCTCAAATATAATAAAAAAAAACATAAAAACCATTGAAACTTATCAATGCTTGCAATTAATTTATTGAAATCTGTTAGATAATTATTTATTTTATTAAAAAATTAATTTTTATTGAAAAAATTATCAATTATATTTATTTATCATATATCATATGTAAAAGAAACTTTATCTTTAGAAAAATTACTAAGGTATGGTTTACTATATCGATAAGAATAATTTTGATTTGGCATTTTTGAAGAAGATTTTTTATTCCGGCAAAGAAATAAAGATAGGAGAAGCCGCAAAGAAAAAGATCGAAAAATCATATCGTTTTTTACACGAAGAAATACAAAACAATCAAAAAGCAATTTACGGTATTAATACGGGTTTCGGTTCATTGCACCGCTTGCGGATTGCGCCTGAGGAAATGCAATTGCTTCAGGAAAATTTGGTTAAAAGTCATGCATGCGGTACCGGTCATGAACTCTCCGGTGAAGCGGTTAAATTGATGCTTTTATTAAAAATCATTACCTTATCCAAAGGATATTCGGGAGTGCAATTAAAAACCGTAGAACGTTTGGTTGATTTTTATAATCATGATATTCTTCCGGTAGTTTATGAAAACGGTTCTTTGGGCGCGTCCGGCGATTTGGCCCCTTTGGCCCATCTTTCTTTACCTTTGATAGGCGAAGGAGAAGTACGGTATAAAGGAAAAAAATATTCTGCTCGAGAAATTTTAAAAAAACTTCATTGGTCCCCCATACATTTGCAGGCCAAAGAAGGTTTGGCGCTATTAAACGGCACGCAATTTATGACCGCATTGGGTATCATAAATTTATGGGAAGCCGAAAAATTGGATATTTGGGCCGATTTAATTGCCGCTACTTCTTTAGAGGCATATAACGGAAGAATAGAACCTTTTTCGGAAATCATACAAAAAATTCGTCCACATCGAGGCCAAGCCGAAACGGCACGGCGTATTCGAGCGATTTTAAAGGATAGTGAAATTATTCATTCTTCCAAGCAGCATGTACAGGACCCTTATTCTTTCAGGTGTGTGCCGCAAGTTCATGGAAGTGTAAAACATGTGTTGAATTCGGTAAAAGAAACTTTTACCGTTGAAATAAATGCCGTAACCGACAATCCGATAATAGATGCCGACAATCGACAAATTCTTTCGGGCGGTAACTTCCACGGCGAACCGCTAGCCATTGCTTCCGATATGCTGGCCATTGCCGTTTCCGAACTATCCAATATTTCCGAGCGACGAACTTATCGCTTGATTTCCGGCAAACGCCAACTTCCCGCTTATTTAACACCGTCGCCCGGTTTAAATTCGGGTTTTATGATTCCTCAGTACATGGCCGCTTCTTTGGTCAATCAAAACAAACAATTGTCCTATCCGAATAGTGTGGATTCCATAGAGTCCAGCAACGGTCAAGAAGATCATGTGAGCATGGGAGCTAATTCCGTTCTGAAAACGGCTCGTATTATTGAAAATGCCAAATATGTATTGGCTGTGGAATTATTAACGGCCAATCAAGCATTGTATTTCAGGAATAAAAATTCTTCCGAAAATGTGAAACTTTTCCTCAAACCCTATCGAAAAGAAATAAAATTCATTGAAGAAGACGAAATGTTATATCCAAAAATCAATAAGGTTTTGGAAATCTATAGCCGTACCCCGGCGGAAGTATTGGAATCCTTCATAAAATAATTTGACTGAAATATAAAAAAGGTGTAAATTTGCACCGCCCTTTTAATTCGGGATGTAGCGCAGTCCGGTTAGCGCACCACGTTAGGGACGTGGGGGTCGCAGGTTCAAATCCTGTCATCCCGACTTTAAAAACACCGCCTTTTTCGGGTGGTGTTTTTTTATTGAAGATAATCTATGGGACGTGGGGGTCGTTCCGACGGCTGTCGGAATCATCCTCCGAAGGAGTCCGTGACCGACCGGTGATGAGAAATGAGGGAAGAAAATAAATCGATTTTACCGGATTTCTTTAAGCAGCGCCACCGCTTTGCGGAGCGTTTCTTCCTTTTTGGCAAAACAAAATCGCAAACAGGATTGTTCGAATTTGTCATGATAAAACGAGGACAAAGGAATCGAGGCCACTCCGAATTCTTTGGTAAGCCGGACGGCGAAATCAAATTCGTTTTCGTCCGATATGGCCGAATAATCCATTAAAATAAAATAGGTGCCCGACGTGGGAATGATTTTCCATCTCGAATCTTTCAATTGTGCCGTAAAAAAATCCCTTTTTGCTTGATAAAATGCCGGTAAAGTCAAATAATTGGATTCGTTTTTGAGATATTCGGCCAATGCATATTGCATGGGTGTATTGACCGAAAATACATTGAATTGATGAACTTTCCGGAACAGGTTCATTAATCTTTCGTCCGAGACCACATAACCGGTTTTCCATCCGGTGGCATGAAAGGTTTTCCCGAAGGAAAACACGGCCATAAGCCGTTCCCGCAATTGCGGGTATTTCATGCCGCTTTCATGACTGAGCCCGTCAAAAATAATATGCTCGTAAACTTCGTCACTCAGTATAATGATTCGCGTATTTTCGGTGAGACCGGCCAGAATTTTCCAGTCGTTTTCCGTCAATACATATCCACCCGGATTGTTGGGCGTATTGACAATGATCAAACGGGTTTTATCATTAATCTTTTCTTTGACCTTATTCCAATCTATACGGAAATCCGGTTTTTCCAACCGTATAAACACCGGTTTTCCCCCGGCAAGTTTGACTGAGGGCAAGTAGGAATCGTATGCCGGTTCAAACATAATCACTTCGTCGCCGGACGAAACAAATGCTTGAATGGCCGTAAAAAGGGCTTGAGTGGCACCTGCCGTAACGGTTATTTCCGTGTCGGGATGATAGGTCTTGTCATAAAGTTTCTTTATTTTATTCGAAACGGCTTGTGTCAATTCCGGAACGCCGGGCATGGGGGCGTATTGGTTTTTTCCTTCGCGCATGAACTTATAAACCAAATCAATCAATTCGGGCGATACGTCAAAATCGGGAAATCCTTGCGACAGATTTACTGCTCCCGTTTGCCGGGCCAGACCCGACATCACGGCAAAAATACTCGTACCGGTACCGGGAAGTTTATCATGATAGAGATTTTCCATATACTCTTTTTCGTTTATGTTGGATGGCATCGTAATTTTTCCAATTGGCCAATACCGGTTTATTGGTTTCAAAAACGCCTCCGGTTTCAAAAGTATCCACGCCGTATTTGAGCATCACTTCATGAAATTTTTCAAACACAATTACCGCCGCGCCTTTATTATCGTATTCGGGGTCGGCTCCGATGATGGCCGCATCGATTTCTTTCGGTTTTTTTAATGCCTGCATGATGTAATAAAACCCGAAGGGGAAGAGCCGCCCTTTGGCTTTGCGGAGCGCATCACCCAAGGAAGGCATGGTAATTAAGAAGGCCACAATTTTATTTTGTTCGGGTTCGCGCGCAAAAAAAGCCCATTCCGGCAACAAAACTTGCATGTAAGATTTTTTATAAAATTCTATCTCCTCGTCATCCAAAGGCACCATATAAGGCAAATTCTTATAGGCCTCATTGTAGAGTTTAAAAATATCTTCGGTTACACTGATAAATTCTTCTTTGTTTGCCGGTTGCCATGCCTTGAGTCCGTAACGTTTTTCGATGATTTGTCTTCCGATTTTTCCACGTTTTATAGCATTTTCATTCAACCGGATGCGATTTTCAATCCAATCGATTTCTTTTCGGTAGCCCAAGCGTTCCAGGTGATCTTTATAATAAGGAAAATTATATACCGACACCATGGTTTGTGGCCAATCGAATCCTTCCACTTGCATGCCTTGGTGGTCCAAGTTATTAAAACCCAAGGGACCGTGAATGTGATTCATGCCGTGTTCCTTGGCTTCCGCTTCGGCTTTTTCAAACAATTGATCAATGACTTCCTTGTCGTCGATGGCTTCAAAAGCAAAAAAACGGGCTGTTTTTTTATCATGAAGTTCATTATATCTTTTGTTGATGAGAAAAGCAATACGTCCGGCGATTTTTCCGTCCTTTTCGGCCAGAAACAATTTGACCGGATTTTTTTTCAAACCAGGATGGCGGGTCCAATATTCCCGTTCGCTTTTCTTGATTGGAGGAATCCAATTTTTGTCGTTTTTATAAAGCCGGTAAGGGAGGGAAATGAATTTTTTTAAATCGTTTTTGTTTTTTACTTCGTAAACCTTGACCATAATATGAGTTTAGTAACAAAGATAATGATATTTTTTCCATGTAAAATCGACATTCATCAACAAAAAAACCGCCCGGTTTTCCGGACGGTTTTTTAATCTATATTATGAAATGATTATTCTACAATGAATTTACCTCCTTTCACCGCATTACCCGAATGTACGTTGAACAGGTACACACCGGTTGTGGCTTGAACGGGAAGTTTTAGCATTTGTTCTTTCGAGTTAAATGCTTTGGAAATAACCAATTTTCCTTGCATATCGAAGATGTCCACTTTGTCGATTTGTTGCGAACGCGGATTCTTAATGATCACGTAATTATCGTTATAATAAACTTTGATGTCGGATATAAGATCTTCGTCCGCACTCATCGTGCTTGAAGGACGGAAAACAAGGAAGAATCTATCGGTAAAGTCGCCGGTAGGCAGGTTGGTGGTAAAGGGCGATGTCAATGAAATCGGATAGGTTTGTGCTTCTTGGCTGTCTTCTATAAAGATTTCCATATCCGAAGGAACGTTCATCAATTCGGTCAAACCGATTTCCACTTGGCCGTCGGTATTGGTGGTAATATGAAGCGGAAGACGTGTTTCTTCCGTAATTTCGGGAATGGCTTGAATCACATAATCATTATTGCCGATTTTAAAGAACATATCGCCTCCGAAATTCGTGTTGTTGTCAGCCGCTTTGGCATCCCAGCCCCAATCGTCATCCATAGTGGTATTCGGACGAATAGCCAATAACAAGTGGCGACGTAATCCGTCAGGATTGGTATAATATAAGCGAATATCGGTCAAATTAGAACGCATAAATACCGAATTACTTCCGTCTTCTTTAACAAATTCTCTTTGGGAATTTTTAAAGGTAAGCGTGCCGCCATTTTGGGCTTCTACGAAGAAACCTTGCGCAACGGGGATATATTGACCGGGAATTTTAGTACCGGTGGCTCCATTATTTTGCCAATCCGATGCAGGTGTAGCACCCGATAAGTTATAGGTAGCATAACCACCCACATAATTATGCAAGTAATGATCTTGACCACTTATGTGTTCCCAGAAATACAAATCTCCGGTAATGATATTTTGATGTTCATTAATAAATGCGTCGGCATCCATTGCACTGGCAAAGGGATTACCTACCAAATACATATTTCCTGCACTTAAAGTTAAATTATAAGACCCTCCGTTGGGTTCACCGGCAAATGTATAGGCCTTAAATTCGGTGTTTCCCGAACTACCCGGACGGGGCGCGTTAAAAATATTCGGTCCCTTCATGGAATATCCTTCACCGGGTTTTATATTTCCCGTACTTCCCACATAAACCCAGTTGGCATAATCGTTACCGGTATTTCTAAATACCCATATCCATGCTTCGTTCAAGTAAGCTGGATTTTGGCCGCTATTTACCTGGTTAGAACCATCCGCATCATGTTCATAGACAAAATTTATAGGTTGCGGATTTTCGGGATCGCGACCATCCATCAAAAGATCAACTTGCCAATTACTGTCATTATCATGCATATTAACCGGTGCACACCAGTAATTATACCAGTATTTGTTACCGGTACCCAGTTGATCGCGATATAGATTTCCAACACCGGTGGCTGAAAAACTTGCATTATCCGAAGTGGGTAAAATTTGCGAATCGTCATACAGGCGCAAGTTACCGGTTAAATCAAAATGATCAACGCTTAATCTGAGCCCCGAATTTGACGGGTCTTTCACTCTATAATCGAACAAATTGCCTGCATCGCCCACCTTAATTTTGTTGGCAGTGGCATCAATTTCTTGCGTTACCGATACAGTACCGGTTTGAGCGGTAATCAATTGATCGAAAAACGGCTCATTGCTTCCTTTGATGGCTTGATCGGCATCTCCGTCGAAAATAACTTGATAAGTTTCCGACAGCGTGTTGTCTCCGAAAGTACCGTTATTGATTAAATCTCCGCCGTTAGCACCTCCGCGCATATAGAGTTTACCGTTACCTTTCATCTCGACGGTTCCTTCATTGACAAAGTCCAAATTTTTGACTACCAATGAGAAACTTCCGTTAATCACCACATAACCTTTGTTGGTGAACTGGGCCTTCAATGAACCCAGTGAAAGGAAAGAAAATATAATTAATGATAATACGACTTTTTTCATAGCCAATAGTTTTATTCTGTTTTAGTATGCTAATTTAAGAAAAAATTTTCATTTAAAAAAAATCCGGCAAAAAACCGGAATTTTAATTTTTTTTAGTACAAATTATTTTTTGAATTTGGCGTATTTCCTGCGGAATTTATCAATACGTCCGGCCGTATCCACCAATTTCATCTTACCGGTGTAGTAAGGATGTGAAGTACGTGAAATTTCCACTTTGACCAAGGGTAATTCCTGTCCGTCAATTTCGATGGTTTCTTTGGCTTCGGCGGTCGAATACATCAGAAATATATCGCCGTTTGACATGTCTTTGAATGCCACTAATCTGTAGTTTTCCGGATGAATACCTTTTTTCATGATTTTCTTGTCTTGTTTTCGAATTGCAAATATACAAAAAAATATGTCTCCTTTAAAACCCTATTGTTTTTTCCACCGGATTGATACCGAAATAATAAGGCAATTCGCCGTAATGGGTCAAGGGGATGCTGAGAAAAACCCTGGCCGGCGTACCTTTTCTAATCATACCGGCTTCGTGTTGCAGTTCCAAAGCATAGCCCGCATTGACGGTAGCGGCATTGATGGCTTGAGCGGGGGTAAGTTTTTGTTTGATACATGCAAGCGAGACCATAAAATTCATATTCCACGAGGGAGCCGATCCGGGATTAAAATCCGTGGCGAGAGCCAAGGTGATATTTCGTTCAATCATTTCTTTGGCAGGCGCATAAGGAATATGGATAAAAAAGGAACATCCCGGCAATACCGTAGCAACCGTGTCGGAGTGTTGAAGTGCCCGGAAATCCTGTTCAGTCATCACTTCCAAATGGTCCACCGAAACAGCATGATATTTTACCGCTATTTCAATGCCGCCTATAGCAGTAAATTGATTGATATGAATCTTGGGTTTGAGCCCGTATTTGGCGGCCGCGTCCAAAATGATTTCCGTATCCTGCGTATCGAAGTAACCGGTTTCGCAAAAGACATCCACATAATCGGCCAGATTATGCTTGGCTATTTCGGGTAGCATTTCTTCGACGATTAACCGAACATAATCCGCTTTATTCATATTTTCGGGAACGGCATGTGCTCCCAAAAAAGTGGCTTTAACCGGAATGTTTTCGCTTTCTTTCAAGCGTTTGATTACCCGAAGCATTTTTAATTCTCCTTCGGTGCTCAAACCGTAGCCGGATTTAATTTCCACTGCACCCGTGCCATATTGTTTAAGCAAGCGGAGACGTTTTTCGGCTTTCTCGTAAAGTTCGTCTTCGGACATTTGGCGTAACCGGCGTGCCGAGTTTAAAATTCCGCCTCCTTTGGCGGCAATTTCTTCGTAAGACAATCCTCTTATTTTATCGATAAATTCCCCGTAACGTGATTCGGGAAAAACCAAGTGTGTGTGTGAATCGACCCAAGCGGGAAAAACCATACGTTCCTTTGCATCAATTACTTGGTCGGCATGGATGACGGGCATTTCTTCCATGGGGCCGAAGTTCGAAATAATACCGTCTTCAATCAACAGAAATGCATTGTCGATAACGGGTAGTTCGTCCATGGTTTTTCCGCGGAGCGGAGCCGGCACTTCTTCGCGGACTTGAATTAATTGTTTGATATTTTCGATAAGTATTTTCATGGAAATTTTCCGGATTTTTTTAAAATGAATTTTGGGCGTTTCTTCATTTTCGTTACAGACAAAACTTCAGTTGGTAAACACATAATATAAAATATTTAAACCCATCCGGAGCGCCAATTCATGTTTTTCGGGCGGGTCGTGGTGAATTTCGTATGACTCCCATCCGTCGCCCAGATCCGTTTCGTAAGTATAGAGCAATACCAGCCGGTCATCGATAAAGATGCCGAAGGCCTGGGGCCGTTTGCCGTCGTGTTCATGAATTTTGGGAAGTCCGCCGGGAAAATCATAATAATTGTGAAATATCTCAAAATCGGCAGGCAATTCTTTTAACTCCCGGTCCGGAAATAATTTTTTTATTTCTTTTCGCACATATTTATCCATGCCGTAATTATCGTCAATATGCAAAAATCCGCCCGATTCGAGGTATTTTTTCAGATTTTTAACATCCGCTTCGTCAAAAAATACACGTCCGTGTCCCGTCATATGTACAAAAGGATATTGAAAAATTTCGGGATTGTCGCTTTCCACCACGGCTTGCTCTTCATCGATAGCAAAGTCATGGGCCCGTGCAAAGGCAATCAAATTAGGCAAGGAAGTCCGTTTATTGGCATACCAATCCCCGCCGCCTTTATACTTAAGCAATGCCAATTGTTGGGCGTGCGTACTAATAAAGATTAAGTAAATCGGTAACGTTAAAATAAATTTTCTTAGACTCACCGTTTTTGTATTTTATCACGAAAACTTCATAAAACTCGTCGTTGCGTTTTAACCATTCGAAATCCGTAATTTGACCGTCTTTTTTCTCTTTTTCTAAAATTCTGACAATTTGCTCCGGCTTGTAAATCTTATAGGCCGTGTCAAAATCATTTCCTTTTTTATTTATATTTTCAATCATAGTTAATTTATTTGTTTTCAGGTCTGATTCTTAAGTTAATTAACTCGATAATGAATGAATAGAAAAATGCAAAATAAATGTATTCTTTCGGTATTTCATAATGAAATGCTTCGGCTATAAGGAGTGTTCCTATCATCACCAAGAACGAGAGTCCCAATACTTGTAAGGTGGGATGCTTCAAAATAAAATCGGCAATGTCGTTGATAAAAATCATCATGATAATCATCGAAATAATAACGGCTATAACCATGATAATCACATGTTTGGTCAGTCCGATGGCCGTCAATATGCTGTCGAACGAAAATACGATATCCAACATCACAATTTGGACCACCACCCATGCCAAGGATTCCGTTTTGATTTTCATGCCGGGTTTTCTTTCTCTTCCGGTAACCTTTTCGTGAATTTCCACCGTACTTTTGTAGAGCAAAAACAAACCGCCGAAGAGCAAAATCAAATCCCGTCCGCTCAACGAGACTTTCCAAAATTCAATGATGGGATAGGTGAAGCGAATAATAAAACTTATGCCCAGTAAAAAGAGTATTCTGAAAATCAAGGCGAAAGCCAAACCCAACCGGCGTGCTTTGGACTGTTGATGGGCGGGAAGTTCGGCCGTAAGAATGGAAATAAACAAAATATTGTCCACACCAAGTATGATTTCCAAGAGTGTCAAACTCAAAAGGGCCAGCCATGCTTCGGGGTGGAGCAAAATTTCCATTCACTCAATTTTAATGCAAGATACGGAATTTAGATTAACGATTGGAGATTTCAGATTGCAGATTGCAGATTTCAGATTAACGATTTCGGATTTAAAATAGTCAAAGTGAAAGTGAACGTTAAAGTCCGGAAATGAGATTTCTCCCGCCTGAGACGGACATGGCGTCGCTGCGTTTATCAAACCCGAAGAGTGAGTCGTATTGACCCTCGTCCAAGGAATCCTTTGCGGGATGATAAAAATGTCATTCCGACGACCATCGGGAGGAGGAATCTCAAATACTGAAAAGATGAGATCCCTCCCGCCTGAAGCGGACACGGCGTCGCTGCGCTTCTCAAACCCGAAGGGTGAGTCGCATCGACCCTCGTCCAAGGAATCCTTTGGGGGATGATAAAAATGTCATTCCGACGACCACCGGGAGGAGGAATCTCAAATACTGAAAAGATGAGATCCCTCCCGCCTGAGGCGGACACGGCATCGCTGCGCTTATCAAACCCGAAGGGTGAGTCGTATTGACCCTCGAGCGAAGACTCTTGCATTGTATAACATTGAAGATTAATGATTGAAGATTTTAGAATTTATAGATAAGATAGATGGGGCTTCATTTTATATTTTTTACCAAGTTTAATTATTCATATTCATTTATACCATATAAAATTTCCTTTAATTTACTTCCGTTAATACCCACCGGTTTATAGGCCGTATTAAATTTTTGAATGGTAATATCGATATCTGATTTCAATTTCTTATAGGCCGCCGGTAAGGAAGCATCACATACCGGCTCGTTCTCATAACTATCCAGTATGATTTTGAATTTTTCATAAAATTTGGCAGATTGATCGATGTGAATATTATACTTATTCAGAAACTGCAATAATTGATCGATAGGGAAATTAAGGTCAATTTGCATTTTCATTATACGTTGTTCATCCTCTTTATCCATGGCATCCTGAAGCTGTTCCAAATACCTGTTGAGTTTTTCTTGTATCGTGTCCCAATCATCATTCATCCGGCATTCGCTTAGCGAAACAAAGTATTTTATGGGTTTGGTGTATTCTTTAAACAGTGTTTGTATATCCTCTAAAACCTTGTCATTGCTTTTACGCAGAAATTCCATTTCAAAATAAATGGTATTTAAATCGTTATGCATCCGCAGTGTAAAGTCCAAAATACATTGGATTTTTTCGAGGTCCTTTTGTTTTTCTTGAGGCGAAGCCGAAGCATTAAAAAGATTAATAAAGGTGGCGATGGTAGATATATATAAGTTTTGACTAAGCAATGGGGGCAATTCAAAAGACCGCTTACGGTCTTTTTTGCGTTCGATGATCTCCTTTACTTTAAGGAATTCGGGATAGTTATTGGGATTGGCCATTTTGTTGATTTCCCTAAAAGTAACGATGGAAGCAAAATGATGATCCAAATCCAATAATTTTTCATATAAAATCCGGATAACAGACAATCCTTTAAGGTAACGTATTTTAAAAATTTGAGTACGTTCATCTAAATTCAATCTATGCAATTGTTCTTTAATCCGGTCTTTGCGTAGTAGCAAATAAATCTGCTGTTGTGGTGTATTGGCTGTCCATAAATCTTTATTGATTTGTTGTAATTCCTGCCACAAAACATCACGGCGTAGGTCGTAGGTTTTATGAACAGCTTGTATTTCCATATACATTTGTGTCAAAATGCTGTCCACTTTTTGGTCGGTCTTTGGAGGCATGGCACTAAGAGACCATGTCCAAGCCAACAATATACCGAGTAAGCGAATTTTGTTCCTCATTTTATTCGAGTTTAACTCTTAGTTCCCAATAGTTATTTTGTAGTATCCATAAGTAATCCCCTTTCTTAATGGGTCTTTTGGTAATTTTCAATCTTTTATACACCGTTGAAGGTAGATAATTGGGCGCATCAAAGGTATAGAGATAAACATTTTTCTTAACCGGATGAGAAAAAAGTCGGTTATGCAAGTTCTCATCTATTCGATTTTTCCGAATCCGGAAAATCAGCTCATGATAAGTCTTATCGTATGAAATCTGAGTTTTGACCGTTAATTTATCATCTTTAGAAACATAACAAATCCCGTGTCCGCCGTTACACAAGCGTCCATTCCAGTTGATATCGGTTTGGATGTTTTGAGTTAAAGCATTGGGAATTAAAAGATAAATAATTATATTAAACAATAGTGTTTTCATAAATTTAATTTATTAATTTTATCACTTAATTTATTAATTTTATCACTTTGAGGAATGCTAAAGTATTCATGTATAATAAATAAATGTACACTTTTAATTAATTGAAAAGTAAAATAACTTCAAAAAACTTTTTCGAGTTTATTTTTTGTAAATTTCTAATTCCTTAGGATTTAATTCATAAGTTAATTTAGCTTTTTCGAATTGACCGTTCTTAAGAAAAATATGTAGCCCGGGACCATAAGGTAAAGTATCACATTTATAACATGTATTTGCTATAAATTCCTTTAAACGTCTTCTTGCATTAAATAAACCTGAATTATTAGGAAAATGTTCTATGCTCATTAAATAAATAGGTTTATTTAAGTAATCATACTTCATAATAAAATTCTCCAATAATGAATCACCTTTTTTGGAATATAAAACATCTGCTATTAAGTAATACGGAATTTTTAAACTATCTAACAGATCAGTTCCTTTTTTTATTTTAGGACCAAAACGAGGGGCACCGGGACATGCAGGGTCTATAAAAATTATTACAGAATTCGGTTCTTCTTTTTTTATTTCATCAGGCGTTATTTGGGGAAACTTTGAAATGTAATTCAAATCTTCCTGATTTACTCTAAAAATTGCCAAATAAAACAAGATACTTATTACTATTATTCCTAATCCAATTATGAATAACAAAATTCTTTTCATTTTAAAAATAAATTTTATTCATACTTAAATATGTATAACACCTGGTGGATTTACTCCACCAGGTGTTATTATTTAAGCAGCTATTGGTACAAGAAGGTAATTACCATATTTGATAGGTTCAACCTTTGAACCTATAGGTAATGGTTTTGGAGGCTTCTTAAATCCAAGTTTTTTAAGTTTTTGAGATATAATATCTATTAAACCTTTATCAATGTTGGTTTGACTTTCAATTTTAAATGGTTTTAAATATTTCTTATAATTAGCATCAGAAGGTGGTATTACAAGATAAATTGTTCCATTTTCTTTATTAATAGCTATTTTTGCTTCATTAATCTTAATATTCTCATCAAAATCTATCCAAGTTGAACTTTTTTTATTTATTCTAATATAACAAACTCCATCTCTTATACATTCAACATATCGACCGTCAATATAATCATTATGCCCACTTTGATATTCTATTTTTATTAAAAATAGTAATAAGCGTAATGGATTTCTATTATATTCTTTTTGAGTAATTAAATTTTTAGTGTGTTTTTCTTGATTTCTAAGAAATTTATTGTAATTACTAAAAGAGAAGGTTAATGTCATTAAGAGCATAAATGCCAATATACTTTTGATGTTTTTAGCTTTCATAATTTTACGTTTTTAAAGGTTAAACAAACAGTTCCTTTTGGCCGTTTGCACCTTTAAAACGCCGGGGTGTTTGCCGGTTTCAGTTATTGTGGATTGGTGTGTCATTTAAGATATTTTCTTACCAAACCGTTTGTCTAAGCGACTTGCCTAAACCTTAAACAGCCCTTTGTTTACCGGTGCCTTGCGGCCGTGTTGCTAAAGCAACTTTTGTAACGTAAGTGTATGCACGTGCATCTACGCTTACGCCGGTTCGTCAAACGAACCTTGATTGTCTTACCACAGGCACCGCAAACAAGGGCTTGTTGCATTTCTGCCGGCAAATCCCTAACTTTGCGGTGTTGAACCTGTGGTTCGACACCCGAGCGTCCCGACTTGCGCTCTAAATTCAGAGTCGGGGCGCTTTTTTTGTGGATCCTCCCTAAACTTCCCGGGAAAGTTTTGTTTGTTTCCACACAACAAATATATAAAAATTTTATTTAAAAAAAACAATTTTTTAATTTTTTTTTTTTTTTTTTTTTTTTTTTTTAACCTGAAAATCAAGGTCTTAGATATGTACTTTATTAAAAGAAAATAAGTCATTCTGTTAAAAATACAATAATGAATGGCTATATCGGATGCAAATTGTGTAATATTTAATTATTCGGATTAACGATTTCAGATTTAAAATAGTGAAGGTGAAGGTGAACGTTAAAGTCCGGAAATGAGATTCCTCCCGCCTGAAGCGGACACGGCGTCGCTGCGTTTATCAAACTGAAGTGGGAGTTGCATCGACCTTTGGGGGGATGAGATGTCTCGTCGTCCCGATAGCTATCGGGACTTCCCTCGACATGACACATAATCCCTCCCGCCTGAGGCGGACACGGCGTCGCTGCGCTTTTCAAACACCCGAAGGGTGAGTCGCATTGACCCTTGATCAAAAACTTTCATAGCAAGTGGCATTGGAGAGTTCGGTTTTTTTTATTGTTGAAGCGAATGAATTGATGCTTAAACGGCTCCGGCGGTCAGGGAATAAATCACGGTGATGAGAAACAAAATAATAATCCCTATTAATAAGGGAAAAAAAGTGGCGATTGCTGTCCATTTAATACTTTTGGTTTCTTTATAGATGGTATAAATGGTGGTGCTGCAAGGATTGTGCAACAAACTCAATAACATATAATTTACGGCCGTAAGAAGCGTCCAACCGCCTGCAGTAAGGATTTGCTTGACACTTTGGGTATCCGATAATTCGGTAAGCATACCTTTTTGTACACCCGTCAGGTCAATGTCAAATAATAAAATCGTAAGCATAAGCACGGCGGGAATAATTATTTCATTGGCGGGAATACCGATGATGAAGGCCAGCAAAATGATTCCGTTAAGCCCCAGCCAAGCGGCGGGCTTGTCCAGAAAATCCACGATATATGCCGCCAAACTTTCTCCGCCGATATGGGTATTGGCCACCAGCCATATAACCAATCCCGCCGGTGCGGCAAATACGATGGCCCGCCAAAGTACGATTAATGTGCGCTCGATAAAGGAAGTATATAAAGTTTTTCGAATTTGAGGAATGCGGTAAGGAGGCAATTCCAAGTAAAATGCCGAAGGTTCGCCGCGTAATAATGTTTTGGACAAAAACCATGAACCGGCAAACGACATAAAAATTCCTAGTGTGGCTATGGTGGTTACGGCCAGCATGGCCGCCAATCCCGACCATTTTTCGGGCACCATGGCGCCGATAAAAATTGTGGCCAATAGGATTTGACCGGGCCAGCGACCGTTACACAAGGAAAAGTTATTGGTGATAATAGCCAAAAGCCGTTCGCGCGGGCTATCGATAATGCGAGTGGATACCACCGCAGCGGCATTGCAACCGAATCCCATGGTCATCGTCAGGGCTTGCTTGCCATGGGCACCCGATTTTTTGTAAATCTTATCCAAATTAAAGGCGATTCTGGATAAAAATCCGAAATCTTCGAGCAAGGTAAAAAGCGGAAAAAATATAGCCATCGGCGGAAGCATCACCGAAACGACCCATGCGGTGGTCAAATATACGCCATCGATGAGCATCCCCGCAAGCCATCCGGGTAAATGCATTTGTCCGGCTAGCGTTTTAAGAGCGGGATAAATCTTTCCGATGAGCAAATCACCAAGCAGTTGCGAAGGATAATTGGCTCCTTTGATGGTCAGCCAAAGCACAAAACCCAGCATGAGAAACATGATGATAAACCCGTAAATTTTGTGGGTAATAATCCGGTCCAGTTTTACTTCGAGCGGACTGTGAATCCGTTCTTTACCCGTGATTAATGTTTCGTCGATAATCCGCCGGGCGGTTTCATAAATATTTTCCGTAATGATATCATAAAACCGGTCTTGATTTTCTATCCGGATGCGCTTTACGCTTTGCAATAAGCGTTCCACGGCATCTTCGATGCCGGGTGCGGTTTGGATGCCGTAAAAACGGCCGGGATGACGCAAACTTTCTTCAATAAATTTATCTCCCGCAAGCAGGCGGAGGGCAATCCATTCCCGGTTTTTCAGTCCCGGAAGAATTTTTTTCAATTCCTTGTCAATTTGTTTCAGCGCCCGTTGTAATTCGGGAGATGAAAACCGAAGCCGCAACGGGCGGGTTTTGATTTTACCGGTGGCCACTTGTTCAATGGTTTGCAAAAGGGCTTCCAAACCGAAGCGCATCCGGGCATTGGTTTTTACAACCGGAATGCCCAACAGACGTGAAAGATGACGTTCGTCGATGTGAATTCCTTTCTTTTCGGCTTCGTCAATCATATTCAGGGCCAATACCGCCTTGTCGGTTATGGCCAGGATTTGTAAGATTAAATTTAAATTACGTTCCAACCGGGTGGCATCGGCCACGATGACGGTAACGTCGGGTTTTTCGAAAAAAAGATAATTTCGAGTTATTTCTTCATCTTCGGAATGGGCCATTAACGAATAGGTGCCGGGCAAATCGATGATTTTGTATATTTTCCCTCCGAATTTAAAACCGCCTTCTTTTCGTGCAACCGTTTTTCCCGGCCAATTACCCGTATGTTGCTGCAAGCCGGTCAAAGCATTGAACAGCGTGGACTTGCCGGTATTGGGATTGCCGGCCAAAGCAATTATAAAATCATAATTCCGGGTAGCATCTCCCAACGGCGTGAGTCCTTCCACACGAGTTAATTGACAACTCTCACATTTATTACCAAAAAACTTCATAGTTTGATAACCAATATTTTATCCGCCTGTTCTTTTCGAAGGGCCACTGTCGAACCTTTTATGTCATACGCCACGGGCTCCCGGAGGGGTGCTTTGAGATAAACCGAAACAATCGCATTGCGTACAAAACCCAAATCCAATAAACGCTGACGAGTTAGTCCGAATAAGGCATCCGACAAGCGGATGATTTTTCCTTTCTCTCCTTCTTTCAAACTCGATAAGCGGATAAGATTAAAATATGCGGGGTCCACCGCCACTTTTTTAACCGAAATAAGTCGCGCTTCTTCCTCGGGAATTTCTATTTCCAGCCCTTCGAATGCCAATTGCCATTTGTCTTTATTAAATATTACCCGAATAATCACTCCGGGATATAATCCTTTGTCAATCAACCGGTTGTAAATTTCTTCCGGTTCATCTTCCAAATGAACGATCTTGTAAAATGTCGCCTGCCGGGGTTTGAGTTCATTCAATAAAATACTTTCGATAACTTCCACTTGTCCGCCCGCATCGGGAATGGGGTCGCCATGCGGGTCAACCAGCGGAAAACCGAGTTCTTTTTCCCATTTGTTAATCGTGGCTTCGTCGAGATGGTGTTCGCGGTTTTCCGCCAGCCGGTGCCAGTCTTTTATATCAATACCGGTGCGTTTGGCCAGATAGGTTTCGTATAACCTGTGTTTTCTAATAATAGCGGCCGCTTCGGTTTTTCCTCGTTCGGTAAGACGATAACCTCCATTTTCTTTACGAAGAAGTCCTTCCGAGACCAAGCGCTCCGCTAATTTTTTTTCGCTCCGGCCGGCCGGCACAAATTTTTTATGCTCGGTTTGGATTTTCAGGGCCTTTTTGAGCAAATTTTCCCTGTTAATTTTATATTTACCAATTCGTCGCATAGGTTATTTTTTAGGTATAAATTGACCGTGCGGATCCGTTTCGGGATGGTTTAAAAACCGGTCCAATGCATCGATAAGTTCTTCGGAATGCACATGCTCGAGTTGCTCGGCAATATCATGTACCGTTTCGCAAGGCAACTGCAAAGTTTCTACCAAAAAGGTTTCCCATAACCGGTGTTTTCTGACAATTTCCTTGGCTCGAAGTCGCCCTTTTTCCGTAAAGGAAACCCCGTAATAAGGCGTATATTCCACATAACCTTTTTTATGCAATTTTTTGATCATATCGGTAACGGAAGGGGCCTTGGTATGTAAAATCCGGCCCAATTCATTGGTTGTTACCCTATTTCGTCCCTGTTCAAGGAGTTTGTAAATGCTTTTTAGATAATTTTCTTCGGACGGAGAATGTGACACGATTTAATTTTTAGACAAATCTAAAAAAAATTAGTCGAATCTAATTTTTTATATCGCCTATTTTATTTTTACGAGAAAATTTTTTATAAAAATGTTTTCGGAGCCATCTCAAATAAATGATTTACCGGGAAATATGGGAAATGGATAGTTAAATTTTCCTTTTTACCAATCTTTCTCGCTTTTCTTACGTTTGGCGGTTTTAGCTTTGCGTAATTTGACCTTTTTCAGCGTTTGGTTTTCTTTGTTTTTCAGGGCTTGAAGCAAGCGTTTGGTTTCTTCGGGACTTAATTTGCTCTTTTGTTTTTTGGGCTGTTGGGGTTGTTTTTGATTGCCTTGCCCTTGGGGTTGTTGAGATTTATCCTTTTGGTTTCCGGATTTTTGTTTTTGTTGGTCGTCTTTCTTTTGTCCTTTATTTTGATCTTGATCTTGATTTTTCTTTTTATCGCCCTGATTTTTTTGGTTTTGTTTATTTTGGTCTTTATTCTTTTGATCTTTATTTTTTTGATTTTTATTTTGTTGATTTTGATCCTTTCGGTTCTTTTTATTTTGATCTTGGTTCTTGTTTTGATTGTCTTTATTATTCCGGTTATCCTTTTTGTTTTGCTTGTGATTTTTGTTTTGATTGTTTTTGTTGTCTTTATTATTTTTATTCTTTTTATCCTTCTTATTTTTTTTGTTTTTATTTTGTTTTTGTTGTTGTTTTAATTTTTCTTTGGCCAAGGCATAATTATAGCGTGTTTCGTCATCGCCGGGTCGCAATCTTAAGGAATTTTTATAGGCCTCTACGGCTTTGTCGTATTGTTTTTTTTCGAAGTAGATATTTCCCATGTTATGCCAAGCATCGGCTTTGAGGGAGTCGTTTGTACTAATTTTGGCCACTTGACTGAAATGTTCGAGGGCTTCGTTTTTACGGTTTTGTTGTAGCAAACTGGCGGCCAAATTGTATTGAACCGTGTCGGAATTTCCGAATTGAAGGGCTTGGCGGAAGTATTTTTCGGCTGCGGCATAATCTCCTTTTTCGTAATTATTCCAACCCAAATTGGCAAATGCTTGCAAGGTGTCTTTACGCGTTTGCCCGTGGGATAATAATGCGGATAGGAATATGACAATGACTACTATTTTACGCATCATTTTCGGTTTTTTCATTAAATAAATTCAATTTTTTAAGCCATACGGTTTCACGTTCCAATGTAAATAGGTATAATAAAAAGAAAATAATTGCCATTGCCAGTGGCCATTGGTACTGATCTTTATATCCGGCAATACGTTTGGTTTCAAAATCTTTCCGGTTTAGATTTTTTAGATAATCGATAAGTTGTTTGGCGGCAGTATAACTATTATTTCCGTCGATATATGTGCCGCCTGTTTCTTTGGCAAGCCGGTATAGTAAACTTTGATTTCTTCGTGTAACGACCCGTTGTCCCGCCCGGTCGG
This sequence comes from Flavobacteriales bacterium, assembly GCA_027067965.1. Taxonomy (GTDB): domain Bacteria; phylum Bacteroidota; class Bacteroidia; order Flavobacteriales; family Flavobacteriaceae; genus JAADED01. Next base: position 50,952 of record JAMOUV010000007.1, on the reverse strand, counting down.
TTTTGTATCCGCGCAATTGACCGTTGCGCCGGATGGGAATCAAACCGCCGGTTTCCGTACCTATACCTACCGTAAAGATTTTAATACCTCTTTCGGCCGCTTGCTTGGCTGCTTGGATGGCATCTTCACCGTGATCTTCTCCATCGGAAATAATAACAAGAATTTTATCGCTTTCATCGCGGTCGAAATAATTCATGCCCAGTTGAATGGCTTCGGCAATTGCGGTTCCCTGGGTGGATACCATGTCTGTATTGATGTTTTGTAAATACAATTTGGCGGCGGCATAATCTGTGGTGATGGGCAAGACGGGATATGCTTCGCCGGCATAAACCACAATGCCGATGCGGTCGGAGATCAGTTGGTCTATCACTCTGGAGATGATTTGTTTGGCTTTGGCCAACCGGTTGGGTTTAACGTCTTCGGCCAGCATACTTTTACTCACATCCAACGCAAATACAATGTCGGCTCCTTTGCGTTTTACCGTTTCTATTTTGGTCCCCATTTGCGGGTTAGCCAGGGCGATGACCAGAAATAAAAAGGTAAATGACCACCATAACATCTTCACATAGGGCTTGATGGCGCTGTATTCGAAGATTATTTTTTTACGAAGATTTTCATCAAGGAATTGGCGCCGTATTTTTTGTTTGTTTAATTGTAAATAAATAAATATAAACCACAAAACAGGCAAGAGTAATAACAAATATAAATAAGCCGGTTCTTCTATCCTAAACATCAGACATTGGTTTTTAAAATCATTTGACGACTAATCCATATCAAAAGCAATAATAGCAGTGCCGGAATAAGTAAATAGCGGTATAATTCGGTGTAATTATAAAACCGCAATTCTTCCACCACCGTTTTTTCCAATTTATCTATTTCTTTATAGATTTCCTTAAGTTTTTTGTTATTTGTAGCCCGGTAATATTTTCCGCCGGTTTCCTTCGCAATTTTTTTCAAAAGTTTTTCATCTATTTCCACGGGTTGCATTTGATAGCCGGCAATGGTATAGTTTCTGGTAATGACAGGGAAAGGTGCAATGCCGTTGGTTCCGATACCTATGGTGTAAACTTTAATGCCGAATTCTTTGGCCAATTCCAATGCCGTATCGGGGTCAATGGAACCGGTGTTATTCACGCCGTCGGTCATCAAGATGATTACTTTGCTTTTGGCTTTGCTGTCTTTGAGCCGGTTTACGGCAACCGCCAGCCCCATTCCGATGGCGGTTCCTTGTTCGATTTGATTAACCAATTTAAAAAAATCGATTTCCTTGATGGCATTGATCACAATTTGTTTGTCGGAAGTAAGCGGCACTTTGGTAAATGCTTCTCCGGCATATAATACAATACCAAAGCGGTCGTTCGGACGTTGATTCACAAATTCGATAGCCGTGCGCTTAAGTGCTTCCAAGCGGTTCGGTTTTAAATCGCGTGCCAGCATACTGGCCGAAACATCGATAGCCAAAACAATATCGACTCCTTTCGTTTTTTTGACATGTTTTCCGGATTCCACATTTCGTGGCCGACTCATACCCAAAATCATGAGAACGAAAACGGAAGTCAATAAAAGCGGAAGGAGTTTGTGTAAATGATTCCTCCAGGTGAAAATATTTTTTAATTTCGAAGCAAAAGAAAACCGCAAGTACGGACGTTCTTTTAACCGCGACCGGTATAGCCAATACCACACCACCGGTACCAGCAGGAGCAGCCATAGGAAAACGGGGTTTAATATTTCAAAATCTTCGCCTATCTTCATATGTCATCAATTTTTCAATGCGGTTGTGAGTAATATTTTTTCGGCTTTTTCTTTAATATTTTTATTATTGCCGGGATATCGAAGCAAAATAATACGCGCTTTGTTGCCCGACAGGAAAATTTTGCCTTTTAATTCTTCATTTTCACCGGTTTCGCCGTAGATGATATCTTGATTTTTATCTTCCCTAATATGAACAGTCTGGCCGGTTTCATTTTCCAGTCCGGATTTTATTTCATCTAGCAAAATCTTTTTATCGGCTTGTTTTTTCAAATCGAAAAGCCATATGTAAATCTTCAGGTTTTTCATATCCGATTTTAAGAAAGCATATTCGTCGAGCATAGATGCCAAGGAATCGGACGGATAGTAAGTGGTCACGGCTTCAGGTACGTCGGGGGCCGTAAATACAAGTGCGGGTTGAGACCCTAATTCCACCGGTTTCCAAGCTGTTTCGGGCGGAATACCGTTTAACATACTCATTTGGTTGCTGTAAATCCGTTTTATTTGCGGTTTATATTGGCGATATGCCCATAAACCTAAGAGTAACAAGATCAACAGACCGCCTATCCAAAGCATTAAATTCTTTTTCTTTTGTTTTTCACGTATGATTTTTTGTCGCGCTTCTTCTTCAAGACGTTTTTGTTCTTCAATACGATCAAGTTCTTCTTGAATGTCCGTAATAAAAGATTTAACCAATTGTAAATCTTTTTCCCTAAATACGGGCAATGGTTCCGTCCGGGCAAATTTAGCCAAGTCGGCACGCTTGAAAAATTCGTTTAAGTCGTTAAAAAATCTTTCGGGAATAGGTTTATTGTTTTCAAAACGATAACGGGATAATAATTTAATCAATTCGGGACTTACACTTTCCTTTGCCGGAATATGAAGGGCTTCTTCCAAATAATCATCCAACAGGTCGGTTAATTTGACATAAAATTGTTCCCAATCGGTGGAATAAATTTTGGATTGAACAAGTTCGTTCCAACGTGCCATTGCCTTTTCATAAGGTGAAACTATTTGGCTCTTTTCGGAAATTTGTTTGCGTCTAAAAAGCCAGTATATGATACCGCCCAGCATCAAAAGTCCTAATAGCCACCACAGGAATTTATTCTGTTTTTTTCCAACTTTGACTTTGGTTTTGTAATGAACTTTCCAAGCGGGTTTGGCGGGATAAAGTCCTTGCTTGGTCGTATCTACTTTTACACCGGCTACATAGATGGGAATACTGTCGGTTGTGAAGATGCTATCATTAATTTTTACCGGAAGAGAAGGGATTTTATATTGCCCGCTGTCCCAGGCGGTTAGCCGGTAAGTGGCCCGAAGGATTTTTTCTTGAATGAGCGTATCTACGGGAAATTGTTTAACCACTTCAAAGGGTTGGAATAATTCATTTCGGGGAAATTGAATACGGGTGGTCGTATCGGCGGGGACCTGAATGGAAAAGTCCAATTGGTCGCCGATTTTTATGGTGTCCCTGCTAATTTCCACTTGAACTTGCTGGGCATAAGTCCAAGGGAAAACCATCGAAATTAATATGATAATAAAACCCTTGATTCCTTTCTTCATATTCATGCCGATTTAAAATAATTGATTAATGCTTTTACGTAGGATTGTCCGGTTTTTACTTCTATAGCGCCGCTACCGCTTTTTCGGAAGGAAGTTTTAAAATATACAGCATAATTATTAAAAATTTCGGCTATACGATTTCGTATTTTTTTTGAGGCGGTATCCAAATAAATCTTTTCGCCGGTTTCGGCATCTCGCATTAAAATGAATCCTGCATTTTTAGGAGATTCTTCAAAAGAATCATAGATGCGAATTCCGACCAAATCGTGTTTTTTGGAAACGATTTTTAAAGTATCGGCATAATTTTCGTCTAAGAAATCGGAAATTAGAAAGACAATGCCGCGTTTTTTCATCACATTGAATACATATCGTAAGCTGCCGGAAATATCGGTTTGCTTGTTTTGCGGTTCGTAATCCACCAATTGCCGAATGATATTTAACACATGTGACCGTCCTTTTTTGGGAGGTATAAACAATTCTATTTGATCGGAGAATAATACCAATCCCACTTTATCGTTGTTTTTAATTGCAGAAAAAGCCAAAGTGGCGGCAATTTCCGTAATGGTTTCCCGCTTGAGTTGATATTTGGTGCCGAAATTTTCCGATCCGGAAATGTCCACTGCCAATAAAACGGTCAATTCTCGTTCTTCTTCAAAGATTTTGACAAAGGGTTTGCGGTTTCTTGCCGTCACGTTCCAGTCGATGCTACGGATATCATCGCCGTAAGTATATGGACGAACTTCGGAAAAGGTCATTCCTTTTCCCTTGAATTTAGAATGATATTCTCCGGAAAAAATATTATCCGACAATTTCCGTGTTTTTATTTCGATTTTCCGGACCTTTTTTAATATTTCTTTGGTATCCATGGGTTAGCTTTTAGCTCTTAGCCGTTAGCGTTTTAACTTTAACCTTAACATTAACTACCTGATTGTCAAATAATAACGTTAGTTGTTTTGTCATCATCGTTGTTAGTCGTTAGTTTTTCGTTATTCATTACTTCATTCTTTCATTAAAAAAGTTAATGGCTAACGGTTAATAGCCAACAGTTAATTTTAAGGTACGGCAATTTTTCCCACAATTTTATTGATAATATCTTCGGTGGTTACATTTTCCGCTTCGGCTTCGTAGGTCAGTCCGATTCGATGGCGCAATACATCGTTCACTACATTGAGGACATCTTCCGGAATCACAAATCCGCGCCGGTTAATAAAAGCGTTGGCTTTGGATGCAATAGTTAAATTGATGCTTCCGCGGGGCGATGCGCCGTAGGCAATAAGCGGTTTGAGTTCTTCCAAACCGTATTTTTCAGGGTATCTTGTAGCAAACACAATGTCGAGAATATATTGTTCAATTTTAGGATCGATATAAATTTCCCGTACGGCACGTCTTGCTTTAAGAATTTCTTCTTTTCCGGCCACTTTATTGACTTTTCCGAAATTTTCATCCACGTTCAACCTGACGATTTGACGTTCTTCTTCCTGATCGGGATAACTGATTACCGTTTTAAGCATAAAACGGTCTGTCTGGGCTTCGGGTAGAGGATAGGTGCCTTCCTGTTCGATGGGGTTTTGCGTAGCGAGCACCATAAAAGGTTCTTCGAGTTTGAAAGTTTGATCGCCGATAGTTACTTGACGCTCTTGCATGGCTTCAAGCAAGGCGGATTGTACCTTGGCAGGAGCCCGGTTGATTTCGTCGGCTAGTACGAAATTGGCAAAAATCGGCCCTTTTTTCACTTCAAATTTATTTTCTTGCATATTATATATTAAGGTTCCGATAATATCGGCGGGAAGCAAGTCCGGTGTGAATTGAATTCGACTGAAACTTACATTCAATGCATCGGCAAGCGTTTTGATGGCCAAGGTTTTGGCCAATCCCGGAACGCCTTCCAAAAGAATATGTCCTTTCCCCAAAAGGGCGATTAATAGCCGGTCAATCATTTTGTCCTGACCGACAATAACACGGTTGATTTCTCTTTTTAATAAATCGATAAAAGCACTTTCTTCTTTTATTTTTTCATTGAGTGCCTTTATGTCAGTTACTTCATGACTCATAACGGTATTTTTTTGCTTAATGATTTAACAAAAATCATGCTAAAAAGGAATCACGAATAAAATGTGGTTAAATATCCTTATTTTTGCAATGAAAACATGTTTATGTCGCTGACAAAATTACTTTTGATTGTCTTACATATTATTTTAGCATGGCTAGTATATAAATTTCCCATTTTAGCCAAGTTTTATGCTACGGGATTAATAACTTTGGTCTTTCTTTTTTCTTTTACTGTTAAGAATCGTTTATGGTTAATTTATTTGATGGCCTATGTGACATCTGCAGAAGTCTTTACACGGATGTCGAAAGGATTATTTTTTTATGAATCACATAAATATCTGATTATTATTTTATCTCTTGCCTATATATTTCGAAGAGGATTAAAAAAAGATGCTCTCATATTTGTACTTTATTTGGTTCTTTTAATACCCGGTGTAATTAAAACGATGTTTTTGGAAGCTAATGAGCCGTCATTTTTTATTGAAAGCATCCGTAAAACCGTATTATTTAATATTGTCGGTCCGGTGGCATTAGGTATTGCAGCGATGGCTTTGGTGAAAGAAGAATTAACATTGGAAGAATTCAAAGAATTAAATTTTTGGATATTACTTCCTGTCATTACCACTGTTTTTTATATGATTTTCAAAACGCCGTCATTAAGAGAAATAGTATTTACCACTAGTGCAATTAAAGCTACGTCCGGTGGTTTCGGGCCTAATCAAGTTGCCACTATTTTGGGTTTAGGTATGTTTTCTTCTTTTGTTTTACTTCTTACTGAAAAAGATATTTTATCCAAATCTATTTATTTATTTTTTTTGGCATTGATTAGCTATCGGGCCTTTTTAACTTTCTCCCGGGGGGGGACCATTGTGGGAATCATCATGATATTGATTTTTATTTACACAAGTTGGCGATCTGATTTTGTTTTTATGAAAACTAAAAGTTTTTTAGGTATTGGAATTTCAGCCTTAATTTTAGGTATAAGTTTTTATTTGGTTATGGAAGTAACAAGTGGAATTGTGTTATATCGTTTTACCGGAAAAGATAGAAAAGGCGTACAAAAAAAAGATATTACTACAGGGAGAATACGTTTATTTGAAGCAGAATTAAAGACTTTTTATGAATACCCCTTTTTAGGAATAGGTGTCGGGCGGGCAAAAATAGGTAGATTAAAAAATATGGGTTTTAAAGGAGCCACTCATAATGAAATCTCACGGTTATTAAGTGAACATGGATTATTTGGTATTGCGGCTCTAATCGTTCTATTATTGGCTCCTATTTTTACAGGTGCCTTATATAAAAATAATTTATTCTTTTATCCTTTCTTTGCTTTTTGGCTTTTAACTATTTCTCATTCATCAATGCGGTTGGTGGCTCCCGCTTTGGTTTATGCTTTGTCATTTTTAATTTTAAGATTCTATCCCGAAACAAAACAAGAATGAGTAAATTATTTTACATCAACTTAGCTGTCATCCTTTTTTTAATCGGATATTTTTATAGGAAATTTGCTATTAAAAAAAATATCAAGGATATTCCTTCGGAGCGCAGTTCACATCAAATCCCGGTAGTAAGGGGAGGCGGCATCATTTTTTTTTCTGCTATTTTATTTTTTGGCATCTATGAATTATATCGTTATGGATTTAATGCAAAATTTTTGGCTTTTTTCATCGGATTTCTATTACTGGGAATATTGGGATTTACAGATGACTTAAAAGAACTAACTCCCAAACAACGTTTCCCTTTTCAACTAATTTCCATTTTATTAATTTTATATGCTTCCGGTTTGTATGAAGCCGATATGCCGGTTTGGGTGAAACTCCTTGCAATCATTGTTTCCTTGGGGTTTGTTAATGCTTATAATTTTATGGACGGTATAAATGGAATTACGGGTTTTTATTCCATAATTGTGGTTATAACTTATTGGTATTTAAATGCTATTTATCATTTGCTTCCGGATTATTTATTTCCTTTACTTTTTATATCTCTAATGGTTTTCGGATTTTTTAATTATAGAAAAAATGCTTTAATGTTTGCCGGAGATATAGGGAGTATGAGCTTGGCAGCTGTGATTTTATTTATCCTCACAAAATATATGGTTGAATTAAAATCACCTGTTTTAATATTGACGGTTTTACTTTATGGAGTGGATAGTGCTATGACTATTATATTAAGATTTTTTAATAAAGAAAATGTTTTTAAAGCGCATCGTTGGCATGTTTATCAAAAAATGGTGGATGTATATCATTTTTCACATTTAAAAACTTCTTTTTTATACGCAATTACTCAGGCATTTATAAATGGCTTATTAATTCACTATGCTTTATATCAGAAAAACTTAAAATTTCAAGTCATTCTCCTGGGAATTGTATTATTAATATTTGTAATTTTGTACCTGCTAATTCAACGAGAAAAATTATTTAAAATTGTTAAATCGAATAAGTAATTTTATCATATATAGGATTTGGGTTCCTCTTCGTGATTTTATTATGACTTCTTCGCCGCGTTGGTTGGTCATGATAATCGATTTATTTATTTCTTTTCTGGTAGTTTGGTTTTCCTACTTTGTAAGATTTAATTTTAGTTTCAATTTTGATTTCAAGAAAGTTATAATTCAAACCGGCATAGTTGTTATACTGAGTATAATTGCTTTCTTAATTTTCAAACCCTATAAAGGGGTGGTGCGTCATACCGGATGGAGGGATTTCAAACAAATCACTTTATCGTCTTTACTTGTAGCGATTATGCTCTTAATTGCTACATTTTTGGCCCGCAGTGAATACTTGCCCGAGTTTTTTAACTATCCTTATTCCATTATTTTCCTCATTGCTTTATTTCAAGTTTTAATTATGGCGGGTGCTCGCGCTTTTTATAAATCAATGTATTATAGAATTTCCAGAGAACATGGGGCTCCTGTGAATATATTAATATACGGTACGGACGAAGGCGCAATCAGAACATATGAACTTTTAAAAAACGATATAAAACGAAAATACATTTTTAAAGGGTTCATTGACGATAAAATTGCAGGTAATCGGTCGGTTCAAGGTATTCCCATTTTATCTTTTAATGACATAGATGAAGATTTTTTGAAAAGAAATCAGATTGATTATGTCATTATTACCCAAAATATTTCCAATCCTTTAAAATTGCTCGATAAAACCAAAAAATTTATCGAAGCCGGTGTGAAAATCAAAACAATACCTCCGCCGGAAAAATGGATTGACAATATTTTTAATGTAGAAGATATTAAGGAATTTGATTTGGAATCTCTTTTGGAACGTCCTCCCATTCATCTGAATGATGATGAGTTAAAACAAAGTATCGAAGGAAAAACGATTTGGGTAACCGGCGCCGCCGGCTCTATAGGAAGTGAATTGGTTCGGCAGATTTTACATTATAATCCTCGTAAAATCTATCTTTTCGATCAAGCCGAAACGCCTTTATATGAATTGGAAGTGGAACTGAAAAACAAAGGATATAAAAACTTTGTTCCTATTTTGGCCGATATTCAGGATTATGATAAAATGGAATATTCCTTTCAGGCATATAAACCCGAAATTATCTTTCATGCGGCGGCCTATAAACATGTGCCGGTATTGGAAAATGACCCTTATTACGGCATAAGTGTAAATATTTTGGCTACAAAGAAATTAATGGAATTGGCCGATAAATACGGCGTCCGCAAATTCATTCAAATTTCCACCGATAAAGCCGTAAACCCAACCGGCATTATGGGTGCTACCAAGCGGGTGGCTGAGCTAATAGCCAGGTGTTTGCAGGAAACGGCAAAAAATACCCAATACATTGTCACTCGATTCGGAAATGTGTTGGGTTCGAACGGATCGGTTATTCATTTCTTCAAAAGGCAAATCAAAAAAGGAGGTCCCGTCACGGTAACTCATCCCGATATTAATCGCTATTTCATGACAATCCCCGAAGCATCGCATTTGGTCTTGAAAGCAGCCGAAATGGGTAACGGGGGCCAAATCTATGTATTCGATATGGGCAAGCCAGTCAAAATTTTTGATTTGGCCGTAAAAATGATACATCTTTCGGGAAAAAGATATCCTGAAGATATTGATATTATTTTTACCGGATTGCGTCCGGGTGAAAAAATCTATGAAGAACTGCTCACCGATTCAGAAATGGTCGAAAAATCAGATTACGAAAAATTATATATCTCCAAATTGGCTCCTTTGGATTGTGATTTCTTGAATCGAAAAATCAAAGAATTAGAAAAAACAATTGCGGAGTTGGATATGAAAAGATCGGTGGAAATTCTTAAGGAAATTGTGCCGGAATACAAACCGGCTGCTTTAGGATGACTCTTCGGAGTTAGGTTTGGCTTGAATAAATCTATCGATAAATTCGATGATGGTTTTAAAATAATCTTTTCCTCCCTCTTCCCATAATGTATTATGTGTAGCGGATTTTATCACAATAAACGCTTTCTCGCCCTGAATGTTTTCATAAATTTTTCGGGCTTGCTCCAAAGGGACTTTTTTATCTTGCTCTCCATGAATAAATAAAACCGGCACATCGATTTGCTTGGCTTGTTCTTCGGGATTTATTTGGTCGAGCGGAATTTCTACCGATTCAAATACTCGGTTTTCCACGCCTTCGGGGATGCTATCGATTTCGATTCCGGTATAAAATTTTATGTAATTGGGAATAATATTTTCCAGCGATGCAAAAATACTTTCCAATACAAGCAAGGAAATTTCATCGCTTTCGGCAGCTACGGCTATTGCCGTTGCCGCACCGATCGAATGGCCGTAAAGAATATATTCGGTTTGAATATGCTCTTTTTGTTTTAAATAGCTAATAAAATCCAATACATCATTTTTTTCAAAATAGGAAAACCCTGTCATTTCGCCTTCACTTTGGTTATGTCCTCTTAAGTCCATGGCGGCAAAATTATATCCCGCTTCCGTAAAATGCCGGGCAATGGGAAGATATTTGTTTTTATTGGATCGGTAGCCGTGCAATGCAATTACCGTCCCCTTTACTTGGGGTTTGCCGTAAATTAAATAGGCCGATAATTGAAGCGAGTCGCGAGTAGTAAATATAATTTCCTTACCGTTTAAGTTGTATTTATTAAAATCGGGTTTTTCGGTATGACGCAAACTCTTGTTGAATAGGGCTACAACCGGATTTTTTACCTCGGCAACCACATAAGGTAAATACCAAGCACCCGTTATAAAAAATGCCATCGAAAAAAACAACATGAGAAATAGAAAAAATCTAATCTTTTTCTTGGACAGCTTCATGAATTTTCAATAATTTTTTCAATAAAGGTTCCAAATGATCCAAAGGCAACATATTGGCGGCATCGGATTTGGCTTCGGCGGGGTTAAAATGGGTTTCCAAAAAGATACCGTCCAATCCGGCCGCTACGCCAGCTTTGGCAATTGTTTCGATAAGTTGCGGTCGCCCGCCGGTTACACCTGAACTTTGGTTGGGTTGTTGTAATGAATGCGTGATGTCCAGCACTACCGGTGCATACTGTCGCATGATGGGAAGTGAACGAAAATCCACTACCAAATCCGTATAGCCGAACATGCTACCTCGTTCAGTAAGCATGACTTTTCGATTTCCGGTCCAATGTACCTTTTCCACGGCAAATTTCATGCTTTCCGGACTCATGAATTGGGCTTTTTTTAAATTAACCGGCTTTCCTGTTTTGGCCGCAGCGACCACCAAATCGGTTTGACGGACTAAAAAAGCCGGAATTTGAAGGATGTCCACATACCGGGCGGCCATTTCGGCGTCGGACGGCACATGAATATCGGTCAATATGGGAATGTCCAATTCCTTTCTCGCTTTGTGCAATATTTTTAATGCTTTTTCATCGCCGATTCCCGTAAAACTGTCAATTCGCGACCGGTTGGCTTTTTTAAAACTTCCTTTAAGGATAAACGGAATTTGATAATAAGTGGTAATTTGCAAAATGCTTTCGGCAATTCGCATCAACATGTCTTCGCCTTCAACGGCACATGGGCCGGCAATAAGAAAGAACTTTTCCGAAGGATCGAATTTTAATTTCTCAATTTCAAAAGGAAGCATAACGGCTTGATTTATGCAAATTTACAAAATTAATATGGCAAAAAGTGTTGTAGGAAAATTATACGTGCGGCGGCTTGGTTAAATCGTAAACTTCCTTGACGGGACTAAAAATTTGGTCGGGAACTTCCACAAATAAGGTAATCCAATTTGCCATGCTGCCGTTCCATAACCCGGGATGTTCATAGATATGAATTTCTTGGCCGTTTTGTATTTTTTGACTGATAAATGCGGCATTTTCATTGCGAAATTCATGTAAATCATATTTTTCGCCTTTATGGTCCGGGAGATATAAAGCCATAAATACGGGATTGAAATGAGTGGAAGATTCGAATATTTTTCGCTGCGATTCGTCTTTTAAATTAATTTCGCTTTTTTCTACGATTTGTAAACTTTCATTATCGTTTTCGTCTTTAACCCAGAAAGGTCCGCCGCCCGGTTGGCCCGTATTTTTGACCATACCCGCCACCCGGATGGGCCGGTCGAGTTTATATTGCAAATATGTCCGCCGATGACTTGCCGGAAGTCCGTCGTAACCGGGAATTAATTTTTGTTGAAGTGTTTGTGTAATAAAATTTTCCACTTCTTGAAGATCCTTTTTCCCAGGCTTTTCCTGAATGAGAAACTGCATCAGCCGATTACGCTCTGCGGCAATTTTATCCAATAACCCGATTAAAATTTTAAAATATTGAATACTTTCTGTTTTGTATTCGTCTTTTTGCACATTGTCTATATTTTTAATGAAGATATAATTCGCATCCAGTTCTTGCAAATTTTTCAATAATGACCCGTGTCCTCCCGGCCGGAATGCGATTTTTCCTTTTTCGTCTCTCACTAGTTTTTTTTCTTTATCCAACATAATTGTATCGGTCGAAGGCGATTGGTAAGAAAAACTTACCGGCAAACCGTATTTGTCTTTTAAATTTCGACGGGCCTCGCTGAACAAATCTGTTTTTTCGGGTGAAACTGTAAAATGCAATTCGGTATTTCGGGGCTTTGACAATACGGACTCTTTGAGGTGTTCTTCGAAAGCCGTCCGAATTTCTTCGGGATATTGATGAAATAAAATCAGGGCTTTTGGATATCGGGCATAGTTCAATCCTTTTTCGGACAAGGTAAATTCTATGAATTTGAAATTCTTCAGACCGTTTTCCCAAGTTTCATATTCGGGATGATGGGCTTTGATTTTATCAATTACGGCATTATGGAAGGCCAATTTATTTTTCCATACATGAAAATCCCTGAGTTTGTCCAAATTTTCGTTTTCCAAGAGCCGGTCCCAATCTTGTTCGCCGTTTTTGAAATTTTTCCAAACAATATGAAAGTCTTTAAACATTCGTGTCGCCGCTCCTGAAGCGGGAATGAATCTGATAAGTTTTCCCTTGATTTTATCGAAATTTTCCACGGCATTTTTCTTTTCTTCCTCCGTAAGTCGGATAATCCCGTCGCCTATTGTAGCCGGACGTACCACCGTTTGATATAAATTCCCTTCACGGATGGCGTTTACTTGCCGCAAAATTTCTTCGACTGTGAGATGTCGTTTTTGTAATGTGTCGATATCTGCTTTGGAAAATTTTATTTGGGATTTTCTCATGGTCCGGATAATTTTAATGGCTTGGTTTAAGCGTTGTGATTGATTTCCTTTCAAAGTTACGTAAGGTAAATGATATTTTTCAAGGGTTTGTTTGAAAACTTCGAACATTTCTTTGCGTTCATGCGGTTTGTCTCTCATCGGATCGGGTTCCCAAGGCACATCGATATAGGTCAGAAAATATAAGTCATAATGATTGGTCAGGGCGGCTTGAAGCAGATTTTCGTCCGTGCGATTAAAATAGACCTGCGAATAGACGGCAAGTTCCAATAAATCCGTATCGGAAATTAATATTTCATTTGCTTGCCGGGTGCGTGTATTTTCCCGCTCGATTTGTCCTCGGGCGATATGCAGTACGTCTTCCGGTGTCACGGTCCGGGGACCGTTTTTCCATTTTTCTTCAAGATAAATTCGCATATATTCCGGATTGCAAACGGTTTTATAATAGGCCGCAAGTTGGCGGCAAAGAGTACTTTTTCCGGTGGACTCGGGTCCGAAAATGACCACCTTGAAAATATCCGATTTTTCTTGAAGTAAGTCTGCTAATGAAATTGTTTTAGCCATAAATTTCTTGGCTTTTTAATTTTTCCTTCCATTCTTTTAGACCTTGGAATGCAAGGATAAGGAAGATAAAATATTGAATGCCCGTGAATCCGTAACCTTTGATAAAATATAAAGGCACCGAGACGATGTTTAATATAATCCACAAATGCCAACTTTCTAATTTTTTCCATGCCATCAATAGCATGGCCGCAAAAGCCGTTCCCGTGGTAAATGTGTCCAAAAAGGGCGTAATTTTTCTTAAACTTTCCACCGAAAAGGTTTTTAAATTGGATATAAAAAATTCCCATGAATCTTTAAAATTTTCCAAAGGAATAACATCATAATATCCATAGACAGCCAACACAAAAACAGATGTAAAAACAAAAACCGCCAAAGCCACCATCCAATCTTTCATTGTGGCCCGGGAAATATGCCGCCGGTGATGTTGCTCGTCCACGGGTTTGAGCCACATATACCAGCCGTAAATACTCATCAAAGTATAATAAATATTAATGATTAAATCGCCGTACATTTGCCATCGCGAGAGTAAATACACATAAATTCCCGTGCTTAAAATTCCCAATGGATAAACCAATATATTTTCTTTCTTGGCAAACCAAACGCTCAAAACACCCAAAACGGCAGCAGTAAATTCCAAAATGATATAAAATAGCGGCGTATCTTTGTAAGGCGCCGTAAAAAATTCAATTATCGGTTCCATAATTTTTTAGAAAAAGATTTTCAAAGATAGGATTTTTACCAGTTTGTTGATTTGAATTGGAATGAAAAGTGAATAAACCCTAAATTGTTGTATGAGAAAGAAGAAATTTAGTAAAATTAAAAAATTAATAAAAATTGTAGCCATTCTATTTTTGATTTTATGGTTCTGATGGGCTTATCATAAATGGGATAATTTTATTAAACGGGACAAATGCTTGGATGCCGGAGGAAAATGGAACGAACAAACGCAATCGTGTGAGACCTTCTGAGTAAATATTAACTTTAAAAGGCATAATTTTTGCATCATGTGAACTAAAAACTCTCATGAAAAAGAATATTTTTTCCTTAATCTTTCTGCTTACAAGTTTTGTTTTTTCCGCCCAACAAATTGAAATTGCTCCTGTCTATTTAAAAACGGATTATTTCCGCTACCGAGAAAACTACGGGATGGAGTTATTTTATAATTTTAATTTAGATAAACATAAATTGGGATTCGGTTTTTCGTATGTATGGAATAAAGATCCCTATTCGTTTAAATATTTTTCTTCGGCCGATGGAAGGGAATATCTTAATTCCGTAAATCCGGACAACAAATTATTGACTTTTTCCATGTATTTCGGTTATAATTTGTTCAAGAAATGGAAAAATGCAGGTCTTTATATTGGCCCTTTGTTCGGGTTATCCTACTTCTACATTCATGAAGATACCCAACAAACCGATCAAGAAAATAATGAAACCTATAATTTTATCGATGAAAAAGTGATTTCCCACCGGCCTTCTATGGCTCTTCGAATGGAGTTTGAAAAAAACCTGACCAAGTCGATCTCCGTTTTTTCAGCTTTCGAACCGGGCATGTTGCTATATCAACCTCCGGGCATGTTATGTGTCATCACACCTGACAGGGTTTTGTTTTATAACATGAAAGTAGGGCTTCGGGTTAATTTGAAATAAATCTTCGGAATTTCGTTTTTCTTTTATTTCAGATGAAATTTTTTTACGTCGGCATGACCTTATTGGAACTGATGCCGGCGTATATTTTTGAATTTCTTCGAAATGAAATTATAATTTGATTCATCATGCCGGCATCTAAGAAGCAAACCGGATATTTGCCTACCTTTGCATTTCATGAATTTAAGTCAATATACACGAGAATTTAAGCAGAATTTATCATTGGCTTGGCCCGTAATGATCGGTTATTTGGGTCAGGTGTTGGTGGGCTTGGCTGATAATATAATGGTGGGCAAATTGGGGCCGGCCGCATTGGCTGCAATCTCATTGGCCAATAGCACCATTTTCTTTGTTATGTCCTTCGGGATCGGTTTTTCTGCGGCCATTACACCATTGGTTTCCGAGGCCTTGGGAATGAATAACAAAAACCGTTTGCATCAAATTTTTTACAATGGATTGCTTGTCAATTTTATCATGGGGTTAGTGATGGTATTGCTGATATATTTGGCTATTCCGTTATTAAAAATGGCTCACCAACCGCCCGAGGTGGTAAAAATTGCCATTCCTTACATTTATTGGGTGGGATTTTCCGTTTTATTTATCATGATTTTTCAGGCGATGAAACAATTTTCCGACGGAATGGGTTACACGAAAATTTCCATGAATGCCATAATTATTACTAATATTATCAATATTGCGGTCAGTTATGTGTTGATTTACGGCGTGTGGATTTTTCCGAGATTAGAAGTGCTCGGAGCCGGCTTGGGTACCGTTTTTGCGCGGTTCATAATTATATTTATTTTTTGGTATTTGATGGCCAAGCATCCTGCTACGAAACAATATGTAACCCGATTGCCCGAAAAAATATTAAATCTCGAAATCATCAAAAAGATTCTCTCTTTGGGATTCCCTTCCGGATATCAATCCGTTTTTGAAATGGGGATTTTTACGGCAAGTGTTTGGTTGGCCGGCACCTTGGGGACCATTCCGCAAGCCGCCAATCAAATCGCATTACAAATGGCTTCACTGACATTTATGATTTTTATCGGATTCGGTGTGGCGGCCACCATTCGAATCGGTTATCGTTACGGAAAAAAGGAATACCATGAAATGCGTCGAATTGCATTTTCCATTTTTCTCGAATCGGCCGTTATCGGATTGTTTTTTTCGGTCATATACATCGTTTTTAGACATATATTGCCGTGGATTTATTTAAGCAAACGCCATGGCGGTCCCGATGTGGAACAAGTAGCAGAAATGGCAGCCGGATTGTTGGTAATTGCCGGTATTTTTCAGATTTCCGATAGCATCCAAGTCAGTGTGCAAGGCGCATTGCGGGGGTTGCAGGATGTGAAAATCCCCGTTTTGATTACTTTTTTTTCCTATTGGCTTATCGGATTTCCGGTTGCATTTTTCGGAGCCAAAATCTGGGGAGTATATGGCATTTGGATCGGATTACTTACCGGATTGACCGTAGCGGCTATTTTATTATTCCTGCGTTTTCATTATATTTCGAAAAAAATTATTGAAAATGAAAGCACCTAAGTTTTTAATAGCCGATAGCATGGATTTTCCCGATGATATTTATGTATTGCATACCGAATATCCGCGCTTCTTGTTGAATGTGGTAACCGAAGAGGTGGAATGGTTGGATGAAATTCCCGCCAAAGAGGCCGAAGAAAATAAAAACGATTTGATTGCTTTGGTGGAACAGGCCTTTCAATTTTATGATAATGAAATGAAACGTTACGAAGCCGATTGATAATGCATGAAAAAGTAGTGGTTTTGGGGGCTTCCGAGAAGCCCGAACGATTTTCAAATAAAGCCGTTCGTTTGTTAAAACGACATGGTCATGATGTGTTGCCAGTTGGTTTAAATAGAGGCCGTATAGGTGATGTTTTTATTGTGCCCATGAAAAATGTTTCTTTGGATAATGTGGATACCGTAAGTATTTATCTGTCGCCGGAAAATCAGAAAAATTATTATGAATCGGTATTAAAATGGCGGCCGAAACGAGTCATTTTTAATCCCGGTGCGGAAAATCGAGAATTTCGCTCGTTATTGGAAGAAAATGATATTGAAGTGATTGAAGATTGCACCTTACTTATGCTGGCAAAAAGCGAATTTTGATAAAAAATTAATCGAAATGTCCAAAAAAAAGAAAATCATCAGAAGTTTTTCCGATTTGTCTCGTGCGAACGGCTTGGTTTATTCCACCGATAAGGAGTTGATGAACAAAATTTCAAATGTCGATCCTCAAGATCAATGGATCGAAGCCCATTTTTCCAAAAAAGGTCGAGGCGGAAAAGTGGTTACCGTATTGAAAGGATTTACCATGCATAACGATGAAATAAAAGCCCTCGCCAAACGCTTGAAAACCAAATTGGGCGTAGGAGGAAATGTAAAGAACTCCGAAATAATCATTCAAGGAAATAATAGAGACAAAGTAATCGAATTATTAAAAAAAGAAGGATTCCACGTCAAAAAAGTAGGCGGGTAGTTTTAATTATATTTGCGAGGAAATTAATTTTTGGTCTTGAAAAAAAAACCGTCCGTAATTGTCGATGTCGAAAGAATGAAGCATCCCTATACGGGATTGTATTACTATTGCCTGCAACTGGCCGAAAATTTGCAAAAATACCACGGAAACGAATTCGATTTAACGTTCTTTAAATATCCCGGCATTTATTTTCCCGCACATTTGAAAACGCTTACGCGGACTTTTTTGGATAAAATTTATTTGTATAAAGATCATCGATACGATGTGTGGCACGGTACGTGGCAATTGACCAAATATGTTCCCAAGGGGAAAATAAAGTTTGTTTATACCATTCATGATTTAAATTTTTTATACACCGATAAATCGTCTTTGAAGAAAAAACGTTTGTTGGACAAAATTCAGGAAAGAATTGACAGGGCGGATGTAATAACAACCATTTCCGAATATGTGAAGAAAGACATTGAAACCCATTTGAATACGAAAGGAAAGGAAATAGTAGTCATTTATAATGGAGTGGATTTGAAAGAATATCCCGAATTCGACTCGCCGCGTTACCGTCCCGAAAAACCATTTTTGTTTGCTTTGGGGACGGTATTGTACAAAAAGCATTTCCATGTCCTGCCTGCATTGCTCGCCGGTAATGAATTCGAATTGATTATTGCAGGCATTCAACCGGATAAAGAATATGTAAAAAAAATTCGCGAAGAAGCCGAAAAATACGGGGTGCAGGACCGGGTAAAGTTAATAGGTTCCATTGACGATAAAGAAAAATACTGGTATTTAAAAAATACGGAAGCATTTCTCTTTCCATCCATATCCGAGGGCTTCGGAATTCCGCCCATCGAAGCCATGCGATTGGGTAAACCGGTTTTTTTGTCCACTCACACAAGTTTGCCCGAAATAGGTGGAGATGTGGCCTATTATTTTCAGAATTTCGCCCCGTCTCATATGCGCAGTGTTTTGAACGAGGGCTTGAAAGATTATAAAGCAAACAATAGGGCGGAACAAATTAGGCGGCATAGTTTACGATTCACATGGGAAAAAGCCGTCGGCGAATATGCGCGTGTATATAAAGATGTATGGTCCGGGAAAAATAAAATCTTGCCGGCAAGGGAAAAAAGCACATGTCCGCCCATTACCGCTATTATTCCTACCTTAAACGAAGAAGATAATATCGAGGAGGCCATCAATTCGGTAGCATGGGCTGATGAAATTTTAGTCATAGATTCCATGAGTTCCGACCGGACCCTTGAATTGGCTGCTTCAAAGGGCGTGAAAGTGATTCAGCGGGCATTTGACAATTTTTCGGCTCAGAAAAATTTTGCTATTGAACAAGCCGCCCATGATTGGATTTTTATCTTGGATGCCGACGAAAGGGTGGACGAGAATCTCCGGGACGAAATTCTGCAACGCTGCGGACGGGAAAACTATGTGGCCTATTGGATACCGAGACAAAATTTTATAGGAAATAAAAAAATAAATTTCAGCGGATGGAAAAACGATAAATGTATCCGTTTGTTTAATAAAAAATATGCCCGTTATGACGGAAGTTTTGTGCATGAAGAAATTGCAGCAAAGGGTCCCGTTGGAAAATTAAAAAATAAAATTTTGCATTATACTTATAAAAATCGGGCGCATTTCGAGCAAAAACTTTCTTTGTATGCCCGATTGAAGGCCGAAGAATGGTATATAAAAGGCCATAAATACAATCCGTTTATGCAAATCTTCGGTCCGGTATATCGTTTTTTTAAACATTATATTTGGCATTTCGGATTTTTGGATGGAAAAGCGGGATTTTTAATAGCCAAACATTATATGAAAGCCGTTTGGAAAAGGCATGAAAATTTGAGAAATTTATATAAAAAGTCGCATTCATGAGTATAATTGAAGTGGTACGAAACGGAGGAGTAATCATCTATCCCGCCGATACCATTTGGGGAATCGGGGGCGATGCAACCAATGAAAAACTTATTCGTAAAATTAGCGATATAAAAAAAAGGCCGGCCGAAAAAGGATTTATTATTTTAGTGAGTGATTTGAATATGCTGCGAAGCATTGTGGGAGAAATTCCGCCTCAGGCCCTTGATTTGATTCAGAAATCTTACCGGCCGACTACCATTATTTATCCTTCCTTTAAAAATTTACCCGCCTTGGCCGGCGCACCCGACGGAAGCATAGCCGTTAGATTGGTGAAAAAAGGTTTTGCCAAAAATTTGATAGAAACACTAAGCTTGCCTTTAATTTCCACTTCCGCTAACAAGAGCGGGCATCCCGCGCCGTTGCATTTCGATGAAATTGACCCGGAAATTCTTGCGCAAGCGGATTATGTTGTAAATTTGCACCGCAAAAAAATCTCTTCGAGACCGTCGCGTATTGTCAAAATTATGCCCGGCGGAGATTTGAAGATAATCAGAGCGTGAATGAAGAAAGAAAAGCAAATCCGTTTATTGCAATTTCCCGTTTTTGAATTAATCCGCCGGATTTCCAAACAAACGGGAATTCCGGTATATGTTGTTGGAGGTTATGTACGGGATATGTTGTTGTTCGGAAAAGCCAAAAAAGACATAGATTTCGTACTGTTGGGTGATGTGGAAATGTTTACCCGCCGTGTAGCGGATGAATTGACGGGCGAACCGAAGATTAATATCTATAAAAATTACGGTACGGCCATGGTAAAAAAAGACGACATGATATTGGAATTTGTAACCGCTCGCAAGGAATCTTACGATCCGGAAAGTCGAAAGCCACATGTTAAACCCGCCACGCTCGAAGAAGATTTAAAACGCCGTGATTTTACCGTGAATGCCATGGCCATCAGTTTGAACGACGAAGATTACGGCACGCTCATCGACTTGTTCGGTGGCATGAATGATCTGAAGAAAAAAATTATTCGTACGCCCACCGATCCGTATATTACTTTTTCCGATGATCCGCTTCGTATGATGCGGGCGATCCGTTTTGTGGCCCAATTACCGGGTTTTAAATTAGCCGAAGAAACTTATGAAGCCATCAAAGCCAATAAAGATCGGATAAAAATCGTGTCGCCCGAACGTATTATGGATGAGTTTAATAAAATCTTACTTACCGATAAACCTTCCGCCGGCTTGAAATTATTGTTTGAAACCGGTTTGTTGGAAATTATTTTACCCGAAGTGGCGGCATTGCAAGGTGTGGAAGAAGTAGAAGGAAAAACGCATAAAGATAATTTTTATCATACCATTCAGGTAGTCGATAATATTGCCCGGTTGGATGAACAACCGAATCTATGGTTGCGGTGGGCGGCATTGTTGCATGATATAGGCAAACCTTCCACCAAACGCTATCATCCCAAAAACGGTTGGTCGTTTCACGGACATGAATTGGTGGGCAGCAAAATGGTTCCGAAAATTTTCCGTCGTTTGCGTTTGCCGTTGGGCAAACAGATGAAGTATGTCCAAAAACTGATTAAATTGAGTTCGCGCCCGGTGGCCTTGACCGAAGAAAACGTAACGGATTCGGCCGTGAGAAGATTGTTATTCGAATCGGGAGACGAATTTGAAGACTTGATGAAATTATGCGAGGCGGATATCACAACCAAAAATAAGCAACGCGAGCGCCGTTATAAAACCAATCTGAAAAAACTCATGCAAAAGGTCAAAGAAGTGGAAGAACGCGACCGCATTCGAAATTTTCAGCCGCCCGTCACCGGAGAAATAATTATGCAATCTTTCGGCATAAAACCTTCGCGCCAAATCGGTGAAATTAAGGAAGCCATCAAAGAAGCCATTCTTGACGGAGAGATTCCCAACGAGTTCGAGGCCGCTTATCAATTTATGCTCAAATTGGGCAAAGAAAAAGGGCTGGAAGTAAAGAAAAATATGCTTGCCGGTAAATAGCCAAAGGCAATTTGGTAGAAACAAAAAACTAATACCGCCAAGTCCCTTAGGAATAACGCTTGTTGATTTAAATCAAACCGAATGTGACAAAATCCCGAAAAGATAATATGATTGTCGTATCTATACGCGGATTATTTGATAAAAATCCTCTAAAATTTCGTATATTCCCGCTCATTGAAAATTCTCTATTATGAAGATAGCATTGATTAAAGAACGCAAGAATCCGCCTGATAGAAGAGTGGTTTTGACGCCCGCTCAAGCCCGGGCATTGAAAGAAAAATATCCGCAGTTGGAAATTGTAGTGGAAAGTTCCGGCAACCGGGCCTTTTCGGATGATGAATATAAAAAAGCGGGAATTCCGGTAGTGGACGATATATTGGATGCCGATGTATTGCTGGGTGTGAAAGAAGTCCCGGTGGAAGCCCTTATTCCCGGTAAAAAATATTTCTTTTTTTCTCATACAATCAAAAAACAACCGCATAATCGAAAATTATTACAAGCCGTTTTAGATAAAAATATCGAACTCTATGATCACGAGACCCTGACGGATAAAGAAGGTCGCCGGTTGGTTGCTTTCGGATATTATGCCGGTGTGGTGGGCGCCTATAATGCCATCCGGACTTTCGGTTTAAAATCGGGTTTGTTTGATATGCCCAAAGCCATTGAATTGAAGGATAAAGAAGAACTAAAAAAGGTTTTGCGCTCGGTTTATCCTAAACTTCCTCCCATCAAAATTGTTTTAACCGGCAAGGGGCGTGTCGGTTCGGGTGCCAAGGAAATGCTCGACGCCATGGGCATACGCGAAGTGACTCCGGAAGAATTTTTGTCTCGCAAATTCGATGAACCCGTTTACACCCAAGTAGATGTGGATTGGTATAATATTCATAAGGAAGGAAAACCTTTTGATTTTCAAGAATTTTTTACCCATCCGGAACGTTTTGAAGGTGATTTTGAAAAATTCACCAAGGTTGCCGATATGTATATTGCCGGTCATTACTACGGCGAAGGGGCACCCTATATTCTCACCCGCGAACATTTGCAAGCCCCGGATAATAAAATCAAAGTGGTGGCGGATATCAGTTGTGATATCGGTGGGCCGGTGGCTTCTACCATCCGCGCATCCACTATTGATGAGCCGGTTTACGGTTATGACCCGCGGACCGGTAAAGAAACGGATTATAAAAACCCGGATGCTATTGCCGTGATGGCGGTTGATAATTTGCCCAACGAAATAGCGCGCGATGCATCGGAAGGTTTCGGCGAAAATTTTATGAAATACATTATTCCCGCTTTAATTGAAGGTGACAAAGACGGTATTTTGGAACGTGCCCGTATTACCCGTGACGGACAATTAATGCCACGCTACGCTTATTTGCAAGATTACGTGGACGGCAAAGAGTAGGGGAGTTTACGATTTAAAAATATCTCATTTCTAAGGGGATTCGCGCGGCAGCTTGGAATTATTTGACACGCGAAAGATTCGCGCGGCAGCTTGGAATTATTTGACACGCGAAAGATTCGCGCGGCAACTGGGGAGGAATTATTTGCCACGCGAAAGGATTCGCGCGGTAGATTGGAATTGTTTGCCACGCGAAAGGATTCGCGCGGCAACGTATGAAGAAATTAGTCCCATCTGTTCCCGCGCGAATTCCACCCCTTGTTCCCGCGCGAATCACTTCGCGCGGTAACGTGGGGAATATCTTTCAAGATCTTTCAAATTATATAAATAATGTATTTTTGATGTACTAAAAACTTGAACTTGAGTAGAAATTATAAATTTCGGAATCCTGACGGTTTATATTTTGTGAGTTTTGCCGTTGTAAATTGGTTAGATGTATTTACGCAAAATCATTACAAAGAAATAGTGTTGGATAGCTTACGTTTTAGTCAAAAACACAAAGGAATGGAAATCATTGCTTGGTGTATTATGCCTAATCATGTTCATTTGATTTTTAGAAGTGTTTCCGGCTTGAAACCTGAACAAATATTGGGAGACATAAAACGTTTTACAAGCAATGAAATCGTAAAAGCCATTAAAAATAATCCTAAAGAAAGTAGGAAAAATATGCTTTTAAATGTTTTTTCGGAAGCGGCAAAAAAATCAAGCAACGTAAAGCATTATCAATTTTGGCGTCATGATAATCATCCGATAGAATTATGGAGTAATAAAGTAATTTATAAAAAAATCAGATATATACACTATAATCCGGTTAAAGCGGGTTTGGTTTTCCGGCCGGAAGATTATCTTTATAGTAGTGCAATAGATTATAGTGGTGGTCAAGGCCTGCTTGAAGGTATAATAAAGTTTGAATATTATGGATGAGGAATTATTTGCTACGCGAAAGGATTCGCGCGGCAGATTGGAATTGTTTGCCACGCGAAAGGATTCGCGCAGCAGCTTGGAATTATTTGCCACGCGAAAGGATTCGCGCGGCAACATGGGGAATTATTTGCCATGCGAAAGGATTCGTGCGGCAACTGGGGAGGAATTACTTACCACGCGAAAAAGATTCGCGCGGCAACGTATGAAGAAGTTCGCGCGGCAGCGTGGGCTTTTTGACCGAAAGTCGTGACAAAACCCTCAAAAATAATAAACCTAATTCCCAACTCCCGAATTATTTTCTGAACTCCCCTCGCTTTTCTTTTTTTATTGGTATTTTTGTAAAAAATTTTTCATGCAAAAAAATCATTATTTGTTTACTTCCGAATCCGTTTCGGAAGGACATCCCGATAAAATAGCCGATCAAATTTCGGATCAAATTTTGGATCGTTTTTTGGCATTTGATTCGGAAGCGCATGTGGCCGTGGAAACATTGGTCACCACGGGACAAGTGATTATTGTAGGCGAAGTAAAAAGTAAGACCTATGTGGATGTGCAAAATGTAGCCCGCGAAACCATAAAAAATATCGGTTATACCAAAGACGATTATTATTTTTCTTATAAATCTTTAGGCGTTTTGTCCGCCATTCATGACCAATCCGAAGATATTGCCCAGGGCGTTATTCGCGAAGAAGGCGAACAAGGAGCGGGTGATCAAGGTATGATGTTCGGCTATGCTGTGGATGAGACGGAGGAATTGATGCCTTTGCCCATTGCCATGGCGCATAAAATTATGGAAATCATATCCTTTATCCGTAAGCAAACAAATGTAATGCCTTATTTGCGTCCCGACGGCAAATCGCAAGTCACGGTGGAATATGATGAAAACCACCGCCCGGTAGGTATTCATACCATAGTGATTTCATTGCAACATGATGAATTTATCAAGTCCGGATTCGATCCGAAAGAAGCCGAACGCCGGATGCAAGAAACAATTAAGCAAGATATTTTGCGATATGTTTTTCCCCGATTGAAAGACGCATTCGGAAAAGATATTGCCGGCATGCTCGAGCGTTTCGACCCCGAGAATTTATTGGTCAATCCGACGGGAAAGTTTGTTATCGGCGGACCTCACGGTGATTCGGGATTGACCGGCCGTAAAATTATAGTGGATACTTACGGCGGACGCGGCGCCCACGGGGGCGGTGCCTTTTCGGGCAAAGACCCTTCCAAAGTGGACCGTTCGGCGGCTTATGCCGTACGCCATTTGGCCAAAAATATGGTAGCGGCCGGCGTGGCAAGAGAAATTTTGATTCAGGTTTCTTATGCCATCGGGGTGGCTCAACCTATCAATATTTATGTAAATACTTACGGCACATCGAAGGTGTCGCTTACCGACGCCGAAATCGGTGAAAAATTATTGGAGAATTTTAAACTTACTCCGCAAGCCATCGAAGACCGTTTGAAATTGCGTGAACCGGTTTTTGCCGAAACCGCCGCATACGGACATTTCGGCCGGAAACCTCGCAAAACGATTAAGCGTTTTAAGCAATACAATTACGAGAAAAAACAAGAAGAAATAACCGAAAAGGAAGTGGAGTTATTTACTTGGGAGAAATTGGATTTAATTGATGAAATAAAACAAATTTTCGATTTAAAATAAAATATGACCATGCCATTATCCGAACAAGAAATAGTTAGAAGAGAATCCTTGAAAAAATTAAGGGAATTGGGCATTGAACCTTATCCCGCAGAGTCGTTCGAAGTAACGGCCACTTCCAAAGATATTAAGGAAAATTACGAAAAATACGAAGGAAAAAACGTGTGTTTGGCCGGTCGCATCATGAGCCGGCGCATTATGGGTAAGGCGTCCTTTGCCGAATTGAAAGACGGACAAGGTCGCATACAATTGTATTTTAACCGCGACGAACTTTGTCCCGGTGAGGACAAGACACTTTATAATGTAGTATTCAAAAAATTATTGGACTTGGGCGATATCATCGGTGTATGCGGTGAAGTGTTTAAGACCAAAATGGGTGAGATTACGATTAATGTAAAGGAAATGAAGGTATTGTCCAAGGCATTGCGCCCGCTTCCCGTAGTAAAAGTCGATGCGGAAGGCAAGGTACACGACGCCTTTTCCGATCCCGAATTACGCTACCGCCAACGTTATGTGGATTTAATCGTAAACGACCGAGTGAAGGAAACCTTTATCAAGCGCAGCAAGATTATCAATGCCATGCGTAAATTTTTCGACCGCTACGGATTTCTGGAAGTCGAAACGCCTATTCTGCAGCCCATTCCCGGAGGTGCCGCTGCGCGTCCGTTTGTGACCCACCACAACACGCTGGATATTCCCCTCTACCTGAGAATAGCCAACGAATTATATCTCAAACGCTTGATTGTGGGCGGTTTTGACGGCGTATATGAATTTGCCAAAGATTTTCGCAACGAAGGTATGGATCGCACCCACAATCCCGAGTTTACCGTCATGGAACTCTATGTGCCTTACAAGGATTACAACTGGATGATGGATTTTACGGAAAAATTATTGGAACATGTGGTGAAGGAAGTAAACAACGGCGATACCAAGGTAAAATTCGGTGATAAAATAATCGATTTCAAAGCGCCCTATCCGCGGGTGCCCATTTTGGACGCCATCAAAGAACATACGGGCTACGATTTATACGGAAAATCCGAAGAAGAAATCCGGGAAATAGCCAAAAAATTGGATTTGGAAGTGGACGAAACCATGGGCAAAGGAAAACTGATAGACGAAATTTTCGGAGAATTTGCCGAAAAACATTATATCCAACCTACTTTTATTATCGATTATCCGGTGGAAATGTCGCCTTTGACCAAAAAACACCGGAGCAAACCCGGCTTGACCGAGCGTTTTGAGTTGATTGTCAACGGAAAAGAAATTGCCAACGCCTATTCCGAACTGAACGACCCCATCGATCAATTGGAGCGTTTCAAAGAACAACTGAAACTCTCCGAAAAGGGCGACGACGAAGCCATGTATATCGATTATGACTTTGTGCGTGCCTTGGAATACGGCATGCCCCCCACGGCCGGCATCGGCATCGGCATCGACCGGCTCACCATGCTTTTGACCGGAAACGACAGTATTCAGGAAGTGATATTTTTTCCGCAGATGCGTCCCGAAAAAAAGAAACCGGAACTTTCGGAAACCGAAAAAACCGTGTATGAATTGTTGAAAGACGAACCGGCCGATTTAAATGAAATTAAGGCCCGCTCGGGATTGAGTAATAAAAAATGGGACAAAGCCGTCAAAGCACTGAAAGCCAAAGGATTGGTTGATATTTATAAAGACGGAGAACAATTAAAAATAGAAAAGCGCGGCTGATGTCCAAGGAAGAATTTCCCTCATTGAATTTTCCGGTATCGCCGCGGTTAAAATGGAAAGCCGAGGGAGACAAATATTTATTCTGGGATAAAAGAAGAAAAAAATACATTGTCTTGACGCCCGAAGAATGGGTGCGCCAACATGTCATTGCTTGGTTGGAAACGGAATCTTATCCGTCCGAATTAATTGCGGTAGAACGCCAACTTAAAATAAATCGTATGGCCAAGCGGTTCGATATTGTGGTTTTCGATCGGAAAAACCGGCCGTTTTTATTGGTCGAATGCAAGCGTCCCGGTGTAAAAATAAATGAAGAAACACTCCATCAGGCCTTGATTTACAATAAAAATTTAAATGCACCCTATTTGCTATTGACAAACGGCATGAAGCATTATATTTGTGCGATAAAGGACAATAAAATCGACTTTATAAATCAATTACCCGGTTTTGAATAATAACGTAGCACATACCGCCGTCGCCTTATTGAATTGGAACGGAAAAAAATGGTTGGAAAAATTTCTGCCGGTATTGGTGGATAAGACGCCGGATGCTAAGATTTATATGATAGACAATCGTTCCTCGGACGGGTCGGTGGAATGGGTAAGGAAGCATTTTCCGGAGGTAAAAATAATCGGTTTGGTCAAGAATTACGGCTTTGCGGGCGGATATAACCGGGGCCTCAATCAAATAGATGAAGATATCGTGGTTTTATTAAATACCGATGTGGAAGTAACCGATAATTGGCTTTCGGCTTTGGTAGAAACCTTGGACTCGAACAAAAAAATTGTAGCCGTGCAGCCGAAAATAAAAGATTACAATCGCAAAGAATTTTTTGAATATGCCGGAGCGGCGGGCGGTTTTATCGATAATTTGGGTTATCCCTATTGCGACGGCCGTTTGGCTTGGCAAACCGAACGGGATGAAGGTCAATATGACCGCGAAAAGGAAATCCATTGGGCTTCGGGCGCATGTATGGCGGTGAAAAAAGACGTGTTTTTGCAATCGGGCGGTTTTGACGAGTATTTTTTCGCTCATCAGGAAGAAGTAGATTGGGCATGGCGTATGAGAAGACAAGGTTACAAGTTGGTTTACACACCGCGCGCTACTGTTTTTCATGTAGGGGGAGGGAATTTGAGTTACGGAAATCCGTTTAAGACATATTTGAATTTTCGCAACAATTTGATTATGCTTTTGAAAAATTTGCCCCCGGGAAAATTGTTTCCTGTCATCTTTTCCCGTTTGATATTGGACGGTTTAACCGGCGCAGTTTATTTATTGAAATTCAAGCCGGCCCATACTTGGGCCATAGCCAAGGCGCATTTTGCTTTTTATCGCGTTTTTAAAAAATACTACCGGGAAAGGAAGCCCCGGTTTTTAAAAAATTATTTCAAGGGAAAATTCGTGATGCTAAAGGCGATTTGGAAACAAGGGATTTAATAAATTATACGCTGTTCTGAAATTTTTCATCTATTTAGTCCAGGGGTAATTTATTCTTTATGAAAATGTGCAATAGTATAATATCCGTAGGTCTTATTGATATCTTTTATTTTCAAAAAGGACTCTGTAAGTTCTAAAACGTCCCACACAACATAATGGGTAGTCGTCCATGAGATAAGAAAAAAATCTATTTCATGATCCACTGTATATTCCAAACGAATTTCTTTTTCTTCGGGTATATAAGACCATGGGCCTGAAAAAACGAGACGATTCCCATCATATATTTTACATTTCCTATCTTCTTTTTGGAAAACTACTATTACGTTCCGTAAGGTATCAATCCCGAGTAGCGTATCATTATATAAATTATAGTAATCCATCCGGCTACTCCTCCAAATGCCGTAAAGAAATTTAGCCGGGTCTTCGTATGTCGGTTTCGGTCTAATGCATGATGTGAGGATAAAACCGATGCTAAGTGCAATAAATAATAAATTTCGAATTTTCATGGCATTCTTTTTTTTCAAAATTAAAAAAAATTTTTTAACAAATAAAATTTTTATATGATAAAAATAAAAAGTATAAACAATTAATAAATGATAAAAATGATATTCCGGTACAACGATATTTTCTGCACAACAAGTTTTTATATTTGTTTACATTCTTTTTAGAGAGAATAAATACTTTAACGAGAAAAAATTATTTTTTAAATTTAAAATTAATTTGGTTATACAATTAAAATATGTCCTCCATGAATTTCGGATCAATTTAGAAGGGGCTTTTAGAGTTGTTTAATTTTCTTTTTCTTTCATTTCAAACAAAATCCCTTCATTTTCAGCCGAATTTTATTTATATTTGATTAATAGCATCATTTATCATGAAAAAATCAATCGTTTTACTACCGGTTTTATTGTTTTTATTCATTTCTTGCCATGAAAACAGTGTGTCGAACCATGCCGAATCGACGGTACGGGAAAAAGTGAATACGGCCACCCCTTCGAAAAATCGGGCATCCGAAGAGCAAAAGACATCTGCCGAAGAGGAAGTCATAAAATCTTCGCAGGATGCAAAAATCGAAGAAGCGGATAAAAATTCGGCCGAAGTGAAGAAAGAAAAAAAACAAGTTCCCGCCGAAACCGCCGAAGCACAGATGGTTTTAAAACCCGTTTACTTGAAAGATTTGAATTTGAGTTTGGCTATTCCCGAAGCAATGCACATGAACGGCCAACCCATTAAGGCATATGACAGGAATAAAAATTTATTGAACACCGAAATAAGATTTATTGATGAAGAAACCGGTGACGAATTGGTGATTAAGCAGTATCCTGCACGTCATGCCGGTGCGATTTATGATTTTTATGTGCAACAATTTCGAAAAAAAGAAGGAAATTTCAGTTTAAAAGCCGAAAAATTGCATATCAACGGCATGGAAATTATGAAAGGCGTTTCGGAGCGTAAAACGGACGGCAAAGGTCATATCCTGAATCCGCCGGCTAAGGTCTATTTTGCCGTGTGGAAGAAAGGAGATGAATTATATGAACTTTATTTCCGCGACGCCAAAGGAGACGGCCCGGGAGATGAAATAATAGAAAAAGTTCTTTCGCAACTCAAATATAAATAATCGTTATACGACTTAAAATTCCGCCATGATAAACAAGAAAATTATTCCGGGACTTTTTATATTATTATCGTTCGTTTTAAATGCCCAACAACCCCAAGGAGTTGATGTGTCCCATCATCAGGGTAATATCAATTGGTCGGCCGTTTATGCGTCCGGAAAGGTTTTTGCATTTGTCAAGGCCACCGAAGGGGTAACTTATAATGACCCGATGTTTGTAAGTAATATGGTTAATGGCCATAATGCAGGGGTGTTGATGGGGGCCTATCATTTTGCCCGTCCCGACAATAATTCGGCGGTAGATGAAGCCCGGCATTTTGTTCAAGTAGCAAGAAGTTATATAGGAGCCGGATGGTTGCCCCCCGTTTTGGATTTGGAAGACCCCAATTCATCGACGGATTTACAAGATTTATATACTTCACAACAATTGACCGAGTGGGTTAGGACTTGGTTGCAAGTGGTCGAAGACAGCACCGGGGTGAAACCTATTATTTATACCAACGGGCGCTACACCAATTATTTGCAATCTTCTTTGAACTCATACGGTTTATGGATAGCAGAACCGGACGGCAATACCAATCCGCCGGATAATTTGGGACATTGGACCACTTGGCTTTTCAAGCAATTTTCTTGGACGGGCAATGTGCCGGGAATCAACGGCGATGTGGATTTGGATGTGTTTAACGGAACTTCCGATCAATTGAATGATTTGGCCCAAGGAGGTGGCGGAGGCGGAAATACGGTTACCTTGGATTGTAGTTCGGCCGTGGCTCTTCAGTGCGGCGATTTATATCACGGCGGCCCTTCTACCGATTCGTCGCGCGTTTATTCGTATGCATGTAACGGTTGGACCGAAACCGGCCCCGAACGCGTCCACACCGTAACGCCGTCGCAAGACGGTAATTTGGCGGTAACCGTATCCGGTTTTACCGGCGATTTGGATGTATATATTTTAACCGATTGCGATCCCGCTTCTTGCTCGGGTACGGTAAATTCCTCATCCGCTTATTTGACCAATGCCCAAGCCGGACATACTTATTATGTCGTGGTCGATGCCGACGATGGCAGCGGAAGTGCTTATGATATTTTTGTACATTGCCCTTCTGGTACTATTCCGGATGATATTTCGTTGAACAATGCATTAATTACAAGTGGCGATACCGTAGAGGCGGGAAACACCATTAACACTTATGTTAAACAATATTATGCCGGTACTTCCACTAATGTGCCCGACGTCAAAGTAGGATATTATCTTTCGAGTGATTGTACCCAAGACGCAAGCGATACTTATTTGGGGAATTCTACCTCCTCGATAAATGCCAATCAAAGAACGGAAGTGGAAACGGAAACCTTAACTATTCCTTCTTCGATTGCCCAAGGACAATATTACGTATTGTTTGTAGCAGATTATATGAATGACGTTACCGAAAGCAGTGAAGATAATAATGTAGTGTGCGTGCCATTGTACGTAACCAATGGCGTGGCAGTGGACGAAGTATTTAAGCGCCGGATTAAGATATATCCCAATCCGGTTAGTACACGGTTAAATATTACCACTTCCGAAGGTGTAGAAGTGAAAAGTGTGGAAATTGTCGATTTAACGGGCAAAGTAATTATGCGTTCCGATCGATTTACCGGACAGATGGATGTAAGCCGGCTAAAAACCGGGATTTATTTGCTAAAAATCACCGGTACGCATGGTAGAAAAGCCCTGATTAGATTTATTAAGGAATAATCATCCGAATGCATTATGAATTTCCGGCTTAAGTATTAAGCCCGTAGTCCGGATTGTAGCATTTGATGGGCACTTCTTTTTCTTTAAATATGATACCGTATTGTGCAAGTTCTTTCAGCACGGGTTCGTAGATTTCTTTTTCGACGGGCAAGTGCACACCCGGACGATGGATTTCACCGAATAAAATTTTTATGGCCGCAATTCCTACGGGGAGCCCTACCGTTTTGGCCATTGCGGTAAAAATTTGATCTTCGCCGATGACAACCAGGTGTGAATCAATTTGTTTTTTTTCACCATTCAAATCATATCCGAATTTATGATACATCACAATCATGTCTTTATCTTCGGGTTTGAGTGTCCATTTTTCTTCCAGAATTTTTTGCAGCATTTGGGCCGGGGTGGCGTCTTTTAATCCTATTTTTTTACTATTGTCAAATAGTTCCAATTCTTGGAATTTAAACCACACGTCATCATTTTGTTCGATGCCGGCATGCAGTCGGAATTTTGTTTCCACACTATCGTAGGGCGAATAGGGGAGGAATGCATTGAGAAAGTCGCGCCGGGTCATATTTTCGGAATTTTCCATGATATACGAATCATCCGTCATGCCCAATTGAACGAAAATGTTCCAAGCGCGCGAGAAACCGACTCGCCTGATGGTACCGCGAAAGAATGTTCGGATATTTTCCAGTCCGTAAACCGATTGGTATTTTAATGAATCTCTGTTGGGGTACGCTTCAAAAAAGCCATAGTCTTCTATTTCCAGAAATTCGGTCCGGGTAAATAATTTGTGATACGGAATATATTTATAAGTGCCGGCTTGAAGAAATTTGGCGGTTCCGCCTTGTCCCGCCAATACCACGTTTCTTGGGTTCCATGTAAATTTATAATGCCATAAATTATCATCGCTTTCGGGTGCTACAAGTCCGCCGGTAAAGGATTCGAATAAAAGCATAGTGGCTTTTTTTTCTTTTATTTCATTGATAGTTTTCATGGCGCTCATATGGTCGATGCCGGGGTCGAGTCCGATTTCGTTCATAAAGACCAATCCTTTTTCTATTACTTCATGTTCCATGGCTTTCATTTCTTTGCTGATGTATGAGGCCGTTACCAAATGTTTCCCGTAAGTTAAAGCGTCTTTTGCTACTGCCTGATGAAACCGGGCGGGCAACATGGATATTACCAAATCGCTTTTGCGGATAAGATTTTTACGTTTTTCTTCTTCGAAAATATTAAGATTGATTAGGGTGATATGATCGTTTTCCGGAACAATTTGCCGGGCCAAACTTAAATTCATATCGGCTATGATATACCGAAAACCCTTTGTTTGCGCTTGTTCCGCCAGATATTTTATCAAATAAGAAGTGGATTTCCCCGCTCCGATTTGTAGGATTGTTTTCATAGAATATAAAATTAGGAATGACAAATTTACATTAAACCTTTAAAATGAAAAAAAACCGCCCTTGAAAAAGGACGGTTTCGGGTTTGAAAACTAATCATTTCTACATTTTGTATAATAAAGACAGGTAGTAAATACTTCCTACACGTCCCGTTCCGGGCGCAACCATATAATCGGGTCCGAAGATATTGCTACCGCCCAATTTAAACATCATGTTATATTTGGGAATCCGGTAACTGACCATGGCGTCGAATGTAGAGCGTGAAGGAACCATTGCCGTTGCAAAGGTGGCTTCCCACAAGTATTTGTTCATGTAAGTATAGGTCAAACTGAACCCGGTGTTTTTGAAAATATTTTTATTTCCGATAATAAATTTAAACGTATTTTCCGGGGTGTTGTAGAAAGTTTTATAATCGGGATATTTTTCTTTGTCGAAATTCATTTTGGCATGACTGTAAATTAAATTTACATCGAAACCTTTGAAATTTTTACCCAAATTAATATCCAAACCGTAGGATGAAATCGGTACGTCCACATTGGTATAAACTCCTACGGGTCGGTAAGCACCTTTCATAATACCGTTTAAGGCGCTATGATCATGTACGTTTCCGTATGAAGCCGGAATGGCCATTACTACTTGTTGGGTGATAAAATTATTATAAAGATTCCTGTAACCTACCACATCCAATTCCCATCCTTCACCCAAAGGACCGCGATAACCTATTTCCAAGGATTGAATTTTTTCGGCTCCGAGCGGTTTGATATGGGCTACTTGTAAGTCGGCGGGGTTATGCGTTTGAGCGAATTTTAAGAAAGATTCCAAGGTATAGGAATTGGTATATGCATCCCGTCCGGTCAGGGTATAGGGATTCATATAGGCATCCAAATGTTCTTCTTTATATCGGTCCCAGTTGTCGGGGTGAGCGCCGACTAATGCCGCCCGTCCGACATCGAGCCCGATATACCAATCTTGGGTGGTCGGGTTACGGAAACCGGTTTGATAGGCAATCCGTAAACTGTGTTTTTTGTCGGCATCGGGCATGATGACCATGGCAATCCGGGGCGAAATATTGGCCTTGAATTGATCCTGTTTGTCAAAGCGCAATGAAGTGGTAAATTTCACATGATCGTCCAATAATTTTTGGATGTACTGGGCATATAAACCTACTTCGCGGATGTGAATAGGCCCGTCATAATCTGTAAAGATGGTTCCGTCTGAACGCAAACTGAATTGGCGGTAAGAACCGCCTACTTGAAATAATCCTTTTTTGATCAGGTTTTTGAAATCATAATTTCCTTCCACGTGGAATAGGGAAGTTTTATCTACGAATTTGGCCCCTTTACTGAAATCGGGATTGGAAACCACTTCGTCGAATGCCTTTTGGAAATTTGAAGTGCCGGGGACAAATCTTCCCTCGTCGGCTTGGGCACGGGCAATGGCATGTGCTTGATTTTCCGGAATGCCGTAGAGCAAGCGTGCGCCGGCATAAACGGTAAAATATTTGGTAAACCAATCCACGTCGCTTTTCCATTTTCGATTGATATTGATAGCGGCAAAACGCATGTCATAACTGTTTCCGGCATCTTCGGAAGTATAGTATGCTCTTACAAAATAATTATCATTACGCAATTCCAATTTATGTTGATGCAGGAAAAGATCTTTCAAATTATAGCGGTTGGTTCCTTGATAGATGGTTTGCCCCTTGCCGAAGCGAGACGACCAAATAAGTTCCATATTACTTTCATTACCCATGGGCCGGTAATGCAAGGCCACATCACCTTTGATGCTCAATGCTTTGTAATCGGTCAGATGGACTTCTTCGTATCCGGTACGGGACACGCGAATGGTACCCAATACGTCATAAGGCGGGCCGAGTGTGGTATAGTCGAATGAGGTGGCCACTTCGTCGCCGTAAATATTCAATCCGTCGTAGGAAGGATTGCTTTCGCGGGATCCTCTTCGGGCGGCATTTAAGGGGTGATAATCGTAATCGGTATAATCTTTGGCCATCCAATCGGTTCCTTTGAGATAGGAAAAATTGATTTTAAAGCCGAATTTATCTCCCGCCCGGGCGTAGCGTACGGCCGCTTCATAAAGCGGATGGATGCCACCCCATTCTTGTTTGGTTACGCCGCCTTTGAGCGATACACTTAAGCCGGGATATTTAAAGGGATTTTTACTTCGAATGTAAAGCAATCCGTTAAAAGCATTGGCCCCGTAAAGGGCGGAACTCGTACCGGGCAGCAATTCTACGCTTTCTACATCCAAATCACTGATACCCACCAAGTTGCCTAATGGAAAGTTCAGTGCCGGAGAAGAATTGTCCACCCCGTCGATGATTTGTAACATACGGTTGTTGGCAAATGTGGCAAAGCCGCGCGTATTGACGGCCTGAAAGGTGAGACTGTTGGTGTTCATTTGCACGCCGCGCACTTTAATCAAATCGTCGTAGAAGGTAGGAGCGGTGGCAAATTCTATTTCTTTGGCCGAAACGCGTTCAATGGTAACGGGCGATTCTCGCAACCGTTCCGCACTACGAGAAGCGGTGATAACCATTTCTTCCAAGGATTCCGCGGCTTCTTTCATGGAAACTTTTAATCCGGAAACCGGACCGTTTAATGTTTTTTCCACCGTTTCATATCCCATATAACTGAAAATCAATGTGACGGGATATTTGTCGGCTTTTAAATGAAAATTTCCTTCAAAATCCGTTACGGTGCCTTTGTTTGTTCCTTTAATAAAAATATTGACACCTGCCAGGGGTTGTCCGTTTTCGGAAACTACGGTTCCGTTAATATCTTTTTGGGCATATAGTCCTAAGCCCAAAAATAAAGCGAATAAAAAGAGGGGGATTTTTTTCATACTCATCCAATTTTAGTATTTTTATGAACGCAAAATATAAATTTTTTTTAAAATTAAAATTTTAAGGGGTAATAATGGAATTTTCTAAAATAAGAAGGTCGTTACGTTACAAGATTTTCATTTACATGCTTTTGATATTGATGTTATCGTCTTTGGTGATCATCATTGTTTCGGTTATTCAATACAAAGAAGAAGCCAAGGATTATAATCTCAGACGGTTGGCTCGCAAGGAACAAGCATTACGACAATCGATAAATTTGGTTTTAAGACGTACCATTTTCCCCGTTACCACAGAAAATATTCCTGTTATATTAAAGGATGAAATTCATCATATTGCCAATATTCATAATCTGAATTTTGAATTGTATGATTTGGACGGTCGCTTGCTCATTAGTTCCGTTACCGGTTTTGGAAAGGATACCCTCATGCATTTTGTACCGCCTGATATTTTAAGTCAATTGGCGAAGACCAAAGATAAAAAACTCAAAATCGAACGTAAAAGTGTGCGTGGCGATTTTATATCCGCTTATAGTTATATTACGGATTTAAAATATAAACCGATAGCCGTTTTGCATATTCCTTATGAAGCGCGTTCGGAGTTTTATGAATACGAGATGCAAGAATTTCTTGCGCGAATCGGCAAGGTTTATATCTTTTTGATTATTCTGGCCGTTTTGATAAGTTTTTTAATTTCCAAGAATATCACCAAAAGTCTTTCGGTTATCAGCGAAAAATTAAAGACGATGGATATTGTGCAGAATAAGCAAAAATTGAAAATGGAAAAATTGCCCGAAGAATTGCTACCTTTAATAGAGGCCTATAACCAAATGGTGGATAAATTGGATGCAAGCACCAAGCAGTTAATCAAAATGGAAAAAGAGTCGGCATGGGGCGAAATGGCCCGGCAAGTGGCTCATGAAATCAAAAATCCGCTCACTCCCATGCGGCTGACCATCGAACATTTTATTCACACCTATGATCCGGATGCTCCCGACCGGGACATCAAATTGCGCCAATTCGGCGAAATGTTGATGGAACAAATAGATGCCCTTAACCGGATAGCCCAATCCTTTGCCGATTATACCCGTATTTCCGATTTAAAATTGGAATATGACAATATCGTGGAAGCCATTCGTAATGTGGTTATGTTGTTTCCCAATGACGTGGAATTGGAAACCCGCGAAGATGAGATTTACACTTATTTTGATAAAACCCGACTGCAGCAGGCCTTTATCAATTTAATCAGAAACTCTATTCAAGCCGCCAAGGAAGATGAAAAGGTTAAGGTAAAAATCCGGGTTTACAAACAAGCAAACAAAGTATTTATTGAAGTGGAGGACAACGGAACCGGAATTCCGGATGAAATCCTGCAACATATTTTCGAACCCAAATTTACCACCAAATCCTCCGGAACGGGACT
Organism: Flavobacteriales bacterium; assembly: GCA_027067965.1. GTDB lineage: Bacteria > Bacteroidota > Bacteroidia > Flavobacteriales > Flavobacteriaceae > JAADED01. The sequence goes on along the minus strand of JAMOUV010000007.1, from coordinate 13,195 downwards.
GGGATTGTCTATCGTAAAGAAAATTGTTGAAAGTCATGAAGGAGACATAATTGTTGAGACATATCAGGGGAAAGGAACAAAATTTATTTTAATTTTACCTATAAAACCCAAGAAAAATGAAGTATAATAATTTGATTGTAAAAGACCTTTCCATACATTTGAGACTTATTACCATTAATCGCCCCAAACAATTAAATGCGCTTAACAAAGAAGTTATTTCCGAATTGCACGATGCCCTTTCGGCAGCTGAAGAAGATAATAATATAAGAGTAGTAATATTGATGGGAAGCGGCGAAAAGGCCTTCGTGGCGGGAGCGGACATCAAAGAATTTATGCATTTTACGCCCGAGCAGGGCAGGGCATTGTCCGAAGAAGGCAAACGCTTGTTATTCGATTATGTGGAGAATATGCATACCCCGGTCATTGCCGCCATCAACGGCTATGCGTTGGGCGGAGGTTTGGAATTGGCTCTTTCGGCTCATTTGCGTATCGCTTCGGAAAATGCCAAAATGGGCTTGCCCGAAGTGTCCTTGGGTGTGATTCCGGGTTACGGCGGTACCCAACGGCTTGCGCAACATATCGGTAAATCACGGGCCATGGAAATGATTTTAACGGCCAAAATGATTGATGCTTCCAAAGCGTTTATTTACGGTTTGGTAAGCGAAGTGGTACCCTTGGAAAAATTATTGGATCAGGCGGTGGAAATGGCCGAATCGATTATGAAAAATTCGCCGGTGGCAATCGGATTGGCCATTGAAGCCATTAATGCTTCCTACAATCGATCCGGCTCCGCAAAGGAAAGCGAATTATTCGGTAAGGCATTCGAATCGGAAGATTTTAAAGAAGGCACCACTGCGTTCGTGGAAAGAAGAAAACCGGTATTTAAGGGGAAATAAAGAGATAGTTATTATAAAATGGAAATAAAACTTTATCTTGAAGACAGGGAATTGATTTTGACCGACCGGCTTCAAGGTAAGACACCTTTATACCTTTACGATTATACGGAAATTCCTTTATTGGTTTCGAAAATAAAAAAAGAAGACATTCCGCGTATTTATCTTTACCACCCACGACCCGCCGAGGCATTGGAAGATGTCAAAAAGTATTTTGATGTGATAGAAGGGGCCGGCGGGGTGGTGATGAACGAAAAGGATGAAGTGCTTTTTATTTTTCGGCGCAATACTTGGGATTTGCCCAAAGGTAAGATGGAACAAGGCGAAGAAGCGGCCCAAACCGCTTTGAGAGAAGTCCGCGAAGAATGTGGAATAAACAACTTGGAAATAGAGCGTTTTATTACGGATACCTATCATATTTTCAGAGAAGGCGGTCGCCGCAAGATGAAAGTTACCCATTGGTTTTTGATGAAAGCCCGGTCGTCCGAAACCTTAGAGCCGCAGACCATTGAAGGTATCGAGAAGGTGGAATGGATTTCCAAGGAAAAATTCGAAGAAAAAACCGGAGACTTGCGAGTCTATAAAAGCATCAAGGATTTATTGGCTTCGGTAAAGTTTTTTGATTAACCCATTGGAGTCCGGCCATGCTGATGAGCCCGAATAAAATTAAAATTAAGGTTTGAGCCGTCCACATGGTGATGGAAAAGGCAAATCCTGCTTCGCGCGATACACCGTAGAGCACTAAAACTTCCGTGACAAAAACCGGATAAGTCCCGATTCCGCCGTTGCTTAATACTATACTTATACTTCCGGCCACAAAGGCAAGCAACACCGCTCCCAAACCCAAATGACGGGTTTCTTCGAAAGCCAGCATCACCACATAAAGCATGAGTAAATACAACCCCCAAATCACTAAGGTTTGAAAAAGGAATGCCATTTTATTTTTCGACTTGATGATACTGAAAAAACCCGTGATAATTTGACCGAGGAATCCTTTGATTTTTTTTGAAATAGTCGTTTGCGATTTATGAAGTATAAATAACAAGAGTAATGTAAAAAGACCCAAGCCGGCAAGAAAGAGAATAGTTTTCCCGGAAGAAACCGGGCCGAATACCGAACGAAGCATATTCAAAAAAAGATTCCATTCCAAACTTAAACTTAAGAGGATAAAAAAGCCCAGTAAAATTAAATCGATGGCGCGTTCGGCGATGATGGTTCCCATCACTTTGGCAAAGGGAAGTTTTTCATATTTGGTAAGCGTTAATGCCCGGGCGATTTCTCCGCTTCTCGGAATGCCCAAATTGAGCAGGTATGATAATCCCACTGCAAATATAAGATTCAGTTTGTTCAATTTTTTGTTGACCATGGGTTCCAAAAGGTATTCCCACCTGAGGGCCCGAATGATATGGCTCAAAACACCTAATAACACGGATAGCAGAATGAGCCATGGATTGGCTTGTGCAATACTTTGTTTGACTTCGATAAATTGTTCCCGGGAAAAGCCGCTTAAAAAGTAGACCAAAATACCTATACCGAACAAGAGCGGTAAAACAATTTTAAGCGTTTTTTTCAAACCTTAAGTAAGTTTATTGGTTTTTTCGTCGGGGAAGATGAGGGTAGGGCGGAAGTTTTTTGCTTCTTCAAAATCCAAGATGGCATAGGAAATAATAATAATGACATCTCCTTTTTGAACTTTTCTGGCTGCCGGTCCGTTAAGTGTAATTTCTCCGGCCCCACGGGTTCCGGCAATCACGTATGTTTCCAAACGTTCGCCGTTGCTGATATTTACGATTTGAACCTTTTCACCGGCAATGATGTTGGCCGCTTCCATCAAATCGGGGTCGATGGTGATACTCCCGATGTAGTTCAAATCCGCACCGGTTACTCGAACTCTGTGTATTTTGGATTTTAGGACTTCGATTTTCATGTGAACAAAGTTAGTTATTTTAATCTCATATTGTCAATAAGCCGGATATTGCCGGCATAAGCGGCTATAAAGCCACGGTAATGTTTATTTTCTTTGAAATCACCGGCCGGTTTCAATTTTTTTTCGTCGGCTATTTCAAAATATTCCAATTCAAGGGGCGACCGGCTGAACAATTCGCGGATTTTTTGTTTGATTTCCGATGGTGTAAATCCTTGTTCGGCCATTTCCCGGGCTTTCATTAGACTTTTGTAAATAAAAGGTGCGGCTTGTCGCATCTCGTCCGTTAATCTCAGGTTTCGCGAACTCATGGCAAGCCCGTCTTTTTCGCGGTAAATGGGAATGGGACGAATTTCGATAGGGAGTTTTTCCTTATCGACCATGTGTTGGATGATTCGCAATTGTTGAAAATCTTTTTCTCCGAAATAGGCCTTATCGGGCTGCACGGCATTAAAGAGCAAATGAACCACCGTGGCCACGCCGTCGAAATGGCCTTTCCGGAAAGCACCTTCCATAACTCGGTCCAAACCGCCGTGATCATACGGTTTTGCCCGGACGGATCCTTCGTACAAATCTTCGGCAAGGGGTAGGTAAATAATCAAATTTTTATCCGTTTTCTCTAATAGATGCAAATCCCGTTCCAAAAATCTCGGATACTTTTCCAAATCTTCGGGATTGTCGAATTGAGTGGGATTGACAAATATACTCACCACCGTCACAGGATTTTCTTGCAAGGATTTTTTGACCAATGCCAAATGCCCGTCGTGTAAAGCACCCATGGTGGGTACGAATCCCACGGTTTTTCCTGATTTTTTTTCGGTTTTAACGGCTTCGTTCAGATTTTTTTTCAGTGTAAAAACTCTCATACATCGAGCAACTCTATTTTATTTCTGGAAAGTTTTAAAACTCCTTTTCTTTCCAGCATTTTTAAGAGCCGGGAAATGACCACCCTGGAAGTTGCCAAATCATTGGCAATATTTTGATGGGTAATGTTAATTACATTCGAATTCAGGACTCTGGCTTTGTCTTTTAAATATTTAAGTAGTCTTTCGTCCAAATTTTTAAAGGTAATCGAATCGAGGGTGTGTAAAAATTCTCGGATGCGTTCGCCGAATTTTTTAAGGACAAATTCTCGCCAGTCCGAGTAGTTACTCATCAAAGTTTTCATTAATTTTTGAGGAATAAGCAGAATCACACCTTCTTGTTCGGCCACTAGATCCACTTCGCTGCTTCCTTCTTCGTCGCAGAGCGTAAAGGTTTCCGAGCAGGCATCTCCGCTTTTCAGGTAGAATAAGACATGTTCACTTCCATCGGGGGCGGTACGCATTACTTTCATGGTGCCGGAAAGAATCAGGATCATATAATTAAAAGGGACGCCTTTTTTTATGATTTTTTGTCCTTTGATTACAGGGAGAACCAATGATTCCTTCGCTAAAAATTCCATAAGTTCATCGCTGAATTGATGTCCGAAGCGTTGCTTTATAAGGTCATAAGCGTTTTGCATATTTATATTTCTTTAATTTCTTCAATTTCCGGTAAATATTTATTTACAATATATTTAATGCCATTGGTCAAGGTCATTTCTTTGATTTTGCAGTGCATGCAATTTCCAAGGAATTGGACGGTAAGATGTTTTTCTCCGAATTCCACCACCCGTACGTCACCACCGTCTTTTTTAAGAAACGGACGTATTTCTTCCAGGGCAATTTTCAGTTTTTGTAATCTTTCCTGTTCGTTATCCATGACCGATTATGTATTTCATGTTACAATTTAGTGAAAAATTATTTTACCGCACAACCTGCTTGGTTGGTGATTTTAATTTTTTCGGTAGGCGGTAATTTTTTATTTCGTTCCACGGTTTTTTCCACTACATTCCGGGTAATTTCTTCCCAAATTTCTTTCATTTTGGCATCTTCCTGTAAAGCGGCCGGCCGTCCGGCATCGCCGGCTTCGCGGATGCTTTGGACCAAAGGAATTTCCCCGAGGAAAGGTAGATTCAAAGCGGAGGCAAGATTTTTTCCGCCGTCACGCCCGAATATATAATATTTATTTTCCGGGCATTCGGCCGGTTGGAAATAGGACATGTTTTCAATGATTCCCAAGACGGGCACTTTAATGGACGGATTATCAAACATATTGATGGCCTTTTTTACGTCGGCAATAGCCACGTTCTGGGGGGTAGTCACCACGACGGCCCCTGTTACGGGCACCATTTGCATCACCGAAAGTTGAATATCGCCGGTTCCCGGAGGCAAGTCGATCAGAAAGAAATCCAAATCGTCCCATTTGGCATCGAACATCAATTGATTGAGTGCGCTATTGGCCATGGAGCCGCGCCAAATAACCGCTTGATTGGGCTCGGCAAAGAATCCTATGGAAAGAATTTTTACGCCATGGCTTTCCACGGGAATAATCATCACTTTGTCGTTTTCTTTGGTAGCACGTGGTCTTTCGCCTTGTACACCGAACATAAGCGGAATCGAAGGCCCGTACACGTCTGCGTCCAGGATACCGACTTTAAATCCCATATTGGCCAGAGAAATAGCCAAATTGGCCGTTACGGTGGATTTTCCTACGCCACCCTTTCCCGAAGCGACGGCTATGATGTTTTTAATCCGTTCGATGGGTTTCATTTTTTCATTTTCGGGTACCACTACCCGGATGGTGGTTTTGACTTGTACATCAGGTCCGAAATGGGTATGAATGGCCTTTTGGATATCTTCTTCGAGTTTCTTTTTGACATGGATAGCCGGAGAATCTATTTGTAGATCCAATGCGACTTCTTTTCCAAAAATATCATCTTTCACTTCAATTTTTTGAATCACTTCGTTATCCGTAATACTTTGCTCTTTATAGTGAACTTGTTTTAATATATTCAGTACGTCTTCTTTTTTCATTTTATTTTTTATTTGCAGGTAGCAAAATTACAAATAAATCCATTAAAAAAACCGCTCCGAACCGGAGCGGTTTTTTTTTAATCTATTAGTGGTTTTTAATTATCGATCCCAAGGAACATGCGATGTGTTGGCATCCACAGCGGGAAGCAGGTCATTCACACCGGCTTGATATCCTTCCGGATTTTGTGTGCTTTCCGTGTTCGGGTATTTGTAACGAACAGGAATCACTTGACCGGTTTCGGGATTAGCTGCATTGTAAGGAGATGAATGAGGGATCAAGACGGGAATATCCAATCTTTTCCACTGACTCCATCCAAGGAAAGTGGAAGGGAAGTAAGAAACCCATTTTTCTTCGGCTACCACTTCCAATTTGTTATTGGTGATGTTCGGATCACCATAGTTGGGATCATTGGCATCAGCTACTCTGGCAGCAGCAAAGTCGTCTGCGTAAGATGAAATATCCAAACCATAGTGTACGGAAAGAGTTTTGTAGGAATTGGAAATGGCTTGTGCCAATAAATTGTCAAAATCACCTACTTCGCTCCATCCTCTTGCGGCCGCTTCAGCTCGGTCTAAGTAAGTCCATGCCGACAAGAAGAAAGGTAACGGCGCGTTGGGATTCCAAATACGAGATGAAAATTGCGCTTCACCGTTTTCATCCGGAGTCAAACGGGAGTGGTAAATATAGTTTTTACCGTCTGCCGAAGGATCATCGGCAATAATGAATAAACGGAAATCCAATGAGTGGTTGTAAATAGGACTTCTGTCTCGAACCACTGTTGATCGAGGAACACCTTTCAAGGCATCGGTTAATTGGAGCGACAAGAAATAATCTCTCTTTCTAAGTCTTGTCCAAGGATTTTGGTAAGCCCTGGAGTAATCGTAAAAGTTAATCCATGCATCATGACTTACACTTGTCATAGGACCGTCAGCCAAAGCATCGTTAAATGCCGCTTTGATATAGCTTTGTATATTGGCATCATTCACTTCGCTCAATTGAAGGGCGAAATTCATGATTAATGAATTGGCTAATTTTCTCCATTTCGAAGCGTTGCCATTGAAAACCACATCACCTGCAATCGGATACGCACCCGGAGACAACATATCTCTCGCGTCTTGTAACATTTTGATTAATCCGTGCTCGGGATCGGTATAAATAGCGATTTGGTTATCGTATTTCGGTGCAAGGATATCCGGGTTAAGCGCTTCGGAATAAGGTATGGAGCCATAAGTATCGGTCAAATGCTTGAATACAAAAGCATACATGATTTTGTTTACGGCAATCAAATTGTCCACACCACCTAATCCGTTCCATTTCGAATCTTCATAATTGGCTTGCAAGTAATCCAAATTTTGTTTGAAGTTACTCAACACACCGATGAACCACGGCGACCAGTTTACAGCCGCATCCGCATATTGCATTTCGGATGTATATTGGTTCTGGGTCATCCACTGTACATAAAACCCGGGTTTAGAAAGATAACTTCTACCGGAATTGTTAAAGTAGTTAAGCACACCTCCGGAAAACAAACCTACCGGCTCGATTTCGTTCGGCCCTAAGGGGTTTTTGTTATAATCCCCGAAGTCGATATTTTTACATGCGCTTAACACAAAAATCATTGTTATTATTAAAATTAACTTTTTCATAATCTTTAATTTTTTAGAATCTTAATTTAATATTCATACCAAAACGTCTTGTGCCCGGTAACTGAGCATCTTCACCGTATGTATCGGATAATTCGGAAGGATCCCATCTGTGATAGTTATCTTTGGAAACAGCGATCAACCATACATTGGTTCCGATTAAACTAATCGAAGCTCCTTTGAGGTATTTACCTAAAACATCCTTAGGTAAGGAATAACTCAAGCTAAGTTCTCTTAGTTTCAGATAACTGGCGTCATGTACAAAGAATTCAGTGATATCACTGCCGTGGAATTGTCCGAAATAACTTTGTACATCGGGATCATTATTGGTTACATCATAATCGAAATGATGCGATACGGAGTTTCCGGAAGCATCCACACCTTTTACGGTAATTCCGCCTTCACGGTCACCGTTTAAGCCGGTTTCTTCATATAATCCGGAATACCAACCCCAAACTTCCGAACCGGAGTAGAATTTACCGCCTTTTTGGAAGGTAAAGTGAGCGGCTACTCTGAAGTTCTTATAACTAAAGATATTAGTGAAACCACCGGTGAAGGCAGGTAATACACTACCGTAGTAGGTTTCTTCGGGGATAAAATATCCGCGGCTGCTTAAAATAGGATTGCCGCTATCATCTCTTTTAATCTTATAACCTTTCAATTGTCCCCATTCCATTCCTTCTTTGTGTACCAAGAATACTCGACGCCATTGGTCACCGTAACCCGGAGCAATCATTTCTTCTCCTGTAGGTACTTCATCTACAATGGTTTTGTTTTTGGAGAAGTTCACATCCACATCCCATCCGAAATCATCTTTCTGGAGGAGATTTCCTCCCAATGAAACTTCAATACCGCTTCTGTGGGATTTACCGCCGTTGGTTAAATATCCGGCATAACCCGTTGTGGAAGGAACCGAAATGGTTACGATTTCATTTTTCCTCTTTTCGAAGTAGTATGTTAAATTAAGATATGCTCTGTTTTCGAAGAATTTCAAATCGAATCCGGTTTCGAACGAAGAGTTGATAGCCGGAACCAAGTTTTGATCTACGAAATAAGAAGGTGTCAACAAGGTGGAGATTCCATTATAAGGAATATTACCCAAGAATCTGTAACGAGGATAGATTCTGTGAGCGGCCACATCGGAACCTACTTGTGCCCAACCCATACGGAATTTACCTGAACTCAAGATGGAGTTGTCTTGCAATCCTTCTAATTCGGTAAAGTTAAATGAGATACCTACGGAAGGGTAGAAATATCCGTTTCTTTCGGGGAAGAGTGCCGAACTCCAGTCTTGACGTGCGGTAGCTTCTACGAATAACAGGTTTTTATATCCGAATGTGGCTTTTCCAAATAAGGAATAAGTTTTTTTCCTGGACATATTTCTAATTACAGGTACCGGATTTTTGGTGTTTTGGAATTGATAAACATCCGGAATTACCAGGTAATTAATCAAGGATTCGGGATCCATCCATGCGGATTTCGATGCATAGTTGGATTTTCTCATGTTACCACCGAACATGGTTTCCAAACTAAAGTCTTCGCTATCGAATTGAGGTGTATAATATACATAGAAGTTATAATTATCTTCGGTAAATTTATTGTCATAAATTCCCATACTGTTCACCCATCTTACATATAAATCATGTCCGGATGAATAGTGAATGTTGTAAGGTAATCTATAATTGGCCGCCCCTATGGCTTCGTTACGTGTAACGGATAATTTAAGGGATAAACCGTCAGTGATTTTGAAGTTGGTCCAAATGTTGGCTAACAATGAAGTGCCGTTACCATTTCTGTCATAATCGCGTAACCATGTATAAGGGTTGAACCAGAAGACGGCTTTTTTGAAGTCTTCATTAAAGAATGTGCCGTAAACACTATAAATAAAGGGATTCCACCAGTTCCAGGAATGATAATATCCTTCCGGGGTTTTCAGGTCGATCAATTCTTTTTGTTTGGCCATATCCATTTGTCGGCCGAACCAAGCGTTGAACGAACCGGAAGTTTGGTTACCGTAACTGTCGTTGAAATCACCGTGTCTTTTATATTTGGAGTAAGAAGTGAAGAGTCCCAATGTAAGGTGTTTTGTTACATCGAATTCCATATTACCGTTTACAAAGTAACGGTTATAGGTGGAATAAGGAATGACACCTTTTTGAGACAAATCGGAGAATGAGAAATTGGCTTTGTAGCCGTCACCGGCTGAAGAGATGCTTACACTGTTTTTCAGATAAACGCCCGTATCATAGAAATTTTTCACGTTATCGGGTTGCCCTTGCCATTTGGCGGTTTTTTTGTAGTAGGGGCTATCGGGCATCCAGCTGTACCAAGGCAGATAATCTCTTCCGTCGAATTTAGGTCCCCAGCTTTCGTCTGCATAGGAGCTGAAAATAGTGGGATTGTTTCTAAATACGGGATCATCCCATCCGTTTATGCTAAATGCGAAGAAACTGGCGGGGAGACCCCAACCGTTATCGGGGAAGTTGTACCATTCGAGTTCTCCGTCATAACCTTGTCCGTAAGAGTTTTGATATTTGGGCAAGTAAGCGATTTTTTCAAAAGTAACTTTGCTGTTGATATCAACACCGAACAGACCTTTTTTGGCTTTTTTCGTTGTAATTACCACCACGCCGTTAATACCGCGTTGTCCGTAAATTGCGGTAGCGTTGGGGCCTTTCAATACTTCGATTGATTCGATATTATCCGGATCGATTACAGAAGCATCGCCTACGGGTACTCCGTCCACTACATAAAGCGGATCGGAATCCGATGTCAATGCGATACGTCCACGTAAACGAACTTTGGGTCCGTAACCTAATTTGGAACCCGCTTGATCAAGTACTTGGGCTCCGGCCACTTTACCGGCCAATGCACTTTCTACGTTAGCAATATCCGAAATTTCAAGTTTTTCCGCTTTTACTTGTTGTACGTCGTAAGAAAGCGTTTTTACTTCACGTTTTTGTCCCGAAATGTCCACTACAACGGTTTCCAATACTTCACCGGGAACTAATTTTACATTGATAACACTTCGGTTACCTACTTTTTCTTTTACTTCATTGTAACCGACATACGAAAATACCAACACGTCATCGGGTGATGCCGTAATGGTGTATTTTCCGTCAAAATCGGTTACGGTACCTTTCTGCGTACCTTCAATGACAATGTTCACTCCCGGCAACGGCTCTCCTGTATTAGCATCGGTTACCGTTCCGGTTACCTTTTGCTGTGCGAAGGTCGCTTGCAGGGCAAACACCAACAACAGCGTCAAGAATCCTTTTAACTTTGTTCTCATCATAGTATGATTTTTGTTTGTATTGACAAAAGTAATTAAAAATTGTTTCATAAACTATTTTATTTAAAGATTTAATTCGTTTTTATATACTCAACAAATATAAAACAAATTTTAATTTGTTCCCTAATAAACAATATGATTTTTCTTAAGAGGTTGATTTAGAGTGCGATATAATTAAAAAAATAACTTAAAGATTTGAAAAAGACGTTTTATTTAGAATGAATATTATTTAAAATAGTCCTCAAAAATAAGAGGTATTTTATGTAAATGCGATTAATTTTACTTATATAATAATAAGGAATAAACGGATAACGGAAATTCCTTTCTCCTTAAAACGGTATTTATATGGAAGGCCATCGCTTTTTTGCATGCTATGTCAACCGGTTATATTTCCTTTTTTTGGACTTTTACTTTTACATTCACTTTTACCTTTCCTTGCTTCGGTGTAATGGACATTTAATCTACAATATCAAAATCCCGGCCGTTTAAGAAAAGCGCTTCGATATTCGGTGTCATTATGAGGAGCGCTCCGGGAGGGCTTTCAGAAGGGGATGGAGCGCGACGTAATAATCTCCTCGCGTTTAAGAGGAGCCGTTCGAGACCCTCAGTAGCATTATTTCAAAGGGGCCCCATTAATTTAGCCGGCTGCCGAGCCACATGAGCTTGTCGAATGGTCGAGGCGCCGGCCTTGCTCGGTTTTTAACTTACACAAAGAATTGGCGCGGAAAGAATAGGGGGAAGCGGGAAGGTAAAGCGGCACTTCGATCATTCGACGGACTCATGACAAGCAAACTCAGTGGCCGCTTTACCTTCGAGAAAATTTATCCATGCAAAAAAAACACCTAATCCCGCAAGATAAGAGATTCGCGCGGGAATAAGGATTTTGAAGCCCGGCAGCGGGCATATATTTTTTTTGGGGATACTCCCTGTCAAGGTGTCTTTAGCGGTTGTGTGTATAATAATTATTTACCATAATACAAACCAATAAATTATTTCATGTGTTTTATCGTTCATTGCTATTCCACGAGAATAACCATGTTTCCAATAATCAGGCATATATTCACCGCTTGACCTATGCTTTTCATCCCAAAAAAGACCCTTTTTTGCTTCCAAAATATATATATCAAAATCTTTAGGTAACTGTGGAAGTGTATGTAAATTTTCCTCATACAAGCCCCAGAAATTGGGAATGGGCATCTTATTCCTTAAACACCTTTTTTTAAGATATTGTTGAATTACCTTCTCATTAGCTTTTTTTTCAATTGAGAAATTTTGTTCAGTAGTAAATTTGTTAACAATGAGTAAACATGAATCTTGAGCTGAATATTTGGCTATGGAGATTTTATCAAGACTATCCTTTAATATTTTAAACTTTTGTGTAGAATCATTGATTATCAAAAACAAACGAATCACATCAAGTTGCGGGTTAGTAGTCTCGTGTAAAATTCCATTACTAATTTTATATGGAAAATGTTTAATAAAATCATTCGGATAATTTCGTAAGGTATTGCTATATTCAGGACTATAACTTCTAGTTTCACAAGAAATTACAAATAAAGCTATCAATATGCCATAAAGTATTTTTTTCATTTTTCAAGTTTTTTATCTATAGGTCCTTTAATTTTATGAATTCTAATATAAAATTGAGAAAAATCCCGTTGATTTTTTCTCTCAACTTTAATAATTCTATATTTGGTTAAATCCCAACCTACTTTCGATATATCTCTACCCGTTTCTCCTAAAAGCTTTCTTGTAGGATGTTCATTTATTTTAATGTATGTAAAACTTTGATTATGTATCTTCTTTTCAATTGGGTCATTATGTATTACAACCATAGAATTATGTATATCGCCTATATATTGTGAATTAATTTCTTCTGTAACATCCGTTTTAATAGCTAATTCGTATCCTCTTTTTTCAGCAAATTCTTCCGCATGGTTTTCAGAGATATACATTGGTCCGTTTTCACTTACTTTATTTTCTTCCGTATCAAACATATTATCATCACCCAATCTTTCCCAATTTTCATAAGAATTTTTATTATTACTAAAAATCACTTCGCTCATTGTAGCCCCAAAGTTTTTTTTCGCTATTTCTTCATTTAATTTATGCTCATTAGGCACATATACCAAAGCACCTGTCTTTTTATTTACAAACCAATCATCCCACTCATCCCATATTTCCCCCTGCCAGTCCCAATCATTCTCTTCCGGCGCCATTCCCGTTGGATCAACTAAAATAATCGGATTATTCAAGGTATAATTATAGGGTGTATGGTTAGCATATTTCTCCGCCATAGGATCCATCGTAAACCACCGTCCCACCGCCGGGTCGTATTGGCGGGCGCCATAGTCGTACATGTCCAACCCCGCATCATCCTGCCATTCTTTGTCGTTGTACCAATACTTATACCTCCCCGCGGCGGTTTGGCGGGTGTAGATTTTACGGTTTTTGGTGTCGTAGTAGAGTTCGCGGGCGGGCTTGCCGTAGCCGGCATGAAGCATCCCGAAGGGATAATAATGGCGCTCCTGGAGAATGGTGGGAT
>JAMOUV010000006.1 GCA_027067965.1 Flavobacteriales bacterium | reverse complement strand
TATTGCTACTTCTAAACGCCTGTCATGTCAATGATCTATTCCTTATAATTTTCTCACTCCAAACTCCATCTGTCATGCTCCCTCAAAAAGCGGTTGCAAATATACAACATTTTTTACCGCTTGTCAATAGTTAGAATGTTAAAGTTTTTGTTAAAGTTTGAGACGGTTATTTTAACAATTCTTCACCGTATTTTCATCTCAAATCTTTTCTCAAAAGAGCGGTTGCAAATATACAACATCTTTTTGCTGTTGTCAAGACCTGAAGTAATATTTTTTTGTTTCCGGCATGAAGTGCAACGAACTCGCCGGCATTCGTATCATTGAGCGGTTGTTTTACAACAACATCATCTTATTTATACAATAAAAGTAATTTGTAAATTCTAAGGTCTTTCAAAGAAATCGGATACAAAGATACAACATTTGACCCCCCTTTGTCAAGTGTTTTCTGTATTTTTTTTAAATTTTTCTTTTATTTCTTTTTTTTATGACATAAAGTGCTTATAGTGAGAATATTAGAAGGTAACTTGCTTTCATATTTTTTGTTACATTTTTTCGGGAACTTCAATTCCCAGAAGATTTAACCCGTTTTTTATGACCTGTCCGGTCAACCGGGAGAGCGCCAAGCGGAAATTTTTGGTTTTTTCGTCAGGTGCTTGCAATACGGATAAACTTTGGTAAAATGAATTATATGTTTTGACCAGTGCATAGATATAATTGGCTAAGATAGCAGGATTCAGTCCGCGGGCCGCCGAATAAACAATATCGGGAAATTGGGAAATGCTATTTATCAATTCTTTTTCGCGGGCATCGAGTTGAGAAATTTCGCCTTCAAAATTATAATCACCTGCCTTTTTTATCAGAGAATGGATTCGGACATAGGCATATTGAAGGAAAGGTCCGGTATTTCCGTTAAAATCGATAGATTTAACGGGGTCGAACAGTATTTCTTTTTTGGGATCGACTTTAAGTAAATAATATTTTAAGGCGGCTTTACCTATTATATTATATATACGTTTTTGTTCTTCGGGAGAAAATCCTTCTACTTTTCCCAATTCTTCGGATAGTTTTTTTGCCGTTTGAAACATTTTTTTCAGTAAATCATCGGCATCGACAACGGTTCCTTCACGAGATTTCATTTTTCCGTCGGGCAATTCCACCATTCCGTAAGATAGATGATAGAGTTTTTCGGCCCAAGGATAACCTAGTTTTTTCAAAATAGTGAATAGGACTTTGAAATGATAATCTTGCTCGTTACCTACTACATAAATCAATGTGTCGATATCGAATTCGGAGAACCGTTTTACAGCCGTCCCCAAATCTTGGGTGATATAAACCGAAGTGCCGTCGGCACGAAGCAAGAGTTTTTCGTCTAGTCCTTCTTCGGAAAGATCTACCCATACGGAGCCATCTTCTTTCCGGTAAAATATTCCTTTTCGAAGGCCTTCTTCTACAATGGACTTCCCTAATAGATAGGTATCACTTTCGAAATATTCCACGTCAAAATCAACGCCAAGTTCTTGATAAGTTTCCTTAAAACCTTCTAATACCCAATTGTTCATCTTCTCCCATAATTGTCTTATTTGCGGGTCGCCTTCTTCCCATTTTCTAAGCATTTCTTGGGCTTCTTTTAATATAGGGGCTTCTTTTTTGGCTTGTTCTTCAGCCATTCCGGCTTTAACCAACTCTTCGACTTGTTTGCGGTAATGCTTGTCAAATTCCACATAATATTTACCTACCAAATGGTCGCCTTTCATTCCGGTGGATTCGGGCGTTTCGCCCTTGCCGAATTTTTGCCAAGCCAACATGGATTTACAAATATGTATGCCTCGATCATTGATGATTTGGGTCTTTATGACGGGTTTTCCGGTGGCTTTGATAATTTCGGAAATTGAATAACCCAAAAGATTATTTCTGATATGACCTAAATGCAAAGGTTTATTGGTATTGGGAGAAGAATATTCAACCATGACGCTTTTGCCTTGTTGCTCGGTTTGAATACCGAATTGATCATTGGAATAATTTTCTTTTACGAACCGGGCAAATACTTTGTCGTTCAATAGAAAATTCAAAAAACCGCCGGCCACGTTATATTTTTTTATATCCGCATTGTGTTTGGCGACATACTCACCTATTTCTTCCGCTATTCGGGGTGGAGCTTTTTTCAAAATTTTAGCCAGTGGAAAAACGGTAAAGGTATAGTCTCCTTCGATTCCTTTTCGCGTAGGAGTCAATTCCACCGAATAGTCGGTTAGATTATACAATTCTTTTAGAGCCGTTTGAATGGACGCAATCAAGGATTCGGTCATGATAATAAAAAATTTTCCGCAAATCTACGGAGATTTAACGGAAATTTATTCATACTAAATTTGTTCATGAATATTTCATCATGAACTGATTTCATATTTTACCCGTTAGTGCCGGGTTATTATTTTTTGCTTCCTTTAATGATAAGATAAATTACCAGGACTGCAAGGAGAATTGCTACGGCAAAAAACACAATTCCTTGCCAAGCTCCTGCGGCATAATCGAATAAGGGATACATAGGCATTAATTTTTCCCTATAAAATTAAAAAAAAATTTTAATACGGAAACTTGCCCGGATCATTTTCATTCATCACGTTATATACGGCTTCCATTATATCTTCTACGGACGGTTTGGAAAAATAATCGCCATCGGTGGCATAAGCCGGGCGATGATCCTTTGCATGAACGGTAACGGGTGGCGAATCGAGATAAATCCATGCATTTTGTTTATTTAGAATTTGATCGAGAATATAGGCACTCGCTCCACCCGACACATCTTCATCAATAATCATCAAACGGTTGGTTTTTTTGACGCTTTTCACTATATCTTTGGGCGTATCGAATGGATAGAGAGATTGAATGTCAATCACTTCGGCATCGATACCCAATTTGGCTAACTCTTCTGCGGCTTCTCGTACCAAACGCAAAGTGGATCCGTAGGAAACCAATGTGATATCACGACCTCGACGTAAGGTTTCGACCACGCCAATGGGGGTTTTAAATTCACCCAAATTGGCCGGCATTTTTTCTTTCAATCGATAGCCGTTCAAACTCTCCACGATCAAGGCGGGATTGTTGAGGTCCATCAAGGTGTTGTAAAATCCGGCTGCGCGGGTCATGTCGCGGGGGACCAGAATATACATACCCTTCGAAAGGGTATGCACCCCGTTCATGGGCGAGCCGGAATGCCAGATGCCTTCCAAACGGTGTCCGCGAGTACGAATTATAATCGGAGCCATTTGTTGTCCCGCACTTCTATAATGGAGTGTGGCCACGTCGTCGGAGATGGTTTGTAGCGCAAAAAGTATGTAATCCAAGTATTGAATTTCCGCAATAGGACGCAAGCCCCGCAAAGCCATTCCGAATCCTTGTCCTATAATGGTTGTTTCACGGATTCCGGTATCGAAAATACGGTATTCGCCGTATTTTTTTTGCAAACCTTCCATACCTTGATTGACATCGCCGATTTTTCCCACATCTTCACCGAATGCCACCAATTGGGGATATTTGGCAAAAAGTTTATCAAAATTGTCCCGCAACACGATGCGACCGTCCACCATGGGGGCATCCTCCTCATAACGGGGCGGCACGGATTGCATTACCTTTTCGTCTTTGGGGTCGTCCGTAAATAGGAATGTATCATATTTTTCTTGTTGTTCGGCCAACCATTTATTCAACCAACTAATTAATTTGTTTTTCGCCTCATAATTTTCGCCGGCGATTCGCAAGCGGGCCTGGCGGGCGGCCTTTCCGATATGTCTTCTTTTGGGTTCTTTGTTTTTGGCCAATTCCAATGCGAGCCCTTCGATTTCTTTTTTATACCCGGTTTCTTTGAGAATTTCGGCAAGAATGGTCAAGAGTTCCTTTTTAGCATTTTTAATGGGATCGGTATAGTTTTTCCAAGCGGTTTTGGCGGCTTGTTTGGCTATTTTTTTTGCTTCGTTTTCAATTTGATCGAGCGTTTCTTCATCGGCCAATTCATTTTCCAAAATCCATTGTCGCATTTTGACTATTCCGTCGTGTTCTTTTTCCCATTGCAAACGCTCGGGCGATTTATATCTTTCATGTGAACCGGAAGTAGAATGCCCTTGGGGTTGGGTAAGTTGGGTTACATGAATAATTACGGGGACATGTTCGGTACGGGCTATTTTTTCCGCTTGGGCATAAGTTTCGAGCAAGGCGGGATAATCCCATCCTTTGACCGTGAATATTTCAAAACCTTCGCCGTTTTCGTCCCGTTGAAAACCTTTCAGTATTTCGGAAATATTTTCTTTGGTGGTTTGGTCTTTGGCATGAACGGAAATACCGTATTCATCATCCCAAATACTGATGACCATAGGTACTTGCAATACGCCGGCGGCATTGACGGTTTCCCAAAACAGTCCTTCGGCGGTACTGGCATTTCCTATTGTTCCCCAAGCAATTTCATTGCCGTTATCGGAAAATTTCTCGGCATATTTTTTCAATTCTTTTACATGGCGATAAATTTTGGATGCTTGGGCCAGACCGGTTAGCCGGGGCATTTGTCCGCCGGTAGGTGAGATATCGGATGCCGAATTTTTAAGTTCTACAAGATTCAACCATTTTTTATTTTCATCGATCAATGGTGTGGCAAAGTGATTATTCATTTGCCTTCCGCCGGAATGAGGTTCGTATTTCAGGTCGGGATGACCGTAAAGTTGGGCAAAAAATTGTTCGGGTGTCAATTTGCCGATGGCCATCATGAATGTTTGGTCGCGATAATATCCCGAGCGGAAATCCCCGGGCTTAAATACCTTTGCCCATGCGATTTGGGGTAATTCTTTTCCGTCGCCGAAAATACCGAATTGCCCTCTGCCGGACAATACTTCGCGCCTGCCCAACAAACTCATTTGACGACTTAGGTTAATCAATTTATAATCGTCGATAACTTGCTTTTTAAATTCTTCGAAACTTATCTTTTTTTGTAAAATATCACGCGAATCTTGCATACCGAATTTTTAATTCAAATTTACTAAAAATAGCGCTAGGAAAAAATGACCATTGGCTTGTTTAATAGAGGTCTTTGGCTATATACCGGCCGCACTCAAGGTGTAGCGGTGGTCTTTTCGTCCTGAATAATAATCATTTGCGAATCTTTCCGGTTAAATTCGGGTTGTAAATTCGTATGGGTAATTCCGAAATCTTTTTGCATTATTTCTTCCACTTGTTCACAAATTTTGTCAAATTCTGAGAGTGGAATATCCTCTTCAAAGGTCAAATGCGCTTCAAGATGGATATCATGTTCGTTTAGTCGCCATAAATGCACGTGATGCATGTTTTTAATACCTTTTATTTGTTTTACTTTTCGGTTCAGTTCGGCAATATCAATTTCTTTGGGAGCAAACTCCATGAGTATTTCAAATGCTTCATACCAAAGTTTTCCGCCCAAAATCAATAAATATGCGGCAATACCGATGGAAAGGATGGCATCCACGCCGTAGAATCCGGTATATTTCATCACCAATCCGCCCGCCAGTACGGCTACGGAAGTGAGCATATCGGACATCAAATGCCAATATGCGGCCCGCATGTTTAAGTTATGTTTGGAATCGCGCATCAAGAGTAATACACTGATTCCGTTGGCTAAAATGGAAAATCCGGCCAGCCATATCACCATGTTCGAATTGACTTCTTCGGGAACGAAAAAACGTTTTATGGATTCGGCAATCAGATATACGGCGACCATAATCAGCGTGGAAGCGTTAATAAAAGCCGCAATCACTTCGGCACGTTTGAAGCCGTAGGTTTGAATATAACTTTGTTTGCGACGGGAAATTTTATGAGCCGCATAGGCAATAATCAAACTCAATACATCTGAAAAATTATGTAAAGCATCGGAAATAAGGGCCAAACTACCCGATATCACGCCTCCGATAATTTGGGCAAGTGTGATCAAAACATTGAGCACGATGGCTAATCCCAAATTTTTGCCGGATATATGATGATGGTGATGTCCGCCACCCATGATCAACTAATTTTTCGGATTTTATTCTTTCTTTTTATCGTCGTTTGAAGATTCGATTACCTTACCCGCGGCTGAAAGCGAAGTGATTAAGTCGGTTAGCATGGTACTGGCCACTTCGGGACGGTTGGGAATAAGAATCAAGTTGGATTTGGAGTCTTGGCCGATGGCTTGCAAAGTGTCGTAATGTTGGGTGATAATAATAAGGGCGCTTGCTTCTTGCGGATTAATACCCGCTTTATTAAGCACATCTACCGATTCTTCCAATCCCTTGGCAATTTCGCGCCGTTGGTCGGCAATACCTTTACCTTGCAAGCGTTTGCTTTCGGCTTCGGCTTTGGCACGTTCTACGATAAGTATGCGTTGGGCGTCTCCTTCGTACTGGGCGGCGATTTTTTGACGCTCGGCTGCATTGATGCGGTTCATGGCGGCTTTTACTTGTGCATCGGGATCTATATCGGTGACCAAAGTTTTAATAATATTGTATCCGTAATCAATCATGGCATCATTCAATTCCCGTTTAATCGCAATGGCAATATCATCTTTTCGTTCGAAGACGTCGTCCAATCGCATCTTGGGCACTTCGGCACGGACCACATCGAAAATATATGAAGTGATTTGTTCCCACGGGTTTTCGAGTTTATAATACGCGTCTTTTACGCGATCCTTGGGAATTTGATATTGCGTGGAAACTTTTAAATGGACAAATACATCATCCTTGGTTTTGGTTTCCACATTGACATCCAATTGTTGAATACGCAAGTTTATTCGTTTGGTCAATCGGTCGATAATCGGCAATTTGAAATGCAATCCGGCATAGCGAACGGAATGAAATTTTCCCAAGCGTTCGACAATAACCGCCGTTTGTTGTTTGACGATAAAAAACATATCGAAAGCCAAAACGAATAAGAGAAATAAAATAAAAATCAAAAAAGGATTCATAATTTTAGTTTTAAAAGCAAGATAATAAAAATCCTTACAACCTTTGACATTGCATTTTATTTTTCAAAATTTGCAAAAAATAATTTTTGTGATTGAAATAGGCAAAACCATCGTATCGATCGATTTGATAAAAGAAAAATTTGTGTGCGATCTGGAAGCGTGTAAAGGAGAATGTTGTGTGCAAGGCGATTCGGGGGCTCCGCTGGAGGAAGAAGAAAAATTTATTTTAAAAGAAATTTATCCGCAAGTCAAGAAATTTATGCGTCCGCAAGGTATTGAAGCGGTGGAAAAACAAGGTGTATATGTTACGGATAGCGACGGCGATACGGTTACGCCTCTTATTGACGGAAAAGAATGTGCTTATACGGTTTTTGACGACAAAGGAATTGCAATGTGTGCCATTGAACTGGCTTACCGGAAGGGAGAAATAAATTTTCAAAAACCTATTTCCTGTCATTTATATCCGGTTCGGTTAAAGGAATACAAGGATTTTACCGCCGTGCAATATCATCGCTGGGAAATATGTTCGCCGGCATGTAAATTGGGAGAGCAATTAAAAATTCCGCTTTATCAATTTTTAAAAGAACCACTTATCCGAAAATTCGGAAAGGCGTGGTACAGGGAATTGACCGACATTGCCCGCGCATTAAAAGAACAATAATCCGGGGAGTTAATCCAAATCCAAACGCAAGTGCAATTCTTTCAATTGTTCTTCCGAAATATAATCGGGGGCATCAATCATGACATCTCGCCCGGCATTATTTTTAGGAAAAGCAATAAAATCGCGAATGCTTTCCTTCCCTGCCAAAATAGCTACCAAACGGTCCAGGCCCAAAGCAATTCCGCCATGGGGCGGAGCGCCGTATTCAAAAGCATTCATAAGAAAACCGAATTGACGTTGGGCTTCTTCGTCCGAAAAGCCGAGCAGTTTAAACATCTTTTGTTGTAATTCCCTGTCATGAATACGGATGGACCCACCGCCAATTTCATTGCCGTTCAATACCAAGTCGTAAGCATTGGCACGCACTCGTCCGGGATCGGTTTCGAGGAAGTGAATATCTTCGGGCTTCGGTGAAGTAAAAGGATGATGCATGGCGTGATAGCGACCGGTTTCTTCGTCCCATTCCAGCAAGGGAAAATCCAATACCCAAAGCGGAGCGAATTCGTCCGATTTGCGTAATCCCAAACGTTCGCCCATTTCCATACGCAATGCACCGAGTTGTTTGCGGGTGGCTTCTTTATTTCCCGATAAAACCAACATCAAATCACCGGGACGGGCTTGCATGCGTTCTGCCCATTGTTTGAAATCTTCTTCGTTAAAAAATTTATCTACGGAAGATTTAAAAGACCCGTCTTCGTTGTATTTTACCCAAACCAAACCTTTGGCACCGATTTGGGGTCGTTGCACCCATTTGGTAAGTTCATCGATTTGTTTACGAGAAAAATTCGCCGCTTCCGGGACGGCAATACCGGCGGTATATTCCGATGAAGAGAAGACTTTAAAATCTTTGTTCTTCACCAAGTCCGTTATTTCGCCCAATTCCATTCCGAAACGGATGTCGGGTTTGTCCGTGCCATAACGTTCCATGGCTTCCGCAAAGGTCATACGGGGAAAATCGCCGGTGTCTATACCATGAAATTTCTTTAATAAATGTTTAATGAGTCCTTCAAAGGTTTGCAACACATCTTCTTGTTCGACAAAAGACATTTCGCAATCGATTTGGGTAAATTCGGGTTGACGGTCGGCTCTTAAATCCTCATCTCTAAAACATTTGACAATTTGCATATACTTATCCATTCCGCCTACCATTAATAATTGTTTAAAAGTCTGCGGCGATTGGGGAAGGGCGTAAAATTGTCCCGGATGCAAGCGGGAAGGCACCACAAAATCCCGGGCTCCTTCGGGTGTGGATTTAATCAAATACGGCGTTTCTATATCGATAAAACCTTGTTCGGTCAAGTAGTTTCGAACGGCTTGGGTGACGCGTGACCGGAAAATCAAATTATTTTTCAACGGATTGCGCCGGATATCCAAATAGCGGTATTTAGCACGAATTTCTTCGCCACCATCCGTTTGATCTTCTATGGTAAAGGGCGGCACTTTCGATGCATTGAGCACGGTGAGTTTGTCCACCTTCACTTCAATGTCGCCCGTAGGAAGTTTTTTGTTTTTGCTTTCTCTTTCGGTTACCGTGCCTTCAGCCATGATGACAAATTCGCGTCCTAATTTTGCGGCTTCTTCCAAGAGTTCTTTATTTTCTTCATAAAAAGCCAATTGCGTAATTCCGTAGCGGTCGCGTAAATCGACAAAAAGCACTGCGCCCAAGTCACGGATCCGTTGGACCCAACCGCTTAAAACCACTTTTTTGCCTACATCCGAAAGTCGCAATTCTCCACAAGTATGGGTTCGATATTTCATAAAATCCGTTGTTTGCTTGCAAAGGTAAGTATTATAAGGTAAAAAATACAGCCAATAACACGATAAAGGTCAAATGCGGGATTTGATAAAATAAAATAGAAAGCCAATCTCGGCACGAATGGAAGAATATTTTTCCGTATCAAACAAAAGCATCATTATTTCCTTAATTTTTTCATTATTTTGCTTTCGGAGACGACAAATATCCGGCTCATGATATGTTTTTTTGATAACTTGCTGACGGTCAATATTCTTAGCATTGAAAAATCCCCCCATATCGATTGGTTTATATGGCTAAAAGATTTTATTGCTTTCGGGTTAGTATCGATGGCGGCTTATCAGTTTGCTTTATTCTTTCAAAAAAAATTCAAATTTCCGCTCATTACCGGTATTATTTTATTGGGGATTGTGGCGGGCAATTCACTTTTACATTTTCTTCCGGAAGAAACCATTTCACATCTCAATTTTATTATTGAACTATCTCTGGCTATTATTGCCTTTTCTGCAGGGGCGGAACTGCATATCAATGAGTTGAGAAGCAGAATTAAAAGTATCCGGCGGATGACCATCGCCCAGTTATTTGTAACTTTTATTCTGAGCAGTGTATTTATTTATTATATCAGTGATTATATTCCCTTCATGCAACAACTTGACAAGGTGTCACGCCTTGCAATCGCCATTTTATTCGGAACGGTATTTGTCGCCCGTTCACCATCTTCGGCCGTAGCAATAATTAATGAAATTCGCGCAAGAGGGCCGTTTACCAAAACGGTTATGGGAGTAACCGTACTCAAAGATGTACTGGTCATTGTATTATTTTCCATCACATTTGCTTACGCCCGGGCGGTTATTCAGGGAGCGGAAACCGACTTTGTTTTTTATGTCTTTTTGATTCTGGGCATTCTTCTATCCGTTATTTTGGGTTTGATTTTCGGGATTCTTATTCAATGGGTCTTGCGTACACATTGGATAAAGAGTGTAAAAATCATTCTTTTACTGATCTTGGCATACGGAATTTATTTCGTCACGCATTATTTGGAATCCTATTCCTATCGTATTTTTAATCATGCCTTCGAGATGGAACCATTGTTATCTGCCATCACAGCAAGTTTCTATGTAGTAAATTATACTTCATACAGGCAGGATTTCGAAGACTTTTTGGAAGAGATATTACCTTTCATATTAGTATTGTTTTTTACCTTAACCGGTGCTTCTTTATCCTTACAAACCCTTCAATCGGTTATGGGATTGGCCGTATTATTTTTTGTGATTAGAATTATTACATTAATCATTGCCAATGCCATCGGCGTTTTTTGGGTACGCGATCCGAAAAGATATTTATGGGTGGGCTGGATGCCGTATGTAACCCAAGCAGGCGTGGCCATCGGGTTGGCCACTTTGGTAGGCAATACGTTTCCCGAATGGGGAAAAGAATTTGAAACGGTTGTTATTGCCATGATTATTTTAAACCAATTGGTGGGACCGCCCTTGTTTAAATTCGCGTTGAATTTTGTGCATGAATCTCACAAAAAACCCCGTGTTTTTTTGAAAGATAAAGGGAAACGGGCCTATATATTTTCTTACGACAATGTCTCGGCAAATCTTGCCAAATCGCTTCAAAAAAAAGGATGGGACGTATCCATTATTACCTCACAAAATATATCAAGAAAAGACCTACCCGTTATTCAAGTGGAAGAATATTCACCCTTGTTCCTCAAAAAAATCAATTGGAAACCGGCAGATGCTTTTGTGCTTCTGCACCCCGAAGACCGAATAAATTACAGAATTGCCGAATGGTTGTATGAAAATTTGGGTCCGAAAATGACCGTAGCCACGGTACATACGGCAAAATATATGGAACCGATGAAAAAACTGGGTGCCATTACCATTGAACCCATGTCGGCCATGGTAAATATGCTTGAGCATACGGTTCGTTCGCCTCAAGCTATGGAAATCATCTTAGGCGACGATGGCCATACCGATGCCACGGATGTGGAAATAAGAAATCCCGATTTGGCCGGACTTCATATTCGGGATTTAAAATTACCCCATGATATCATAATTCTTTCTTTAAAGCGAAAAAACAATACGGTATTTACCCATGGATATACCCGCCTTCGCTTAGGCGATATTCTCACCATCGTAGGAAGCAAAGAAAGTCTTGAAAAAGTGGTAAATAAATTCGAATCTTATTAAATCACCTCATCTTAAACCCGCCTTCATCCGGACTAATCGAAATGATGCATGCTACCGATAAAAAAACCTCCTTATCGGAGGCATTTTTATCGATTTTATTATTGAAAAACCCGCATTCCCGGATATACGCCAACGGGTTTTAGTTCTTCTTCGATGCGTAATAATTGATTGTATTTGGCCATTCTGTCTGTTCGGGAAAGCGAGCCGGTTTTGATTTGTCCCGCATTGGTGGCTACCGCCAAATCGGCAATGGTAGTATCTTCCGTTTCGCCCGACCGGTGGGATATGACGGCTTTATAGCCCGCCTTGTGCGCCATTTCGATGGCTTCCAAAGTTTCGGTCAGCGTACCGATTTGATTAAGTTTGATCAGAATGGCATTTGCTATTCCTTCTTTAATACCTTTTTCAAGGATTTTGGTATTGGTGACAAATAGATCGTCTCCTACCAATTGTATTTTGTCACCTAAACGCCGTGTGAGTAATTTCCACCCTTCCCAATCGTCTTCCGCCATGCCGTCTTCGATGGATATGATGGGATATTTCGAGACCAGTTCTTCCAGGTAAGCCACCTGTTGTTCACGTGTTTTCTTGGTTCCCTTGGGTCCCTCGAAAATCGTATAGTCATAAATGCCGTCTTTGTAAAATTCCGAAGCGGCCACATCCAATGCCAACATAAAATCTTCCCCCGGTTTATAGTTTTGGGATTTAACGGCTGCCAAAATGGTTTCTATTACATCTTCGGTTCCTTCAAATGCGGGTGCAAATCCGCCTTCATCGCCCACAGCGGTATTTAATCCGCGCTCTTTTAATATCTTTTTCAATCCATGAAAAACTTCGGTAGCCATTTGCATGGCATGTGTAAAGGTCTCTGCTCCGGTTGGAATAATCATAAATTCCTGAAAAGCAATGGGTGCATCGGAATGCGAACCGCCATTGACAATATTCATCATGGGTACGGGCAGGGTTTTGGCATTCGGTCCGCCCAAATATTTAAATAATGACATTCCCAATTCGTCTGCGGCTGCCTTTGCAGCGGCCAAAGAAACGCCCAATATCGCATTGGCTCCGAGTTTGGATTTGTTTTCGGTTCCGTCAAGTGACAACATAATGGCATCAATCATGGGTTGATCGAACACATTGATACCTTTTAGGGCGGGGAAGATATGTTCATGAATATTTTCAATGGCTTTAAATACGGATTTGCCATGATATTCATCACATCCGTCGCGCAATTCCAATGCTTCCAAGGCGCCGGTCGAAGCACCCGAAGGAACGGCAGCACGACCGAATCCACCCAAATCCGTTATTACTTCCACTTCTACGGTAGGATTTCCTCTGGAGTCAAAAATTTGTCTGGCATGTATAAATTCAATTGCTCCCATAATTCTTTTATTTGACGTTAATATAATACATAAATAAAAAAACCGCCTGTAAAAAGGCAGTTTTTATTAAAATTCGAAAAAAGATTTTTATTTTTCGCTGTTTTCGGTTCCGGAATTTTCGTTTTCTCCGGCTTGTTCTTCCGTATTTTGCTGAGTTTGATTTTCAGCAGGAGCTTGCTCAACCTTTTTCTTCCGGCGTCTTCTTCTTGTTTTCTTAACTTTTTCTTCTTTGGTATAAGTAGTATTGTAATCCACAAATTCGATTAAAGCCATTTCGGCATTATCGCCCAAACGATTCCCCAATTTGATAATTCTCAAATATCCACCCGGGCGGTCGCCGATTTTTTGAGAAATATTACGGAACAGTTCGGTTACGGCATATTTGTTTTTTAATTTTCTGAACACCATACGCCGGTTATGCATGGTATCTTCTTTACTCCGTGTGATAAGGGGTTCGAGATACATGCGTAAGGCCTTGGCCTTAGCCAACGTAGTATGAATACGTTTGTGTTCTATTAAAGAATTGGCCATATTGCTCAGCATCGCTTTGCGATGTGCGGATTTCCTTCCCAAGTGATTAAATTTCTTATTATGTCTCATAATTTTTTCTTCTTAATAAATCCGTTAATTAATCAATCTTATATTTTGACAAATCCATTCCGAATGTCAAACCTTTTTCCTCCACAATTTTTTCCAATTCTTGCAAGGATTTTTTACCGAAATTTCTCAATTTTAATAAGTCGTTCTTATTATATTGCACCAAGTCGCCCAAAGTATTTACATCGGCCGCTTTAAGGCAATTAAGCGAGCGTTGTCCGATACCGAGTTCTTCGATTTTGGTCTTTAACAGTCCGCTCATATTCAGCAATTGTTCGTCTATGGAGTTGTTTTCCTTTTTTTCTTCATTGGAAATCATCAGTTTTTCATCGGAAAACAATACGAAATGACGAATAAGAATTTTTGACGATTCGGCCAATGCTTCACGCGGCGTAATGGAACCGTCCGTTTTTACTTCGATTATCAACCGCTCATAGTCGGTTTTTTGTCCCACCCGATAATTTTCAATATTATAATTTACATGTTTTATCGGGGAGAAAATAGCATCCATAAAGATGGTGCCGAAAGGCATATCGGGTTTTTTATTTTCTTCGGATGTGACATACCCGCGTCCTTTACTAATTTCTATCGTAAGGTCTATTTTTACTTTTCCGTCGGTATTCATTAATACCAAATCGGGATTAAGGATCTTGAAATTTCGAATAAAGGCCTGTAAATCTCCGGCTGTAAATTGTTCCTTACCTTGTAAAGTTACATGAACGCGTTCTTCTTCCGCATTAGGTTCATTGGGTTTAAAGCGGATTTGTTTAAAATTCAACACAATACTTGTTACATCTTCAACAACGCCTTCGATAGTACTGAACTCGTGAGGAATACCTTGAATGTGAATGGAAGTAATGGCATATCCTTCCAACGACGACAGAAGCACGCGTCGCAGTGCATTACCGATGGTTAATCCGAATCCGGGTTCCAAAGGTTTGAAATCGAATTTGGCCTGAAAATCATGGGATTCGAGTTCATTAACTTCACTGGGTATCTGAAAATTATTTTTTAATCCGGTCATTGCAATTAAGTTAATTAGATTATTTAGAATACAATTCCACAATTAAGTGTTCTTCAATATTTTCAGGAATCTGCATCCTTTCGGGTACATTAACGAAGGTGCCTTCCATTTTTTCATCATTCCATGTAAGCCAGTCGTATTGATTGGAACGGTTTTTTAATGATTCCTGTATGGTTTCCAAACTTTTGGACTTGGTTCGCACGCCTACCACATCGCCCGGACGCAAGGTAAATGAGGGGATATTTACTACTTTTCCATTGACGGTGATATGTTTATGTGAAACAAGTTGTCTGGCTGCTCTCCGGCTAGGAGCAATTCCCATGCGATAAACTACATTATCCAAACGGGATTCCAATAATTGAAGCAATACTTCCCCTGTATTGCCCCCTGCCTGAGCTGCTTTTTTAAATGTATTTTTAAATTGGCGTTCCAAGATGCCGTAAATATGTTTGGCTTTTATTTTGGCATCCAATTGGATGGCATATTGCGATTTTTTTCTTCTTTTTCGCATCAACCCGTGTTGTCCGGGAGGGTATTTTCTGCGTTCAAAATACTTATCGGGTCCGAATATCGGATCGCCGAAACGCCGTGCTATTTTGGTTTTTGGTCCTCTGTATCGTGCCATAATTCTTTTCTTATTTAATTAAACTCTTCTTCTTTTCGGCGGTCTGCAACCGTTATGAGGTATCGGTGTGACATCTATTATTTCAATGACTTCAATTCCGTTATTATGAATGGTACGGATAGCCGCTTCTCTTCCGTTTCCGGGTCCTTTTACAAAAACTCTCACCCTGCGCAACCCGGCTTCGTAGGCCACTTTAGCGGCATCTTCCGCCGCAACTTGGGCGGCATAAGGCGTATTTTTCTTCGATCCTTTAAAACCCATCTTGCCTGCCGACGACCATGAAATGACTTCTCCTTTGGTATTGGTCAAGGAGATAATAATGTTGTTAAAGGTCGCCTGAATGTGTGCCTCTCCTATAGGATCAACTTTAACCTTTCTTTTTTTACTTCTTGATTTTGCCATATCAAAATTCTTATATTATTTTGTTGCTTTTTTCTTGTTAGCCACTGTTTTACGTTTTCCTTTACGCGTACGTGAATTGTTTTTGGTCTTTTGTCCGCGCAAAGGCAGCCCCAACCGGTGACGGATTCCACGATAACTACCGATATCCATCAATCGTTTGATATTCATTTGAATTTCGGAACGTAGTGCACCCTCTATTTTATAATCAGCGATTACTTTACGGATGGATGCGATATCTTTTTCGTCCCAATCTTTCACCTTCTTATCCGGATCCACGCCGGCTTTGGCCAATATTTCGTTTGAACGACTGCGCCCTACTCCAAAGATGTAGGTCAATGCGATTTCGCCTCTTTTGTTTTTCGGTAAATCAACACCTGCTATTCGTGCCATAATTATCCTTGTCTTTGTTTATGTTTCGGATTCTTTTTATTGATCACATACAACCGCCCTTTACGGCGTACTATCTTGTCCTCCGGACTTCTCTTTTTTAAAGATGCTCTTACTTTCATTTTTTTTCTTTTTAGTATCTGAATGTTATTCTGCCCCGTGTTAAGTCATAGGGGCTTAATTCAACCGCCACTTTATCACCGGGCAAAAGTTTGATATAATGCATCCGCATTTTTCCCGAGATATGTGCCGTTACGATATGACCGTTTTCCAATTCTACGCGAAACATCGCATTGGAAAGGGCCTCTTTAATTATACCGTCAACTTTTATTGCCTTTTGTTTTGCCATAAATTTTATATGTTTCTTCTTCGTCCCGTTTTTAGGAGGTTGTCATAATGACGGTTCAATAGATATGCTTCCACTTGTTGAATGGTGTCAATGGCCACACCTACTATAATCAACAAGGATGTGCCTCCGTAAAACATCGCCCAGGATTGTTGCATACCGAAAATATGATATACAAAAATCGGGAGAATGGCTATGATGCCCAAAAATATTGCTCCGGGCAAAGTAATTTTGGACAAAATGTCATCCAAATATTCCGCGGTTTGACTACCGGGACGAATTCCCGGAATAAATCCGCCACTACGTTTCAAATCGTCTGCAATTTGATTGGTTTGCACCGTAATGGCCGTATAAAAATAGGTGAACAATACCACCATCAGGAAAAATACCACATTATACCAAGGATCGAATATGTTTCCGAATATATTCTGAATGGTTTTGGCCCAATCGGAATCGGATAATGAAACGGCCAATGAGGGTATAAACATAATGGCTTGTGCAAAAATGATGGGCATCACACCCGCGGCATTCAATTTTAACGGAATATATTGGCGCGAACCGAAAATATTTCTTTCGAATCCGCCTCCCAAAGTCCGCCGGGCATATTGTACGGGAACCGGCCGAAAGGCCTTAACCAAGTAAATACTGATGGCTATCACGGCCAACCAAACGACAATTTCAAACAAAAATAGCATCAGTCCGCCTTCCTGATTGGTTACACGGGCCGTAAATTCTTGAAACAACGATTGCGGCAATCTGGCCAAAATACCTATCATAATGAGAATTGAGATACCGTTTCCTATTCCTTTATCGGTTATTTTTTCGCCCAACCACATGGCAAAAATCGTGCCGGTTGAGAGAATCACCAATGAAGCGGGAATAAATAAACTGTCCGGTAATAAAAATGCTTCACGGGGAAGAATGTTATGAAGGTTGTATAAATAACCGGGACCTTGAATTAAAGTAACCGCCAATGTAAGATAACGTGTTAATTGGGTGATTTTTTTTCTTCCGCTCTCGCCCGATTTTTGTAATTTTTGAATATAAGGAACGGCTACTCCCATCAATTGCACAATAATCGAGGCGGAAATATAAGGCATCACCCCCAAGGCAAACACCGATGCTTTGGCAAAAGCACCACCGGTAAACTGATTCAATAAATCCAGTAACGGATTACCGGTCGCTTGGTTTGCCAAATTTTCCAATTGGGTCGGATCTATGCCGGGCAGTGTTACTTGTGCGCCGAAGCGATAGACCAAAATCAATCCCAACGTAAAAATAATTTTTTGTCTTAAGTCGGTGATTTGCCAAATAGCCAATATGGTATCCCAAATTTTCTTCATCTGCTTGTTTTTAGATAAATTCTACCTTTCCGCCCGCTTTTTCCACTGCTTCCACCGCCTTGCGCGATGCTTTGTGTACTTTAATTGTAACGGGTGATTTTAATTCTCCTTTTGCCAACAGTTTTACTTTGTCGGTTTTTGAAATAAACTTCATTTCATAAAGCATATCCACGTCTATATAGTCGGAAATTTTTCCGCTTTCCACCCAATTTTGAACGGTCGATAAATTCAAGGGCGTATATTCCACACGATTGATATTTTTAAAACCGAATTTTGGAACTCTTCTATACAAAGGCATCTGTCCGCCTTCAAAACCGGATGTTCTGGAATAACCCGAACGCGATTTTTGGCCTTTATGACCACGTCCGGCCGTTCCGCCTTTTTTGGAACCTTCTCCTTTTCCCAATCGTGTATTTTGCTTTACCGCCCCTTTTGCGGGTTTTAATTTAGATAATTTCATTGCCTTTCTGCTTTAAATTTCTTCTATTTTAACCAAATGCTTTACTTTGTTAATCATTCCTTCTATTTGAGGAGTCAATACATGTTCACGGGATTGTCCGATTTTACGCAAACCCAATGCCTCCATAATTCTTTTTTGTTTTTGAGGACGATTAATAGTACTTTTTATTTTGGTTACAACAACCTTTTTCATACTGCTTCGATTTAACCGTTAAATAATTTGTTTAAGGTAATTCCTCTTTGTTGGGCAACCGTATAAGGATCCCGCATTTTCAGCAAGGCATCCATGGTGGCTTTTACCACATTATGAGGATTCGACGAACCCAATGATTTGGTCAATACGTCATGCACGCCGGCCGATTCCAATACGGCACGTATGGCTCCACCTGCAATCACTCCCGTACCTTCGGAGGCGGGTTTGATAAATACCTTTGCACCTCCGAATTTGCCATATTGCTCGTGCGGAACAGTTCCTTTCAATACGGGCACTTTGACCAAATTCTTTTTGGCATTTTCCAATGCTTTTTGAATGGCATCGGGCACTTCCTTGGATTTACCCACTCCGAATCCGACTATACCGTTTCCGTCACCTACTACTACGAGTGCCGAAAAACTGAATGTTCTACCACCTTTGGTTACCTTCGTAACACGTCGAACGGACACCAAACGGTCTTGCAATTCAAGTCCCGCCGGATTTATTTTTTTTGCATTTTTATACTTTTCCAACATAATCTTAGAATTTTAAACCTCCTTTTCTGGCCCCTTCGGCCAATGCTTTTATTCTTCCGTGATATATATGCGTTCCTCTGTCAAAAACAATTTTTTCAATGCCTTTTTCCAAAGCGATGCGGGCAATTTTTTCGCCTACCATGCGGGCTTTATCGGTTTTCGTGCCTTCCTTTGTCATTATATCTTTATCTCTCGACGATGCCGAAGCCAAAGTAATGCCGGCCGTATCGTCGATGATTTGTACATAAATATCTTTATTACTTCTAAAAACCGACATGCGAGGACGTTCTGCGGTTCCTTTTATTTTTTTTCTGATACGTCGGCGTACTCGTAGTGCCTTTGCTTCTTTTGTTAATCCCATACCTTCTAAATTATTTATGCTGTTTTACCTGCTTTTCTTCTGATTTCTTCACCTACATAGCGCACACCTTTTCCTTTATAAGGTTCGGGCTTGCGCAAAGAACGTATTTTGGCGGCAATTTGGCCTACCAATTGCTTGTCGTGTGATTTTAATTTAATCACCGGATTTTTTCCTTTTTCCGATATCGTTTCCACTTTCACTTCGGCCGGAATCTCAAATAAAATGTTATGCGAAAAACCCAATGCCAATTCCAGCAACTGACCTTGGTTTTTTGCTTGATAACCCACACCGACCAATTCCAATTCTTTGGTCCATCCTTCCGATACACCTTTAATCATATTGTAAATCAATGAACGAAACAAGCCGTGCATGGATTTATGATGTTTGGATTCGGACAAACGTTTTACATGAATAACGTTGTCTTTTATCTCCAACTCCACGTCTTTAATTTCCTGTGTCAATTCGCCCAACGGTCCTTTTACGGTCATAATGTTGTCTTTCAAATCAATAGTGATATTGGACGGTATTTCTATCGGTTTAAACCCTATTCGTGACATAAGTTGATGTTTTAATAGATATATGCTAAAATTTCACCACCCACGTTTTCTTTGCGGGCTTGCTTATCGGTCATTATTCCTTTGGATGTGGACACAATGGCAATACCTAAGCCATTGATTACCTTGGGTAAATTTTTCACATCGGCATATTTTCTCAATCCCGGTTTACTTACCCTTTTTAATCCTTTGATAACGGGTTCTCCGGTTGTTTTATCATATTTCAAGGCAATCTTAATAACCGGATGATCTTGTTCGTTTTTTATCATTTTATAATTCAGGATATAACCCTGATCTTTCAAAATGCGCGTGATATTTTCTTTTAATTTCGAAGCGGGTATTTCCACTACCCTGTGCCCCGCCATTTGCGCATTTCGTATTCTGGTTAAATAATCTGCTATCGGATCTGTATGCATATCTTCAATATTTTATTACCAACTTGCCTTCTTTACGCCGGGAATCAATCCTTGATTGGCCATTTCACGGAATGTTACACGTGATATACCGAAAAAGCGAATGTAACCACGCGGTCTTCCCGTGATGCTACACCGGTTGTGATAACGAATAGGAACGGAATTTTTAGGAAGTCTTTGCAGTGCTTCCCAGTCTCCCGCTTCTTTTAGTTTGCGGCGTTTCTCCGCATATTTCGCTATTAATTTCGCCCGTTTTCTTTCGCGGGCTTTCATCGATTCTTTTGCCATATTTTATTTTTTCTTTTTAAACGGTAACCCTAATTTATCCAATAATGCGTATGCTTCTTTATCCGTCTTTGCCGAGGTGACAAAGGTAACATCCATTCCGGCAATTTTATGAATCTTATCGAAATCTATTTCCGGAAAAATAATTTGTTCGGTTATTCCCAAATTATAATTTCCTCTCCCGTCAAATGCATCACGCTTCACGCCTTGAAAGTCACGAACGCGCGGCAAGGCAACGGTTATCAAACGATCGAGGAATTCATACATTTTATCACCGCGCAAAGTTACTTTGGCACCAATGGGCATGCCTCTTCTCAATTTAAATGAGGCGACGTCTCTTTTCGAAATGGTGGGCACTGCTTTTTGACCGGCTATCATGGTCAATTCTTCCACCGCATAGTCCACCAATTTTTTATCCTGCGTGGCTTGGCCTACTCCTCTGTTGATAACGATTTTCTGCAGTTTAGGTACTTGCATTTTGTTTTTATACCCGAACTCTTCCATCATTTCGGGAATAACCTTTTCCACATATAATTTTTTTAATCTCGGTACGTAATTCATAACTTATATTTGTTCTCCTGATTTCTTTGAATATCGTATTTTCTTACCATCTTTCGTTTTATAACCTACCCGTGTGGGCTCCCCTGTTTTGGGGTCCACCAACATCACATTGGATATGTGGATGGGCGCTTCTTTTTCAATAATCCCTCCTTGCGGGTTTTCGGTAGTCGGTTTTACGCGCTTTTGAACGATGTTCACACCTTCAACCAACACCCGGTCTTTATCCTTAATAACTTGCAATACGTGACCTTTGCTCCCTTTATCTTTTCCGGCCATTACCATGACCAAGTCTCCTTTTTTTATTTTAAATTTTTTCATGCGATTAAATTTATAATACTTCAGAAGCAAGAGATATTATTTTTGTAAATTTCTTATCCCTCAGTTCCCGGGCTACGGGACCGAACACACGGGTTCCTCTCATTTCTCCTTGTGCATTCAAAAGCACAATGGCATTATCGTCAAATCGGATATATGATCCGTCGGGTCGCCTGATTTCTTTTTTGGTTCGTACCACCACACCGGTTGAAATTTGTCCTTTTTTCATGGTACCGTTAGGCGTGGCCTGTTTCACGGTAACCACTACTTTGTCTCCGATGCGTGCATAACGACGTCTGGTACCTCCCAACACACGAATGACCAATGCTTCTTTGGCACCGGTATTGTCTGCTACTTTAACTCTTGATTCTTGCTGTATCATCTTACTTGGCTCTTTCGATTATTTCAACAATTCTCCATCTTTTTCTTTTGCTCAACGGGCGGGTTTCCATAATACGGACCTTATCGCCTATTTGAGCATCGTTCTTTTCGTCATGCGCCATGTATTTTTTGGTTCGCAAAACGAATTTATGATATTTGGGGTGTTTGATTTTTTTTACTTCGGCCACTACTACCGATTTATCCATTTTATTGGATACTACGATACCCACCCTTTCTTTTCGTAAATTTCTTTTAGCTTCCATAATCTGTTATTTTAAACCTCTCGCCTTTTTTTCCGTGAGCAAGCGCGCGATGGTTTTACGCATTTCGCGCAATTGCATCGGATTTTCCAAAGGCGAAACGCTATGCATGATTTTCAATTTGTTATAAGACGACTTGGTCAATTTTATTTTTTCCAATAAATCACCGTCGCTTAGCGCTTTTATTTCTTGCATCTTCATATTCGATTATTTTTTACCTAATTCGGGAGCCATGATAAATTTACAACGCACAGGCAATTTTTGTGCGGCCAATCTTAATGCTTCCCGGGCTATTTCTTCCGAAACGCCGTCAATTTCAAACAATACCTTGCCGGGTTTTACTACGGCAGCCCAATATTCCACGTTACCTTTACCCTTTCCCATACGTACTTCCAAAGGTTTTTGGGTAATGGGTTTATCCGGGAATATTTTAATCCACAACTGACCTTCCCTTTTCATATAACGGGTAGCCGCCACACGTGCCGCTTCAATTTGTCGGGCGGTAATTCGGCCCGGATCAAGCGTCTTAATTCCGTACATACCAAAGGCCAAACGGTTACCCCGCTGGGCATTCCCTTTTATGCGGCCTTTTTGCTGTTTGCGGTATTTATATTTTTTCGGTTGTAACATTATTCAACTTTTTTATCTTCTACGATTTCTTCTCGAACGTTTCTTATCTTTTTGAGATATTCCGGTCAAAGGATTCAATTCACGTTTTCCGTAAACTTCTCCTTTCATAATCCATACTTTTACGCCTATTCGTCCGTAAGTAGTATGGGCTTCTTCCAAAGCATAATCAATATCCGCCCGGAAGGTGGACAACGGCACGCGTCCATCCATATAAGTCTCCGTTCTTGCCATTTCGGCACCGTTCAAACGGCCCGCAATCTGTACTTTAATTCCTTCGGCTTTCATTCGCATAGTCGATGCAATGGCTTGCTTGATAGCACGGCGATAGGAAATTCTATTTTCGATCTGACGGGCAATATTTTGGGCCACTAAGGTGGCGTCCAATTCGGGCCTTCTTATTTCGTGTATATTGATTTGAACGTTTTTATCGGTCAATTTTTTCAAATCTTCCTTCAATCTGTCCACTTCCGCTCCGCCTTTTCCGATAATAATACCCGGACGTGCGGTTGTGATGGTAACGACCACTTCTTTCGGTGTCCGGTCTATATAAATATGGGAAATGATCTTGTTGCGTGCATTTCGTTCGATTTTATCCGAAATGAATTTGCGGATTTTGTAATCTTCTTCCACGTTATCCGCATAATTTTTCGGATTAAACCACATGGAATCCCAGCCCTTGATAATGCCCAATCTATTTCCTATCGGATTAGTTTTTTGTCCCATAAATTTTGTTTTATTCTGATTCTTTTTCTGCCAATTCTATGGTAATATGACTCATACGTTTACGGATTCGATGCGCCCTTCCTTGCGGAGCGGGTTGAATTCGCTTCAACATCCCGGCTTCGTCCACGCGTATTTCTTTAATATAAAGATTCACCTCTTCAATATCGCGTTCGGGATTCTTTTGTTCCCAGTTATTGATGGCACTTACCAAAAGTTTTTCAATAACAGGTGCGCTTCCTTTTCTTGTAAAACGAAGAATATTCAACGCTTTTACCACATCTTTACCTCTTATCAAGTCGGCTACCATTCGGGTTTTTCGTGCCGATGTACGATGATTACGCAATTTGGCAATGATGCGTTGGCGTTTTTCTTCTTTTAAACGTTCGGCCATCTCGTGTTTTCTTCGTCCCATGGTTATCGTTTTTTACCTTTATTTTTGGCTCCCGCATGACCGCGGAAAGTTCTTGTGGGAGCAAATTCTCCCAACTTATGACCTACCATATTTTCCGTAATATATACGGGAATAAATTGGCGTCCGTTATGAACCGCAATCGTTTGACCAACAAAATCGGGTGTAATCATCGATGCGCGCGACCAGGTTTTTATAACGGATTTTTGTCCGGATTCTACATTTTTTTGAATCTTTCTTTCCAATTTATAAAATACGTAAGGTCCTTTTTTTAATGATCTTGCCATACGCTAATTATTTCTTTCTTCTTTCAAGAATAAATTTATTACTATACTTTTTCTTATTACGTGTCTTATACCCTTTGGCAGGGATTCCTTTTCTGGAACGTGGATGTCCGCCCGATGCACGACCTTCACCACCTCCCATGGGATGGTCAACGGGGTTCATGGCTACACCACGGGTTCGCGGACGACGTCCCAACCAACGCGAGCGTCCGGCTTTGCCCGACATCTCCAATTGATGATCGCTATTGGATACTACGCCTATGGTGGCCATTCCGTTGGCCAATACCAAACGGGTTTCGCCCGAAGGTAATTTAATCACCACATATTTTCCTTCTTTGGCCATTAATTGGGCGAATGTTCCCGCGCTCCTTGCCAATTGTGCTCCTTTTCCGGGTTTTAATTCCACATTATGAATAATCGACCCTAAAGGGATATTTTTCATCGGCATGGCATTTCCTATTTCGGCGGGCACTTTTTCTCCGCTCACGATTTGATCGCCTACTTTAATTTCATTCGGCGCTATAATATAGCGTTTCTCTCCGTCGGCATAAACCACCAAGGCGATAAACGCCGAGCGGTTCGGGTCGTATTCGATGGTTTTGACCGTGGCGGGTATATCGAATTTATTTCGTTTAAAATCAATAATTCGGTAACGTCTCTTATGACCGCCTCCGCGATATCTCATCGTACGCCTGCCTTTATTATTTCGACCGCCGGTGCTTTTTTTCGGAGCCAATAAAGACTTCTCGGGTTTATCCGTGGTAATGGCGTCAAATGTATTGACTATTCTAAAACGCTGCCCCGGTGTGGTCGGTTTTAATTTTCTTACTCCCATGACTTAATTTTATTGATTGTAAAAATCTATACTTTGTCCTTCTTTCAAATCCACAATGGCTTTCTTGAATGCGCCTTTCTTACTGGTGAATATACCGCTTCTGGTATATTTCAATTTTTTCTTCGCCGGATAAATCATGGTACGAACTTTCAATACTTCCACGCCATACATTTTTTCAATGGCATTTTTTATTTGTTGTTTGTCGGCTTTCAAATCCACCACAAATCCGTAACGGTTGAACTTGTCGGCTTGATCAACCATTTTTTCGGTTAAAATCGGTCTTTTGATAATGCTCATAATCCGTTACTTTTTTAAAATTTCTTCCAATTCGGCGATTCCTTGCTCGCTTATCAATAAATTTCCGGCATTCAAAATAACGTAAGTGTTTAAATCAGAACCTCTTACGAGTTTTACTTCCGGTAAATTTCGCGCTGACAAATATACGCTTTTATTTATATCTCCCAAAACAAAAAGCGATTTTTTTCCGTTCAATTCAAAATTGTCCAAAATTTTGAGAAATGCTTTGGTTTTGGGGGCTTCCAAATCGAAATCTTCTATGACGCGAATTTTTCCTTCTTTCATCATATAACTCAAAGCCGAACGGCGGGCCAGACGTTTGATTTTCTTGTTCAATTTAAAACTATAATCGCGCGGACGCGGTCCGAAGACGGTTCCACCGCCTCTGAACAAGGGATTTTTAATGCTACCCGCACGGGCTGTTCCCGTTCCTTTCTGACGTTTGATTTTTCGCGTGCTTCCGGCCACTTCGCCTCTTTCCTTGGTTTTGTGCGTACCTTGGCGTTGAGCGGCCAGATATCTTTTGACATCCAGATACATGGCGTGTTCGTTGGGCTCTATGCCAAATATTTCATCCGCCAATTCTACGGTTTTTCCCGTTTCTTTTCCTTCTATGTTATATACCTTTGCTTTCATTTACTTACGAATTAAAACATATGATTTTTTATGTCCGGGCACATTACCTTTTACAATCAAAAGGTTCTTTTCGGGAATCACTTTCATCACTTTAAGGTTTTGAACGGTGACGCGTTCATTACCCATTTTTCCGGCCATTCTCATGCCTTTAAACACACGGGAAGGATCGGCGGATGCACCGATGGAACCCGGGGCTCTTAAACGGTTGTGTTGGCCATGGGTGGCTTGCCCCACACCGGCAAATCCATGCCGTTTTACCACACCTTGAAAACCTTTCCCTTTCGAAGTTCCCGTTACATCGACAAATTCTCCTTCGACAAACACGTCTTCAACGCGGATTTCATCACCCGGTTGATATGATTTTTCAAATCCTTGGAATTCGACAATCTTCCGCTTGGGCGTCACACCTGCCTTTTCAAAATGTCCTTTCATCGCCTTGGTGGTACGCTTCTCCTTTTTGTCATCGAAACCAAGCTGCAATGCTTCATAACCGTCTTTCTCCTTGGTTCTGACTTGAATTACGTAATTGGGCGCCACTTCAATGACGGTTACCGGAATATTTTTTCCGTTCTCGTCAAAAATACTGGTCATCCCCAATTTACGTCCAATTAATCCTGGCATCTTTTTAGTTTATTTTAAATTTTTATTTCCACTTCAACTCCACTGGGCAATTCCATTTTCATCAATACATCAATCGTCTTGGGCGACGAACTGAAAATATCGATTAATCGCTTATGGGTATTCAATTGAAATTGCTCACGTGATTTTTTATTCACATGCGGTGATCTTAATACCGTAAAAATCCTTTTCTTTGTCGGCAAGGGAATCGGACCTTTTACATAGGCACCGGTTTGTTTGACCTGCTTCACGATTTTTTCGGCAGACTTGTCTATCAAGTTATGATCGTATGACTTTAATTTTATTCGAATTTTTTGCTGAGCCATAGTCTTTTAAATTATTCGTTTTCTTTTTTAATTACTTCTTCGGCAATATTATCGGGTGCCGGTGCATAATGCGAAAATTCCATGGACGACGTGGCACGTCCGGACGACAGCGTACGAAGTACCGTCACATAACCGAACATTTCGGACAACGGCACATGGGCCTTGATGACTTTGGCACCCGCCCGGTCGTCCATACTGAGCACTTGTCCCCGGCGACGGTTGAGGTCGCCAATGATATCACCCATATATTCTTCGGGTGTAACGACTTCCAATTTCATAATCGGTTCCAACAATATGGGGTTGGCCTTGCGTGCGGCTTCTTTAAATCCTAATTTGGCCGCCAGTTCGAATGACAAGGAATCCGAATCGACCGGGTGAAACGACCCGTCTTTCAAGGTTACTTTCATGCCTTCCACTTCAAATCCGGCCAAAGGTCCGGATTTCATGGCTTCCTTGAAACCTTTTTCTACCGAAGGAATATATTCCCGCGGAATATTTCCTCCTTTGATTTCATTGATAAATTCCAATCCGGTTTTTCCTTCGTCCGCCGGTTCCAAAGTGAAAATAATGTCGGCGAATTTTCCTCGTCCACCGGTTTGTTTTTTATACACTTCGCGGTGGTCCACCGGTGTGGTCAATGCTTCTTTGTATTCCACGCGCGGTTGACCTACATTTACTTCAACTTTAAATTCGCGCTTCAACCGGTCCACGATAATTTCCAAATGCAATTCACCCATTCCGGAAATGATCGTTTGTCCGCTGCTTTCATCGGTTTTTACTTGGAAGGTGGGATCTTCTTCGGCCAACTTGGACAAGGCCATGCCCAATTTGTCCATGTCGGCTTTGGTTTTGGGTTCAACCGCTATACCGATAACCGGTTCGGGAAAGTCCATGGATTCCAAAATAATGGGATGTTTTTCGTCGCAAAGCGTATCACCGGTTTTGATGTCTTTAAATCCTACACCGGCGCCGATATCTCCGGCTCCGATGGAAGGAATGGGATTTTGCTTGTTAGCATGCATTTGATATATACGGGAAATTCTTTCGCGCTTACCCGAACGGGTATTCAACACCGTTTTACCGGCTTCCAATTCGCCCGAATATACTCTAAAATAAGCCAACCGGCCCACAAACGGGTCGGTTGCAATTTTGAAAGCCAAAGCGGTAAAAGGATCGTCGTACGAAGGTTTCCGTATGACCTTTTCGCCCGTCCGGGGATCGATTCCTTCTATGGCTTCGATGTCCACGGGCGACGGCAAGAAACGGATCACGGCATCCAATAATGCCTGTACGCCTTTGTTTTTGAATGCCGAACCGGCCAACATCGGAATAATGGACATGTCGATGGTGGCGGCACGCAAAGCGGCAATAATTTCGTCTTCGGTGATGGAATCTTCGTCTTCGAAGAATTTTTCCATGAGGTTTTCATCGTATTCCGCTACGGCTTCGATCAATTTGGCGCGATATTCGTCCACCGTGTCTTTCAATTCGTCCGGAATGGGCACCACTTCATAGGTCATCCCCATGTCTTCCTCATTCCAAATGATGGCTTGTTTGGTAATCAAATCCACTACGCCTTTAAAATCGGCTTCTTCGCCGATGGGCACTTGCAAAGGCACGGCGTTACCGCCAAGCATTTCTTTGACTTGGTTGACCACATTAAAAAAATCGGCGCCTTGACGGTCCATTTTATTTACGAAACCAATTCGAGGCACCTTGTATTTGTCTGCTTGTCGCCAAACCGTTTCCGACTGCGGTTCCACCCCGTCCACGGCACTGAATAAAGCGACCATACCGTCCAACACACGTAACGACCGCTCCACTTCCACGGTAAAGTCCACGTGTCCGGGCGTGTCGATGATGTTGATTTGGTATTTTTCGCCGCGGTAGGGCCATTCGCATCGTGTGGCGGCGGAAGTAATTGTGATACCACGTTCTTTTTCCTGTTCCATCCAGTCCATGGTAGCCGCTCCTTCGTGCACTTCACCGATTTTGTGTGAAATACCGGTATAATACAAAATACGCTCGGTAGTCGTGGTTTTACCGGCATCGATGTGAGCGGCGATTCCTATATTCCGCACTTTCGTTAAATCCTTCCTCTTTCCCATTTCAATACTGTTTAAAATCTAAAATGTGAAAATGCTTTATTGGCTTCGGCCATGCGATGCGTATCGTTTCTTTTCTTCACGGCTGCGCCTTCTTCTTTATAAGCCGCTAAAATTTCTCCGGCTAATTTTTGAGGAAAAGTTTTTTCATTGCGGGCACGGGCATATTTGATAAGCCACTTCATGCCCAAAGAAATTTTCCTGTCGGGACGTACGGGAGTAGGTATTTGGAAAGTAGCCCCTCCGATACGACGACTTCGCACTTCTACATGCGGCATCACGTTGCTCAATGCTTCTTTCCATATTTCCAAAGCCGATTTGCTCTCGTCTTCCTTTTTTTGTTCCACAATGTGCAAGGCATCATAAAACAAACGAAAAGCAAGCGACTTCTTGCCTTCCCACATAATATTGTTTACAAATCTGGTTACCAACGGATCATTAAATTTGGGATCCGGTGCCAATTTTCTTTTTTTAGGTCTTCCTTTTCTCATTTAATTATTTTTTTCAATTACTTCTTCGGGCGTTTGGTTCCGTATTTGGAACGACGTTGTTTACGTCCTTCAACGCCGGCTGTATCTAATGCCCCACGAATGATGTGGTACTTAACACCGGGCAAATCTTTTACCCTTCCACCTCTAACCAATACTATCGAGTGCTCCTGCAAATTGTGTCCTTCTCCCGGAATGTATGCGTTTACTTCATTGCCATTGGTCAAACGAACACGGGCCACCTTACGCATGGCCGAATTCGGTTTTTTAGGCGTAGTCGTATATACACGAATGCATACACCGCGTTTTTGCGGACTGCCTTGCAAAGCAACCGATTTACTCTTCTTGGTTATGGTCTTGCGTCCTTTCCTAATTAATTGCTGTATGGTAGGCATATGTTTAAAATGTCTAAATTTGGCTTGCAAATATATGAAGTTTTTTTTGATTTTCAAACACTATATGAAAATATGTTTCGTTATATAAAAATGAAAGTATCCGGCTTGTTTTTGCTGTGTTTTTTCTTCTTCCCGTTTTTTTTCTATGGACAAAATCGGAATGATTCAATCCGGCCGATAATAAAGATTCATATCGACCGGAAAGTTTTTAAAGAAGTTCCTTTAAAAAAAGGCGATTCGCCGATTGCGCCTTCTTCATTCCCGTTCGCTTACTTGAAGGCCGATTCCATTGTCAAAGAGGATAATATATACCATATATATTATTCCGGTCCCCAAATACCCGATTCGGTTGTCTTTATTTCCCCAAAAAAATTGCCTGATAATGTTTCTTCTTATTATAATAGGTATATCAAAACTCATATTAACGATATCAATCAGAATTTAAATATATGGCTTGCCGCAGATTTTTTTTACGCCGACAAAATCCGTTTGGTCGGGGAAAACAGTAAGAAGATTCTATTCATAAAAGGCGAATACAAACCCGGGGGGTCGCTGAATGCCGATATAAGTCTTCGCCGCATGACCCAAAAAGTAAAAATCCAAGGACTAGCCCGGATGGATTTGCATAATATTTTTTCGGGGAACGATCATTTTCGATTTTTTTATCATGCATTTAATCGCACACAACAATTTATTTTCAATTACAAATTGAAATATATCAAAGGAAGCGGTCTTCATTGGGGCGCGGGCTTCGCCCAGTTCCGTTCGGACTCGCTTGTACGCACCGAATTTCAAACGACTTTGTATTGGACCACCCCTCATTTGGTTTGGACAGCCGGAGTGGAAAAACACATCCGACAACCCTCTTCCACCCTGCTAATTAAAGCCGGTTTGCAGTTTCGAAAACAAATAAAAAAGAGCATCTTAAAAGCCGCCGTGTTTACACGTTTCCACCAAATGCAACTTTCCGATATATTTTCTATCGCGGAATGGAAAATAAACAGCATGCCTTATATAGAGACTAAAATATTTTTTAACAAATCGTTTTCCGGTAACATTAATTTTAACCTGCAACGCTATGCCGATATTTTCACCACGCGATTGTTTTCTTCACGGGTATTGTATGATTTATTGGACGCCAAGATAAAGATTTCTTATCCGGTTAATAATTTGGAATTTTATGTTTCCAGTCGATATTTACAAATTTCCCCGGCCCAAAAAAACGCGATTCATACGCTGATTAATAGTTTCGGCACGGGATTTTTCAATAAAAATACGCTGATTTCCTTGGAGATTTCACACCTTACGGGAGATTTGTATATATCTGATAATCAAAGGTTTGTGTTTGTTATTAAACAGACCTTCAAATGGTAAAAATGCAATAAACAAAAGAAAATTATAACAAATACCTGAGGAAAGGGAAAAAATTTTGTCATTTTAAAAAAATTTTTGATATTTGTATGTATCTAAACAAAAATCATATTCAGATGAGAACAAAGTTAAAAGGATTCTTAACGCTGTTGACGATGGTATTTGCATTGCAAATCACTTTCGCACAGCAAAAAGTAACCGGAACGGTAACCGACGCGAGTACGGGCGAACCGTTACCGGGCGTAAATATTATGATCGAAGGTACCGATAAAGGTACCGTTACTGACTTTGACGGAAAATATACCATTACCGCTTCTCCCGAGGATGTCTTGGTATTTTCGTATGTCGGTTATAATGAAGTAAAAGAAAAAGTCGGTAACCGCAGCGTTATAAATGTCAAATTGGTTCCGGGTGAAAAATTGGAAGATGTAATTATTTCTGCCGTAGCTGGTGCTACTGAGAAAAAGAAACTTTCCGTATCGGTAGTTTCCGTTAAATCCAAAGA
Source organism: Flavobacteriales bacterium (assembly GCA_027067965.1). Classification (GTDB taxonomy): domain Bacteria; phylum Bacteroidota; class Bacteroidia; order Flavobacteriales; family Flavobacteriaceae; genus JAADED01. Next base: position 18,964 of record JAMOUV010000006.1, on the reverse strand, counting down.
TTTAATAAAAGTACCGCCGGCTTCCGCTGCCAGTGTGTTACAAGGAAAAATTGCCGGTATTTCCATCACCAATTTAGGTAGGCCGGGACAAGGCGCTTCTATTATTTTAAGAGGAGCTGCTAATTTATACGGTTCACAATCACCACTTGTCATTGTGGACGGCGTAATTTTAGACGGAGGACTTTCCAATATAAACGTGGATGATATTGAAAGTATTGAAGTGGTTAAAGGAGCTTCTGCTTCTTCCTACTATGGTTCAAGAGCCGGAAACGGCGTAATTGTCATAAGAACCAAACGTGGTAAAAAGAATCAAACAGCCATTACTTTCCGTTCAGAACTTGACTTTACCAGAGTAACCAAATTTGTAAAAACCAACCAACATCATCATTATAAATTGGCTCCGGATTGGGAAAATTATAAAGGTCAATATACCAAATATGATGGTGTAGTTTATCCGTCAACCTATCGAGGAGTATATGCCGCTTCGGGACCTGATGCCGTTATATCCGGTCAACCTACTGAAGAAGCTGACATGTATGCGGATAATCCGTTTGGTGTATATAATGACCATCAAAAGGAATTTTTCAAGACCGGTACAAACTTAGTTAAATATGTATCGATTAGTTCCGGATCCGATAAATCCAAAATGTTTTTCTCTGCAGAAAAAACCAATTTAGAAGGAGTAATTCGAGAAGCCGAAGGGTTCGGTAGAGCAAGTATAAGAGCAAATATCGACGTGGATATTTATAAATGGCTTAAACTCCAAACGAGCAATAATTATATTATGATCAACGATCATAACCCTATTACCAGTAACCAGCTCTTCAGAACGGTAGCCAGGTTATCACCAGAAGCTAAATTATTGTTAGATAATCCGGACGGACAACCTTACTACTACAAGCCGGAACCCTGGGATAGTGAAGTAAACAATCCTTTATACGATGTCTATGCCAAACATAGTAACATTAAGAAAAATAGATATTTAGGAAGTTATAAGTTAAAAACAATTTTAACCGAATGGGCTAATGTTGATTTGGAATATGCCTTTGATAGTTATAATAGAAACTATAGGACTTATCATAAATATGAAACTTACACCACTACCGGCGATCCCATCGGATTCGGTTACAGTAAAGGGGATTTATCTGAAAGCAACTCCAAATCATTTAATCATAAGGTTCAAGCTACTTTAAATCTCAAAAAAACTTTTGGTGATTTGGATTTCAATGGAAAAATAAGTTACTTAATTGAAGATAATAAATATCGCAATAATTATACAGGCGGACATGACTTTTTATATAAAGACCTCATTACATTCGATAATTTTGATCAATCTACAGTTGTGGCCAGTTCCCACGAAGAATTGGAAAGGGCAAAGAATTTCTTTGCCATAGCCGGCTTTGTATATAAAGATCGCTATATTTTCGACGCTTTGTTCAGAAACGACCAATCTTCACTTTTCGGTCCGAATCATCGAAATAATAATTATTATCGTATTTCTGCAGCATGGAGAGTCACTGAAGATTTCAAAATTCCGGGTGTACAAGAATTAAAAATTCATGCTGCCCAAGGAACTTCCGGACAACGCCCCGGATATAGTTGGCAATACGAAAGAATTCCATTATCTTTCGGTTCTGTATCAACCAATAGAATAAAAGGTAATCCGGATTTAAAACCTTCATTAACGATCGAAACGGAAGCGGGTATCGATGCAACCTTCTTAGATAACCGGGTCGATTTTGGTTTTGTTTACTCTCATCAGGATGTAAGGGATCAATTTATGTTGGTTAATCTCTTCCCTCCTGCCAATCAAGGATTTAATAGACAATGGCAAAACGTGGGTAATTTAACATCTAAAACAATAGAAGCTTATTTAAGAGGAAAAATCATTAATAATGATGATTTGCAATGGAATGTAGGTGTGAATTTCACCAAATCGAGAGCTAAAATTACAAAACTTAATACAGCCAAACAATTTGTCGGACCATCCGGTGGTGAAATGTTCTTAATTCAAGAAGGAGAAGATTTTGGAAATATGTACGGGTATGTATTTGTAAGAGACCTTGAAACAATGGCAAATCAATTAGGCCCCGGCGAAAGTATCAATGATTATACGATAAACAGTGATGGCTATGTAGTAAGAGCAGCCGACATTGGTACGCCTAATGAAAAAGCATTCATTAAAAAAGTAAATGGTGTGAGAGTAAAAGAAGTTATAGGTAACCAAACCCCCGATTTCTTAGTCGGTTTGACATCTAATGCTTCATACAAAAACTTCGGTTTCTACATGCTGTGGGATTGGAAACAAGGTGGAGATATCTATAACCGAAATGCCCAATGGAACACCATTAAAAACAGATCGGCTATTGTGGATCAAGCAGGCAAACCCGACAATGAGAAAAAAGCCGTTCCCTATTACCAATCATTCTATGATGTCAATTCCGATAATGATTTCTGGGTGGAAGACGGTACTTATGTGAAATTACGAGAAGTTTCTCTCTCCTATACATTCGATAAAAAATTATTATCAAAAATCGGAAACGATTTGGTGAAAAACCTACAAATCAGTTTAATTGGTAAAAACCTCTTAACATTCACCAAATATTCGGGATGGGATCCCGAAGTAGCCAAATATGACCCTGATACCCAACAATATTTTTCTATTGATTTCGGGGTTTATCCGAACCAAAAAACCTGGGGAATGCAAATACTCGTAAACTTTTAATTAAAAAACGTACTAAAATGAAAAATTATATCAAAAACGGACTATCCATATTACTTTTACTTTTAGTAATAAGTTCTTGCGAAAAGATAGAAACCGATTTAGATGTCGGTAGTAAAAACGATCCAGATATAAATATCATTGCATCTGACAAAGTAGCTTTACAAGCAGTGGCCAATGATATTTTTCATAACTGGTTTATGGCTGTAACGGCTTACGCAGGGCCCGGTATGGCAATGAAAACCATGGCAGATGAAGCCACGTGTTCTTGGGGTAATGCAGGGATGAAAGATTTATCCAGTGAACCTCGAGTAGCTTTTAATAATTCAGAATCCTATGCTTATGAATATATTACCTCAAGATATTTCAACTCCTTGTATAGCATCTTATCCGATGCAAATTTATTAGTGAAAGCAGTGGAGGAAAATTTAGCTGATTTTGAAAATCCAGATGATATTCTTTTAGCTGGAAAAATGGGGCAAGCATTGGCTATAGGATATCTTGCTCTTGTATTTGACAGGACTTGGATCCCTGGTGATGAAGAATCTTCGGATCATATAACAGCCATGGAATGGGCGCTCGATAGGATGGACGAAGCGATTGCGCTTGCCAATAACGGTGCATCATTAGCAGAAACCGCTATTCCCGGCGCCGATACTTCACCACAAGCCATTGCTAAACTTTTAAACAGTTTGGCTGCCCGGATGATGGTTAACAATCCGAGAAATACCAGTCAAAGAGATCAAATCGATTGGAATAAAGTAAAAAATTATGCCGAAAACGGTATCACCGAAGATTTTTCAATCTATATGGATGATGTAAACTGGTATGATTTGGTTCCCAAAACCTATTTGGTCTATCCCGGTTGGGCAAGGGTTGACCTGAGAGTTATCCATTTAATGGATCCCAATTATCCGGATTATTGGGAAGACTCCTTTACCACACTCCCTCCTGCCACATCGGATGATGCTCGTCTTGATATGGATTATATGTACTTAACTTCTAATAACTTCAGACCCGAAAGAGGATTATACCATTTTTCTTCATATCGTTATAGCAGATATGACGATTATATCACCAACTGGGTCATGGATTTGGTTGAATATGAAAAAGCGGAAAATGATATGTATTTGGCCGAAGCCAAATTATATCTCGGTGATGTACAAGGTGCAGCAGATGTGGTTAATGCAAGTACTCGAGTAACAAGAGGGAATCTGCCACCTGTCAACGCTGATTCACAAGAAGTAAAAAATGCGATTTTCTACGAAAGAATGGTGGAATTCGGATTTAGCACCCCCATCATTTCTTTTGGTGAAATGAGAAAAGAAAATCTGTTGCAAAGAGGTACATTATTACATTTTCCCATCCCAGCTAAAGCACTTGCCGCCATACCTGAACCTATTTATACATACGGTGGAGACCAAGGAGTTCCCGGAGAAGATGTTTCTAACGGGGGCTGGAGATAATCTTATAAGTTTTTAAAAAAAAGGGGCTGTTTATCGGCCTCTTTTTTTTATATTCCAATTTATTAATTTTGCACATGAGCATAAAAAAAAGACAGATTTTTAATATTATAATTCTTTTCCTTTTATTATTCGGATTATATAAATATTTAAGTTTTCCAAGGGAATATTCAATTAAAGGAAGTATCCTTTCTGATGGACCAATAAACTTAAACTACAAACTGGTAGAAGACACTTCCACTTGGAAATTTTGGCATCCCGATAAGAAGAAAGACGCCAATCTCATTATACAAAATATAAAAAAAACTCCCTTTGATGAAATTATTCAAAAACAGGAAAAAGTTGAAAAAAAATATAATTGGCGATTTTTTTCAGATCCCAAAGGCACAATTATTAAATTAACAATCGAAGGAAAATTGCCTAATTATAAATTGATACTTCCAGCTTATAAATCGGAAAACAAAAAGAATTTTATTCGAATTTTAGATAATTTAAAAAATTATGCTTCGAAAAGCATGGAAAACCATGGATTGATTTTAAATAAAAAAGATACTATCCTATTGGATACAAAATACGTCTCATTACCTTATTTTAATACCAACATTTCAGAAAAAACTAACAAGATGGATAGTCTCTTCCGCCAATTTTTAAAACCCGTCTTTAAAAATAAAAAACATATTAAAATTTCAGGAAAACCATTCGTTATCTACGATTATATGGATTATGCCCGGGATAGCGTTTCTTTTAAAGTAGCCATCCCAATTAAAAAAATAGATACCGATAAAGTAAACTTTAAAGTAGATATTTTAAAGGGTGGCAGATATCTAAAATCCATTCATAAAGGACATTATAAATACATTATGGATTCTTGGGAAAAATTTATTGATGAAACCAGACATTCCGGCGTTAAAATTGACACTTCTCGAAGCATGTTCGAAAAATATACGAAAGGAAAAATGTTTGATATGAACCCTGCATCATGGGAGACGGAACTTTATATTCCTATATCTTCAAATGATAATATCAAACATTAATTAATGTACTAATTTTACCCTATCCCTCTCGAATCATTCTAGTTTTTGGCTCCTACCGCATGGGAAATACCTTAGGTAATAAATTGAATGCCTTTATTAATGCCGGGGATGGCAATCTCCGCTTCTAAAGCGATACTATCCCCCAAAAGTGTGTAAAGTGAAGTTTTTAGATTTGTTGGAAATTAACATTAAAAAACAAACAAATGAAAAAATTACTTCACTTTACACAGGAACAAGTTACAAAAATTCTCCAATCCATAACGGAGGAGAAAGACGGTTTCAACAAAGTTTTGAAGATAGCATTGGATGCACTTATACGGGCCGAATGTAGCGAAGCCACCGGAGATGGCGAAGCGAAGTTCGGTCAAAAATAAACTTTGTTAAAAATTATTTAACTTTAGAAAGAATACAGAAACTTCCATACACACTTTTTGGGACACTACCTTATTTTTAAAGTAAAAAAATATACATTAGACAATATAGTTGTGAATTTATTTTCCTTTAATGCTAATATTGAGGATTATTTTTCAATTTTATTTTATTTTTTAATTCTTTTTATATATTTGTATTTGAATTACTATTAAAATAAATATTCATATTATGAAAAATTTAAATTTCTATATTGCTTTCATGGTACTAAATCTTTCTTTTATTTATACTTATTATTCACAAGAAAATAATACTTATATTTCTCCTGTCCCGAATTTAGCTCCAGTCTCCCCTGAATCTGCGAGTTTTGGTAAATACGGAAGTATTCCTGTAAATCTCGCGACAGGAAAATTTACTTTAACAATCCCAATTTTTACTATTAAAGAATCTAATTATCAATTACCTATACATATAAATTACTCCTATGATGGATTAATGGTAGAAGAAGACCCGGGTATTCTCGGGCCAGGTTGGTCTTTAATAGCCGGAGGGAAAATAATTAGACAAATGTTTGGACGTCCTGATAATAAACATGACAGATCACGATCAGGAAACTTATACTCTTATATTGCAAAATTTCACTTTAATCCTTCTTTATTAAATGAAAATATTAAATACGGACTTGCTAAAGCTTCATATTTAAATACCATGGATACCGAACCCGATAGATTTGTTTTAGTCGGATTAGGGTTAAATGGGACATTTTCTTATAATGAACATGGAAAAGCAATTATTTACCCATATAAACAATATATAATCAATCAATCCACAAATGGAAACAAATTTAACATCAGTGATGATTATGGTAATGAATTTATCTTCAGCGATATTGAATTTACAACTGTTGAATCCTGGTCAGGTGGAGGGCCCATATTCTATACTTCCTCATGGAATATAACAAAAATAATACCCGCAAATTCAGGACACAGTATTAATTTTTTCTATTATACAAATTTGCCGACCTATGAAAAAAGAACAGAAAATATTCAAGAAAATAAAATTTTAAACACTAACAATTCATTATGCAATGAAGTAGGATTACCTTTCATCTCTTATTCTGGAAATGATACGGAAATCCATGATAAAATTATTAAAATTATTGAGTTTTCGGAAGGAAAAATACTTTTTGATATAAAAGTAGATCGCTTAGCTGAAAATCATAAACGTTTACATCAAATAAAAATATTTGACAAATTCGGAAAATTAAGAGAAAAGTATGAATTTATATATTTGGATTCTTCTTTTAAAACCAAATGGAATTTATTAAAAGAAATTAAAAAATATGGTTATTCTTATAACCAAAATGGAAGCATTGTAGAAAAATCAGAACCTTTTTACAGATTTGAATATTACGGTACTATCCCATCTAAATTAAATATAAATTCTCGTGATGCATGGGGTTATTATAATGGAAAAACCTATAATAGTATCACAAGTCTTTTATTAGATGAAAGATCTATAAATTTTGACAAAACCAGATTAGGAGCTTTAAAAAAGATATATTATCCTACGGGTGGGTGGAGTCAATTTGAATATGAACAAAATACTGCAAATGAAATACCACCTTCATATTTATATGGCGGAGTCTGTACTACTAATCCTCTTAATCAACAAATTACAATAAGTGCTGAAGGAACACGACCGGTTGCTACTATTAAGAAAGATTCTATTTTTATACCCGTTGATCAAATTATCAAGGTCCAACTTATTGCTAAAGCAGAATCAAATGGCACTGCTACTGCAAGTATTTCGGCGACATCTCGATTAGAATGTGATAAGGAAGCAAATTGTAATGATTACTGTTCTTTATCAGTAACTGCCCAAGGTGACGAAATGGGAACGTATGAAAATAATGTTTCATCAAATAGTTATAATCAAATAAATTATTTTGAAGTGCCAGGAGGAACAACTATCTATTTAAAAGTAGAGGCCGATTTATATGATTATCAAGGTGAGCCAACTTTTGCTCAAGTAAAAATTGATTATTGGGACGGATTAAAAAAGGATATCAAAATTGGAGGCATTCGAATAAAAAATATTATATCTTTTAATGGAAAGGATATCGTTAAAAGAACATTTAATTATAAAGATGAAAAAAATTTACATAGCTCAGGAAATTTATTATCTCATCCCGTATATAAATGGAAAAGTGATTTTGTTTATTTGGGAGCAAATAAAGAACAATGTAAAGCCACATATGAGCATAAAGCTTTAAAAAGTAGAGTTCCTATTTTCAGAATTAACGGATCCCCTGTATTATATGAAAGGATAGAAGAAATTTTTAATGACGGGAAAAATGGAAAAATAGTACATTATTTCACATTAGGAGACAAATTAGATATACCGACTCTTCCGTTTCTATCTAAAAATCCTAAAAATTGGAAGAGAGCTCTTTTAAAGAAAAAAATATATTATGATAAATTTTCAACAAAAATAGAAGAAACACTATATGACTATAAAGTTTTTTATCCGTTTGAAAAAAATATGTCTAATGAAATGCATTCGGTAGCATTTAGAGCAACAAAAAAGACTACCGGAAATGCACCTGATGGAAGTATATACTATTATCATTACGATACTTATTCTGATTTCCCTGAATTTTATCATCTTATTAAAACAACAAAGAAAAAATATTTCAACAATAAGTCATTAACAATAATTACAAACTATTTATATGATAAATATACAGGTAATTTAAAAGAAGAATATACTTCCGATAGTAAAGGAAATTTAAAAATTACAAAATATTACTATGCCTACGATGTATCAAATAATAAAATAGGTAATATCGCTACAAGATTATCTTCTCAAGAAATTGCTGCTTATAAATTGATGCAATCACCTCATAATAATCCTAATGGAAAAAATATGTTAGCTATACCTATTCAAATTGAAAAATATAAAAACAATAATTTATTTTATTCAAAGAGAAAAGTATTTGAAAAATTTGGTAATATTAATCAAACCAATACTCCATTATTAGGACTAAAAAAAGTTCTTATTACAAAAGAAACATCCGGCCTCGAAGAAACCTTCACTTATCACCAATACGATTCGTATGGAAATCCTTTATTGGTTTCAAAAAAAGACGGAGTACCCATATACTACATTTGGGGATATGACCATTCGAAACTAATAGGAGAAATTACAAATTTCACCTCTCGGAATAATAAAACTATCATGAATCTAATTCAACGGGCAATTGCGCTTTCGAATGTGGATTCGGATAATATGGTAAATAATCCGACAGGAAAAGAATATCAACTGTGGAAAGCATTAAATCAAATCAGACAATCATTGCCTCAAGATTCCCGAATGACATTTTATACTTATGATCCCATAATTGGGGTAACCAGTATCACCGATGAAAAGGGAGAAGTGTCTTATTACTACTACGACGCTTTCTCTCGCCTGAAATACATTAAAGACTCCAAAGGTCATATATTAAAAGAATACGATTATCATTATCAAGAAAATTAATTCACAAATCATGAGATATATATATTTAGTAGCCATATTTTTCCTTTCCGTTTCCCTGGGAGCCCAGGATATGCAATGGCAAAGGACTTTCGGAGGCAAACATGCGGAATATCTGTTTGACGGGCTTCGCACTTTGGATTACGGTTTTATGATGGTAGGCGGCGCCTTATCCGAATCGGGTGATGTGCCCGTACATTACGGTGGTTTTGACGGTTTTGTGACCAAAATTTCAGAATTCGGAGACAAAGAATGGACCCGCGTTTGGGGAGGTCGTGGAGATGATATCATCAGGTGTATAAGTGCCACCCGCGACGGCGGTTATTTATTGGCTGTTTCCTCATCGAGCGATAAGAGCGGAAACAAAAAATTACCTTCGGTCGGGTTACAGGATATTTGGTTAATCAAAATCAACATCGCGGGAGAAGAAGAATGGCAACAAGTAATAGGTGGACCCGCCGATGATATTCCCGTGCGTATTACGCAAACACGTGACGGCGGTTACCTGATTGGTGCCATCACTTATAGCGATGCTTCTCCGGCAAACGACTCATTGGAAAACATGCCCGGAATCTATATCAAACAATCTCCGCATTACGGCCATGCCGATTATTGGATTATTAAACTGAACCACTCCGGGCTTCTCGAATGGGAAGTCACCCTGGGAGGCCGGCAAGTCGATATGATCTCGGGTATAACCGAATTAAAAGACGGCACCATAGTGGCGGCCGGATTTTCCAATTCCATGCTATCGGGAACCAAGAAATTTGCCCCGAAAGGTAAAAACGATTGGTGGATTGTAGCATTGGATATGAAAGGACAACTATTATGGCAACTTTCGGAGGGCGATCAAGGCAATGACGAAACTTCATCCGTAGTGGCATTGCCTGACGGTTCATTTGCAGTAGGTGGTTTTATGGCTAAAAACGAAGATTCCGAAAAAACGGAAAACACCGATATGGTTATTATCCGCTATAATGAAGCCGGCGAAAGGATTTGGAAAAAGACCTATCATCAATCCGAAAAAGATATTAGCCGAGATTTGATTCGAAATAAAGACGGCACTTTAATTTTAGGCGGTTTTTCCATGACCGTAAACAAACAAAAGACAAATGAAAAACAACCGGTCAAACGAAACGAAGAAGACTTTTTATTAATAAAAGTCAATAGCGACGGTGAAGAATTGTGGCGAAAATCTTTCGGTGGGCCGGGAAAAGAAGATTTAAGTCGAATAATCGAGCTGCGCGACGGCGGATATGCCCTATTGGGCACAAAAATTCACCGGCATAGCAAAACAGCCAATACCGACTTTCTGATTATGAAATTAAGCGATCCGGACAAACCCGAGGTTAAACCGTTGCCCTTGGAAGCCATCCCCAATCCGGCGGGTTCCTATACGCAAGCGGTGATAGGCATGCCCTATGAAAAAGGAAAAGTTATGGTCACCGACCTTCATGGAAATATTTTGGATTCATTCGAAATTTCAAAAAATCGAATCATTCCAATCCGTCTGGAAGGATACAGACCCGGTATTTATATCATTCATATAGAAGTGGACCGGATGGCCGGTAGTATAAAAGTAATTAAACAATAAATTCTCCGCTCATGAAAAAATATACCTTACTTTTTATTTTGCTGTTCCTATTTATCTTCAATTATCAATCCCATGCACAAGATAGGAATAAGAATTGGATAAAAGAGACCGTATATCGCATTCCCACTACACGTCCTATTGCTTCGCCTTCTTTGGATAAGGCCTATGTCACCATTAAATATTATGACGGTTTAGGACGTTTGGTCCAAGAGATTCAACGAGAAATGAGCGGCAGCGGAAAGAATCTTTTAATTCATCATGAATATGACCCCTTCGGCAGGGAAGTAAAAAAATATCTTCCGGTACCTTCCGCCCAAAGAGGATTGGGTTTTGTTTCGAACGCGGCAAATGTGACCATCGATTATTACAGACGTTATTACGGAACCCGGATTGCCTACAGCGAAACCTTATTTGAAGATTCTCCCTTGGAACGCGTACTGAAAGAGGCCGCGCCGGGAGATAAATGGAAAATGGGAAGCGGACATGAAATTAAATATGATTATGATGTAAACGGAAAAAACGAAGTGCGTATGTATAACGTCCGAACGGTGTACAATCGATCAACCGGTATTTACGAAACATCGCTTTTGGGCGGAAATATTTATTATAAACCCGGAAATTTATACAAAAAAGTAACCGTGGACGAGAACCATTCGCTTTCTTCTCGCGTAAAAAGCATTGAATATATCGACAAGGAAGGCCATGTGGTTTTGAAACGCCAACAAACCAATCAAGGCAATGTGGACACCTATTATGTTTACGATGTTTACGGTAATCTCGCCTATGTGATTCCGCCCTTGGCTGCCGACAAAGGAAGCATCACGCAATCGGTTTTAGACGGTTTATGCTACCAATATCGCTATGACAAACGCAACCGGATGGTGGCCAAGAAATTGCCCGGCGTACGCTGGCAATACATGGTCTATGACAAATTGGACCGGCTACGCGCCACAGGACCCGCCAAATCGCCGTTTTCCGACACCGGCCAAGGTTGGCTCATGACCAAATACGACCAATTCGACCGGCCCGTTATGACGCTGTTCCTTCCCGGAAAAGCCGATGCCCGCTACAGACAAATACTCGAAGATAAAATTAATGGCGCCCGTTCATTACATGAAAATAGCCGTTCGAGCGCGACCAGAATAAACAATGTGGCGTTTTATTACACCAATATTTCCTACCCCACTTCCGGTTATTATATCTTGACCGTTACCTATTACGATGACTACCGTTTTGCAAGAAATAGCATTCCGTCCAGAATTTTAAACCAACCGACCCGAAACGGCCGGAACGGAAATTTATTGGGAATGACCACCGGGCAATGGGTGAGAATTTTATCGAGCAAAAACAAAACCGATAGTTATCTCACTTATAACATATACAAAAACGAACCCGCCGCCCGTCAAATAGCCACCGAATCATGGTACGGAAACCTCTATCATAAAACACACAGTTTGATTAATTTCGAAGGAAAACCTTTATCGAAACACGTCTATCATAAAATGGTCAACGGTCAAAACCAGATTCATACCGTTGAATCGTTTTCATATACCCGCCAAGGACGATTGGCAAGGCATTTTCATGAAGTGGCCGGACAAATTAGAACCGAATTGGCACGGCTGAGTTATGACGAATTGGGACGAATCAACAATAAAAGAATAGACAACGGTTTGGATGTCATTTATATGACCTACAACGTCAGGGGATGGCTGAAATACCTGAAAAGCAATCATTTCAGAATGAGATTATACTATACCGACGGAAGCAGGCCACTATATAACGGCAATATCTCGGGCCAGCAATGGTGGAGTGTGACGGACAATCAATGGCGCCGGTATGACTATTATTACGACGACCTCAACCGCATTTATTATGCACGCTATCGCAACCTAACTCGAGGCATTAATTATTCCTACAATGCCAAAATGACGTATGATAAGCAAGGTAACCTGCAATATCTTGCCCGCTCCGGCCAGTTCGAGTCGCAAACACGAAACGTATTGATAGACAAACTGGTTTATAAATATGATGGAACCAATCCGAATCGTCTGAGAGGCGTAAAAGATTATACCAATAACGACGCCGGCTTCAAGGACGACGCCAAACACGGATTTGACGATTACCGCTATGATGCCGATGGTAATATGATCACCGATGCCAACAAAAATATTACCGACATCGGCTATAATCACATGAACCTGCCTGTGATTATAAAATCCAAACAGGGCTTCCTCCGGTTCACTTACGACGCCCTGGGCAACAAGTGGTATAAATATGTAGAAGACAAAACGGGCAAACGCACCACTGCCTACCTCTTTGGCTATCAATACAAATTTAATTATATTAGTGGTGCATCAAACAACTGGAAACTCATGTTCCTGCCCACTGCCGAAGGTTACGTAAGCGCCGTTTATCCCAATGACAATACCGGTGGCAACCCGCCCAAGTATGCCTATGTCAGTTCATTAAGAGACCACCTGGGCAACCTGCGGCTGAGCATCACAAGGGAAAACAACCGCCCCACCATCCTCCAGGAGCGCCATTACTACCCCTTCGGGATGCTTCATGCCGGCTATGGCAAGCCCGCCCGCGAACTCTACTACGACACCAAAAACCGCAAAATCTACTCCCGCCAAACCGCCGCGGGGAGGTATAAGTATTGGTACCAAGAACAAGAGCGCCAAACGGACTTGGATTTGAACTGGGATAGCTTCAAATACCGCAATTATGATTACGCCATAGGGCGGTTTATGAGCGTGGATCCTTTGGCGGAGAAGTATCCGTATAATTCTACTTATGCTTTTCAAGAGAATAAATTGGGATTGGGAAGGGAACTTGAAGGGCTTGAATTATTATATTTTAGATATCTACAATTCAAAACTAATAAATATATTTATGAAATTAACCGAAGAAATAATCAAATCTCTGTCCAAAGATATTTAAATACTTACGGCCCTTCCCCTGCTGTAAAAAATGTTTCTTTAAATTTAGGACAACGAGTTCATCAGGAACATGTTACGGCATACAGTATAAGCATCTTAACAGATAATTTGATTAATTCAAAAAATAAAAGTGCACTAATTACAAGTGGTTACAGGCCTCCGAGAGATCAGGCAAGAGTCATGTATAATAACATTTTACGAAAAGGGGTTGCAAATCAAAAACGTCTTTATGGTCGTTATGGAGATAAAATTATTGATACTTATGTAGCAGCCAAACAATATAATAAAATGACACCACTCCTTTCAACTTACTTTGGAGTATCATTTTCAAAATTCTCACGGGGAGGAATTATTAAATTAATGACAAAAAAAATAGAACAAGTGGGACCTGGAAAGGTATCAAAACATTCTTCAAATCCATTAATATATAATGTATTAGACATTAGCCCTGGATCACTTCAACATTTAAATGAGTTTATTAATAGTCTAAAATCAGATTTACGCATAAAAAAGATCATTACGCCTCCAAAAGATCCTGCAATCCATATTGAAATACCACAAAATAATTAAAAAATGAAAATCAGATTAATTATTATACTTGTAATAATTTCCAATAGTTGTATGAGTAATTTTAAAAAAAATAAAGCTCATAATATTGTTACCAATAAATTATATAATTACAATCAAAAAATTATTGGAATTTGGGGGACAAATGCCGATGATAATGCTGATATGGAAATAAATAAAGATTCCATTTTTTATGTAGATCATCCTTTTAAGCAATATTATTATGAAGTAAAAAAAGACAGCATATATATTTATATAGATGGATTCATAAGCAAATCGAAAATTATGATGACGGATAATAATCATTTATGGTTGATAGGATATAGAGATACAATACGTTTTGTAAGAATTGAATAAATCAATAGGGATTTCATTATATTGGAGGCATCCGAAACAACTGGAAACTCATGTTCCTGCCCACTGCCGAAGGTTACGTAAGCGCCGTTTATCCCAATGACAATACCGGCGGTAATCCGCCCAAGTATGCCTATGTCAGTTCATTAAGAGACCACCTGGGCAACCTGCGGCTTAGCATCACAAGGGAAAACAACCGCCCCACCGTTTTGCAGGAGCGCCATTACTACCCCTTCGGGATGCTTCATGCCGGCTACGGCAAGCCCGCCCGCGAACTCTACTACGACACCAAAAACAGTAAAATCTACTCCCGCCAAACCGCCGCGGGGAGGTATAAGTATTGGTATCAAGAACAAGAACGCCAAACGGATTTGGATTTAAATTGGGATAGTTTTAAATACCGTAACTATGATTATGCCATTGGGCGGTTTATGAGTGTGGATCCTTTGGCGGAGAAGTATCCGTATAATTCTACTTATGCATTCCAAGAAAATAAATTAGGATTAGGAAGGGAGTTGGAAGGATTGGAAATAAGAATGTTTGAATGGTTAGATGAAAATAAACAACAACACGTAACTTATGTTGCATATATAAAAGTGGTTAACAATTCATCTCATTCAAATGAGCAAGTTCAACAATACATGAAAAATATAAAACAAACTATTCAAAATTTATTCTCAGGCAAAGATAAAGAAGGGAGAATAGTTCAAACTTATATGGTTGCGGATTTTGATAAAAATTCAAAATATACTATAACCTATGAATTTACGAATGAAATATTAAATAAGGACGGTAAGCATGAAATAGCTTTAGGGGAAGTTGATGAAGTAGGAAATCCTGAAAAAAATAGAGCCCAAATTTTAGTGCCTGGGGCTGATCCGAATGATCCTAATAGTACTGCAAAATTATATGAACCACAAACTAAAGAAGACTTGCCATATACCGGCGCACATGAATATGGACATATGATAGGGCTTACTCATCAATCAAAAAAAAATCCCTCTGTTTCAGAAAATGGTATTTTCCTTGAAGGAAATAATTTAATGAGAAGTTCAAATGCTTCATTTAATAATTATATAATAAATTCATCTCAATTAAATTACATTTATAATTTTATAAAAGAATTTTATCGTGAGAAAAAAAATTAATTTATATTCAATTAGGTTGATTTTATTAATATATTCAACTTTTATTCACTTTTCTTGTAATAATAATTCATCATATAAAATTAAATTCAATTGTGAAAATAAAAAAAAAGTAAACCATTTGACAATTTTTTTTGAAGAATATTTTAATGAAGACACCATTTATGTAATGATAGACAATAAAACAGTTTACAAAAATATTGTTTCAAGCTCCCTTTCTCTTTCTTTAGCAGACTACTTTGAAATAAATAACTTTTATAAAAAAAATAATTTTTACATCATTATAAACAAACATAAAATCAAAATAAATCCGAAAAAAATTTGTGGAAAAGTTCTTATAGTAAATTATATAAATGATACTATATTTATTGAAAATAAAGATACTCCCAATTTATATTATTAAAAATTTATGACAAAAAATTTGTTTTTTATCTTTTTTTCTAAAAGAGATTTTTTTGATTATAAGAAAATATTGTTTTTATTAAATTTAATTATATTCTTTTCTTGTCAAAGCCCTTTCTCTAATTCAATGAAAATTATTAATCCTTGTGAAAAAGGAACTCATGAAAGGCCTATAGCTATTATTTTTGAAAATGAATTTAAAGATGATACTTTAATGATAAAAATGGATAAGAAGAATATATTTAATGATATAATTACTTCAGACCTTTCTACCGGACAAGCCACAACTGTATATATAGATACCACAAAATTAGAGAAAACGGATATAATAATTTTTCTAAATGATCATATATATCTCTTGCCTGACCCATGTAAAAAAATAATAGTAGTAAATTATTTTAATGATACACTCTATGTTGAATATATGGATAAACCTAAAATGTATTATTAAAAGTTAATTTTGGTTATTTTTAGTTGTTTTTAAATGTTTGATTTTTATTATTGATCAAATATACTCTTTCAACCCACCAAAACTTTTCAACAATCACCCGTTTCGTCGTCCGCCTACCGCTTTTACGGTAGCGCTTGCCCTGTGGGTTTACCCTGTGGGCTTGCCCTGTGGGTTTATCCTGTGGAGAGCGCTTTCGGGCGGACGCTCCGGCGGGCGGACTTCAAAATTCGTTTAATGCCGGAAAAATCTTTGTGCCCTTAGTGCGCCTTGTGGTAAAAAAATAAAAATTCCCTAAATTAGTATCATGCAATCTTCCGGTATATATCCGTCCTATCCCACCGTCCTTCAGGAGCGCCATTATTATCCCTTCGGGATGCTTCATGCCGGCTACGGCAAGCCCGCCCGCGAACTCTACTACGACACCAAAAACCGCAAAATCTACTCCCGCCAAACCGCCGCGGGGAGGTATAAGTATTGGTACCAGGAACAAGAGCGCCAAACCGACCTGGATTTGAATTGGGATAGCTTTAAATACCGCAACTATGATTATGCGATAGGGCGGTTTATGAGTGTGGATCCTTTGGCGGAGAAGTATCCTTATAACGGAGTGTATAATTTTAGTGAAAACAGAGTGATTGACGGACGAGAGTTAGAGGGGTTGGAGTGGGAGCCGGTCAAAGATGATGATGAACACTATATAGATTTTAGATGGAATCCGGACGAAGCATATGATAAAAATGGTAAACTTAAAAATGGTTTTTATGAAACGGCGATTTTATTCGCTGAAAAAGGAGAGGAGCCGGCATCTAAATCCGCAAATAAAGAAAGTGGATTCCATGCAACCGCAACTGTTTATTCGGCTGATGGTAAGAAAAAAACTTATGACGCTACCACTCTTCCATCAGATTCTAAATTATTTGGAACTGTAGAAGAAGGAATGTATATTGCATATTTAGGAACACATCCTATGAGTGGTGGATACCAGGCATTAAATGTTTATACCTTAGATGGTAGTAGGAAATTGCCGGCAAGAAATGGAGTTAATCCACGAAATGGAAGCAAATTTGTAACCGGAGTTAATATTCACAAAACAGGACGAAATGATTATTTAGGAACTTTTATGAGAAATGGAAAAATTCATGGAATATCCGAAGGATGTTTTTGTATAAGAAGAGGTAAAAATGACGCCAATTACCATAATTTTATTTCAAATTTCAAGCATAATTCTAAAATTGGAGTAATTTTACTTCGGACTACAAACCCGGGAGTATCCACTTTTAAAATACCAAGATTTTCTTTACCTGAAATTAAAAGAGATAAAACTTATGTGGCGCCTTTTAATTAATGTTTTATTATCAACTTTCGTAATAACATTGTTTAGCCAATGTTCAACATCTCAAAGAAAAGAAGTTAAAACCCATAAATTGTTACCCATAAGGGTGTTAAGTTACAAAATTTCTTTCGACACTTTAGAAATTGTTACGGATAGTGATTTTATATGGAATCCTATAACGTTCGATACAATTAATGAGATGAAGGACATTGTATTCATTACTAAGGGAAAAACAAAATTAGGAATAGATTTTACAAAAAGGAAACCTTTATTATTATGCGCTATAATTAAAGACAGGAGTTATAAATTAAAAAATAATATATCCATTGGATTACATCAAAAGGAGATTTTGGAAGCATTAAAAATAGATAAAAAAAACTCTTTAATTAATATACCTAAATATAAAATAATTGTTTTTTATGACCCGCCCGGTGAAGAATATGAAATTTATTTAAAGTTTAATGACGATTTCATATTAGATGAAATAAAAATAAAAAGACCTTACACTAAAATTTCATGTAAAAAAGAAGAAAATTAAATTAATATAAAAAATCCATTACAGAACACCCACCAAAACCTTCCAACAATCACCCGTCCCGTTGCCCGCCTACCGCTTTTACGGTAGCGTTTACCCTGTGGGTTTATCCTGTGGAGAGCGCTTCCGGGCGGGCGCTTCGGCGGGCGGGTTTTTAAACCTCTGCTTTCGGGCTAATGAGTATCAAAAGGACCCCAAATCCCAATTCCCAAATCCCAAATCCGCAATAAAAAATCTGCGACAATCCGCGGCATCTGCGTAATCTGCGTCTAAAAATCCGTTTATTGGCGGAAAAATCTTTGTGCCCTTAGTGCGCCTTGTGGTAAAAAACCAAAAATTCCCTAAATTAGTATCATGCAATCTTCCGGTATATACCCGTTCCGCCCCATCGTCCTCCAGGAGCGCCATTATTATCCCTTCGGGATGCTTCATGCCGGCTATGGCAAGCCCGCCCGCGAGCTCTACTACGACACCAAAAACCGTAAAATCTACTCCCGCCAAACCGCCGCGGGGAGG
>JAMOUV010000005.1 GCA_027067965.1 Flavobacteriales bacterium | reverse complement strand
CTTACCATTCCGAACAGAGTCGTTAAGCCCGTCAGCGCGGATGATACTGGGGTAACACCCGGGAAAGTACGTCGCCGCCCGTCTTAATCTAAAACAAAAGCCGTTCTCACTCGAGAACGGCTTTTTTTTATGGGTTGTTTTGAAAAATAAGAACGGAAAATTATAACCTTGGTTTATAAAAAGTACAATCCTGCCAGTATTAATAAAATAATCGCATAAATTCTTTTGAAATTTTTTAGCGATGCACGGCTTCCGCGTTTGGCCCCGAAATAATTGGCAATAAAATAACCGGTAAATAAAATAAATACATAATCCCACCTGATGGCGCCCATTTGATAATATTTTATAAAAGCCCCCAAACTCACCGGAGGCAACAGGATACCGAGACTCAGTGCCCTTGCATAATTTTTTTTGAGTCCGAAAAGCGATATGAAAATCGGAATAAATAAAACACCTGCTCCTACCCCAAAAAATCCTCCAACTATACCGGCCGCAGCGCCAATTATGGCCATCCAATACCATGGAATTTGTTCGTTTGTATTGGTTTTGGCTTTATTGTTGACCAACTGAAATATAGCCGTAAGTACAAGCATAACGGCAAAATACTTTTTGAGCCGGGATTCGGGAAGCATAAACGCCCATTGTGCGCCGAAATAAGAGAAAAAGGCGTATGAAAAAATACCTATGAGTATATTTTTCCATTGGCTTTTGGTTTCGTGCCACAGACTGTAAACCGCCATTAAACTCATGGGGCCCAGCATCATGGTCAGTACCGTTCCCTGAGCCGTATGTTGTTCCATACCCATTACCAATACCAAAAAAGCGATCATAAAAGGAGCGCCGCCTATCCCGGCATAACCGCCTATATATCCGATAAGTAATCCCAAGAGAATAATGATTAACCAATCCATTTGTTATGTGACTAAAAGTTTGATTGCCATAAGAATTGCAATAACGGCTACGATTTTTTTTACGGTGTCTTCATTGGCTTCTACCGACCAACGGGATGTCCACCATGAACCCAAAGCCGTTCCTGCAGCCAAAAAACCCGCTTCTTTCCAATGAATCATGCCCGCCCGGGCAAAAATAATTAATGCCGGAATACCTGCCAATAGTATGACAAGCGCCTTCACACTATTAGCCGCCGTGAGATTCATTTTATTTAAAAGCATGAGGGCTATTATTATTAAAAATCCTATTCCGGTTTGGATAAATCCGCTGTAAATACCAAGCAGAAAAAATACCAACAGATTTAAGGGCAAATTACGGGGACGAAACCGTTTTCCTTGCGGACGGATGATAGTGTTATTCATTTTTTTTCCGAATAAAATATACATTGTAACCATCAAAATAACGAGGGCAATAATTTTTTTCATTATTTCGGGAGGTACTTGTAAACTAATTCGGGCTCCGATTATACTTCCCAATAACGCGGCAATTCCTACATATAAATTAAAAGGAAACAGATTTAATTTTTTTGATAAAAAACCCAACCATCCCGAAAATCCTTGGAGCAAAAAGGCAGGTCGTGCGGTTCCGATGGCCTCATGGGGTGACATGCCCGAAAAAATCAATAAGGGATAGATTAGCGACGAACCGCCGCCGCCAAGGGTATTGACAAATCCGACTATGATTCCCGTAATAAAATATAATAAATAATACCCCATCAATTTTCGGATTTATATGCAGCGGTATGATTTTTTTGTACATAAAACCATGCACCGAAGCTTAAAAGTAAATAAATTACCAAAATAAACACCATTTGCTCGGGTTTATGCGTGGCTTCGTAATAAATAATCAAAAGCGTTCCGATTCCCAGTCCTATTAAAGAAATAACAGTAAGTAAAGGTGAACCCTTGGTTTTGTCCCGGAGTTTATAATTGATATAGGAAACCAAAAACGAAACCAAAAGAAAGGTAATACTTCCGAATTCTAATATCAAGCGTAAACCTCCTACCAAAATTAAGGAAGAGGCCAGTACGGACATGGTGATAATAGCCCGTACGGGAATATTTTTGGCGCTACGTTTGGTGAGGTAGGCCGGCATAAATCCATCTTCGGCTATGGCTGCCATCTGCCGCGAAGATCCGAATACCGTTCCGCTAATGGCACTGCTTGTGGCTAATAGCGCCCCGAAAATAATAAGAAATTCACCCGTTTTACCCAACACCCGTGCCGCACCCGAGGCCAAGGCATATTCTTTTCCTTTGATTAAATCTTCCAACGGAATGGCAAACAAAGCGCCGATTGCTAAAACCAAGTAAATAAAAATAACGATGGCTATGGCGGAATATATGGCCCGGGGTATGTTTTTGGCCGGGTCGGGCATTTCGTTAACGGCATTTATAACCAATTGGAATCCTTCGTAAGCCACAAAGGTTAAGGAAGAAACTATAAGAATATGCAACAAACGCGAATGTTCCAGATCGGAAAGGAATTCTTTGGCAAAAGTTTCGAAACTCATTTGACCGTGGGTGGCTAAAATGATTGAAATAATAAATAAGATTAATAATTTTAAATAAACCATGAGATCTTCTATCTTCCCCATTCCTTTTACACTCCAAATATTTATTAAAGCAAATATGCCGATAACTAATAAAGCCACGGCTTTTCTTATCCAAATATTTTGGGCATATTCCGAACCGCTTAGGGCGTAAGAAGCAAAGGTGTAGGCATAGAGAGACAGCGTGCTGATATAACCGAAAATAACATACCACCCTATAAAAGATGCCATAATGGGTTTGTCGGGAAAAGTGCGGCGAACAAAGGCGTAAGTGGCCCCTTCATCTTTATAATAAACACCTAATTTTACATAAGAATATGCGGCAAAAAAGGCCAAAATTCCACCGGCCAAGATGGCTACCGGAGTGAGAAATCCGATTAATTGGGCGGAAATTCCCAAAATACTGAAGATTCCCCCTCCTACCATTCCGCCTATTGCGATGGCAATAAGTTCGGTTAAGCCGAGTTCTTTTTTACGCCAAGTAAATTTTCCCATGGCTTATTTTTTTCTGAAATAAATTTCAATCGGTACACCGGAAAAATCCCAATGTTCACGTATTTGATTCTCTAAAAATCTTTTGTACGGTTCTTTGATATATTGAGGCAAGTTAGCAAAAAAAGCAAATTTGGGGCTATGGGTAGGTAATTGGGTTACATATTTGATTTTAATGTATTTTCCTTTTACTGCCGGAGGAGGATTATTTTGAATGACGGGTAATAGAATTTGATTGAGTTCGCTTGTTTTTATTTTGCGTTTACGGTTTTCATATACTTTTAATGCCCGGTCGATGGCTTTGAGGATACGTTTTTTTTCTTTGGCGGAAATAAAAATAACGGGTACGTCCGTAAAAGGGGCGATGCGTTGCTTGATATATTTCTCGAATTCCTTGGCCGTATGGGTATCTTTTTCTATCAAGTCCCATTTATTTACCAGAATGACAATACCTTTATTATTTTTTCGGGCAATTTCAAATATGTTCAAATCTTGTGCTTCCAATCCGCGGGTGGCGTCAATCATGAGCAGGACTACATCGGCATTTTCAATGGCTTTAATGGAACGCAACACGGAATAATATTCTACTTTATCGTCCACGTTTTTTTTCTTACGCATGCCCGCTGTGTCGATTATTTCGAAATCTCGTCCGAATTTGTTAAAATGCCATGTGATGGTGTCGCGTGTGGTGCCGGGAATATCGGTTACAATGTTTTTCTTTTCTTCAAAAAGCGTGTTAATAAAGGTGGATTTACCCGCATTGGGACGTCCGGCTATGGTAAATACGGGACGTTCGTGTGTTTGGGCCTGCGATTCTTCGGGCGGTAATTTTTCGACGATTGCATCTAACAAATCACCGGTACCGCTGCCGTTGATGGCGGAAACAGGATAAACCTCGTCAAAACCCAATGTATAAAATTCCCAAATATTATCCATTCTGCCCGAATTGTCCACTTTGTTTACCACCAATAAAACGGGTTTGCGAGTTTGTCGCAGCAATTGGGCTACTTCTTCATCCAGGGGTGTGATGCCCGCCGCAGCATCCACTACAAAGAGAATCACATCGGCTTCGTCGATGGCGAGTTTAACTTGGTCTTGAATTTCTTTTTCGAAAACATCATCGGTATCTTTGACATAACCGCCGGTGTCGATAAGAGAAAATTCTTTGCCGTTCCATTCCACTTTGCCGTAAATCCGGTCACGGGTAACACCTTCCACATCTTCGACAATGGCCTTTCGCATACCGGTAAGCCGGTTAAACAATGCCGATTTGCCTACATTCGGTCTTCCTACAATTGCAACGACTGCCATTTTATTTCAGGTTTTTCAATCCGTTTTTCAACCAATTCAAATAGGTTTCCGTATCGGTATAAGCAATAGGTTGATTTAATACTTCACCTTGCGGAGAAAGAAGGACATAATAGGGTTGTGAATTGGATTTGTATTGATAAATCTGCATTTCCGCCCATTTGTCCCCGATATCCACTATTTTTTTTCCGGTGTAAGGAGAAGTGTATTGTTCGTTTTCGGGTAAGGGACGTTTGTCATCGACATATAATGAAATAATTATCAAACTGTCTTTTAAAATTTCATGCACACGGGGGTCCGTCCACACATTATTTTCCATTTTTCGGCAATTGACACATGCAAATCCCGTAAAATCCAGCATCACGGGTTTGTGTATCCGGCGAGCGTATGCCATTCCCTTATCAAAATCCTTAAAAACGGTCAGACCGCCGTGGAGGATATGTGCTCCTTCGGGCAAATCGGTTGCCACCGGAATGGAATGAATATTATTTTTACAACCGAGTCCTTGTGGTGATTCGCTATATTCCAAGTAAGGAGGAAAGGCACTAATCCATTTGAGTGGAGCACCCCAAAGTCCGGGAAGCATATAAATGCTAAATGACATGAACAGCATGGCAAATAAAAGACGGACTACACCAATACGGTCGGAATTATCGTCATAGGGCGTCTTGAACAAGCCGAATAAATACATGGATAATGCGCCGAAGATGGCAATCCAAATGGCAAGAAAGACTTCACGTTCAAGTAGATGTAATTGTAATACCAAATCGGTATTGGAAAGGAATTTGAACGCCAAAGCCAATTCGATGAATCCTAAACTCACTTTTAAGGTGTTCAACCATCCGCCCGATTGCGGCATGGATTTGAGCAATGAAGGGAATAAGGCGAATAAAGTAAAGGGTGCCGCTAATCCGATGCCAAAGCCAAGCATCCCCACGGTGAGAGCCATGGCACCACCGAAGGCCACGCTACCCAACAAAGCCCCCAATATAGGTCCCGTGCATGAAAAGGATACCAATATTAAAGTAAGCGCCATAAAAAATATACCAATCAATCCGCCCGATTTGTGGGAATATTCATCGGATTTGCTAATCCATTTGGAAGGAATCAAACGCTGAGGATCCAAGGAACTGACTCCCAAAAAGGATAACCCGAATATGAAAAATATAAAGAAAAATATCAGGTTTAACCATGGATTGGTGGATATCTTATTAAATATATTGGCATTTACATTATCCAAGAAATGAAAAGGTAAACTTAATAAAACAAAGATGCCCACGATAAAAACACCATACATCACCGCATTGAATTTTCCACGTCCGGTTTGCTCGGATTGTTTGGTAAAGAAACTTATGGTAAGCGGTATCATGGGATAGATACAAGGCATGAGCAAAGCCAAAAAACCGCCGAGAATACTCATTAAAAATATCCACCATAAACTTTTTTTTCCGTGATCTTCGATTTGTACTTTTTGTTTGACTCCGGACTGATGATTTTCTTCTTTTTGTTTCCCGGAAATTTGCGAAGCGGACATATTGATGGCTGTATCGGGAGGAGAAAGTTCCGTATTTACAGGAACGGTTGATATAGGAGTAATTTCCTTGGGAGTCTGTTTATGAATACTTTTTTTAGAAGGGGAAGTTTCTTTGGGAATTGAAGCCGTGCCGGAAGAGTTTTTTTTCTTCTCCGGTTTATTTATTGAAGAAGAAGATTTGTTTATATACGGCGAAATATCAAAATCCAATTCTTTGTCGAGCAGAATACAAGCTTCTTTACAAACTTGTCCTTCCAACCGGACCGAAATTTTTTTGAGTTTTTTATTTTTCAGTTTTATTCGTTGCTTTAAATAAACTTTATCCGACCAAAATGTCTCGGTAACTTCAAAAATATCATTATAAGCACGATGGGTTCCGACTTCTTCCGTTTTTCCAATTAATTCGTAATCTTTTCCAGCGCCTTTCCATGTCAATTTTAAGGGTTGTGAACCGTTCGGGTCGGAAAATTGAGAATAAAGATGCCAATCTTTCTCGAGCGATCCTTTGATAATTAAATCAAACGTATCATCACCCGCTTTTTTTACTTCGGTTTGCAGTGTGACGGGTTCGATTATTTGTCCGTTAATAAAGATGGAATTAACCGATAAAAACACCAAAATAAAAAGCCGTCCGAATGTTTGCATTTTAAAATTTTATTATTAACGGCAAAAATAAAATATTATTGGTAAAAATTTTTACCGATAGCGGAATATGGAAGAATAATATGTCGGATTTATAAATTCGGTTTAATCGATTTCTTTGTTTTTTAAAGTCGAAAAGCCGAATAAAGAATATAAGGGACAATATTCAAAATAAGAAGTTAAGGCAAAAACCGCTGCAATGACTAATAAAACAATTTCCATTGTCCTACTCGGGGCATAATTAAACCATACGATAAGCAATAGGATGAACGCAAGGATTAAACGAACGATTTTATCGGTGGCTCCTATGTTTTTCTTTTTCATGACAAAAAATTTTTATTTAAATATACAAAAAGATTTAAAACATAAGCTTGACATTGGATATAAATAACTTCACTGCAATGGCCAAAAGTATAATTCCGAATACTTTTCGGATGATATTAATGATGGATTTGCCTAGATATCGTTCAATTCGAGCCGAAAATTTTAAAACGATATAAACCACAATCATATTGAGAAAGATGGCAATGGCAATATTAAGTTGATGAAATTCGGCTTTGATGGAAAGGATGGTGGTAAGGGTTCCGGCACCGGCAATCAAAGGAAATGCCAAGGGGACTACCGAAGCTGTTTCGGGAGCATCGTCATGAAAAATCCTAATGCCCAAGATCATTTCCATGGCTAGAAAGAATAAAATAAAAGAACCCGCCACGGCAAAGGAATTGACATCTATACCTACGAATTTTAAAATAGATTCCCCCACAAATAGAAAAGCTATCATCAAAATACCTGCTACGATAGTGGCCTTTTCGGATTGGATATGTCCTACTTTCTTCCTTAAATCAATGATGACGGGAATGCTTCCCACGATATCGATAACAGCAAATAAGACGGCTGTTGCCGTTAATATTTCTTTTAAATTAAATGCTTGAATCATTACGAGTCTAAAAATTTTTGCAAAGGTAAGTATTTATTTGATTCGTAGATTATTAACATGAAACGATTTCATGCTTGCTATTGTTGTAATGTTATCACAAAACATTTTAAAAGAAATTTCCCGATTTTTTCATAACTTCGTTTAAGTTCTGTACTATCATGAAAATCTTTGATTGGTCCGTTAAAGGGATTTTATCATTTACGGCGGTTATTATTTTTTTGGTTTTGATATTTTTTCCGGATTTGATGTCCCCCGAAAAGCCGGTCATTGCCTACATGGCGGGCACGGCTATTTTAATGGCCGTTTGGTGGATGACCGAGATTATTCCTCTAGCCGTAACGGCTTTGATTCCCGTGGCCCTTTTTCCTCTGTTGGGAATTATGAACGGTAAGGAAGTGGCTTCGACATATTTTAATCATATTATTTTCTTGTTTATCGGAGGATTTTTGATTGCATTGGCCATGGAAAAATGGAATTTGCATAAACGCATTGCATTGAAATTATTGTTATATGTAGGAGTGAGTCCCGCACGATTGTTATTGGGTTTTATGGGAACTTCCGCATTTCTTTCCATGTGGATTTCCAATACCGCCACCACCATGATGATGATTCCCATTTTGTTGGCTATATTATATAAAATGGAAGAAATTAATCCTTCGGAAAGTATTATTTCCATGGAAAAAGGATTATTACTCGGGATTGCTTATGCGGCCTCCATAGGCGGAATGGCCACCTTGATAGGCACTCCGCCGAATTTGTCATTTGCCCGAATATTTAAAATTTATTTTCCCCAAGCCCCCGATATATCTTTTGCCCAATGGATGCTTTTTGCATTTCCGCTTTCCGTCATTTTTTTGCTCATTACATATGGCTATTTGTATTATATGTTTTTTCGCAAGAGCAATGTCACGATTAATGCGGGCAAAGAGGTGATTACGGATGAATATAAAAAATTAGGTAAAATCACTTACGAAGAAAAATGGGTATTATTTTTATTTATCACATTGGCTTTGCTTTGGCTTTTTCGGAGTGATATAAAATTGGGAAGCGAGTTTGTAATTCCCGGATGGTCGCGGCTTTTTTCTCATCCCAAATGGATTACCGACGGTAATGTGGCTATCATGATTGGCATTCTTTTGTTCCTTATTCCGGCTAAAAACAAAAAAGGATTTTTAATGGAATGGAGCAATGCGGAAAGAATTCCTTGGGGAATTATTCTTTTATTCGGAGGCGGATTCGCTTTGGCAAGCGGCTTTAAGGAATCCGGCTTGTCGGCTTATATCGGCAATGCTTTGGCGGGTATGCAAAACTTACATCCTTTACTTATTTTATTTATGGTCGTTACGGTAATAATTTTCCTCACCGAATTAACATCCAATACGGCAACGGTGGAAACTTTTCTTCCTGTTTTGGCCTCCATGTCATTGGCCACTCATATCCATCCTCTATTTTTGATGATACCGGCTACCATTGCAGGTTCTTATGCTTTTATGTTACCCGTAGCCACACCGCCTAATGCCATAGTATTCGGTAGTGGAAAACTGAAAATAAACGATATGGTGAAGGCGGGATTTTGGCTGAATTGGATTGGGGTCATTTTGCTCACGCTGATGGCCTATTTTTATTTGACCGTAATTTTCGGCATAAATATTTATGAATTGCCCGGATGGACGGAATAGGCGTGAAAGAATTTATGGGGAAGATTTTTTTTAATGAACAATGAATAGTGAACAATGAATAATGGTTGAATGAGTAGGGAGTAATTTCGAATAAGCAACTTGGGTTCATTACTAATTGACGGGTGAAGGAAGCCATATACGAATGATTTTTAAATAATTGTTTGCCGGTTTTTAATTTTTGACAAATTCACATTGCTTCATATACCTGATAAATCATAATTAATCGTAAATTGATAAAATTTACACTGTAACATTTTATAAAATTTGTTATCTTTAAGACAATAAAAGTTTAAAAAATTTTTCATAAATGAAAAATCGATTACTTGTTTTATTTTTAGGTATTGTTTTTAATATTTATTCCCAGAATGATCATTTGCCGAAAGAAAAAAATATGCTTCCGCTTAATTTTAAAGTGGAATATACCTACCGGGTAAATCATCCCCATTCCGTAGTGCCCATGGAAATGTCCTATCCCGTGCATTTGACCGTGACTAAAGAGATGGCACAATATGTACACAACCGCCCCAAAAAGGTTTTCAGAAAGGACAATTTTCAAATTACCGTAAATCCCTTATTTTACATAAATAATTATTATTACCGTGTAGATAGCATGGTAGAATACAGACAGAAAGACGGAATCTATTTAAAAGCCAAATGGAAGCCGGAATATCATTGGGAAATAACGAATGAAACCAAAACCATTCAAGGTTACACCGTCCGGAAAGCCGTGGGAGAATCCATAGAAATTCCCAAGGACGATCCCGCATATTACGGAAAAGTTTATGCCTGGTTCACGGACGAAATTCCCATTCCGGCAGGACCCGAACGATATGTCGGATTACCCGGGTTGATATTGGAAATAGAATACGAAAAAGATCCGGGGCGAAAAATCGTTTTGAATAAAATCACATTCAATCCGCCGGAAACAAAATGGGTAAATATAGAGAATGCAATTGAAGTTCCCGATAAATTGGATGTTATATATTTTTGGCATCAACATCCGGCACTCATACGCAAACTTATTCGTAAAGCCAAACGCCAACGCAAGAAACAAAGAAGAAGATGATAAAATACGGCGCCTTACTCATTGGCGTTTTATTATTCTGGCACTCTGCGGCTCAGATCCGCTTATCCGGAACGGTTTATTCCGCCTCCGACAGTATGCCGGTTCCGGATGCATACGTGGTGGTGAAAAATCTCAAAACCGGTCGTTTAAGAGGGAATACCCTCACGGATAAAGAAGGGCGTTTTGTTCTTAATATTCCTAAGGATACTTTATTATTTATCAAAATACATCATCCGTTGTTCATCCCTGCTCAGAAATCCTTGATATGGGCGGCGGACCGCGATAGCATATTCCTTCCGGTTTATCTGAAACCTCGCGGCGAACAATTAAGCGAAGTGGTTATCGATGTGCAAAAACCCGTTATCGTCAAGCAGGATACGGTTATTTATAATATTCAAACCATGCTTTCGACCCGGGATGAAACTTTGGAGGAAGTGCTAAAAAAATTCGGCGATTTCGAAATCTTGCCCAATGGCGAAATCAAAGTGCGCGGACAAAGGGTGGACAAAGTACTTGTGAACGGGAAAGAGGTGTCGAATGTAGGTCCGGCCGTAATCACCAAATCCATTGATCCCGAAAAGGTGGAAAAAGTGGAGGTGCGCTTCAAGGATAAGGAACAACGCTTTAAAGAGAGTTTGCTCGACCGGAAAGATTTGGTCATATTGGACATCAAACTGAAGGAGGATTTAAAACATCCCTTTTTCGGTCGTTTAAAAACGCATCTTACTTATAAGGACAAAGTAATACCGGGCGGGTATGGAAATATTTTCTATCTCCGCCCTCGTTTCAAATGGCATTCTTTTGCGGAACATGATGTGACCGGCCGTCAAACCATTAGCATGCGGCAACTCTCACGCATGGGTGATGATCGGTGGGCGGAAATGTTCCGGGTGTCAGGCGATTTCGACCTGATGAAAAACAAAGAAGGATATAAGGAAGAAATATTCGGCATGGATGATTATCTCCGGTGGGAGCGTTCCATAGCCGGTTTTACCGCTAAATATAATGCTGGTCCTCATTGGGAATTTTTTGCAGGCATGTTTGTTTCCCGCGACCGGAAGTGGCAAAAGAATTCCATGGAATTGGTGTTTCCTACCGACGTTTACCGCATATCTCAATGGCAAAATCAAGAAATACTTCAATCCAAAAATAAATGGTATGCCCGTTACAATACGGACAATACAAGATTCTATACGGACATTTGGTTTCAAGCGGCACGCACGCAAGACGATTTTGCGGAAAACAATACGGCCGATTCACTTCATTTTAGTTCCGCAACCGATGATATGCCGGTAAAATGGATGGGACGAATGGCATACGAACATCTTTGGAATGAACAGTGGGGGCTTCGATTGGCGCTTGTTGCTTCGCGTAACCGTTTGAATCAAAATTTCCATTTAATTGATTTGCCGGACCAAGTGGCATCCGTATTATCTGACACATCGGGAAAGCCCGTTTACCGGTTTAACCAACAAAATTTCATGCGCAATACCGGCTTGCGTCCGGAAATTACATGGCAATATCATTCCTCGGGATTGACGGCCGAAATTCAATATCGCTTCAATCGTATCGTTTATGATTACCGGCAGTACGGATTTAATGACGCCACGCAAACACCGGTTGCGCCATTTCGATTGGATACCACGGTTATTTACTCCGAAAACTTGCTTGCTCTTTCCGTGCAATGGATGCCCGGCGAAGCATGGGAATTTTATGTAAAACCTTCTTTGATCCGGCCGCGTATTCCCGGAACAAATATCGGCGTTTCTTATTTGCAATGGCAAAGTCAGGTAAGTTATCAGCCCGGCATGTCGTTTCGTATTTCTTCGCGATATTCCCGTCAGTTAAGACCCTATTCTTTTTTACGCCAATTTGTTCTTCACTCGTTCAGGGATTTTCAAGAGTTGTATATTTATTCCGGCGAACCTTTTCACCGGTATTTCGAAACGGTTTGGAGTACGGATGTAACATACACACCCGGTTCCTTTCAGTTTATTGGTGCATACATGCACGGCCAAGCACGAGGGAAGGATTATGCGCGTTCTTTTGCTTGGCACATTACCGCCCGCATTCCCTCCGACTTGGAATCGCATTACGATATGGTCTCTTTGAGTTTCCAACAAAAAATACCCGGTCTTCATTTGCAGGTTAAATGGGAGCCCGAAGCCATTTGGGTGAATCGCCAAAACAAATATCATAACCGTTTGTACCTTTCGCATACCCGCGCATGGCTCATGGGATTAACGACGCGTTTTCATGCCTTCGATAAGAAATTACAAATGAAATGGTATCTCAAATACACACATTTCCGGTTTGATAACGAACTGCTCGGCACACTGCCCGCCTATTCATTTTGGCGCAACGAAATGTCGATATCATATCTCTTTCCGGATCAATGGAATGTACAATTAAGCAACCGTGTGTTTCTTATCCCACAACAACAAGTCCCGTATCATCTTTTATCCTTGAACATACAAAAGGCATGGAAAAACAGCAAAATTTATGTGCGTCTATATAATATTTTGAATAAAAACCTTCTTCTCATTCAAGACCAAACACCGCTATTTTTTGA
>JAMOUV010000004.1 GCA_027067965.1 Flavobacteriales bacterium | reverse complement strand
TTTTAAATTGTTTTTTTTTTTTTTCTTTGTATAGATTTAACTCTTTGTAAATAGGGCGCCCTTTTCAAAGATTTAAATCTACGGCTTGGCCAAGCCCGTATAAGTGCCGTTGTAATAAAACGGAATAGTGTACCGCTTATGCCATAGCGGATAAGGTATGTTATGCTCCCCGGAGCAGTAAAAAAATAATTAAAAACCGCCGAGAGAGGCGGAATAGCAAGTATCGAAAAATTTTGTTTAACCTTTAAAACCGTTTGAAAATTAAAAAAATTCTAATTTTATTAGGTGTTATTTTAATTGGTAACATGTTTTCTTGTAAAAAACAAGATAACAATAAAGACACACTTG
This sequence comes from Flavobacteriales bacterium, assembly GCA_027067965.1. Classification (GTDB taxonomy): domain Bacteria; phylum Bacteroidota; class Bacteroidia; order Flavobacteriales; family Flavobacteriaceae; genus JAADED01. The sequence continues at coordinate 159,173 of JAMOUV010000004.1, read as the reverse complement.
TTGTTTCTGATTTTAATACTATTGGAGAAATTCACAATCTATTTCTTACTAATGTAGAGGATAATTTTATTGTAAATAATAATATTTCGAATGAGGAAGAAAAGATAGATTTTATAAATCAATTTAATATGGATTTTGCAAATTCTTTAAATATATATCGCTCAAATAAACTAGCACTAAAAACAGGCCTTAATGAAAATAAATCATTTATCAATCAAACGACATTAATTAATCGTGCCTTTGGAGATAATTCTCAATCTCGAATATATGATATTATTGATAGCATTCAAAATAAAAATATTTTCGAGTTAATTGAATACATATATAATGAAAACATTATTGGGCAGGATTCCCGTCAAATTTTATTATCATTAGCAAATGATTTGAAAAGTCATTATTTGGGAAATTTATCAGATAGTGATTTGAAGTTGAATGTTGAATCATTAATAAATCAATTTAATTCGATAGGGTTTGAAGAAGGAAGTGAAGGTGAAATGGTTGGAACAATTTTGGCTATTTCTAAATATTCATTGCAATGGTGGGAGGAAAGAAATGAAAATCAGATAAGTGCTAATCTAGCAGCAGTTCCAGCATGGGTTGGTTCAGATATAGTGGGAGGAATTATTAGTGCTGCAGTTGCAGCAACTGGGCAGGCCATCGTTAATGGAGAAATTGATTGGGGCACGGTTGCATGGTCCGCGGCTGGTGGGGCTATCAGTTCCTCAACAGGTGCAGTATCAAAAATTTTATCATGGATAAAAAATTAATAATTTTCTTAAAATGAAAAATATTAATTTCATTCGTTTAGCAATAATACTTTTTATTATTATCATTATTTTATGGTGGTCTGCAAGAATATCTAATAAACTCTTTTTTATATTTTTTAGCATCATAATTGGTGGTATTTTGACGGAAATTATTTTAAAACGTTCTAAAAATTAGTGGAATACATAAGTTAATTAGTTTCAGCCGTCATTTATTCCTGATTATTTGAGAGAAGGAATAAATATTTGAACAATCATGAACTGTCCCAAATATATTGGGACAGTTCGTTTATATATGATTAAAGCAAATGCTCATATAGATTGCTATTTCCTGTTTACCGCGTTATTTTGGACTTTAAAAAATATAGTTGTCAATCAATAACTTAGTATGTAAAATACGTATTATTGGGTGTTAAAATACTTTTTTGCTTTATTTTATATGTGGATTGGAAAGATTAAATCAAAAAGGGATAAGATTTATTTCCAAGTCATCGATAAAAATTCCAATCGATTTTATCGGCCAAAAGAGCCAATTCGTGCTGAGGATTGATAATGTCTTTAAGAAAAACATTAAACAATTCGCGCTGTCCGGGAGTGGGAGGTTTACCAAGCATAATTTGCAAGATTATAAAGTAAAAATACGATAAAACTTGCTATTTTACAAACTAAATTTCAACTCCTCCTTTAATTTTTTCAGCAGGAGAAAAGATTTTTTAAGGGGTGACTAACTATTTTAAAATCTGCAATCTGCAATCGATAATCTACAATCGTTAATCATCTCCCGGTAACTATTCGGGATGTCAATCCTTGGCCAAATCGACAATTAAAAAAATAAGCGTCAGAAGGAAAAAGAAAATCGTAGCATAGAGGACATATCGCATATAGGGCCATCCGACATAATCGCCGATAGAAGCGATTAATCCCAATTGGAGTGTGGCTGCAGCGGAGAGTTTCACTTTCTTTGTCATATGGATTTTTAATCAAAAATAAACAATGTTTTACAACCTAAAACCATATTGGCTAATTTCAAATTCTATAAAAATATAAACCTTTATTTAAACATGGATTTTGTTATTTCATCTTGATAAAAAAACCAAATTCACCCATATCCGTCACCTATTCCGGGATTTCATGAGTTCCAAATAAAGGTTTTATCGACATTCGGGAAATTAAGCCCAAAAATCTTCCGCCCGTAATGAATGATCTAACAAATATCAAGCAAAGACATTTTTTCCCGTAAAAAATGAGATATATTTTTATCCGAAATCAAACCTTTTAACGGAAAATTAGTTACTTTTGTTAGAAGACAATAGCATGACTAAAATTCAAAAGAACCATAACGAATTTTACGACAGAATAGTTGAATTACTCAAGCAAGCAAGAAATTCGGTTGTAAGAACCATTAACAAAACAATGGTTTATACTTATTATGAAATAGGTAGAATCATTGTGGAAGAAGAACAAAAAGGAAAGTCAAGGGCAGAATACGGCAAACAACTCATCAGAGAACTTTCAAAAAAACTAACATCCGAATTTGGAAAAGGGTTTTCCGTAAGAAATCTGGAACAAATGAGAAAATTTTATCTCGTATATGGAAAACATGCTGAGAATAAAATGGAAACAAAAACGCAAACACTGTCTGCGGAATTGACAAAGAACAAAATGCCTGATTTCAATTTAAGCTGGTCGCATTATTTATTGTTGATGAGAATTGACAATCCCGAAGAAAGAAGTTTTTATGAAAAAGAAGCCATTGCGAACAATTGGAGTTTAAGAGAACTTAAAAGGCAATTTAATTCGGCTCTATTTGAACGGCTTGCATTAAGTAGAGACAAAAAAGGAGTGAAAGAGTTGGCCGAAAAAGGACAAATAATCGAAACACCGCAAGATAGTTTGAAAGACCCTTATGTGCTTGAATTTATAGGACTTAAAGAAAATTCAAAATACAGCGAAACCGAATTGGAACAAAAATTAATAGATAAATTAGAGCAATTTTTATTAGAATTAGGAAAAGGATTTGCATTTGTCGGAAGACAAGTTCGCTTTACTTTTGAAGAAGACCATTTTAGAGTGGATTTAGTATTTTATAATCGATTACTACGTAGTTTCGTGCTTATAGACTTGAAAATCGGGCAATTAACCCATCAAGATTTGGGACAAATGCAAATGTATGTCAACTATTACGATAGGTTTGTTAAGCTTCCCGAAGAAAACAAAACAATTGGAATCATTTTATGTAAGGATAAAAATGACGCTTTGGTTGAAATCACTTTACCGGAAAACAATGAACAAATATTTGCAAGTAAATATTTAACCGTTTTACCCAGTAAAGAAGAATTAAAAAAACTCATTGAAGGCAAAGACGATGAATAAAAAATGATTAACTCTGGAAAAAATTAGAAAACGACAATACTTCAGATTAAAAATTCTATAAAACAAAATAATAATCAAGATTTTTCTTTAAATAAGAATTGAAAAATTTCTTTTTTCATTCCCCCATTAAAATTTACTGAATTTAATCTTTCTTTGTCCTAGGGATTTTTAATCAAAAATAAAAAAACGTTTCGTAAATTTGCTCAAAACCAAATGAATTATGCCACAATTATCCGAACTGTCGCGACAAATGCCCGCTTCGCCCATACGAAAATTGGTTCCTTATGCCGATGAGGCCAAAAAACGGGGTATTAAAATTTATCATCTTAACATAGGTCAACCCGATATCAAAACCCCGCGTAACGTGCTCGAAAAAATGAAGAATATCGATTTGGATATCATTGCCTACACCAAGTCGCAAGGATATGATAGTTACCGAGAGAAATTAGCGGAATATTACCGGCGAAATCAAATCGATGTCACGGCGGATGACATCATCATCACCACCGGCGGTTCGGAAGCATTATTATTTTCGGTCGGAAGTATCGCCGATCCGGGAGATGAAATTATCATACCCGAACCCTATTATGCCAATTATAATAGTTTTGTAACCCTGTTTAAAGTAAAAGTGGTGCCGGTGCCGTCCTCCATTGATGATAATTTTGCGCTGCCGCCGGTCGAAGCATTGGAAAAAATGATTACTCCCCGCACCAAAGCCATTCTCTATAGCAATCCGTCCAATCCCACCGGTTATGTCTACACCGAAGAAGAAGTGAAAAAATTGCGTGACTTGGCCCTCAAGCATGATATTTTTATCATTTCGGACGAAGTATATCGCGAATTTATTTACGAGGGCGACGGCCATCATTCCATCTTGCATGAAGAGGGAATGGACCGGCATGCCATCATCATCGATTCGGTATCGAAGCGCTATAGTATGTGCGGTGCCCGAATCGGATGTGTGGTAAGTAAGAACAAAGAATTGATGAAAAGCGTGTTAAAATTCGCACAGGCGCGGTTAAGCCCGCCGGCCGTGGAGCAAATTCTTTCCGAAGAAGCCCTCCATACTCCTCAATCCTATTTCGATGAAGTTATCGATGAATATAAAAAACGCCGGGATTTGTTGATTAAAGAACTTTCTTCGATTGACGGGCTGAAAATCGGACATCCCAAGGGTGCTTTTTATCTGATGGCCGAACTCCCCGTGGACGATGCCGATCAATTCGCCAAATGGATGCTTTCGGAATTTAATGACAATGGCGAAACGGTCATGGTGGCGCCCGCAAGCGGATTTTATTCCGATCCGGTGCTCGGAAAAAAACAAGTACGCATTGCGTATGTATTAAACACCCGGGATTTGGCGCGTTCGGTCGAAATTTTACGAAAAGCGCTCGATACCTACAATAAGCGTTAAGTGGAAATACAAGAAAATATTTCATTACGTCCTTACAATACCTTCGGCATTGATGTAAAGGCAAAATATTTGACTTCTGTCGATAGGGTGGAGCAACTGGAAAATTTAAAAGAAAAATTTCCCGATGAAAGAATTTTGTTTTTGGGAGAGGGAAGTAACGTGTTGTTTCTCAACGATTTTGATGGAATTGTGGTCCGAAATGAAATAAAGGGTATCCAAGTGGTTCAACAAACGGATGAATATGAAATATGGGATATTGCAGGCGGCGAGCATTGGCATGATGTGGTGGAGTTAAGTGTGAAGCAAAATCTTTCCGGAATAGAAAATTTGGCTTTAATTCCCGGAAAAGCCGGAACGGCACCCGTACAAAACATAGGGGCATACGGTCGAGAAATAAAGGATGTGCTGATCTCTTGCGAAGCATTCGATTTGACGAACGGGCGTTATCGTGTGTTTTCCAATGAAGAATGTCAATTCGGTTACCGGGATTCTTTATTCAAACGGCCGGAAAATAAAAATCGTTATTTCATTTACCGCATTCGATTGCGACTGATTCCAAACGGCACACCGGAAACCGGTTACCGGGCATTACAACAATATTTTACCGAAAATCATATCGACAAGCCGTCGATTAAAGATGTTTTCGATGCCGTGGTTCATATCCGGCGAAGCAAACTTCCTGATCCGGCGGAGATAGGAAATGCCGGAAGTTTTTTCAAAAATCCGGTGGTGGATGCCGGTAAATTCAAGGCATTAATTAGTGCTTATCCATCTATGGCTTACTATAAAATTTCCGATGATTCCTATAAAATTCCCGCTGCTTGGCTTATAGACAATGCCGGCTGGAAGGGCTACCGCGAAGGCGATGCGGGCGTGCATCACAAACAGGCCTTGGTGCTGGTGAATTACGGCCGTGCCACCGGACGGGATATTTACCGCTTATCCCAAAAAATCATCGACGATATCAAAGAAAAATACGGCTTGGAATTGGAACGGGAAGTGCAGATAATCGGCCGTTATTAGCCGGTTCTTATTCTATCTTACGTTTACCAAAATTTTTTTAAGTCATCCGTCACACGGATTCGATTTTATCTTTTTTCAAAGATTTATATACCTCCATCCATTGCCGGGCAATATTTTCGTCATCGAATTTTTTTACAAATTCTCTTCCTTTTCGGACATAGTCGGTCAAATCGTTTTCCATGGCAAAGCGTATTTTTTCGCGCATTTCATTTTCATCGAAAACATTTTCCAAATAAATGCCACCGGGCCCCGCCGCTTCGGGAAAAACGCCTTTCGCATTGGTAATAACCGGCGTGCCCGAATATAGCGATTCTATAATAGGAATTCCGAATCCTTCGTAAATACTCGGATAAATAAAGACTTTGGCCAGCCGGTACATGGCGGCAAGTTCGTTGAGGTCCAAATTTCCCAAAAAACGTATCCGGTCACTCATGCCATGACTTTTGATATATGCTCTGATTTGTCGCGCATAGTCGGTTTCCTTGCCTGCCAATACCAAATGATAGGGGAGGTCCTTCATGGCTTTTACAATCGTAAAGGCATTTTTTCTCGGCTCGATGGTGCCTACATATAACGCAAATTCAACAGGCAACGCATATTTTTCTTGTACTTGGAATTGATAATCCACCGGAATATCCGATTTGAAAATAGGATGACATCCTTGATAGATGACCTCAACTTTTTCCGGATTTATATTCGAAAATTCTACGATATCGTCCCGGGTTTGCTTACTAATGGCTACTATTTTATTTGCTTCGTTTACCGCCCGAAGGAATTTTTTCTTATAAATCGACCGGTCGATGGATTTGTACCATTCGGGAAATCGCATGAAAATCACATCATGCACGGTGACCACCGATGGAATTCCCGTACGCGATATGCCCCAAGGGAGTTCGCCGCTTAAACCGTGATAAAGTTCAATCCGGTCTTTTTTCAAGTCTTTAATAATGCCTTTGGAGCGCCATAATGAAGGAAACATGGAATAAATTCCGGATGGATATTTTATCCGCATGTTTTCTTTCGGCTCGAATCTTTGCGTTTTGGCTTGATATGGGTTATAAAGCACATATTCGTTTTCGGGAAAAAACGATGCCATTATGCGCACCAAATCCCTGCCGTAATTGCCTAATCCCGTCGTATTGTGGAAAATACGTTTTGCATCATAACCGATTCGCATCTCAAATAATTTTAATGGCAAGATACTAAGTTTTCCGACAGAAATTCCTAAACAATTTTATAAATTATCACAACGTAACCATAAAATCGGTATTTGATTGACCGAAAACGGCGGATGAGACCATTAATTTATTTTTTTGAAGGCCTTTTATGACGGATAAATGTCAAAAATAAGCGGCTTAAGTCATAAATTCGGATGGTTTAAATATAAGTGGAGAAAAAAGAAAATTAAATAAGGTGAAGGGATTTTGTTTAATTAAAACCGACCGGAGAGGAAAAAATATACCTAAAACAAAAAATCTTTGTAATTTAACAAAAATATTTTGGGATGAATAGAAAGAAGTATATAAACCGGGATATTAGTTGGCTTTCTTTTAATGAGCGCGTATTACAAGAGGCCTCCGACAAAAAGGTTCCGCTTCTTGAACGGCTGAGATTTGTAGGAATTTTTTCGAATAACATGGATGAGTTTTTTAAAGTGCGTTATGCCAAAATTCAACGCATCAGCCAAGGGCGAATTCCGGGGCGTTCGCGTCATGAAATCAGAGAAGCCAAACGTTTGCTAAAACAAATCAATCAAATTGCCATTTCCCAGCAAGAAAAAATGCGACGAGTCAGACGCCGTATTATCGAAGAATTAAAGGATCACGGCATAAAAATTATAAATGAAAAGGAATTAAACGAAAAGCAAGGCGATTTTGTCAGAAAATATTTTTTGGAGAAAGTCAGTCCGCGTTTATTTACCATTATTTTGAACGATTTGCCCGAATTCCCCATTATTAAAGATAGTTCGGTGTATCTGGCCGTCAAAATGTCTAAACAAGGAAATAATAATATTTATGCCTTGGTCGAAATTCCCTCCGAAGAATTGGGTAGATTCGTGGTGCTTCCCCGCGAAGGCGACACAAATTATATCATGTTGCTCGAGGACGTGATTCGCTATAATTTGGACGAAATTTTCAATTTATTCGAATATGAAGATATTGAAGCGCACATTATTAAAATCAGTCGTGACGCCCAATTTGACGAAGATACCGATCATACGAAAAATATCATGGAGAAAGTCTCCTTTTATTTGCGACAACGTCAAAAAGGCGAGCCGGTACGATTGATTTACGATAGCAGCATCGCAGACGATACCCTTCATTTTCTGAAAGAAAAAATGGGAATTGACGAATACGATAGTTTGATTCCCGGCGGACGGATTCATAACCATCGCGATTTTATGGATTTTCCGGATTTGGGGAAAAAGGAATTGCTTTATCAACCTATGGAACCGCTTCCCATTGCCGGGTTTTCTTTGCGAGGAAGTATTCTCAAACAAATCGCCGAAAAAGACCGGTTGCTTTATACACCATCGCATAGTTACAAGTATGTCATAAAATTTTTGCGTGAGGCGGCCCTGGACCCGAAAGTGAAGAGCATTAAAATTACCATTTATCGCTTAGCCAAAAATTCCCAGATAGCCAATTCGCTCATTAATGCCGCCAAAAACGGTAAACAAGTAACGGTTCAAATCGAACTTCGGGCGCGTTTTGATGAAGCCCAAAATATCAAGTATGCCAATCTTTTCAAACAGGAAGGCGTGCGTTTGATTTTCGGTTTTCCCGACATGAAAGTCCATAGCAAGGTTTGCGTGATCGAACGGGAAGAAGAAGGAGAAATCAAACGATACGGATTTATCAGTACGGGCAATTTCAATGAAAAAACCGCAAAAATTTATACCGATTATACGCTTTTTACCGCCGATCAGGAATTATTGGATGACGTATCCAAAGTTTTTGACTTTTTCGAAATAAATTATCGCATTCCTCGCTACAAACACCTATTGGTTTCGCCCCATTATCTTCGTAAGAAAATAAATGCTTTGATCAATGAACAAATCAAGCGGGCCAAAGAAGGTAAACCTGCACTTATTCGTATGAAAATGAACAGTTTATCCGATAAGCGGATGATTAACAAACTCTACGAAGCATCGCAGGCGGGCGTGCCTGTCCGGTTGATTGTACGGGGCATCAATTCGTTGATTCCCGGTGTCAAAGGCATGAGCGAAAACATCGAAGCCATCAGCATTGTGGATAAGTATTTGGAACATCCGCGGGTATTTATTTTCGGTCCCGAAGGCGAAGAAAAGATATTTATAGGTTCGGCGGATTTGATGCCGAGGAATTTGGATAGAAGAGTGGAAGTGGTGGCGCCGGTTTATGACGAGGAAGCCAAAAAAGAAATTATCGATGTGTTTGAAATTTCATGGGCCGACAATCAGAAAGCGCGTATTTTCAACGAAGCCCAAGACAATCAATATCGTCCGCTGAAAGGCAAGCCGGTCCGTTCACAGTTTGAAATTTACGATTATTATAAACGAAAATTAGCCCAACCGGTAGCCCAAACCAAGGATTAAAGCCCTCTTTACAATAGATATGACCTTACAATCGATATTTATGCCGGATAAAATTGATTAACTTGCAGCCCATTCGAATCTATGAAAAAAATCGCTTTCGAAACTTTAGGGTGTAAATTGAATTATGCCGAAACCTCGGCAATTGCATCACGCATTGTCCAATACGAACATGTGGGTTTTAAGGAGAAGGCGGATGTATATGTCATCAATACATGTACCGTAACGGCTAATGCCGAAAAAAAGTTACGCGAATTGACCAAACAGATTAAAAAGAGAAATCCGGAGGCCAAGGTGGTGGCTATCGGCTGTTTTGCACAACGCGATCCGGAAAGTGTGAATCGTATTCCGCATATCGATTTGGTCCTCGGAATGGCCGAAAAATTCCGATTGAATGATCTATTACCGCGGCTGGAAAAAGGTGAATTAAGCGGAATTTATCATTCGCTTCCTCCGGCCGAAGTCGATTTTCTTCCGGCTTTTTCCTATGGCGATCGCACCCGTTCTTTTTTAAAAATTCAAGAAGGTTGCGATTATATTTGTACTTATTGCATCATCCCGCAAGCCCGCGGAAAGGGAAGAAATCCGACCGTGGAATCCATAGTCGAGCAAGCAAGGGAAATTGCCCGGAAAGGAATTAAGGAAATTGTACTTACCGGCGTGAATATCGGAACTTTTAAAGATAAATCTACCGGCACGACGCGCAATTTTTATGATTTGATTCGGGCATTGGACGAAGTGGAAGGAATAGAGCGCTATCGTATTTCTTCGATTGAACCCAATTTATTGACCGACCGGATAATCCGTTTTGTGCTTACCGAATCCAAGCGGTTTTTACCTCATTTTCATATTCCGCTTCAAAGCGGCAGCAATGAAATTTTAAGCAAAATGCAAAGGCGTTATAAACGCGAGTTATATGCGGACAAAGTAGCCGCCATTAAATCCCTTCGTTCCGATGCGGCTATCGGTGTGGATGTCATTGTGGGCTTTCCGGGCGAAACCGATTTGCATTTCGATGAAACTTACGGTTTTTTGAAAGATCTTCCGGTTTCTTATCTGCATGTTTTTTCCTATTCCGACCGTCCCGGCACGCCCGCATCTCGCATGAAAGACCACGTGCCGAAAAAGGAAATTGTAAAACGAAGTCGTTTGTTGCGTGAACTTTCCCAACGAAAATATTTGTTATTTGCCGAAAAACAATTGGGCAAGCGCCGGCAAGTTTTATTCGAACGCCGAAATCAAGACGGCATGATAAGCGGATTTACCGAAAATTACATCAAAGTAATGCATCCGTTCAATCCACAATGGGTAAATCGTATTGTGGAAGTAAAACTCCGTCGTATCCAAGGAGATTATGTAGAAGTCGAGCCGGTGTAACAAAGTGTATTTTTGTCAATTTACGATAAATAAAATCATGCTATATTTGAATGAATAAAACATTGGGAATGAAAACCATACGCTTTTTTAAATTATTATTTTTACTTGGTATTTTTAATTTTTCCTGTTCTAACGGTCATTATTCCGATTCCGCGCCGGTGGTCGAGCGAATGGCCCCCAAGCAAGTTTCGGTAGAAACGGCGGATCAGCCGGAAGTTCGTTCCGGTCAAAAGATTATCAAACACGGTTTTATTTCTTTCGAAACGGATGATTTGGAAAAAACCTACCGTGACATAAAAGAAGCGGTCAAAAAATATAAGGGTTATATCGCTTCGGAAAATGTGATTAAAGATCCCAATAGAATTACCTATCAATTGGATATTCGGGTGCCTGCGGAAAATTTTGATAATTTGGTGGAAGATATTACCAAGGAAGCGACCTTTTTGGATGTGAAGAATATTTCCATGACGGATGTCACCGAAGAATTTACCGACATTAACGCCCGTTTAAAGGCCAAAAAGGAGTTGGAAAAGCGCTATTTGGAACTGTTAAAACAAGCACAAAATGTAAAGGAAATGTTGGAAATTGAACGCCAATTGGCCCAATTGCGCGGCGAAATCGAATCGATAGAAGGCCGGTTAAAATATTTGCAAAATCATGTACGGTACGCCTCGCTTTCGGTGAGTTTTTATAAAAAAACGAACAGGTTGGACGGCTTCGGAACCTTGTTTATTAAGAACTTGAAAAACGGTTGGAATAATTTTATGGCATTTCTTTTGGGAATAGTCAACCTATGGCCGTTTATACTGATTATTTTGTTCGTGCTTTGGGCAATCCGAAGATGGCGTCGCAGAAGAAAATCGTCCGATGCTTAATCAAAGAGATTTTTCGGGAAAGATATATCTCATGCCGGGGATGGGCGCTAAGTCCGATATATTCAACGGTTTACGTTTCCCTAAAGATTTGGAAATCCATCCGATGGAATGGCTTTTGCCCGAAGCGGAGGAGGATTTTTTGCATTATGCTGCTCGCTTGGTTGATAAATTTCGAGTCGAACCGGATTCCGTACTGGTGGGGATGTCTTTAGGCGGCGTGATGGTTAGCGAAATCGGTAAATTGATGCCCGTTTACATGCCTGTTTTTATCTCAACGGTAAAATCGCACAAAGAATTAAGTCCCCGGTACCGGATGGCCAGGGTCATGCATTTATGGAATTTTTTGCCCTACGGATTAATTGCCCGTCCCGAGCGGTTGAAACCATATGTGATTTTAAAAACCGTAAAAAAACGAATCCGGTTATACGAGCGATACATGGGAATTCATGACCGGGCATATTTCAAATGGGCCATAAAAAACTTTTTGCTGTGGAAACACGATTTGCCCGACGGACCTTATTTACACATTCACGGCACCCGGGATTATATTTTTCCTTATTCTTATTTAAAAGGCGAAATAATACCTGTCGAAGGAGCCGCACATTTGGCGGTAATGACGCACCCTTTTGCCATCAATCGCATTTTGCGGGAGCATTTATTTTCCCAATTGTAATGCTTGCCCTTTTTTATACTTGAAAACCAGTATGGAGTAAATAATCAATATGGCGGCAATTCCGATCACCCACCATTGAAGATAATATTCTTCCAAACTATGAAATTCCGTATTAAATATGGATATACCTTCGTGATGTTTGTGAAAATAAATGAGATAAGGATAAAGTAAAATCATAAATCCCGACCAAAAATAAATGAATAAGTTGGTGGCTAATAAAAATCCTTTGTTTTCACTGGAATAAGTTCGAATCATGACAAGCCCGGCAAGCGAACTGATCATCAAAATAGGAAAAATAAAGAGGGCGGGGTAGAGAAAAAATTGTCTGAAACTGTCTTTTTGAATAAAATACACTGCGGCGACCAATACGAATACCAGCGGAATACTAATGATGGCCAAGCGCTTGACTGCAAATTTTAATTTTCTACCGAAGGCATCCCGGTTTTTATGAATCAACCATCCCAAACCGTGCATTAATATAAGAATGTAAAAAAGAATAACAAATAATAAACTAAACCAATCTATATAACCGGTACGAGCTGCAAAAGGAGAGAATTTTTCACTGAAAACGGGCATATCTCCCGAAATATTTCCCCGTAATATATTGGCAATAAACACACCTAAAATAAACACGATAACAAAATTGGCTATGCCGTAAATCCAATCCAGAAATTTGCGATAAGGACTTTCGAAAAATAACAAAATGAGGTTTTGAATGACCAATTGAAGGACATAAGCAAAAATTAGCAGGTAGAACAATCCGCCGAATGCTTCATTGATCCGGGCAAAAAATTCGGGAAAAACAAAATATGCCAAGCCGATAAAAGCCACTAACCAAATTTCATTGGCATCCCAAATGGAACGAATGCTCAGCAATGTTTTCTTCTTTTCGGCATCCGTTTTGGCATAAAGAAGATACACCATGCCGCTACCGAATTCATAGCCCTCCATCAAAATATAAATGCCGAGCAAGGTCCATAAAATGATATACCACAGGGTTTCCATACTTACAGCTTATTTAAAGATATTGGGATAATACTTGCGCCAATGAAGAGGCGGGCATCACACCCGATTGGCGCCAAACGGGCGTGCCGTTTTTAAATAAAATTAAAGTGGGAACACCTCGAATTTGATATTTGGCCGCCAATGACGGATTGCGATCCGTATCGATTTTTATGATTTTTATCTTATCGCCTAAAATGCCTTTAAGTTCCTTTAAAATAGGCCCCATCATCTTACACGGACCACACCATTCGGCGGAAAAATCCACTAAAACAGGTTTGGTATCATTTATAAGTTCGGAAAATTTTGCCATTCATTTATATATTGAAAACCAAAGATAAGCAATTTTGTGTTTTTGATAAAGAAAAATCAAGGTTTCATGAGTAATAAAAATTATAGATAAAAATAAATTTAAGAATGGGAATTTTTGTATATTTGCACGGTTTTTGGCGAGGTAGCTCAGGTGGTTAGAGCGTCGGATTCATAACCCGGAGGTCGGGGGTTCAAGTCCCCCCCTCGCTACAGAATAATCCGTTCCGCAAAGGGGCGGATTTTTTTGTTTTTTCTGTTTTTTAGTAACTTGGAGGGAAAATCCGATACTATGGTTCCTAAAATTTCCACCCTCAGCGGCTATCTTTACGAATACCAAAAAAGCGTTGCCAATCCCGCGGGCTTCTGGTCACATATCGCCGAAACCTTTTACTGGCATAAACCATGGACCAAAACCTTGGAATGGGATTTCCACAAACCGGAAGTCAAATGGTTCCTCAACGGCCAATTGAATATCACGGAAAATATTTTTGAACGTCATCTTTTTCTGCGCGCCAAACAGCCGGCCATTATTTGGGAACCCAACGATCCTTCGGAACCTCACAGGGTATTGACATATGAAGAACTTTATGAAGAGGTAAACCGTTTTGCCAATGTACTGAAAAGTCTGGGTGTAAAGAAGGGCGACCGGGTGGCCATGTACTTGCCTATGATTCCCGAATTGGTGATTGTCATGCTGGCTACGGCGCGAATCGGCGCCATTCATTCCATTGTGTTTGCCGGTTTTTCGGCCAAAGCACTGGCCGAACGCATCAACGACGCCCAAGCCAAAATCCTTATTACCGCCGACGGTGGTTTTCGCGGTACCAAAGTCATTCCTCTCAAGCAAACCGCCGACGAAGCCATACGCTCTACTCCCATAGTGGAAAAAACCATCGTGGTGCGGCGTGTCGGTCAAAATATCCAATGGAACGACAACCGCGACCTCTGGTGGCATGATTTGATGAAAGACGCCTCCCCTCGCTGCGAAGCGGAAATTATGGATGCCGAAGATCCGTTGTTTATCCTTTATACCAGCGGTTCCACCGGCAAACCCAAAGGCGTTCTGCATACCATAGGCGGCTATATGGTTTACACGGCCTACACCTTCCGAAATGTGTTCCAATACCGGGATGGAGATGTCTATTTTTGTGCCGCCGATATCGGTTGGATTACCGGCCATTCCTACATCGTTTACGGACCACTCCTGGAAGGCGCCACTTCAGTGATGTTTGAAGGTATTCCTACATATCCCAAACCGGACCGCTATTGGCAAATTATCGAAAAATACGGTGTCAATGAATTTTATACATCGCCTACCGCTATCCGTTCTTTATTGGCCAAAGGCGAAGAATGGGTGGATAAATACGAAATGCCCACTTTGCGCGTATTGGGTACCGTGGGCGAACCCATCAACGAAGAAGCATGGCACTGGTATCACGATCACGTGGGCAAAGGACGCTGTCCCATTGTGGATACCTGGTGGCAAACCGAAACCGGCGGTATCATGATTAGTCCCTTGGCAGGTATTATCCCCACCAAACCCGCCTATGCTACCTTGCCCTTGCCCGGTGTGCGTCCCGTTATTGTGGATAATGAAGGAAAAAAACTGTATGGTAAAAATGTGGAAGGGAATCTTTGTATTGAGTTTCCTTGGCCCGGTATGGCCCGTACGCTTTGGGGCGATCATGAGCGGTATAAACAAGCATATTTCTCTGCCTTTCCCGGTCTCTACTTTACCGGCGACGGCGTCAAACGCGACGAAGACGGATACTATCGTATCTTGGGACGTATTGATGATGTCATCAATGTATCGGGACACCGGTTGGGAACGGCTGAAATAGAAAATGCACTTAACGAACACCCATTGGTAGCCGAATCGGCCGTGGTGGGCTATCCCCATCCCATTAAGGGGCAAGGAATCTACGCATTCGTTGTTGCCCCTGAAAAATTAAAAGGATTGGATGATGAATTGAGAGAATCATTGCGCAAAGGAGTGGCCAAATTAATCAGTCCCATTGCCAAACCCGACAAAATCCAATTCGTATCCGGATTGCCCAAAACCCGTTCGGGAAAAATCATGCGACGTATTCTTCGTAAGATAGTGCAAGGATCCACCGATTTCGGCGATACATCCACATTGACCAATCCCGAAATTATAGAAGAACTTATTCAAGGTTATCAAAAATAAACCGTATAATGAAAAAAAAATTATGGATACTTTCGGACTAAACCATTCACATGAAAGTATGCTTGGTAGTCGCCACCGGTATTGACTGTTCGTAAATGAAACTTTGATTTGGCAATTATGCCCGCTTTTTGTATCAACAAAATTTTTGAGAGGGGCGGAAATGGCTTTCAAGTAGGAAATGCTTTCCAATTCCGTCATACGACACAATATTTTTTTGGATCTCCCTTCGAAAGCCGTCCTTCTTCGAGGTGGATTTTATAAATAAAAATACCCCTATTTGAGTTTTGACCATTGAGAAATTTCCTTTTTTAATTTATATGCGGATATTGATAAATGGTGAACAT
The DNA here is from genome assembly GCA_027067965.1 of Flavobacteriales bacterium. GTDB lineage: Bacteria > Bacteroidota > Bacteroidia > Flavobacteriales > Flavobacteriaceae > JAADED01. Next base: position 143,254 of record JAMOUV010000004.1, on the reverse strand, counting down.
ATAATTGCCGTATAAATTTAAAAATGAATCTTTACGCTGGTTTTATAGACATATAAATAATATAATAATGTATAAATATTCTATTTCTTAGTGTTTATTTTCCGGAATTAATTAAAATGTTAAAACTTTTAAAATTTAGAAAAACTTTCAACATTACGTTGTTTAAATAGCAGATAAATGCTTGTTTTTTTAAATTTTATTTATATCTTTGTTTAATCATTCATTTAAAACAAAACCTTTTTAAATTATGAAAAGAGTACTACTAACTATCTTTGCCCTTTTACTTGCAAGTGGCATCTATGCGCAAGCAGGTAAAGCGAAGCAGAAAATCCGAAGAGAAACCAACGTAAAGGCTCTTACGGAATTAAAATTAAGACTTTCTGAAAGGTATCAGAGAGAAAAAGAATTTGCCCTCCAACTGGCCAAGGAAAAAGGATGGCCTGTTGTAATTGAGCGTGACGGACGTTATATGGAACTGCAAAAGGTTTCCCCGGATGGAAAACCTATTTATTTTACCACCTTTAACGTAAACGCCGCCCGTTCTACACGAGCCAATACCCTGCATAACGGCGGGTTATTACATCTCAATATTGAAGGTCAAGGAATGACCGCTCATATATGGGATGCCGCTTTGGCTCGACGAACCCATAGAGAATATGACGGAGACGGTGGAAACGACAGGTATTCCGCCGGAGACAATACCAACACCACCCACGACCACTCGGCACACGTAGCCGGAACTATTATCGCTTCGGGGGTGGATGCCAATGCCAAAGGTATGGCTCCTCAAGCGAGTGCCGTTGGATACGACTGGAACAATGATGAATCCGAAGCTGCAGATGCGGCAGCCAATGATGCGATGTTAATTTCCAATCATTCATACGGATATATTGCCCGAAATATACCCGATGATTGGTTCGGTCAATATGGTGAAGATGCCACCACGTGGGATACGATTATGTATAATGCCCCTTATTATCTGATGGTGTGTGCTGCCGGTAATGACGGTAATGATAACACTTCGAACGGTAGCCCATTGGATAATAATTCCAACTATGATAAATTATTCGGTCATGCCACTGCCAAAAATAATTTGGTAGTAGCCAATGCCCAAGATGCCAATATTGATGAAAATGGAAATTTAGTAAGTGTAACCATACATTCCAGTAGTAGCGAAGGGCCGACTGACGATTACCGAATCAAGCCCGATATTACCGGTAACGGAACGGAAGTTTATTCTACTATTGACGATAGCGATAGTGCTTATGGCAATATGACCGGAACATCCATGGCGTCGCCCAACGTAGCCGGTACGCTCTTATTATTACAACAATATTATCATGACCTGAATAATAGTTATATGCGTGCTGCAACCCTTAAAGGATTGGCATTGCATACGGCCGACGATGCCGGTAATGCGGGTCCCGATCCCGTTTACGGCTGGGGATTGCTCAATGCCAAAAGAGCGGCGCAAACTATAGCCCTAAATGGAAAAAAATCAATTATTGACGAGCTTACACTTGCTGATGACAGTACTTATACTATAGAAGTAATCGCCAGTGGCGAAGGACCTTTAATGGCCTCCATCTCCTGGACCGATCCTCCGGGTCCGGTTATTGACGGTACTAATGATCATACGGCCGCATTGGTCAATGATTTGGATATCAGGATTACTAGAGGAAATACTACATATACACCTTACAGACTTACTTCTGTAACCGCAAACGGAACCGGTGACAATACCGTGGATCCTTTCGAAAGAATTGATGTAGCCAATACCAATCCCGGTGACGTTTATACCATTACGGTAAGCCATAAAGGAGACTTGGACGATGATCAAGCTTATTCATTAATCGTAACAGGTATTATTGTGCCTTCCGATAATCCTTCCGTGGTTACTTTGGATATCTCCAATATCACGGCTTCTTCGGCTACCGTAGCCGGAAATGTGGTTCATGGCGGTGCCAGTGATGTAACCGAAAGAGGTGTGGTATGGGGAACAAGCCCCGATCCTACAGTGAATGATCACAAAGTAACCGCATCGAGTGCAGGTACCGGTGCTTATTCGGTAAACATTACCGGATTGGATGCCAATACGACTTACTATGTCAGAGCATTTGCTACTAATTCGAACGGTACTTCTTACGGAGATACCAAATCCTTTAAAACACTTTGCGGTTTGATTACGGAATTTCCGTTTACCGAAGATTTTGAAGACGGCTCCCTTCCCGATTGTTGGGCCAATGAACATGTAACCGGTACACAAGACTGGGATTACAAAGACGGAGGTTATTCCGGACATCCCGCTCATGCACATGGAGGTAGTTATAATGCCCTGTTTTATCATGGAAGTACTGACCCGAGAGTAACCAAATTGGTAACTCCTCCCATGGATTTGAGTAATGCCTCTTCGGCTAACCTTAAATTCTGGCATGTACAAGCCAAATGGAGTTCCGATCAGGACGAATTACGGGTTTATTATAAAACTTCTCCTACCGGAGATTGGACTTTATTGGAAGAATATAAAAGTAATGTGTCCAGTTGGACAGAGAGAAATATTGAATTACCCAACTTATCGGGTACTTATTACATCGCATTCGAAGCTACGGGCAAATATGGTTATGGGGTAGGTATAGATGACGTGGAAGTAAGTATTACCGAAGATGAGAGCACTCCTACCGTGACAACCGGTTCGGTAACCGATATTACTACCACCACGGCTAAAGCATCCGGTGAAGTAACCGACGAAGGTTCCAGTAGTGTAACCGAACGCGGTGTTTGTTGGAGTACATCACAAAATCCCACGACTTCCGATAGCCATGCTTCCAGTGGAAGCGGAACGGGAAGTTTCACCGTGGACTTATCCGACTTGACACCCAATACCACATACTATGTAAGGGCTTATGCCACTAATTCCGAAGGAACTTCCTACGGAGATAATGTGAGCTTTACTACTAAGAAAGATTTACCGACCGTTACTACGGGATCGGTAACCAATATTACGACTACCACTGCTACCGCATCGGGCGAAGTTACCGATGAAGGATCCAGTAGTGTTACCGAACGTGGAATTTGCTGGAGCACATCGCAGAATCCTACCACTTCCGATAGTCATTCGTCCAGTGGAAGCGGAACGGGAACGTTCAGTGTGAATTTATCCAGTCTGAGTCCCAATACCACCTATTATGTAAGGGCTTATGCCAAAAATTCCACCGGCACGGCCTATGGTGATAATGTGAGTTTCACTACGGAATCCGAATCGCCTCCTACGGTCAAAACCGGATCAGTTACATCCATTACCGGTAATTCGGCCAAAGCATCCGGTGAAGTTACCGATGAAGGTTCAGCCAGTGTAACCGAACGTGGAATTTGCTGGAGTACTTCGCAAAATCCGACTACTTCCGATAGCCATGCTTCCAGTGGCACGGGTACCGGTACCTATACGGTTGATTTGACGGATTTGGAATCCAATACCACCTACTATGTGAGAGCTTATGCAACCAATTCGGTAGGTACTTCATACGGCGATAATGTAAGTTTCAAAACCCTTTGCGGTTTGGTAACCAGTTTCCCTTTCACCGAAGATTTTGAAGACGGATCTCTTCCCGATTGTTGGACCAATGAACATGTAACGGGCACACAAGATTGGGATTATAAAGACGGTGGATACAAAGGCCATCCGGCCAATGCACACGGAGGTGATTACAATGCATTATTCTATCACGGATCCACATCGGCTAACGTAACTAAATTGGTTACTCCTCCAATGGATTTGAGTGGTGCTTCTTCGGCAACCCTTAAATTCTGGCATGTACAAGCCAAATGGGATCCCGATCAAGACGAATTGAGAGTTTATTATAAAACTTCGGCCAGTGGCGATTGGACTTTATTGGAAGAATATACAAGCAATATAACCAGTTGGACCGAAAGAACAATCGAATTACCTAATCTTTCCGGTGAATATTATGTGGCGTTCGAAGCCACGGGTAAATACGGTTACGGGGTAGGTATTGATGATGTGGAAGTAACAATGGTGGCCAATAACGGTGCACCGAAAGTGACAACCGGTTCGGTAACTTCAATCACTTCCTCTTCCGCTACTGCCGCCGGAAATGTAACCGATGCCGGCGACGCAAGTGTAACCGAACGTGGTGTTTGTTGGGGTACATCCAAGAATCCTACTACTTCCGATAGCCATGCGTCCAATGGTTCGGGAACAGGAAGTTATACGGTTAATTTAACTAATTTGAATGCCAATACCACCTACTATGTAAGAGCATATGCGACTAACTCCAAAGGAACTTCTTATGGTGCAAATGTGAGTTTCAAAACGCTTTGCGGTGTGGTAAGCAGTTTCCCCTTCACGGAAGGATTTGAAGATGGTGAATTGCCTGATTGTTGGGCCAATGAATATGTAACCGGTACACAAGATTGGGATTATAAAGACGGTGGATATTCCGGTAAACCCGCTAGCGCCCATTCCGGCGATTATAATGCATTATTCTATCACGGGTCCACATCGGCTCATGTAACTAAATTGGTTACGCCTCCTATGGACTTGAGTGGTGCTTCTTCCGCAAATTTGAAATTCTGGCACGTACAACGTAAATGGAGTCCCGATCAAGACGAATTGAGAGTTTATTACAAAACTTCCGCTAATGGAAATTGGACTTTATTGGAAGAATACACATCCAATGTGAGTGACTGGACAGAGCGAAACATCAACTTGCCTAACCTTTCCGGTGAATATTATATTGCTTTCCAAGCAACCGGACAATATGGTTACGGTGTGGGTATTGACGATGTGGAAGTTACTGTTTCGCAAAGCAATTCTACCATGGAGAATACTGCCGATAGCGAATCTAACGATCTTCAAGATGATGTCAAAGTAAGTATCTTTGCCGATAACGGTATCTTTACACTTGTGAGTGATAAAGAACACATCAAGCAAGTGGAAGTATATAGTCTCGAAGGCAAGAAACTCTTTGATATGAATGCCCAGAGTCCGGTAAGAACGTTGAGAGTGAACTTGCAAGCATTACCTACACAAGTTCTGCTGTTTAAAGTTAAATTGGATAACGATAGAATACGTATTATCAAAGCCATTCGATAGCGTATAATATCGTGTAAAATAGAACCGGGGCTGTCTTTTAGGCAGCCCCGGTTTTTTTAAACTAAAATATCAAAAAATTATAATCCGTATTCTTTCAAAATTTTATATAATTGACCGGTGATTGGGAATGCATATCTTAACGGAATGGTTTTTCTTCAAACCTCATTAGAATATTAGAATAATTGAATATATTTTCTGAAATTCCAAAAAGGCCGCTTTTTTAAATAGCCCAAATCATGTTCATGGGCATATGCTTCCCGTTCAAATGAAATGTTTTCATATGCTTCGCGATGATTTTTGTATTTAATCAATAAGAATAAAAATTCAAGCAAATACCACAAATAAAAGAATACGATCAACATTTCCAATTGTTGCCGTAAATGAATTTTTTCGTGATTTATCAAAGCTCGATTTTCTTTTAGATGAGCATGTTTAATCAGGATGAAGGGAAACAATGCCATAGCCGAAGCAAAGTTTAAAGATAATAGTTTAATCAAACGGCGTGAATGGAGTATAATCATGAAATAAACAATGATGCTTGACAAAGATAAAACAAAAAATATACCAATATGACGGAAAAAAGGATAAGCTGAGTGGAATAAAACCGGAAAATTTAATCTTCAAATTGCTCGAATGCATCGATGATGTCCAAATAAGCCCCGTCGAATCCGGCGTCCAGAATTTTTTTTATATAGGATCCGTCATGACCGAAAATGATATTTTTCCATGCATCTTCCCAATATTTGACAATGTAATTTCCTTCCCAATCGGGATTTTCCTTGACGATAAACGAAGGATGACCGACGCGCCAATCCGGTTGCCAATAATAACGGTAATCTTCCGCTTCTCCGATGCTTATATAGCAAATCAATAGACGTTTTCCGCCATTGGCTTTTGTTCGAAGCTCCTCAACCTGAGAGGGACTAAACGGTTCTCCGTTAAAAAATAAGTCCGTGATCAAGACGTCATAATTAGTATGTCTGACGGCTTGGATGAATGTTTGTTTGTCGGGAAATTCATTATCGGGATTAATGAGATACAAAAAGTTTTTGGCTTCCTGCAAGCGGCTTATTAACCCGGTATTTTCATGATAAATGGGGTTGGGATAGGTGGGAATGTGATCCAATTCCCTGTGGTCGGCCGCAAAGGAAATGTATGATTTGGCATTATTTTTCCTATAGGAATCATCTATTTTTGCATGCGTCGAACAATAATCCGTGACCAAAATTTTTATGCGACCGTGATTTTTAGCCAAATCCAAAAAATAGATAAGTCGATCGGTTTCAGACGCAGGCGTAGGTTCGTCATCGGCATGGTAGCCGTAAAACAAATCTTCCTGACCGATACCGTCGATGGCTTCCAAATAGGCGGTAGCCGGCTGTCCGCCGATCTCACCCGTTTTGCTGACTAATTCCACGCCGTTTTGCGGGATAATAACAAAATCCGGATTAATTCCCTTGGCATAGTTGCTTATTTCTTGAACGAATTCACGCATTTCTTGTTTGTAGTTAATCTTTTCTTTGGGGCCGAGCTTAAGGCATGAGCCGGAAATAAAGAGCGGTAAAAGTATAATCAAGAAATATCTGGCAGTTGTCATTCCATTTTTTTTAATCCGAAAAGCATAATTAGCCGGCATATATTTTCCAATGCAATTTAATCTTTTACATAAAACGAAAAAAATCTCTTGTTTCGTATAAAAACATATTTTTTATGGGTAAAATGTTTTAACGAATGAAGTAAAAGACATACATTCCGTTTTTTCATATAATGGAACTTCGGCACGACATTTATTTTTGTTAATTTTGAAAAACATACATTTCGCAGGGACTTTATTTTCAATAAAATAACCGGTATTTGATTTTGAGGGTCGAAAAGAGAAGGAAGTTTTTAAACGTTATTTCATGAAAAAATTTTTCATTTCTTTTATTTTGGGGTTTGTTTTGCTAAATGCTTCGGCACAAGGCGGAAAGCTGGAACCTGCTTGGGAATCTATTGATGCCCGTCCGGTAGCCCCATGGTTCGGTCAAGCCAAATTCGGTATATTTATCCATTGGGGTGTCTATTCCGTGCCGGCATGGAGCCCTAAAGGAACCTATGCGGAATGGTATCAATATTGGTTGCAAAACAAAGTGGTTTTCGGCAATGGAAAATTCAAAGGGACCGAAGTATATGATTATCATATTAAGACCTACGGTAAGGACTTTACTTACTATCAATTTGCGCCCCTTTTTAAAGCCGAATTATTCGATCCGGATAAATGGGCCGAACTTTTCCGGGCCGCCGGTGCAAAATATGTTATTCTTACTTCCAAACATCACGACGGTTATTGTCTTTGGGATAGCGCAGAAGCCGGTGATAGAGGTTTTCCGTGGAACAGTGTGGATGTGGGTCCGCATCGCGATTTGGTGGATGAATTGGGGAAGGCCGTCAGAAAAAAAGGAATGAAATTCGGTTTGTATTATTCCTTATACGAATGGTTTCATCCGTTATGGATTAGCGATAAGGAAAAATATATCACCGCCCATATGTTCCCGCAATTCAAAGATTTGATAACACGCTATAAACCCGATATTATATGGGCGGACGGTGAATGGGATTTAACTTCGCAAGAATGGCACACACCGGAATTGTTGGCATGGTTATTTAACGAATCGCCTGTGGCAAATAGCATTGTGATAAACGACCGGTGGGGGAAGGATACCCGAAGAAAACACGGCGGTTATTTTACCACGGAATATGAATCCTCGGCCGAGTTTGATAAACCTTGGGAAGAATGTCGTGGAATGGGCTTCTCTTTCGGTTATAACCGGGCCGAAGATATTGATGATTATAACTCCGCCCAAGCCCTGATATTAATGCTGATAGATATTGTAAGTCATGGCGGAAACCTCCTGCTTGACATTGGTCCCGACCGGCATGGAAAAATACCCGTTATCATGCAAGAACGTTTATTGCAAATGGGTAAATGGTTGAAAACCAACGGTGAAGCCATATATGGCACATCCGTATGGACAACACCGGTGCAATGGTCCGAGGGTAAACGTGAATATGAAAAAAATACACATTATTTGAGTGGCGAATATATATTAAAGCAAACACTCCGTCCCGAGCCGGGCCATGCCAGAAAAGAATTGTTTTTTACTCGAAAGGGACAAACACTTTATGTGATTACTCCGCTTTTGAAGAAAAATAAATTGGTCGTAAAAAATGTAAATGCAGCGCCCGGTGCACAAATTAGCATTTTAGGACAAACGGAAAAATTAAAATGGCGCAACAAATCCGAAAATTTGATTATCTACCTTCCAAAAAATCCTCATTTCAATTTTTCGCCCGAAGAAAAATATGCTATTGTGTTTAAGATAACAAAGGTCAAATAGGAGGGGTGGGGTAAAATGCTTCAACTATGGATTATGATTCTTATGAAAGTTAAGAAATTTTAGTTCATCTTATTAAAATTTTCTTGAGAAATTTTCTTAATTATAAAAATATACGGACAAAACGATTAATATAATTTTTTACGTAAATATTAATTGGAATTGGTATAATATTTGCGTAACTTTTATCACAAAAACTCCAAGCCATGAAAACAAAATTTTTAATCTTCGTATTATTCGCATTTATTTTCTCGAGTAGTTTAACTTCATGTAAGAAAAAGGAAATAGAGAAAGAAAGAAACCTCGAACCGACTGCAAAAGAATTAATTTCTCGTGGTATATGGAATTATTATCTCATTGAAACTTATGATTCTTCAGGTAATCTTAGAGCAAGCAATTCTTTAAATTACCGGGAAGAATATACGGTTAGTAATAATTTCTATATGTATGAAGATAGTTCTCATTTAATTTATTATGGTACATATACTATAGATGAAGGTAGTGATCCAATGATTCTCAAGTTGACCATTTATTCAACCGGTGGTTCTAGCGGAGGGCAATTGGTGCAGGGGGAAATTTTAAAATTATCCGAGACGGAAATGGAAATAAAAATGAATGGGTCGCCTTTTTATTATATTAAAAAGTACCGGAGGTAACAAATTGCTGTTTACTTATCTTTTAATATTGGGTAAAGCATGGAAAAATTATTAAGAAAAAGATTATCTTGAAATGCATCAATAAACTATCATACACACTTTTTGGGATCCTATCTTTTCCAATAAATCCGAGGGGCGATTATAGAATTTTCCAAAGAAATGGAAAAACGAAATAATTGTTTGCATATTGTTACACCGGCATTTCTTTAAACCGGACTATTAAATCAATATCGCTGACGGCCGAAAAATTACCCTTCACCGCCGATCCGAAAGCGTATAATTTTTCTACGCTATGGCGACGGCACAGGTTTTTAATTTGCTCGGTATGGAATTGTAATATATTCATAAGACAAAATTATCAAAATTTGTAATTTGGAAATATTTTTAAATACCGTTTCAAACAAAATAAAATGCCTTCCGAAAAATACCGTGGAAAATATCGCATACCTTCCTCCCGTTTTCACGATAGGATTTACCCCGTGAAATTATCTATAGGACAAATCGCCTTGGCGATTATTTCACAGGGTAAATCCGCGACAAACGGGAATTAAACCGCATCCGCCGGTATATACGCCGTAATCCGGAAATATGGTGGCGGGATAGAAATAATCGAAACGGGTGATTTATTACCATCCGCCCTTTCTGTATTCCAAAATCTGCGTTATCCGCGCTAATCTGCGTCATCTGTGTTTAAAATATCCACCCTAATCTGCGTCATCTGTGTCCAAAAAAAGATGTAAATTCACCTCATAAAACCATCCCGCCATGCGCATTAATCATAAATTGGCTGCCCTACAACAAAAATTGAAGGGCGAATTGCATTACGACAATTTGACACGCCATATATATGCCACCGATGCATCCGTGTACCGCATCTTGCCCGAAGCGGTTGCTTATCCCAAGGAGGATGACGATATCCGCCTGCTTATCCAATACGCCAACGAAAACAAAATCCCCCTCATTCCCCGGACGGCCGGCACGTCATTGGGCGGGCAGGTGGTGGGCAAAGGCATCATTGTGGATGTGTCCAAATACATGACAAAGATTTTGGAAATCAATCCCGATGAGCGCTACGCGGTGGTGCAACCGGGCGTAATCCGCGACCAACTCAATAATGCCTTGCGGGAATACGGCCTTTGGTTCAGTCCCAACACCTCTACGGCCAACCGCTGTATGATCGGCGGGATGACGGGCAATAATTCCTCCGGAAGTACCTCCATTAAATACGGCGTAACGCGGGACAAAATCATCGAAATCCGCGGTTTCTTTTCCGATGGAACTTCGGCGGTTTTCGGCCCCTTGGACAAGGACGGCTTTAACGCCAAAATCAATAGCGACAACCCGCGCGAACGGGCCATTTACCGTTACATACGCGATACCTTTTCGGATCCGGCGGTGCAAGACGAAATCCGCCGCCATATGCCCAAGCCCACCATTCACCGCCGTAATACGGGTTATGCCTTGGAAACCTTGATCAATAACCGCCTGTTTTCGCCGGATTATGACAATGATTTCAATTTGGCCAAACTCTTGGCCGGCTCGGAAGGAACCTTGTTTTTCTGGACGGAAATCAAAATCGCCTTGGACCCGCTTCCGCCTTCGCGCCGCCTTATGGTGGCTGCTCATTTCGGCGATATCATCGAAAGCATGCGCGCCGTGGCGCCGGCCATGGAATCGGACCTGTACCAATGCGAATTAATGGACAAAACCATCCTCGACTGCACCAAAGACAGTCTTAAATTCAAGCATTACCGTGATTTCCTGCAAGGCGACCCGCAAGCCATCCTTATGCTGGAATTCCGCGGTGAGGACATGAACGATTTGGAACGCCAAGCGGACGAAATGATCGAACGCTTGCGCGCGGCGGGATTGGGCTACGGCTTCCCCAAACTCTACGACGCCGAAGCCGCCAAAGCCGAAGAACTCCGCAAGGCGGGACTGGGCCTCCTGGGCAACCTGCCCGGCGACGACAAAGCCGTGGTTGGCACCGAAGATACGGCCGTGGATATTCACGACCTGCCGGATTATATCGCGGATTTTACCCGCATCATGCAAGCCAAAGGCAAAAAACCGGTCTATTTCGCCCATGCAGGCGCCGGCGAAATCCATTTGCGGCCCATTTTAAACCTGAAAAAATCCTCGGACGTCCAGCTGTTTCGCGAATTGGTGAGCGAAGTGGCCGATTTGGTACACGACTACCAAGGTTCGCTCAGCGGTGAACACGGCGACGGCATCGTGCGTTCGGAATTTATCCCCCGCGTGGTGGGCGAAAAGAATTATGCCCTCATGCGCGAAATCAAATACCTGTTCGATCCGGACAACCTTTTCAATCCCGGCAAAATTGTGGATCCGCTGCCCATGGACCGCAACCTCCGTTACGAACCAGACCGCCGAGAACCGGAAATTCCCACGCTTTATAAATTTGTCAAAGAAGGAGGCATCCTGCGGGCGGCCGAAAAATGCAACGGTTCGGCCGATTGTCGCAAACTGCCCGAAGCCGGCGGCGTGATGTGTCCCAGCTACCAAGCCACGCGCGAAGAAAAATACACCACCCGTGCCCGTGCCAACGGCTTACGCGAATTCCTTACCCAACATTATGCTCAAAACCGCCCGGGTACCCCCTTCGATTACGAAGAACTCTACGAAACGCTCAGTATGTGCCTTTCGTGTAAGGCCTGCAAAACCGAATGCCCGTCCACGGTGGACATCGCTACGCTCAAAGCCGAATTCCTCTACCAATGGCAGGAAACCCACGGCTATTCGCTACGCAACCGCTTTTTCGGCTACTCGGGACGCATCAACCGGTGGTTTTCGCATCTGCCTTTCCTTTACAACGCGGGCGTAAGCATAGCCGGCGGATTAATTAAACGGCTGATAGGCATCGCACCGCGACGAAAATTGCCCAAACTAAGCGGCGTTAGTTTCCGCACTTGGTTCGAACATCAAAGCGCTACAATAAAACGGGTAGGGGAGCCCAAGAAAACCGTCTATCTTTTTGCCGATGAATTTGTTGATTACATGGACAGCCCCACTGCGCAAGCCGTGGTTAAAGTGCTGACAGCTCTCGGCTATGAGGTAATGCCCGTCACGGGACGCGAGAGCGGGCGTGCCTACATTTCCAAAGGTTTCCTCAAACAAGCTCAAAAAATTGCCCGCAACAATATCGACTATTTCGACGGATTGGTAAACGAACAAACACCTTTGATAGGTATCGAGCCCTCAGCCATCCTGACTTTCCGGGATGAATATTTACGGCTCGCCCGCGATGACCAACAGGAAGCCGCCAAGCGCTTGGCCGAAAACAGTTTGCTGTTTGAAGAATTCATTTACAACGAATATAAAGCCGGCCGCATCACAGCGGATGATTTTACGGACAAGGAAAAACATATCGTTCTGCACGTGCATTGCCACCACAAAGCCCTGGCCGATGAAAAAATCGCCGCCGAAATCCTGTCCATTCCCCGCGGCTACACGGTGGAGTTATTGGACAGCGGATGTTGCGGTATGGCCGGCAGTTTCGGTTACGAAAAAGAGCATTACGACCTAAGCTTAAAAATCGGCGAACTGAAATTGTTCCCCGCCTTGCGCCAAGCCGGAAATGACACGGTCATCGCCGCCAATGGCATCAGCTGCCGCCATCAAATCGACGACGTGTTGGATAAGGATGCCGTGCACCCGGCGGTGTTGTTGGCGGAGGTGGTGAAAAATTAAACCAAAAATTTATTCAGAGAACAACTAACAATTAACAATGAACAATTTTTTTGAGTGAAATAGTGAGGTAGTGGTTTAGTGAATAGTAGAGGAGCGATTTATTGCGTTTAACACAATTTAATAATGGAATGTGTCATGCCGAGGGGCACGGCCTCACCCTTTGGGTTTGATAAGCAACTCCGATATCAATCGGAGAAGCGGCGCCGTGTCCGCCTCAGGCGGGAGGCATCTTATAATTAGTGAAAGAGTGTGATTATGTAATAGTGTGGTAGGGAATAGCATAATAAAGAATCAATAAATGATGTATGATTGGCTTTTTCTACAGAATGCGCTATGCGGCCAAGGGATTCTCAAAGGGGCTTTGAGCGGGGGCGATGCGACTTATTGCTTCAACGGATTGAAAGATTGTTAAAACATGTAATGTGTTGATTATTAGGTTTTTACTAAAATTTTTTGCGGGTTTTTTGAAGATTTTATCCGGAAATAGAAATCCGCTTTGTTCGGTAAATTATATTTTTTTATTTTTATTGAATAAAACTTAACTAAAATTAATCATATGGAAAACGCAATTATAATCAGCAAAAACAGGCGTTGGGAAATATTAACGGGGGCTTTTATTTTGGGAGCCATCATGATGTATGCGGCATTTATATTGATTAACAAAGAAAATATATGCCGGACCAATGAATGGAAAATAGTTTTGTTGGGCGGTTCGGTTTATTTTTTTATTTGGCCCGCTATTTTTATGAGCGGTATAATCTTGGAAGGCGATAAATTTGTGAATAAACCGCTTGAAAGTCAGGCGGGAAGGCCGCGATACAAAATTTTACGGAATGTGGTCACGGGATGGGTGATTGTGTTGGGATTGATTATTACTTTTTTACGAACCGTTTTCCATATACACGGATTAATCAAAGAGGGGCAATGCGATGCTTCTAATCATACGTACTTGGTATGGCAGGCCGTTTATCCCGGTTTAATTTGGACCGGCATTGCCGCTATTTTGGTGTGGCTGGGTTTTACGTTTTTGTATAAGCGAAAATAAAGGTGTTTTTGTAAGTTGTTAACTTATAACCATTTAATTCTTTTTGAGGAATGGTTCCTCTTTATTTTTTCAAGGATATTAATATCAAAAAAATAAAAGGGTTAATCTCCTTTTAATCAATTTATTTTAACGGTAAAAAATTGAATTTTCATTTGTTTAAATAGAAAAAGGGCGTAACTTAAGAAGAAAAAAATACGCCCTTTTTCTTGCCCTAATCCCCGATGAAAAGAAAGCCCCATGAAATATTTAAGGATTCTGCAATTCAAAGATAACGGCAGAAAAGTTTACTGGCCAATACCGATTGGCTAAAAATATAATTTCATTAATTGAATGGATAGTTTTATTTCGTAAACGGATAAAAAATAAAATAATCACTTCATTTTATCGGTAAAATAATTATATTGAAAGAAAAAAACATGAGCAATCAAACTGAAAAAAATTTAATCGGTGTAATTTCCTACATTCCCATAGTAGGTTTAATTGTGGCCTATATACTGAATCGCGACAAGAAGGATGAATTTGTCGCCTTTCATATCCGTCAATCTTTGGGCATTCACATTGCGTATTTAGTATTGGTCGTAGTAGCCATGTTGCCCGTTTTGGGTTTTATTATTTATTTCTTGGGAGGTTTGTTTTTGTTGGTATTATGGCTCTTAGGTGTAATTTATGCCTTACAGGGGCAGTCGAAGCCCGTTCCTATTTTGGGTGAAAAATTTAATGCATGGTTTAGGGAAGTGGCCTGAACGGAAGATATATTTTCGAATATTTCTTATTTATTTTTTTTCAATATGCTTAATCGTCTCGATCGAGTCATCGTCAGATGGCTTTTGAGGTGAAATCATTACCTTTGGTAAAATCAAAAAAATCCATACTATAATGAGCACAAAAAATATGCATGAACAAATTGCCAAACTGGATCCGGAAATATTGTGGCGGAATTTTGTAGAGTTTAATCAAATTCCCAGACCATCCAAAAAAGAACAAAAGGCATTGGAATATGTGGAGAATTTCGGAAAAAAATTAGGTTTGGAAACTATTAGAGATAAGGCGGGCAATGTCATTATCAGGAAACCGGCTACGCCCGACATGGAAAACCGGGAAACGGTTATTTTACAAGCCCATGTGGATATGGTGCCCCAAAAAAATAAAGGCGTGGAACATGATTTTGAGAAAGAAGGCATCAAAATGCTAATTGACGGCGATTGGGTAAAAGCGGACGGAACCACACTCGGAGCGGATAACGGTATCGGAGTAGCGGCCATCTTGGCCTTGCTCGAAAGCAAAGACATTCCGCATCCGCCTTTGGAAGCCCTATTCACTTTTGACGAAGAAACGGGTATGACCGGTGCCCATCAATTGGAACCCGGACTGCTCAAAGGAAAAATTATGCTCAATCTCGATACCGAAAACGATACGGAATTGGACATCGGATGCGCCGGCGGAATCGACGTGACGGCCCGCGGAAAGTATCAGACAGACCGTCCCATGGAAGGTGGAAAATCCTACCGAATTTTCGTCAAAGGACTGACCGGCGGTCATTCCGGAATGGACATTCATTTGTACCGGGGCAATGCCAATAAAATCATGAACCGGTTGCTTTATCTAATTGATTCTTTATCGGGGCAGGTGGCCTCGATAAACGGCGGCGGATTGCGTAATGCCATTCCGCGAGAAAGCGAAGCCATTGTAGTTTTACCGGCCGGCTGGGCGGATGACATTTTAAAGCAGGTCAATGCTTTGGCCGAAGATATAAAAGCGGAGCAGAAACGTCGCGATCCGGAATTGGAAATAATCATCGAACCGGCTGCAATGCCGTCGCAAGTGATGGCTTCTTCCGACCAAAAGAAATTATTACGGGCCGTTTACGGTGCGCATAACGGGGTTTATCGAATGAGTCCCGATATCGAAGGACTTGTGGAAACATCCAATAATGTGGCCCAGGTAAAAGTGGACAACGGAGAGATACAGATTGGGAATTTGACCCGCTCCTCGTCCGAATCGTCCAAGTATGATTTGGTCAATGCATTGACATCGGTATTTAATCTCGCCGGATATGACGTGCAAACTTCCGGAGATTATCCGGGTTGGCAGCCCGATCCGGATTCCCGCATTTTAGCGGTGATGAAAGACCTGTATGTCGAGATGTTTAACGAACAACCCCATGTGGAAGCATGTCATGCGGGATTGGAATGTGGTATTTTGAAGGCCAAATATCCGGGTTTGGATGTGATTTCTTTCGGCCCGACGATTGAAGGAGCGCATTCGCCCGACGAACGCGTCAATATTCCGTCGGTAAAAAAATTCTGGAATTATTTATTGGAAACCCTCAAAAACATTCCCGAAAAATCCGTTGCCGCATAAAGTGGTTCCGTTTTTTGAAATTAGAGATCATATTATCCGGATTAATATCCGATTATACATAAAGAAAAAGCCGCTGCGGTTTCCCGTAGCGGCCTTCCAAAAAAAACTCAATTATGAAAAGAACCCCCGTTTTTAGTGTTACAATAACTATGCCAAAATATTAACGGAGTTCTTTTTTCAAATTTTCGAATTTGGATTGTTTTAAATTTCTCGGCCAAACATTATTGTCCGGATTGACGTCGGCGGTAATGTTTTCCGGGTCGATTTCAAACTTCACGGCTTTTTTATCCGTGGCTAATAATTTGCTTACTTCCTTGTCATTAAATCGCCAAATTTCGGCGGGATAAATGATTTTTTCCGTGCTGCCGTCTTCATAAGTAACTTGCAATACCACGGGCATAACCAGCCCACCGTTTTTCTCGAAAACGATCCGGTAAAAATATCGCGGATATTTTACCCGGTTGATATCCACGTCATAATTTTTTTTCAGATAATCTTTTAATGTCGGTGTTTGCGCCAAAATATGTTGTTTCTTTTTTAGGCCGGGGTCAAAATCCGGACTATCTTCCGAAATGAGCGAAATAAACGGCGGCAATTCCGATACTTTGACTCCGTAGCGTTGGGCCATTTTCTTGATGCGTTCGGTGGGTTTGTCTGTGATGTAAAATCTGTCCACTTTCTTAATGCCGATGTCGTTAACTTCGGTGGTGAAGAACCATCCGCGCCAGAACCAATCCAAATCGGTTCCGGATGCGTCTTCCATGGTGCGGAAGAAATCGGCGGGCGAAGGGTGTTTGAATTTCCACCGGTTCGCATAAGTTTTCAATGCATGATCGAAAAGTTCGTGTCCCAATACCACTTCGCGCAGGATATAGAGTCCGGCGGCGGGTTTGTGATAAGCCGTTTGGCTGCGATGAAACATGTTATCGGCATTGACCATGATGGGTTGCATCTTGGATTGGTCGCCCAGTAAGAAAGGAACCAAGTCCTTGGGGAAACCCCGGGAAGGAAATCCTTTTTGCCATCTTTGTTGGGTTAATAATTGCACGAAGGTATTCAGTCCTTCATCCATCCACATCCATTGGCGTTCGTCGGAATTAACCACCATGGGGAACCAGTTGTGGCCTACTTCATGAATAATGACGCTGATCATGCCGTTTTTAATCCGCTCGCTGTAGGTGCCGTCGGGTTTAGGGCGCCCGTAATTCCAACAAATCATCGGGTATTCCATACCCTGACGATAGGCATTGACCGAGATGGCTTTGTGATATGGATAATCAAAAAGTATATCGGAATAGGATTTAAGTGTGTGGGCTACTACTCGCGTGGAATATTTTTCCCATAAAGGATTGCCTTCGGGCGGATACATGGAAATGGCCATTTTGGTTTTGCCGTTGATATCCACCGCCATGGCATCGTAAATAAAACGACGTGAGGCGGCAAAGGCAAAATCCCGGACATCTTTGGCTTTGAAAACCCATTTTTTGGTTTGTTCGGTTTCGGGATTTTTTATTTTTTTCGCTACTTCTTCTTGGCTGACCACAATGACGGGTTTGTCAAAGGTTTTGGTGGCTTTGAGCCAACGTTCGTATTGCGGTTTGGTAAAAACTTCGTTCCGGTTGACCAAAACACCCGTTCCGTCCAATACGAAATCGGCCGGTGCGGTGATGGTAACGGAGTAATTTCCGAAAGGCAATGCAAATTCGCCCGTGCCTATAAATTGATTGGTTTGCCATCCTTCCACATCGGAATACACGGCCATTCTGGGAAAAAATTGGGCGATGATATATTCTTTTTCGCCGTCAGGGAATTCTTCGTATCCCGAACGTGCCCAATCCTGCGTGAAATTGTTGATATTATACCACCATTTGATTTTCAACATGTAACTTTCGCCGGGTTTGAGCGGTTTGGGTAAATCCACCCGCATCATGGTGAAATTTACGGTATATTTCAAATCTTTTCCGGTGTCGTCCTTTACATAGTCGATATGATAACCGCCTTCGTAACCCAAATCGGTAAATTCGGAAATGAATTTTCCCGGTCTCAGCATCACGTTGTTCCCATCGGGCGTAATTTTTTTGGTAAACGAATCGGGTGCTCTGCGGTTTTGATCCAATTGCACCCATAAATAATGCAAGGTTTGAGGCGAATTGTTATGATAGACAATGGTTTCTTCGCCTTTTAAAACGGGTTGTTTTTTGTCGTCAATCAATTGGATGTTCATCAAATAATCGGCCCGGTTTTGATAATAGTCCGGTCCGGGATTTCCGTCGGCTGCCCGGTACGCGTTAGGTGTGGGAAGCAAATCGTATAATTGTCTGAATTTGCTTGTGTTTTCATGACCTTTGGGAATCTTTTTTTCTTGTGCCCAAATTCCTCCGCTTATCAAAACGATTAAAAAAACAGATAGTATCTTTTTCATGGATTTCAATAATTTATCGTTTGTAAAAATACGCATTTTTAAAATAGTAACGAGTTTTTTCAATAAAAATTTTCCGTAAGTTTGAAAAACGATTTTTTAGATGTCAAATTGGTTTGATTACTTGAAGAATGCCGGTTTGCGGCTGGGGAAAAAAGGAGTGAATTCCGATGAAAGCCGTTCGGAATTTCAAAGGGATTACGACCGCATTATTTTTTTTGATGCCTTCAGGCGCTTGCAAAACAAAACGCAGGTTTTGCCCGTACCGAAATCCGAGGAGGTTCGAAACCGGTTGACCCATAGTTTGGAAACCGCTTCGGTCGGTCGGTCATTGGGTTATTTGACCGGTAAAAAGATTTTGGAAAAATATCCGTCTCTTGCTGCGGAATTGCACCTGCGACCCGAAGATTTCGGTTATATGGTATCGGCGGCCGCTTTGGCTCATGATATCGGCAATCCGCCTTTCGGGCATGAAGGCGAAAGAGCCGTTTCGGATTTTTTTCGCTCGGACGAAGGAGAACGTTTATTGGAAGGATTGACGGAGAAACAAAAGGCCGATTTTCAAAATTTCGAAGGCAATGCCGCAGGTTTTCGCGTGCTGACTCATACACCTGCTCATATTTCGCAAATCCGCGGCGGACTCAGGTTAAGTTTAGGCACATTGGGTGCGTTTGTCAAATATCCGCAGGAAGTTCATTCGAATCCGGATAAATCCACTCGTAAGTACGGATTATTTCAGTCCGAAATTCCGGTTTTCGAGGAAATAGCCCGCGATTTGTCGCTGATAGATGCTTCCGGTCCGGAGAGAAGAAAGTGGCACCGTTTTCCCTTGGTTTATCTTACGGAAGCGGCCGATGATATTTGTTATACCTTACTCGATTATGAAGACGGTTTTTATTTGGGATTGATTGATAAGGATCGAATAGTCGAAAAGTTTTCAGGATTGACTTCGCTCAATGAAGAGCAACAAAATATTTCCACTCGACTATTGCCGTTCAAGCAGTTAATCGGGTATTTGCGTGCCCATGCAATCAACCGTTTGATTCAAGAAGTGGTGGAAATTTTCGTTGATAACGAGGAAGATATCGTTTCGGGGCATTTTTCGCATTCTTTAATTTCCATGTTAGACGAGGATTTGAAGTCGGTTTTGGACGAGATTTTAAAAGAAAGCATTGCCAAAATTTATCATCATTCCGCCGTGTTGAAAAATGAAGCGGCCGGCAAGACGGTGATTCCGTTTTTATTGGAAAAATTCGTATCCGCCCGTTTGAATCCCGAATCGTTTAAACAATATCATTTATTGATGCCCTTGGCATACCGTACGGGACAAACGCGGTATGACAAAATTATGGATGCGGTAATGTTCGTTACTTCGATGAGTGATCGACAAGCCATCGAATGGTACAAGAATTTTAACGGTATCGAGTTAGCCGATTATTAATAATCAAATATATATCATTATGAGAAAAAAAATAGTAGCCGGAAATTGGAAAATGAACCTCACTTTAAAGCAAGCCATTGATTTGGTTGAAGAGTTAAAGAAAAATTTTCATTCCGGAGATAAGGTCGAAGTCGTGGTGGCGCCTTCGTTTCCTTATTTATATCCCCTACGGGAAATATTGAAAGCCAGTGCCATCGAACTGTCGGCCCAAAATATGCATTGGGAAACGGCCGGGGCATTTACTGGTGAAGTATCCGCGCCCATGCTGCTTTCGGTAGGTATTGACCGGGTTATTCTCGGACATTCCGAACGCCGCCAATATTTTTGTGAAGATGCCGGACTTTTGGCTAAAAAAGTAAAAACGGCAATGGACCACGAGATGCAGGTTATTTTTTGTGTGGGAGAGGTTTTGGAGGAACGCGAAGCCGGACGGCATTTTGATACGGTACGCGAACAACTGGAAGCTTCATTGCATGCTTTGACTCCGGCTGATTGGTCGCGGATGACCATTGCTTACGAACCCGTTTGGGCTATAGGAACGGGTAAGACCGCCACGCCCGATCAAGCACAGGAAATGCATCGGTTCATTCGGCAAGTCGTTTCCGGTATGGCCGGCGAACAAACGGCCGAACAAATCAGAATTCTTTACGGCGGAAGTGTGAAGCCATCCAATGCGGCCGATTTGTTTTCGCGTCCCGATGTGGATGGAGGTTTGGTAGGCGGCGCTTCGCTTAAGCCGGAAGATTTCTTGGCTATTATCGAGGCGGCTTTATAACCGGAGGTTTATAAATATCGATTTCCGGATTTATTGATTTTTGGTGTTATTTCATCAATTTCTAAATGTTCAAATAAGAAATTTATCTATTGCCAAAGAAGTTTTGTTTTATAAATCAAACGCTTTTCTTTAAATTGCTTAAAAAAATAGCATGAAAAAATTGTACGTGCTTTTTCTTTTGTTTTTCCTTTATACGGTTCTTCATCTTTTCTTACCCGAATATTTGCTTTCGGCTTATAATATGCCCGTCCAACGCGGTCCTTACGAAAAGACGGAGCCGGAATATCAGAAAATATACGATCGCTTGCCCTATACCGTGGATATGCATTCCGATGCACTCCTGTGGGGGACCGATTTGAATCGCACTCATAAGGGAGGCATGGTCAATATTCCTTGGCTTAGGGAATCGAGACCCCATTTTCAGATTTTTACAATTGTCAGCAAGGTGCCGAAATCTTTGAGCATCGAAGCCAATTCGTCCGATTCGGATAAATTGACCGTTCCTTTTATCTTATCGGGGCGCGACCCGGCCACATGGTTCAGCTTGAAAAACAGAGTATTGGAACAGTGCAAACGACTGGAAAAATATGCAAGCAAATCGGGCGGGACCTTGCGTTTGATTAAGACCAAGGGGGATTTGAAAAAATACTTGAACGATTTGCATCAAACCGATGGAATTTTGGCGGCCGGAATGTTAGGTATAGAAGGTTTACACAGTTTGGAAGGCAATGTCGATAACTTGGATATATTTTATCAAGCCGGCGTGCGTATGGCAGGCCCCATGCATTTATTTGATAATGAATTGGGCGGTTCCGCACAAGGCGAGAAAAAAGGCGGATTAACCCCATTCGGCAAGGAAGTGATTAAGAAAATGGATGAATTGGGTATGGTAATCGATTTGGCGCACGCTTCCGAAAAAGCCATTGACGATATACTTTCCATTGCCAAGAGACCTTTGATTACTTCGCATACGGGAGCCAAAGGAATATGCAATAACGGTCGAAATTTATCCGATGAACATCTTCGTGCCATAGCGCATAGCGGCGGATTAATCGGGGTGGGATTTTTTGCCCATACCGTTTGTAAACCCGATTACAAACATGTGGCCGAAACCATGCGTTATATCGCGGATTTGGTCGGGGTGCAATATGTGGCCTTAGGTTCTGATTTCGACGGTGCGGTGGTTACGCCTACCGATGTAAGGGGCTTGCATTTTCTGGTGAAAGAATTGAGAAAAAAAGGTTTTTCAGAAGAAGAAATCCGAATGATAACGGGCGAAAATGCCATGCGATTTTGGTTAAAAAATTTACCGGATTAATGAATTTATTTCGAAAAATAAAATATCGTTTTTTAGGTTATTCGGTCAAGTTAAAATTCTGGGCCAAACATATCAAAGTCCCCTTTTATCCCGAACTGAGTTTGTTTGATATATTACGATTTTATTCGTTCGGTGTAATCGAGGGCTTCCTCACCATGCGTGCATCGGCAATTGCCTACAATTTTTTTATGGCTTTATTCCCTTTTTTATTGGTGGTTTTAAGCGCCATTGCTTTCGTGCCGATAGAAGGTTTTCAAGAAGGTGTAATTAATTTTTTTCATGATGTACTGCCACCCAAAACCCACGAACTCTTTGACGGTATCATATACGATATCGCTACCAATCGCCGTAAAAGTTTGCTTTCGGCCGGTATTATTTTGTCATTATTCTTTATGGCAAACGGTGTGAATGCCATCCTCACGGGATTCGAATCTTCGGTCAATAAAGTATATCACAACCGCAAATTCTACAAGCAATATGCCTACGCATTATTAATTTCGGTGATATTGATTTTAATTTTATTTATTTCGGTGGCCGGTATGATTTATTTCGAAATTTATTTTATTTACACTTTAAAAAAACATGGCGTAATCGAAAATATTTCTCCATGGTTAATGTGGTCCAAGCGTATTTTTTATTTTATTATGATATTTCTTTCGGTATCGGTGATTTATAAATTCGGCACCGAGGAAGGAAAAAAATTACCCTTAATTTCCCCCGGTAGTGTGATGAGTTCCATATTCTTTTTAATCGGTTTTTATTTGTTCGGGCTTTACATCAAAAATTTCAATCGATACAATCAACTTTACGGTTCTATCGGTGCGCTATTGATTTTGCTCTTTATGATGTATGTATATGCGGTGATTTTACTTCTGGGACATGAATTGAATATGAGTATAGTAAAACTGAAAGAGAAACAAAACGGCACCTGATCCGGCTGTTGATAAATTTTTATTTAATTCTTCCGGGATTTTTCTTTACAAACGCTTTCCAGCCCGAATAGGATTGGCCGGATTGAATATTATTTCTGTTATAATAATGACACATGGCCACGGCCAATGCATCCGATTCGTCGAGTTTGACGCTCATGGCATTGAGTTGTAAAAGAGTTTTAAGCATGCCGGCTACTTGTTCTTTGGAAGCATTTCCGTTTCCCGTAATGGCCATTTTTACCTTTTTCGGGCTATATTCAACCACCGGAATATCACGACTGAGTGCCGCCGCCATCACCACGCCTTGTGCCCGGCCTAGTTTTAGCATCGACTGGACGTTTTTGCCGTAAAACGGTGCTTCCAATGCAATTTCATCCGGCAAATAGGTTTCTATTAATTGAATGCTGCGTTCAAAAATTTTCTTCAAACGAAGGGCGTGCGCGTCGTATTTGCTTAACATTAAGTGATCGGTCAAAAGGAGTTTAACGCGGCTGCCGCTCACTTTTATAATTCCGAACCCCATCACGATTGTGCCCGGGTCCACTCCCATAATAATCAGTTCATCATGATGTTTTTTTGTATTTTGCACCTGAATAGATTTTCTATGAATAAAGTTACGGCAAAAATACTTAATCCGCCCGGATATACCTTGAAAATTGTCGCTTACGTTATTTTGGGCTTTTCCGTAATTTATTTGTTTTATATTTTTCATCATAAATCCCTTCGGGTGGATGTGATGTTTTTGGCTACTCGATTTGTAAATCCCCTGTGGGCAGGAGCCGGTATTGTTTTGGGTGGTTTAAATTGGGTCCTCCGTATTAAAAAATGGCAATTCTTGGCATCCGGATTACAAAAAACAAGTTTCAAAGACGCTGCATTTCAACAACTTAGCACTTTTTCATGGTCGTTTTTTACGCCTTTTAATTCGGGCGAATTTGTGCAAAAACCTTTATTTTTCGATAACAAAAAGGCCGCTTTAAAATTAGTCGCATACGAACAAGGTTCCCAAATGATTATCACTTTATGGCTAGGGATAACCGCCTTGACGATTTATTTCGAATTTCCTGTTTATATACCTGTCCTCCTATTAATAACGGCAGCGGCAGTTTGTAT
This sequence comes from Flavobacteriales bacterium, assembly GCA_027067965.1. Lineage (GTDB taxonomy): Bacteria > Bacteroidota > Bacteroidia > Flavobacteriales > Flavobacteriaceae > JAADED01. Next base: position 118,996 of record JAMOUV010000004.1, on the reverse strand, counting down.
TTTTCTCCGAAAAAAGTTTCGAAATATTTTGCTGTTGTCCTTGCTCCGCTACTTCGTATTCGGCGGTTTTCTACTGATATTGTTAATCCTTTCGAGTGATAGAACACCCGATATATTTTTATTGGGCTCACAAATTGCCCTATATTATGCGGCGGTTTCTTTTATTCCATTAATTCCCGGATTGGATTTGCCGGTAAAAACTTCGGTGGCATATTTATTCTTTTCCGGCCTATTTCCGGCCGAAAACTCTTTACTTCTTATAATGCTATGGTTGTGGATATGGAATACCTTTTTCCCGGCCTTGGCGGGGCAATTATGGTTTTATTTACGCTTAAGAAAAATTTTCTAGGGTGATTACATTAATTTATGCCGCTGTTTTGCTTCGGATTATCCGTATTTTAAAGGGTAACAAAGTGTTTGAATTAAAAAATCACCAGCCGGCCGGCGAGTTCAGCATAATCATTCCTTTCCGAAACGAACAAAATAATTTGCCTTCCCTCATAGCATCATTAAATGCATTACGTTATCCGCAGGATAAATTTGAAGTTATTTTTGTGAATGACCATTCGATTGATGCGTCCGTGGAAACTATTCGACATGCGGAAATTTCTTTTCCTTATCTGCTATTGGATGCCGAATCCGGGGCGGGTTCGCCAAAGAAAAATGCATTGCTAACCGGTATTCGCCGGTCACGTTATTCGCATATCATTACCTTGGATGCCGATGTGACAATCGAACCGGCATTTTTGCAAATTCGAAATGATTTTCTTGTTGAAAACAGCGAAATAAAATTGATTTCGGCTCCCGTATTGATTGAAGACGCCATTTCTTTTATCGGCCGGATACAAAAGGGAGAATTTTTGGCCCTTCAAGCATTGACCGAGTACGGATTTTTAAGGGGAAATCCTTTCTTGTCCAATGGAGCCAATTTATCTTTTGACAAATCGGCCTTTTTTGAAACGGGGGCTTATGCCGGTCATATGGATTTTGCGGGTGGGGATGATATTTTTCTTATGGAAAAATTCAAAAAGCATTTTCCCACCCAACTTTCCTATCTGAAATCTCCTTTGGCGGCCGCAAAAACAAAGCCGGTTACCAATCTAAATGCATGGATACAACAACGAGTCCGTTGGAGCAAAAAAACTGCCGGCAAATTCAATTTCGGAATGATGTTTTTGTTATTACAGATGTGGACTTTCTTTGAAGGGTTTCTTCTATTTGCGGTGAGCGTTTATAGGCCGGAATTTTTTGTTTTGTGGCTAATTTGGTTGATGTTAATTATAGGATTACATTATCGATTGCTTCGCCATACGGCAAGGACTTATCGTATTCGATTGGATTTTCCGGAATTTTTGTCCATTCAAATCGCACTTCCGCTTTTATACGTTTTGCTCGGGTTGAAATTAATAATAAATTCCCCCTTCGAATGGAAAGGGCGCCGGTTTGATAAATAAAAAAACCGCCCGGTGAAGGCGGTTTGAATAAATTTAAAAATATCGTTTCGATTATTTTTTTCTGAACTTGGTTTTAAGCAATTCGTACATCACCGGTGTGGCCACAAATACCGACGAGTAAGTACCTATAATCACCCCGATAATCAAGGAGAAGACAAATCCCCGGATACTTTCTCCTCCGAAGAACATGACTACAATCAATACCAATAAGGTGGTAAATGAGGTGTTCAATGTTCTGGAGAGGGTAGTGCCCAAAGCACTGTTGATAATATCGGGTAATTTCCAACTGATATGGATTTTCATAAATTCCCGGATACGGTCGAAGATCACCACCGTATCGTTTAATGAATATCCGATGATGGTAAGGATGGCGGCAATAAACGCTTGATCCACTTCCATATCAAAAGGCATAATATTGTAGGTCAAAGAGAAAATACCCAATACGATGATTACATCATGCACCAATGCGGCAATGGCACCCACGGAGAATTGCCAATATTTAAATCGATAGAGGATATATAAGAAAATGATGATGAGAGATAATATAATGGCCCATATGGCGCCTTTTTTAATATCGTCGGCAATGGTGGGGCCTACTTTCATGGACTGCATGATGCCGTATTGTTTTTCTCCCGCGACTCCGACAAATTCATCATAAGTAAATCCTTCCGGAAGGAAAGGTTTCAAACCTTGATACAATTTTTGTTGGATTTCTGTATCTACGTTTTCGCCTTCGGCATCGATTTTATATTTGGTTGTAATTTTCAATTGGTTATCTCCTCCGAAAGTTTTGACTTCGGGAACGATTTTATTTCCTTTTTCGTCGATAAAGACTTCGCCTAATGCCGCGGCTACTTCATTGGGATTTACCGGATTGGCGAACCTAACCGTAAAAGTCCGGCCACCGACAAAATCCACACCGGGATTAAGTCCTTTGGTAAAAATGGAAATTAAACTGATAAGAATTAAAATCCCTGAAAAGATATAGGCAATCTTTCGTTTCCCCAGAAAGTCCCATTTGACATTTGTAAGGAAATTTTCCGTCCATTTGGTGGAAAAAGTCATCTTTTTGCCTTTTTCCATCCATTCTTCAATAAACACTCTGGATAGCAAGATGGCCGTAAACATCGAGGTTACAATACCGATAATCAATGTGGTAGCAAAACCTTGAATGGGGCCTGTTCCGAAAATAAACAGGATTACACCGGTGAGGAAGGTGGTTATATTGGCATCCCAAATCGATGAGAATGCATTTTTGTACCCTTCGGCAATGGCTTGCTTCATGTTTTTGCCCATGCGCAATTCTTCGCGAATACGTTCGTAAATCAGCACGTTGGCATCTACCGAAATACCGATGGTCAATATAATACCCGCAATGCCGGGCAAGGTAAGTACCAATTTCAAACTGGCCAGAATGCCGAAGATGAAAATCAGGTTAACAAGCAATACGATCGATGCAACCACACCGGCACGTCCGTAATAGAAAATCATCCAAAGCATGACTAGTACCAATGCAAGGAAGAAAGCGATTAAACTTTTTTGAATGGACTCTTTTCCCAAGGTGGGACCGACCACTTCCGACTGAATGATTTCGGCACGGGCGGGTAATTTTCCGGCCCGGAGCACGTTGGCCAAGTCTTTGGCTTCTTCAATGCTGAATTTGCCTGAAATTTCGCTTCTTCCACCCGAAATGGGACCGTTAGTCACCGTTGGAGCGGAATAAACGATATCGTCCAAAACAATGGCAATAGTGGATTTGTTACGGAAGGCCTCATCGGTCATTTTTTCCCAGATTTTGGCACCTTTCGTATTCATAGCCATCGTAACCACCGGCTTACCGAACTGATCGAATTCCTGTCTGGCATCCACGATCACGCTTCCGCTTAAGGGCGGGATATTGTCGCGATTACCCTTTAAAATATACAACGGAATCACATCGGAATCCGGATCGGGTTTGCCCCAAAGGAATTTGGCGTATCGCAGATGTTCGGGTCGTGCCTTGATAACTTCCGGATTATGAAGCATCCGGTTAACTCTGGCGGTATCTTTGATTTCAAAATATCCGATTACCGGGCCGTAACCGCCTTTTTTAATTAATGAGGTAAACGGTCTTCGCTCGGCCAATAGATTTTCCACGTTTGTAGAATCTTCTGCAATCAATTCTTCCGTATCGGTGGTATCTTTTTTTGTTTCCGTTTGATTGCGGGCCGCTATGATGCGATCTATTACCGGCAGAAAATCCATGTATTCTTCTTGCTTATAACCCGGCCAAAATTCCAATTGGGCTGTGCTGCGTAATAATTTTTTAATCCGTTCAATATCTTTGGCCCCGGCAAGTTCCACTAAAATACGTCCGCTTTTTCCTAATCGCTGAATATTCGGCGAGGCCACCCCGAATTTGTCAATCCGTTTACGCAATACTTCAAAAGCACTCACCATGGCTTCGTCCACCTTGTCGCGAATGACTTTTTTAACTTCGCTGTCGGTCATATCGGGGGTGATTTCGCCCGATAGTTTTTTGTTACCGAAAATTTTGGGGCTGCTGAGTTTTTTGTCCGTTTCTTTGGCAATTTCGTCCCATGCTTCATAAAACAAATCCAAATACGGTTTGTCGCTCTCTTTCTGCATTTCATCGGCCATCTTGAGCGCCCGGTTAAAATCGGGGTCATGCGAGTTGTTGGCCAAATCTTTTAAAATATCGCGAACCGAAATTTGAAGAATCACATTGATTCCTCCTTGTAAGTCCAGACCCAATTTCATGGCCCGCTTCTTCACTTCGTCGTAAGTGAATTTAAGCCCCAGTAAATTGAATGCTTCTTCATTCTTTATGGAATCCAAATATTGTCTTTCTTTGGTGAAATCATTTTGCGCAAAAATTTTGGCTTGTTTTTTGATTTTCTGATCGATAAAAGTAAAAGACAATTGATAGATACTGATGATTCCAAGTAGGAGTGCAAACGTTTTGACTAATCCTTTTCCTGACATTGATTCTTAGTTTTTCATTACAATGCGCAAATATATGATTTACCGCTTGATTATCCAATTTTTTTTGGAATAATTATTCTCCCTTTCACCAAAAAGCCGGTAAATGAATTTATATGCACTTTGTCAGTGCAAAAAATCCAAAATATTGAAAGTCTAATTGCCGCCCGATAAAAAAAAGAAAAGAGGATGATTAAAATCAAATTTCACCGCCAATCTTTCTTTCAATAGATCGCGGACTGCTGGTAATTTTTCAAGCATTCAATGAAAAATTAAACTGCCAATTTGTTCTGAACGGTAAAGGATTAAATGCAATTGTGCAATTATAAAATCAGTATATTTGCACGGAATCAATTGAATAAGTATGAAAGATTTTTTTGAAGAATTGAAATGGCGGGGATTGATCCACGATTATATTCCCGAAACCGATCGCTTGTTAAAAGAAGAAAAAGTAACGGGATATATCGGCTTCGATCCGACTGCCGACTCGCTTCATGTGGGAAATTTGGTCCCGATAATTTTATTGATGCATTTTCAACGCTATGGTCATAAACCGTTGGCCGTGGTGGGCGGCGCTACGGGCATGATAGGCGACCCTTCCGGAAAATCGGCCGAAAGGAATCTCCTTGACGAAGTAACCTTGCGCCGGAACGAAGAAGGAATTAAAAAACAATTGAAACGATTCCTCGATTTTGACTCGGACAAACCCAACCGGGCCGAAATGCTCAATAATTACGATTGGTTTAAGGATATTAAGTTTATTGATTTTGTCCGGAATGTAGGAAAACATATTACGGTTAATTATATGATGGCCAAGGATTCCGTAAAAAAACGGCTGAACCCCTCGGCGGACAACCAGTCGGGTATGTCGTTTACCGAATTTACCTATCAATTGATGCAGGGATACGATTTTTTGCATCTATACAAAAATTACGATTGCAAAATTCAAATGGGCGGTTCGGATCAATGGGGCAATATCACCACCGGTACCGAATTGATCAGGCGAATCGAAGGAGGAAAGGCCTATGCCCTCACGGTGCCTCTCATTACCAAGTCGGACGGTAGTAAATTCGGCAAAACCGAAAGCGGAAATGTATGGTTGGATGCCAAGCGCACCTCGCCTTATAAGTTTTATCAATATTGGATAAATGTATCGGACGAAGATGCGGAAAAATACATTAAGATTTTTACTTTTTTGGACCGCCATGCCATTGAACAATTGATTGAAGAGCATCGCAAGGCACCGCATTACCGCGTATTACAAAAAAAATTAGCCGAAGAAGTAACCCGGATGGTACACGGAGAAGATGCTTTGAAAAAAGCGGTGGAAGCATCCGGTATTTTATTCGGAAAAAACGTGACCGCTGCCCTAAAGAACCTCGATGAACGTACTTTTTTGGAGATTTTCGAAGGGGTGCCGGCTGGAGAAATGAAAAAAGGACTGCTCAAAAAAGGGCTGCCCGTCATGCAAGCCCTGACCGAATCGGGATTTATGAAATCGGGCAACGAAGCACGCAGGGCTTTGAAAGAAAATGCCGTATCGGTAAACAAACAAAAGGTGCCGGCCGATTATGTCCTTACGGAAGAGGATTTAATTAACGATAAGTATATCTTGCTTCAACGGGGCAAAAAAACTTATTTTATCTTAAAAATGACAGACTAAACCTATGGGTGATGCATTGGTAATCATACCCACATACAATGAAGCCGAAAATATCGGCGATGTTATTGATTCGGTATTTTCGTTGGAAGAGGCCTTCGATATTTTGGTAGTCGATGACAGTTCTCCCGACGGCACGGCGGAAATAGTGAAACGGTTGCAACAAAAATTTCCCGGTCGCTTGCATCTTTTGATTCGCGAAAAAAAAGAAGGGCTTGGAAAGGCGTATGTGAGTGGTTTTAAATGGGCCTTAAGTCATGATTATCAATACATTTTCGAGATGGACGCGGATTTGTCGCACAATCCTGCGGATTTGCCCCGTTTATTGTCCGTTTTGCGCGACGAACAATGCGATATGGTTATCGGGTCGCGATATATCAGCGGCGTAAATGTGGTCAATTGGCCGCTGTCTCGCGTGATTCTTTCTTATTTTGCTTCGGTTTACGTGCGATTGATTACGGGCATACATATCAAAGACACCACGGCGGGATTTGTCGGTTATCGACGCGAAGTGTTAAATGCTTTGAATTTTGATAAAATTCATTTCGTGGGCTACGGATTTCAAATCGAAATGAAATACCGGGCTTGGAAAAAGGGTTTCTGCATTAAAGAAATTCCCATTATCTTTATAAATCGCCAAAAAGGGGTCTCGAAGATGACGGGCGGCATAGTGAGGGAAGGAATTTTAGGCGTTTTGAAGTTAAAATGGAAAAATATGTGGGGCAAATTATGAAGCATTATATAATTTTCTTTTTGATGGGAATTCTATCGCTGTTTTCCGTTTCATGCACATCGGAAAATAAGAAACCCGCTCAAGTGCTCGAAGAAGAACAAATGCGGGCGGTTATCGAAGATTTGTTATTTGCCAATGAACTTTATACCCGAAAGAAAAAAGAAATTGACAGTTTGGAGGTCGATTTGTCACGAAGTGTTTTTAAGAAACACGGTATCGATAGCACGATTTTTTACGAATCCTTGAATTATTATTTGGACCGCCCCGAAACGTTTATGGAAATTTATAAAAAAATCGAATCCGACATCAAACGCAAACTGGATTCCATGGATAAAATTTATCAAGTGCCCCGGCCCAAAAAAGACAAGAAAGACAAGAAAGAAAAAAAATCATTTTTTGAGGGCATAAAAGAAATGACCGAATAGTATTTCCTTTTTTTGCCACTTTTTTAAGCCAAAAAAAATATGATGATTTAAAGCGAATTATAATTAATTTTTGGTATTTTTGGGTGTCTCAGAATCTTTTATTCTCACTCCTTTCCCACATATAGAAATTTTTCAAAGTCCGCCGTCAGGCGGAAGGAGGGCTGGCCCGGCAAAAATGCGGGCCGGGTGTTGGCTGTGAATGGCACGCCGGGATAGAAAATCAGCAAAAGTGCTTGTCATCTATTTCCGAAGGAAATTCGTCTTTTGCTAGATTTTCTCCCGGCGGGTCAGAGCGCGATGAAGCATATTTTTGCCTTGATCTTTTCCCAAAGGGATCCTGTGGATGGTTCTTTTGTATCAAGACAAAAGAACAAAAGAAAATACTTGTTAGGAAAATGAATATAAAATTTTAGGTAAAAATCTCGTTCAAAAGATAAATAATTTAATTTGGGTGTCCTGATGGCTAAAACAGGAGGGCATAAAAGAAATGACCGAATAATATTACATTTATTTTGGTATAGGAAAGTTTAAATTAATAATAAAAAGTAGAGGAAGTATTATTTATCTAAAAAGCCGCCCTGTTATAAGACGGCTTTTTTTGTTTCATATTCTTTCCTTATTTTTTTTTGCACCCAATGGGATTTGTATTCCGGCATTTAAAGCAAGAAAAGCAATGGCACCCGCTTCATAAATTCCGTCATGATCAATTCCTCCCGTTAAACCTATTTGCCAAGTTTTCCAATAATATGCCAAATTAATTCTACCCACCAAATCAAAGCCCGTTCGGGTTTCGCTAAAAAGCATTTTTACCTGTCCGGATTCATTCCGGTAATGATTGCTCATGCCTTGCCAACGTCCGAATCCGATTCCGGCATTCAAACGCCATTTTCTAAGAGATTTATTAGGGAAGACCGATAGAAGATTCCCGTAAATAAAAAGCCGGAAACTGCTGGAAAGTTCGCTATAGGAATATCCTTCCGGCAAAGTGTAAGTCAACTCGTTACCACTTTCATTATTATAGTACCGGTAAATGGCTTTTTTTACATTATTTTGATGCAAATGAGTATAAGTGGCCACTATACTAAAATAGTTTTGATAACCCCAACCTATTTCGGAAGTAAAAACCATGCCGTCTCCCGGATCGTTATAGCCGGAAATACCTATTCCGTTACGAAAAAAAATCTCTTGTGAAAATAGATTTTGAAAGTTAGAAAGCATGAATATAAGAAGTGCGTATTTAAAATATTTTTTCATCATTTAAATAAATTAAAAAAGAATTGCGATTAGTTATCAATATATGCTAAACTAAAGTATATAGATTGATTTAAAAAATAAATATACAATAAATTAAGAAATACCTATTTTCTTTGATTGTAATTTTAAAACAGTTTAAATACATATCAACTACATTGTATATATATGCTACTTTTTTCACCACTTATGAATTATAATATCCTCTTTTCATCCTAAAAATTACAGGTTTAGGTTTTCATTAGGGAGAGGTATTCTAAGAAGCATTCGTTTGACGTTTCCGGGACAGGAAATGCTTCCATAGCACAGTTTTTATATCGATTTAAGAAACAATCCGATATCGGGTTGGTTGGTTTTGGCGTAAAATTTGCGGCATTGCAAGACAAAGTGAATTTTAGTATCTTTGCAAGTCTAAATAAACCTATGAAAAAGATATTAACCATACTTTCCGTCATTTTCATTACGGTCTCTTGCGGCGAGTATCAAAAGGTGCTCAATTCGGGCAATCCGTTGGAGCAATATACTTTAGCGGAAAAATTATTCGATCAAGGAAAATATGCCAAAGCCGAGCGATTATATGCATTGGCGGACGAACCGATGAAAACCCATCCCAAATACGAACGACTTAAGTTTCATAGGGCAAAGAGTTTATATCATTTAAAACAATACCATTCGGCGGGTTATCAATTTCGCACATTTACGCAATTATTTCCCGGGAGTTCCAAAACGGAAGAAGCCGATTACTATATCGTAAAATGTTATTACAAACTCGTGCCCGAATATTATAGAGATTTGACTTATGGGACCAAGATGTTGGAAGAAGCCGACCGGTTTATCCGGGAGTATCCCGATTCTAAATTTTTGGATACCATAAATGACATGACCAAGGATATAACCTTAAGATTTCAGCGAAAGGATTTTGAAAAGGCCAAATTGTATTATAATTTGGAATATTATAAATCGGCAGTAAAGAGTTTTGATTTATTTTTCATTGACCATCCCGGTTCTCCGTTACGTGAAGAAGCACATTATTGGCGTTTTATGGCGGCGGCCAATTTGGCTTTAAACAGTGTGGAATCCAAAAAACAAGAACGAATTAAGAACGCATTAAAATATTACAAAAAGTTTAAGCAAATTTTTCCCGAATCGAAATATTTAAATAAAGTGGAAAAAGTAAAAAAACAACTCGAAACACAATTAAAATCGGCATAAATTTTTAATACCATGACAGATTTCAAAGAAAGTAAAGCACCTGTTACAACCATTACCATCAATCGCGACAAAGTATCCGAGCCAACCAATAATATTTATATGGCTATTGTGATTATTGCCAAAAGAGCGGAGCAAATTCAACAGGAAATGAAGGAATCCTTCAAAAAGGATTTGGAAACCTTAGACAAAATTCAAGAAACCTTACAGGAAATTCATGAAGACCCCGCTCATATAGAAATTTCCAAAAAATACGAACGGCTTCCCAAACCTTGGGCCATGGCCTTGCAAGAATGGTTGGAAGGTAAGATTAAATGGCGTTTTGCCGATGAAGCGGATCAAGATAAAGTATTTTAATATCCTTTCATGTCCCTTCGCGGGAAACATATCATTATTGGCATCACCGGAGGAATTGCCGCCTATAAAATTCCTTTATTAATTCGTTTATTAAAAAAAGAAGGGGCCGAGGTTCGTGTAATGACGACCCGTTCGGCTCATGAATTCGTCACACCTTTAACGCTTTCGGCTCTATCACAAAACCGCATAGTCACCGAATTTACCGATAGAGATCAATGGAACAATCATGTGGAATGGGCCCGCTGGGCGGATTTGATTTTAATTGCGCCGCTTACGGCCAATACTTTGGCAAAATTGGCGCAAGGTCAGGCGGATAATTTTTTAATTGCCGTGGTGATGTCGGCCGAAAACAAGCCGGTTTTGCTCTCTCCGGCAATGGATAGGGAAATGTTTCAATATCCGGCTGTCAAAAATCATCTCGATAAATTAACTTCCTACGGATTTAAAATTATCGAACCTGCCGAAGGCGAATTGCTGAGCGGTTTAAGCGGTAAAGGACGCATGCCCGAGCCGGAAACGTTGTTTGAAGAAATACGGAGACACCTCCCGAAAGACGGCCCGTTAAAAGGGAAGAAAGTACTCATCACCGGCGGCCCTACCTACGAACCCATCGACCCCGTGAGATTTATAGGAAACCGTTCATCGGGAAAGACCGGTGTGGCCTTGGCCGAAGCGGCCTACGATGCGGGGGCGGAGGTTACACTCATTTCGGGTCCGTCGAAGGTATTGCCCGCCAATCCGGCTTATGAAGTGGTCCGGGTGGAAACAGCCCGGGAAATGTTCGAGGAAACAAAAAAACGCATGGATTCGCAAGATATTTTAATCATGTCGGCGGCGGTTTCGGATTATAGCCCGGAAAATACGGCCCGGTCCAAAATAAAAAAGAAAGACAAACGTTTAGTATTAGAACTCAAACCCACGCCGGATATATTAAAATATGTAGGCGAAAATAAAAAAGAAGGACAAATCGTAGTGGGATTCGCTTTGGAAACCGATCATGCATTGGCACATGCTTTGGATAAATTAAAACGGAAAAATGCCGATATGATTGTACTGAACAGCCCAGATAAGGAAGGAAAAACGGGTTTTGATTCGGATACCAATAAAGTTATTATCATTAAAAAAGACGGTCGAAAAAAAGAGTTACCGCTCAAGACCAAAAAAGAATTGGCCCATGATATCATCGAGGAAATTACTCATCTTTTATAGCATTACTTTTTTCTTTTTCGCCCAAACATTTCGGGCACAAGAACTCAAAGCCGATGTCGTGGTAAGCGCGCCGGGGATCACAACGGTTAATAAAAATGTTTTTAAAACCCTCGAGCGTTCGATAACCGAGTTTTTAAATACTACCCGGTGGACCAATAAGGTATTTAAGCCGGAAGAAAAAATTAAAGCCAATTTTTATATTGTAGTAAAGGAATACAAAAACAACCGTTTTGTTTGTGATTTGAATGTGTCGGGCATCCGGCCGGTTTATAACTCCTCCTACGAAACAAATACCATCACTGTTTCCGATAAAAATTTTACGTTTACCTATCTTGAATACCAACCGATTAGTTTTAATGCGGAAATGTTGGATAATAATTTAACCGCCGTTTTGGCATTTTATGTCTATATGATTATCGGTTATGATTTCGATAGTTTCAAATTAAACGCCGGTCGCCCTTATTTCGAGAAAGCAAAATCCATCCAGGCCACTGCCGCCGGACAAGGTTTTGCCGGTTGGGAAAATCAAGGAAAATTTTTCTCCCGTGCCGAATGGGTCGATCAATTATTACTGGCAAGCAATATTATGTTTCATAAGGCATTTTATACCTATCACCGGCTGGGATTGGACAAAATGGCCGATGATCCCATGGAGGGAAAAACCAATATAATCCGTTCACTTCAATATCTTGAAACGGTGAATAATAAAAATGCCGATATCCTTATTAAATTATTTTTCGATACCAAATCGGACGAATTGGTGAGGATACTTTCCGGTGGGCCCGATACGGTAAATCAAAATTTGGTTTATGAAATTTTAATGAATTTAGCGCCCATGTATCGCATGAAATGGGATAATTTGAATCTAAAATAAAACCCTGCTAATAGTTAATAAAATACCTTTCTTTATTTTTTTATTCGAATTATTTATTATATTGATTGAGTTAGTAAGTTGATTCTCTGCTTTTTAACAAAAAGAAACCGGACAAATAAGCCCGGCTTCAAAAAAGATGCCTTTAAATATGAAAGAAATTTATCGGGTAAATAACATTTCCCTGTATTTGACTAATGTCCATAATTCATCATCAATCATTAATTCCAATTTGTCGGAAAGTTCACGTACTTTTTGCATAACAGGTTTAATATTTTCTACTATGAACTCCGATTTTTTTTCTTCACTTTGAATTTTTTTAATCTTAATAATTGCCTTTTCGAGTTTTTTATGTTGTTTGAGTAATTCATTAAACACACTGGAAACTTCCTTCAGCAAATTCTCGTTATTTTTCCATATTTGTTCGGTTCGCGGATAAAGTGATTTTAAGTTCGAAAGACTATCTGCCAACCGGTTTTGATAATTGATTACCGTAGGTACCACATGATTTGAAATCAAATCGGATAGCACATGGGCTTCTATTTCCAGTTTGGTATTATATTGTTCCAGATGGACATGGTATCGCGATTCCAATTCCGCTTTGGTATAAACGCCGGATTCTTCAAACAGTTTAACCACTTTGTCTTTTTTAATCACCTTGAGCGCTTCGGGTGTTGTTTTTAAATTGCTTAAGCCGCGTTTGGCGGCTTCGCGATGCCATTCTTCGCTATATCCGTTTCCTTCGAATAGGATTCTTTCGGATTGATAGATATAGTCTCGTAAAATATTAAAAATGGCTTCGTCTTTTTTAAGTCCTTTGGCACGCATTTTTCGAAAATCGGCCAAAAATTGTTTGAGTTGATATCCCACAATGGTATTGAGAATGGTCATGGGTGATGCGCAATTGGCCGAAGAGCCGACGGCACGAATTTCAAATTTATTACCGGTAAATGCAAAGGGCGAAGTCCTGTTTCTATCTGTATTGTCTTTAAGAATTTGCGGTATTTTTCCTACGACTTCCAATTTGAGTTCGGTTTTTTCATCGGGCGATAATTTCCCGTTTCGAACTTGCTTGAGTTCGTTCATTACTTGAGTTAAATAATGTCCGATAAAGACGGAAATAATGGCCGGAGGTGCTTCATTGGCGCCAAGCCGGTGATCGTTTCCAGCTGAAGCAATGGAAGCGCGAATCACTTCCTCATAATCATTAACCGCCTTTATTACATTGACGAAAAAAGTAAGGAAACGTAGATTTCTTTTAGGTGTATTTCCCGGGCTTAATAAATTAATTCCCGTATCTGTCATCAATGACCAGTTGTTATGCTTTCCCGATCCGTTAATAAACTCGAAAGGTTTTTCATGTAGCAATACTTCAAAATGATGGCGGGGTGCGATTTTTTTCATCAAGTCCATAAGCATGGAATTATGATCGACGGCTAAATTTACTTCTTCAAAAACCGGGGCCACTTCATATTGATTTGGTGCGACCTCGTTATGTCTTGTTTTGACCGGAATCCCTATTTTGAGCGCTTCAATTTCCAAGTCACGCATAAAGGCCATTACCCTTTCGGGAATGGAACCGAAATAATGATCGTCGAGTTGTTGGTTTTTGGCCGGTGGATGACCGACAAGTGTCCGGCCTGTCATGACCAAATCCGGACGGGATTTATACAAAGCCCGGTCGATTAGAAAATATTCTTGCTCCCATCCTAAGGTGGCATATACCCGGTTTACGTCCCGGTTAAATAATTGTGCCGTTTCCGTAGCATATTTATCCAAGAATTGAACCGAACGAATCAAAGGAGTTTTATAATCGAGGGCTTCACCGTTGTAAGAAATAAATACCGTCGGGATGCAAAGCGTAGTACCCATGATAAATGCCGGCGAACCGGGGTCCCATGCGGTATAACCACGCGCTTCGAAGGTATTTCTCAATCCGCCGCTTGGAAAACTGGATGCATCGGGTTCTTGTTGCACGAGTTGATCTCCCGTAAAGCGTTCCAATGCATTGCCTTCGGGCGTTTTTTCAAGAAAAGAATCGTGTTTCTCGGCGGTGGCGCCCGTTAAGGGTTGAAACCAATGGGTATAATGAGTGGCACCCATTTCCATTGCCCACCGTTTCATGGCCGAAGCAATATGATCCGCCAAGCGTCTGTCCACAACTTTTCCTTCATATTTGATTTGTTGAAAAGCCTTAAAACTTTGTTCGTCAAGATATTGACGCATTTTTTGATCATTAAAAACATGACTTTCAAAAATAGCGGAGCGCTGCGGGACAGGTGTTATTTCTTTGGGTTTTCTGTCAAAAGTATGTTGTAAGGCAACAAATCGAATATTCATAACTTAAAATTTTTCGCAAAATATAAATTTTTTTTGAATATATAGTTTCAAATAGGTGGGAGTGAAAGAAAAAACATATAAAAATGAGTTTTGTTATAAAAAAAAAGAGGAGTGTATATAAAATATATATCTTTTTTAATTATTATGATAATAAAATTCATACTTGGTTATAAAATATTTCTTCTGCTAAAATCAATAAAGTAAACATGCTAATATCATTATATTAGAATTAAAGATATACCTGAAGGAAACTTTATAAAAATTTACCGACAAAAAGCCGAGCTGAAAAAAATATTTTAAAATAATATTGTAAATTTGTATTCGAACAAAATTTATGATTATGCAGTTTATTTTATCCCGCACCGACCTGTTGAATAATTTGCAAGCGGTTAAAAGCGTGATTCAGAGTAAAAATACCAATCCTATCTTAGATAATTTTCTCTTTGATATTCACGACGGGAAATTAACGGTATGGGGCTCCACGGGAGAAACCACCATGCAAGCCAAAATGGACATGGAAAGCAATGATGATGCTTTATTTGCCGTACCGGCCGAGAAATTGGTGGATACTTTGAAAAATCTTCCCGAACAACCTTTGACCTTCCATTTGGAAGACAATCAATTGAGAATTACCGCTCAAAACGGCAAATACAGTTTGCCGGTATATCCCGGAGAAGATTTCCCCAAACCGGCACCTTTGGAAGAAGCATTTGAACGTCAAATTGCAGGTTCGCAACTTTCCGAAGCCATTGCCAAGTCCATTTTTGCATGCGGAAACGATGAAATGCGGCCGATGTTGAACGGGATATTATTTCATTTTAAGCCGGAAGGATTGAATTTCGTAGCAACCGATTCACATAAATTGGTTAAATATACCGTAAAAAACCTTCACGGAGAAGGACAAGAATATATTTTTCCACAAAAACCCGCCCAAATTATTAAGAATTTAGCCGCTTCCGACGATGAACCCGTTCAAATGCGATTTACCGATCGGGCGGCTGAATTTTCCTTCGGTAATTATATTCTTAACACGACCTTGATTATGGGAAAATTCCCGAATTACGAACTGGTTATCCCAAAAGATAATCCTTACGTGTTGATTATTAACCGTGAACTTTTCTTGCAAGCCCTCAAACGAACTTCCATATACGCGGCCAAGAGCACCCATTTGGTTCGTTTGGATTTCGAAGGATCCAAATTGACTATCGTTGCCAAAAACGAAGAAATGGCCAGTGAGGCGGTTGAAACCATGACTGTCAATTATAATGGCGAAGATATTTCAATCGGATTTAACGCTCGTTCTTTGATTGAAATGTTAAGCCATCTCGACAGTGAAGATGTTCAAATGACCATGTCGGCTCCCAAACGGGCTGTATTGATTAGTCCCATGGACGGAGTAGGGGAAAATGAAGAAATTATCATGTTATTG
The DNA here is from genome assembly GCA_027067965.1 of Flavobacteriales bacterium. Taxonomy (GTDB): domain Bacteria; phylum Bacteroidota; class Bacteroidia; order Flavobacteriales; family Flavobacteriaceae; genus JAADED01. The sequence goes on along the minus strand of JAMOUV010000004.1, from coordinate 103,076 downwards.
ATGCCTATCGGCTTCTGAGCGGGACGGTTCCTATTGTCTTTTTTTATTATAATTTTTCAATTTGTTCCATGATGACTTGAATGGGATTTTCACGGGTCATGTCTATCCATTTAATCACAGGATTTTTATTAAACCAAGTCATTTGCCTTTTTGCATAACGGCGTGTGTTCTTTTTGATTTCATTGACGGCTTGGTCAAAACTTATCTTTCCATCCAAATATTCGAATAATTCCCGATATCCCACCGTTTGTAAAGCATTCAAATGCCTGAACGGATACAATTGTTCGGCTTCGGCTAATAAACCGTTTTGTATCATCATTTCGGTTCGTTTGTTGATGCGTTCGTAAAGAATTTCACGCGGCCAATACAATCCGAACCAAATGGATTCGAATGGTCTTTGCTTGGGTTTTGCCCGTCGAAAATCACTAAAGGGCTTGCCCGTATGTCGAATCACTTCCAAGGCCCTGATCAACCGGCGGGGATTTTGAATATCCGCCAAACGATAGTAGGCGGGGTCTTTTTCCAAAAGTTCCTTTTGCAATATTTCAATACCTTGGGTTTCAAACAGCCGGTTTAATTCTAATCTTATTTCCAGGGGTACTTCGGGTATGTCGTCCAAACCGTAGTTTACGGCATGGAAATATAAGCCCGTTCCGCCGGTCATCAAAATTTTCGGATATTTTTCGGATAAGGTTTTTATTTTTTCCAAAGCATCTTTTTCGAATTGAGAAGCCGAATAAGGTTCTTGAATGGAAACCGAGCGGATAAAATGGTGTTTGACGGCTTGCAATTCTTCTTCGGAAGGTACGGCCGTACCGATACGCATTTCCTTGTATATTTGGCGCGAATCGGCCGAAATGATTTCCGTCCCTAAAGCCAATGCCAATTCCAGGGCTACTTTCGTTTTTCCCGAAGCGGTGGGGCCGACAAGATTAATGAGTACCGGTTTGCGTGTCATCGATAATTTGAATTTTTGAAAAATAATTCTTTTTCAATTTCCGGTCAATAATATACCGGCCGTAAGGACAGTCGTGCAATGGAGTCAATCTCTTTTTTAATTTTTTCGAATAAGCCGATTGCCAATTTAAATCGGCGAAGGTATAACCGCTGAGTTTGCCTTTTTCTATAAGAATCACACTTTTTTCATACGGATTTCGCCCGATGTCAAACAGCAGTATGGTTTTTTCGGGCAAATGAACGGGATGTTCGTTAAAAATATAAGGACTGAATGGCGGCCGGAGTTCTTTCCTGATTTTTTGAGTCTCGATTTTTCCTATCACCTTGGAATAAAGAACTTTACCGGTGATGTCGGCCGTTTTTTGTCGCAACCGGATAAATTTATTACTTGATTTGGAAAGGATGTTTTCCGCTTTCAATCGCAGATCGGAGGTGTAAATGACATAAAGAATTTTTCCTTCTTCATCGATAAATTTCAAAATTCCGGGTTTGTGAGGTAATTTTTGCAGGATTTTATATTCTTTTCGTCTCTTTACACGGGTATTTTTCTTGGGAGAAGGATAATGGATAAGTTGCGATATTTTTTTACCCGCCGGATCTTTTTGAAGTAGAATTTTAAGAATTTCCACGGTGGCTTTGGCATCGCCGAATGCCCGATGCCGGTCGGGAGCGGGAATTTTCAATTGTTTCACCAAATTGTCCAATCCGGGTGACTTGATTCCGGGAAGCAATACTTCGCTCAGATGTACCGTGTCCAGTAGCGGGCGTTCGAATGTGTATCCCAATCGTTTGAATTCCTGACGAAGCATGGCATAGTCATAACCGGCATTGTGGGCGGTGAGTACGGCGTCCTCGGTCATTTCTACAATGCGTTTGGCTATTTCGTGAAATTTAGGTGCTTTTTTTAGCATTTTTTGCGTAATACCGGTCATTTTGATGACATAATCATCGGGTTTCTTTCCCGGATTGACCAAAGTGGAAAATTCATCGATTATTTCACCCGTTTTGTCGTCATAAACATAGACGGCAATTTCCATAATACGGCTTCTTTCCGTATTGCCTCCGGTTCCTTCAATATCTATTACGGCGTATTTCAAGTTTTGTGCAGGTTTTGAATCCGGTTTTTTTCGATTTTTTCGGATAATCTTTTCGGAATAATTTTTTTGATAAGTGTTTTTTCGTATTTCTTTCCGGGAAGATAAATATTTTTATCATAGCCGGGCACTTTTTCATCCGGATTGACAAATTTATTAGTGCCGGTCAAAACTAGTTTACCTTCGTCGAAAAGTTTTTGTTCTTTAAGGGCATTCTCATGAATTTTCCGCTGAATCACGCCCTCATACAATTGTTTAGTATATCCGCCTGCTTTTTCGATTTGTTTAAATAAATCCAGGGATTTTTCCGCTAATCGAACGGCTATTTCTTCCAAATAATAGCTGCCTTCCGGGGCCAGTAGCATCCGGTTGAATTTGGCTTCTTCCTTCAACAAAATTAATTGATTCGATGCCAAACGCATGGCATTGGAATCGTGTTTTTTATAAATATAATTATACGGATAATTGGCAATTTCGTCCGCTCCTCCCAATACGGCCGCCATCATTTCCATTCCGGTTCTGAGCATATTGACATAAGGATCGAATAAAGTTTTATTGCGTAACGAAGGAACGGCATAAATGAGAGGTTCGGCATCATGTTCGCTTATCAATTTCCATAAATACCTGAATGCTTTGAATTTGGCAATTTCAAAAAAATAATTGTATCCGATTGCGAATTTAAACCGAATGGCAGGTAAAATCCGTTTTCCGAATCTTTCGAGATAATAATGGCCGTGTGCCAAGCCGTAAGCGATTTGTTGAACGATATTGGCACCTGCATTTTGCACGATACTCAAATCGATTTCCAAGGAAAACGACGAATTTTTGTGTATTTCCCCGATGAGTGCCATATCTTTTTCTTCGTTGTAAAACCAGTTGCCGCTTCGGAGTAAGTGGGAAAGCGGATCGAATACGTATCCGATATTTTTTTCTTCCAAAAGATGCATAAAGTCTTTGTCCGCAAACCGAAGTTCCGGTTCAACATTCGAATGAGTGGATAATAATTCGACATTAGGTTTCGAATTGGCTATAAAGCGCACTTTATCAACATCTTGCTTGAACGAAAATTCAATGTCTTTTTCCGAGGGCGGCTGAGCATATTCATGAAGAATTTTGAATTTTCCGGGTTGATACGAATAAGGAAGCCGGACAAAAGTATCGCGGTGATAAAAAGGTTTTATATCGATTCCTTCAAGGGTTTTGGTAATGAGTGTCGCGTACTCATTCCCTTTAAGGTCGAATTGGATTTTTTGTTTCCATTCTTTTGCCGAAACCGGCGAAAATTCTTCAAAAAGGAATTTATTTTTTTTCATAACGGGTGGTATCTAATAGATATATATCTTCATTTTCTTTTCGCAGCAATAAAACTTCGCGGGCATAGCGTTCCAAGTATTTTTTGTCATTCATTTTTTTCAACATAATCTTCGTACTGTCGATTTGACGTTTCAATTTGGTATTCTCTTGCTCGAGTTGTTTAATTTCACGACTGATTTTAAATTGATAAATAATCGAATCGGGGTCAAAAAACAATAGATATAAAATTCCGCCGATTATCAAAATGAGTAACCGGTTTTTCTTGGCGAATTCAAAGGCGGTGTTTATATGTTCATTAGAGTTCAACGTCGGTTAGATTATGATTTATCACGCTTTTTATCACTTCAATTGCCGTTTCGTTACGCCGGTCGTTGGGAATAATGATGTCGGCATATACTTTGGTCGGTTCAATAAATTGTTCGTGCATGGGTTTAAGGGTGGTTTGGTAACGTGTAAGCACTTCTTCCACCGTACGTCCGCGTTCGGTGATATCCCGTCGGATACGGCGTATGAGCCGTTCGTCCGAGTCGGCATGCACATAAATTTTCAAATCGAACAAATCACGCAGTTTTTGATCGGTAAAAATCAAAATTCCTTCAACAATCATTACTTTTTTCGGATGTACGGTTACGGTATCTTTGGTGCGGTTGTATCGAATAAACGAATAAACGGGTTGTTGAATGCTTTGGCCGTTTTTTAATGCCTGAAGATGGGTATATAACAAATCGAAATCAATGGCCCGCGGATGATCGAAATTGAATGCCTTTCGTTCGTTCAGGGAAAGATGACTTAAATCCACATAATACGAATCTTGATAGATTACCCCGATATCGTCCGTACCGAGTTCGGAAATGATTTTATTAACCACCGTGGTCTTTCCGCTGCCGGTTCCCCCGGCGATTCCTATAATAAACATGGCAAGTAATTATTTTCTTACAAAGTTAGTTAATATCTCGTTTAATTTTCCGTCAGTAACGTAAAAAAAATCGGCATTATTACAAGAAAGAAATGTGCATGAAAAGGAATGATAATATGAAGTTAATATTTCAGTTGTTTTTCCATCTGATCCAATAAGTGAAATTGGTTGCGGGCACGCACCAGATTATGGGTATCGTATGCGGTTTTAAAGTAAATATCGCCGTTCAAATAATCGGTCAGGAAGCGCAGGCCGATTATATAAGTCATATACAATGCCGAGAAGGGCAGGTTCCTAATTTCGGTTTCGTTCAAAATGGCTTGCGTTTGCGAAAGAAATCCTTCGCGGAAGGCATCGTAATAATCTTTTAGAAAAATTACTTTATTTAAATCGGGTTCGTCTTCCAAAGCCGCATTGGTAAAAGTGCGGATGGCATCGCCGAAATCGTAATGGACAAAACCGGGCATCACGGTATCCAAATCGACTATGGCTACCGGTTCCATCCGGGAATCGAACAAAACATTATTGATTTTGGTATCATTATGAGTTACACGAACGGGGATTTTTCCTTCTTGTCCCAAGTTTTTGAGCCGGTGCATGAGCGGAGCGTATTTCCGGGCCGTATTAATTTCCTTTTTCGCTGATTTTGAACGATTTGCCATATCTTTTTTCAAACTTTCATAAAAATTATCCAAACGAAAATCAATATCATGAAAACGCGGAATGGTTTCTACCAACCGGTCCACCGGAAAATCCGAAAGCATTTTGATAAACCAGCCGTAGGCCTTGCCGCCTTTGTAAGCCATTTGACTGTTTTCGACTTTATCGAACGACCGGCTATCCGGAATAAAACTCATCAATCGCCAATATTGATTATGCGCGTCCCGGAAATAATACTTGCCGTTTTCGGCGGGAAAAAGTTCGGGAAACATCATTTTTTCGTGGGAAACACTAATTTTTTTCTTCATAAAATCGCTCACCGCCCTAAAATTGGCGGTAAGTCCGTCCACATTTTTAAAGACCTGAGTGTTAATTCGTTGTAAAATAAAATCTCCGTTGTTCGTCTCAATTTTATAGGTGTCGTTGATGTGTCCCGAACCGTATGTTTGGATATGGAGAATTTGTTGGATCACGGGAAACCGGAAAGCGATTTTTCTTATTTGATTGTCCATAATTTTTCGGGATATATTTTTTGGTTGATCAATTTTTCGAGTGTTTGTTCCAAACGACGTTTATCCTGCTTATAAGTAATTCCCGCCCATAGCGATCCGCCGGGGAGAACGGACACCTTTTTTATATGATTTTCCACTATTTTGTTTACTACCGAAGGAATATAAAATTCTTTTTCCGGATGATGTATGTTTTTTGAAAGAAAATCCATGAATTCCCGTTCCAAATGAGGAAAAATATCCGGCAAAAAACCCCAAAAATTCATTGATACCGTTTCGTTTCTATCGAGTTCAATGATTCGGCCGTTGAAATGAGAAATAATTTTTCCGTTTTTCTTTTCGATTTTAGTATGTTCGGTTATTTTGACAAGTTGGTTGTTAGCATCCACTTGGCAAATGCCTCGTGACACCGTTCCATGTTCGGACAAAGTACGATGCAGAGGATAGCCGATTAATGCATATTTTCCGGTTTTTTGTTGAAAAAAAGAAGCCATTGATTCGAATGCTTGCCGCCCGTAAAAATCGTCGGCATTAATGACCGCAAATGCTTCGTTTATTTTATCGGCGGCCGACCATACGGCATGTGCGGTTCCCCAGGGTTTATTACGTTTAAGGTTTAAATGTTGAAATTTTTCCGGAAGTTCGGTTTGTTGAAACACATATTCAATCGGTACGATGGTGTCCGTTATTCCATTGAATTTTTCCCGGAAGGCCTTTTCGGTTTCCGCTCTAATAACAAAAACGATTTTTTCGAAGCCCGCCCGGACGGCGTCAAAAATGGAGTAATCGATAATGGTTTGCCCGTATGGACCGACGGGTTCCAATTGTTTCAATCCGCCGTATCGCGTGCCTTTGCCCGCTGCAAGAATCAATAAAGTGGGTTTGCTTGTCATCGGATAATTTCTTCGGTCCGCATGCATGCCGCCGGGGATTCGATTTTTTTGAAAACGTGTTCAAAAAAAATTATTTCCAACTTTTTATTTTATGACCTTTAACGGCATAAAATAAAATAAACAAATAGGCGGGAATCAGTAGCACATAAGCCGTATGGGTGTTATATACATCCGCCAATTTTCCCCATATCAGCGGAAGAATGGCTCCGCCCGAAATAGCCATAATCAATAAAGCGGATCCCGTTTTGATATGCTCGCCCAAACCCTTGATGGCTAGCGGCCAGACGGCCGGCCAGACCAAGGCATTAGCCAAGCCCAACAGGGCAATGAACATCACGGAAGTATAACCCGTCGTCATTAAGGCGCCGATGGAGAAAATAATTCCCAAAATAGCGGATCCCATCAGTGCTTTTTCTTGTGAAATATACTTGGGAATTAATAAAATACCAAGCAGATAACCCGCCACCATGGCAATCATGGTATAGGTGGTAAAATTTTTGGCAATTTCCATGGGTATTCCCAATGATTGACCGTAGCGGATAATGGTGTCGCCGGCTATAACTTCGGCACCCACATAAAGAAATAAAGTAATCACCCCTAAAATTAAATAAGGATAATCCCAAATACTTTTATGAGGGGTGACCGTCGCATCCGTATCTTCTTCTTTTTCAATATCGGGCAAGCCGGAATATTTAATTCCGATACCGGCAAGAAAGAGCAATAATGACATGATTAAATAAGGTACCACGACGCGCATGGCCAATTCGTCAAGAAACATATTCTTATCGGCAACGGACATATTGGAAATATTCCTGATTATTTCATCATCTCCTTTATGAACCACAAAATAAGCCAGTACCAGGGGAGCAATGGCGCCGGCAACCTTATTAGCAATTCCCATAAAACTTATTCTTTTTGCCGCCGATTCAATGGGCCCCAGGATGGTAATATACGGATTAACGGCGGTTTGTAAAATGGCCATTCCCGCACCTAAAATAAATAACCCTGCAAGAAAAAAAGGATATAATCGTGTATAGGCAGCGGGAATAAAGAATAAACTTCCCAAAGCCATGATCCACAAACCCAATGAAATGCCGTTTTTAAAGCCGGTTATTTTTAGTATCCATGATGAAGGCAAGGCCATTACCGTATAACTGATATAAAATACAAATGCCACAAACAATGCTTGAAAGTCGGTGAGTTCGCAAGCGGTTTTTAAATAAGGGATTAATAAGCCGTTTAACCATGTGATAAATCCCAAAATAAAAAAGATGGAACCGATAATTAATAGGGGACCGATGATTTTGTTTTTCATATTATTCTTTTTAATTGATGTCTAAATTTTACTATAGTTTTTCCAAACGTTTAGTGATGATTTTAATTTTTTCCAGTGTGTCGGATTCTTTTTTTCGTTCTTTTTCCACTACTTGCGGCGGTGCATTTTGAACAAATCGTTCGTTATTAAGTTTTTTTCGAACCGAATGGAGGAATCCTTCCAAATAAGTCAATTCTTCTTGTAATTTTTTCTTTTCTTCTTCCGGATCGACTAATTTTTCAATGGGAATAAAATATTCGTTTTTATCCACCCTGAAGGAAAGTGCCGCATCTTCATAATTTCCATAATGAATGGCTGATAGATTGGCGGCTTTGTATAAAACGGATAATAACTCCGGATTGAGTTTGCGGTTCTCCACCATATAGAGGACCAATTTTTCTTTATTGGGAATGTTTTTTTCTTTCCGAATTTTTCGAATGTTACTAATGATGTTTTTGATATGTTCGAATTCCGAGATTAAATTCTTATCGAATTCACCGGTTTGGGGATAGGATGAGATAATAATCGCTTGGTTCTCGGAACGCGGTTTAATGTTTTGCCAAATTTCTTCGGTGATAAACGGCATAAACGGATGCAATAATTTTAAAATATTTTCCAGAATGTTTATGCTTTGTTCAAAGGTGGTTCGATCGATTTTTTCTCCGTAGGGAGGTTTAATAATTTCCAAATACCATGAACTGTAATCATCCCAGACCAAGGAATATATTTTTTTCAGCGCTTCTGAAATACGGTATTTTTCGAAGTCATCTTCCACTTGCGAAAGTATTTGGAGAAAACGGTTGGTAAACCATTTTACCGCTTGTGCGGCATATTCGGGTTGGGCTTTGTTTTCATCTATCTTCATGTTTTTAAGCAAGCGGAACCCGTTCCATATTTTATTGGCGAAATTACGTCCTTGATAGACCAATTCAATATCGAAAGGCAAATCATTTCCGGCCGGTGAGGTCATGAGCATGCCCACCCGGACTGCATCGGCGCCATATTGGTCTATCATTTCAATGGGGTCGGGCGAGTTGCCTAAGGATTTGGACATTTTTCGACCGAGTTTGTCACGTACAATTCCGGTGAAATAGACATTTGAAAAGGGTTTGTCGCCGGCAAATTCATAGCCCGCTATGATCATGCGTGCCACCCAAAAGAATATAATTTCCGGGGCGGTAACCAAATCATTTGTCGGATAATAATATTTGAAATCGGGATTTTCCGGATGACGTATGCCGTCGAAAACGGTAATGGGCCATAGCCATGACGAGAACCAAGTGTCCAAAACATCTTCATCTTGTTTCAAATCTTTTTCGGTCAAGGAAGGGTTCCCTGTTTTTTCACGGGCCAATTTGACGGCTTCTTCGAGATTTTCGGCAACCACATAGTCGTTTTCGCCTTCGCCGTAATAATAAGCGGGAATGCGGTGTCCCCACCATAATTGTCGCGAAATGTTCCAATCACGCACATTTTCCATCCAATGAAAATACAGGTTTTCGAATTTTTTGGGGATAAGTTTAATTTCCCCATTTCTAACCGCTTCGATGGCGGGACCGGCCAATTCTTTCATTTTCAAGAACCATTGACGCGAAAGACGGGGTTCGATAATCGCTTTGGTCCGTTCGGACCGCCCGATACGATGGGTGTGTTTTTCGGTTTTGACCAAATAATTTTTTTCGTCCAATTCTTTGACAATGGCCTTTCTGACGTCAAAACGGTCCATGCCTTCGTAATGCAAGCCGTATTGATTAAGGGTGCCGTCTTCATTGAAAATATCAATCAAGTCCAGTTGATGGCGGTCGCCGATTTCTTTGTCGTTAGGGTCGTGTGCCGGTGTAATTTTTAAAGCACCCGTTCCGAATTCCGGGTCCACGTAATCGTCGGCAATAATGGGTATTTCCCGGTCGGCTATAGGCACCACGGCTTTTTTACCGATTAGATGTTTGTATTTTTCATTAAGCGGACTTACTGCGATGGCCGTATCGCCCAAAATGGTTTCGGGACGTGTGGTGGCAATTTCGATAAATTCGTTCTCACTGCCAACGATAGGGTAGCGTAAATAATACAACGTACCTTCTTCGTCGGTATAAATCACTTCTTCGTCCGAAACGGTTGTTTTGGCCACCGGATCCCAATTCACCATCCGGTAACCGCGGTATATTTTTCCTTTACGGTATAGATCCACAAAAACTTTGATTACCGATTCGTATAAGTCGGGGTCGAGCGTGAATTTGGTTCGTTCCCAATCGCATGAGGCACCCAAACGGCGCAATTGTTTTAAAATAATGCCGCCGTGTTTATGCGTCCAATCCCATGCATGTTTTAGAAATTCTTCACGTGTCAATTGATTTTTTTCAATGCCTTCTTCTTTAAGTTTTCCTACTACTTTGGCTTCCGTGGCAATGGAGGCGTGATCGGTTCCCGGCACCCATAGGGCGTTGTATCCTTGCATACGTTTTCGACGAATCAATACATCCTGAATCGTATTGTTGAGCATGTGTCCCATATGCAGCACGCCCGTTACATTGGGTGGAGGAATTACAATGGTGTAAGGTTCTCGTTCATCGGGCTCGGAATGGAAAAATCGATGTTGCATCCAGTAGTCATACCACTTTTTTTCAACTTCCGCAGGATTATATTTGGAATTAATGTTCATTGGCATTAAATTTGTTTACAATAATTGCAAATTTAATTCATAAATTTAAACTTAAAAATCAAAGTCATGAAACGGGCAATATTTCTATTCACTATCTTAATAAGCGGATATATTTTCGGACAATCTGGTCAGAAAGGCCCGAAAATACATTTTACTTCGAAGGAAATTAATTATGGTGAAGTAGTCAAAGGATCGGATGGCTACCGAACTTTTGAATTTGTGAATACCGGAGATGAACCCTTAATTATTAGCCGGGTGCGTTCGAGTTGTGGATGTACGGTGGCCGAAAAACCTGAAAAACCCGTTATGCCGGGTGAAAAAGGTATCATTAAAGTACATTATAATACTCAAAAACCGGGTGCATTCAGAAAGACCATCACGGTATATACCAACGCGGTCAATGAATCCAATGGTGTGGTAATTCTGAAAATAAAAGGAAAGGTAATCGATCCTTCCAAAGTCGATCTAAAAAGAAAAAGAGAAAAAAGTCCGGTGTTTAATCATTAAGAAGGATAAATTTTTAACGAAATCTTTTTATAAAATAGCCGAAACCGCTCGTAAGAGCGGTTTTTTGTTAGGGAAATTCCGGATTTTTTTTATTAAATTTGAAAAAATCCTTAATTATGAAACCAATCTATTTTAATCCCGGCGACGCCGTAAAAAAGGCGTTTGATTTATTAAAAGAAAATTTTTTAATCCACGTTTTTGTATTTTTTGTGGCATTTGCATTTCAAATGGTTTTTGCCGCTTGGGGAAGCAAAAATATGCTTCTGTTTTTACTTCAGATTCTTGTATCCATCGTCGCATCATTATTTATTACGGGTTATGCAATCAAGGTTGTTCGCCATGAGAAATTCGGGTTGAATGAGGTTATTGCGCAGTCCGTCACGCTAAAGAAAATTTTAAATTATGCATTGTATTCAATTATTATCCTGATCCTGATTTACGGGATTGTATTTTTTATTTTATTATTGACAATGGGCACGGCCGGCATGAAAGATTTGCTTAAGTTAGATGTTGATTTCGGTCAATTATCCCTCTTCTCCATACTTATGTTTTTGATTTTGATAGCGGTAATTATTTATTTGAGTATCCGCTTAATGTTTGTGGTTTATTTTATAGTGGATGAAAATATCGATTTTATAGGAGCCATGTCTAAATCGTGGGAAATCACTCGCGGTCATGTAGGCAATCTGTTTATTCTCTATATATTTGCCGTTTTATTGATGATTCTCGGATTTTTGATGTTTATTATAGGAATATTTATAACGGCTCCCATTGTATATTTCGCATTGGCCGTGGCATACGAAACCTTGCGTAAAAAATTATATCCGGCCGAGAATGAGATCGCACAAACCGCTTAAACAGGAAACAATTCCATGTCATTTATTATAGAGGCACTCTAACGGGTGTCTCTTTTGCTTTATTAATGGGATTATTTCCATAAATTTGCCGAAATTTAAATAAGGAATGAAAGCAGGTATTGTAGGTTTGCCGAATGTGGGAAAATCCACGGTTTTTAATTGTCTGTCCAATGCCCGTGCCCAATCGGCCAATTATCCTTTTTGTACCATTGAGCCGAATGTAGGCATGGTCAATGTGCCGGACGAACGTTTGGATAAACTTAACGAATTGGTCAAACCGCAACGCGTGGTACCGGCTACTTTGGAAATTGTAGATATAGCGGGTTTGGTAAAGGGGGCCAGCAAAGGCGAAGGGCTAGGAAACAAGTTTTTGGCCAATATTCGTGAAACCGATGCCATATTGCATGTATTGCGATGTTTTGATGATGAAAATATTACTCATGTGGCCGGCTCGGTGGATCCGGTAAGGGACAAGGAAATAATCGAAACCGAACTCCAATTGAAAGATTTGGAAACGGTCGAAAAAAGAATGGACAAAGTCGAACGGCAAGCCAAAGCGGGAATGGCGGATGCCAAGGCGGAATTGGAAGTATTAAAAAAACTGAAAAACTATCTCGAGCAAGGTATTTCCGTCAGGAAAATGGATTTGGACAAGGATGATTTTGAAAAATATATCAAACCTTTACAATTGCTGACGGCCAAGCCGGTGATGTATATTTGTAACGTGGACGAAAAAACATTGCGGGCCGGCGGAAACGAATATACCCGTCAAGTGGAAAAAATGGCGGAAGAGGAAGGTGCGGAAGTTTTAATCCTCGATGCCAAAACCGAATCGGATATCATGGAATTGGATACCTATGAGGAACGGCAAATGTTTTTGGAAGATTTGGGACTCGATGAGCCGGGTATATCCAAGTTAATCAAAAAGGCCTATAAATTATTGGGTTTGCAAACATTTTTTACCGCCGGCGAAAAAGAAGTACGCGCATGGACTATTCCTGTGGGTATCAAAGCCCCGCAGGCAGCCGGTGTGATACATTCGGATTTTGAAAAAGGATTTATCAGGGCCGAAGTCATATCTTTCGATGATTTTGTCAAGTACGGGTCCGAAGCCAAAGTTCGCGAAGCCGGAAAATTACGCATTGAAGGTAAAGATTACGTGGTGCAAGACGGCGATGTGATGCATTTTAGATTTAATGTGTAAGCAAAGATATGTATCTAAAGGTAATTTTTAAATTACGAGTTAAAGTTCGATTTTTTCTCCTTTCACCGAACGGTCGATTTTACGAAGCATACCCAAGAGTACCTTTCCGGGACCTATTTCATAAAAAATACCGGCGCCGTCATGAATCATATTTTGAATGGTTTGTACCCATCTGACGGGAGAAGTCAATTGGGCTATCAAGTTTTCTTTAATTTTTTCGGGGGATGTTTCCGGAAGGCCGCTTACATTTTGATAGACCGGGGCAATCGGTTGTTTAAATTCGGTTTTTTCAATGGCTCCTGCCAAGTCTTTACGGGCGGGTTCCATCAAGGGGGAATGAAAGGCACCGCCCACATTCAGCATGACCACACGACGTGCGCCGGCTTCTTGCAATTTTTCGGCGGCTTTTTGCACGGCTTCCACTTCGCCGGAAATAACCAACTGTCCGGGCGTATTATAATTAGCTGGCACCACAATACCTTCGGTCTCGGCACAAATTTTCTCTATGGTGTCATTATCCAATCCCAATACGGCCGCCATTGTGGATGGTCGTAATTCCGTGGCCCGTTGCATCGCCAAGGCCCGTTGCAAAACCAATTGAAGTCCGTCTTCGAATGAGAGGGCGCCGCCTGCTGTGAGGGCGGAGAATTCGCCTAATGAATGACCCGCTAACATGTCGGGTTGAAAATCGGACCCCAAGAGTTTTGCCGCAATAACGGAATGAACGAAAATGGCGGGTTGGGTAATTTTGGTTTGCCTTAAATCTTCATCCGAACCGTTAAACATAATGTCGGATAAGGGGAAACCGAGAATTTTATCGGCTTGTTTAAATAAGGTTTTCGCTTCATCAAATTTATCATAGAGGTCTTTTCCCATGCCGGGATATTGCGAACCTTGACCGGGAAAAATGTAGGCCTTTTTCATAAATAAAAATTTGTCGCAAGATAAATATTTATCCTAAAAAATTAATTTAATTCGGGATTTTGTGGTGCATTTTTCCATAATTCCATCGCAGGATCGACTTCCACAAGAAGTTTTTTCCAAAGATTTTTCGGGTTGATTTTGAAAATATCGAGTTTTTTTTCCGAGACCAACCATGCGCCCTCATTAATTTCATTTTCAAGTTGTTCTTTACCCCAGCCGCTATATCCTATAAAAAATTTTATTCTGTCCTGAAGCAGGGATTCATTATCATCAAAGATTTCTTTTACCACGCGAATATCGCCGCCCCAAAATAAATTGTCATAAACTTGCTGACCACCCGGAATGATTTCGGGCGCATTATGAAGGAAATACATTTGATCGATCGATACGGGCCCGCCATCGTAGATTTGTAAAGAACTATTTATATCGGTTACTTCTTTGACCAAAACCGGAAGAGGTTTGTTTAGAATAAATCCTACGGTTCCTTCTTCATGATCATCAACAATAAGAATAACGCTTTGCGAAAAAATAGAATCGGTAAGCAATTCGGGCGTGGCAATTAATAATTTCCCTTTCATAATTTTTTGAATATAAAAAACCGTCTTTTCGTGCGAAAAGACGGTATAAAGTTAAGAGGGTTTCTTTTAAATTACAAACCTTTTTGTAATTCGGAACCTGCTTTAAATTTTACTACGGTTTTAGCGGGGATAGTAATTTTTTTACCGGTGGCGGGATTACGACCTTCGCGTGCTTTGCGTGTAACTGTGGAGAAAGTTCCGAATCCGATCAATGTAACTTTACCACCTTTTTTTAAGGTGTTTGCTACATTGTTAAGAAATGATTCCAATGCTTTTTTTGCTTGGGTTTTGTTAATGCCGGCATCTGCGGCCATAGCTTCAATTAATTGGGTCTTGTTCATAGCAATATATTTTTGATGCAACAAATATAAAAAAAAAATTAAAAATCTGCTATGCTTTTGATTTATTTGATGTTTTGATAAAAATAAAAGTTTGAATTATTAATAATTATATTGTTTTTTTAACGAAGCCGTATGTGTTAAATCGGTATGTGTCAATTACTTGAATAGAATTCGGGCTTTGTGCTTCATTCCGTTTATGAAATCGCGGACATTCATGCTTTTCTTGCTTTCGGGCTTTAATTGCAAGGGTAATATATATCCGCCGGGCACGGCAATGCGTAATTTTTTGCCGGAAATCACGGCATGACCCGGTGAAAAATGATGATTTGCTTCTTCAAAATCCGCTTTATAGATATGAATTCTTTTGGGTTTTCCGTCCGTTTCGAGCCATGCCCATGCGCCCGGATACGGCGATAATCCGCGAATAAAATCATAAATTTGTTTTACCGGCCGGTTCCAATTGATTTTGGTATTTTCTTTGGTGAGTTTCGGGGCGGGATGTTTGGCTTTCCGGTCATCCTGCGGACGGGTTTTGATTTTTCCTTCGGAAATGTTTTTAAGTGTTTCCAAGACCAAATCCGCTCCCAGACGTTTTAATTTATCGTAAAGTTCTCCGAATGTTTCGTCGGGCGCAATGTTTATTTCTCTTTGATCGATAATTTCACCCGTATCGATTTTATTATCGATAAAAAAAGTCGTTACACCGGTTTTTTCCTCTCCGTTTATGATGGCATGATGGATTGGTGCGGCACCGCGATAATCCGGAAGCAAGGAGCCATGCAGGTTAAAGGTGCCGTAACGGGGGAGTGCCCAAACCTTTTCGGGTAACATGCGGAAAGCGACAATTACGCCCACGTCCGGATTTATTTTCTTTAGTTCTTCGATAAATTCATCCGATTTGAGATTTCCGGGTTGGAGGATTTTCAAACCGTGTTCTTTTGCAAATTTTTTGACTTCGCTTTCGCGTAATTTCTTACCTCTTCCCGCCGGTTTGTCGGGCGCTGTAATGACGGCTTCTACCGGCCAGCCGTCTTCTACGATGCGTTTGAGACTTTCTACGGCGAAATCCGGCGTGCCGAAAAAAATTATTTTCAATGATTTTTTGTCTTGTTTATTCATTATTTCTTAACTTCATATCGCAAAATTAGAATAAAATGGAATGCATAAAAATTTTTTCCGCCCCGCAAATCAAAGAAATCGACCGAAAAACCATTGAAAACCAAAAAATAACTTCCGAACAATTGATGGAAAGAGCGGTGGATAGTTTGTTGCAACATTTGGAACCCATGTTAAATCCTCTGCAAAAAATCAATATCATGGCGGGTGTGGGAAATAACGGGGGAGACGGTTTGGTATTGGCACGAAAATTATGGCAAAAAGGAATGGATGTCCGGGTATATGTGGTGCGGTTTAGCAAAAAAGAAAGCGATGATTTTCAAATTAATTACAAAAGATTACTGAAAGCCAAAGTGCCGGTTGAAGATTTCGATGAAACGCTTGTGAGGGATGCGGATTTATATATCGATGCCATATTTGGCGTGGGATTAAACAGGCCCGCTTCCGGAATTGCAGCCGCTGCCATCGAATTTATGAACCGATCGGGTCGCATAATTTATGCAATAGACATGCCTTCCGGGCTCTATGCCGACCGGCTTAATTCGGAAAAAGATCCTATCGTAAAGTCCACACATGTTTTTAGTTTTCAATTTCCCAAATACAGTTTCTTTTTTGAAGAAAACGGGCTTTATGTGCCTTCTTTTTCATTGGTGGACATCGGATTGGATATCGAAGCCATTCGTCAAACCCATACCGATAAGTTTTACTTGACGGCCATAGATCCTTTGCCGCCAAGGAAAAAATTTTCATCAAAAAAAGATTACAGTCATGCGTTGTTAATCGGCGGGTCGGAAGGCAAAGCCGGTGCGGTGGCATTTGCATCGAAAGCGGCCTTTGTAATTGGGGCGGGATGGGTCAGTGCCATGGTGCCGCGGAAATTAATTCCGGTCTTGCAAACGGCCATGCCCGAAATTATGTGTATGAGAGCTAAAGGAAAAAGTTTTCATGAAGATTTTCTTCTTCCCGATATGGCATTTACTGCCGGAATAGGACCCGGCTTGGGATTGCATCGAAAAACCGTTCAATCTTTCGGTAAATTATTAAGACAACTAAAAAAACCGGCTGTGATTGATGCGGATGCCTTGAATATTCTGGCCCGGAAAAGGCGGTGGCTTAAATATTTGCCTGCTCAATCCGTTTTGACCCCACATGCGGGTGAATTTGCGCGATTGACCGGGAAAAAACCTGCCGATTCATTGGAGAAATTCGACTCGGCCAAGGCATTTGCCAAGGAAACAAAAGTGGTTTTATGTTTGAAAGGCGCCCATACTTTAATTACAAACGGGAAGAAAATGGTATTTAATTCTACCGGAAATCCCGCCTTGGCCAAAGCCGGAAGCGGCGATGTATTGACGGGCATTATTACTGGATTGATGGCACAAGGTTTGTCGCCATGGAAAAGTGCATTAAAAGGCGTTTTTCTGCATGGAAAAGCGGCGGATATTTATGTACGAACTCATCATGAAAATACATTATCACCACAGGATTTAATTGAAATTTTGAAAAATGAAAAATCTCAGTTATAATGTGATTTAATAAGCATTTCAACAAGGAAATTTATTAGTAATAAAAAAACCGCCCCTAAAGGCGGTTAGTAATAAGGTTTTAGAATGTAATTATCCTAAATATTGTTTTAGAATTTTGCTTCGCGAACTGTGTTTAAGCCGGCGGATGGCCTTTTCTTTAATCTGACGGACACGTTCACGCGTTAATCCGAATGTTTCGCCTATCTCTTCGAGCGTTAAAGGATGATTTCCGTTCAGTCCGTAATATAAACGAATCACGTCGGCTTCGCGCGGACTTAATGTGGAAAGCGCCCTTTCTATTTCGGTTCTAAGAGATTCTTGGATTAATTCTTTATCGGGATTCGGTACGTCACCGGCCCGCAATACGTCAAGTAAATTGGAATCTTCGCCTTCCACCAACGGGGCATCTACCGATACATGTCGTCCGGCATTTTTCAAAGATTCTTTGACGTCTTCCACGCGCATATCCAGTTCTTCGGCCAATTCTTCCAATGAAGGCGGACGTTCCAGGGCTTGTTCCAAACGGGCATATGCTTTGTTGATTTTGTTTATAGCACCGATTTTATTTAACGGTAAGCGGACAATTCTGGATTGTTCGGCAAGGGCTTGCAAAATGGATTGGCGTATCCACCAAACGGCATAAGAAATAAATTTAAAGCCGCGTTTTTCATCAAAACGTTCAGCCGCTTTGATTAATCCCATATTGCCTTCGTTGATCAAATCGGGTAGGGAAAGTCCTTGATTTTGATATTGTTTGGCAACGGAAACAACAAAACGTAAATTGGCTTTGACTAATTTTTCCAAAGCTTGGCGATCGCCGGCTTTAATACGTTGTGCCAGTTCCACTTCTTCGTCTGCGGTAATCAAGTCCACTTTTGCAATTTCTTGCAAATATTTATCCAACGAAGCGGTTTCACGATTGGTTACTTGTTTGGTGATTTTTAATTGTCTCATCGGGCTAAATAAAATTTTGGTTCATTTATATATACGTAAATGCACTGAAAATGTTACAAAAAGGTATTGGAAAAATGAAAATCCTTTTGTTTTTCAGCGAATCCGGGACATTGGGCCAGATAGTTTATTTGAAAATTCCGTCTTGAGATGAATTTTTGGTAAAAAAACCATAAAAATAACACGCCAGACAAAAATTAAAAAAAACTTCCAATCCGACTGCAATAAGGAATATGTACAACGTGATGCCGTAAGCCGTATGCCAACCGCTTAAATAAAAGATGCCCAATAATATCGAAAAAAGAAATCCTATTTTAACTGCAAATTTTTTTGGTAAGGCATTGATAGGTTTTTCTGCAATTTTTAATGCCCTCAGCAAAAAAGATAAAGGCCGGCAAAATAAACCGCCTTTGATACCGAATAGGAGGCGTAGAAAAAAATCCAAAATCAGTATAACTAATAATCCTTTCCATTTAAATAATAGTAAAAACAGTAATATGACAAAAATAATAAACGCATATGCTCGCACTAAATTTTGATCGATTTGACGATAATCAACCGGACATGAACCATTGTGCTTCTTCATCTATGTAACTTTTGTTGCAAATATAAGAATTTAATTTATTGCCTTATAAAGCGCTGGAAATTGACTATTTTTGTCTCATGAAAAAGGAGGAAAAAGTTATACTTATAGATAATTCGGATCATCCGATAGGAGTAATGTCCAAAATGGAAGCGCACCGAAAAGGCCTGCTTCATAGGGCTTTTTCGGTATTTATATTTAATAATGAAGGCCGGTTAATGATGCAGCGCCGGGCAAGCGGTAAGTATCATTCGGGCGGTTTATGGACCAATACGGTTTGTAGTCACCCGCGACCCGGCGAAGAAACGATTGAGGCGGCCGAAAGGCGATTGCAAGAAGAAATGGGATTTGCAACCGAACTTCGCGAAATCTTTCATTTTATATACAAAGCCGAATTGGACCGGGGACTGACCGAACATGAATTGGATCATGTATTTATTGGAAAATTTGACGGCGAGCCCCAACTAAATCCAAAGGAAGCGGATGCCTACGAATATATGTATTTATCTGAAATTAAGGAAGATATTAAAAAAAATCCGGAAAAATACACGGCATGGTTCAAAATTATTTTTAATGAATCTTATGAAGTCTTGGTTCGTGAGGCAGGAAAAATGTTTATGGATAAACCTCTTATTTTCGATCCGCATTTTGAAGAAAAAATTTGGGGTGGCAATCGATTAAAGACTTTTTTCGGCAAACAAATTCCCTCGGACAAAACAGGTGAAAGTTGGGAAGTATCGGCCGTGGAACAAAAGGAATCCCGTGTACGGAACGGTTTTTTTAAAGGGATGGACATGCGTTTTTTATGGAAAGTCTTGGACGGGGAATTTTGGGGCGAGGTGGAATTGGAAAAAGATTTTCCGTTATTGGTAAAATATATCGATGCGCAAGACGATTTGTCCGTCCAAGTTCACCCGGATGATAAAATGGCCCGGGAAGAACGTCAATCATATGGTAAAAATGAAACATGGTATATCTTGGCCGCTGAGCCGGGGAGCAAATTATATCTGGGATTCAAACCCGGAATTACTCGTGAGGATTATATTAAGAGCTTAAAAGAAGCCGGTGTGGAAAGTATATTGAATGCCATAGAAGTGAAACCCGGCGATTGGTATTATATTCCGGCAGGTACGGTTCATGCTATCGGAGCGGGAATTTTATTGGCAGAGATTCAACAAAGCTCCGATATTACTTATAGAATTTATGATTATAATCGCAAGGATGATAAAGGAAAACCACGAGAGTTGCATGTAGAAAAAGCATTGCGCGCTATAAATTTTCAAGCCGGACCGCTAAAAATCAACAAGCATATATTGGAGACGCCTTTTTTTATTGTAAAAAGAATTCCCCTTAGGAGTTTATTCGGAATGAAAACGAAAAAATTTTTGATCGTTTTAAATGCTTTCGGGCATAAGATTAAAATTAATGGAATTGAAGCCGATCATGGTGACACTTTGATGATTTTTGCCGGTCAAACTATTACATTCGAAGCAAATAATGAATGGGAGATACTAACGGCTGAATTGCCATCGCAATAAGTCTGCTATTTTAATCAAACAAGCAATTAAAAATATTTCTTTTAACGGATTAAACGAAGAAAGAAATGATGATTTGGTTACAATTGCAACAAAAAAATTCTTATCTTTCAACAAAATTCATGACATGAATATTCCCGAATTCCCATTCGCCGAACCCTATAAGATCAAAACGGTGGAGAAAATCCGTCGTAGTACGCCGGAAGAAAGGGAAAAATGGATTAAAGAAGCCAAATATAATTTGTTTAAACTCAAAAGTTACCAAGTATTTATCGATTTATTAACCGATAGCGGTACGGGTGCTATGAGCGACGAGCAATGGGCCGAAATGATGCGGGGAGACGAATCCTATGCCGGTTCCCGTTCGTTTGATTTATTGAAAGAAACAGTAGAACGTATTACGGGTTTTAAGTACTTGATTCCCACTCATCAGGGTAGGGGAGCCGAGAATGTATTATTTTCCGCCTTGGTGAAGGAAGGCGACATTATTCCGGGAAATATGCATTTCGATACCACCAAAGCCCATATCGAATTAAGAAAAGCCACGGCTTTGGATTGCACGATTGATGAGGCATATGATACCGAACACTATCATCCGTTTAAAGGAAATGTGGATTTGCAAAAATTGGAAGATGCCTTCAAAAAATACGGCCGTCAAAGGATTCCTTTTGTCATCGTGACGGTGACTTGTAACACTGCGGGCGGACAGCCGGTAAGTATGCAAAATATCAGAGAAGTTTCGGCATTATGCAAAAAATACGGAATTCCTTTGTATTTCGATGCGGCCCGGTTTGCCGAAAATACTTATTTCATAAAGAAAAGGGAGCGTGAATTTAAGGACAAGTCCATCAAGCAAATAGCCAAAGAAATGTTTTCTTATGCCGATGGCATGCTGATGAGTGCCAAAAAGGACGGTTTGGTCAATATCGGAGGATTTATTGCTTTGAAAGACGAGGAAACTTATCGAAAGGCAATCGTTTACAATATACTTTATGAAGGATTTATTACATATGGCGGAATGGCCGGTCGTGATATGGGGGCTTTGGCGGTAGGTTTGGACGAAGCGACGGAATTCGATTATTTGGAAAGCCGGGTGGAACAAGTGCATTATTTGGGACGTAGATTAATGGAATTGGAAGTACCGGTACAACAACCTATCGGAGGGCATGCCATTTATTTGGATGCCAATCGTTTTGTGCCCACCATTCCCCGCGAGCAATTCAGAGCACAATCCTTAGCAATAGAATTATATAAGGTGGGAGGTATTAGAGGGGTGGAAATAGGAACTATTATGGCCGACCGCGATCCGGTTACGCGGGAAAATCGCTATCCGAAATTGGAATTGGTACGGCTGGCTATTCCGCGTCGTGTTTATTCCAATAATCACATGAATTTTGTAGCGGAGGTGCTTAAGCATATCTACGGCACACGCCATGAGGCAAAAACCGGTTATCGAATTGTATATGAGCCGCCTATTTTAAGGCATTTTACGGTGGAATTGGAAAAAATCTAAGATTAAAATTTATTTCGAATTGTTATAAATTTGCGAAGCAAAAAAATAGAAAATGGGAAGAGTAGTAATATGGCATAATCCGAGATGCAGAAAAAGTAGAGAAGGGTTTAATATATTGAAGCAATTAGCCGAAGAAAAAGGACATACGGTTCATATGAGAAAATATTTGGATGACCCCCCTTCTGCAACCGAACTTAGGGCGGTGTTGAAAATGATGAACAAGAGTCCTCGGGAAATTTTACGTAAACAAGAAAAAATTTGGAAAGAAAAATATAAAGGAAAGGAATTAACCGATGATGAATTGATTGAAATAATGGCACAAAATCCGAAACTAATAGAACGGCCTATTGTAATATTTGAAAATAAAGCCGTTTTGGGCAGGCCTGCCGAAAATATCAAAACATTATTTGAATGACGATAGCACAACTGAAATATTTATTGGCCGTAGCCAAATACAGAAATTTTACCAAAGCCGCCAAAGAGGTGCATGCCACACAACCTACCTTAAGCATGCAAATTAAAAACCTGGAAGAAGAACTCGGCGTAAAAATTTTCGATCGTTCCAAAACACCACTGAAAATTACACCTATCGGTGAAAAAATCATAGAACAAGCCAAAAAGATTTTAATAGAAAATAATAAGATAGAAGAAATTGTAAAAAACGAAAAAGGATATATCGGCGGAGAATTTAAATTGGGGATCATCCCTACTTTATCTTCCACTTTGCTTCCCGTCTTTCTGAAAGATTTTATTAAAAAATATCCCGAAGTACAATTAAAAATCTATGAACGAACCACACAGGAAATAATCGATATGCTGAAAGAAGAAGAATTGGACGCGGGTTTATTGGCTACTCCCTTGGAAGATTCGAAAATCAAAGAATTGCCGTTGTACAACGAACCTTTTGTGGCGTTTATTCCTAAAGGACATCGATTGTACGGGAAAGAAAAATTAGTTGATCAGGATTTGGCTGTCGATGATATATTATTGCTCGAAGAGGGACATTGTTTTAGAGATAATATTTTGAATATTTGTCGTTCGGATAATATTTTTCCCGACGAATTCTATTTGGAAACGGGAAGTTTCGAAACATTAATTAAATTATCTAAAGAAGGATTGGGCATGACATTGCTTCCTTATTTGCATACTCTTGATTTGTGCGAAGAGGATAAAAAATACTTAAAAACCTTCGAAAAACCGGAACCCGCTCGCGAAATCAGTTTGGTACATTATACGGACAATTATAAAAAAGGCATTGTGAACGCCCTGTATAAACTTATCAAGGCCATAATAAAAGGCATGATTGTATTTTATGATGTGCGTATTATCAGTCCTTTACCCAAAAAAGAAAAAATATGAATATCGATATAAATCAAATAAATAACCCGGATCCGCAGAAAAGAAAAAGAACTTTTCTGGTGGTAATTGCCGTATTTTTTTTAGCATTTGCTTACGCAGTGATACGCTATGTGGTGATAGGGCCATATGACATAAATGCCATTCCGCTATTCATCATGAACAAAGCGTTTGCTTTTTCGTTTGTAATCTTGCTATTTATTGTGAATTTACATCAAATCCAATCCTTGGACAGGGCCTTACTTGGTTTGATGATATATTCGATGGCCATTTTGCATTTACTACTTTCGGCGGTCTTATTGCCTACCACATTTTTCAAAACTATTTTTAATTCCGAAGGAGAAATATTGTTCTCGGGAGCATCCATGGTGCTTTTCGGTATTATCACTTTTATTTTTACCGTTCTTATCAGCAAAGTTTTTTTCCGGGCGGTAAAAGATATGGATTACGGCGGTTCATTTAAATTCGAAAAACTTTTCTTCGTTTTTCTAACTTTTTTAGGATTACATCTATCCGTTTTTCATGCCACTCGGTGGTTTGATGTGGATTCATGGTACGGTCATTTACCACCCATTAGTTTACTATCGTTTTTATTTGTTTTGGCTACCGCTTTTCAATTTTTTAAATATGTTTTTCATAAAGAAAAATGATTTTAAAACATTTACATCTTTACAATTTTAAAAATTTCGACAGGGTTTCGTTTCGATTTGCCGAAACATTGAATGCTTTTGCAGGTGATAACGGGGTGGGAAAGACTAATATATTGGATGCCATTAATATGCTTGCATTCGGTAAATCTTATTTTCATTTGCCTTTGAGTATGATTGTCAGACACGGCGAAAATGAATTCAGTATTAAAGGTGAATTTTACGATCCCGTCAATCGGACCGACGAAATAATTTTGCTCCAATATAAAAAAGGAGAAAAACGCATTTTAAAGCGAAACGGAAAACCTTATGAGAGATTAGCCGACCATATCGGATTGATACCCGTAGTTATGATATCGCCTTACGACCGCGATTTGATTAGCGAGGGAGGAGAAATCAGAAGAAAATTTATCGATAAAATTATTTCGCAATTCGATAAGGAATATTTAGCCGATTTAACGGCTTATTACCGTTATCTATCTCAAAGAAACCGTCTGCTGAAATATTTTGCACTTAACGATACTTTCGATCATGACACCCTTGAAGTTTATAACGAAAAACTTCATGTGTACGGTATGAGAATTTTTGAAAAACGCAAAATTTTTGTGGATAATTTCAGGCCTTTTTTACAGGACAAATATGCATGGTTATCACGTCATACCGAAGAAGTGGATATTATTTATAAATCGGATTTGCATCAAAAACCACTGATTCAATGGTTTAAGGAAAATTTATCACGCGATAAATTAATGCAACACACCACCCGTGGAATTCATCGGGACGATTTGATTTTTACGATAAACGGCTATCCGGTAAAAAAATTCGGAAGCCAAGGACAGCAAAAATCATTCTTGATTGCATTAAAATTGGCCGAATACGAAAGTTTGAAAGAACGAAAAAAGAGCGCACCCATATTGTTATTTGACGATATTTTCGATAAATTGGACCCCAAACGGGTCAAACAAGTGGTTCGATGGGTGGAAACAGGCATGTTCGGTCAAGTATTTTTGAGCGATACGCACCCCGAACGCTTGGAACGTTTATTGAAAGATATTCCTAAGGAAACTATGATTTTCAGGATATGAATAAAGACGAACACAATACTTTTAATTTAAAACAAGCACTGGATAATCTTTTTCAAAAAGACAAAAAATTGTCCCGTAATCTCACCGAACAGCAAATCAAAAGAATATGGTATGAGATGATGGATAATACCCTTGCACCTTATACCACCCGTGTAAAATTCAAAGACGGAACCTTGAAGGTATGGCTTAATTCCTCTTCGATGCGTGATGAATTAAACCGGGGCAAAAAAATGATTATCAAAAATATGAATGATAAAATCGGAGAAGAACGCATTAAAAAATTAATTCTCCTATGAGTAAGAATTTTAATCTTCCCAATATTATTACGTCTCTGAGAATTTTGTCCGTGCCTTTTCTGATATACTTTGCGCTGAGCGGACAGGAAAACGAATTTTTTTATTTATGGATTTTTAGTGTATCAACAGATGTCTTGGACGGATTTGTTGCCCGCACTTTTAATTTGAAAACCGATTTCGGGGCCCGCTTGGATTCCTTGGCCGATTTGATGATATATGTAGTAACGATTTTTGGTATTTACCAACTGAAATGGAATGATTTCGAACAATATAAATGGGCGGCCGTATTAATTTTATTTTATTTCATATTTACGGATTTGTTTTCATGGATAAAATTCGGAAAAATCTCAAGTTTGCATTTATATTCATGGAAAATTGGAGGATTACTACAGTCGGCATTTGTTTTCTGGCTCTTTTATAAAGGATTCGATCCGCTTTTTTTCAAAATAGTATTTCTATGGACCAGCTTGGCCTTTTTGGAAAATATTTCCATTCAACTTATGATGAAAAAATACAGGACGAATGTCAAGCATATTTTTAATTTTTTAAAATGGCGAACAAAAGAAAATATTTAAATAAAACAAACATGAAAAACTTATTTTACAGCTTGATTATTTTATTGCTTCCCTTGACCTTAATGGCACAAAAAGGTGAAGGAGGTATGTGGCTTCCCAATGAAATCAAAAAGGTGGAGGCGGATATGAAACAAATGGGAATGAAAATTTCCGCCGAAGATATTTGGCACACTTCAAAACCGGCCGTTAAGGATGCCGTCGTGCAATTGGGCAACGGATGTACGGCGGAATTCGTTTCCGAGAAAGGATTATTATTTACCAATCATCATTGCGGTTATGCGGCCATTGCGTCGGTTTCGTCAGTCGAACATAATTATCTGAAAGACGGTTTTTGGGCCAAGAGTTTTGACGAAGAAATACCCGTAAATTTGAGTGTACATCTAATAAATAACATCACCGATGTAACGGATATCATCCTTAAAAATGTGCCCGAAGATGCTTCGGCTCGCGAACGCCAATCGTTGATAGACAAGAATATACATAAATTCCTGTCTAAGTTTGCCAAAAAGAAATTCAAACGGTATCAAATAAAGCCCTTCTTCAAAGGCAATAAGTATTACTTTATAGAATCTACCGAATATCCCGATGTACGTTTGGTGGGAACCCCGCCCGAAAGCATCGGAAAATTCGGCGGCGATACCGACAACTGGATGTGGCCCCGTCACACGGGCGATTTTTCCATTTTTCGTGTATATGCGGCTCCTGACAATAGCCCGGCCGAATATGCCGAATCGAATGTGCCTTACAAGCCCGCAAAATATTTGGAGATATCATTAAATGGAGTAGAGCCGGGTGATTTTACCATCGTAATGGGATTTCCCGGCCGGACCAATGCTTATTTGACTTCTTATGCGGTGAAACAAATTCAGGATTTGCGCGACCCCGCCCGTGTAGCCGTAAGAGAAAAAACACTTGATGTATTAAGAAAATATATGGAAAAAGACCCCAAAGCCGAATTGCAACTCTCGACCAAATTTGCTTCATTGGCTAATTATTGGAAATTCTGGATTGGCGAAAGTAAAGGACTCAAGAAATTTAATGCCGTAAAAGCCAAAGAAGATTACGAAGCCGAATTGCAAAGAAGAATCGAAAAAAATCCCGAATGGAAAGAAAAATACCGCGATGTATTGGCCAAATTGAAAAAATTATATGAAAAAACCGAAAAATTACAAGTGGCCGCCGACATACACCGCGAAATTTTTTATCGCAACATCGATGCGACTATCAGTTATGCGCTATTGAATTCCTTATACCGGGTTGCAAAGGCGGATAAAAAACGTTTTGACAAAACAAAAGCCGAAATAGAAGATTACTTGCTTAATCGGGTTTTGAAAAATTATCATAAAGATGCCGATAAGGAAATTTTTGCCGCATTAATGGATCATTACCTCCAAGTCATTCCGCAAGATTATATCGCACCCGAATTTAAAGCGGAGTTTGAAAACGGAGCCGAAAATGTGGCCGAAAAATTATACGGCGAATCGGTGCTGGCCGATAAAGAAAAACTCAAAGAATTGTTCGGTAAAAAGCGGAAAAAATTTATCAAAATATTGGAGAAAGATTACGGATTTAATTTATTAAAAACCCAAGATGAATATTTCAAAGATAAAGTGATGCGTCCGCTTTCGGCTTTTAATGAAGAAATGAAGGAACTCATGCGTAAATATATGAAAATCCAAATGCTGGCCTATCCCGAAAAAGTATTTTATCCCGATGCCAATTTTACCATGCGTGTTTCATACGGACGCGTACAGGGCTACCGTCCGCGTGATGCGGTTGTTTATAAACCTTTTACCCATCTTTACGGTGTGATGGAAAAATATATACCCGGTGACGACGAATTTGACGTGCCCCCCAAATTAATCGAGTTATATGAAAAACGTGATTACGGACGCTATCGAAATACGGACGGCACAATGGTTGTGAATTTTTTGGCAACCAATCACATTACGGGCGGAAACTCCGGAAGTCCCGTATTGAACGCTGACGGACAATTAATCGGATTGGCTTTTGACGGGGTTTGGGAAGGCGTGATGGAAGATATTTATTATCGTCCGGAAATTGCCCGAAGCATTATGGTGGATATCCGGTATGTATTATTTATTATCGATAAATATGGCGGTGCGCAAAGATTATTGGACGAATTAAGCGTCAAAAAAAGAATTTTAAAACACAAACCGGTCGAATTGCGAAAAGCCCCCGGCTTAATGGGTAATTAATATAAAAAAGGTCGGCCGGCGGCCGGCCCTTTTTATAAGTTATATTAATTGAAAATAAACCGTTTAAAAAAACGGATTTTTAGTTGTTTTACATGACCAAAATCATAATAAATTAAGAGATTTTACGCAAAATTTACATTCGAAATTAGCAAGGAAAATCCAATAAAATTATTCAAACAAAATGAGTATCGAAATAAAAGTAAAACGCGGAATGAATATTCCTATGAAAGGGAAACCTCAAACTTCCGTAGAAGTATTGCCGCGTTCAAAGTATTATGCGGTAAAGCCGGGAGATTTTATCGGAATCAACCCGCGTTTATTTGTCCAACCGGGCGATAAAGTAAAAGCAGGGGATGCCTTGTTTTATTCCAAATATCAACCCGATGTGATTTTTACGTCGCCCGTAAGCGGAACCGTAAAAGAAATTGTAAGAGGTAAGCGCCGGGTAATATTGCGAGTCATTATCGAAGCCGACTCGAATGATGAATATAAAACTTTCCGCACGGATGATTCATCGCGCGACAGTGTAATGAAAGCATTGTTGGCTTCAGGCCTGTTTCCTTACATTAAGCAAAGGCCTTATGACATTGTGCCCAGTCCCGAAGATATTCCTTCGGCGATTTATATTCCGTCCTATGATACGGCGCCCCTTGCACCCGACTATTCCTTTGCCATGCATGATTACCGGAAAGAATTTCAAAGAGGTGTCGATGTGATAAACAAACTTACTTCCGGTAAAGTTTATTTAACCGTGGACGGAAACGGAAAAAGTTTTTTTCATGAAACCGAAAATGTCGAATTGATCAAAGTGTACGGCCCGCATCCTGCCGGCAATGTAAGTTTGTCCATTGCCAAAACCCATCCGGTTAACAAGGGCGACCGCTTATGGGTAATACCACCGTGGATTGTGGTATTTATCGGCCGTTTGTTTGAAAAAGGAATTGTGGATATGCACAAAAATGTGGCTTTTGCAGGCGATATGCTCGAAAATCCGCAGTACTACAAACTCATTTCAGGTGCCTATTTAAATGATATTATGCCGGCAAAAATTAAGAAAGGGAAAAACGTAAGAATAATCAGCGGAAATCCTTTGACCGGAACCAATATCACTTCGGATGGTTTTATGAATACGGCCGACAGCAGCGTGACCGTTTTGGAAGAAGGAAACAAAGCGAGATTTTTCGGTTGGATGCCGTTTTTCGGTACCTCGCGCAAAACCGTTTATCGGGTGGATTTCGATTGGTTTTCCAATAAAGAAAAATCTTATGACACTTCCTTGCACGGAGAAGAGCGTCCCTTTGTGATGACGGAAGAAGTGGAAGAAGTGGTGCCTTTGGATATCTATCCCGTGCATTTGCTCAAAGCATGTTTGACGGGCGATGTCGATAAGATGGAGCAATTGGGAATTATGGAAGTGGCACCGGAAGATTTTGCACTGGTCGATTATATCAGTTCAAGTAAAATCAATGCACAAAATATTATACGCGACGGCTTGAATGTAATGATGATAGAAGTAGGTTAAAAATAAAATTATGAAAGGGTTACACAAATTACTTAAAAAATACGAACATCATTTTCTCGAAGGAGGAAAATATGAAAAAATGGCGCCCGCCTACCGCGCTTTCTACACCTTTTTATATACACCCGAATTGGTGACGGAAAAAGGTGCCCACATCAGAAGTGCGGTCGATTTGAAAAGAATCATGTTTATCGTAGTCCTGGCATTGATTCCGGCTACCATTTTCGGCATGTGGAACGTAGGGCACCAATATTATTTGCAAGCCGTTCCGGCGGGTATTGAAAGTTCGGTGGGTTTTTGGAAAGAATTATTATTCGGAGCCAAAAAGGTTTTGCCGCTGATTATTGTTTCTTATGTAGTAGGGCTCGGTATCGAATTTTATTTCGCCATCCGGCGCGGTCATGAAGTAAACGAAGGATATTTGGTCACGGGTTTATTGATACCCTTAATCATGCCCGTTACCATTCCGCTTTGGATTTTGGCTGTTTCCGTGGCTTTTGCCGTGATATTCGGTAAGGAAGTTTTCGGAGGAACCGGTATGAACATCGTGAACCCCGCTTTAACGGCACGTGCATTCGCCTTTTTTGCATATCCCGCCACCATGTCCGGAAATAAGGTATGGGTGGCAGGAGCCGCTCAACACGATGCCATTTCGGGCGAAACCATTTTGGGATTATTGGCTCAGGGAAGGGAATTTCCTTGGACCGCCAAAGATATGTTTTTAGGCACCATGCCGGGTAGTATAGGTGAGACGTCGGTATTGATGATTCTTATCGGATTGGCTTTATTGCTTTTTACCAAAGTGGCCAGTTGGCGCATTGTCCTGTCCGGTTTGGTAGGTGGCATATTAATGGGACTGATTTTCAATGCATGGGGCGCCAATTCATTAATGCAATTCCCTTGGTGGCAGCATCTGATGATTGGCGGTTTTGCCTTCGGTTTGGCGTTTATGGCTACCGATCCGGTAACGGCCGCCCAGACCAAAACGGGAAAATGGATTTACGGATTTCTGATCGGCGTATTCGCCTTATTGATCCGGGTACTCAACCCGGCCTATCCCGAAGGTGTCATGTTGGCCATACTCTTAATGAACGTCGTAGCACCTACTATTGATTATTATGTAGTGGAAGCAAATGCCAAACGAAGAATGAAACGTTTAAAACTTAAAAATTAAGCATTATGAAATTCGATAGAAACAGCAATATTTATACATTTATTTTTACCATCATTCTGGTTTCGGTGGTAGGCATTTTGCTGGCTTCGGCATATACGTTTTTCAAACCTTTTCATGAAAATAACATCCGCCAAGAAAAAATGACGGACTTGCTATATACCATCGGATTGGACAAACAAAAATTAGCCGAAGTGGCCAAGGCCAAAGGGTTAAACTTAAGTTATAAATTAATCGAACAATATTTTGAAAAATATTTTGTTAAACAAATCGCTTTGAACGAAAAGGGAGAAGAGGTCGAAGGAATAAAAGCATTTGACGTGGATTTAAAAACCGAAATAAAAAAACCGGCTTCCGAGCAAGTTTATCCCTTGTTTATCGCCGAGAAAGACGGAAAAACATATTATGTGATACCCTTATACGGTAAAGGTTTATGGGACGATATTTGGGGTTATTTGGCACTGGAACCGGACTTGCGTACCATTGCGGGAGTAAAATTCGGCCATAAAGGCGAAACCCCCGGTTTGGGAGCCGAAATTACAAGCAAATGGTTTGAAGACAGGTTTATAGGAGAAAAATTGTTCGACGAACAAGGCAACTTTGTGGGCTTGGATTTGGTAAAAAATTTGGAAGATAAAGCCAATAAAGATGATCATAAGGTGGATGCCATTTCAGGTTCCACATTAACCTGTAACGGCGTGGAAGAAATGATTAATGAACGCGTCAAACATTACGAAGTATATTTTAAGAAATTAAAAAATCAAAAAAATAAATAATTATGGCTTCAAAAAAGCAAAGAGAAATATTATTGGATCCGCTTTTTGAAAACAACCCCATTACCGTGCAGGTCTTAGGTATTTGTTCGGCTTTGGCCGTGACGGTCAAATTGATGCCCGCCGTAGTCATGGCATTATCGGTAATGGTGGTTTTGGGATTTAGTAACGTGATTATTTCCCTTATCAGAAATTACATTCCCATGCGGATTAGAATTATCGTGCAATTGGTCGTTATTGCTTCATTGGTTATTTTGGTGGATTTGTTTCTGAAGGCATTTGCCTATGATGTGAGCAAGCAATTATCCGTTTTTGTCGGATTAATTATTACCAACTGTATTGTTATGGGCCGTTTGGAAGCATTTGCGATGGACAATAAGCCGTGGGCCTCATTCTTGGATGGAATCGGGAATGGAGCCGGTTACGGATTGATTTTAATTATCGTGGCCTTTTTCCGCGAATTGTTCGGGTCGGGAACTTTATTTAATATAAAAGTTATTCCTGACTGGTTCTACCAACACGGA
This sequence comes from Flavobacteriales bacterium, assembly GCA_027067965.1. Lineage (GTDB taxonomy): Bacteria > Bacteroidota > Bacteroidia > Flavobacteriales > Flavobacteriaceae > JAADED01. The sequence goes on along the minus strand of JAMOUV010000004.1, from coordinate 70,959 downwards.
TATATGGACAACGGTATGATGTTGATGCCCGCAATGGCATTAATTACGGTAGGAATTATTATTTGGGTACAAAGAAGTTTGATGCCCGGTTTAACCGAAAAAGAATAATACGATGGAACTATTAAATATTTTCATAAAGAGCATTTTTATCGAAAACATGATTTTCGCCTTCTTTTTGGGTATGTGTTCCTATTTGGCCGTATCCAAAAAGGTAAAAACATCGGTAGGACTCGGTGTGGCCGTGATTTTCGTATTGGGCATTACCGTGCCCATTAACTTCTTACTGAATAAGTATCTTTTGCAACCCGGTGCGTTGAAATGGTTGCACCCGTCTTTGGCCGATGTGGATTTGAGTTTCTTAACCTTTATCATGTTTATAGCCGTCATTGCTTCCATGGTACAATTGGTTGAAATGTTTGTAGAGCGTTTTGCTCCCGCATTATATGCATCTTTGGGTATTTTCTTGCCTTTGATTGCCGTAAACTGTGCTATTTTGGGTGGCTCGTTATTTATGCAACAAAAAGGATTTACTCATTTGAGTGAGGCCTTTGTTTACGGATTAGGTTCCGGAATAGGGTGGTTGCTCGCCATTGTATTTTTGGCTGCCATTAGAGAAAAAATCGCCTATTCAAACGTGCCCGCTCCATTGCGTGGCTTGGGTATTGCTTTTATTATCACCGGCCTGATGGCCATCGGATTTTTGGCATTTATGGGAATAAAAATCTAAATTAAAAATAGAAAATGGATATTAAATTAATTTCAATAAGTGTACTCGTTTTTTTGGCTGTGGTGCTCCTGTTGGTGGCGATGTTGTTATACGCTAAAGCCAAATTGGTTCCGGGCGGAAAAGTTAAGATTATTGTCAATGGTGAGAAGGAACTGGAGGTCGAATCGGGCGGAACTTTGTTGAGTACATTGGCCGAACAAGGAATTTTTATTCCGTCGGCATGTGGAGGGAAAGGTAGTTGTGTGCAATGTAAAGTGAGAGTTTTGAAGGGCGGCGGCCAATTATTGCCGACCGAGGAACCGCATTTTACCAAAAAAGAAAAAGAAGAAGGATGGCGGCTGGGTTGTCAAGTGAAGGTGAAGGAAGATATGGAAATTGAGGTGCCCGAAGAAGTATTCGGTGTGAAGAAATGGGAAGCTACCGTGGTGTCCAATTATAATGTGGCATCTTTTATTAAAGAATTTGTGGTGGAAGTGCCCGAAGATATTAATTATAAACCGGGTGGTTATATTCAAATCGAAGTGCCGCCTTGTACGGTGAAATATACCGATATAGATATTACGGCTCATCCCGAAGAACATCCCGGCGAACCGGATAAATTCAAACCTATTTGGGATAAATATAACTTATGGCCTTTGGTTATGCGTAACGACGAGGAAGTTATCCGGGCCTATTCCATGGCCAGTTATCCGGCCGAAGGACGTCGCATTATGTTGAATGTCCGTATTGCCACTCCGCCATGGGATAGAAAGAAAAATACCTGGATGGATGTAAATCCCGGAATTGCTTCTTCCTATATTTTTTCACGAAAACCGGGCGATAAAGTGGTCATTTCCGGACCTTACGGCGAATTCTTTATCAACGAGGATAGTGATGCCGAAATGGTATATATCGGCGGTGGCGCGGGTATGGCACCCATGCGATCGCATTTGTTCCACCTGTTTAAGACCTTGAAAACCGATCGAAAAGTATCTTATTGGTATGGTGGACGGTCCAGAATGGAACTGTTTTATCTGAATCATTTCCGCGGATTGGAGAAGGAATTTCCCAACTTTAAATTCTATGTGGTATTGAGCGACCCGTTGCCCGAAGATAACTGGAAAGTGAAAAAATCACTGGACGACCCGGAAGGAGAAGGATTTATAGGATTTGTCCATCAAGCATTATATGACAATTATTTAAGCAAACATCCCACACCCGAAGATATCGAGTATTACTTCTGCGGCCCGCCGATGATGAACAAGGCCGTGGTTCAAATGTTGGAAGATTTGGGCGTGCCGCCCGAAAACATCCGGTATGACGATTTCGGTGGGTAAAAAAAACATAAAAATATGAGTTAAGCATTTTATGATTTTTGTCATTCCAAATGATTTGACATTGAGATACTTTTCACTAAACATTTAAATCATAAAGCCATGAAAAACTTCAAAAAACTAAGCTATTTGTTCTTTGCATTAATTATTGGATTAATGTTATCTTGTCAAGGACCTGAAGGTCCTCAAGGTCCTCCCGGGACGGCTAATGTAATTTATTCCGATTGGATTACGCCTACCTGGTCGGAGGATAATTTTTACGGAACAAAGGTGCAGAAATATGATATTTCAGAGAATGAACTCACGCAGGATGTATTTGATCATGGTGTAGTATTGGTATATTGGAAGAATTATGCGAATGATGTCTGGCAATTACCTACTATAGCTGATATACTTTATTTTGATTTCAAAATAAGAGTTAATCATGTTATTTTATATTATTTTTTAAAAGATAACACCAATAATACGCCATTCGTTATTCCTTCATCCAATAAATTTAGATATGTGATCATTCCCGGTGGACAACATGCAAGTAATAGTTCAAAACAATCGATTCTTGAACATTTAAGTCAAGAAGGAGTGGATGTAAAAAACTATTATGATGTATGCGCTTATTACAAAATTGAACCATAAAAAACTTCTGATTCAATGCACATAAAGCCGGGAAATTTCCCGGCTTTTTTTTAATGGAAAAATTTTAAATCCATTTCTTTAACTTTGCAAAAAAAGTCAATGATGTTAAAAGTCTCTATTATTAATCGCTCCAAGCACCCTTTACCTTCCTACGAAACCTCCCAATCGGCCGGCATGGATTTGCGTGCCGATTTGAACGAACCGGTGGTTCTCAAGCCGGGTGAACGCAAGTTGCTGCCTACCGGACTTTATATTGCTTTGCCCCCGGGATATGAAGCCCAAATCAGGCCGAGAAGCGGATTGGCCATCAAACACGGCATTACTTTGCTTAATACTCCCGGCACCGTTGATGCCGATTACAGGGGGGAAATTAAAATTATTATGATTAACCTTTCGCAAGAAGAATTTGTGATAAACGACGGGGATAGAATCGCTCAAATGGTGATTAATAAATTCGAGCAAATTCAATGGCACCCGGTAGATGAACTCGACGAAACCGAACGTGGCGCCGGTGGATTCGGAAGTACCGGAAAAAAATAAAACATGGTTCGCCCCAAAAAGCATTACGGCCAGCATTTTTTAAAAGATAAAAATATTGCCGGTAAAATCGTCCGGGCCCTTGACCCTTCAAAATACGATTACCTGGTGGAAGTGGGTCCCGGTACGGGATTCCTTACCGATTTTTTGATTGATTTGCCCTTGAAATTAATCCTGATAGAAAAGGATGAAGAGGCCTATGAATTTTTAAAGAAAAAATATAAAGACAAACATATTCAAATCATCCACGGAGATTTTTTAAAAACCGATTTGGCCGCCCTCAGCCGGAATGCTCCCATGGGTATTATTGGAAATTTTCCTTATAACATTTCTACCCAAATTGTGTTTAAAATACTGGAAAATCGCTTGTTAGTTCCCGAAGCCGTGGGCATGTTTCAAACCGAGGTGGCCGAAAGGATTGCCGCCCAACCCGGTAGCAAAGTGTATGGTATTTTGTCCGTATTGACCCAATTATTTTATCAAGTAAAAATATTATTTTCCGTGCCGCCGGGCGTGTTTGTTCCACCTCCCAAAGTACATTCGGCCGTCTTAAAGATGGAACGGAAAGAGAATATGCCGGAGGTCGATTTTGATGAATTGAAAAAATTGGTCAAAACGGCCTTTAATCAGCGCAGAAAAACTTTGAGAAACAGTTTAAAAAGTATTAACTTGCCGCTCGAAAAGCCATGGACCGAATTCATGTCCAAAAGAGCCGAAGAATTGGCCCCCGGTGATTTCTTAAAATTATATGATTTGATGCAACGAGATGCAAAATAAACAAAAGGACATATTATCCGGATTGCAACAGGCGGTTGAAAAGAAAGACAACCGCATGGTGATGAGTTTGTTGGACGGTATGCATCCGGCCGATATAGCCGATATTTTGGAAAAATTGGAGATTGATCAAATCGTATATATCCTACGGTTATTGCCGGACGAAGTGGAGGCGGACGTGATTACGGAATTGGACGAAGATTTGCAGGAAGAGATATTGGATAAACTTTCGCCCGAAGAGATTTCCGAAATTGTGGAAGAACTACAGACCGACGAGGCGGCGGATTTGCTTTCGGAACTCCCTCCCGAACAAAAACAGGAAGTCATTACTTCGATTGATGACATCGAACATGCCAAAGATATTGTGGATTTATTGCGCTATGACGAAGATACCGCGGGCGGTTTGATGGGAAAAGAATTGGTCCAAGTAAACGAAAATTGGAATATCTTGCGCGCCGTGGGCGAAATGCGAAAACAAGCGGAAAATATGCCGCAAGTCCATACCATTTATGTGGTGGATGATGATAATAAACTCAAAGGACGGTTATCTTTAAAACGTCTTCTGACTACTTCAACCAAGGCCGCTATCAAGGATGTGTATAACCCGAATATTCATTATGTGCACGTATCCGATCATGCAAGGGATGTGGCCAATTTAATGCAGAAATATAATTTGTTTGTCGTGCCCGTAGTGGACGATTTCGGCCATTTGGTAGGACAAATTACGCTGGACGATGTGATGGATTACGTGCAAGAAGAAGCCGAAAAAGATTTTCAAATGGTAGCCGGTTTGGCGGATGAAGTGGAACCGGATGATACCATCAAAAATATGATGAAAGCCCGATTGCCTTGGTTAATTGTGGCTTTATTGGGTGGATTTTTAAGTGTGGTGGTACTCAACGGTTTTAGCGAAGCATTAACCAAATACGCCACCTTATTTTTCTTCACTCCATTGATTGCGGCAACTGCAGGAAATGTGGGTGTGCAATCGTCGGCCATTGTAGTACAGGCCTTGGCAAAAGGTAGTTTTCAAGGTTCGATCTTGAAAAGATTATTAAAAGAAATTGTTTTGAGTTTTTTTAACGGATTGGTTTTGGCCATTTTGTTGCTTTTGATCGGAAAATTATTTTTGGGACATATTCTGCAAGGTTTCGATTTGATGATGGCCGTTACCGTGGCTATTTCGTTAATTGTGGTGATTATTAATGCTTCTTTGGTGGGTACATTCGTCCCGTTGATTTTAGACAAGTACGGTATCGACCCCGCCGTAGCAACAGGTCCGTTTATTACCACCAGTAATGATATTATCGGTTTGTTCTTGTTTTTTAGTATCGCCAAAATAATTTTAGGTTTTTAAAGATGGACGAGCAAGAAATTCAATGGAAAAAAATAGAGGATTTTTTTAAGGAAAATTTTACTTTAGGTGAAACCCCTTCCATGGATACTATTTTGTATCTTATTGGCGTACAGGAACTTGGAAAAGGTTTTATTGATTTTTCGAAAGACGATAAATTAAATTTGATGCATATCGGAGCATGTGCCGTGTTGGAACCGAAAGGTTTTTATGAAAAAAAAGGAACCGATTCGGACGGTTGGCCCGTCTATGTACAAAAAAAATCCTTGCCCTCATTGGAAGGCAAGGAACACATTAATTTTTACAAAAAGGCGATAATCGAATACTTCAAACGAGAAGGATTGATTTAATGATGATGTCCGTCATCGTCATGAACGTGTCCGTGGGCCAATTCTTCTTCCGTGGCATCTCTCACATCCATGATTTTTACATTGAATAACAAATCTTTTCCGGCCATAGGATGATTCAGGTCGATAGTCACTTTGTCATCCGATACTTTGATGATTTTTACGGGAATTTGATGACCTTGACTGTCTTGCGCATACAAAATCATTCCTTCTTTCAAATCTTCGATATGAGCCAAGTCGCTTCGATTAATTTCTTGAATGGCTTCGGGATTTACCGGTCCGTAAGCATCGGCCGATTTGACTAATATTTCTTTACTTTCGCCTTTCTCCATTTTAAGAATTTCGTTTTCCAAACCGGGAATAATGTGTCCGAGACCCGTGATAAATTTCAAAGGCCGGTCGGGAGTACTTTGATCGATGAGTTCGCCCGTTTCGGGGTCCTTCAATGTGTAAGAAATACTTACCACTTGATTGCGTTTGATAGGCATAATTTTAAGTTTAAATGATTAAAATATAAAGTTACGTCAAATTATTGGAATATCACACCGTATTTTCGTGCGATTTTTTTGGCTTCGGGAGCCCATTTCTTTAAATTTTCGATTCTTTTTTGATGCGACGGGTGAGTGGACATAAATTCCGGCGGTTGCTGTCCGGCCATCCGGCTCATTTTAATCCATACATTGACGGCCGCATCCGGATTATATCCGGCAATAGCCATTAAAATCTGTCCGATTTTATCGGCTTCCGCTTCATGTTTTCTGCTGTAGGGTAGTATCACACCCAATGTGGAACCGTAACCGTAAATAGCCATCCATTTTTGCCGGTCTTCGGGTGAGGCATTGGCCGTGGCCAATAAAGTGAGAATGGCGCCCGCATTTTGGGCGTACATTTGCGACATACGTTCCGCCCCGTGATTGGCCAAAGCATGCGCGATTTCATGCCCCATTACGGCTGCAATTTCATCGTCCGTTTCGGTTACTTTCAATAAACCTTCGAAATAAACCACCTTGCCGCCCGGCATACAAAAGGCATTCATTACCGAATCTGAAACCAAATTAAATTCCCATTTGTAACCTTGTAATTGATCTTCCCATCCTTTCGATTTATAATACAATTCTACGGCTTTAACCAATCTTTGACCGATACGTGCAATGCGTTCGGTTTGGGTCTCGTCATGACTTACGGGATGCTCTTTCAAAAATGCATCATATTGGGCGAAAGAGGCCGGGAATAATTGAGAATTGGATATAAAATTCAATTGTTTCCTGCCGGTAAAACTTACGGTTTTGCAAGAAATAATAAATAAGGCGATTAATCCGATGTAAATAAATCTTTTCATAGGGCTAACATTTATCAAAATATAATAAATTTTTTTCTTTTTTTATTCTTTTTGTTTTTTCGTTTCAATCTTCTGTTACGTTTGATTTCTTTTCGGCGAATCTTGTCTTCGGCTTTTTCTGCACGCCGGCGGGCTTTTTGGATGGCTCGTTGTCTTTTCAAAACCTTTTTGCTATGCACTTTGCCGGGACAGTCGGCTTCGCCGGTATCGGGCCGCTTGAAATACAATACAAATTCCAAGCCAATATATTTGCCGCTTTGAGAAATGAATCCCGTTTCCGAAGGAGCGGTTTTCATATGATTGACGGTATAGCCGCCTTTGTAATAATTTTTTAAAGTATGCCGATATACTATGGCCGTTTGCCATAAAAGTCGCGGAAATTCATAATACCATCCGAATTTGACATACGGGTCGTAAGTGAAGAAATTTTTACCTATAAAAGCCGTTTGAAAATAAGTGTTATGCGATTTTATCTTGTTATACCCCAACATATAACCGAAATCCATACCGGCTTGCATAAAGAAAATATATCGCCGCATGTAATAACTTCGAAATTCCATTCCGACCGGTAACCTGAATTGAAATGAGCCATATTGATTTCCCGTATTGTCATTAAAATCATTTCCATCGCTTGTCTGAGCGTCATTCAAATGAAATTTATAGGAATAAACGGGTTGCATTTCAGCTTTGAGGTTGAATTTGAGCCCGAAATGATTGGTAAAACGCAAATGATAGACCAATCCGGCCGAACCGCCCCACATCATGTACCGCAAGGGTGTCAGTTCCGCAACGGAAGGGGTCGTATGGGTGTAAAACGGATATAAATTAGCCGAAAATTGAATTCCCCAGGGTTTATATTTTCTAAATAAATTGAAATCCTTCGAGGTGTCAAATAATTGGGCATTCATCGATATGACAAAAAAGACAAATAATATGAATATCGGAATCTTTCTGAATTTCATTCGCAAACTTTTATTTATACTAACTCCAATATGCCCGGTTTATTATGATTCTTCACCGGTATCCTGTTGAAGATTGGCGGCTTTTTTAATCGGTTTATTCAATTTGATGCTTATTTTAATAATTCGTCTGAAACTATCAATTAAATCACGCGATTCATTGAGAATTCCCATCATATAAGCATTATTTTTAACATCCACTTTGCCTTCCTGCACCCTGTTGATTTGTCTTTCTATGCTTTCGTCAATAATTTGTTCCAATTCCGAAGTGGATTTATAGAATTTTTTTAGCGTACTAAAATCATTATTCTTATAGGCATTTTCTACAATTTCGATAAATTCGGTAAATCGATTGGAAATATTCTCCAAATCTTGGATTTGATCTTTTAACAAGGGCGCATGTTGATTGTTGATATAATCCCGTGATGCTTTGGAGATAAAATGCAAGGATTGAATAATATCTTGCACCCTGTTGATAAGTTTAATATAATTGTTGGCAATTTTAATTTGGCTTTTGTCCACATATTGCAGTACATAATACAATTGTTCCCGCAATTTGTTGCCTTGTGAAAATATTTTCTTTATATCCGTATTAATTTCTTCCAGTTTATCGTCGTCGTATGCTTTGATACCTTCTACGATGCCCGAATATTGAGTTTTTAATAACGAAAGTAAGGAACTCAAGCGCATAAAGGTTTTGGTAAGTATTTGTTTCAAGTCGTCACTGATAATATGGGTGATGCTGATAACTTCTTCTTTCTTTTCTTTGGTTTCTTTCTTGAAACGCAGATGATTTTTATAAACCAAAAACATGGCGATGGCAAAGAGAATAAAAGTGAAGCCGAACCAATGATAAATTAAGGATGCAAAAATGGCTGCTACAGTAAATGCTATAAGAGCGGTGGCAAACCATCCGGCTATCACGCCGATTACTCCTGCTATTCGATACACGGCACTTTCTCGACCCCAAGCCCTGTCGGCTAAAGAGGAGCCCATAGCCACCATGAAAGTTACGTAAGTGGTAGATAAAGGCAATTTATAAGAGGTGGCAATGCTAATCAAAATAGCGGCCACAAGTAAATTTACCGATGCGCGAATCAAATCGAAATCAGGTGCGTCTTTTATTTTTTTATTGATTTTATGTTTATCAGGAGTTTGGAATCGTGAATTAATCCAATCGATGGTTTTCTTAGGTAACAATGACATAAGCGCCTTGTTTACTTCGATGGCCGATTTAACGATACCTCTGGAGAAAAGATTCGGTTCGAATTTTTCGTCCGTAGCACTTTGCGATGCTAAATTCAAAGTGGTTTGGGTGACTTTTAAGGCCTTTTTAGAGAACCACAAGGTAAGCACCATAATTACGCCCGCGCCGATTAAAAACAGGGTGGGGGTGGGCACTTTTTTTGCCAGTCCTTCCATCATAAATGTCATGGGATCGCCGTGGCTTTGCATGAGAAATTCATAAGAATTATAGGCCGCAATCGGCACACCGATAAAATTGACCAAATCGTTTCCCGCAAAGGCAAGTGCCAACGAAAAAGTACCTAATAAAATGATGAGTTTAAATACGTTATATTTCAAATATTTATTTAAAACATAAGATAATATCATGCCTGCAACGAGTGAAATAAGTATAATATTCCAAGTATGTTCCTTGATAAAATCTTTCACGTCTCCATAAAAAGGCGTGCCTTTGAGTCCTTTGAGTACAATAAAATAACTGATGCTGGCAAAAGCGATACCCCCGAAAATGGCTACCGAAACATTGCGTGTTTCCAAATTGTATTGAAAGGTAAACATCAAACGGGCAAAAAATTGTACGATAGCGGCAATGGTAAATGCCACAACAATGGATAACAAAATCCCACCTATGATAATTAAAGCTCGCGAGCTGTTAATAAAAGATCCCAAATGAGCCAGTTGAAAATCGGGACTCTCGTATATTTTCCATAAACTGACCGCAACGGCCGCTCCAAGTAATTCGAATACAATGGAAACGGTAGTGGAAGTAGGCAGCCCCAAGCGGTTGAATGTATCCAAAAGGATAATATCGGTCAGCATGACCGCCAAAAAAATCACGATGATTTCATGAAAAGTAAACATTTGCGGATGAAAAATTCCCTTTCTGGCCACCTCCATCATACCACTGGAAAAAACCGCTCCCGCGAAAATTCCCAAACTCGCTACAATCATAATGGTGCGATAAGAAAAGGCCTTGGTTCCTAATGCCGAATTGAGAAAATTAACGGCGTCGTTGCTGACGCCTACAACCAAATCGATGACTGCTAACAAAATGAGGATTATGATAACAATTTCATAGATATTCATGAGGGCTAAATTTGTTTCAAAATTAAGAAAAAAACAATGCATATCCAATACGATTAATATCGGTTTGAGATGCCGAAGTTGAACTAGCGGAAATGGAAATTAAATAATATTTACCTTTGTAAATGTATGGAAGATTATACACCTTTGGCCGAAAGAATGCGGCCGAAAACTTTGGATGAGGTTGCCGGGCAAGAACACCTGACCGGCAAGAATGGTATTTTGCGACGAATGTTAGCCCGCGATTTTATTCCTTCCATGCTTTTTTGGGGGCCTCCCGGAAGCGGAAAGACGACATTGGCCAAAATAATTGCCAAGCAATCGGGACGTCCTTTTTATGCGCTGAGCGCCGTTTCTTCGGGCGTAAAAGATATTAAACAAATATTAGCCAAGCATCCTAAATCCGGCTTGTTTTCCAAAGCACCGGTTGTGTTTATCGACGAGATTCACCGGTTTAATAAAGCCCAGCAGGACGCATTATTGGAAGCGGTGGAAACCGGTCAAATCATTTTAATAGGAGCCACCACCGAAAACCCGGGTTTTGAAGTAAATAATGCGCTGCTCTCCCGCATGCATACTTTTGTCCTTTATCCGTTGGAAGAATCGGCCCTTCGGTCGATTTTAAAGCGTGTAATGGCGGAAGATGAATATTTAAAACGAAAAAATATAACCAAAATAGATGAAGAAAGTTTGATCGCATATAGTGGGGGAGATGTAAGAAAAATGTTGAATTTATTGGAAGCCGTGGTATGGTCGAGCGATAAAAAGGAAATCACCCGCGAAGATATCAAAGAAGCGGCCAAGGTACGCCCCGCTATGTATGATAAAAAATCCGATTGGCATTATGATATCATTTCCGCGTTTATCAAATCGATTCGGGGCAGCGATCCGGATGCGGCTTTATATTGGTTGGCCCGGATGCTGGGTGCCGGCGAAGATCCGGTTTTTATTGCAAGACGTTTGGTTATTTCGGCGGCGGAAGACATCGGGTTGGCCAATCCGAATGCATTGTTAATTGCCAATGCGGCATTTGATGCCGTAAATAAAATCGGTATGCCCGAAGCAAAAATTATTTTATCCGAGGCCGTGATTTATTTGGCTGCGTCGCCCAAAAGCAACTCCGCTTACAAGGCCATCAAAGCCGCCGAAAAGAAAGTAAGGGAAACGGGCGATTTGGATGTACCGCTCCATTTACGTAATGCGGTCAATAGTTTTATGAAAAAACAAGGTTACGGTCGCGAATATAAATATCCGCATGGCTATCCGGGGAATTTCGTCAATCAGCATTACTGGCCTTCGGACATGGAAGCCCTTAATTTTTATGTACCGCAAGAAAATCCACGTGAAATAAAAATGAAAGAATTTTTGAAAAAAAAATGGAAATATCGCTATGGCGGTCAAAACAATAAATAACTCTGCAAACGCCCTGTCAAATCATGCAGCCGGTAGATTTTATTACTTATTTTTAGAGGAATTTATTCATGTATAAAAAAAAATTTATATCTTTTCGAAGGAAATGTGAATAATTAAGCGAAAAAAATGAGTGTGAAATTAAATGACTCGCAAAAACTTATCCTGAAAATTGTATTATTATTTTTTATTTTGTATTTTTTTCTATTGATAATTTATAATTTTATACTTTCTGCACACACACCGGATTTCTTTACCGTATTGACCTCCAAACAAGTTACTTTTTTATATAATTTGACGGGTTTTAATGCCCATTATGAAATTCTTTCCAATCCTGCCGAAATCGGAATTTTTTCGGGGCATGACTGGTTGGTAAAAATAATAGAAGGTTGTAACGGCATCAGTGTCATTATTGTTTTTTTGGCTTTTATATGGGCTTTTCCTGCCGAATTATCACGAAAAATATGGTATTCGATTATAGGAATGATTCTTATTTGGGGAATTAATTTGTTGAGAATCTACGTTTTAGGTTTAATTTACCGTTTTTATCCACAATGGTTTGATGTGAGTCATCGGGTATTCTTCCCTGCTTCCATTTATGGAATAGTGATATTATTATGGATCCTTTGGATTAGAAAAATAGTCAAACTCTGAATTTGAGATAGGTAATTTTTTTTCCTTCCTCAAGCCATTTTTTTTCATAAAAAGTTTGAATCTTTACCGCCAATTCCGGTGCATGGGGATTGTGATAAATATCATGATGTGCATAAAGGATTTCATGATTGCCGGCTTCGAGGACACCTAATGTGTAACCGTATAAAAATTCGCTATCCGTTTTGAGATGAATGATATGATTGGGTGAAAGAATACGTTTGTATTTATTTAAAAATGAAGGATTGGTCAACCGGTGTTTGCTCCGTTTGAATTTCATTTGGGGATCTGGAAAAGTGATCCATATTTCGTTGACTTCGTTTTTCGAAAAAGCGTAGTCAATTAATTCGATTTGCATGCGTAAGAATGCGACATGGGGTAAGTTCTCTTCCAGTGCGGTTTTAGCTCCCCTCCACATACGTGCTCCTTTGATGTCAATACCGATAAAATTTTTTTTTGGAAAACGTTTGGCAAGGGCAATGGTATAATCGCCCTTTCCACACCCTAACTCCAATACAATCGGATTATTGTTTTTAAAAAAATCGATATTCCAGCGGCCTTTTAATGGAAAATTTCCTGATAATAATTCATTACGTCCGGGTTGAAAAAAATGTGGAAACGTCTCGTTTTCGGCAAAACGTTGCAATTTGTTTTTTCCCATCGGTCAGTTATTTATAAATTCGATTATGGTGTTTAGAATCTCTGGCATACGAATTATACGCCTGTGACCGAATCCTTTTGTGAGCAATAATTGTCCATGCTTTAAATTTTTGGCAATGGAAAGCGCTTCCGTATAAGGAACTTCCTTGTCATCTTTATCATGAATGACAAGAACGGGGATATCAATTCGTTTGGCATTATAACTACCGGATATTTTGTCGATATCCATTCCATAAACTTTATTCAAATACACAATATTTTTTTCCGCTATTTTGGGGCTTAAACCCATGGCTTCGGCAAATTGATAAAAAATTCGTTTAATACTATCCGGAATGCCGATGGTAATCAATTTTTTCGGCACTACGCCATGTGAGCCGGCGGCATTTAAGGCGGAAATGCCTCCCATACTATGGCCTATAATCACTTCGAAGGGGCCGTATGCTTCATGCATTTTTTTTATGCTTTCGATGAATTCCAACATTAATGTGGATGAAGTGGGGGATTGACCGTGAGCGGGGGCATCAAAACTATATATTTCAAACCCGGCTTCCAAAAGTCTTTGTATCAATTTCCATAACGAGGTGCCATGTCCCGACCATCCGTGTACAACCAATGCTCTTCGCGGTGAATCGCCCCATTTATATGTTTTGATGGTCTTTCCAATGCTTTCTATATGTAAATCCGCTTGTTTGGCCTTGGCTCGCCATGCTTTTTCTTCGGGACGAATTTTTCTGGAAAACGGCCTTTTAAAGAAAAACCGTGAAAAAGAAGCGGCGGTGGAAGGAGAAATTCTTTCTAATATGCGTGCGGTGAATACAATGGGCTTGGGAATCGGATAAATGGTATTTCTTTTTCTTTCCGGTTGTTTGGTTGTTTGTTTCATACGATATGGAATGAAGTGCAATTTACTATTTTTTTACGGGAAGTTTGATGTGTATGAATTGTATTTTTATCTACTTTGGAATTAAATCGATTTCAAATTGTTTTTAGAAATATTTATACTTCGTTTGATACCTGTTCGCCGATAGCCAAGGATGCCGTAGCGGCCGGAGAAGGGGCATTCAAGACATAAGTTACATTTTGTTTATGGCGAATCACAAAATCGTCAATCAAATTTCCTTGGCGGTCAGTCAATTGGGCCCGAATGCCGCTATGATAACCGTATAAAGCATGTGTGGGAATGCCGGGTAAAAATTTTCGTACCTCTTTTACAAAAAGCGGTTTGAATAGCGAACGGAAAATTTCGTTTATTCCCGTATGAAAATTTTTAAATGCCATTTTCCGGAAACCTTTATAAAGAAAAGTGTCTTTTAAATCATGAACATTTATTTGAAATTTCCGGTAGGTTTCTCTTCCGGGCGATAAGACCGCACTGGGACCGGCACTCACCATTGAATCAATATGGCGCGTCAGATGAATACCTAGGAAAGGATAACGGGGATCCGGCACCGGGTAAATCATAGAACGAATTTTTTCGGCCCACGGTTTTTTCAAATAATAATATTCGCCTCTAAAAGGGATAATACGAAATTCGTTTTCGCCGTAAAGCCGGTCGGAATGGAGCCCTGCAGCCACTACCACCTTGGCGGCTCTATAAGTACCTTTACCGGTTAATAGGTCGGGAATATTGCCGGGAATAATTTTTTCAACATTGGTATTAAACAGGACTTTGGCGCCTTCGGCTTGTATGATTTCCAAGAGTTTTTTGCTTACAAGCCGGTAATCCGTAACGCCGGTGTAGGGGACATAAATACCCTGAAGTCCCGCAATATGCGGTTCGTAATTTTTTATACCTTCCCGGTCGAGTAAAATGATTTTTCGAAGCCCGTTTTGGAGGCCGTTTTCATACAAGCGGATTAATCGCTCTATTTCCTTGTTGTCTGTTGCCACAATTAATTTTCCGTCTAAGCGATATGGCAAATGATGTTTTTCCAAAAATTCGATTAATAATTTATATCCCGCCAAACAATTTTCGGCTTTAAAACTACCCGGTTTGTAATAAATGCCCGAATGAATTACGCCGCTGTTATGTCCGCTTTGATGTAAGGCCACGTCATGTGCTTTTTCCAGCATAAGGATTGAGGCCGAAGGAAATTTGCGGCTCAAAAAATATGCGGTAGCCAGTCCGACTATACCGGTTCCGACTACCGCAAAATCATATATTTTATTGTCGGCCATTTAATCTGCCAACGGAGGCAACATGCCGTGATGGAAAATCACTGCGACCAGATAAGCAATCGGTGCAATGATCAAAAATAAAGCAATGGCATACAAGAGGGTTAAACGTCCCATGCCTTTCAGTTTGCTGAAATCGGTTACTATACCAATGCTAAGGAAGGTCAGCATGAAAAGGAATTTTCTATACGACCCCTGCACGATATTGGCACCATATTTAACGGCATCCAATATATCGGGCAAAAAGTACATAATACCCAATAAAATAAACCAAACCAAAAGGTAAGCCAAAACGAATTTGGGCAAGCGATGCCATATTTCCATGGCCGAAATTTTTTGCTGTACACGCTTTTTCTCCACGAATTTCATCCAAATTACCGCCAATACGAATGCCCAAATACCGATAAAAATGTCAATCCATATTTTGGTTAAAATAGCGGCACTTAAAATACTTCCTTCTTCGTATTTTTTGCCGGTTTTTTTCATGAATTTAATCTGATGAAGTTCTTCGAGTATGGCACCGGCGGCTGCATCGGCGCCGTCCGTCTTGACGGTCATTCCCATGGCGGCTCCGTTCACAATCGGTTGGTTGGATGCGACGTTCACATAAAACGGTGGCAATACAATCATTTCAAACATGGCAAAGATGATAATTAATGTAGAAACCGCTACCGGAATCAAAGGTTTGGCTTTGATGGCACCGGCCGTTGCAATCGAAGCCGATACCCCGCATATGGAGATGCCCGAGGAAAGAACCGCTGCCGATTCGCGATTGAGCTTGAAATACTTCCGGGCAATGAAATAAACGATGGGCCAGAAAAGCAAATAAGCGACAAATGCGGCCGCCGCACCGGCCAAGGCCAATTCATAGGTAAATCCTGCGGCTTTCATGGTCATGATGCCTAATTTGATACCCAATAATACAATAGCGGTCTTGATGAACCATTCCGGTTTGGCCGCTTCGCGGAGTTCTTCGGCGAATTGACGCATAAAATTCCCGATTATCAAACCTACCAGTAAGGCAATGATAAAGGAAACCCCGCCGCCGAGCTGCAATCCCCAACTCAAATTAAATTCTTTGTAATAATTGTGTCCTTTTACATTTGCATCCACTGCCGACAAATGGGCTTCATGTCCGATAATCCACATCAGAACCGTTAAGAAAAAGATAATGGTAAAACCTTTAAGGTATTTTTTTACGTTCCAATTCATGAAATAGGCACCAAGCCCTGTAAGAAATGTAAAAACAAAATAAGATAGAAATAATGCAATCAGTGGATGTAAATCCTTGTAATGCTTGGATGAAGTTTTTAATAATTTCGTCCATGAAAAATCACTCATTAAATCGGTGAATTCCCATGTTTTGGGCTTAATCATCCAACCCACTGCATCGAGTCCCCAAATGGATAATAAACCCAAACCGAAAAAGAATAATCCAAGCCATGCCGCCCACCAGTCTTCTTTGGTGAGCATGCCTGAATACCATTTTGTATTTGTTTGTTCCATAGCGCGTTATGTTGTTAATTTAAATTTTCCGTTGAAGTAGTGGTTTTGATATTGATGAAACCATTTCGGAATGCTGCTCATGTCAAAATAATAGGAAATTTCAATATGACGGCCGGGATAATTTTGCGATAAAAAATCTATTAAACCCGTTTTTAAATCTTCCCATTCCGAACCGGAAATATTAAAAGCGGGACATAACAAAACCCATTTGTTTTGTTCGAAAACAAGCCGGCAATCGAATTTTAATGATTTCATCAGAGGATGAGCCAATTAATTAAAATCCCCAAAACAATTAATCCCGCAATGCCGGTCAATATGCTGTAAACTACTAATTTGGTTTCCCATTTTTCCCAGGGTTCCGGTGAAGTAAACATATTGTCTTTCATAATAGAGTTTCTTTTATCGTAAAGTAAACTTATGAAAAAAAATATCAAGTAAAATGACAATCGTCAGAAAAGTGGCTATTTTTTATTTAATAATCTTTGGAGGATAATTTTGAAAGACCAGTACCGGTATTGAAAAATGGACTTTAATTTTTCCCATTGGGTGGTGATTAAGTAATAAAATCCGATACCTATGGTGGCGATGTATTTGAGGAGTTCTTTTAAAATAAACCGCCAAAACTTGATTTTTCCTTTTTCTTTGGCATTTTCCAACTCCATTTGAAGGGCAATTTCGGCTTGTTTTCTGATATATTTCCGGTTTAATTGTTCATCCGGAATATAGTTCCAAACCAATAAATTGCCGAAATAATAAACCGGAAATCCTGCTTGTCTAACCCTGTCAATGAATTTTTTTTCCGACAAAGTAGTATGTTCGGGACCGTGATTTGTTTCGGGCGTCGGATCGAAAAGTCCGGTTTTTTCAAAAATTTTCCGGTGTACAAGCATATTAATGCCGTATGGATATAATTTTTTCGGAAAGACTTTATGTTTTTCTTTTAAATTGACTTCCGCCAATAAGGGCATGAAAAATTTAATGAGCCAAGGCGGTTTTTGTTGTTCAAAAACGGGAATAATTTTACCGCCCCCCGCAAAAGCCCCGCTTATTTGTGAAATATTTTCGACGAGATTTTTAAAATAATCCTTTTCGAAAATCACATCGTCTTCTACAAAAATCAATATTTCTCCTTGTGCCTGACCGATACCGGCATTACGGGCTTCCAGCAAAGACGCGGACGGTTTTTGAATGATTTTAATTTGATAGGCCGGATGTAATTTTTTGAATTCTTCCGCGAGGGTTTTTAACTTACCGTCTCGGCGCGTGTCTATCAGGATAAATTCGAATTCTTCCGGATCGAAATCCTGAATGGCAATGCTGTCCAACAGATTGCGAATATGATGCAATTCCGAACTTACCGGAATGATGAATGAAAATTTTATTTTCTTTTGTTCTTCCATGCAATTTTAATCACATAAATTAATATTGAAATAAGCAATAAGGTAATGAAAATCAATTGGATATAACTGCCTTTTCGCACCACTTCCGGATCGAATTTCATAACAATTTTATGGGTTCCGGCCGGAAACTTAATTGCACGCAAACTATAATTGACTCGATAAATTTCGGCCGGATTGCCGTCAATTTCCGCATGCCACCCGTATGGATAATAATTTTCCGAAAAAACAATAAATCCGTCACCCGGATTCGATGCTTCGTATTCCAACCGGTTAGGTTCATAGCGAACTAATTTGACGGTGGAAGTAGAATCCTTAACCGGTGTAAATCCTTCCAAATCCGGATAGCCCTCCGAGTAGTAGGCCACTGATTTGTCAATAGAATCCAATTTTTTTATCTCTTCGTTTTGATGACCGGTTTTTACCAATTTATCCACAAACCATGCATTTCCGAATGCTTCGGGGTTGGGGGTGTAATTTAAACCCTTTTTATCGTTGAAAATGATGTATTTTACATTATACATATTAAGCACCGGATAGTGAATGTTTCCGGTAAGGTGAAAATCGAAAATATCTTGAATTCGTCGAGGTTTGGCTGCATGATATCCGCCTAGATTTTTATGATGATAGGAGGTCAAACCGTCCGTAAGGGGATTCCGGGCCAAGTTGATGACACGGTAATAGGTGTTGTCTTTTAAAATCGCCTTGTCAACCGGAGTAGGTTGAAAAATTCGATTAATCTCTCTTTGGGTCATAAAATCGTCTTGGTGGATATATCGCATGGCGACGCCTCCCAAGTCTATGATTATCAATAATATGACAATTGATATGCCCCAAACTTCATTAATTTTCCTTTGCAAATATGCCCATAATACGGCTGCGGTAAGCAAAACAAAAACCAAACTTCGCAAACTATCGTTGAATAACAGGGTTTTACGGTCCCTGATTAATGCATCCAACAAACCGTATTGCTCGTACATACTATCATGAGGAGAAGTGAAATCAAACAAACTTCCGCCGAGTATCATAAACAGCAACGCCAATCCGGCCAAAATGCCCGTTGAAATTTTTAAGGCCTTTAATTTGCGATTTTTATCAATCCGGGTATCGAAAAAAGCGGTGATTCCCAATACGGCCAATACCGGAACGAGCAATTCCAAAATGACTTGAATGGAGGCCACTACTCTAAATTTATTGTAATAGGGCACATAATTAATAAACAAATCCGTCAGCCATGAAAAATTCTTTCCCCATGAAAGCAACAAAACCAAAATGGACGTAATGATTATCCATTTCCTTAGGGTGCCTCTGCTAAGAAGCAATCCCAATAATGCCAATAACCAAATTACCGCCCCGATATAAGCGGGCGCCATCACAATAGGTTGGTCGCCCCAATACAACGAAACCCTTTCGATAAATTGTTTGGCTGTTTTGGTACCGGCCTTTTCTTTAACCACCTGATATAACGCGGAATTTTCGCCCAATTTTTCCTGATTGGAACCCCCGTAAAATCCGGGAATGAATAAATTCATGCTTTCGGCTATGCCGTAACTGTATTCCGTGATATAATTATAATCGAGTCCTTCTTTTTTATTTTTCTTGCTTCCGTCGGGATTGATAGTCAAAAATTGTTCGCCTCTAATGCTCTGCGAAATATATTGCTTGGTGGCGGCCATGCTGGTCCAATTAAGACCTGTGGCAATGACTACGGCCGCTAATAACAATAAACTTTCAAAAAAGAATTGTTTGATGCGTTTTTCTTCAACTGCCCGGATCAAATACAAAATACCCAGAATCACGATGGCAAGTCCCAGATAATAGGTCATTTGATAATGTTTGGCATGAATTTCCAATGCCATGGCTATGGCGGTCAGAATGAATCCCGGCAGGTATTTATGCCTTTTCCAGACCAAAAAAACGCCAGCCAATACCCAAGGAAAATAGGCAATGGCAGTGGCCTTCGCATAATGGCCGACTTGCAGGATGATAATCAGATAGGTCGATAAAGTAAAACCCATGGCACCGGCAATGGCGGGCAAGGGCCGGACACCTAATACCCACATTAAGATCAAAAATCCAATGAAATACAGGAAGAGCGAATCAATAGGGCGAGGAAAAAATTTTAGAATTTTATCGATTTTCGAAGGCAAATCGTTTGGGTAGCTTGCGCCGAGCAGATAAGTCGGCATACCGCCGAATACCGAATTGGTCCAATAAGTCTCATGTCCGTGTTCTTTTAAATAATTAATCCTTTCTTGTTCCATGGCAAGAAACATCAAACTATCCGTGCCCATTAATTTTTTTCCTTCCAATACGGGTTTATACAGGTAAAAGGCGGTTAAAAGAAAAATAACGAAACCTGCAAACCAATATTTATATTTCATGAAAAATGCTTTCATCGGAGGTATTTTTTTTGCAAAATAAGAAAAAAGGGGCATTTTATTTTTTTATTTGATATGAAAAAAGAAATATCACGGCCGGATTTTATGATTGCGACTACTTTTGTGATGCAAGTGTAACATTTGGGCTAAAAACTTATCTTTACCATGAAAAGAACTTTCCCGGCGAATGAATGAAAAGGAAAGGATATTAATCGAGAAATGTAAACAAGGCGATACCAAGGCCATGAGTATGCTTTATGAAATGTATTATCGCCCTATGTTCAATACGGCATTGCGTATTGTAAATGATTTTCATTTCGCCGAAGATGTGATGCATGAAGCATTCATCAAGGCATTCGAACGGATAGAAAGTTTCCGGGGAAGTGCGAGTTTCGGGGCATGGCTCAAACGAATTATTATTAACGAAAGTTTGCAATGGATAAAAAAATACGGCCGTTTTAGTACCAACCGGAACGAAAATGAATTCGAAGCCGTTGAAGAACCGGACGAAACGGATTGGCCAAGCGAAAAACCAGAAAAAATTATTCGCGCCATGCGAAAATTACGAGATAATTACCGCACCATATTGAGTTTATATTATATGGAAGGATATGATTACGAAGAAATTACTCAAATTATGGGAATCAGTTACGAAAATGCCCGTACCATGCTTTCGCGAGCCAAGGCGGCATTGAAAAAAATATTAACCGAAAACAATATATTATGAACATACATCAAAATCCTTATGATTTGTTCGAACCGACCGCAGGTCACCGGGAACGATTTGAAAGGAAATTAAAAGCCAGGTTCGAACCGCGCCGAAGAAAATTCAGCATTAAGCGTGAATTGGCGGTGGCTTCCGTGTTGATACTTTTGGGATTGTTTTTCATGAACGATTCGTGGAAATCCATTCTCTATGGCGATAAAATCTACCCCAAAGTTATTGAAAAACAAGAAGAAATATCGGATTATCTAAAGGAAAACTTTTTAACCTGGGAAAAATTCGAAACGCCCGAATCCCGAAAACTTATCGAAGAAACATACCAATATTTGGAAAGATTGGATAATGATTACAACAAACTCCGCCGAGAATTTCACCGGACGGGCAATCGCTTTGTGTTGGATGCCATGATCGAAAATACCAAACGAAGAGACAAAATTCTTCAAGATTTGAAAACCAAATTAATACAAATCGAAAAAATGAAACGCTATGAAAACCGCAAACATAGTTTATAAACTAAAAATCCTGCTTGCTTTTTTTGCGCTGCCGCTTTTGAGCATGCATGCCCAACAAGTGGAAAAAGTAAGAAATTATGTAAAAGTTTTCGATATCGAGCCCGGTCGAAATACATTGGTGATCGATGCCGATTTTGCCCATATAGACGTGCGGAAACACGATGAACAAAAAATCGTGGTAAATTCCATTCTCAAAGCATCCGGTCCGGCGAATAAATTGGAAGAATTTCTGGAGGGCTGGTCGGTAGAAGAAAACATCGAAGACGACCGAATAGAATTGAATTTTATCATCCGCCAATACGAAATAAATTTATTTAATAATGTAAAATTCCATCATCAACTCATGATTTTATTGCCCGAAAATGTGAATATGGAAATTCGTGGCGATTATTTAAAAATTTCTATTCCGGAATTAAAAGCCAACTTGAAAATAGATTCCGATTTCAGTGATTTGCAATTGGGATATATTCATGGAACGGAAAACGAAATTAAGGGCGATTATTTGGAGGCGGATATCAAATATATTCATTCGGTCGCGATAGACTCCGATTTTTCGGAATTTAAGATGGACTTGAATTTTAAATTAAAAGCCGAAGGCGATCATACAGATTATTACATCAAAAGAGGTAAAAAAATGGAAGTGGACGGCGATTTTATAGACTTGCAATCCAACAGGGTTTACAAAATCAATATCGATTCGGATAATAGCGATTTCCAACTCAAGCGAACTTTTTATGTGATGGGCAAAGGAGATTTTAACGAATACGACATCACGGATTTGCCTGAAAATTTCCGGATTATAAAATTACATGGTGATTACCAAGAAGTGGAAATAAATAATAATAGGGGAGTGCCCTATGTATTTGAAATAAAACTTAATTATGGGGATTTTAAATTTAACGGCCTGCAGTTTTTAGAAAAAATAGAAAAAATCGGAAAGAAGTATTACAAAGGATTTTTTAAATCTCCCCATGCCAAATCCGTTATATTTATGGACATGGATTACAGTGAAATTAATTTGAAAAACAAAAATAAATAATCATGAAAAAACTAACATTTATCCTGCTTGCATTCGGTATATGGTCGAATTTAGCAGCCCAAGATACCTTGTGGTATCAAAAGACCAAGACCTTTGTGCAACGTTTGGACAGCATTCAAGAAAAATTATCCGAAAATTTACTCGAGAAAACGGCCCGCTTAACCGATTCATTGACGGATGCCGAAAAAGATTCGTTGGAATTAAAAAAATTAATGATGTTGGACTTGCTGGATAGTTTCGAAGATCAAATGAATTACAGCATTTTCTCCGAAACCGAAAAACTCAAGGCGGAATTGGAATTAGTGGAAACGGAATTCGACAAAGAATTGGAACAACCGATTGAAATTATTACCAAAACCATCATTAAATCCATTCAAAAAAATAAAGAAGATAAAGAAAGTAGCAAACCGAAGCATGACAAGTCCAAGTCCGAAAAGAAAAAAGAAACCAAAAGACGCAAAATATATATGGACATGGCCTTTCAATACGGTTTGAATAATTTCTTCGGCCAAACTTCCGCCTTAACCGCTAATTCGGCATATCATGTATGGAAATCGGATTATTTTTCAATCGATTTCGATTTAAATTTTCCTTTGGATAAAAAAGAAACTTTTAATTTCTATACCGGGTTTCATTTCCTTTGGAGTTATCTCAAACCCGAAAAACCAAATATGTATCATGAAATCGACCATAATGGCAAATTGGTACTTACGGACTTCGGTCAGAATTTGGATAAAACCCAATTAAGAACATTATTTTATAAAGTGCCGGTGGGCTTTAAAATAAAATTGAGCAAAAAATGGCGATTAGGGCTTCATGCCTACGGAAAATTCTATAGGAGCGCCAAACAACGATTACAATTTAAAGACAATTATGCACACTATGATGTAAAGGAAAAAAGATATTTCAATCAAAATAAATTGATTTGGGGTGCGGGTGGTTTTATAGGTGTAAAAGGCATTCAATTATACTTTGGTATGGATTTTGCCCCGTATTTTACGGATCATGATTTGAAACTCTATCAAATAGGCATCCGTTTGAAGTAAATAATATTTACTTTGTTCTCATCTGAATATGAAAAACCGGTCAAAGACCGGTTTTTTTGTATGATGAATTTGTAATTCTTTGATATAGACAATAAAAAAACCACCCGGTTGAGGTGGTTAAACGGGGTGGCTAATCGGGCTCGAACCGACGACCTCCTGAGCCACAGTCAGGCGCTCTAACCAACTGAGCTATAGCCACCGTTTTAAAAGCGATGCAAATATACAAAAAAATCAATATTTACATATCAATGAACCTGTATAATGTTGAGTTACCTGAATACTGTCCGGTTCGTTGAATATCAATACGTTGCCCGTAGAATAAATATGACCTTTCAAGTCATGCAACGGGAATAATTCCAAGTCGTTTACGCTTCTTTGCAGGAAATATATGCGCTCGGCTCGCAGATTTTTTCCCATAAATTTACTCATCCCCGAATAAAATCCTATTCGTAATTGTTGCGTTTCACCCTTTATGCTAAACATGGATAAATTATTGGAAATAATTTCCAAATAATTAGTTTTTACAATTAAATCGAAATCGCCCGCAGCAGGGGATTCCGGTTGATGATAATTTTCCGAAATCAATCTTAATTCCTCAAATTTTAAAGTGTCCGAAGAATAAATACCGAAATTGGCGGAGTTTCTTATTTCTCTCAAATCGGGGGTATGTAAGGTGACCTCGATTTTATATTCATCTCCCCTGAATATACATTTTCCGGCATCATCCAAAACAAGTTTTCCGTTTTCAATTAAATAGGAAAAATGAGGAAGCATTTCACGACCGCCCCGAACCAATATAAAAGTTCGCGGATCTTGGACCACATGCAATTCGATGTTATTACAAGTTTCTACCCGCTTAACCGGCTTGAGTTCAATGCGCATAGAGGATAATTCACCCGAATGTGTGCAATGAAAAGTTTTCTTACACGAACATAGCAAAGGTAAAATAAGGACCCCTGTGATAATTAATAAAAAAAATCTTTTTGTTTTCACGGCTTATAGTTTTCATGGCTTAAAAATTAAAATTGTAATGTATGCCGAAATCCATTTCTTCGGCGGTAAAATAATGTGTTTTTAACACGGCACTTAATTGCCATTTCTTAGAAATTCGATACCGGCAACCCGCTCGAAAATACCATGGGGCTTCTTTTTTCGAAGGATTATAAAAATATATACCGATTCCGGTTACCAAATTCATTTTATTTAAATACAATTGATGTCCTAATGTAACGGCCATCCGTTTAAAATCCGGAATATCTCCTTTATATAATCCATAGGCCGCTTCTTCATATTGCAAATAATTTTTCAAAGCATAATTTATCATTATTTCCATGCCCGCATAAAAAATATTTTTATAACCGGGACGCCATGTATGTTCCATACCGAACAAATAACCGGGACGCATTTTAATTCCCGGCACATCTGGCATGTTGAGTGTGGTTTTGAAAAATACGCTCCATGAATGCTGCGGAACAAAATGAATTTTTCCGGACTGAACAAGGGTGTCCCGACGGGTAGGGGATAAGGTATAGATCAAGGAAATGTTCATACCCGGCAAATTCAATCCGTTATTCGGATGTTTATAACTGCCGTTAGAGTAATGATAAATGCTGAGCCCTGCTTCGGTTTCCAAAGGTAATTTATTTAAACGATAGCGGTATTTTAATGAGAAATATAATGAAAATAGCAGATGGGTACTAAAAATAACATTTTTGGGATTTACGGCTTTATCGTATGGATGGGTATTATAAGCAACCCCTTGTCCTATTTGCAGCAGCAGGTTGGAAGCATATTTTCTTGGAAGAAGGAAGAATGTATAATGATAAAATAAACCGAATACCTCGCCTAAAATTTGATGATTAAAATTTTGATAAGTAAATATCAGACCGTTTTCGGGGAAATTATAGGCCTTGGCCCACTTGGTATTTTTATTTTTGTGGTCGAATATCCATCCGATTTGAAATCCGTTTACATACCTACCGGTCAAAAAATTCATGTAGCGATGATGAGCATACGAATATGAAAAGGGTTTTTCTATAGAAAGTTTATATACCGGTCTTTGCTGGGCCGAAAGCATAAAGAAAAATAATATGAAAACCGCCGTGAGTTTACGTTTCATATCCCAAATTAAAAAAACAATATGTAAAAAAACCGCCTCGAAAGGCGGTTTTGAGTTTATTTGTTATCCTTTTCTTCCTGATGTTTTTTAATCAATTCTTCTTGGATGTTGGAAGGTACCGTTTCGTAAGAGGCAAATTCACTTGTAAAAGTACCTCGCCCTTGTGTAAGGGACCGCAATGAGGTGGAATACCTGTACATTTCGGCAAGCGGCACCCGAGCGGTAATTTTTTGATACTTACCCGCACTGTCAATGCCCAATATAATGGCCCGCCGTCCTTGCAAGTCGGTCATTACGCTTCCCAAAGCATCTTCGGGAACCTTCACTTCCACGTGCATGATGGGTTCCAATAATTTCGGATTGGCATCCATAAAGGCCTTTTTAAACGCCTGTGCACCCGCAATTTTAAAGGAGATATCATTGGAATCTACAGGGTGCATTTTTCCGTCATATACGATGACCCGCACATCACGAACCGGTGATGAAGTCATCGGTCCCGCTTCCATCACTTCCAAAATACCTTTTTTAATCGAGGGCATAAATCGTGAGTCAATTACCCCGCCGACGATGGAATTGATAAATACCATCTTGCCGCCCCAAGGCAAGTCTTCTTCTTCCTTGCCCCGAACGGGAAATCCTTCCGGATCGGGCATGCCTTCGGTATAGGGTTCGATTTTCAAATGTACTTCTCCGAATTGACCGGCACCTCCCGATTGTTTTTTATGCCTGTAAGAGGCCGAAGCCGGTCGTTGAATGGTCTCACGGTATGAGATTTTGGGCTTGGTAAATTCGGCTTTAATACCGAATTCTTTTTTGAGCATCCAGTCCACGATTTGCAAATGCAGTTCCCCTTGTGTGGCTACAATTTGTTGCTTCATTTCCCGGTCGTATTGAATTAAAACCGTAGGATCCTGGCTGTGAATACGACGCAAGGCATCTTGCAATTTTTCTTCATCATTTTTGGATTCCGCTTTTACGGCCTTACGCAAACGCGGTTGCGGATACTGAATCGGACGAAAACGAACGGGATGTTCCGGATCACTCAATGTGTCGGAAGTTTCGGTGGTTTTTAATTTGATAACTGCGCCCAAATCGCCGTCGGTTAATTCTTCAACCGCTTCCCGTTTTTTGCCGTTCACAATATAAAGTTGACCCATATTTTCCATTTCGCCCGTACGCGTATTCAGTAGTTTGTCACCGGTTTTTACCTTACCGGACTTGACTTTAAAATAGGTTACCTTACCTACATTGGGCTCGTAAAAGGTTTTATATACAAACAACGAAACCGGTGCATCGGGTTTCGATTCCACGATTTGGTCTTCCAAAGTTTGTTCCGGCGGCAAATCGGCTGCGGCCGGAGCCACGTTATCAATAAAGCCCATCAAACGTCCGCTACCCATATTATTCAAGGCCGAAACAGCAAATACCGGGAAGAGTTCCAAATTGAGCATACCTTTTTTGATTCCTATTTTCATTTCATCTTCCGATAAAGTGCCTTTGTCAAAGAACAATTCCATCAATTCCTCGTCATTTTCGGCGGCCTTTTCCACCAATTCGTTATGTAATTCTTCGGCTATTTCTTTCTGATCGTCCGGAATAGGATGTTTTTCCGGCTTGCCGCCTTCCGGACCGAAAACATACATCTTCATTTTCAACACATCGATAATTGCCTGACGGCCGTCCGGTGTTTTATAAGGATATTGGATTTTAATGGCATTTTTTCCAACCAATTCCCTTATGCTTTGAAACGCCTTTTCATAATCCAAATCTTCGTGGTCTATTTGGTTGATAACGAACACGGTAGGTCTTTGAAAACGTTGAATATAATCCCAAATAATTTCCGTGCCCACTTCGGCGCCATGCTGTCCGTTAATCACCATTAATGCCGTATCGGCCACGCGCATCGACGAAATCACTTCGCCTACAAAATCATCCAAACCCGGCGTGTCGATAATATTTATCTTGTAATTGCGCCACTCGGTATGCAAGGGTGTGGCAAATACCGAACTACGACGTTCCTTTTCTATTTCATGAAAATCCGACACGGTATTTTTCTCCTCCACCCGTCCTCTTCTGTTCAGTAAACCCGCTTCATATAACATAGTTTCGGCAAGAGTAGTCTTGCCGCTATGGTGGCTGCCGACAAAAGCCACGTTCTTAATGTGTTTGTCATCATATGTCTTCATATCGTAAATTTTTGATTTGAAATAAAGATATGAAAAAAATTATAGTTGAAATTGAGATTTATCGGAAACCGCTTATTTTTGTTTTTGTTAGCGCTTCGGAGCCGCAAAAACGCGTCTCCTCCGCTTGCCGCGGAACCCGTTACGGTTTCCGCTCTTACCGGCAAGCCCTTCGGTCTTGCCTTTGTTTCGCAGAGCCCTGCATAGCGGTCTCTGCTCAAAAATTGGATTTTTTGTATGACATTGAAATAATAAATTCCGGTAAATAATTTTAATGTATTTTTGTGCAAATTCATCAAGGGGATGGCCGTAATAGATAATATACGTAATTTTTCCATCATTGCTCATATTGATCATGGTAAAAGTACCTTGGCCGACAGGTTATTGGAACTCACCGGCACCCTGACCGAAAGAGAGATGAAAAACCAGGTTTTGGATGATATGGATTTGGAACGCGAACGGGGAATTACCATTAAAAGCCATGCCATTCAAATGGATTATGAATTCGAAGGGAAAAAATATAAACTCAACCTGATCGATACACCCGGTCATGTGGATTTTTCCTACGAAGTTTCCCGCGCCATTGCCGCATGCGAAGGTGCACTGCTTGTGGTTGATGCTTCGCAGAGCATTCAAGCGCAAACCATCTCTAATCTTTATATCGCCTTGGAACACGATTTGGAAATTATTCCGATTGTAAATAAAGTGGATTTGCCCGGTGCCGATCCCGAGAAGGTAACCGAAGACATAGTGGATCTGATCGGCTGCGACCCCGATGATGTTATATGGGCAAGTGCAAAAACAGGGCAAGGCGTGGACAAAATTCTGGAAGCCATTATCAAACGTATTCCCCCGCCTCAAGGAGACCCGGATGCGCCTTTACAGGCCTTGATTTTCGATTCGGTTTATAATCCGTATCGCGGAATCGAAGTATATTTTCGAGTATTTAACGGTACCCTGCGAAAAGGCCAAAAAGTAAAATTTATGGCCACGGGACGAGAATATGAAGCAGAAGAAGTCGGTTTTTTGAAACTAAAAAAAATGCCGCAACCTAAAGTTGGAACCGGAGATGTGGGTTATCTGATTTCCGGAATCAAAGATGCGCGTGAAGTCAAAGTGGGCGATACCATCACCGATGCACAAAATCCCACCGATAAACCCATTGAAGGTTTCGAAGAAGTGAAACCCATGGTTTTTGCCGGTCTTTATCCGGTGGATACCGAAGATTATGAAGATTTACGTTCGGCATTGGAAAAATTACGCCTCAATGATGCCAGTCTAACCTTCGAACCCGAATCTTCCGCTGCATTGGGATTCGGCTTTCGCGCCGGCTTTTTAGGAATGCTTCATATGGAAATTATCCAGGAACGTTTGGAAAGGGAGTTTGGAATGAATGTCATTACTACCGTGCCCAACGTGCCTTACCGCGCTTATACTAAAAAAAATCCCGATAAAGCCATAGAAATCCATAATCCTTCGGATCTGCCCGACCCGGGCAAATTGGATCGGGTGGAAGAACCGTATATCAAAGCCACTATTATCACCAAAGCCGAATATGTGGGCAACATTATGAAATTGGCTATGGACAAACGTGGCGAAATTAAAAATCAAATCTACTTGACGCCCGAACGCGTGGAATTGACTTTCGATATGCCGCTGGCGGAAATTGTATTTGATTTTTATGATAAACTTAAAACGGTTTCACGGGGTTATGCCTCATTTGACTATCACCAAATCGGGTTTCGTCCTTCAAAATTGGTAAAAGTGGATATTTTACTAAACGGTCAACCCGTAGATGCCCTGTCGGCCCTTATCCATAAGGACAGGGCTTATGAAATCGGACGAAAAATGGTAAGTAAACTCAAAGAACTTATTCCTCGTCAACAATTCGACGTTCCGATTCAAGCTGCAATCGGATCTAAAATCATCGCTCGCGAAACCGTCAAAGCCCTTCGCAAAGATGTAACCGCCAAATGTTATGGCGGTGATATCTCCCGTAAGCGCAAACTCCTCGAGAAACAAAAGAAAGGTAAAAAACGAATGCGTCAAATAGGTAAAGTCCAAATCCCGCAATCGGCATTTATGGCAGTGCTGAAATTGAAGGATTAGAATTAAAAAAAAACGCCGTTAAAATCCTTTGGCTTCCATGTTTTTATTTTTTTTCGGAACGGATTGTTTCCATGCACGCCATATACCCTTATTTAAAGAAATATATAGAATTAAAATGAAAAATTTTGAGTAAAATATACGAATAAAGTAAAGTAAACTTGACATATTGTAAAATAAGTTTTACATTTGTAGAAAATTTTATCTTATGAAAACACAATATTTATTTCCTGCCAAATGGAAAAAAATCGGATGGTTTTTATTTATTCCCGGCTTAATTTTAGGGTTGGTGTATATTTTCTATCCGTTTGAGCCGGATTTTTTAAATGCCAAAATGCCGGCCATTATTATTGATAATGACCTCTTGAGTCAAAGCACGAAGCGCGGATGGATTTCGTTCGGATTTGTACAAGACAACCTTATCGAAGAAATTATCGGACTCTTATTGATTATCGGTGGAATTTTGGTGGCTTTTTCCCGCGTGGAGAATGAAGATGAATTTATTACCAAAATCCGGCTGGACTCCTTGGTTTGGGCGGTATATGTAAATTATTTTATTCTTTTACTTGCCTTCTTATTGTTTTACGGACTGGATTTTCTTTGGGTGATGGTATTCAATATGTTTACAGTATTGTTTTTCTTTATTTTTAAATTCCATTGGTCGTTGTATAAATTGAAAAAAGAAATGCGCATATGAAAAACTTATTAAAAGTCGAACGAGCCAAAAAAAATCTGACACAAGAAGAGTTGGCCCAATTGGTCGGGGTGAGTCGACAAACCGTTCATGCCATCGAAAAAGGGAAATATATACCATCCACTTTATTGGCGCTGAAATTAGCTCATATCTTTAATAAAGATGTAAAGGAACTATTTATATTGGAAGAATCGGATTGGAAATAAATTTTTATCATTTTAAAAAATATTTTATGTATTTCTCTTTTAGTTTTTGTTTGATTTAAGTATGTTTTAATCCTATTTTTTTTGAGGCATCTATATTATATTATGTAACTTCATTTAATATGTTATCATAAAAAAACACTAAGTTTCATTTATTTAGAATTCATATTTCATTATTTCAAGAATAAAAATTTATAAAGAAATAATAAAAATATCTATTTTATGACTTTTAACATTGTAAATTTTTATTTTATAATTTATATTTAAATAGTAACATATAAACGCAAGCCATGAAAAAGAAATTCATTCTATTGATTCTAGGCATTTTTATTGTGTCAAGTCTTGTATCATGCAAGAAAAATCAGCCGGAGCCGGAACCTACGGTGAAGGAGTTATTGACTGGGTCCATGTGGAATCTTTATTTATTGGAAAGACATGAAACAAGTACGGGTAATGTGTCGGCCGTGCTCGCTATGGATAAAGATTATGAATTTACGATGAATGATTATTATTATATCTATGATAATACCGGCCAAGTTGTGGAATATGGAAGTTATGAGTTGAAAGAAGACATCGACCCTATGACCATTAGTTTACTACCCCGAAACGGGAATCCCGTTACTTATAGCGTAGCTAAATTCGATGAATCCGAAATGGAATTCAAAGAAGATCACGGATCCTATTATGTGATTTATAAATTCAATAAAATAAATTAATTAATCCGTTAGTAATGAAAACTAAATTATTCCTCCTACTTTCTACGGTTTTATTAATGACCGGACTTTATTCTTGCAAGAAGAAAGCAAAAGAACCAACAATCAAAGAATTGCTCACCTCCGGCGTATGGTATAATTACGAATCGAAAAAATTCGACGCTCAAGGCAATGAGGTATTTTATATTTCCGTCAAATTATATTATGAATTTACTCCTTCTGGGAATTTTTATGCATTTACGAATTCGAGAAATTTGATAATTTACGGTAAATACGAAGTCATCGAATCTGACAAAAAAATTATTGCCACACCCTATCAAGGAACTCCGGTTGAAAATAAAATATTGGAGATTAATGAAAATGAAATGATTTTGAGAAAAGACATTAGTGACGGATATTTTATTTATAAGTATAAAAAAGAATAGTAATTAAATAAAAATAAAATGCGTAAACTATTCATTTTTTTAATCTTTCCTGTTCTAATGATAGCAGGTAATTCCTGCAAGAAAAAAGAAGCTGAACCGTCGGTCAAAGAATTATTGACCGGTCCATTATGGGAATATTACGAAATGGAAGAATATGACTCGAACGGTCATTTAATTTCCGCCACGGCTTATGATAACAAAGTGGAAATCACACCCCATCATCATATCTATTTTTATAACAGTATGGGAATTTTAATTATTTACTTTAACTATGAATTGAAGGAAGATACCGAACCCGAAAAATTAATATTAATCGATAGGGGAGGGTATAGAAGCGAATTTGAAATCATTAAAATAAATAGAACCGAAATGATTCTAAAATATGTGAATAATACGGGTTATCTATTATTAAAACACAGACGATAAACTTTTTTGTATTTTGGGAAAAATTTTCCCATGAAATATTTCTTTCCTTTATTAATTATCTTCTTTTTCTCCGGATGTAGGACCGTAGATATACGTTTGCCCGATTATGAAACTGCTGCAGAACGGAGTTTTTTTTCCGGAAAATTCGACTATCCGTTTTCCGAACCTCATATTGTAATAAACAGGAAAGAGCCGGCAAATATTGTAGGCGGGGCGGTATTGGACAATGTATTCTATTCACGGGATACGGGGAAAACTTGGCATAAAAACAAATTGCAGTCCCGATACGGCGTATATGGCGATCCGGTATTAATTTCGGACAGTAGGGGTCGGGTTTATTATTTCCATTTGGCGAGCGGCCTGCGCAAGGGAGGTCATTGGTTGGAAGGTATTGTGATGCAATATTCCGATGACGGCGGAACAACATGGAACGACGGAATATTAATCGGAAAAAACGGAGAAAAACAACAAGATAAACCGTGGCCGGCCGTTGACAGCAAAACCCAACGTTTGGCGCTTGCATGGACGGAATTTGACAAATACGGCAGTAAAAATCCGGAAGACAAATCACGAATTTTAATTTCCTTTTCGGACGATCAAGGAGAAAATTGGAGCAAACCGTTAAGAATCAACGATATAGAAGGGGATTGCTTGGATGACGACAAAACGGTCGAAGGGGCGGTTCCCTTATTTGATAATGATGGAAATGTCTATGTGGTCTGGGCTTATGACGGCAAGATTTGGCTGGATTATTCCACCGACGGCGGTAAAACATGGCATAAAGATCAACCTATAGCCGAGCAGGAAGCGGGATGGTCCTTCGATGTGGAAGGTATATACAGGACCAACGGACTTCCTAATTTTAAAATGGACGATAAAGAAAATTTTTACGTGATTTTCGGTGATTATAATGAGGAAACCGGCGCCGATATCAAAATGATTTACAGTAAAAACAAAGGAAAAACATGGCACGGGCCGCAATTATTAGGAGATGTGAACCGCGACCAATTTTTCCCCGCCTTCTCATTGGATAAGCACGGCAATATAATCATGTTATATTATGACAGGAGCCAAACAAAAGGTCCGCTTACGGAAGTAAAATTATTGTTTTATAATCCGGCCCGGAAAACCCGTAAAATTCTTGAAATGAGTGAAAAACCTTTTGTGCCGGTGAAGGATGTTTTTTTTGGCGACTATATAGGGTTGGATTATTATAAAGGAATTATAGCAGCGGTTTGGACTGAAATCAGCGATAAGAAAAGTACGGCATTAAAAATAAAAATCATTAAATAAAAAAAAAGAATGAAGAAATTTTGGCCGGTACAGATTGTTATTTTTATAATAATAATTGTAATTTACTGGTTTTCAACAACTTCATATGGTATGGGTGTTTCGCCCGATTCGGTTTGTTATCTATTAACAGCCGAATCCTTTTCCCGTTATACCTCGTTTTTTATAGACGGGCACCTTCAAACACATTGGCCGCCGGGTTATCCGTTCGTTTTAGGGGCTCTATGTAAATCGATTCAAACGGATTCGTTATTGATTTGTGCAAGAATCTTGAATTTATTATTGCTTTTACTCATAGCATTTTCTTTTCGTCATATATTAATAAAACTTTCTTTCGGGCCGGTTGAATCTTATATTTTTTCATTTGCATTTGTATTGTCACATGCCGTAATATTTAGTTCCTTAATGGTCTGGAGTGAGATTTTATTTTTGTGGTTATTGTTGTGTTCCTATTTTTTCTGGTTGAAATTTCGAAGTACAAACCGGATTTTTTATATCATACTCTTGGGATTTTTTCTCGGCTTGATGTTCATGGTTCGTTATGCCGCATTAGGCATTATAGGTGCTTATGTTATATTAATCATCCTGCAACAAAATAACGTTAAAGAGAAGATTCGTCAACTTGTTATTGTTTTATTACCCTCGTCTATGATCATCTTATCATGGATATTTTTTGTCCTGAATTATCATATCAATGCGGTAGATAGACATCTCTCATGGCATCCTGCAAACATTGATCAATATATCTGGGGAATTAAGTCTATTTTGATGTGGTTTTTGCCGTTTAGAGAAAAATATGTATTTATTATCATTTTAATATTGGCAGGTTTTATTTTCGCTTGGTTATTTATAAGGGAAAGAAAAAAAATTGTTCCTTGTCATGCACACCAATTCAAACAATTGCGTGAATGGATAATTATTTCCGTGGTTTATTTTCTTTTTATTTGGGTAACCGTGCATTTTTTCGATCCGCTTACGGATTTTAACGGTCGCATTTTATTGCCCGTATTTCCGTTTATTTATTTGACTTTACTTTGGTTTTCGATAAAATGTATTCGACGTCCGTATTTGGCATATCTGTTAGCCGGATTAATGATTTTGAGTGGATTAAGGTCCGCGGTATTTCATTATCAAAACGGATATGCATTTTCGGGTAAAGATTTTGAAAAATCGGTAAGCGCGCTTATTCCCGTGATACAAAATAGCCATCATAAGATCATCTCCAATGCGCCGGAATATCTGGCATTTAAATTCGGATACAAACCCGAATATACGGATTGCACAGAAATGGTGATTACGGACCGGTTGATCCCGGCCGAACAATTGCTTTACCAAGTAAAAGATTCGGGAGCAATGATTATTTATTTTGATGCCATCAAACGAAAAAGATTTATAAGTCGTGATACATTAATGCAACTTTTCCCTTCGACTTATAGACATTCCTTTCCCGGTGGAATGATGATTTTTAATGCTAACCCGGAAATGTAAAAGGAAATTAAGAAGGAATTATGTATTTTTGAATTTAAAATCCAAGTAGCAATTAGCAAAATTTTATGAAGCAAATCCGTAAACTCTCCGTCATCATCCCGGCATACAATGAAGCCAATACTATCGTGCAATTGTTAGATGCGGTTTTGGCTGTGGATTTGCCAAACGGTATTAAAAAAGAAATCATTATCGTCAACGACGCCTCAACCGACAATACGGAAGAAGTAGTATTGAAATACATCGACCAACATCCCGAAACGGAATTCAAATATTTCTTGCAACCGCAAAATATGGGCAAAGGCGCCGCCTTGCACAAAGGCATCAAGGAAGCCACAGGCGAATATCTCATTATTCAAGACGCCGATTTGGAATACGACCCGCAGGATTACAACGCACTTTTGCATCCCGTACTAAAGGGCTTTGCCGATGTGGTTTACGGTTCCAGATTCAAAGGAAGCAAACCCCACCGGCTTTTGTTTTTCTGGCATACCATCGGCAACCGGTTCCTCACTTTTTTGTCCAATGTTTTCACGGATTTGAACATGACCGACATGGAAACTTGTTATAAGTTGTTTGACACCAAAATGATACAAAATTTGGACTTAAAAGAAAAAAGATTCGGTTTCGAACCGGAGGTCACCAATAAAATCGCGCGCATTCCGGGCGTCCGTATTTATGAAGTGGGCATCGCCTATTACGGCCGCACCTATGCCGAAGGCAAAAAAATCGGATGGAAGGACGGTTTCCGGGCTATTTATGTGATTTTTAAATACGGATTATTCAAACGTTTTGTTAAGTGACATTTACTTTTAAAAATAAGGTCTCCCCGTTTGATTTGATTTTTTTCGGCTTTTTGGCCTTGGTTTTATTGGCATTTAATAATTATATTTCCCTTTGGGATCAAGATGAAGCCGCTTATGCCGGTTTTGCCAAACGCATTTTCGAAGGAAAAGATTGGATAATTCCCGATTTTACTTGGAGCAATATTCACCGCAAGCCGCCTCTTCATTTCTGGCTGATGGCATTAAGTTATAAATTGTTCGGTATCAACACTTTTGCCGTTCGTTTTTTTTCGGCGGTAGCGGTATGGTTAAGCATATTTTTGATTCGTTTTAAAGGAAAAAAATTATTAGGAGACCGTTCTTCTCTTTTGGCTGCAATGTTTATGGCGGGAAATGTGTTTATTTTGATGTTGGGTAAAATGGCCGTGACGGACGGGTTGCTTTTATTTTTTTATACTTGGGCGGGGCTATCGTTGGCTGATTATTTAATAAAAAACAGGAAAATCGCTTTGGTTTCTTTTTATTTGTCCGTTGCTTTGGGTATGTTGGTCAAAGGTCCGCCTATTTTGCTTTGGGCGGGTTTTTTATGGTTGTTGTTGATATTATTTTTTCCTG
This sequence comes from Flavobacteriales bacterium, assembly GCA_027067965.1. GTDB lineage: Bacteria > Bacteroidota > Bacteroidia > Flavobacteriales > Flavobacteriaceae > JAADED01. The sequence continues at coordinate 34,103 of JAMOUV010000004.1, read as the reverse complement.
ATAAAAAATCCGTTATTCGTACCCATCCGTGGTTTTTCGGAATATTGGCTCTTCTTCCCTTCGGAATATGGATATTCGCGGTATGGCAACAAAATCCCGGATTTGTCCGGTGGTGGACGGACTGGTACATTCTGAAACGGACCCACTCGGCGGTATTGGGGCAGACAGGTCCGCCGGGAAGTTATTTTATTTTGTTTTTTCTATTCGGATTGGCTTATTTGCCCTTGGTGTGGTTGGTATTTAAATTTATATGGAAGTATTTGAAAATCAACGACAAAACAATTCGTTTTCTCATACTATGGTTTATTGCCGGCTGGCTTCCTTATGAATTTTTGCCCAGTAAATTGCCCGCTTATGTATTGGCGGCTTATCCTGCCGGCGCTTTGCTTTTCGGAGTGGCTGCGGAAAAGGTAATGCAAAGGGAATGGAAAATCGATTTGAGGATTCCATTGATCGTTCAGTGGATTATTTTTGCCGGATTAAGTATAGCGGTTCCTTTTATATATTCCTTTAAACCGTTTCCGATACCCGAAAGAAGTTCGGTTGTTTTCTTCATGCTATTTCTTTTATTAATAGGTGTGGTGTTTCTAACCGTATGGGCCATGAAAACCCACGAAAAAGGGTATTCGTCTCATGTACTGGTCATATTATTATTTTCAGGGATTTGGTGGAGCGCCGGATTACTCACGCTTGTGCTTCCTCTTGCCGAATCATACAAAAACGCTACTTTTCGCGTCGCGAAAACGATAGAAAACCGGAACAAAAATGCCGGTAAAATTATTGTATTGAATCATTATGCCCATCCGCCCAGTTTGATTTTTTATTTGGAAAAATACCATCCTTCGAGCCAAATAATAGTGCCGGAAAATCCGGATAATTTTTTTGAAGAAAAACCGCTATTCAGCCCGGGAGCGGTATATATTTTGAGTAGAGCGCAATGGGAAAATCTCCCGGAAGATGTGCGTCGCAAACTCCAAGCATTTCCCGTATCCGGCATTTCTACCGGAAGTGTAGGAAAAAACGATTATGTAATAATTTTTCCAAATGATTAAAGCCAAGGATTTAACGGCCCGCTACGGACACCATGAAGTATTCTCGCATGCGGATTTTGAAATTACGCCGGGCAATCTCAGTGTGTTATTGGGATTAAACGGCTCGGGAAAAACCACCTTGTTGCGCATTTTGGCCGGCATGCACCGGGATTTTTCGGGCGAAGTATGGATCGGCAACCGGAACATCAGGGATTTCAAAGGAGAAGAAATTTCCAAATTTATTTCCGTGGTATTAACCGTACCCGTGCAAACGCCCTTGCGCGTGCGGGAAGTGGTGGCTTCGGGGCGGTTTCCGTATGTAAACAAACTTAACCTGTTGAAAAATAACGATTTGAAAAAAATCGACGAAGTGATGGACGACTTGGACCTCAGCCGTTTTGCCCGGCGGCCCGTGACGGAATTGAGCGACGGCGAACGCCAACGGGTTATGATTGCCCGGGCCTTGGTGCAAGATACGCCCGTAATGTTACTCGATGAACCCGACACGCATTTGGACATCACCCACCGGGCGGAAATGTTGGTGTTGCTCAAGCGCATTGCCCGTTCCGGCAAGACCGTGTTATTTTCCACTCATTATCTTGATTTAATAACCGATATCGCCGATGACGTCGTCATCATTCATGAGGGAAAACTAACAAAATCCGCTATGGACACGGCCATGGAAAACGGAGATTTCGCCCGGGTATTTACCAACGATTTGCTTATCTTTGATAAAAATAACCGGCAATTTAAATTAAGAAAATGATGGAGTGGTATTTCATATTGATGTGGGTTTTGACGGGTTTTATCATTGGCTTTGCCATTGCCTTTTTGCTGCAACGCTCGCGTTTAACAGCCGAAATTGTCCGTTTGGAAACCGCCAATACGGATTTAAAAAACCAAATAGAAAATTTATCGGCCGACAATGAAAAATGGAAAACCGAAAGCGAAAAATGGCAAGCGCAATATAATACTTTGGATAAGGAAATGGTGCGCTTACAGTCGGAGAAGGACAAAGAAACCGGCCGCTTATTGATGCAAATCGAAAGTGAACGTAAGAATTTCGAAGCCGAAATCAAGCGTTGGCGTCAGCGTTTGGACGAATTGCAACAACAAGCCAAAGAAAACGAAACGCTTTTGGAAGAGAAATTTCAAAATTTGGCCAATAAATTATTGGAAGAAACCGGCAAAAAATTATCCGAACAACAAACCACGCAACTCAAACATATTATCGAACCGTTTAAGGAACAATTGAACGAGTTTAAAACCAAGGTGGAAAAGACCGATAAGGAACAATACGGCCGCATTCGCGAATTGTCCGAGCAAATCAAGCATCTGCGCGATTTGAATAAGCAAATGGCCGATGAAGCGGTCAATTTAACCAAAGCGCTGAAAGGAGACAGTAAAGTAATGGGCGATTGGGGCGAAATTACATTGAAACGTTTATTGGAATTATCAGGATTGGAAGAGGGTAGGGAATATAAAATGCAACAAAGTTTTTCGGAATCCGGCGAAGATTTCAAACGCTACCGTCCCGATGTGATTGTTTATTTGCCTGAAAACAAAGTCTTGGTAATAGATGCCAAGGTATCTATCAAACATTATACGGAGTATATACGTGCCGAGGACGAAAACGAAAGAAGACGATTATTGCAGGCCCATTTGATGTCCGTAAGAAATCATATCCGGGAGTTGGCCAGAAAAAATTATCATGCGTTGGAGGAATTGCAAGGCAAAACACCCGAATTCGTATTGATGTTCATACCGTTGGAGCCGGCATTTGCATTGGCATTAAAAGCAGACCCGGGACTTTACGACGAGGCCTTGCGGTCGCATGTGGTGATGGTTACGCCTTCCACTTTGTTGGCCACCCTAAAAGTGGTGGAATCTTTATGGAAAACCGAACGCCAACATCAAAATACGCGCGAAATTATAAGACAAGCCAGTGAATTATACGATAAATTCGTCGGATTCAGTGAAGATTTGATTCAATTGGGTAAAAAATTGGACGATGCCAAGGGGTTTTATGAAGCATCGATGAATAAATTAACCGACGGTAAAAGGGGAAGTTTGGTAAAACGGGTCGAAAATATCCGGAAATTGGGTTTGTCGCCCAAAAAACGTCTTCGGGAAGATTTACTTCGCCGTGCCGAAGACCAAGGAGATGATTCGCCCGAATCGCTCGAATGAGTTATTCCAAATATTTACCTACAATCGGCATGCGCCTTCCCATTCCGAACGCCTTCGGACTGACCCGGATAACAGGTGCGGTTTGGTAACGTTTAAACTCATTGCGATTAACCATTTTCAATACCCGCCGGACTAAATATTCGTCAAAACCCCGCGCAATAATTTCTTGGGGGCCCAGACGTTTTTCAATATATAGACGAAGAATATTGTCAAGCGTTTCGTAAGGAGGTAAAGTGTCCGTATCTTTTTGATCGGGTCGAAGTTCGGCCGAGGGCGGCTTGGTGATAATCGAACGGGGAATAATTTCTTTTTGGCTGTTAATATATTCGGCCAATTCGTAAACTTCGGTTTTATATACATCACCGAGTACCGAAAGTCCGCCTGCCAAATCGCCGTAGAGGGTGCCGTAGCCGACGGCCAACTCGCTTTTATTGCTTGTGTTAAGCAAGATATATCCTTTTTTGTTGGAATAGGCCATCAAATAAATCATGCGAATGCGGGGTTGAATATTTTCTTCGGTAATGCCGTCGGTGGGAAAATAGCGATCGAGTTCGTGCTCAATGGCTTCGAAGGGTTTGTCAATGGAGATGATATCATATGAGATGCCCAGATTTTCGGCTAATTCAACTGCGTCACTTACGGAAGAAGGAGAGGAATAACGCGATGGCATCAATAGGGCATGCACATTCTCTTTTCCTAAAGATTCGACAGCCAAAACGGCGACCACGGCGGAATCAATTCCGCCGGAAAGTCCGAGAATAGCGGACTTTAAACCGATTTTTCCGAAATAATCCTTGATGCCGGTTACCAATGCTTGATGAATGAGCGGTATCTTTTCTTTGGGACGTTCGCGGTTCACTTGGTCCATCCGTTCGATATCGATTATTTCAAATGCCTCTTCAAAGAAAGGAAGTTCGCGATAAAGATTTCCCTCTGGCGTCATAACAAGTGAACCGCCGTCAAAAACCAAATCGGTTTGGGCGCCGGTATGATTGACGTACACAATGGGCAATCCGTATGCTTTAACGTTGGCTTTCAGCACTTTAATGCGCTCTTTGGCATGTTCGTAATCAAATGGCGAGGCCGAAAGATTGATAATTAAATCCGGCCCGGAAGCCATGAGTTGATCCAAAGGATTGATGGTATAAAGTGGATTTTCATTACCCAAATTCCATAAATCTTCACAAATGCTCAATGCCAATTTCTTTCCCTTAAATTCAATTATTTTCCATGAAGAAGCCGGCTCGAAATAGCGCGCTTCGTCAAAAATATCATAGGTCGGAAGCAAAGTTTTATGTTGTCTGAAAATTTCTTTGCCTTCATATAAAAATACGGCCGAATTAAACAGGTCTTTCCCTTCGATGACCGGATTTACGGTCGGAGTGCCTACGATTATGGCTATTTCGCGGGAAAATTCTTTTAGCCGTTCAACCGTTTCGTTGGCCCGGATTACAAAATCCTTAAACTCCAAAAAATCGCGGGGCGGATAGCCCGTGATGCTTAATTCGGGAAAAACAATCATATCTGCGCCTTCCCGTATGGTCCGGTTGATATAGTGAACATGTTTTTGAAAATTGCCTTCAAAATCCCCGATAATCACATTGATTTGAGCAAGCGCTATTTTCATTCCGAAAAAAATTAGGTGTACAAATATAAAGGATATAAATTTAATATCTTTGCTATTGATGAAATTCATGAATCCGCACATATTATACGCACTTGCCTTTTTGCTAATACCTATTTTTGTTCATTTATTTAAATTCCGGCGATTCAAAAAAGTGGATTTTTCCAATGTGGCTTTTCTAAGCCAAGTGGAAAAGGAATCGAGACGTAACAGGCGGTTAAAAAAATATTTGGTTTTGCTTACGCGGATGTTGATTTTTCTTTTTTTGGTATTGGCTTTTGCACGGCCCTATATTCCACGGGAGCAACAAAAAAAAATCGATTATTATCTTGTTTTTGACAATTCCTTGAGCACTTCCTACACGGAATCGACGGGAAGTATCCGGGCAGATCTTTTGTCCGATCTTCAAGCCGTTTTAAATAAAAATTCAGATTACAAATTGTTAATATCCAACACGTTGTATGAATACGAGGGCGAAGAGACCGTGCTTAAGAAAGTGACGGAAGCGGGATTTTCTCCCTTTGTATTTGATCACGAAGCGATTATTAATCAATTAATACGTAAGTCCGAGAATAAGGAAATATTTTATCTTACGGACGGTCAATTTTTAACTTCGGCGGATTTTAAATTGATTGGGGCCGATACGTTGTCTAAATGGCATTTTATATTTAAAAAACCCGCTTTTCCGGCCAATGCATGGATTGATACGCTATATCTCACTTCAAACAGGTTGGAATCCTATGAAATGAACGTGGTGGTGGCAAGTATGGGTAGGCATTTTGATTTGGCCGTGGAACTTTATACCGAAAATAATATTTTATATAAGCGGCGGTTTTCGTTGGAAAAAAACAAATCGGATACACTTCGCTTTGAAATTCCTAAAAAACACAGGGTCCGGTACGGGAAAATAAGTTTGAAAGGTGAAAATAATTTGGGATTTGATAACGATATGTATTTTAAAATGCCTATCCCGTTGACTTATAACATCTTAATAGCAGGAGATGAAATCCCTTCGTTTTTCGAAACGCTTTATGACCATCCCAATATACAAGTGAATTTTGTCAAACCGGGAAAAATTCCTTGGGATGAATTGGAAAATTTCGATTTGATTATTTTTAAAGGGTGGAAACCTTTTTATAATATCGATTTGATCAAGCGATATACCGGCAAGCATAAAGGAAAATTTATTTTTATTCCTGATTTTACAAGTAACGATCAAATCTTTTATGCATCATTGGGTTGGCCCCATACGCAATCCGACACGATTACAAGGGAATTGGTGCGTATTCGGTACAATCATCCTTTTTTTAGAAATGTGTTTAAGAAAAAAGAAACCAATTTCAGGGCACCCGTATTCAAATCTTCCTATCGTCTTCCATCCCGCACATTGGATTTATTGCAATTGGAAGGCGGGCGTCCCTTATTGGTGAAACAAGGCAATATGTTTATTTTCTCATCGGCACTTGGCCATCCGGTTTCGGATTTTTATTTGTCTCCGTTGGTTATTCCGGTTTTTTTTAAACCCTTATGGATGGATTCGGATAAAAATAGTTTATATCAATACTTGACCACGGACATGAAATTTCCTGTCAAATTGGAACGGAATTCAAACAAACCCTTACGACTGCTAAAAGGTGATTTTTCAATCATTCCCTATCAGGAACAACACGGCCAATTTACGGTGTTATATCCCGAAGATTTGATTCGGGAAGCGGGAATTTATTATGTAGTCCATCAAGGGGATACGGTTGATGTGGTGGCCTTGAATTATCACAGAAGTGAAAGTATCTTAAAATATTTCGACGATTATGGTTCGTTACCTTACAATGCCGACCTATTTAAAGCGGAAAAAGAAGGAAAACAAGACCATAATTTCTCTTCGATTGATTTGGGACGTTTCTTTCTCATCTTGGCGCTCATTTTTATACTTATCGAAACGCTAATGCTAAGATTTTGGAAATGGGACTAAAAAAAATATTTCGGTTTGTTTTGTTCGGACCTGTTTCCGCATTTGTTTATGGCATTTTATGGTTTCGCCATAGATTATATGATTGGCATATCCTGAAATCCCGGCGTTTCGATATTCCCGTAATTAATGTAGGGAATCTCAATCTCGGAGGAAGTGGCAAAACGCCGATGGTAGAATATTTAAGTCGTTTTTTATTATCAAAAAATAAGAAAGTAGCCGTTTTAAGCCGGGGTTACAAACGAAAAACTAAAGGTTTTGTCCTGGCAGACGAAAAGGCCTTACCGGAAAATATCGGCGACGAACCCTATCAAATTTATTTAAAATTCAAAAATTCCGCATTTTGCTTGGCCGTGGCCGAAAATCGCGCGGAAGGAATTACAAAATTGCAGGAAAATTGCAGGCCTGATGTGATTATTCTGGATGATGCTTTTCAGCACCGCCGTATTCAGGCCGGGATGAATATCTTGCTTACTCTTTTTGATAAAACATTTGATGAAGATTCTCTTTTCCCGTTAGGAAATCTGCGGGATTTGCCCGATCGTGCACGTGCCGCCGATATGATTGTCGTAACCAAATCGCCCCAAGGGGCGAATAAAAGAAAAAAAGAAATTGAAAAACGTTTAAAAATCTATGGCAAGGAAATATTTTTTTCTTATTTGGCACATGAAAATCCCGTCAATCAAGCCGGCGGACAAATTTCATGGGACGAATTGCGACAAAAAAATGTCTTGCTTATTACCGGAATTGCGCGAGTGGAACCTTTGTACCGGTTTCTTAATGCGAAAAAGATTAAATTTGCAAGCATTGCTTTTCCCGACCACGCAAAGTACGGAAATAAGGAACTGAACGAAATTCGAAAAATGATGGAACGGAAAAAAATCGATGTCGTTTTGACAACGGAAAAGGATTTTTATAAATTGAAAAATAAAATAGAGGCCTTGTATTATATTCCCGTCAGGGCGGAAATTGAAGAAAAAGAAAAATTTAACCAAAAAATATTGAATTATGCTAACACCGGAAAATTTGTTTGACAAAGCCAATGAGACCGCTAAATTCCTGCTGAACAAAACCGGCGGTCGTGTTCCCGAATATGCGATTGTTTTGGGAAGCGGATTGGGCACCTTAATTGAGGATATAGATATAGAAATCGAACTGGCTTACAAAGATATTCCCAATTTTCCCGTATCCACGGTCGAAGGACACAAAGGATCGTTGATTTTCGGCATGTTGTCCGGAAAATTTGTAATGGCTATGAACGGGCGATTTCATTTTTATGAAGGTTACTCCATGTATCAGGTTACTTTCCCCGAACGGGTGATGAAACTAATGGGTATCGATAAATTAATCGTGTCCAATGCTTCGGGAGGCGTTAATAAAAGTTATAAAATAGGTGATGTGATGCTCATTCGCGACCATATCAACTTCTTTCCCGAACATCCGCTGCGAGGGAAGAATGATCCGCGTTTCGGCCCGAGATTCGTCAATATGAGCGAGCCGTATAGCAAAAAAATGATTGCCGTGGTGGAAAAATATGCCAAGGAACATAAAATTTGTTATCAAAAAGGTGTGTATCTCGGACTTTCGGGACCTACTTTCGAAACCATAGCCGAATATAATATGGTGCGGGTATTGGGTGCCGATGCAGTGGGAATGAGTACCGTGCCGGAAGTTATTGTGGCCAAACACATGAATATGGAAGTTTTCGGTATTTCGGTTATCACTGACATCGATGATCCGGAATTAATCCAAAGCGTCAATCATGAAGAAGTCATGAAAGAAGCCAAAAAAGCGGAACCTGTCGTAAGAGAATTAGTCAGGGCTTTGGTCAAATTATATTGAGATGCTTTATTTGTTTATTGGAAAAAATTATAACCTTTATCCCGATTTGACGTAACTTTTGTTTATTTTTGTTTTAACCAATTAAATTTAAAGTTATGTTCAAATTACCGGATTTACCGTACGATTATAATGCCTTGGAACCCTATATCGATGAAGCCACTATGCGTGTACATCATACGGGACATCATCAAGGTTATACCAACAAATTAAACGCTGCCATTGAAGGCACGTGTTACGAGAATATGAGTATCGACGAGATTTTGAAAACCATTCATATTCACGAAACGGCAATTCGAAACAATGGCGGCGGATATTGGAATCATAATCTTTATTGGCAAATCATGTCGCCCGATGGTGGCGGCGAACCCCGAGGCGAACTGTCCGATGCCATCAAAAGAGATTTCGGGTCTATCGATAGTTTCAAAGACGCATTTAAAAAAGCCGGGCTGGGACGTTTCGGTTCCGGATGGGCTTGGCTGGTAAGTAGCCACGGAAAATTATCGATTTGTACCACGGCCAATCAAGACAATCCGTTGATGAAATTTGTAGATTGTTCGGGCAAGCCGATTTTGGGCATGGACGTGTGGGAACACGCCTATTATTTAAAGCATCAAAATAAAAGGGGAAATTACATCGATGACTTTTTCCGGGTGATTAATTGGGACAAAGTAGCCGAATTATTTGCCGAAAGCAAATGACACTTCCGGTTACGGATGACGGGATTATTTTGAAATCATGTAAAAAAACCGCCCTCGAGAAAGGGCGGTTTTTTGTTTTGTAAGAGGAATAATTTTTATTCTTCTTCTTTTGTATCGGTATCGTCTTTTTGGGCTTTCTCCATTCGTTTTTTTAGTTCTTGCAATTCTTCCAAGTCGCCCAAAGTGGCTTTTCCCGCCGATTTGTTAAGTTTTTTCAGCGTATCTTTCACACTTTCTTCATCTTCGCGATATGTGTCGGTATGAGAAACAACGATTTTTTGGAATTCTTTATCAAATTCTTTGATTTTGAATTTAGCGGTTTCTCCTTTCTTCAGTTTCTTACCGTCTTCTTTGATAAGTAACCGTCCGGGTGCAAATGCTTCCACTTCATTGTCAAGCAAGATAATGGCACCTTTGCCGGAAACTTCTTTTACTACGCCTTCGAAAACTTTACCTACTTGGTATTTTTCTTCGTATTTGTCCCATGGATTTTCTTGAAGTTGTTTCAATCCGAGACTGATTTTTCTTCCTTCCGGATCAACTTCCAATACCACGACTTCTACTTCGTCGCCGATGTTTAATACTTCCGAGGGATGTTTTACATTTCTATCCCAAGTGAGATCTTTAATGTAGATTAATCCGTCCACGCCTTCTTCCAGTTCTATAAATGCACCGAAATTGGTAAAGTTTCTGACTTTTCCTTTATGTTTGGATCCCACGGGATATTTTTTCTCAATATCCTTCCATGGGTCTTCGGTCAATTGTTTCATACCGAGGGAAAGTTTTCTGTTTTTTCTATCGAGTTCCAGAATAACGACTTCCACCTCGTCACCGACGTTCACAAAGTCTTGTGCGGATCGCAAGTGAGTGCTCCATGACATTTCCGATACGTGTAAAAGACCTTCCACACCGGGTGCAATTTCCACAAATGCACCATAATCGGCCACGACTGTAACTTTACCTTTTACCTTATCTCCTTCTTTCAAATCAGGATCGAGTGTTTCCCACGGATGAGGTTCCAATTGCTTGATACCCAACTGAATTCTCGATTTATTTTCATCGAAGTTTAAGATAACCACTTTAACCTTATCTCCCACATTAACCACTTCACTGGGGTGATTTATGCGACTCCAAGATAAGTCGGTGATGTGAATCAATCCGTCGATCAAACCGTCCAAATCTACAAATACGCCGTATGAAGTGATATTTTTAACCACACCTTCAAGGATTTGACCTTTTTCAAGTGTCTTGATGATTTCTCTTTTTCTCTTTTCGAGTTCTTCTTCGATGATGGCTTTATGCGAAACTACCACATTCTTGAATTCGGGATTGATTTTTACCACTTTAAAATCCATCGTCTTACCTACATACGAATCGTAGTCGGTAATGGGTTTTACATCGATTTGCGAACCCGGGAGGAATGATTCGATACCGAATACATCTACAATCATTCCACCTTTGGTGCGGGATTTAATATACCCTTTGACAATTTCGCCTTTTTCGTAAACTTCGTTTACTTTTTCCCATGCATTGAGTAGGCGGGCTTTTCGGTGTGAAAGTACTAATTGGCCGTTTTTATCTTCTTTTTTTACGACCATTACTTCCACTTTGTCGCCGGGTTTTAAATCGGGATTATACCGGAATTCGTTTCTCGAAATAACGCCTTCGGATTTGGAATTGATATCGATAATCACATCCTTATCGGTAATTTTGGTAACCACGCCTTCGATAACGTCGTTTTCTTCGAAAACATGAAGTTGTTGTTCGATAAGTTTTTCAAATTCCTTAAGTTTATCCGAGTCCAAATTATCGATACCTTCTTCGAAAGATTCCCAATCGAAATCCTCATCGCTGTCTGGTGAGGTAACCGGTTCGACTTTGGCCGGCACGGTTTCTTCTACCGGTTGCTCTACTTTTTGTTCGGTTTGTTCTTGGACTTCGGCTTCAACCGTTTCTTGTGTTTCCTGCGCTTTTGTTTCTTGTTTTTCTTGTTCTTGCGCTTGAAGTTCTTCAGGATTTTGTTCCTGATTTTTCATTTCGTCAGACATAATAAATATATCTTTGTATTCCGCTTGACCAAGGCAATTAAGGGAATCAAACGGAAGGGGTTAAACTTTATTCTCCCGTGTCGTTTCCTGCCTTGTTCCCGGAAACGACGTGCAAAAATACTACATTTCTTTTGATATTCAAATATTTGAAGTCCGCCGGAGTATTTCTTTTAATTCTTGCCATAAGGCGGAAGTGGGCAATCCCATGACGTTGTAGTAATCACCGCTTATTTTCTCGATTCCGGTTAGTCCGATCCATTCCTGAATACCGTAGCCACCCGCTTTGTCAAAGGGTTTGTATGTGCGTACATAATATTCGATTTCGCGGTCTTGTAAATTTTTAAAAAATATTTTGGTTCGCTCTTTGAAACAACGTATTTCTTCGGATGTGCGCAGGCAAACGCCCGTTTCGACAAGATGTTTTCGCCCGGATAATTTTTTCAACATTATTTTTGCTTCCGTTTCATTTGCAGGTTTTCCCATAATTTCGTCATCCAAAATAACCAATGTGTCGGCGGTAAGCAAAATTTCTCCTTTTTTTAAATCATGAGAATAGGCCATATTTTTCATTCGGGCTATATGGACTACATCTTTTGTTTCGATAGACGATTCGTCGAATGGAATCGTTACTATTTCAAAAGGAATATCCATCTGCTTTATCAATTGAATCCTTCGCGGTGAACGTGTGGCCAAAATTAATTTGAAATTTTCCGGCCAAAAGAATTTTAGAGTACGGCTATGCCCGCTATCCCCATGAAAATTAGCCATTTATGTAGATTTTTTAGTGTTTTAACCGACTTTTTGAGTTTAAATAAATTCATCAAAATGAATAATTGAAACAGAAAGACGCCGACATAAAATAAAACGGAATACGTGTTCTGCAGATGCAGAATTAAAACACTCAATAGGATAAGTGTAACTACTGATTGAAAAAAAATAATTTTAAATGTTTTGTCCGGCGAGAGGGTGGCCAATGTATAATATCCGGCACGCCGGTCGCCTTTCCGGTCTTCGAGATCTTTGAGCATTTCGCGATTGAGTGTGACGAAAAATATAATGAATCCCAATAAAACCAATATCCGGGCGGCTTCCATGGAGGCCGGAAAAAAGATCAATAATTGAATAATGACAATCATGGATAAGAGAGAAATAATAAAATTCCCCAAGAAAGGCATTTTTTTTAAAATATGATTATAATTTATCATGAGAATGGTAATTGAAATAAAATATAAAATCCATGAAGTCATCTTGATTCGGTAAAGAAAAATATAAAATCCGAATAAACTCAAGCCATATAATACATAAGGAAGTATTTTGAGAAATTCGGCCCGATAGACATGATAAAAATTGGTTTTGCGATTCATCCGGTCGGCATACAAATCCTTGAGATCATTTTCCAAATTGGCACCGGCCATAAAAACGAGAACCGAAGCGGCTAGAAGAAAAAAAATATGCGGGTCCGATTCGTTGAAAAATTTGATATAGACCAAAAAATGGAATAAAAGGATTAGTAACAAATTCGGTAGCCGGATGCCTTTGATTATTGCATGTAGGAGCCGGCTATTTGAACCATTTTCCATGAATTTTTAAAACTTTTTCGATTAAATCTCTTACACATCCGCTCCCACCGGGCAAGGGGGATATATAATCGGCAATTTCCTTGACTTCATCGACGGCATCGCCAGGACAAGCGGAGAAACCGCTCATTTGCATGGGTTCCATATCCGGAATGTCATCACCCATGTATGCAATATCTTCCCGTTTTAATTGATGATGATGCAAAAAATCACAAAGAAATTCGGCTTTATTGTGTGCATTCAAATAAACATCCTTCACGCCCAAATATTCGAAGCGTTTGATGATATTCGTGTTATTGCCGCCGGTAATAATGCCGACCGGAAATCCTTCGTCCACGGCTTTTTTGACGGCCAATCCGTCTTTGGTATGCATGCTTCGCATTAGGTCTCCTTCGGGGGTGATATATACCTTGCCATCGGTAAATACGCCGTCCACATCGAATATGAATGCCTTGACGTCTTTTAATTTTTCCAAATAAAATTCCATCCGCGTAATTTTCTTACGCAATTTACAAAAAGAAAATGAAGCCGGACGTATGTTTTAAATAACTATTTGGCAAGCAGGCACATGCGTTTTATTAATTTTTCTTTGGTTTTGATCATATACATCAAAACTCCCAGCACGTGAGCGGCAATCAGAAAAAATAAAAACCATGCCAGAATTTCATGCATTTCGTGTAAAGTGTCATTTAATTGGGCACCTTCGGGAAATTCTTTTCCGAAACAGTAGCCGAAAGCCCCTGTTTGAAGGACATTCAAAAATCCGACGATGGGAATCAGTATCAAAAGGGTGTAGATCATGGCATGGACGGCATTAACCACCAAACGATGGAAATTACTGTAATAGTGAAGTTGCGGCAAGTTGTTTTGGTGCTTTTTTATCAGATAAAACCTGACAAGGGTAATGATTAAAATAAGTATGCCCAATAAAGCATGATTGCGGAATTTACTGAAATTCGCCGCATTAAATTCATAGTCTTCCAGATGAAAGCCCTTGTAGGCCACAATTGCAACTAAAATAACTGTAAGCCAATGCAATACAATGATTGAAGCAGGATACTTTTTCATAATTCGAATTTTTCCCAAATTTACATAAAAATTGAATGGAATGAAAGTATTGGCGGTTATTAATCCGTTTGCAGGTCGGGGAAAGGTCAAAAGACATCTGGATTTGTTGCATAAAATATTTAAAGATAACCATATTAAACCGGAATGGTTTGTTTCCGCCTATCCTCATCATCCATGGCATGCTCTGAAAGAAATGAATTTAAAAAAATACGATGCAGTGGTGGCCATAGGAGGAGATGGTACTTTATTCGATACGGTAAACGGACTGATGCATCATGCCGATAAAAAACCCTTGGGAATTATTCCGTTGGGAACGGGAAATTCATTTATTAAAGATTTGGCGCCCGATCATTTTAAATTGCAAGATTATGTGGCTTTACTAAAAGAAGGCCGTTTGCGAAAAATCGATTTGGGAAAGGTGTATACGAACAAACATTCTTTTTATTTTATTAATATGATGGGATTTGGTTTTACCACCGATGTGAGCATTCGAGGCATGAAGTTTCGGAGATTCGGTAAGCATGCTTATTCATTGGCGGTATTGCGTGAATTATTTGGATTAAAAAAGTATCCGCTTGTGATGCATTATGAAAATAAAATACATATGATGAATAATGTATTTGTAGCCATTAGTAATTCTCGCTATGCGGGAGGGAAATTTCTAATGGCTCCAGATGCCGAAATTTCCGACGGAAAATTGGAAGTGTTGATAGTGAACAATATAGGGAGAATGGAATTGCTAAAAACTTTTCCTAAAATCTTTTCGGGTACCCATATTCATCATCCAGACACCTCGTATTTTAAAGTCTCTTCCATAAGTTTCGAATCACCGGGCCATAGCAAATTATTGGCACCAGACGGAGAAATTATCGGCCGCTTGCCGGTAAAAATTAATATAGTTCCGAAAATATTGGAAGTTTTTTCCGTCGATTGAAAAGAGAATATTGTGTGGAAAAAAACTCCCGAATCGTTATTAATTAGATGAAATAATGTACATTTGCAAAAAACTATTTATATGGCCGGAGGAGGATCCAAATTATCCGTATTTGCTTCCATGGCAGCCAATTTGGGTATTGCAATTATGAAATTTATTGCTGCATTTTTTACGGGAAGTTCCGCGATGCTATCCGAAGGAATCCATTCGCTTGTCGATACCACTAACGGTTTTTTATTGTTATGGGGAATGAAAAAAAGTAAAGTACTTCCCGATAAACAACACCCCTTTGGACACGGGAAGGAAATTTATTTTTGGAGTTTTATTGTAGCGATATTTATTTTTGCCCTCGGTGGCGGGGTGGCCCTTTACGAAGGGATCAAGCACTTGCTTCAAAGTCATCATGAAGCGGTCTTTTCAAGAAAAATGATGTTTTGGAATTACGGTGTACTGGCCGGTTCGATTTTGTTTGAAGGCATCAGTCTTTGGATTGCATGGAAAGAATTTAGAAAACTGCATCCCGAAGGTTTTGTTGATGCATTACGAAAAAGCAAGGATGCCGTGTCCATTGCCGTGATAGTGGAAAACGGTGCGGCCGTATTGGGTTTATTGATTGCTTTGGCCGGCATTAGTTTAACTTATTATTTTCATAACCCTGTTTTTGACGGTTGGGCATCCATACTCATCGGTTTGTTGTTGAGCTATGTGGCCTTTTTTATGGCAAAGGAAACCAAACATTTATTGATCGGTGAATCGGCCGATGAAGAAGAAATAGAGAAGGTTGTGGCCATTTTGAAACAATATCCTCAATTAGAAAATTTCGGTAATATCAAAACCATGCATATGGGACCGAATGATATTATGTTGGGTGCCAATATTAATTTTAAAGACGATTTGACTATTCGGCAAATAGAACCGATAGTAAAGGAAATTAAAGAAAAAATCGTGCAAACTAACCCCGATATTAAGCATATTTTCTTGGAAACCGATAGTTACGGCCAAGCAAATGAATGATTAAATTATTCAATATTTCTCGATTTTGATCTTCCACTTCGTTTCTTTAATAAAAATACTTTCCAAACCCAATTTAATTAAAGAATAAACCAGGGCAAACCAAAATACGGTCCAAAAATCAGGGATATGTATCCCATCGACCAGCATGGCGGCCGAATACATGATGAAACCGTTGATAATCAATAGAAAAAGACCTAAAGTAAAAAGGGTAAGGGGTAAAGTGAGAAGAATAATAATAGGCCGGACAAAGGTATCCAGTAAATACAAAACCAATGCAAATAATAGCACCACGGTGTAATTATCAAAATATACCGATTCGAATAAACGATCGGCTAGAATAAGTGCCAATACACTAATTAAAAATTTTAAAAGAGATTTAATGTTCATTGATGATTTTATTGTTTTTTCTGTAATATGCTTCAATATATTGTAATAGTTCCGAATACGCAATCATACCTTTGCCTTGTTGATTGACTTTGAGATAATAATCATAAGGCCTGGTCAAATTAATCCGAATCCGGTATTTTTCGGAAAATCGACGGGCTTCTTCCAGGTTTTTTATTACTCCGCCATTTAAGTTATTCATCAGCTGATTATATTTATTTATATCCGTTATAAAATAACGCCTCAAAAAGTATTCCATTGTGTTCAGATGAGTGGCATAACGAAATTTTTTATCGCCGTATTCCATTGCGGTGAGCCATGCAATAAACTCGGCTTCATTTTCATAAGCAATACCGGATTGATGCGCCAGTTCGTGTAACATAATATGAGGGAGAAATATGCGGGGATATCGTGAATTATATTGTGCTTCATGTGTAAAAGGATTGAAATAACCGCTTACACCGAGATACGAAACCGGTAAGGAAAGAAGCGAAGGTTTTAATACATAAAAATATTGGTGCAAGTAGGGTCGAACGGAAATTTGCCTTTTGTATATATTTACGGCTTGCCGGCTAATTAATTGAGGCGATTCGGACATAAGGGCCATGGAATCAGATAAACCGAGAGCGCCGTGTAGCGCATTTAAACTGTCGGCGGTTGCTCGGGCGATTATCCAGAAATTTTTTTCGGATGAGTTGTGTATATCCAGATTCATTTGTTGATACATGGGAACCCGGAAGTAATTTAAGCCCCAAAGTAAATAGAACCATGCTATAATTTTCCAAAGCATGTTTATTATATAGAACATGATAGACTGCCCGGATTTAATTTTACCGTAAAGTTGATAAAGAAACCATCCGGGAAAAGCAAGATAGATCACATCTCCTACGGAAAATGGAATAAAGCGAAGAAAAAACAAATCAATGGCACGCATGATGGGATATATACCCCGGCTATAAAATTGTTCGATAATGCCGGGCATTCTTGCTATCAAGAGTATAATAAATACAAATACCAACCATTTGGGAAGGTGTTTGGTAAAAAATTTTTCGCCCAATTAAAATAATTTAATATTGATGGCAAAATAAAAAAATATAGGCAAATATTCGGTTTTAAGATGGAATAGGGATTTACCGGAGTAAAAAGAATAATGCCAAAATAAAAAGGAGTAAAAAGAATAATGCCAAAATAAAAATATGAATGATTATTTCGAGCCGGAATTTTTCGTAAAGATTTCCATGATTTCTTTCGATACGCCGGTGGTGGAAAAACCGCCGTCGTGAAAGAGGTTTTGCATGGTTACTTTACGGGTCAAATCCGAGAAAAGCGTAATGGTATAATCGGCACAATCTTCGGCGGTAGCGTTGCCCAAAGGCGACATTTTATCGGCATAATCCAAGAAAATTTCAAAACTTTTCACGCCCTTACCTGCCGTAGTCGGGGTAGGAGACTGCGAAATGGTATTGACTCGTACTTTGAATTTCTTTCCGAACCAGTATCCGAAATTACGTGCGATGCTTTCCAAATACGCTTTGTTATCCGCCATATCGTTGTAATCGGGAAAGACCCGTTGGGCTGCAATGTATGTGTATGCTACAATGGAGCCCCATTCGTTCATGGCTTCTTTATTGTAGAGTAATTGCATTAATTTATGAAACGAAACGGCCGATACGTCCCAACCTTTGGTTAACCAATCATATCGCAAGTTGGTATAAGGCCGTTTTTTACGGACGTTCAGTGACATACCGATTGAATGTAGAACAAAATCCAATTTTCCACCCAGGATTTCCATGGACTTGTCTATGAGATTTTCCAAATCTTCCAAACTCGTGGCGTCTGCGGGGATTATTTCACTGCCTGTTTTTTCGGCAAGTTCATTAATCTCTCCCAAACGCATGGCGGCGGGGGCATTAGTTAAAACAAATTGAGCACCTTCTTCATGGGCCTTTTCAGCCACTTTCCATGCAATGGAATTCTCGTCCAGCGCTCCAAAAATAATTCCTTTCTTTCCTTTCAGTAAATTATAGGCCATAATTTTTTGTTTTTTTGAAATACAAATTTAAGTTTTTTTCGGAAGTTGATAGAAATCCGGTAAAAATCATCGAAAAAATGTAAGGTTTTAAGAAGTTTTATCTCCTATAATTTACTTTAAAATCTTTTTATGCCCCACACAATAATTTGGTCGAACAAACAATAATATGCTAATTGTCAGCATATTGCAAGAATAAAGTTTGATAAAGATTAAAATCACATAAATTTTTTTTATCCCATGATATTTGTCATTTTAAGGGGCATGTTTCGGATGGAAAATGATTTAAAATTTCATTGATCATATTTCATAATAATTAATTCTTATGCAAGTTAGGTTTGGCTCTGATTACCCGGCCCCTGAGTGTTTGGTGAGCGAGTCTAACTATTATCAAAAGACCGGTCCTTGAGCATGTCGAAAGGCCGGTCTTTGAGTTTATTGAAGTATTAAACCCCCGCCTTCGACCTTGCTCAGGCTCCAATTAGCCGGTCCCTGAGCCAGTCGAAGGTCCGGTCCTTGAGTTTATCGAATATCCTGGCCCTGAGCCTGCCGAAGGGCCGAACCATTGCCTTCGACTTCGCTCAGGCTCCAATCGGCCGGCCCCTGAGCTTGTCGAAGAACCGGCCCCTGAGCTTGTCGAAGGGCCGAACCATTGCCTTCGACTTCGCTCAGGCTCCAATCGGCCGGCCCCTGAGCTTGTCGAAGAACCGGCCCCTGAGCTTGTCGAAGGGCCGATTTTTTGAGTTTTTTGAAGGGCTGGTCCCTGAGTTTATCGAAGGGCCGGCCCCTGATCTTACCGAAGGCCCTTTTCTAAAAAGACCTATTCTCTTTATTCTTTCTTTTTGATTTAGACAATTTTTTCAACACTTCAAAATTACGTTCTATCAATGCTTCCTTTTTCTTTCTACTCCATTTTTTAATTTGGTGTTCTCTATAAAAAGCTTCATCAATTCGATTAAATTCTTCGTAATATACCAGTTCCACCGGAAGCCGCTTTCGGGTGTAATTGGCACCTTCGCCACTTTGATGCTCCATTAATCTTTTCCATAAATTTTTGGTACTACCTGTGTAGTAACTTCCATCGGCGCATTTGAGAATGTAAACATATCCTTTCATGATGATTTATTTAGGTTTACTTAATGACCGGCCCCTGAGTTAATCAAAAGACCGGTCCTTGAGCCTGCCGAAAGACCGGTCCCTGAGCCTGCCGAAGGGCCGGTTTTTGAATTTATCGAAGGGCTAAACCCCCGCCTTTGACTTCGCTCAGGCTCCAATCGACCGGGCCCTGAGCTTGTCTAAGGGCCGAACCATGATCTTCATAGGATGATTTATTCTCCCTTTTATTAAAAAAATCTTGTTATTCAATTACCCCTTCTTTTTTCAGTGTGGTAAGCAATATGCCTTTACCATAACCTGAAAACATTTTTTGTACTATCCCTTGCGGACTAATCAATACAAATGTAGGTACGCCTTGCACTTGATATGATATGACAACCGGGCTGTAACGTCCTTTGCCATCCCATAAATATGTCCAAGTAACGCTATCTCTTTTTATAGTATGGAGCCATGTTTCCTTGGATGCATCTACCGAAAAACTCACGATTTTGATTTTATTTCCGTATTGCCGGTTGATTTCAGCTAATTCTTTAGCAGCATAGACACAAGGAGCACAACTTGCGGATGTAAATTCCAATAAAATATATTTCCCCGGTTCCATCAAATCCGAAAAGCGGATTTCTTTTCCTTGGGGGTCTAAGGCGGTAAAATCATAGAAGGGTTTGCCTTCTTCTACTTGACCGCTGTTTACCAGGTTTTCTAATAATTTCCCGTATTTACTCTTTCTTATCAACGGAGACATACGATTGAGCAACATTTTAATGGTATCTTTTGGAAACAAATCGTTTTCATAACTCAATAATAAAGCCGAAGCAAAAGTATTGGGATGTTGAAGGATATATTCCTTTTCGGCTTGCCGTACCGAATCTTCCAATTGTTTTGCCAGTAGGTAGAGACTGTCGCGTTTGGTTTTTTCATCGGGTTTCAATCGCATGATCTTTTCATATAATTCTTGAGATTTCAATTCATAAGGTATTACTTTGCGCCTCAATTCATTCATTTCATCTTGAGTGGTTGACCCTTCTATTTTCAGGTTGAATGGAAAATCATTTTTATCTCCGCTGATGCGGACACTGTCGCCGTTGCGCAGGAAAAGATTCACGTATGTAAACGGATTACCGTTCGCTTCAAGGTATACTAATAATTCTTCGGGGATGCTGTCTTGTTCCAACCGGGTTCGCAATACAAAACGGTTGCGTATTAAAAACGTACTGTCAACATATTTTTCCAAAGATTGATTTTGGAGATATACCTTTGTGCTATCCGGGAAACCCGTTACATTTCCTTCAATAATAATACCGGTAGGTTTGTTCTCGGGAATAATTTTTTTAGTGGAATGACAATCGACGAGGAAAAATACCACGACGAAAAAAAAGAAATTTTTCATAAAGAATGTTTATTTTTTCAAAAATAAAGAAAATTTTCTTTATATTAATCATAATAAGCCCATTTCTCCTCAATTTATAAAGTAGAAAAATTCCGCATAACATGACTATGAAAATAAATTCTAATGCCTATTTACTCTTCCCGTTCCGTTACATGTCTTACATGTGTTGCCCTGTTCGTCTTTGCCGGTTCCGTTGCAAGCTGAAGGACAAGTCGAATAACCGCCTTCGACTATTTGGTAAGCTCATAACGAGCAGAATCGGGCTCCAATCGTCCGGCCCCTGAGCCAGTCGAAAAACCGGGCCCTGAGCCTGCCGAAGGGCCGGTTTTTGAATTTATCGAAGGCCTGAACCCCCGCCTTCGACTTCGCTCAGGCTCCGATTAGCCGGGCCCCTGAGCGGTTGGTGAGTGGTTCCTGAGTGTAATCGAAGGACTTATCGAACCACCCGTCGAAGGGCCGATACTTGAGTTTATTGAAGACCAGGCCCTGAGCCTGCCGAAGGGCTGAACCACCGCCTTCGACCTTGCTCAGGCTCTGATTAGCTGGGCCTCTGAGTTTGCCGAAGAACCGGCCCCTGAGCTGTTGGTGAGTGGTTCCTGAGTGTAATCGAAGGACTTGTCGAACCACCGTCGAAGGGCCGACCCTAAAACAAAAAATCCAAAAAATATCGTAATTTAAACCCTCAAAACCTCACCCATGCAACCATTACCCGCCATCTACAAAAACCAATGCCCGCGATGCGGGGGCGATATTACGTCCGAGCGCTTGGCGAAGGGGGAATTTTGCGACCGTTGTATGGCGGAACTCGAAGGGGAAACGGATTGCGAAAACTTGGGAAATTATCATGCTTTTTGCACGGCGGACGAAAATACGGATGGCTTTAACCGGTTTTTTCGCGAAAAGGTGGGTAGTGATCTCAGTCCCATTCAGCGGATGTGGGCCAAACGTTTTTTTCTGGGACATTCTTTTGCCATGCTGGCACCCACGGGTATCGGTAAGACAACCTTCGGATTGCTTTTGGCGGGGTTTGTCAAAAATACCTACTTGCTTTTTCCCACGCGACTGTTGGTTTTTCAAGCATTGGAACGCTTGCAACAATGGGGCATTGACGGCTTGGCCTACACGGGCAAAAAGCGGGAAAAGGAACAAATCGCGCGCGGGGAATACGATATTTTGATTACCACCACGCAATTCCTGTATAAAAACCGCGACCTTATCCGGAAGGATTTCCGCCTGGTGTTTGTGGACGATGTGGACAGTATTCTTAAAAGCGGACGCAAGATAACGGACGTATTGTCGCTGGTGGGTTTTTCGGACCGGGATTTGGAACGGGCGCTTCGGTATATCGACCGGAAGGAATATGAAAAATTAGACCGGCTGTCCCGCAGGAAAAAAGGCAATTTGATTGTTAGTTCCGCTACGGCCAATCCGCGTTCACGACGGATTTTGTTGTTTCGCTATTTACTGGGTTTTGAAGTGAGCAAACCCAATCTGCGTCTGCGCAATATCGAGGATGTGTATGACCGGGAATTTTCTTGGGAGAAATCGGTAGATTGGATCCGCCGGCTGGGACGGGGCGGCCTTCTGTTTCTACCGGGCAACGAAACCCGGGAAACTTTAACGGAATATGTGGCATATCTAAATCGTCAAGCCGTTCGTACATATACTTATGATGAATTTCGCGAACATTTGGATGCATTCAGGCGGGGTGAATGTTTTTTTGCCGGTTTTGCTTCCTATCGCAATCCCTTGGCGCGGGGCATCGACTTGCCCGAAGCGGTGCGTTATGCGTTGTTTGTAGGCGTCCCGAAAATGGAATTCCGCCTGAACGATGACTATTTGCGAAGCATGTATTTTATCATGCTGGCGGTTTTTCCTTATTTAATCAAAAAGAAATTATTGAACCCGGGCCAAGCGGCACGTATCCGGCAAGATGTTCAATTCATGAAACAATATGTGTTTCTGCCGCAAGTGAGCGAAAAAATCCGGGAGCGGCTGGAAACCATTGCCGAAAATTTCCGGGACTTGGTGCGCCGGTTTGAAACGGAAATTCGCCAATCGCCCGAAATCGCTTTTGACGGCGAGAAAATGATCACGGCCGACATAACGGGTTATATTCAAGCATCGGGACGGACAAGCCGGTTTTATCGCGGTCATCTGACCAAAGGCTTGGCCTTAACGCTGGTAGATAACGAAAAGGCCTTTTATTCGTTGCGAAAAAAATTGCGTTGGTTTGCCGGAACGGAACTCAAACCGGCGGATGAAATCGAATGGAGCGAAATATGGGAAGAAATCGACCGCACCCGCAGGAGCGACGAAAAAATCGAGTGGAAAACCACTTTTGTCGTGGTGGAATCGCCTACCAAAGCCAAAACCATCGCCAACTTTTACGGCCGTCCCGGACGAAGGATTGTCAATGGGGTGAGCGTCTATGAAGTGCTTTTGGAAGACCGCGTGTTGGTACTGTCCGCAAGCATCGGTCATGATTTCGATTTAATCGAAAACGAAGGTCTTTGGGGCGTTATCAACCGGTATGTCCCGGTATATCGCGTATTGGAAGAGAAAGAAAACATCCTGAAAGCATTGCATTTGGCGGCGCATGAAACCGCCGAAACCTTTATTGCCACCGATCCGGACCGCGAAGGGGAAAAAATTGCTTTCGATTTATGGTTGAACAACACGCCCTACAATAAAAACATAAGCAGAGCGGAATTTCACGAAATCACCAAATATGCTTTTGAACAGGCACTGCACCAACCGCGTGAGGTGGACCTTCACCGCACCGCCGCTCAATTCGTTCGCCGCATTGCCGATCGTTGGGTGGGTTTTAAAGTCTCCCAATATGTCCAAAAAGAATTGAAAAATGCGCATCTTTCGGCCGGACGTGTCCAAACGCCCGTATTGAATTGGATTTGCGAACGCACCCGCGCTTTGGACGAGAAAATCTATATTGTCCGGGTTAGTTTGAACGGCATTTCCGTCGATTTTGAATTCGATACCCGGGACGAAGCGGAACGATTTCTCCAAAGCATTCCCGCTGAAATTCAAGTCATCAAAACGGGCGAAAGCGAAGACGATTTGATCGTTCGTCCCTTCAATACGCCGGATTTATTGCGCGAAGCGGCCGTGCAACTTCGTTTTTCGCCGCAAAAGACCATGCAACTGGCGCAAGACCTATTCGAACAAGGTCATATTACTTACCACCGTACGGACAGTCACCGTATTTCGCCCGTGGGGATGCATTTGGCCAAGGAATACATTACGGAATATTTCGGTGAAGCATTCGTAAAACTTCGCCCTTTCAACGAAGACGGTGCCCACGAAGCCATTCGCGCCACCACTACCATGGACCGTGACGACCTGCAAAGTTTCCTTCTTAGCCGCGGCATGGAACTTTCGGACGAACACTTGCGTTTATACGATTTGATTTTCCGGCGCTTTATCGCTTCGCAAATGAAAGAAACCCGTGTCCTGAAAGAACGCTTCCGCATTTTGGATGTCGAAAAGGAGTTTATCACCCGCATTTTGGAACACGGTTTCGATTTGATTTATCCCGTGCATATAACGGAAATCCGCGAAGGCCTCTATCCTGCTGACAAAACCTTGACCGAAAAATCCAAATATCCGCCTTACACCTATGCCGATATCATCCAAAAAATGAAGGAAGAAGGCATCGGCCGGCCGTCCACCTACGCCGTGACACTGGAAAAATTATTACAGCGTAAATACGTGGTGGAACGCAAAGGATTTTTGTTCGCCACCAAGCTGGGTTTCAAAGTAAACGATTTGGTATATCAATCGCCATTTAAAGAATTTGTAAATGTGGATTTTACGGCCAAATTGGAAGGGATAATGGATGAAATTGAAGCGGGCAGGAGGGATTATAAGCAGGAATTGGAAAGGTTGTATGAGAAGGTTTTTCCTAGTGAATCAGTGAAATAGTGTTTTAGTGAATAGTAGCGACGCGATGCCTCGCGTCGCGAAATATCCAACCGGAACGTTGAAACGCCCGAATCGGGCGTTTTCAATGAAAAATGAACAATGAACAATGAACAATTTTTTTGAGAGAATTAGTGAGATAGTGAATTAGTGAATAATTTTTCAAGGAAAAAAAATATAATTTTATGGAAATGCGATTTATTGCGATATAATCCGGAAAAAAATAGGGAAAAAATTGCCCGTCCGGCGCTATCGGGACCTGTGCATTCGTTCAAAAAACGTAATCTTGTTCTATGTTTCGTACGAAAAAATGTAATCTGTGACAAAAATTCGTATGAAAAATTATAATTATGAACATAAATTCATATGAAAAAATATAATAATGTATCAATAGATATAAAAATGGGAATGATTTGGCATGGATTTACTTAGATTTTACACCGAGTAGGTGGGCGGCATGTTCGAGTGCAGAAGCTGAAGGTGGTTTGCCTTCCAACATTTCAGCAATTTCATGGATTCGTTCGTTTTTCCGGAGTTCTTTTATGCCGGAAACGATTTGTCCGTTAATTTCTTCTTTTAGTACTTTAAAATGGCGGCTTCCTTTGACTGCCATTTGCGGAAGATGAGTAATGACAATGACTTGCATATGACCACTCATTTTTTCGATAAGCCGAGCCATTTTTCTTGCGATTTCTCCTGACACACCGGCATCGATTTCATCAAAAATAATGGCAGGGAGATGTTTCTTTTGAGAGATAAGATACTTGATAATCAACATGATACGTGAAATTTCTCCGCCGGAGGCAATTTTATTTATTTGTCCGAAAGTTTTGCCTTTATCAGGTGACAACAAAATTTGTAATTCATCCGTTCCGAACCGGTCGAATGTGTCTCCGGGGGTTAAATGAATTTTTATCCGGCTGTTTTCCATGCCTAAATCCGCCATGAATTTGTGCATGAGATTTTCAATCTCGGGGATGCTTTTCAGACGTTTTTCATGTAATTGACGAGATAATTTTTTTAATTGATTCTGTAATTCATCGGTTTTGTGATGGAGAAATTTGATTTTTTCATCCACAAGGGAAAGGTCTGATTGTTCGGATTGCCATTTGTCATAAAGCGCTTTCAGTTCTTCTTTGGTATTGACGCGGTGTTTTTGCATAAGTTCGAAAAATCGGTTAATTTCTCTTTCCAATTTTTCTTTTTCGCTTGTATCCATCAATTGAAATTCTTCGAATAATTGGTGTATGTCGTAGGATAACTCACCCAATTCGGGGAAAAGATTCTCGGTTCGGGTATGCAATTCTTCCAAACGTTTATCAAATCCGGAAAGATTTTCCATGGTGTTTTTTACTTGCCGGAAACGCTCGATTATCCCGAAATTATCGTCATCCAATAATTGAATGGCTTCATTTAATTTAATTAGAATTTCTTCCTGATTTTGAAAATTTTTTAATTGTAGTTCCGCCTTATCCAAATCCAAATCCCAATTAAGCGAAGCCAATTCGTTCAATTGGAACCGCCTGTAATCTTCATTGGCCAGCAATTGTTGTTTATGCATTTTCCATTTTTCCAGTTCCTTTCGGTTTTCCCGGAATTCATATAATAAGCCGGCGTATCGATTTCGTAAGTCCAAATTATTGGATAAACTATCAATAAAATCAAATTGAAAATCCTTTCGTTGGAGCAGGATTTGTTGATGTTGGGAATGAATATCGATAATTTTTTCGCCTATTTTTTCCAAATCATCCAAGCGCACGGGTGTATCGTTCACAAAGGCGCGTGATTTTCCGGAAGGCGTTATTTCACGTCGGATAATGGTATGCTTGTCAAAATCCAAATCAAGATGATCGAAGAGAGGTTTTAATTCCTTTTCATTGAGACGGAAATGTCCTTCCACAATGATTTTTTCATTTTTATTGCGGATGGCATCTTTGTCGGCACGTTTTCCTAATATAAGCGATAAACCTTTTATCATAATGGATTTACCCGTGCCGGTTTCTCCTGTTATTACATTCAAATCCGGGGAGAATTCCATTTGCATTTGATCAATCAGTGCATAATTTTTTATGTGTAAGGATTCCAGCATCCGGCATTAAGTTTTTTTCTTTTGTTTTTCGGCGGCGGGAAATAATATGTTGTTGAGTATCAACCTGTAACCCGGAGAGGTAGGGTAGAGTTTAAGTTCGGTCTTCGGGTCGCCGACTTTATGTTTGTAATCCTCGGGATCATGGCCGCCATAGAAAGTAAACATGCCTTTGCCTTTTTTTCCGTGTAAATATTTTACTTCTCCGTTCCAGCCGGTTTCGGCTAAAATGATAATATTTTTCTTGATGGTTTTGGGGTTAAAAGCCGTGGTTTGACCATAGAAACCTTTAATTAATACCGTATGATTTTGGGTGAGCATAGTAGGAACGGGGTCATATTTGGCTGAAAATTCATATAGTTCGAAATAGTCGTTTTTCATCGGTACGTTCCGTTTACGCGAAGTGTCTATATTTGAAAATTCATATACCATCGGATCGGGTTCCAAAATGAAATTTTCAAAAGCGAAAGTTTTGGTAAAATCCAATTTTTCCTGATAATTGGGCTCCGAAGGGTCGCCGTCATACATGGCTTCGCAAATGTCGGTATTGTGAGCGGCAAGCGCGATATCCAAAGTGTCTGTGGCCGAGCACATGGCAAACAAAAAACCGCCTCCTTGAACGAATTTTAGAATCTCTTCAGCCACAGCCAATTTGAGTTTCGATACTTTATTAAAACCCAATTCTTGTGCCAATTTCTCGAGTTGTTGTTTTCTTTCCACATACCAGGGAGCGGTTCGGTAACCGGCATAGAAACGGCCGTATTGGCCGGTAAAATCTTCATGATGCAGGTGCAGCCAGTCGTATTTCATTAACTCTCCGCTGAGAACTTCTTTGTCATAGACCACATCATAAGGTATTTCTGCATAAGTCAAGGCCAGGGTGACGGCGTCGTCCCATGGCATGTTATCTTTGGGTGAGTAAACGGCAATTTTAGGCGGTTTTTCTAAAATTACTGCATGCATATTCACGGCCGGACTCTCTACTTCGTTTAGAATTTGTATCGATTCGTCGGATGTAATTTCTTCATAATCAACATTTTTCATCAAGCAATCATCTTTTATTTCTTCATCGTATGGAATTAAAAACGCCCCGCCTCTATAATTGAGAAGCCATTTGACTTTAATACCTCGTTCGAGCGTTCGATATACCACGCCGTATGCCTTGAGATGCTCGTGTTGATTTTCGTCCATGGGAATAAGCATAAATTGGGCAACAATTTGATTCATTCCCAAAAAAAGAAGAAAAATTATGAAGAATTTGCATTTAAAACGGCATGTCATTTTCATCGGGTTTTGACGGATCATGATCTTTATCTTCATTTAGTCCGAAGGGATCGTTAGGAGGATGGATGGTATTCATTTGAGAAGGGAAAACGCTTCCTCCTGTGTCCAAATTAAAGGTGGCGTCTCTTTCGGTAATGAGCCCGAATTCTTTTTGGAATTTGAAATATAATTGGGCGGTTTTCCCGTTTCGATGCTTGGCAATATAGAGTTCCACTTCTCCTTCGGCGGGTGTGCCTTCGGCATCGTCCCATTCGAAAATTTTATAATATTCCGGCCGGTAAATAAAGGCCACGATATCCGCATCTTGTTCAATGGCACCGGATTCCCGTAAGTCGGATAGCATAGGACGTTTATGAGCACTTTCATGCCTTGCCCGGTCTTCCACTTTCCGTGACAATTGTGATAGGGCGATAATGGGAATATCCAATTCTTTGGCCAATGCTTTGAGGTTACGTGAAATGGTTGAAATTTCCTGTTCGCGATTTCCGGGTTTCATCCGGTCGGAGGCATGCATAAGTTGCAAATAGTCAATAAAAATGGCTTGAATATGATGTTTTTGTTTTAAGCGTCGTGCTTGGGCACGTAAATCAAAAATGCTCAATACGGAACTATCGTTGATGTATAAATGCGGATTGGCAGCCAGAAATCTTGTTTTTTCTTCCAACACGATAAGTTCTTGTTTGGTGAATTTTCCGGTTCTAAATTTTTCGGAAGGAATTAGGGTTTCGCGAGACAGAATTCGTTTAATTAATTGTTCCGCATTCATTTCCAAAGAAAAGAAAGCCACGGGAATTTTATGATCGATCACCATGTTGCGGGCCATATTGAGGGCAAAGGCAGTTTTACCCATGGAAGGCCGTGCTGCCAGGATAATAAGGTCGCCTCGTTGCCAACCGGCGGTTATTTCATCCAAACTGGGATAACCCGACGGTACCCCGGGCAATTTATCATGTTGGGTCATTTCTTCCAATTCGTGCTTGATGCGTAAAAGGACATCGTCCATTGGTGCGACACTCTGCTTTAATCCGCCTTGAGAAATATTAAATAAATCTCTTTCGGCTTCGTCCAGAATATTAAAGATGTCTTTGGTTTCATCATATCCTTCCATTTGCATTTTTTGCCCAATGGTAATCAATTGGCGGCGAATGTAAAATTCCATTAAAATGTGGGTGTGATATTTGATATTGGCTGCCGAGGTTACCAAATTGGATAATTCCATTAAATAAGCCGCGCCACCTGCTTCATCCAAATTTCCGTTTTTTTCGAGTTGTTTGGTTACGGTCAATAAATCCACGGGATGTCCGGATTCAAAAAGGTCGAAAATGGCTTGATAAATTAATTGATGCTTAGGATCGTAAAAAGTATCGGGGTGAAGAATATCTATGACTTCGTTAATACCACGTTTATCCACTAACATAGCTCCCAATACGTTTTTTTCCAATTCAATGGAATGAGGAGGGATTTTGGCTCCTTCCATATCAAAAAATTGTGCCCGTCCTTTGCGGGAAAAATCTTCTCCTAAAGGTGCTTGCATGTTCTTATTTTATTTTTTTGATTTGGTATAAAAATACAAATCGTGTCCCGTTATATTAATATCCAGAATTTTTTCCAAATCGGCCTTAATGGAATCTATTCGCGGGTCACAAAATTCGACAATTTCTTTTACATTACCTTCTTCATCCAAAAATATCACATGGTCATGAGAGTGGTTAAAATAACTTTTCTCGTAATATGATGTATTGTTTCTAAAATGATGTTTTCTGATTAAACCGGCTTCGAGCAATAATTCCAATGTATTGTAAACTGTGGCTTTGCTAACGGCAAACCCGCTCTCTTTCAGGTGATTATACAAATCATCCACATCAAAATGTCTATCCCAATCATAGATAAATTTTAATATTTGGAACCGTTCTTGCGTTTTACGCAATTTATTTTGTTCCATATATTTATGTAAAATTTCCGTTACGCTTTTAATAATTTCGGGCTTTGCCATGGCATGATTTCATTGTGATAAAGATACGACTTTTTCTCGTTTTTCTAATGATATTTTTTTCTGAAATTTTATCAAAAAATAATTTTTCAATTTTATTTACCTTCTAATATTCAAATGATAAATTCGGGTATTAACTTAATTTTTATTCATATATAAAATAAGATATCGGATGAATAAATTAATAATTTCCCATTATAAAAAATATTTATGGTTTTGAATAGGAAGACACAAAATATGGCTTTAACTTGCTATTGAATTAAAAATTCTATTATTATGTCTAAAATTACATTAAAAGGAAATCCCGTACACACCATCGGCGAATTATCTCCCGTGGGAAGCAAAGCCCCGGACTTTAAACTCACCGCTACCGATTTATCCGATAAAACTTTAAAAGACTTTGTGGATTCGAAATTAGTATTGAATATTTTTCCCAGTCTCGATACGCCGACCTGTGCGGCATCGGTTAGAAAATTTAATGAATTGGCAACGGGTTTAAAAGGCGTTAAGGTTTTGGCCATTTCCAAGGATTTGCCTTTTGCGCATGCACGCTTTTGCACTAGTGAAGGAATTGAAAATGTAATCAATCTTTCCGGATTTAAATGTAGTAGTACCTTCGGTAAAGATTATGGGGTCGAAATTATTGACGGGCCTTTGAGCGAGTTGTATTCAAGAGCTGTTGTTATAATTGATGAAGAAGGAAAAATCGCTTATACTCAACAGGTTAAGGAAATTGTGGATGAGCCGGATTATGAAGATGTATTAAAGCATTTATAGGAATTAATTTTCTTCTAATCTCACGAAGAATTTAATCCGTTACGGGATATTTTTTCAATTGGATTTGCTCTCCGTCGAATTCGGCGTAAGAATACCATTTTACCCAATCGCCCAAATTAATATAGGTGCTTGAAGGGTTGAGGGCATGTGTTACCATATGATGGCGATGGCCGAAAATAAAATAATCGAAATGTTTGGTTTTTAAAATTTCTTGGCTGTAAAGAATCAAACGTTCTTTGTCCGCTCCCAAAAATTCGGATATATTTTCGGCGGAATGGTTTCTACTCGTATGGGAGAAAAATCCGGCTAAGGGTATGCCTAAATCAGGATGAAGCCAACGGAATGCCCAGCGGGCTAACGGATTGCGAAATAATTTTTTTAATAATTTATATGTTTTGTCCCCGGCCCCCAGACCGTCGCCATGGGCGGCATATATGGCAAGGTCATTTAATTTTACTTCGGCATCATCAGTGACCATTTGCATGCCGATTTCTTTTTCTAAATAATGCTCGTGCCACATATCGTGATTACCGAAAAAATAGAAAATTTTAATACCACTATCGGCTATAGAAGCCAATTGTCCTAAAATTCGGACAAAATTTTGGGATGCGGCATATTTATAATCATACCAAAAATCAAATATATCGCCAAGAAGGAATAAAGCATAGGCATCCTTTTCAATTTCCTTCAGCCATTTTAAAATAATTTGTTCCCGTTTAAAACTTTCGGAATAATTCGGATAACCCAGATGCCAATCGGAAGTGAAATACACTTTTTTTCCGGCGGGAACGTTTAATTCTATTTTAGTTTTGATCATCGGCATACCATTCGGCAAATGAAGTGCCGGTTTCGTATAATTTAAGCGAAAATAATTGAATGTGTTCGGGTAAATGGGGAGAAATTCTCCGGGCGATATCCAATAACATCATTTCTCCAGTAGGTTGAAAATCAACAAGTAATATTCTGTGTCCTTCGGCTTTTAAGCGTTCGCCCATTTCCCTGTATCCGCCGTTTTTGTTTAGTAAGAGAGAGTGATCATATATATCGACCACTTGCTCATTAACAATTTTTTTGAGATCTCCGAAGTCAATTACCATACCGTATTTCACATGATTGGGATCGGATATAGGAGTTCCGATGACGGTAACTTCCAGTCTGTAACTATGGCCATGGACATTGCGACATTTTCCATCGTAACCGGCGAGTGCATGTCCCGTTTCGAAATGAAAAATTTTGGTTAATCTTATTTTATTCTTCATCCTCGGATTCTTTATAAGTTTTATGGGCATACCTCACAAATAATACGGTGAATATCACACCTATCAATACCGGTAAAAGAGCGGTTATCCAATAACCGATATGATACCATATATCTTTGTTTTCCATTATTTTTCCCGGATTAAACTAAAATGTAAAAGGTTTATAATTCGGTTGCATTAAAGGTATCGCCTTGGCGGATATCACCCGATTGAAATCCTTTTAAAAACCATCGAACACGTTGTTCGGAAGTACCATGGGTGAATGCATCGGGCACAACTCTCCCCGTATGTCTTTTTTGCAAACGATCATCACCTACGGCAGCAGCGGCGTTTACGGCTTCTTCAATATCGCCTTCGTTTAAGACATGTTTCATTTTTTCGATATGATGAGCCCAAACACCGGCCAAATAATCGGCTTGTAATTCTAATCGTACGGATAATTTGTTGTATTCTCGATTACTCAAGCGAGGTCTTAAACTTTGTACTTTTCGAGTAATACCCAACAAATTTTGCACATGATGTCCAACTTCATGAGCCAGAATGTAAGCAATGGCAAAATCGCCCGAAGCCCCGAATTTTCTTTTCAAATCCCGGAAAAAACTCAAATCGACATAGATTTTTTCATCGGCCGGACAATAAAAAGGTCCGACTGCCGCATTAGCCATACCACAAGCGGCCGGTGTATATCCATCGTACAAAACCATCACGGGCGGACGATAATTTCTGTTTAATTCGTCACGAAAAACTTTAGCCCATACGTCTTCCGTGTCTTTTAAAACCACTTTGGTGAATTCGGCCAATTCGTCATTTTCGGTTGTCGTTTTACCGGTTTGTTGAGTTTGGGCAGGAGGCAATTGAGTTTGTTTCAATAAATCCGTAGGTATTTCTCCGGTAATTAAAGTGTAAGCCAAAATAAATAGTAGGGCACCGACCCCGATGCTTCCTCCGATAACCTTGCCGGTTGAGGTGCCACGGCGGTCTTCCACATGGGTGCTTTTTTCTCTTCCTCTCCAACGCATATATTTATTTATTTACGTATTTGATGCAAATTTATAAAATAATATGAATAAATGCCCGGGGCCAAATAAAAGATAATATTTTATAAATTTGGGATGAGTTAAATATTTTTGTATATTTGCACCGGAAAATGTGGTTTGAAAACGAGGTGATTTTTGACATCAAGAGTAAAAAACTCTGCATGATAGAATGATAGAAAATTATTCCTGCAAGCGGACAAGTAGTTATGCTCGCATGTTCGATAAAGATCATTGAAAAGAATTTAAAAAAAATACATCGCGGAGTAGAGCAGCAGGTAGCTTCCGCCGTAGGCGGACAGGCAGTTATGCTCGCAGGTTCGATAAAGATCATTGAAAAGAATTTAAAAAAATACATCGCGGAGTAGAGCAGCAGGTAGCTTCCGCCGTAGGCGGACAGGCAGTCGGGCTCATATCCGCCAGAGGCGGACGCAGGTTCGATAAAGATCATTGAAAGGATTTTAAAAAAAATACATCGCGGAGTAGAGCAGCAGGTAGCTTCCGCCGTAGGCGGACAGGCAGTCGGGCTCATATCCGCCAGAGGCGGACGCAGGTTCGATAAAGATCATTGAAAGGATTTTAAAAAAAATACATCGCGGAGTAGAGCAGCAGGTAGCTTCCGCCGTAGGCGGACAGGCAGTCGGGCTCATATCCGCCAGAGGCGGACGCAGGTTCGATAAAGATCATTGAAAGGATTTTAAAAAAATACATCGCGGAGTAGAGCAGCAGGTAGCTTCCGCCGTAGGCGGACAGGCAGTCGGGCTCATATCCGCCAGAGGCGGACGCAGGTTCGATAAAGATCATTGAAAGGATTTTAAAAAAAATA
>JAMOUV010000003.1 GCA_027067965.1 Flavobacteriales bacterium | reverse complement strand
AAAAAAATACATCGCGGAGTAGAGCAGCAGGTAGCTTCCGCCGTAGGCGGACAGGCAGTCGGGCTCATATCCGCCAGAGGCGGACGCAGGTTCGATAAAGATCATTGAAAGGATTTTAAAAAAAATACATCGCGGAGTAGAGCAGCAGGTAGCTCGTCGGGCTCATAACCCGAAGGTCGCAGGTTCGAGTCCTGCCTCCGCTACTAGTAAAAGCCGGTTTTTTAGCCGGCTTTTCTTATTTAAAGAAACATTCATGTACACCGTTTATGTTTTATATTCCGAGAAGTACGATAAACTATATATCGGCTTTACGTCCAATTTGGAGGCGCGATTACAATCCCATAATGAACTGGGAAAAAAGGGTTTTACCGTTCGTTACCGTCCATGGAAACTAATTCATACCGAACATTTCGAGAACAAACGAGATGCTATGCGCCGCGAGAAGCAACTCAAGGGCGGTCAGGGACGGGCGTGGATTCGTCAAAATTTATTACGCTAAAAACGAAGGGCTCATATCCGCCTGAGGCGGACGCAGTAGAGTCCTGCCTCCGCTACTAGTAAAAGCCGGTTTTTAGCCGGCTTTTCTTATTTAAAGAAGCATTCATGTACACCGTTTATGTTTTATATTCCGAGAAGTACGATAAACTATATATCGGCTTTACGTCCGATTTGGAGGCGCGATTAAAATCCCATAATGAACTGGGAAAAAAGGGTTTTACCGTTCGTTACCGTCCTTGGAAACTTATTCATACCGAACATTTCGAGAACAAGGTTGATGCGATGAAACGAGAAAAGCAGCTCAAGGGCGGTCAGGGCCGGGCGTGGATTCGTAAAAAGTATTTATATAGATAAATATTTTTCGGGCCGCAGGTATTCGATTATAGAGATATTCCAAATAAAAAAGCCATTCCGGTATTCAATCGGAATGGCAATGGATAGTAGGTTTAAGAAATAATTTATAATTTATGATTCGGCATAAATTTTTTCAAACAAGTGCATATAGCGTTGCAAAATATTTCTTCGTTTTAATTTCATAGTAGGCGTAAGATGACCGTCCTCGATTGTCCATACTTCGCCTGTAAGTTCAAATTTTTTGACCCTTTCCCATTTTCCGAATTGTTGGTTATATTTTTCCACTTCTTCGGCAATGCGTTTAATAACCGTTTCATGCGACGCTATTTCTTCTTCGGATAAATTATCGAAATTCATTCCGTGTCGTTTGGCCCATTCTTTAATGAAATCGAATGCGGGTTGAATGAATGCGGCCGGCATTTTCTGTCCTTCTCCGATTACCATAATTTGTTCGATAAACGGTGATTGCTTCATCACATTTTCTATGATTTGCGGAGCGATGTATTTACCACCCGAAGTTTTGAAAATTTCTTTTTTTCTGTCTGTAATACGAAGCATGCCGTCCGGATCGATTACGCCGATATCACCGGTATGTAGCCAACCGTCTATGATGGTTTCAGCGGTTTTTTCAGGGTCTTTATAATATCCTTTCATCACATTGTCTCCACGAACCAAAATTTCCCCGTCTTCGGCGATTTTCACTTCATTAACGTCAATGGGTAGACCCACAGTGCCTATTCGCCATTTGGCTTTGGGTGAATTGACCGAGACAACCCCGGATGTTTCGGTCATGCCGTAACCTTCCAGAATTTTTATGTCGGCGGCATTAAATATGCGTTGCAATCGTATGTTTAGGGCGGCGGATCCTGAAATAATGTATTCCAAATGTCCGCCTAGTGCTTCTTTCCATTTGCTAAAAATCAGTTTACGGGCTAATTTTAATTTTAAACTGTAAGGAAATTTATTGGCAGTGGAAAAATCGAATTTTTCACCTACACTTACCGCCCAAAAGAACAAGGCCTTTTTAATACCGGTAAGTTCGCGTCCTTTGTTTTCGATTTTGGCATATACTTTTTCAATTAACCGGGGGACGGCAGTGAACATATGGGGTTTGACTTCCCGGATATTATCGCCGATTTTTTCAATGGATTCGGCAAAATAAATGGAGAAATTCGAATGAATGTAAATATAAATTACAATTCTCTCAAAGATATGACACGTAGGAAGGAAACTTAAAACGCGTGTTGGAGTTGGTAAATCGGGAATCCGGCCGATAACTGATTTGACGGTAGAAACCAAATTCCAATGAGTAAGCATAACTCCTTTTGGTCTGCCGGTTGTGCCGGATGTGTATATGATGGTAGCCAAGTCTCCGGGTTGAATTTGAGATTTGATTTTTTCCAATTCTTTTTGAGTATCGGGATCTTTCCCCAAATCCAATACTTCATTCCAATTTTTGGCGCCGTCCACTTGATCAAATGTATAGATGTCTTTAAGCGTAGGTATTTTATCTTTGACCGATAAAAGTTTTTGATATAATTCTTTGTCACCCACAAAAGCATAAGAAACGCCTGCATGATTGAATATGTATTCGAAATCATTTTCCGAAATGGTGGGATATACGGGTATATCCACGGCTCCCAATTGGGTAATGGCAATGTCCATTGCCGACCATTCGGTCCGGTTATTATGGGAAATTAAAGCAACTTTATCGCCCTTTTTAATGCCCAATTTTATGAGACCTCGTGATGCTTGCTGAATTAAATCGTAAAATTCTTTGGTGGAAAGGGTCTTCCATTTTCCGTCATATTTTGTGCTGATCAGATCGGGGAGGGGATTGTGATCGAGTTGATATTGTAAAATGTCAAAAATACGTGTTATTTCCATAATTGATATTTTTGAAACACAATATATAAAAATTTAATCAAATAGTATAAAACTTCATGATAATTATACCAAAACTTTAAATAAATTCTACTTGTAATTTATAATAGTTGAAAGAAATTTTCTTCGGAAAATGAAAGGATGATTTATTGTTTACGCAGAAAATTTTTTAATTTTTCCAATGCACGCGCTCGATGACTAAATTGATTTTTTTCTTCCAAACTCATTTCGGCAAATGTTTTTTGACTGCCTTGGGGAACAAAAATACTATCGTATCCGAAGCCGTGTTCTCCCGATTCTTTTTCGGTAATTTTCCCTTCCACTATTCCTTCGAATTGATGGGTTTCATTGTCTTTGATATAAGTAATAACCGTTCGGAATCGGGCTTTCCGGTTTTCTTTATCTTTTAATTCTTCCAATAATTTTTTACGGTTATCCGCCGGTGTGGCATTTTCGCCTGCATAACGTGAACTATATACGCCCGGCGCTCCATTTAACGAGTCCACTTCCAATCCGGTGTCATCGGCCAAAACATTTACACCGTATTGCCGGGCTATTTGCCGGGCTTTTTCAAGTGAATTTTCTTCAAGGGTTTGTCCCGTTTCGGAAAGTTCCGATGTGTGTTTAAGATCCTTTAAAGATTTTAATTTGATATTTTCAGGTAGCACACTTTTAATTTCTTCGAGTTTGTGTGCATTTCCGGAGGCCAAATATACCGTAAGCGGATACTGACGCAAACGTTCATCCAGTTTTTTGAATAAAAGGTAAAACAAAAACAAATTAAGAATGAGGAAAAAAACCAACTCCCAAGTGGAAAAATTCTCAAAACCGGTATGCATGCTTTTGGTTACTAAAGCAGTAATGTATCCGATTAGATTGGTTATAAAATGCAGAAGAATAGGCAAAAGCAATGAACCGGTTCGCCAATACAAATAACCGAAATACATACCCATTAAAATGGCGCCTAATGCTTGCCAAATGTTCATGTGAAATAATCCGAAAGCCACCGATGAAATCAAAATGGCGGTGAGGGGAGGAAATTTTTTCAATAAATGTTTTAAAATAGTACCCCGGAATAAAATTTCTTCCAGTACGGGGGCAATTATTACCAACACAATAAATGACCAAAAAGGGTTTTTTAAAATTAAATCCAGAATCATTTTTAATTGTTCGCCGGGTTCGGGTAGAAATGCAGTAAGGATATTGATGGCATTTAACAGAAAAAAATATGCCAATAAAACCAAGAAAAAGTCCCTTATTCGTACAGTGGTAAATTCATCGTGAAATTTAATTTTGAAGATTTTATGAATCAAGTAAATTACAATAATCAACGGTATGGCATACATTAACATCACATTCACTCCCGACATTAATCGGGAATAATCATCTGTGGATGTAGTAAATGCAATGACACCGGTGACGGCTACGGTTAAAAGCAAAAAAAGAAAGAAAATGCCCGAAATGACGCCGAAAGCAATAAGTATGTTTATATAAGTTTCTTTTTTCATGAATTTCCCGGTATTAAGTTTGACAAATGTAAAAAAGTTTATTCATTATGATATGGATGCCCGTGCATGATGCTGAATGCCCGGTAAAGTTGTTCGGCAAACAAAATTCGAATGATTTGGTGCGAAAAAGTCATTTTTGAAAGCGAAAGGGTTTCATCGGCTCGTTTATATAGCGCTTCAGAAAAACCGTAAGCACCGCCATTCACAAAAATTAAATTTCCTTTATGATAGTGAAGTAATTTTTCCAAATGTTTTGCCCATTGGACCGAAGTAAATGATTTTCCTTTTTCGTCAAGCAAAATAAGGTAATCTCCCGTTTTGATCTGTTTCATGATTAATTCGGCTTCTTTATCTTTTCTCTGTTCTACGCGCAAGTTTTTGGCATTTTTAATATCGGATAATTCCACATATTCCGTCTTGACATATTTTTTTATTCGTTTCAAGTATTTTTCGGTGAGTTCTTTAATACATGAATCGGAAGTTTTGCCGATAACGACCCATTTAATTATCATATATTTTTGATATTTACTAAAAACATTTATAATATTGCACTGCAATTTAATATAAAGATTTTTCATGGACACAAAAACTCGAGAAGTCAGTTTATCGGAAATGCCGCAGATTAAGAAACATGTCAAATTGGGGGAATTGGCCGCTACGGCTATTAGTGGTAATGATATCAGTTCCTCCGTCCTTTATGTATCGGCTTTGGCAATTATTTTTGCAGGTCAATATGCTTGGATTACGTTATTAATCGTGGCGTTGGTATTGTTTTTATTTAGAAAAATTTACGGCGAGGTGGTAGGCGCATTGCCTTTGAATGGGGGTGCTTACAATGCGTTGCTAAATACCACCAGCAAGCGTATGGCATCCATGGCCGCGACTTTGACCCTTTTGTCTTATATGGCCACGGCTGTGATTTCCGCCAACGAAGCCATTCATTATTTATTCAGCTTATTCGATATTCATAATAATTTTATCATTTTATTGGCTACTACGGCATTATTGGCCGTATTTGCCGGCTTGGCCATCATGGGTATCAAAGAATCGTCTAAAGTGGCTATTGCCATCTTTATTTTTCATTTAACCACCATGTCCATTTTGATTGCAGGACTGATTATTTATGTGGTGCATCACGGATTTGATATCTTTTGGCAAAACTGGCATCAACCACCGCGTCATGGAAAAATTTGGCTTGCCATCTTTTTCGGTTTTGCCGCTTCTATGTTGGGTATTTCGGGATTTGAAAGTTCGGCCAATTTCGTAGAAGAACAAAAACCGGGTGTTTTTCCGAAGACTTTGCGTAATATGTGGATTGTGGTGAGCATTTTAAACCCGCTAATGGCTTTTTTGGCATTATCGGTGATGCCTATGCATGCCATTGATGAAAATACTTTACTCATTCAGTTGGGCGAAAGGGCCGACGGCCAATGGTTGCCTATGATGATCTCCATTGATGCCTTTCTTGTTTTGTCCGGAGCCGTTTTAACCAGTTATGTGGGCGTATCTGGCTTACTGGAACGTATGACCTTGGACCGGATTTTGCCTAATTATTTTCTTAAGAAGAATAAACGCGATGCCTCATATCGTATTATTATTATGTTCTTTTTATTAAGTACTTCTGTTTTGTGGCTGGCAAAGGGTAGAGTAACGACGTTGGCAGGAGTTTATACCATATCTTTTCTTTCGGTGATGTTATTATTTGTGATTGGTAATATTTTATTGAAAGTAAAAAGAAAACATCTGCCACGTCCCGAAGTGGCCCCCTGGTTAGGAATAATTATTGCTTTTGCAGCCGTATCCATCGCATTGGTTGGTAATGCGCTTATGCCCGACCCGGCATTAGGTTATCCCAATCATACAAAAGGTTGGCTAAATTTGGAAATATTCTTTATTTATTTCGTGCCTGCATTGGTTTTTGTAATGATCATGTTGAATCGTACTGTTTTGCTGAAGTTTCTTTTGGTAATATTACAGCATGTTTTTGAGCCGATACGTAAATTTTTCCTCCGGTTGCATAAGAGTATTAATAGATTGATAGATGATATCAACTCCCAGGAATTTGTATTTTTTACCAAAGGAAAAAGCATCGCCAATTTAAATAAAGCCATGCTTTATATACGGGATAACGAACATACGAAGAAAGTGAAAATTGTGAAAGTATTGCGTCCCGGCGAAAAAGTGCCTGAAGAATTGTTACAATATATCAAATTTTTAGACGAAGAATATCCTGAAATAGAGATTGAATTTGTTCCTGTTGAAGGGGAATTCGGTCCGGAATTGATACGTGAATTATCAAGAAAATGGGATATACCGATCAATTTTATGTTTATAGGATCGCCGGATGAGAAATTTCCATATCGATTGGAAGAATTGGGCGGGGTACGTTTGATTTTATAAAAATATGTTCCGGTAAAAATTTTAAAGCGATAATAAAAATTCAAGGGTGTCCACTCCATCGGCATAATCCCATAATTCGGGTTGTTGGGTTTTTCCGAAAGGAATTGCTCCGGCGATATCGCTGTGGGAAACCACAACTTGAATTTTGTCTTTGTCATGCAAAAGAATTTTCTTGACGTCTTCCGGATGCTCATATTCTTCATAGAAAATCACTGCGATTGGCGATGCATAGCGGTGGTCTTTTTTAAGTAAA
Source organism: Flavobacteriales bacterium (assembly GCA_027067965.1). Classification (GTDB taxonomy): domain Bacteria; phylum Bacteroidota; class Bacteroidia; order Flavobacteriales; family Flavobacteriaceae; genus JAADED01. The sequence continues at coordinate 31,473 of JAMOUV010000003.1, read as the reverse complement.
ATAAGTCCGTTTTCCAACAGATTATTTCGTTCCGATTCATCCGTACTCATGAGCAAAACCGCTTTGTTATAACGAAAATTATTCATGTATTTTCGATGATTCGTGTAATGGCTATATTTCAGTGATGCTTCGAAAATCCGGTTCAAATCATAGTCTTTCGGCACAAAAATTTTGGATACATTCCGGCATCCCAATCCGAAATACAGCATCATATCATCGGCGAGACCTTCCATCTCTTTTTCCGTTTCATTTCCGGTCAATACGGCCACTCCATTGCGATTTTTTCGAATGATGTGCGGATATTTCCCGAAATAATATTCAAAATAACGGGCCGTGTTATTACTCCCCGTGGCAATAACGGCATCAATTCCGGAAAGAATGCCTTCGGTGAACTCGATTTTATTTTTCCATTCGGGATTTTGTTCCGCTAAAAATTTATAAATCATAGGAAGAAGTAAATTGTCCTGCGAAGACATTTTGATAACGGCTTTATGACCGCTGACCAAAACACTGAGCATATCATGCAATCCGACCAATGGAATATTTCCGGCCGTAACTATTCCGATTTTTTTTGGAGAAAAAGTACGTTCCAAGGGGTAGTCATCAATCCATTTATTCACTTTTTCCGCTTGCAAAGCATCCGACCAATAAGCAAAAGATTGCTTGATATTTTCAGGAGTGAACCAAGGATTTTTTTCCGGAATTCGCCTGGTTAATAAGTTTAATGAATTGAAAAACAAATCATTATGTAGATCATGATTTCGGGACACTTCTTCATCTCGTCCCAATTTTCTGAATAGATGACCTAATTCGATTAATGAAATTTTTATAAAATGTGGATTCATAAAAAAATTAATTATATATTTGTGAGACAAAAATACTAAACTTTAGAACTATGGCACTATTAATAACTGAAGACTGCATCAATTGCGGTGCTTGCGTTTCCGAATGCCCTAATAACGCAATTTATGAACCGGGCGAACCTTGGCGCATGTCTGACGGAACATGTATAGATGATGACACGGAACATGATCCTCTTTCCGACGATTTCTATTACATAGTTCCCGACAAATGTACAGAATGTAAAGGATTCTATGATGAGCCGCAATGTGTGGCTGTATGTCCGGTTGATTCTATTATTCCGGATCCGGATCATGAAGAAACCGAAGAAGAATTATTGGCTAAAAAAGCTAAATTACATTGTGAAGAGTAATTCATTTATCAAAAAAAATGCAAAGCCCTTGCCCCTTAGGTGAGGGCTTTTTATTGTTTTGCCTGACAATAATGACAAAATAACTGACATTTTGATAGAATTATTTCGGCTGGTATAGTTTTTATTGGAATTAGAGTAAAAAAAGATAAGATATGATACTTACAAAAAAACACCTGAAGATTTTAGAAGATATTTTTGATAGAAAAATGAATAGCGTCGATTCTTTGGAAGTATTGGAATCGGATGAAGATTATTTGTATTATGTGCAATTGTTGCAAATGGGGCTTTTGCGCGAAGATGAAGACCGGTTTTATTTGACATACCCGGGCATGATGTTGATGGAAGGGTACAAAATTTCCAAGATGAATGGCGTAATGCCCGATTTGGAACAATATTCCGACGATTTCCGTTTTGTGGGAAGTGAAATTATCAATATGCTGTACACGGCCGAAATGGCCAAAGACCGGGTGAATGATATCATCAGGCCTGAATTGGAAAAAAGAGGTATGGTGATAAATAATCTCTTAAGCGAATTCGGCAAAAAAGTATTGGAAGTTTATGAAAATGTGATTCCTTATTTTTACGTAAACAAAAAACTACAGGATTTTCTCAAAAAAACCTTGCCCGGCCCTTCGCCCAAACGAGAATTATTGGATGCCGACAAATTTCAAATTCTCGAATCCGAAGCATTACGGCTTATGGCCTTTTCAGCGCCCTTGGGTGCTTATTATAATTTGACCGGAATCGGTCAGCAAATCCGGGCCGCTTTATTGAAAGGGGCATTTTTCAAGCCCATTACGGAAGAATATTTGAAAGCCGTGATTAATTTATCCGAAGGATTTAAGATTTCCGATTTTATGAAAAAAGATTTGGTGGCTCAGGCAGTCATTACGGAGGAAGACGAATTTTTGCCCGCCGGAAAACATCTCTTACGTGCCGCCGATTTATACTACGACGAATTCCATATTGAACCCCTCAGTATCGATATCGACGAATTGGAATTGGGTATATTGCAGACCATATCGGAGATTGAAGAAAAATCCAAGCAAAATCCCGATTACGTGGCCTCAAAAAGTAACATTAAATCGGCCTTTATTGACAAGCGCTATAAAGAAGCATTGGCCTTGAAGGAGAAATACGGACGCCGGTTGAAAGAATTGCCTAAACTCAAACAACGCTATATCGAAGAACTGGAATTGACCAAATCTGCAGAAGAATGGTTAAATAAAATCTACGATTTCGATGCGGCTTTATTCGGATTACAAGGTTTCCAACTGATTGAACCCGATTTGGACAAAAACAACAAAATGTATTACCGTTTAACGGATGACGGAAAACGTGTTTTGGATATTTCGGGCAACAATCCGAAAGAAATTCCCGCAGAAGGCGTAAAAGCCATTACCATGACCCGTCATGCTTTCCTTTCGCCCGATCGCAGGGCTATTGAAAAGGCAAGAAATGCTGGACTTATTTCCAATGCCCCGACTCCAACCGGAAGATTTTTCGCCCGATTGGCTTATAACAACAAAACGCCTAACTTTACCAAATACGGTTTGGAAATTATCAAGAAAATTCCTTACACCACCGGCGTATATTTGGAAGATTTAATGAAAGAGTTTCCCCAATACGATGAGGAAACATTAATTCAATTGATTGAAAAATTAGATGCGCGAGCCATTGTTCATTTTTATCCCAATCATTTGATATTCCTTACCGAACCGGGCAAAAAAATCAAGCAAGCCACATCGGGTTTGGCAGGAGATTTCAAATATCCCGTTACGCCCGACATCATTAATCTTTTACGTGCCTTAAAAGAAGTGGGAAGTTTATATGTGAAAGAACGAAAAGTCCGCATCCTTCCTGACAATTGGAAAAAAGCATTGAAGTTATTGAAAATGGATTTGGAAACGTTCGAAAATACATTAACCTTATTGCGCAGAGCAAGATATGCAACCGGAAACGGAATTACCGAAAACGGATTGCTTCTCATTGAAGCGGCCGAAGAATTGGAAAATCTGGAAGATTTCTGGACGGATATCGATGTATAACCGGAATTATTCTTAATAATTTATCAAAAAAGGTTGCTATTTGGCAACCTTTTTTTATTCCGGATTGTCAAACAGGTAAATCTTTGGCGAGAGTGGCTATTTAATAGTTATATAATTAAGATAAAACTCTTATTTGGAACTTATCTATTATCTGCTACCGAAAAAACAGAGATTTTATTGAGTTAATTTAACAATACAAATTTATGGCATGCTATTTGTATCCATGATATTGAATTTTTTTTAACTTTTTATGCAAAAAATAAAGTCCTTTCAGATCCACAGCGGAATAATTGAAAATATTAACTTTTTATTAAAACGCATTATCGAAAAAATTCATATATTGTAGCAAACTTTAAACCTTAATCTTATGTCAGGAATTTTTGATTTATTACAAGGTCCCATGGGAGAAATCATCATGGACGGTATCAGTTCCCAACTCGGAACCGATAAATCCAAGGCGCAATCGGCCTTGTCAGCAGCAATCCCCATGCTTATGGGTGCATTAAAGAAAAATGCTTCGGATCCGTCGAAAGCATCCGGTTTATTTGAAGCATTGATGAACAAACACGATGGAAGTATTTTTGAAAAGGCGGCCGATATTTTCGGTGGCGGTTTCGTAAATGATGATGTAGTGGAAGACGGTGACAAAATATTAGGACACGTTTTAGGCGAGAAAAAAGAAATAATTGCCGCTGCGCTTAGCAAAAAAGCCGGTTTGGATACAGGTTCCGCTTTAAATATTTTGAAAATGGCCGCCCCGATGGTAATGGGTATGTTGGGTAAGCAAGCACGTGAAAATCGTGTGAGCAATCCGATGGATTTAACTAACATTATCGGTACCATGTTAGGTGGTCATAGTGCAGCCCAAGAGGATATGAGTTTTGTAGAGCGTTTGCTCGATCAAGACGGAGACGGAAGCATTATTGACGATTTGTTCAATATGGGAAGAAAATTCTTCGGTCGTTAATTACCGGAAAAAATTACATTAAAAAAAAAGACTGCCGTCCGGCAGTCTTTTTTTATTTTCACTATTTGAATTAAAATCTATACCGGATTCCCAATTGAATTTGCCAACGCGAATCCAAGCTGTAATCATTGGTAAATGAGGAATCAAGGGATTTGTCAAACGAGTAAACCGGTTCACCATTGCTGTCGATATATACGCCAACGGGTTGTCGGTTGGTAGGCAATTTGATATGCCCCCATTCTTCGTCAAGTAAATTGCCGAAATTAAGTACATTGAAGTTGAATTCCAGACGATGACGGTTGGCAAGTTTCAATGTTTGCGTAATTTTAAAATCGATACGGCTTCGCCAAGGACTTAAGGCACCGTATTTTTCCATGTATTCGCCTCTGTGTTCCCTTAAATAAGGATCCTTTTCAATGAAAGTATTAAATGCCAATCGTTGTTGTTGTTCGGAAACGCCATTGGATGTATCAAAACGCATTTGTGCCAATTCGGCGCGTGTAGGAATGTAAATCAGATCGTTCAACGGCGAGCCGTCGCCATTAATGTCTCCCGAATATGTATAGGAAAATCTACCGCCTTTGGCCGCTTCGAAAAAGGCGGCGAAATCGGTTTGCCATTTGTCGTCTTCGCCATAATGCCATGTTTTGATAAGATATCCTACCAAACGGTGTTTGTCACCGTATAAGGAAGGGGCCAAGACATCTTTATTTACATTACCCAAAGCCGGATTTCGCATAAAGGCATCACCGGTAATTTCCGCTTCAATGGAGTTTACGTCATATGATTCCAAGTAATTGTATGCCAAACTGGCTTTCATGTTGTTTTCGAAACTTTTTTCCGCTTTGACGGTAAAATTATAGGAATAACCTTTTTTGGTATTGGTAAATACAAAAGCATCTGCCGGAATACCGTAATCGGGCATGATTGCATGATCGTTTCCGGTATAAACGGGGCGTTTGTCCACCGGACTGTTTAATGTGCCGGAAGGCGGTTTAAGTCCGTAATTGCGCACCATCATGCCGTTGAGGTCTTTGGTAAACGCAAAATCTGCGGAAATGGTCCAACCGTTTTCAAGTTTTTTGTCGGCACCGATATTGGTTCGCCAAACTTGCGGAAATTTGAAATCGGGCGCAATGGGTGTAAAATACCAACGTCCCACATTGGCCACGTGATTACCGATCCAAACGAAGGGTAAACGTCCGGTGAAAACGCCGGAGCCACCGCGGACTTGGAAAGTACGATCGCCTTTTACATCCCAATTAAAACCTAAGCGCGGCGAAAGCATAGGTTTGGACTTAGGCAAATCGCGGGCCGACAATTTTACGGTATTGCCGTTTTCGTCATACCATGTAACTTGTTCGGCGATATAATCGTTTCCTGCTTCCGCAATTTTCTTTTCAATATATTCGGGCGTATTAAAATATTGAGGTAAATCGATGCGAAGGCCGTAAGTTACATTAAAATTATCGGTGATTTGGTATTTATCTTGCGCATAAAGTCCGATTTGTCCTACTTCAAGTTCGGTGATATTCCATTTTCCAGCGGCATCGGCTGCACGAGCGGCATCGAAACGACTTTGGATATAACCCGACGCAATGGAATCGCGGAATTGATCCATGGTATAGGTTTGAAAAATATCGAAACCGTATCCGAATAAATTAAATTGGTTCCAGAATTTGAATTTTTCAAAAGAAAAACCGGCCGTTACCGTATGATTACCCAAATAGATATCGGTATTGTTGGTTACTTGATAAACTTTTTGGTCGAGTTTGTTATGAATGGAAAACGGTTCGTGTCCTGCAATAATATAAGGTTGTCCGTCCTTGACAATATTAATAACCGGAGCGGGTTCAGATTTAGGAGTTCTGAAATCGTCGAAATGCGTATATCCGATTTGAAGTTTATTGGAAATTTTTCCGTTAAGTAAATTGGTGGAGTTAATTTCCAATAGATAAGAATCGATATTATTATGAATTCTGTATCCCGATTTATAGAATTGTAAAACGGTTTTGTCCGGTCCGCGGTGCATGATGGCTTCCGGATGGGCATTTAAGTCCCGCCATGCTTTCAGATAATTATATATAAAGGTCACACGCGTATTTTCAACGGCATTCCAATCGAGTTTAATAAGCCCTTTATCGGAATAAGTATAATGGGTATATCCTTCATAAGGTCCCGGATCATAGCCGATGCTTTTGAGCAATGAGGCCACTTCATCCAAGTCGGCCGCTTCTACACGGGATACGTTTCCTCCCGAAAGTCCGGGGCGTTTGGCTATATAATATGACCCCAAATCTGCACGGTCGTCCACTTCATAATTCACAAAGAAAAACAATTTGTTTTTAATAATGGGACCACCTACGCTAACACCGCCTTGTAATTGCTTGAGTTCGGGTTTGAGTTCGGTACCTTCCAAATTGACTTTACCGGTTAAGTTTTGATTTCTGAAGAAGCCGAATACGGTACCGTGAAATTTATTGGTACCGCTTTTGGTTACGGCATTAACCGAGGCACCCGTAAATCCGGACATGGTCACATCATAAGGAGCGGTAGTGACTTGAATTTGTTCGATGGCATCCAGCGAGACGGGTTGGGCATTGGCTTGACCGCCCGGCGTGGCGGCATCCAAACCGAAAGGATTATTGAAAATAGAACCGTCCAAAGAGAAGTTATTGAATTGATCGTTACGACCGGCAAAGGAACCGTTGCTTGCCGAGGGTTCGAGCCGGTAATAATCGGCAGCCGATCGCGTAATGGAAGGCAATGCCTGAATGGCCTTTTCGTTAATATTGGTTTCCGCGCCGGTTCGGTCGGTACTGAATGTAGGGTTTTTAGTGGCTTCAATGACCACCTGGTCAAGGGTTTCGGCATCTTCGACCAATGTTACTTCCACGTTATAGGTTTTACCTAATTCCAGGTAAATGTCATTGATCGTAACGGGCTTATAACCCATATAACTTACTTCCAACTTATACGGACCGCCAACACGCAAATTAGCCACAACAAAGGTCCCGTTAAATTGAGAAATTGCACCCGACACCGTCCCCGTAGGGAGGTGGGTAACCTTAATTTCGGCGCCCCCTAGGGGTCCGTTTTTGTCTTTCACCAAACCCTCGATTTTTGAGGTAGTCATTTGACCATAGGCCATGATGCCTATGACAAAACTTAAGAGTAAAAAAAGTTTTTTGTAATTCATGAACAAAATGATTTAAAAATTTGACAAAAATAATTTTATTCGTTAATAAATAATGAGGTTACAAAGAAAATTTTACAAACAAAGGGTGTTAATAACTTTCTTAATGTATGATAATCATTGCTTTCTATTTAAATTGGAAAAATAATTCCGGGATTAATAATTAATCTAATCCTTATTATGTAACGATTATTGCATTCTTTTTAAATGCAGCATTTAAATTTTTTTCTCATCTGTATGATATTATTTAAAATCAAAAAATTTAAATTTTTATTAGCATTTTATTTTTGACTATGAATTAAATCCGTCGTAATTTTGTAAAAACATTTTATTTAGAATGATTATAAAAAAGATTTGGTTGTTTTATTATGAAGGTTTTAGAGATATGTCGCAACATGGCAGGCGATTATGGTTGATAATCATGATCAAACTCTTTATCATGTTTGCTATATTAAAGTTATTTTTCTTTCCCGATATCATGAAAACTAATTTTAAGTCGGATAAAGAAAGAGTGGAACATATTGAAAAACAATTGATTATTAACACGGATAAACAAAAATAAAATATATGGATAATATTAATTGGGAACTAGTCGATTGGTCGAGGGCGCAATTTGCCTTAACCGCCTTATATCATTGGATTTTTGTGCCATTAACATTGGGATTGTCCTTTATAATAGCCATAATGGAGACGATATATTATAAAACGGGCGATGAAAAATGGTTGAAAATCGAGAAATTTTGGTTGAAATTATTCGGAATAAATTTTGCCATAGGTGTGGCTACCGGTATCATTTTGGAATTTGAGTTCGGGACAAATTGGAGTAATTATTCGTGGTTTGTAGGCGACCTGTTCGGGGCTCCTTTGGCTATTGAGGGCATCATGGCGTTCTTTTTGGAATCTACATTTATGGCCGTTTTGTTTTTCGGATGGAACAAAGTAAGTAAGCGTGCCCATTTAATTGCCGCTTGGTTGGTGGCCATCGGAAGTAACTTATCCGCTTTATGGATTTTGGTGGCCAATGCTTGGATGCAAAATCCCGTGGGTATGGAATTTAATCCCGATACCATGCGAAACGAGATGACCGATTTTTTTGCCGTTTTATTCAATCCCGTAGCTGTTAATAAATTTATTCATACAATTACGTCCGCTTATACATTTTCTGCTTTATTTGTAATAGCCGTGAGTTCATGGTTATTATTGCGTAATAAAAATAAATTGTATGCCAAATATAGTATGTTGGTGGCATCGATTTTCGGATTTTTATCCATTTTGGCCACTATTATAACAGGCGACGGGTCGGCCAAGCAAGTGGCTAAATATCAACCGATGAAATTGGCGGCCATGGAGGGTTTATACCAAGGACAAAAAGGTGCTCCATTGGTTGCTATAGGTGTATTAAAAGATGATAATGACCCTCAACCGGATAAGGATATTGTCGGCTTGGAAATTCCTTCCATGCTGTCCATTTTGGCCTTTAATGATCCGAATGTATTTGTCCCTGGGATTAAGGATTTGGTCCATGGCAATGAGGAACAAGGAATCCGGTCTTATGCCGAACGAATTGAAAGCGGTAAAATAGCCATTGATGCATTGGCCGCTTATAAAAAAGCCAAAAAGGAAGGAAATACGGAAGAAGCCGAAAAACAATTGGAGATTTTTAAAGATCATTTCAAAGATTTCGGTTACGGTTACTATTACGGTAAAGATCCGCATACGTTAATACCGCCTGTGGCGCTTACGTTCTATTCTTTTCACACTATGGTGATTTTGGGCACATGGTTTTTGATTTTATTTGTGTTGGTCTATTTTTCATTGATGAACAATACCATTGAAAGAAAAAAATGGTTATTAAGATTGGCGATTATAAGTTTTCCGTTAGGATTTATTGCTCAGGAAACAGGTTGGATTACGGCGGAAGTAGGAAGGCAACCGTGGGTAATTCAAGACCTGATGCCTGCCATGGTGGCGGTAACAAAAATCGAAACATCCGGTGTCATGATTACTTTCTTTTTGTTTTTCGTGACATTTACCGCATTGCTGATTGCCGAAATAAAAATTATGACTTCGGCTATAAAAAAGGGATTTAATCAATAAAAAATATTAAGAAAATGTTTGAAAATTTATCATACGAGACTTTACAAGCATATTGGTGGATAATCATCGCCGTTTTGGGCGGCGCTTTGGTTTTTCTACTTTTTGTTCAAGGCGGACAGACCTTATTGAATAAACTAAGTGGAAATGAAAATGAAAAATTAATTCTTCTTAATTTATTCGGTCATAAATGGGAAACGACATTCACTACACTGGTTACTTTCGGTGGTGCTTTTTTTGCATCGTTTCCTTTGTTTTATTCGACAAGTTTTGGTGGCGCATATTGGGTTTGGTACATCATATTATTTGCTTTCATTCTTCAAGCGGTTTCTTACGAATTTCGTAGTAAAATGAATAATTTATTGGGGAAGAAAACTTATGAAGCGTTTTTGTTTTTCAATGGATTTATTGCGCCTTTTCTATTGGGTGTGGTAGTATCTACTTTTTTTACAGGCAATTATTTTAGTGTGTCGAAAGAACGAATCCTGCGCGTAGGAAATAATGTGGATGCAATTATTTCGCGTTGGGAAAGCCCTTGGTACGGATTGGAAGCGTTATGGACCACCGATCATTTGATTTTTCTGCAAAATATTGCTTTGGGATTGGCCGTCTTTTTCTTGGCTCGGATTAATGCCTTGCTCTATGTAAAGAAAATGGTAAATGATAAAGAAATTTTGGCACGAACTAAGAAATGTTTAAAAATCAACGTAATACTTTTCTTGATATTTTTCCTGTTTTGGCTGTTCCGGTTAATGTTTATTAACGGCTTTGCAGTGGACCCGCATACCGCGGAAGTATATTTGGAAAAAGGCAAATATTTGATGAATTTAATAGAAGTGCCTTTATTGGGAGTTTTATTACTGACAGGTATTATCTTGGTTTTAACGGGAATCTATAAAGCATGGTTTACCGCTGACGAAAATGCCTTTTGGTATAGTGGTGCGGGCACGTTTATTACCGTTTTTGTTTTATTTTTGGTTGCGGGATTTAACAATACCGCTTATTACCCATCCTTATATGATTTGCAAAGTTCATTAACCATACGAAACAGTTCATCCAGCAAATTCACTCTAACGGTAATGGCCTATGTGTCATTAATGATTCCGATTGTCATTGCCTATATAGCATGGGTTTGGAAATCTTTGGACAGACATAAATACACCGAAGAAAAAATAGAAAAAGAAGAAATTAAATATTAGAGAAAATGAGATACGCATTAATTCATTTTATCAGTTGGCCTTTGTTAATATGGTTATCCTATATATTAATACGCCTGGCGGTTAATAAATATGAAAAAAGATTGGACGAAAATGAGGAGGCAAAAGATTGAGCATCATAACTTTGTTGAATGAAGAACGAAAAAATTGTGATTTATTGAATAAAGTTTTAAATTTGCCGCTGCAATGGGGCCGTAGCTCAGCTGCAGTTTCTTTGGTTTTTATTTTTATTATATCTGTCTGAAAATCAGTTGTTTGAAAGCCGCAAAATCAAGCGGCAAAAGTGAAAAAGTATATAAATGAGTATATAAAAAAGAATTTGAAACGTAAATATACATCCGTTTCCATTTATATTCCTAAACGCGACGGAAAACCTTGTATTGAAAAAGAGTGTCGCTGGTATGTCTATTTTTACATAAAAAATGATGACGGAACTTATAAACAAATAAAACTTTATCACGGAATAAATCATTATAAAACCGTTCGCGAACGTTTGAAAATCGCTCATATAATTAAAGAAGCCGCCGAAAAATTCCTGGCCGAAGGCGGCGACCCATTGTCAATGATTGAAACTAATTTTTCCTTTAAAAACGCCGTTATTGATGCCTTCGGGAACAAAAAAAAGGAATGGTCCGAAAATACTTTAAAAACAAATTCCGTATATCTCAAAGAATTTGTGAAATGGATTGAAAATAAAAAACTATCAGATTTACCCATTAAAGACATCCGCCGGCGTCATCTTTCCGTATATATCAATGAAATCGCCCGTACAAAATCTCCCACTACAGTAAATAATCATATCCGTTTTCTTTCCATGATTTTCGGAAAAATGGAACAGGATGATATTATCCCCTACAATATAGCCCGGGATTTAAAAAAATTAAAAACAATTCCCACCAAAAACGAACCTTTTTCAACTGAACAATTTAATGAAATAGTGGCCTACCTCAAAGAAAACGACCCATATATGCTTGCTTTTATCAAATTTATGGGCTACACGTTTTTACGCCCCATCGAAATAGTCCGGCTACAAATGAAGGATATAAATTTAAAGGATGGCATCATTACTATCCGTACAAAAACGGAGCAAAAATCTACCATTCGTATCATTGACAAACTGCGGGATCTATTATTGGAAATGGACATAGAAAATTATCCAGAAGATTATTTTTTATTTACCAAACAGAATAGACCGGATGCATGGACAGAACGTAAAAATGAACAAAACCGATATTATTATTTCAAAAAACGTTTTTCAAAACACAAAAAAACTCTCGCTCTCAAAAAAGAACAAGGCCTATATAGTTTCCGGCATACTTTTGCCCGGATGCTTTATTTCAAATTCCTTGATGCCGGAATGACAGACCTTGAATCTAAATTCAAATTAATGACCATCACCCGACATAAATCTTTATCATCCCTCAATAAATACCTGCGCTCCATCGGCGCCTTCCTTCCCGATGATTTTTCCAATGATTTGGATATATAAAACTCTCCGCTCCTTCAATGTTTCTCAGTTTTTAAATACCCTCCCGGGCTATTTCATGCATATAAAAAAAATAAACACACATTCCTATATAAAATAATATCAAAATCATCGCTCCGCTTCAATGTTTCTCAGTTTTTAAGTGCCCTTTCGGCATATTTTATAAATGACAGTATATAAGCATTTCCCGGTCGAATAAAAAACACAAAAACGCCCGCTCCTTCAATGTTTCTCAGTTTTTAAGTGCCCTAAAACAAGTTTTAAATGTTTGTACGTGTTTTCGGAAGAATTTTTATTCTTAAACAGAAAACGAAAAAAACGCGCGCTCCTTTAGTGTTTTTCAGTTTTTAAAGGGTATTTTATAAGCTCGGAAATAAAAAAATTAGCGATTTTCATAAATGCTTAATCATATGTTCTCGCGCACGCGCGCGCGTATTTTATATATGTATATATAATAATAAATAAATATAATAATTATATATAAAGATAAAGAAAAAGAAAAAAAAATAAAAAAAAGAAAAAGAAAAAAAAGTTAATTTACATACGCCGCGCCCCATAATTCATAACAAAATATAACAGATTGATTTTAAAGCGATTATAAACAGAAACTTGCACAATCCTCAGAAACTTGCACAAACGTCGCTCAATTATTTGAGGTCTTCATAAACTTGCTTTGTAAAACAAAACAAAATGTTTATCACAAAGTATAAAGATTGGGTTAAAGCCATAAAAGAAGCGAAAAAATATCTGAATGAAGGAGGTATTTTGTCTTACAATGGACATATAGCAAAAAAAATGATTAAACGCCTTCATTTGCAATATGAAAAAAACACTTTAAAAGTCGCTTCAGAAACATGGAAACTCTATAAACAGAGATATGGACTTGACTAGAAAACTGGAACCCAAAAGTAAATGGGATAAATATTTTCCTAAATCCGAATGCAAACCCGTTCTGCTTGGAGAGGGGTACACGGATTTCGGTGTTCGACAAATGCGCGATTGGGCCCAAAAATATGCGTGGCAAACTCGCTCCTTGACCAATGCATTGAAAGCGGAAACGGTCCCGGAAACATTGAAAAACATACATCGTTTTGTATATCGTAATTTTCAATATGCACCCGATGGAGCGGTTCAGCATATTCAATCCCCTGCTTGTGCATGGGCCTCGCGCGAGCGTGGAATGAATTGTAAAGGTTATTCCGTTATGGTCTCATCCATATTGCACAACCTTGGTTTGGATCATATTATTCGGCGTGTTAAATATCCCGGAAAGGACGATTATACACATGTTTTTATCGTAGTGCCTTATCGCGGAAAAGAATATATCATTGATGGCACTTTGCCGCAATTTAATTACACAACTCCATTTCAAACCAAAAAAGATTTAAAAGTTATGCCTGAAAAACTTCAATATGTTGGATTGCAGGCACCGGAAGGTGTCAGATCCATTGCCAAACGCAATGTTTTAAAATTGTTAGCTGAAAACGGTTATTCAAGCAATGATATCTATTATGCTTCCGAATTGTTGAAAAAGCATCCGTTATTATTAACTCCTCAAGGGGTAAAAATAGGTAATAAAGTTTTCCCTATCATGAAAGGACTCAATTGGGGCGGGGTAGGTTTTAATACCGGTGGATTTGGTTTTAATACCGGTGGTTTCGGTTTTAATACCGGTGGTTTCGGTTTTAATACCGGTGGTTTTGGATATAATTCAGGATTTCCCACTTCTAATAATTTTCAAACGCCGGGCAATTTTTCCAATAATAACCCGATTGGACAACAAGGGCAAAATCAAGAAGGGTGGGTTAAAAAAACTTGGGATGGTATAAAAGATGCCATTCAATGGATCTCTAGTACTTATAATGAAATTAAGGATTTGATGTGCTACAATTCTGTATGGCCCCCGGAAAAGGGAAAATGGGAAGCCGAATCACATATGAAAAAGATAGAGCGAAAAATTAATTTAATCAATCAAAAATATCTCAAGAAAGGTATTAAATCAGTGATTAATGATATAAATGAACTCTCGCGATATGTGGCAGGATGGCAAGTGGACACTATTGGCGTGTACAATAGGGGAGGATGGAAAACCTGCTCTAAACAAACCGTTCGAAACCTGATTATTCCCGCACATAATCAAGGAAAACAAATCGTAGATGATTTCATTACATCATTGCTTTCCGGGACAGAGTATCATACTGAAACTCGGACCGATACCAATAATGGAGCAAATTATGAATACACCTATTATGTGGTGGACGGGGCATATGGTAGCATAAGTCCGGGTGGAAAAACTAAAAAATCAGGTGCGGCCCTTTTGGGTTTATTGGCAGCTGGAACAGCGTTATTAATAAACAAAAATTAAACAAACATTTTTAAACAAGTATAAATATGGGATTCAAAATTGACAAAAAACAATTGAAACCGGTACTCACGGAAGTGGCAGCCGGTGCAGCCGGATACGTAGCCGCGGGCTATGCAGAACCGGAAATTCAAAAATTGATGGGCGAATATGGAAGTTATTCCGACGAAATACTCGCCGCATCCGGTACCCTGATTGCAGTAGTAGCCGCAGGGAAAAGCAATAAAAAAGGCAAATTAATGCGCAATTTTGGCGTAGGTGTTGCCGTGAAAGGTGTCCTTGGAATGATGGACAAATATTTATTCAATAGGGGTGGAGATGGAATGCAAGCTCCCGATTTCAATCAAGAACCTTTGGCCCTTGCATCTCCATTGGATGAACCCGTTGAAATTGTCGATTGGGGGCTACCCGAAGAAGAACAATATGAAATATCAACTGAAATTCTGATTTAAAAAAAATTAAAAATTAAATTTTAAACAAATTTTAAATAAAAAAAAACAACTTAAAAATTAAACAACTATGAAAAAAGAACGTTTTATTGTATTATTGAGTACTTTAGTGGCTCTGGCAGCTGCTAAAGAAATTTCTTCCGAACTTAGGTCAAAACTTCCTACTTCGCTTTATGCGGAATTTGGATACGATATCCAAGGTTCGGATCAAGCCGTTGCCAATGTGCGTACCGCCGTAAAATATGTAACAAAATATATTGGACTCGGCGGACGAGGGGAATTTTCCATGGTTGATTCTTCCACGAAAGAAGAAACCGGTGTAACAAATTTCCATGGAAATAAAATGGATATTTCCAATGCCTTTATTTTTGATCGCGTTCAAATACTAGGGGCATGGGTAGATAATTCAAATGCTACATTAGATGACTTTATTGGAAGCACTTTCATGCCTCAAGCAATTCCCGATGAGATACGAAATGCTGAACTTGAAATTTATACGGATAATAATAAGATTTTAAGCATTCCTATTTCATATATGTCTTCATTAGAATATAATAATTGGGTTTATGAGTTGGACAAGCCGGCTTATTTATTGGATGGAAAAAACTTTGATATTAAACTAAAAATTCCCAAAGAAATTACATCTACTGGAAGTGGTGACAGAAGATATGCCGTTCGTGTAATTCTTGATGGAATTGAAACTATTTAAAAAATACATAAGAATGGGGGAAAGGCCTTATGCCGGACATTCTATTATCCGGCCCATTATGCGATTAGTAATTATGCCTCCGGGCATAGTGAAAGTTGCATGGGGCTTAATGGATGAATTATGTCCGGCATGCCAAAAGGCCGAATATTAAAAACAAAACAAAATGATAAAATATTTAACTCAACAGGTAACAATAAATCCGGGCGAAACAAAATTAGTTGAGTTCATGATTCCTCCCGGCATGTTTCCTTATGCTTTTCTTTCCAATGAACATTTAATTAAGTCAATTAGAACCGGTTCGGGTGATGTTTTATTGAAGAATGTGGTTAATAGTTTGTATGGGAGTAGGTATAGACATTATGATTTTCTTTTTAAAATACCTCCCGTTTCTTCAAACAGGATAATTTTTGAGGTAAAACGTTTTTCAGGTACATATCCCTCATATGTTACCTTAGTGCTTTCTTCAAAAAAAACAGATGAAAATTTCGAGTATAAATCAATTTATGACATATTACCTGTAAATACTACTCAAAAAGAATTTTTTGTGGATTTTGGAGACAGGGTTCCAAAATATTTTCTTTATGCTTCTTATGATGGTGATATTACAGATATAATTTTTAAGTCATTTTCTGGTATGGAGGTGTTAAGAATTAAAGATTCTAATATTTTACCTCTTATAGGCAAAGATTTTCATACCGGTTTTTATTTGCCTGAAGAAGCACAATTGAAAAGATTTAAACTTATTATGAAATTAAGATTCCCAGTACAATATCAACATAATTGGTTTAATGCTCTTTTTGTTACATTTCCTAAGGAAGAAAAGGATATGGTGTGCGAGGTAAAACATTAAAGGTTGGTATATTAGCCAAAGAAAAATAAGAAAATGATAATCAAATCCGTTACATTCCAAATTTTTGAAAACCAAACATTACACCTGCAGCATGTAGGAGAATTTGTTATAACGAATACAGGTGAAACAACGGTTAAAGTAAACGGAAGAACAATTACACCCGGATTATCCATTTCTTTTATGAGAGGTTTATTTTCCGAAAGTTTTACACTTGAAGTGGAATTTATGTCGGAACAAAATAAACAAAATCAAATTGAACTTAGTTATTTAGTAAATGATGAATAAAATTCTTCATAGAATTTCTAATCCTGTTGCATCCGATCATATGGACATAATAGGTCCCGATGGGGTCAAGGTTGTACGTAAGGCCAAGCCGGAAAACCCGGAATATTTCCTTAACAACATTCTCCATCGCTATAAATATGATTATATCAAAGTCATACATTACGTGCCCAATGGTACATCGCGCCGGAAAATAGGGGAATATATATGGGACGGGACTTCACTTAAATCGACGACTTCTCATAGCCAATCACAAAAGCAACACACTTTTCATGATACGTTGAATATGATTCCGTCCCCATATGCCCCTTATCCTCCATATCCGGGAATGCAAGCCCCTTTCCCGGGATTAAATGATCCGGTTCATAGAAGCGCTTTAGTGAAAATAGAATTGTATGATCAGGTTAAACAAGAACGCGATCAATACAGGAAATTATTTGAAGAATGTAAAGATAGAGCGGATAAATTGCAAAAAGAACTTGATTTAAGAGAAATTCAAGAAAAATTAAAGGAAGAAAATAAATCTACCGAAATATTACAAACCATTTTGTCCACTGCTATCGAACATTATACCAAAAAGAAGGAAATAACACCGGGTATGAATGCGCCTCAAAATCCGGTTTTGAATGAAATATGTCGGACACTTGGACATATGGACCCAAGCGTTTTGCCTGAATTTAATGCGATTGTAGTTCGTATGATCAATGACCCGGATTTTCTTTCGGAAATTAGAATGGTGGAGGAAAAATTTGGATTAATTAAAAAGAAAAATAATGAGCAAGGTAGCCATCGAAATACATGAAAAAACTACGCTTGAAAAGGGGATGCGAGTGAAGTATTTGCAAAAAATAGCAGAGCAAAATACAGAGGATTTGTATTTGTTGTATAGACTTGCCAATCTTTCGCAATTACAAAAAATGGCCCTTAAATCTCATCCTATGGTCAAAAAATATATCGAAAATGAGTAAAATTGATTTCTACATAAAACCGGTTCGCACGGTAACTCCCGTTCGGACCGTAAGGCCGAATGCACCCGTACGTTCGTCGAATATAAAAACTCCGGTCAAATCTATTCCCAATCGTACTCCGGTTCGTACGGTTCGTCCTACGACGCCTGTACGTTCCACACCTGTTAAATCACCGGTTAGACATATACCTGACAGGCCCCCGGTTCGTACGGTTCGTCCTACGACGCCCGTACGTTCCACACCTGTTAAATCACCGGTTAGACATATACCTGACAGGCCCCCGGTTCGTACGGTTCGTCCTACGACGCCTGTACGTTCCACATCTGTTAAATCACCGGTTAGACATGTGCCGGACAGGTCCCCGGTTCGTACGGTTCATCCTACGACGCCCGTACGTTCCACACCTGTTAAATCACCGGTTAGACATATACCTGACAGGTCCCCGGTTCGTACGGTTCATCCTACGACGCCGATACGTTCCACACCTGTTAAATCACCGGTTAGACATATACCTGACAGGCCCCCGGTTCGTACGGTTCATCCTACGACGCCGATACGTTCCACACCTGTTAAATCACCGGTTAGACATATACCTGACAGGCCCCCGGTTCGTACGGTTCATCCTACGACGCCGGTACGTTCCACACCTGTTAAATCACCGGTTAGACATGTGCCGGACAGGCCCCCGGTTCGTACGGTTCACCCTACGACGCCCGTACACCAAGGAAATAATAACAAAACCGGAGGAATAAAACCATCTATTCAAATACCAGAATTATGTAAAGAAAAAAACAATAAAAATATGGCAAGATATACAATTCAATTTACAAATGGATTCATGCGCCTTGATCCGGTGATTTACATCTTAAATGATAAAAATAACCCCGTAAGAAAATGTACACAAAAAACATCTGCGGGTTATGAAATAGGACTTAACCCGGGAGAATCCGTTTTGGCTTGCTTGGATGGCTATAAGGCGAAATGGATACCACAAAAATTTTTAAAACCCGGTTTTACAATTAATAAATTTTTAATGGTAAGAGGAGATCAATATGATAGATCTTATTTAGCCGGAAAATATTGTGATAATATAAAAAATCATAATGGGAGTGATCCCGATACAGATGAAACACCATCTACATTACCCGATAATTTTGATTCGGATTTTGAAATTGGAAATATAAAGCCCCCTTATCATACCCAACATCCCCCCGCAGATCCAATACTTAGAACTATGAAATTCAAAATAATAGACGCTCAAACCAATGAGCCCCTTATGGGAGCGGAAGTATATAATCATACACGAAAAAAAGGAACCGTATCCGATATAAATGGATATGTAACAATTGAAGCCGCGCCACAAGATAAAATGGAAATTCGTTATTTAGGGTATAAACCCGTCATTATTATGGCCCAAAATATTGGGGACACAGTTGTAATGGAACAAACCGCCGAAACACTTGATACCGTAATTATTGAAACCACACGTGAGAAAAAAAATAAATGGTGGTGGTGGGTAATAGCCGGTGTAGGCGCGTTATTAACACTTTCCGGGAATGATAGCGGAATGGGCGAACCGGAAGTGCCTGAGATTGAAACGGATTAATGAAGGAAATTTTTAACCAAATATTCCAAACTACTGCCGGACAAATTGTGGCTGCAGTGCTTACATTTTTGTCCGGCAAATGGATTTTTGAATATTGGCGCGCCAAAAAAGAAATAGATCAATTGGATATTGACCTGGAAGCTAAAAAAGTAGAAGTATTGACTCGCCAATTCTTAGAAAGAAATAAGGTTATTAATGTTCTGCAAAAAAATATAGAAGCCCTGCAAGAACAATTTCAAACACTCATGCATGAAAACCTCGCCTTGAAAAAGGAAGTTTACGAATTAAAAGGAGAGTTTGAAAAAAACAAGCAAGAGTTGAAAGAATGTTTAGAAGATTTATCAAAATATCGGCGATCGCGATAATACTTTTAAGTGGATGCGGAGGAATACAAAAAATAAAATCCCGGCGTTCGGGGATTGTCGTTCGTGAGATTCCGGGTGATAGTATTGTAGTAACACATCGTTATACGGATACTATTTACCAAGACACGGTAATTATTCATCGAACAAAATATTTGAATCTTGTAGAAAAATACGAAAGAGGTACAGTAAAAATCAAATGCGAACAAAAACCCGTTAAAGAGACGGAACAATATACGGAAAAACTATCCCGGCAAGAGCCGAATAGGGATGGTTTTAAAGATATATGGTTTTTATATATAGGAATGATATTGGCCGTTTTGGTTGTATTAAACAAAATACTTAAGTAAATGGCCGAGTTTGATAAATATAAATCAAGCATACTGGAAATTGAAGGGGGATATCAAAATAACCCTCATGATCCGGGTAATTATAATAGCCGTGGTGAATTGGTAGGAACAAACCATGGTATTTCGGCCAAACTATATGAAAAGGTAATAGGGAGACCGCCCACCGTTGCAGACATGAAATCTATAACGAAAGAAAGGGCCTTGAGTATTTTTTATAATTGGTTTTGGGTCCCGATGATGGCCAATAAAATTGATAGCCAAGCAATAGCCGAAACCTTTGTTGATCATGGCATCAATGCCGGGATTCCCCGTGCGGTTCGGTTGATGCAACATGTACTAAACGACTATTTTTATGCCGGACTTAAGGTGGACGGTCGTATGGGGCCCAAAACTTTGGCGGCTGTAAATGCTTCTCCTGAAAGAGAATTATTCGATGCCTATAATACTGCCCGAATAGACTATTATGAGTCACTTAATAATGCACATTTCGAGCATGGATGGAAAAACCGTGTGTACAGATTATGGCATAAATACCGCTATTTAGGCGGAGGAATGGCCGGATTGATTTTGTTGGCAGGACTAATTTTTATATTACGAAAATATGCCTTCCCATGAAAAAGATGTTGTTAGCCATGATTGGATTTTTAATTGTTAATAGGATGTTTGCCAAAAATATTAATTTATTAAGCCCTACTGGCCAACCTTTTGAATTACGTGGTTGTGATCCGGCCGGATGCGGATATTTCGGCGCTCCTCGTCATGGACACATACATCAAGGACTGGATATAAAAATTAATCCCGGGCAAACGATTTATGCCCCTATTTCAGGTCGGGTTCGTACATTATATGTATATCCCGATTCAAGGGAAATGAAGGGCGTTGAAATTAGTCGGGGAAGAATAAAGGTGAAGATATTTTATTTAGAACCTTTTGTACAAAACGGCTCATACGTCCGTGCAGGCGATATAATAGGGAAAGCACAAAATGTAGCCGATTATTATCTTAATCCTAATATGACACCACACCTCCATGTAGAAGTAAGGATAGATGGGCATTTGATTGATCCGGAAAAATATTTTAAAAATTGGATAAAATGAAAATAGGAAATGTGCTGAAATGGGCGGTTTTTTTGCGTTATGCATACATTCTTGGAAAAGAGAAGGCAATACAGGCATTAAACAAACTATCCTTGGAAGATGCATTTGATTTTGAATTGTCGCGTGTATATCAAATTCGCATCAATTGGAATCAAAAAACAATTGATTTGCTTATAGATTTATGGGTCATAAATAACACCTCATTACCATTTCAAAAAGCCGATGGATATATTAAACTAACTCAATTGGTTATTTTTTATAAAAACAAAAAAATTGGCCAAGCCGATTTAAATCAATTCCCTTTATCGTTTCGTCCCCATGAAAGAAAATTAGTCAGAGGAATACCGGTTAAATTATATGTAGGTGATTTTCAGTTACTTAAAGAAATTGCGGGACGTTGGCCGGATATTGAACTTACATATAAGGTAACTTTTAATATAGCAAATAAGAATTTCGAGTACGAAAATACATATAACCTTAAAAATTTTACGTCATGAACATGATGTCCATTTCTGAAGCCCGGCAATTGGCTATTAATAAGCGGCCTGTATATGCCAAGAAGAAAATATATTTATATCGTGGACAGGATTTGGCAGTAGGAAAGCGAAAACCCTTCGGTACACTTACGGCCGGTTATGTAGGAAAGGTATTAACTGTGATGCCTTATAATGGTATTATATATTTACGGATTGACGACGAACAAATTCTGAACGATGGTATTGATTTTTATATAGTTGCCGATAAATCAAGCATTGCAACCGATGAGGCCGACGCCCCGAAAAAAGAACCCGGAGTATTTGAACGTATTTGGGATACGGTATCGGAAAGTACCGTAGGAGCCATGAAATTTGTAGCCGGGCCCATTGTAAAAGTTACTGCTATTATAATTGGAGGTTACTTAATCTATAAACTTATGGGGGACGAAGCCAAGGCACAAACAAAACAATTTTTGGACAAAACAATTGAAGCAGGGAAAACCGCCATTGAAAAAAGTAAAAAAGCATTGGCCAAATGATTCATGAAATTCTTCAGTACGATGGAAAAATTATAAATACCGAAAAACTTCGCCTGTGGGCGAAAGAATATAGTCATTTGCCTATAGGCAATGTCTTGCAACAATTATATTTAAAGGCCCGGAAATACCCGAAAATCCGCCTGAAACTTGGACCGAATTTCCGTGAGAAACTCAATCCCCTTTGCGGACTTAACGGATTAGATAGATTTTGGTTTATGCGCATGCCCGAGGGCATGAATAAGCCGTTGAATGATGACGAATATAAATTGATCACCCGTACGGTGATAAATACCCTTAAACAAAATGATATTGCCTTTTCAATGCCATGGAAAACCCGGCTTGAAAAAGGAAAAAAATATTATACCATTGCCTATCGATGGGACCGTAAAATTCCCTATAAAGGAAAAATAAATCAATTGGTTTTGGCGGGGATTTGGCCCTTCACTCTGCCCCTGAATAACCCTTATTTTCTGACAAAAGGTCAAATTAAAAAAGCCGGCGGAAAACTCAAGCCCGGAGCCGAAGGCAAACCTGCTTTTTTCTACAATGTACTTTACCGAACTCCCAAAAAACTACGGGATAGGGGTATGGATTTTCGAACATACAAGCGCGCTGAAATGCGCAAATATTTAATGGACAAAGCCGGAATAAAACCCGAAGAAGCCGATAAATACATATCATATTATTGCACCGTTCCCTTTCTGAAACACTATATCGTATATAACGGAGATGATGTTGAAGGCATTGATTTCAAATTGAACCAAAAAACTTTTGAGGGAGAAATTTCCGGGACACATGTTTACGAATCAAAAGAAAAAAATCCTGTGGCGGAAGCCATTGCAAAAGCATACCCGGAACCGCAACCGAAAATCCGCCACAAATTCCAAGATGAGGCCTATTACAATCCCACTCAAGATGTAGTGATGATGCCACAGATGAAACAATTCAAAAATTCGGCTCAATACTACGGCACTTTGTTTCATGAACTGGTACACTCAACAGGCCATCCTTCGCGCCTGAATCGCTTAAAAAAAACAAAATTCGGAGAGAAAGATTATGCCTTTGAAGAATTGGTGGCCGAGCTGGGCGCCGTATATCTTTCCGGGCTTGCCGGTTTCCTGTATGACAACATCAAAAATTCCGCCGCCTACCTGAAAAGTTGGAAAAGCCGGCTTATCAAAAACATGCAAGATGACGACCGCTTTATCGTCATGGCGGCATCCAAGGCGCAAAAGGCCGTAGATTTTATAACGGAAAATTTGGACCGGTCTAAACTGGAAAAACTCAAAAAACAAAGTATGGAAACCGGAATGAATATGCCGGGCTTGGATTTTCCGGGGGAGATTTTGGAAGTGGAGAATAAATATGCTCAATTGGGAATAAAAAAGAGAAGGCGGTTAGCTAAAAAGTTTTTAAAAAATATTTTTTCCAAGAAACCTGAAGTTATAAATTCATTTTTAGACAAACCAATAAGGTTCGTAAGAGAAAATAAAGTTTTAGGAAAAAACATTCTGGGAAGAAGAAAACACCCTTTAACGCCCATTACTTTGTTGGGATATGAAAATTTAATAAAGCTATTAGAGAATGGTTTTTTAAGCGCAATAGAGCCCCCCAAGCCAAATCATATTAAGGATTTTAATGCGAAAGCTGTTTATGTTTTAGAAAGTTATTTAAAGGTAAATGGCAAGACAAAGAAAATAAGAATAACTGTTTTAGAACGTAATCATGAATTTGCCTTTTATTTCCTCAAAGAAGGAGACTTAAAATATAATAGTGAAATACAATTAAAAAAAGAAATCCTGCCCCTCACAACTGGTCCGCTTCCCATAAAGGGCCGGACGAGAAAGCAGGATTTACACCACAAAGATAAGTCAAAAAATCCAAAAAGTCAAGACCCAGACAAAAAAAATAATAAAGGACTCGAAGCGCCGGCGGTCATAAACCTTAAAACATTGAAAAACAAACGTTTCCAAACGTGGAAATTGCCCAAAGAACCGCTGGCTACCTTCCTCGGCGACATCGAACGCAAGGAAAACGGAAGTATAGCCGTAACGCTCGACGCCCCGCAAGGCGCCGGAAAAACGCGTATGTTGTTCCAATTTGCGGATATGTTCGCCCGGAACGGCCATAAGGTACTTTTCTTTTCGCTCGAAGAACACCCGGAAAGCCGGTTGTTCGTTAAGAAAGTCAAAGAATACATTAGCCCGAAGGCCGAAAAGAATATTTACGTTACCGGCGAAGTGCCGAAAAATTGGCGGGACATTATCCGGGATTATGACATAATCCTTATTGACAGTTGGAACAAACTCTACAAGGAAGTATGGGAAAAGGAAGGCCGCCGGTTGGACTTTGATTATGACTTGCGCCGCCGCTACGACGGAAAATTGTTTATCGTGGTATTTCAACGCACGCAAGACGGCAAGATGCGCGGCGGATCGCAGGCCCAATTCGACGGCGACATCATCCTGAAAATTGACAAACGCCCGGATTTCCGACAAAACGAAGTGTATTATGACAAAAACCGGTATATGATTGATAATTACCGGTGGAATATTGCCCATAAAGAGCTAAAAAAAGATGAAGCGTAAAGTTGAAATTATTTTCTTACCTGAAGCATTAAAATTCAAAGAGAAATTAGACTTAAAGGCAAATATTAAACTACAATCTATTTTAATGCGCATTGCTGAAAAAAACGACGTCAAGTTTTTTAAAAAACTTACATCGGATATTTGGGAACTTAGAATGCGTTACAAAGGACAGCAATATCGTTTTTTTGCGTTTTGGGATTTGAGAAATGAGAGAAAAGCATTAATTTTGCTTACACACGGGATAGTTAAAAAGACACAAAAAATACCTATTAAGGAAATAAAAAGAGCTATTGCCATTAGAAATCAATATTTTAAAGAAAACAAATCATGAAAACTTATTCTTTAAATCAAGTAGCGGACATTACTTTAGGAAAAAAGGGGACCTTTTTAAGGGACATACAACAAATACATTATTTATTAATTAAACTTCAAGACGACTTTAAAAATATCCGCAAGAAACACGGTCTTACTCAAAAACAAATGGCCGACAAATTAAATGTATCGGTCCGAACCATCCATAATTTGGAAAACCGGTTGGAAAAATTTAGCATTGACCGGATTTTGGATATTGTGAATGAAATGGATAAAAAAGGATTGATAGGGAAATGAATATACAGGCCTTCCGTCAAATATCCTTATCATTAAGTTTTTATAACGTTTGATTATCATTCTAATCTTAATTTTAGTATTTCATACTCCCGCGGCAACAATGTTTTTTCCCATTTTGTCCCGATATAAGGACGAGTGGTCGCCAAAATTTCGTTTATCTCGGCACGGATCCATTCTTTTGGATACTTACCCCCATATTTTTCAAACAGGTATTTTTTCGTCGGCGCAAATTCATCCACGCTTTGGCCTTCCCGGATAGGCGCTCCAACAATACGATGAAAAATTTCGTATTCATCGTTCGTTAAGTTTTTTTTCCACCGGGCCAATGCAAATGGAATTTTTCGACGTTTGGCAATGATATGGTTTGCAATACTCATCAACAAACGTTCATTGATGCCCGGATAGAGGGACAAAATATCTTTTTTCTTTACCATTGCATAAATTTAGTCTGAATAGGCATGGGAGGCATTTTGAAATTTTTTCTGGCGTCCCAATGACGTGTTTTGTTTTTGGATTTTTGTTCCGAATTTTCGGGTAAAGGAAAGAGTCCCTTCCACCCCCGCTCAATAGAGCGTTCAATGATTTTTCCGGCCTTCACCGGGTCGGCGCCGGACAATTTCAGCAAAGATTGAATGGCGGTTTTTTCGCTAATGGCCGATTTGTAGCGGAATTTATGTTCTTTCCGCTTGTATTCGTTCCATTTTTGCCATTTGTCCCGGATTCGATCATAAAATACCAAAGTGGCCGGGTCCATTTCGGCGCGCATTTCGGCTTCGCGCTCCGTGGCCGTTTTAACGGCGGGTTTCCGGGCTTCTTCTTCCATTTTTGCCCCGTGTTCGGCTAGCCAATTTACGAGCCGTTTCTCATTGATAATGTAATACTTACGAAACGGCACACCACGTTTATCAACTTTTATAAACTTTTGTTGCACGAAAAAATTTAATATTTTCACTTGCAAGTAGTAACTTATTCCCGTCATTTCCCTTATTTTTTCGTGCGAGAGAGTAAACTCTTTTCCGTTGGTGCGTTGCATCTCATCTATTAGTACGGCCATAACCACGGCCGCTTTGTAGCCGAAATAACGCATAAATACTCTATTCACCGGGATGCTGTCTCCGGCCCATGCCTTACAAATTCTCATGATGCTTTTCGTATATAGGTATAAGTTTCAGGATTGAATTGTTTTTTCTTAATGATTTTTTGTTCGCCTTTTTTTGTCTTTACCAAAATCCGATCATTACGCCCCATTTTTTGAAATTCGGTGCGGTATATGGGAAATTTGGCGATGAGCGGTTCTATTTGGCTGTCGAAATATATTTTCGGCACCAACCACAAACGCCACCATTTATGTGGACGACGTTTGAGTAACCGAAAAGTGGTTTGATAACTTTTCAATACGCTGTCAAAAATGAAATCTTCGGTATATTCGGCGTATTTTTCCGGGCCGCGTTCCCGGATGATATTTGCATATTTACGGGAGCGTTGCCATACGCTAAACAAAATGATTTTTAAAAATTGTTTCATGTTTTAATTATTTTATATGTCAAAAAGATGTAGAATACTATTGATATAATCCGATAAATACGTATGTATTTTCTCTTCCATGTTGGTTCGTTTTCTCCTACATAAAACGCATTGCCTTTCCAACGGAGAGAAAACAAAGTGTCGAAAAACACGGCTCTCGTAGCCAAAACCAAAAGCCCGTGCCATATATCCGACACACTCCACACAATCAATGCTACTACTACATGAAACACAGCATCCCACCGGTGCCATTGACGGTTCCAAAACCCGCCGCAACTGTCCCGGCTTACGGCTTCGTCATGACGAACTTCCAAAAAACCGTAAGCCAAGACAAGGGAAAGTATAAACAGAATTTCTCTTATCATTTTTTCTTAAAAAGATTAATAACAGCGCCGAAATTAAAGGCCATTAAATACCAGCCAATAGCCAATAAAAAACCGGCCGGTATAATCCAATAACCTTCTAATTCATAATGAGTCCATGCCACTAAAACTGCAAGGGTGAGGACAAATCCGAGTAAAAATTTTGTTGCTTTCATTTTATTTGTGTTTTAATTGTTTTTCAAAAAAAATTTGAATGGTGAAAAAGGGCAATTCCAACGCCACATAAGGGCGTTTGCGAAAATCTTTCCCCCAGCTTATCATAAAGCCGATTTGGGGCTGATACCATATTTCAAAGCGTTCATTCATTTGATAAAAGTCTTTCATCTCAAATCCTCTGTTTTTCCACAAATGACGCATGTTCTTATATGATAATTCATTCCCGTTTGTTCCACCCACGCCTCGGAGCCATCCTCCCATTTGTGGGTGCACATTTTTTGGTATGAATCTATGGCCTTGCGTAATAAGCGCGCTTGTTTTTCGTGGTTGCGCAAATTTTCTTCCAGCACTTCAACAGTGCGTTGCAATTGTTTTTTATCCATTGTTTTTGAGTGTTTTATGGACCAGTTGGTTATACTTTTTCTTCCAACGTGAAAGTTCATGTTTATAAAATTTCAGTTCTTTTTCGATCACGGCTATGCGATCGTCCTTTAATTGCCATGCTGCTATGGCATATAATAACAACATTACCAGCAGCACAATAATTGCTATAAGTATTATTTTCATGACGCATGATTTTTATACCATTCTATTATCCGGTTAATAGCCGAAAACACTTTGTCATATTTCCACATTGTAGGCGAGAGCCCCTGTGGATTTTTTATGCATTCCATTTGTTTACGATCCGCATATACCTTAAATCTGTAAGTTCCTTCGTCGGTATGTACGGTAATGTATTCAACGGACAGTTTTCCCGTTTGAGCTACTTTGTTTTGTTCTTTTTGGTTAATTATTAATTCCATAATTTTTCGGCTGTTTTTTTAAACATATTCATAAAAATGTTCCGGTTTTCCATAAATTCCGCGTTTTTTCATGTTTGTTTTGCGCACCAATCCGCGTTTTTTTAGGTCGGTTAGTGCCCTGCGTATGCTTGTGATGGGTGCGGGTTTGGGATAGTGCCGGTAAATTTCCGACGCGGTCATACGCTTGTTTTTTCTTAACAAGTTCAACACAAACTCTTCTTGAGAGTTGGCCTGCATAATTGCTTCAAATAAATCTTGTCCTTTAAGGTTGGTAGTGTTATAATAACTCATGACAATATGGTTTTTAGTCTTTTTTTGATAATTTCATAATGATAATCCACGCTTAGCATAGGATCGTTCTTCTTGAGCCGTTTCTTCGCGGGTTGTTTCCGGGTTTTGTTTAGGAAAAAGTCCATGACTTCTTTTCTTTCCCGCGGGGAAAGTTCCAGAAGCAATTGCATGGCTTTTTCCTTATTGGTCATTGTTTGAAAACGTTGTTTTACAAAAGTTTACGAAAATCGCGACTGCCTTCTTCGGCCCCCAAATAAATGATATTACACATTTCCCAAAGCCGGCTTTCTATGCGCGGCCCGTATCGTTCGGCTATTTCTTCCATACTCATGTTAGTGGTAATATGCGTAAGCAGTCCTTTGGATTTGAACTGCTCGTAACGCATTTCGAGAAATGCCGGCATCAACTCGGCACCGTAACTTTTCTTTTCGGTTCCCAATTCGTCCAAAAACAAATCGAATTTTTTCAACAATTCCGGTGTGGCTTTGGCCTCTTCGATCATTTCCACAACTTGGGCCGCTCGGCTTTTGCGTGCCGGTCTGAAACGTCGTATTATATCTATCAATGTGGTTTTTCCGCTTCCTACATTGCCGGCCAAAAGAATGCCTTTATGATGCCCCGGTTTATTGAGCGTTACGGGTGGCAAATCATTTTTGGCAAGCCATTGATAAACAAATAACACGGCATGTTTGTTTTGTTCGTCGATGACGTATCCCAAAGAGTTATTTGCCACTTGTTTGCCAACGGCCATAAATATTTTTTTAGTTATTTTTTTTTCGGGACGTTTTTTTTCCGCGCCTGATTTTTCAAACACTTTGTTCCAATAATTCCAGTCGATTTTAGGGGCATTGGTTTCTTCATATCGGCGGATATATTCTTTATGTTCCGGTTTTAGATTAGCCGGATTGCGACTTTTCAAAAACAAATAATACGACTTGCTTAATGTTTCGGGTTGTTTGGTCATGATGCTTGTTCTTGTTTTAACAATTGTTTCATGAATTGAATAATTTCTTTGGCATCTTGTTGAATGAAGTGTACAATAAGACTACGACTCCCCTTAATGCGATTATTAAGCACTACCCGGATGTAATGGGGCGTAACTTCATATTTTTTTGCTAATATCCTGTTGAAAGGCCGTAACATTTGGCGTTCTTCGTCGGTGAAGTTTAGTTTTTGTTTATTGTGTTTCATTTTGGTATATTGTTGTGTGTTTCACGAAACAAAGATAGTAAATATTTTTACTAAAAAGCAAATAAATTTTCTACAAAATGAAAACAATTAAAGAAAGAGTGTTGCAAATTGCTGAATACAAAGGATTTAGCAAAGAAAAATTTTTTAAAATAATTGGTATGACCTATGGAAATTTCAAAGGTTCAGCTAAAAAAACGCCTTTAAATTCCGATGCTGTGGCAAAAATATTGACCAATTTTCCCGAAATAAATCCCCTTTGGTTGCTTACGGGCGAAGGCGAGATGCTCAAACAAGGGGGTGGGGGAACGGAAGAAATAGAAAAATTGAAGCAAGAAATAGAATCCTTAAAAAAACATATTGAACTGCTCGAAGATGTAAAAGAAAAAAGCCAACAACTCATTAATGTTCAAAGTGAAGTGATGCTTTCCCGGAATGAAAAAATCAAACAACTTAATGAACGCATACGCCAATTGGAATCACTCCTTGAAGAATGCGAGAAACGGAAAAGGAGTGTGTCTTGAATTACTTCGAATGTGTAAAATTGGAAATTAGAATATTTTTTTTGTTTCGCAAAACGAAACAAAATTGTATATTTGCATTGAAAAAAGGTACATTTATTGTATAATCCATTATAAAACCAAGCAAATGTCGTCTGAAAAATTTCATATAACCATTTATAAAAACGGCAAAACAATATACACGAAAAAAAATGTAAATGAAAATTCTCATTTTGTTATTGTAGCAAAGAAATTGATTGAAAATCATCAATTGATAAAAGGATATTTCCGAAATGAGAAAAAATTAAGCGAATTAAATGCCAAGGGTATTAAATTTACAAGCCCCTTATAATGTTTATATTGAGGAAAGGGACGATGTCCCATTATACTATTTCATTACCGATCAAGGAATAAAATATACCATAAGTCTTATTAAATCTCCGGAATTTGAGGGGTATCCTTTTGGGTTGAATTTATACGAAATTTCTTTTTTACCGGATAAAATAAGCCATTTTCATGACCCGAAGGTAAAAGAAACCATCGTGGCATTTATTCTACACTTTTTTCAGAATAAAGAAAACATCCTTTTATTTATAACAGACCAAAGCGACGGGAAACATCATGCCAGAAAAAAATTATTTAATATTTGGAAAAAAAAATATGACAACAAAAACAGATTTACAAAATTAGATGTCATTTTTGAAAATGAATCTATAGGAATCTACTATATTTCTTTAATTTATCATAACAACAATCCTTTTTCGGAACTAATTCCCTATGCTCTGGGGCAAGGACTTCAAAATTATAAAGGGAGTAAATAATTTGTTTCGTTTTATGAAACAAAATTGTATATTTGCGTATCAAAAATGAGTATATAAACGAGTATATAAAGGCATAAAAACGCCTAAAAACGATTTTTGAAACAAATCTAAACGGCTGACAAACAGCGTTTTAGAAACTTGCAATTTTGGGGCCGTAGCTCAGCTGGCTAGAGCGCTTGAATGGCATTCAAGAGGTCGTGGGTTCGACTCCCATCGGCTCCACCGTCCTCCCGGAGATTTCATCTTCGGGATTTTTTTATTGTGAATGGCATTCAAGTGGTCGTCCCTACGACTGTAGGGATCGGCTCCACCGTCCTCCCGGAGATTTCATCTTCGGGA
>JAMOUV010000002.1 GCA_027067965.1 Flavobacteriales bacterium | reverse complement strand
CACGCGGGCATCGTGTATCCGGGCAAGGACCAATGCCAAATCGCGGCTTTGATACATGGGTTCGGATTGCGACTCTTTATAGGACTCGTCGTGTTCCTCGTCCACAATGATGAGTCCCGGGTTATGAAATGGTAAAAATATCGATGAACGCGTGCCGATAATAAGCCGTGCGTTCTCTTTGCCTTGAAGCGTGTTCATCCAAATTTCCCGGCGTTCGGCAAATGAATATTTGGAATGATAGACCGCCGTGCGGTTACCGAATTGTTTTTTTAATCGATTGACCAATTGAGCGGTTAGTCCGATTTCGGGCACCATATATAAAACTTGTTTTCCCAGGGCCAATTGTTTTTCTATGAGTTTGATGTAAATTTCGGTCTTTCCGCTTGCGGTTACGCCGTGTAACAATACCGGTTTCTTCTCCGAAAAGGCATTTTCTATTTGCTTCATTACTTCCTGCTGAAGTGTATTTAACTTAACCGGTTCCGATGATCTTTCATCAAAAATTTGCCTATCAACCGGAACTTCAATTTGTTTTAGTATTTTATTGTCAATCAAAGATTTAATAACGGAAGGAGAAAATTTCTTCAAAAGTTCGGATTTCAAAACGGGCTGACGGGAAGGTAGATATTGTGAGACGAAATAAAGAAAGAGTTCTTGTTGTTTTTTGGCGCGCGAAGAGATTTTCGAGAGCAGTTCCGAGGGATTGGCTGCAGGGTCTATTAAGTCGATATATACTACATATTTGGGTTTGTATTTTTCGTGTATATCATAATGAAGCCCTATCAGCCCTTGCTCGATTAAATGATGCAAAACCTTTATGCCGCGTGATTTACTGCCGGCAATTTTGAATACGTCTTCGGTTTTGAGTACGCCTTTTTTTTCCAAGGCCTCGACTACCAGGAATTCTTCGTCATTCAAGTGATTTTTTTCCGGATTTTTATGATGAAGCGTAATGAGGGTGTTGCTTTCAAGCAAGAAACTTGACGGAATAGCCGTGCGCAAAGTTTTTCCGTATGAAGTGATATAATATTTTCTGATAAACTCAAAAAGACGCCATTGGGCTTCATTGATTATCGGTTGCTCGTCGATGATTTCCAATATCGGTTTGGTTTCAAAGCCGGGCGATTGATGATGTTTTTGAATCACAAAGCCGGTTTGCACTTTTTGTTTACCGAATTCTACGGCTACACGTATTCCTTTTTGCAGGCGGTCGAACTCTTCTTTACTACAATGATACGTATAGACATTGTCCAAAGCCAATGGCAAAACCACATCTACAAAAAAGTGTGTCCGATTCATATTCAAAGATAAGAATACTACGGGATATTTTTTTATTTCAATTATTCTCCCGATAGCGCATTATTCTTTATATTTGAAAAATTTTAAGGAACCGGTGAAGCACATCAAAAAGCCCCCGCGTGGAAAGTTAATTATCTTTTCTGCTCCTTCGGGAAGCGGAAAAACCACAATCGTCCAACGTTTAATGCAGTATCCCGAATTGAATTTGGCCTTTTCCGTTTCGGCTACTTCGAGGGAAAAACGTCAAAATGAGGAACACGGCAAGCATTATTATTTTATTTCGCCGGATGAATTTAGACAAAAAATCAAGGAAAATGCCTTTTTGGAATGGGAAGAAGTATATCCCGACCATTATTACGGAACTTTGAAATCGGAAGTGGAACGTTTGTTGCATCAAGGAAAAAACGTAATTTTCGACATCGATGTGAAAGGAGGTATGAATATTAAAAAATTGTATCCCGGGCAGGCCTTATCGGTATTTGTGCAAGTTCCCGACCCGGCTCAACTCCGTGAAAGACTCCGGGCAAGAAAAACCGAAAGCGAAGAAAAAATCAATTTGCGGCTTTCCAAAGCACAAGAAGAAATGAAATATGCGCCTTTATTTGACGTTATTCTCATCAATGACGATTTGGAAAAAAGCGTAACACGCGCCTATGAAATTGTGAAGAATTTTATTGATGAAAAGCAATAAACAAATAGGGTTATTTTTCGGAAGTTTTAATCCGGTTCATATCGGTCATTTGATTTTGGCTAATTATTTTACCGAACACGCCGGATTAGACGAGGTATGGTTTGTACTCACGCCTCACAATCCGTTGAAGGAACGAAAAACTTTATTGGCCGATCATCACCGCTTGTATTTGCTACGTTTGGCGGTGGAGCCCTATGAGAAATTCAAGGTTTCAACCGTCGAATTCGATTTACCGATGCCCAATTATACGGTTGTCACTTTGGCCCACTTGCAGGATTTGTATCCGGATTATAATTTTGTATTATTAATGGGACAAGATGCTTTGGTATCTTTGCCCAAATGGAAGAATTTTAAAACCATTCTAAAACATTATAAAATATATGTATATCCGCGAAGGCGAAATCCCGTCACGGAATTAATGAAGGAAAAGAATATTTTTTTCTTTGAAGAAGCCCCAATTGTGGAAATTTCCGCTTCGCAGATTAGGAAAGATATCGCCGAAGGAAGAAATGTCCGGCCGATGCTTCCCGAACGGGTATATGAATATATTATGGAAATGAATTTTTATAAAAAGATTTTAGGTTGAAGAGCAAGAACATTTTCTGGATCATATTATTTGTAATCACGGCATATTTTATATGGATGATAACTCAAAATCCATATATTGCTTATGCCGACGGCAGTATATATGTCGAAGTGGCGGAAAATTTCGCCAAAGGCAAGGGATTTAATTTTTTGAATAACGGTGAAATTCATCAATATGTTTTTTGGCCTCCTTTGTTTCCGGCACTTTTGGGATGGATATCTTCCCTTTTTCATGTGGATATCATCACCGCTACAAAAATTCTTCGCATACTATTGGTAATATATTTATTGTTTATTCTTTACCGGATATTTCGCCTATTGAAATTGCAAACGCAAACGATTTTATTAGGATTTTTCTTCTTGTGGTTTTCATGGACCTTTTCTTTGTATTATACCACCTTATCGGAAACCTTATTTTTACCCTTATTTCTCACATCCGTTTATTTTTTGCTTAAATGGAGCGATAACCGGATGCTTCGTTTTTTGGTATATGCCGGTTTATTTGCGGGTCTATCCCTTTTGACTCGCTATGCCGCTTTCGGAATTATTCCTTCCCTTATTTTTATTCTTTTGATTTTGAGAAAGGATTTAAAAACGGGTTTAAAGCATGTTGCGGCATTTACTATTCCCGTGCTATTGATATTTTTGCCTTGGTATCTCTATACCCGTCAATTTACACCTTTTTTCGACAGAAAATTTCATATTCATCTGTTGAGTCCGTTTCATATCGAACAATTTTATATTACTGCTGCCAATTGGTTGGTACCCGGTTTAACCGTTTT
The DNA here is from genome assembly GCA_027067965.1 of Flavobacteriales bacterium. Taxonomy (GTDB): domain Bacteria; phylum Bacteroidota; class Bacteroidia; order Flavobacteriales; family Flavobacteriaceae; genus JAADED01. The sequence goes on along the minus strand of JAMOUV010000002.1, from coordinate 203,664 downwards.
CCTTATCATACCGCTTTTGCTATTGATTTTTTATGTGATATTTAAATATCGAAAAAGCGTGTTATCATTTACAAAAGAAAGAAAAATTCAAATTCTTTTATTAATAGCCGTCATTTATCTGTTGTTTATCATTTTCTCCATCTCGTTTATCGATTTTGACACGCCTATGGACTTTAGAATCCTAGCCCCGTTTTATATGTTATTACTCCCGGTTGGTTTGGTGTTTTTGGAAAAAATCCGATGGATAAATTCAAAAATCTTTTTGGGCTTACTATTGATATTAGTGGTATCTCACGGGGTGGAAGGATTTGTAAAAACAAAAAATTATATGATGGAAACGGCCAATTATACGCATCTGAACAATACAGCGTTTATCCGAACGATTGAAAAAAATCAAAAACGGAAAATATGGTCCAATGTAACCGATATTATCAAAATGTATGTGGAAAATGATACTTTACTAAGGGAAATGCCCGTAAAATATGAAAGAATGAGTCTGATTGAAAATAAAAATTACGGAAAACAATTGGATGAATTAAAAGAAAATCTCGATAAAGACCGCGGGATGATTATCTATTATTACTTATCGAACCGGCGTGATTTTCAACCCACTAAAGAAGAATTGATAGAGCAATTCCGCGATTATCCCGTGATTTATTATGACGAAGGAATGATTATATTTCATTCGGCATTTAAAGATTCACTCGATAAGGCAAATCATCCGCAATGATACCCTTTATTGATTTTCATACCCATCATATTCGCCGGGCCGAGCAAATTGTTCAAATTCTTAATATTTTTCCTCGTGAAGAGGTTCCCGAAAATTCTTTTTTCAGTGCAGGGATTCATCCATGGTATGCGGCGGATGTTTCGGATAAGGAATGGCAACTGCTCGAAGAAAAACTCAATCATCCCGCATGTTTGGCTATAGGAGAGGCAGGATTGGATAAAATGAAAAAATATTTATCATTTTATGAAGAGCAAAAAAAGGTTTTTCTTCGCCAAATTCATTTGGCCGATAAAATGCAGAAACCTCTCGTCATTCATTGTGTGAGATGTTATGATGACTTGTTTCGTTATCTCGAATTACTTGAAGTACCCGTCATCATTCACGGCTATTCCAAATCGCCCGAATTGGCCGGCCGGCTATTGAAAATTCCCGGTCTTTATTTATCTTTCGGTCATTTATTATTAAATTCGGCTTCCCATGCTTACAAAAGTTTTTTACAAATCGATTTAAATCGCGCGCTGCTTGAAACCGATGATAAACCTATTCTTATCGAGGATATTTATAAGCAGGCGGCGCAGATAAAAAAACTGGATATCGAAAAAATAAAACAACAAATGGCCGATAATTTTCGACAGATCTTTAAAAAATCCGTAATTTTACCCTAAAAATTTTGAATTATGGCAGCCACACCATCCACAATGTTACCTTTGGGAACTATCGCTCCCCGTTTTAAATTACCCGATACGGTGAGCGGCAAAGAATTGAGTTATGACGATATAAAAGGCAAAAAAGCCACCGTGGTGATGTTCATTTGCAATCATTGTCCGTATGTGAAGCATGTGAACGATGAATTGGTACGTTTGGCCCGCGATTATATGGATAAAGGAATCGGTTTTGTGGCCATCAGTGCCAATGATATTACTCGCTATCCTGACGACGCACCCGATAAAATGAAAGAAACCGCCTTGAAATTAGGTTATCCTTTTCCTTATTTATACGATGAAAGTCAAGAGGTGGCAAGGGCCTATCAAGCGGCATGCACACCCGATTTTTTTGTGTTTGATGAAAATGATCGCTTGGTTTATCGCGGACAACTCGATGACAGTCGGCCGGGAAATGACGTGCCGGTTACCGGAAAAGATATGCGAAAGGCATTGGATTTGGCTTTGGAAGGAAAAATGATTCCGGAAGAAGAACAAAAACCGAGCATTGGCTGTAGCATAAAATGGAAAGAATAAAAGGTGCATAGCAGTAAAACAAGTGCGCAATTACTATTTGCCGCTTTCAAAAAAGCGGATATTCGTGATATAATCGTGTCTCCCGGTTCCCGTAATGCGCCTTTAATTATCGAATCTTTGGCCGCCGGCTACCGGCCCGAAGTAATTGTGGACGAGCGTTCGGCCGGCTTTACGGGCTTGGGAATGGCGCAGCAAACACACCGTCCCGCCGTGTTGATTTGTACTTCCGGTACGGCGGTGTTGAACTATTATCCGGCGGTGGCCGAAGCGTTTTATGCCCGGATTCCTCTTATTGTGGTTTCCGCCGACCGGCCGCCATACCGCATTGATAAGGGCGAAGGACAAACTATCCGGCAAGACGGCGTACTGGAAAAACATACCCATTATTCCGTCACCTTACATTTGGAAGAGGCCGTTAGTGAAAATAGCAAACTTATCAAAGAAGCCATTGAAATGGCTTTCTTGAAACAAGGACCGGTGCATATTAATATACCATTCGAAGAACCTTTATACCGTCAGGTGGCCGAACCTGTAAAATTTGAACCTGCTATCCGGACGGTAGAAGAGGACCGTCCCGTATCCGAACAAACTCTTGACGAAGTTGAAAAAATATGGAAAAAGGCCGGAAGAAAATTAATTATTGTCTCGCAACTTCCGCCCGGCGAAATGTTAAACGAACAATTACGCCGGTTGGCCCTGTTTGATGATGTGGTGATTCTAACCGAAAATATAGGTAACGTAAAGGATCCGCTTTTTTTGGAACACATCGACAGATTAATTTTCCCTTTCAACGAACACACATGGCAAGAATATGCCCCCGATTTGGTGATTACAATCGGAAATAATATTATTTCAAAAAAAATTAAATACTTGCTTCGCCAACAGAAACCCGCATATGGGCATTGGCATATCGGTAAAACGCCGATACAACCCGATACATTCGATGTATTGCGATATAAATTCGATACCTCTCCCGAAATGTTTCTGTCCCAACTTCTCTTTAGAATTTATGATTGGCAACCTGCTTCGGAATACAAGGTTTTGTGGCATAATTTGGCTGAGAAACGCCGCAAAGCGCATCGAAAATACATGAAGGAATTATCATTCGGTGATATGAAATTGTTCGACATATTGGCCGACACGATTCATAGTCCGTATCAAATTCAATGGGGTAACAGTACGGTGGTTCGCTATGCACAGTTATTCGATTTTGCCAAAGGAATCACCCATTATTCCAATAGAGGAACCAGTGGAATAGACGGGACGGTATCCACGGCCGTAGGCGCCGCCAAACGAACAACGGATAAGGTCTTACTGGTAACGGGCGATCTTGCTTTTCGATACGACAGCAATGCATTGTGGCAAAATTTCCCGGAAAATTTAAAAATTATTGTTATTTACAATGGGGGAGGGGACATTTTTAATTTTATTCCGGGGCCTTCAACGGTCGATCGGTACAAAGAGTATTTTGTGGCCGCTTCCTTAGCCGATCCGGATGTATTAAAAGTCATTTCCGGCTTTCAACCGGAGATTCTCCGTACGGAATCGGTCGAAGAAGCCCGAGCTCAAATCGAAGATTTTTTGTCTAATCCTCACAGCCGGCTACTATTAGTCAATTCGGCTGCCGTTAATAATGCCGAAATTCTCAAAAATTATTTTGATTTTTTAATCTCGGAATAATAAAAATCCATTATTTTTTGAATATCTCCCGGTCTTTTGTAATGCAAATTGTTTTGCTTGATGTAATTTTTAAGCCGCTTGGCTTCTTCTTTGGTCAGATCGAGCAGTTTAATTAATTTTTTTAATGAAGACGGCGCCTTTACATATTGACCGTTAAGTAAAACAAAAATCCGGCTTTTGTCATAGTATTTCAACTTTTCCATACTTTTATCCGACGCATACGACTGGGATTTGTTTGCCGGTTCCAATGATCTTTTATGCCATTTGGCTACGTACATTTTCTGCGGCTCCAAGGTAAATACTTCAAAATATCCTTTATACTTGGAATCTATTGGATAGGGAAGAGACGGAATAAAAATTCGACTGCCATGACGTGATCGAACAATAATAAAACGTATTTGGTCGGGAAACAACTCAAAATAATCGTTTTTGATCTTGTAATAAAATTTTTGTTTAGCGGTATTATAATTGATTTTATTCACAATAATCCGCCGTTTGTCTTGCGTAAGTATTTCCCCTTTTTGCCAACGGTCAAAAATATAAGGCGTGCCCAAAATATTTTCTTTATTTAATTCGGGTTCGCCTAATTTGCTCATATTATGCAAGTAACCTACTTCTGTAAGCGTATATCGTTGTGCATATGAAAAAATAGTGCCCAGTGCAATAAGTAGAAGAGTTATTATTGTTTTCATGTTTTTGATATTAATTATTATTTTTGTGTTTCACATTAATAAAACAAATATAACAAAAATCATACCTCAAATGAAAAGAGCATGGAAATCTATTAAAGAATACGAAGATATTTTATTTGAATATTTTGAAGGTATTGCCAAAATAACCATCAACAGGCCGAGGGTCTATAATGCTTTCCGTCCCAAAACCAATGATGAAATTTTGGATGCCTTAAAAATTTGCCGCTACGACCCCCAAATCGATGTGGTGATATTGACCGGAGCAGGAGATAAGGCATTCTGTTCGGGTGGTGACCAGAATTATAAAGGGCTCGGAGGATATATCGATGAAGACGGCGTCCCCCGCTTGAATGTCTTGGATGTCCATAAAGCCATTCGTTCGCTTCCCAAGCCGGTTATTGCCATGGTAAACGGTTATGCCATCGGTGGCGGACATGTGTTGCATGTGGTATGCGATTTAACCATTGCAAGTGAAAATGCCCGCTTCGGACAAACCGGACCTAAGGTAGGAAGTTTTGACGGTGGATTCGGAGCAAGTTATTTGGCACGCCATGTAGGACAAAAACGTGCCCGTGAAATTTGGTTTACTTGTAATCAATATACGGCCGCAGAGGCCTATGAAATGGGAATGGTTAATAAAGTGGTTCCATTGGAACAGTTGGAAGACGAAACGGTAGCATGGTGTCGCAAAATTCAAAGTAAAAGCCACACCGCTATCCGTATGCTCAAACGGGCATTTAATGCCGAATTGGATGGCCAAGTCGGATTAATGGAATTTGCTGGAGATGCTACATTAATGTTTTACCTCATGGAGGAAGCCCAAGAAGGTAAAAAAGCATTCTTGGAAAAACGGGATCCCGATTTCAAAAAATTCCCCAAGTTTCCTTAATCAGATACAAAAGAAATGCCTTGTCGTTTTTTTTGACAAGGCACCTTATTTAAGTTTGTTGTTTATTAATTAATAATTCAAATCACTCATGAAAGAATTAACGGGCACGAGTATAGTAAATTTTTTCAAAGGCGTTATTTACTTCCGTATGTTTAAAATATAAATGAGTGTCATCTAATTTAAAAACTTCCATATTTTGATCTTTTAATTTAAGGATTTTTGTATTGGAATCATATGACCATTTTCCTTGATCCATTACATCCCCTTTATATAAATCCTTATATGTATGATCCTTATAAAATTCTAAAATACTTTCTCCATTATACTGTTCGGTAATGGTTAAATCTCCATTGGGAGCATAATGTTCGACTTTGTTTAAAATCCACTTGTCTTTAGTGAGAGTCTGTTCTTCCAGACTTAGAGTTTCTTCACTCTCAATGTCCAGTAAAATGCATGAATGTAAAGTAAAGAGTACGGAAAATAGAATAAAAATACTTTTTGCTTTCATGACTTTTGTTTTTTGACTAAAAAAAATATTAAGGATAAAATATTTTTTTTATGACAAATGTCTTAAAATATAAAATTTCGAACTCATTTTAGTGTTTATTAAACACTAAAACTTGAAATCCATTATCACTGTCAATGTCTTTCAATCTCAAATAATAGTTAGTTATTTCTAAAATTTCAAATTCTTTATTATCTATTTTGATAATTTTTGTAACTGCATTAAAAGACCATTTTCCATGACCTCTAAACTTATATGTATAATTTTTCATTTCATATTCATCATAAAGATAATCCGAATAAAATACATAGACCGGAATAGAATTCTCTGGTGAATCAAAATCCTCTTCTTTAATGAAATCACCACTAGAGGTATAATATTCAATTATTTCTAATTCCCACTGCTTTGAAATTAGATGAATTTCTTCCTGACTTAATTTAATATCTTTAAAATAAAGAAAATCACATGAAGTGATAAAAAATATCATCGCAAAAAATAATAATATACTTTTTGTTTTCATGACTCAATAATTTTATCATTTAAAAATTAAATAATTAATTTTAAATGACAAATGATAAAAATAATTTTTTTAAGTAAAAATTTATTTTTAACAATAATTGATTATTATTCGCTTGAACGCCGTTCTGTTTTTGCTAAATAATTTACATGAATAACTTAATCGAAATAGCTCAATTTTATTTCAGGGTTCACTTCTTTTAAAGTTTCAAACATCAACCGGATAAGATTTTCCACATCCGATTTATCCACGCTTTCCACGGTGGTATGCATATAACGCAGAGGCAAGGAAATCAGTGCGGACGGAACGCCGCCATTGGAGTAAGCAAATGCGTCGGTATCGGTGCCCGTACTTCTTGAGGAAGCAAGCCGTTGAAAAGGAATCTTATTTTTTTTAGCGGTTTCAATTATCAAATCTCGAACCTTATGGTGAATGGCAGGCGCATAAGAAATAACGGGCCCATCGCCGGATTTAATTTCACCTTCTTTTTTCTTGTCAATCATGGGAGTAGTGGTATCGTGACATACGTCCGTCACAATGGCCATATCGGGTTTGATGGTTTCCGTGATCATTTGGGCACCGCGTAAACCTATTTCTTCCTGAACGGAATTGACCACATATAAGCCGAATGGTAATTTGATTTTATTTTCATGAAGCAGACGCGTAACTTCCGCTATCATAAATCCGCCCATTCGATTGTCTAAAGCCCGGCCTACATAACGTTTTTTATTCAACACAAAAAGTTTATCCGGGTATGTTATTACGCTTCCTACATGAATTCCCAATTTTTCCACTTCTTTTTTATCTTTTGCGCCCACATCTATAAAAATGTTCTCTATTTTAGGACATTCTTCTTTACCTTTCAATCGGGTATGAATGGCGGGCCAACCAAAAATTCCTTCGACTATGCCGTTTTCCGTATGAATCAATACTTTTTTGGAAGGAGCAATCATATGGTCGGAACCACCGTTGCGGATGACGTAAATTAACCCGTTGTCGGTAATGTAATTCACATACCACGAAATTTCATCGGCATGCGCTTCGATGACCACCTTAAAATCCGCATCGGGATTTATCACGCCGACTGCTGTACCGTAGGCATCCGTAATAAAGGTATCCACGTATGGTTTGATATAATCCATCCATAATTTTTGTCCCGTATATTCATAGCCGGTGGGAGCGGGATTATTGATGTATTTTTTTAAAAATGAAAATGATTTTTTATTAATGATTTTTTTCATGATACTATTGGTTTTTTTCTAGTGGAGTTGTTTTAACTATTTCAATATCGAATCCTTTTATTGCGGTTTTGTCTTCCATGGCTTTGGCATGGGTCAAATAATTGATTTTTTTGATTTTCAAGTCATGAATGATTTGGGCGCCGATTCCATAATCTTTGTCGTCCGGTTTGATGGGAGGCAGGATGTCTTTTCCTTCGGATAGATTTTTTTCGTATTGCTTAATCCGGTTTACCATTTCATTCCAGTTTCTGCTGTTATACACAAAAATAATTACTCCTTTGCCGGTACGGTTGATATAATCAAAATATTCTTTAATCCTGTCATCCGGATTACGTTTCAAGAAATTAAGCGTATCGAAAAGTTGTGAATAAGAAACCACCCGTACGGGAACAATTTCGTCCGCCTCCCATGTTCCTTTGGATAAAGCGAAATGCAAATGTCGTTTGTTCGTTTGCTCATATACATGTAAAGTATAATCTCCGAAACGGGTTTGTATGGGAAAATCCGAGATTTTTTTTATCAAGGAATCTTTTTCCAAGCGGTAGCGAATCAAGTCTTCGATGGAGATTATTTTTAAATTATGTTGCCGGGCAATTTCAAATAATTTCGGTAGCCGGGCCATGGTGCCGTCTTCGTTCATAATTTCCACGATGACGCCTGCCGGCTTCAAACCGGCTAAGCGGGCTAAATCGATAGCGGCTTCGGTATGGCCGGGTCGCCTTAATACGCCTCCGTCTTTGGCACGAAGCGGAAAAACATGCCCGGGTCGTCTAAAATGATGCGATTTTATTTTATTGTCAGTCAACGCCTTAATAGTTTCGGCCCGATCTTTTGCAGAAATACCGGTTGTGGTTTGATCCGAAATCAGGTCCACTGAAACGGTAAAGGCGGTTCCCAGTGGATCGGAACCTTGACTGACCATAAGTGGTAAGTCCAATTCGTCGGCACGCTCTTCCGTAATCGGTGTACATATCAAGCCGCGACCATGAGTTGCCATGAAATTTATCATTTCCGGTGTGACTTTTTCCGCCGCCGCTACAAAATCTCCTTCATTTTCCCGGTTTTCATCATCAACTACAATGACAATTCGACCCTTTTTTATATCTTCTATTGCTTCTTCGATAGCATTAAATTGCTGCTTGTCTTTCATGACACAAATTTAATCTAAAATTTTATTTCATCTTCACCTTAAATAAAAAATTTCCTAAAATATGACAGTAGTCTAAATGTTATATTTTTTACATATGATAAATACAACCTAATAATGAAAAAAAATAAATTCGCCATGCTATTATTTTGTGGATTTTTTAAATTATTAACCGATTGGAAAGCATAGTTTTTTGCTCGTTATTTGATGTAAAAACAACATTTTTAACGATTGTTGAAAAAATTACTTTTTATTTCATTGATAATTTTAAAAAAAATGATATTTGACAAGTACTATCTAATTTCAGTCGGTTAGATTTGAAGCAAAATTATCATTTCAATGACCTCAACCTCATACCATTCTCCTCCATTAGTACATTATCTTTATACTTTCATCTTAGTATGGATATTATGGTACGCTTTTACCACCAGTCTTGATCCCGCAGAGCTGATCGTAGGGGCGGTCATCGCGGCGGTGATTTCCTTTATTACCGTGCGTTATTTCGAATGCTGTGATCCCATTCTGTTGGCGCCACAGCATTTGTTGTATTTTATCCAATACTTTTTCGTGTTTTTGGGCGCCTTGATCAAAGCCAATTTCGATGTGGCCAGGCGCGTGATTAATCCCAAACTGCCGATCAATCCCGGTATTGTCAAATTCGAAAGCAAGCTGAATAACCGTTTTGCCAAAATGGTGTTGGCCAACAGTATCACGCTCACGCCGGGCACTTTGACCGTGGACGTGAAGGGAAGCACGTTTTATATCCACTGGATCGACGTGAAGGGCGGCGATCCGGAAACGGCCTACAAGGAAATTGCCGAACCTTTTGAACGCATTTTACTAAAAATATACGGATGACAGCAATCGTAATCAATATCGCCTTGATGCTTATCGGAACCGCCGCCTTCATCGGGCTGTTGCGGTTTGTGAAAGGGCCTACCGCCGCCGACCGTGCCGTGGCGTCCGACACACTGTCGGTCATCGGCATTGCCGGACTGGTGCTGCTGGCCTATGTGTTTCGCCGCTACATTTACACCGACTTGGCGCTGGTGTATGCGGTGCTGGGATTTATCGGAATAATTGTCATTGCACGCTTCATAGAGCGGGCATTATAATATATAAGGTATGGAAACCGTATTACTCATTCTGCACTACGCCGGCCTGTTCCTGATACTGCTGGGAAGCGTGTTCCTGTTTTTGGGCGCTTTGGGCATTTACAGGATGCCGGATTTGTATAACCGCCTGCAAGCCGGCACCAAGGCAAGTACTTTGGGCGCCATGAGCACCATATTGGGCGTGGGCTTGATCCAACCGTCGTGGTTTATCAAGCTGTTTATTATCGTCATATTCATCGCCTTGGCCAATCCGCTGAGTTCGCACGCACTGGCGCGGGCGTCCTACAAGGCGGGCGTCAAACCGATTATCACGTCGGATACGGACGAATACGCCGCCGTGGCCGACGAAGCGGGCAAACCAAAAACCGAAAAAAACACGCAAACGCTATGATATTCATCGTTTTTTTGGTCATTATGGCCGTCATCCTGATTGCCGCCGCCGTGTATTCGGTGGTGCAAAAGGACTTGCTCTACGCCGTGCTGGGAACGGGCGTGGTGAGCCTGGTGCTGTCGGTGTTTTTCTATTTGTTGCAAGCGCCTGACGTGGCCATTACCGAAGCGGCCATAGGCATTGCCTTGACCACCATTATCTTTATCATTACCATTCGCAACACCACGCGCGACGAAGACAAATACTCCGAAGACTTGATTAACCGTTTTAAACCGGAAGAAGATGCTTAAAAAAATATTCGTTTTGTTTCTGCTCACCGTAACGGGCGTAGCGCTTTGGCAAAGCTTTCGCCATGCGCCTTTCGGCGAAAACCGTGTGGGCGATGTGGAAAATCCCGAAACCGTATCGGCCTTCTACCTGAAACATTCGCCGGAGACATTACACACGGCCAACAGTGTAACGGCCATTGTGGTGAATTTTCGCGGTTTCGATACCTTGGGCGAGGTAACCGTCTTGTTCCTGGCCGCCACCGGATTGGCCAGCATACTCTACCGCCGCAAGGAAGACGAGGAGGAAGAAGGCGGCCACCTGCCGGTGCGTGTCAAACTCAAATCGTCCACCTTGGTGCGCACGGGCGCCAAAATCCTTTTCCCGTTGATTTTGCTCTTGGGCATTTACGTGTTCGTTCATGGACACCTGACGCCGGGCGGGGGCTTCCAGGGAGGCGCTATTATCGCCACGGGATTTTTGCTCATGTTTATCACCTATAAACGATTTAACGTCAATCACAAAATCATGGTTTGGCTGGAAAGCCTGTCGGGATTGGCGTTTGTGTTGATCGGCCTTTACGGGCTGGTGGCTTACGGTTCGTTCCTGCAAAACATTCCTTGGACGGGCCGCCTGAACGATTTGATCAGCGGTGGACTTATCCCGTTGATTTACATATTTATCGGTATCAAAGTGGCTACCGAATTGACCAATGTCCTGGACACCTTGATGAACACCAAACCGCGTAAGAAATGAACAGTTTTCAAGAAGTATTTATCCGGTATCGCGAATTGATGGAAATCGCCGTGTATGGCGTGGCCATTTTGCTGATACTCATCGGCCTGTATGCCGTATTGACCAAAAAACACTTGGTGAAGGTGGTCATCGGGCTGTCCATTATGGATGCGGGCGTCAACCTGCTGTTTGTGGGCGTGGGCTATATTACCAATCATACGGCGCCTATTTTTTCGCCGGGCTACGAGGATGCGGCGGACAAAATGGTGGATCCCGTTCCGCAGGCATTGGTGCTCACGGCCATTGTGATCGGCTTTGCCGTAACGGCCTTGGCGCTTTCGTTGGTTATCCGGTTATACCGTCATCATAAAACCGCTAATATCGAACAATTAAACTCATTGCGATGGTAATCAGTCCCGTTCATTATATCGTAGCACCGTTGGCCGCGGCATTTCTCATTCCGCTGCTCAACAAGCTGTATGACGACGCGGCTCGTGTGGTTCCCGGCATTGTGTTGGGCTATTTGGTGGTGGTGTCGGCCGTGCTGGTGCCGCAAGTATTGCATAACGGTCCCATTACGGAAATCATTGCCGGCTGGCGGCCGCCTTTCGGTATTAACCTGGTGATGACGCCTTTTTCGGCCATATTGGCTTTACTGGTGTCGTTTATGGCTTTTGTGATTTGGCTCTACGGTTTCCGTTTTCGCCGCACCTTGAAAGGAGGCGTGGTGATGTATTACGAAATCCTGCAAATGATGATGACCGCCGGTGCGCTGGGCATCATCCTGACAGGCGACCTGTTCAACATGTTCGTCTTTGTGGAAATCGCGGGCATTACGGCCATTTCGCTGGCGGCCTTCTACCGCGACCGCGACGGTGCCGAGGCGGGCTTCAAATACATGTTGCTGGGCAGTCTGGCATCGGTGTTCCTGCTTTTGGGCATCTTGCTGCTCTACACGCAAACGCATTCGCTCAATATGGCACAAATCGCCGAACGTATGCCGGCGGTGGCGCAAGGCGTGAAGATTATGGCGCTGATTTTCCTGCTGGTGTCCCTGGGCATCGAAGCCGAAATGTTCCCGCTCAACAGCTGGGCGCCGGACGCTTATTCGCAAGCGCCTTCGCCTACGAGTGCGGCCTTTGCGGCGGTACTGGGCGTGGCGGCGGTATATGCCTTGGCTCGTGTGAGCTACACTTTGTTTGATGCGCAATCGGTGAGTATGTTCCTCATGGTCATGGGCTTTCTGACCATGTTTTTTGCCGAAACGGCGGCCATTGCACAAACCGACCTGAAACGCATGCTGGCCTATTCGAGCATGGGGCAAATGGGCCTGGTGATGGTGGCGCTGGGCATCGGCAACGAAACGGCCTTGTTCGGGGCATTGTTCCTGATTATCAATCATGCCGTCATCAAAGCATTGCTCTTTATGACGGGCAGTTACTTTATCTACAATAACAACTCCAAACGCCTGGTGGCGCTCAACGGTATTCACAAGCGCTTGCCGTATGTGTCGTTCCTGTTTTCCCTGGGCGCATTGGCCATAATCGGCTTTCCGCCTTTTTCGGGCTTTTGGAGCAAGTTCTACATTCTGTCGGGCGCGGCCAAGCGCGAATTGTTGCCGCTTATCATCGGTATTTTGGCCATTACCATTGTGGAAATGACCTATTACCTGCGCGTCATCGGACGGATTTATTTCGGTAAGGAAGAAACCGAACCGGCATCGCACAAGCCAAGCATCAACGCCTTGGTGGCCATGACGTCCCTGGCGGTAATTATCGTGGTGTTGGGGCTCTATCCCGACCTGATTTCCGGTTATCTGCACAAGGCAAGCATGTTCTTGCTGGATAAACAGGCCTATATTCAAAACGTATTAAGTGTAAAATAATGGATATCTACGTAGCATTATTGATATTGTTCGGCGGCGCCTTGGTGGCCTTCTTTATCGACGACCTGAACCGGCGATGGACCGGACCGGTGGCTTTGGCTTTTGCCTTGGCGGCGGCCGTGGCTTTCGCCTTGACGCCTGAGGGCCAACACTTCCGCCTGTCGATCCTGGGCTTCGACTTGCATTGGCAACAGGATGCGGCGGCGCGCTTTTTCGGATGGATTGTGCTGGGATTGACGGTGCTTGCCTTGATTTATTCGGTCAAATACATGGAAGGCAAGGCGCGCTTGGGCTATTTTTATGCGGCCTTCCTGATGAGTGCCGGCGGCATGCTGGGCGTGTCGGTGAGCCGCGACCTGATTTCGTTTTTTGTGTTTTGGGAAATTATGACCTGGACGTCGTTTCTGCTGGCTATTTACAATGCCTACTACGGCGTGGAAACCAAGGGCATCAAATACATTATTTTCAGTTCCATAGGCGCCTATGCCATGCTGACGGCCATTGTGATGGCGGGGCATTATTACCACACCTACGATATAGCCGATCTGTGGCAAGCCGGCGCATTTTCGTTCCGTAACCATTGGTATATTCCCGCTTTCCTGATGCTGGGATTTGCCGTGAAGGCGGCGGTGGTGCCGTTCCACGTATGGGCGCCGGATGTATATGCCAAAACGCCGATGTCGTTTACCACCGTATTTTCGGGCGCCATGTCCAAAATGGGCGTTTTGGGCCTGCTTATGGTGCTTACGGGCCTTTATGCCGGCGGCGGCGACGGTATGTTCTGGTTCCGCTGGATTTTGGGCTGGCTGGGCGGTATCACGGCGGTGGTAGGCACCTTGCAAGCCATTCGCCAAAACGATGCCAAGTATTTGCTGGCCTATTCGTCGGTGGCGCAATTGGGCTATATCGTAACGGCCTTGGCCACGGGCACGCGCCTGGGATTGATGGCGGCGCTGTATTTGGCCGTGTTGCATGCGGCCTTTAAGGGCGCACTGTTTATGGTGGCGGGCGCGGTGGAAAAACAAGCCGGCACTACGGATTTCCGCGAAATCTCGGGCTTGATCAAACGCATGCCTTGGACCTTCTTTGTGGCGTTGGTGTCGGTGATTTCGTTGGCGGGCGTGCCGCCGTTGGGCGGTTTTGTAGGCAAATGGTTGCTCTACGAAAGCCTTATTACCGAAACGCACAGTTATTTCCTGGTGATTGTGATATTTTTCTCGTCCACGGCCGCCTTTTTGTATGCCTACCGCTTCCTGTTCGGGCTGTTCCTGGGACAAGCCGAAGAGGAAATCAAGCAGGTGAAGGAAGCGTCGTGGTGGATGCTGCTGCCGATGTTGGTTTTGGCGGCGGTGTCGATCGTAACGGGCATGTATCCCGGATTGATATTTAAGCCGGCCGCTGACGTACTGGCCGGTTGGGGCTTGCCGGTGCCTGATTGGCATATGAGCATCTTGCTGAACAACTGGGGCAACGGTGTGGATTTGGTTACCGTCGGCTCCACGGTGGGCATCGTGTTTGTGCTGGTGGCTATTTACATTACGTTGAAAGGCCGCAAGACCACCAAGTGGGTCAGCACGAAGGATATTTCCACGTCGGGCGAAATTCCGTCGCCGCAAGACAACCTGACCTTCCAACGGGGCTTTTTCAAACCGTTCGAACGGGCTATCGGCCGCTTGTATGATTGGGACGCCAACGGCATTTGGGAAGATTTGGGCGCGGCGTTGGAGGCGTTTTTCGGTTTTGTACGTAAAATCTACACGGGGAATGCGCAGACTTATGCGTTGTATGTGATTGTGTTTTTGGTGATTTTGTTGATTTTTGGGGCGAAGATATTTAGTTAATTGTTAAACCGTTAAATCGTTGAACCGTTAAACCGATGAAATTTGTTAAACCGTTGAACCGTTAAACCGTTAAATCGATGAAGGAGAAAAAGACATATCCGTATAATTTTCCATTTGAGAAATTGGATGTTTGGAAAAATACCATTGAATTGAGCAAAATGGTTTACGATTTGACCAAATCATTTCCCGGTGATGAAAAATTCGGTTTGACTTCGCAATTACGACGAAGCGCGGTTTCGGTTTCATCTAACATAGCCGAAGGAACTTCAAGAAATACATTAACGGCCAAGTCGCATTTTATTACCGTGGCTTTTTCAAGTTTAATGGAAGTAATGAGCCAATTAATTTTAGCCAACGAACTGGGATTTATCCAAAAAGATGATTTAATCCCTTTTCGCGAAAAAATCGCACACATTTCCAATCAATTAAATAATTTGAAAAAATTCTACCAACAACAAAAAGCGAATGACAATGAAAAATAAATCCGGTTGCACGATTACACGGTTTAACAAAATTAACTCCGATTGCACGATTGCACCGTTTAACGATTTGACAAAAATAAAAGACCGATTGCACGATTGCACGATTTAACGATTTAACAGAAAAAGACTATGGAAAAAATAGGCATCCAACTAACCGGTATCATCATAACCACCATTTTGGCCTTTACGGTCGGAATGTTTTATGGAGGCTTGCGCAGAAAGATAATCGCACGCGCTCAAAACCGTATCGGGCCGCCGGTGTGGCAGAATTTTTTGGACTTGCTCAAATTGCAGGGCAAAACCACCAACGTAACGCACGGCGTAATGACGCATTTGGCGCCGGTGTGGGTGGTGGTGGCCGCCGTTACGGCCTTGCTGTTTATTCCCGTGCTGCATGCGGGGCTGTGGTTCGATAACTTTAACTTCAAAGGCGACCTGATTTTCCTGCTCTACATTATGGTATTCGGTTCGCTGGGCATGGCTTTGGGCGCCGGCGAAACGGGCAATCCCAATTCGGCCATAGGTGTGTCGCGTGGATTATCGCTGCTGGTGGGTTACGAAATCCCGTTCGTACTGTCGCTGGTGGCGGTGATGTTGCAATTCCATACCACGTCGCTCACCGACCTGATGCATTACCAACAGGAAACGGGCCGGTGGATATTGCTGGAAAATCCGTTTGCCTTCCTGGCGGCATTGTTTTCGGCCTTGGGTATGTTCCATTATTCGCCGTTTGACATTATCGGTGCGCCGGCCGAGTTGGCTTCGGGACCGATGTCGGAATTCGGCGGCAAGTATTTGGGAACACTTATGACGGGCGGTTCCATTTTCGCCTTTGTCAAGTTGGTATTGCTCACCGACATTTTCCTGGGCGGCGCCGGTCATCCCGGCACGTTGACGGGTATCTGGGCCGTGCTGGCGGGCTTGGGCGAATTGATTGTCAAAACCTTCCTGCTCTACATGATCCCGGTGAGTATAGGCATCGTCATGCCGCGCTTCCGTACCGAGCAGGCGGTAAGGTTTTTCTGGAAGTGGCCGTTGGCATTCGGTGTCCTGGCCATTATTTGGGCTTTGTATAAAAATAATTCTTAAAAACTTTAATTCATGAAACCATTAACAGAAGCCTTGATAGAAAACGCTAAATCTGCTATAATTAGTGCTATTGAGCTTCATAATAAACCGAAAATTGATTATAGGTATGAGATCGTTACCATTTTAGTTATAAATGCATGGGAACTTATGCTTAAAGCTTATATAAATGAATATCATCCAGATGTTAAATTAATTAAAAAGGATGGAAGAACAAAGCCATTTGAGGAATGTGTGAAATTTGTATCATCTACATTAGGAAAAGATTTTAAAGTTATCGAAGAAAATTTGAATTCTTTATATGAATATAGAAACCATATTATACATTTTTATAAAGATCCAATTGACGCAATTTTGTTCGCTCTTTTATATAAAAATATTCTTTTATTCAATAATTTTTTAAAGAAACATTTTAATTATGATTTAGCAGAAGAATGTAGTTTATTTTTACTGCCAATTGGTTTTAAGCCATTTAGTAATCCTATCGATTTTTTAAGTCCAAATTCACAAAATAATTATACTTCTTATTCTACAAAAGAATTTATTAGAAGACTTTTTGAAAGAACAAAAAACTTATATGAGGAAGGAATAGATGAACCAATTTTTTCTACTTTCCAAGTTGCAGTCATTAATGAGAATAGGATAAAAAATGCGGATATTATTGTAGGGATAACCAAAGATCAAGAAAATGCGAAATTAACGGTTAATAATATTATAAGTGGAGATATCCAATTATCGAAGGATGCAAAAAAGAAAGTACAAGTTGAAGAAACACATTTGTACAAGGATTTATATACATTAACTTTTGATATGGTAGTAAAAAAAGCCAGAAATTTATTTTCTGATTTCAAACAAAATTCTAAATTTTATAGAATTTTAAAGGGTTTAAAAGGTAATCCTACTTATCATAAAAAACGTTATTTGGATCCTATTAAAAAACAAGGAATAGCAAAAGATTGGTATACACCATTAGTATTAGAAGAATTAAAAAAATATTATACATTAAAACAATAAATTATGTCCGACACCAAAGGCATACGCATCATCACGCGACCGACGAAGGAACAAATCGAGCAGGCCAAAATCGACTTTGCGCCGCGCTGTACTTCGGCGGGACGCGTCAACGATAAAGAGACGCAAAAGACGGTGGAATTTATCCTGAATTTTGCGCGCAAACACTCCCTGTTTCTGCTGGCCTACGGCACCGGCTGCGGCGCCATTGAAATTCCGGCCACGCTGACGTCCCGCTACGATGCCGAACGCCTGGGCATCCGGGGCGCCGCCACACCGCGCCAAGCCGACGTGCTGATGATCACGGGCTATTTGTCCGTTAAGACCTTGAAGCGCGTTATCCGCGTATATGAACAAATGCAGGATCCCAAATACGTGGTGGCCTTCGGCTCGTGTACCATAAACGGCGGCATGTATTTCGACAGTTACAACACCATTAAGGCCTTGGACCGCTACATTCCGGTGGATGTGTATATCGCGGGCTGCATGCCGAGGCCGGAAGCGGTGTTGAAGGGCTTTGCCAAATTGCAGGAAATGATCCAAAACGGCAACGCCGGCAACGGCGAATGCTACCGTAAAAACCTGGATTGGTATCGCGCCAATCAACGGAAAGTGATTAAGAATTGGGATTTTCCGGATGAATACAACTGGTGAGGTTTGTTAAATCGTTAAATCGTTGAACCGTTAAACCGATGAAATTTGTTAAACCGTTGAACCGTTAAACCGTTAAATCGATGAGGGAGAAAAAGACATATACGTATAATTTTCCTTTTGAGAAATTGGATGTTTGGAAAATGCCATTAAATTGAGCAAAATGGTTTACGATTTAACCAAATCATTTCCCGGTGATGAAAAATTCGGTTTGACTTCGCAATTACGACGAAGCGCTGTATCGGTTTCATCTAACATAGCCGAAGGAACTTCAAGAAATACATTAACGGCCAAGTCACATTTCGTAACGGTGGCCTTTTCTAGTTTAATGGAAGTAATGAGCCAATTAATTTTAGCCAACGAACTGGGATTTATCCAAAAAGATGATTTAATCCCTTTTCGCGAAAAAATTGCACATATTTCCAATCAATTAAACAATTTGAAAAAATTCTACCAACAACAAAAAGCGAATGACAATGACAATGACAAATAAATCCGGTTGCACGATTGCACGGTTTAACGATTTAACAAAAATAAAAGACCGGTTGCACGATTTATCGATTGCACGGTTTAACAAAATTAAATCCGATTGCACGATTGCACGGTTTAACGATTTAACAGAAAATATCCAATCATGAATGAAGTAATAACCAAACTAAACGAAATTTTCGGTACGGACGCCAAAATCCTTCGCGATCGCCAAATCACGGTGGAGGTGGATAAAAACCGTGTGTCGAGTATGTTGCTCTACCTGAAAAATCAAATGGGATTTATTCATCTGAACCATATTTCGTGTGTGGATTGGATCGAGGAAGGGCAATTCGAACTGGTGTATATCGTCTGGCGGCCGGAGGATAAAACCACCGTGCTGGTCAAAACACGCATCGACCGCGAAAATCCCGAAATGGAAAATATCGATACCATTTGGGACCAAGCGCATACCTACGAGCGCGAAATCCGCGAAATGTTCGGCATCGAATTTCCGGGCCTGAAAGCGCCGCGTGAATTTATCCTGGAAGGCTGGGAAGGTCCGCCGCCGATGCGCCGCGATTTCGACACGCGTAAATACGCCATGGAAACCTACGAAACACGTCCCGGACGTGAGGACGCACAAAACGTGCGCGAATATATCACCAAACGCACCGGCGAAAAAGTACCGGATTTTGCGAAGAAATATTCGAGGGATTAATTGTTAAATCGTTAAATCGTTAAACCGATGATAGTTGTTAAACCGTTAAATCGTTAAACCGTTAAACCGATGATAGTTGTTAAACCGTTGAACCGTTAAACCGTTAAATCGATGAGGGAGAAAAAGACATATCCGTATAATTTTCCTTTTGAGAAATTGGATGTTTGGAAAAATGCCATTGAATTGAGCAAAATGGTTTACGATTTAACCAAATCATTTCCCGGTGATGAAAAATTCGGTTTGACTTCGCAATTACGACGAAGCGCGGTTTCGGTTTCATCTAACATAGCCGAAGGAACTTCAAGAAATACATTAACGGCCAAGTCGCATTTTATTACCGTGACTTTTTCAAGTTTAATGGAAGTAATGAGCCAATTAATTTTAGCCAACGAACTGGGATTTATCCAAAAAGATGATTTAATCCCTTTTCGCGAAAAAATTGCACACATTTCCAATCAATTAAACAATTTGCAAAAATTCTACCAACAACAAAAAGCGAACGACAATGAAAAATAAATCCGGTTGCACGATTACACGGTTTAACAAAAATAAAAGACCGATTGCACGATTGCACGGTTTAACGATTTAACAAAAATAAAAGACCGATTGCACGATTGCACGGTTTAACGATTTAACAGAAAACAAATTACTATGATCAATATAAAGCGAAATAAAGAAACCACCTTATTCATCGGGCCGCAGCATCCGGGGATAACGGGGAATATGATGGTCAAATTGAAGGTGATCGGCGACACGGTGGTGAGTGCCGAAACGCATATCGGCTACCTGCACCGGGCTTTCGAAAAACTTATCGAACAACGCAACTGGTTGCAGTCCTTCACCTTGCTGTGCCGCTTCTGTGTGCCGGAGCCGGATCCCATGGAGCTGACCTACGCGCGGGCGGTGGAAGCCATCGAAGGACGCGAGGTGCCGCCGCGGGCGCAATATATCCGTACCATTGTGGCCGAATTGGCACGTATCCAATCCTTCCTGCTGTGGTACGGCGGTCAGGCCGGTTCGGCGGGGCTCTATACGCTGGGGCAATGGACCGTGGGCGACCGCAACTACGTCCTGGACCTGTTCGAGGACCTGACCGGCGCGCGGATTTACCACATGTATATTTGGCCGGGCGGCGTGCGTCGCGACCTTCCCAAGGGCTGGAAAGACAAGGCGTTGCGCGTCATGGACTATCTGGAAAAACGCCTGACCGACTACAACCACCTGCTGTTCGACAACGCCGTGTTCCAAAAAAGGGCGCAAGGCGTAGGCATCATTCCCAAGGACAAAGCCGTGGAATGGGGCGTTACCGGTCCGCCGCTCAAAGGCGTAGGCATCGCACACGACGTGCGCAAGGACGAACCGTATGCCGCCTACGGGGAGCTGGACTTCGACATTCCCACCTACGAAGGGGGCGATGTGTGGGCACGGGCATTGGTACGCCGCGACGAAATCAAGCAATCCATCCGCATCGTGCGGCAGGCATTGGAAAAAATGCCGGGCGGCAGCTACTACAACCGCATTCCCAATCCCATGAAATGGCGCGTGCCGAAAGGCGAGGCATGGGTCAAAACCGAAAGCGTACGTGGCGAAATCGGTTTCTACGTGGTCAGCGACGGCAGCGAAAAACCGAGACGCGTCCACCTGCGTGGCGCCGCCTATACCAACGGCATCACCGTACTGGAAAAAATCCTGCCGGGCGAAAATATCGCCGATGTGTCGTTTATCTTGAACTCGCTGGGGGCTTGTCCGCCGGAAATGGAAAGGTGACGGGAAACGGGAAACGGGAAACGTGGAATGTGAAACGGAAAATGGAGAACGGAGAACGGTAACCATGGAATGTGGAACGGAGAACGGAGAATGTGGAATGTGAAAAGGAGAACGGAAGACGGGAAACGTGGAATGGAAAATGGAGAATGTGGAACGTGAAATGGTAAATGAAAAATTGAATTAGGAAAATTATAAATATTAAAAATGGGCATACTTCGGTTTGAAGATATTATCTCCTGGCAAAAGGCAAGACAATTGACTTTGGATATTTATAAAACATTCGAAGGTCAAAAAGATTTTGAATTTAAAAATCAAATTCAACGTGCTTCCGTTTCCATCATGAATAATATTGCCGAGGGATTTGAACGGAAAACCGAAAAAGAATTCACCTACTTTCTTTACATGGCCAAAGGTTCCACTGCGGAAGTAAGATCTATGCTTTACTTGGCTAAGGATTTAAACAAAATAAGCGATGAAGATTTTAAACGCTTGTATCAATTGACCATGCAAATCTCTCAATTAATATCGGGCTTTATCCGTCATATAAATGAAAAAGAAAATACCAAAAAAACTAAATGAAATGCATACTGATACATTAATATATTACTTTCCTGTTTACCAAAAAAACACGTTTCCCATTTCCCATTTACCGTTTACCGAAAAAACCGTTTCCCATTTCCCATTTACCGTTTACCGAAAAAAAACGTTTCCCATTTACCGTTTACCGTTTACCGAAAACAAAAATTCATCTTTAATTGAAAAATAGTAATTATGAGCATTATAGATCTTAAAGGCATATTAGTCCCGCTCGGCGCGTTAAAGCAAATCGCCAAGGAGCCGCATACCATTCCGTATCCGGATAAGACCAAGGAAGTGTCGGACCGGTACCGGGGATTTCATTATAATGATTTGGAATTGTGTATCGGTTGCGGCAACTGTTCCACCATTTGTATGAACGAAGCCATCGACATGGTGGAAGTGGAAGGCGTGGAAGGGCAGCCGGGCGATAGCGGCCTGCGTCCGCGCGTGGATTACGGGCGTTGTTGCTATTGTGCCTTGTGTGTGGACGTATGTCCCACCGGTTCGTTGAACATGACCAAAGACTTTATCAAAGTGTCGCCGGATCCGTACGACTTCCTGATGACGCCGGGCAAGGACAATCCCGAAGCCAAGGAACAAATCAGCTTTACGGCCGACAAGGATATCAGCCTGAACCTTTTCGAACGCGTGCCTATGCGCGAACTGGATCCCGAAACGCGCGTCAAGTCGTTTGCCGAGGTCTTTTTGGGCTACACGGAGCAGGAAGCACGCATCGAGGCGAGCCGTTGTATTACCTGCGGTTTGTGTACGGAAAACTGTCCGGTGCATATGCACATTCCCGAATATATCAACGCCATTTCGCGCGGCGACGACGAAGCGGCCATCAAGATTATTTACGACAACAACGACCTGCCGGAAATGTGCGGTAAGGTGTGTACGCGCCGTTGCGAAAGCATCTGTTCGTTGCAAGTGCGCGGCGATGCCGTGGCCATCCGCTGGCTGAAACGCTACGCCACCGAACGGGCCGAAAACGCCGATATGATCCGCAAAATCGTGGATCCCGAAATCCGCGAACCCAACGGCATCAAGGTGGGCATCATCGGTGCCGGTCCCGCCGGATTGACCGCCGGCTACTACCTGACCTTGAAGGGCTACGACGTTACCATTTACGAAGCCAAAAAAGATCCGGGTGGTATGATCATGTACGGCATTCCCAAATACCGCCTGCCGTACGACAGCATCCAAAAACAGGTGGATTATATGAAATCCGTGGGCGTAAAAATCCATTTCAACACCGCCGTGGGCAAGGACATCACATTTGACGAAATCTACAACCAACACGACGCCGTGTTTATGGGCGTGGGCTTGCAAAAGGGCTGGAACCTGGGCATCGAAGGCGATGATGCGCCGGGTGTGTGGACCGCCATCGACTTCCTGGGCAAGGTGAACGCCGGCGAGCCGGTGGACATCGGCAAGAAGGTGGTCGTGGTGGGCGGTGGCGACGTGTCCATGGACAGCTCGCGCGTAAGCCGCCGTTTGGGTGCCGAAGTGGTGCAACTCTACCGCCGCCGCATCGTGGACATGCCGGCCGACGACGAGGAAATCGAAGGCGCATTGGAAGAAGGCGTGGAAATCATCGAGAAAGCCATTCCCACGCGTATCATCAAGGACGAAAACGGCCGCCTGAAAGCCATCGAATACGTACGGGCGCAACTTGTGAAACCGGAAGGTGGCGGTCGTCCGCGACCGGTGCCTATCGAAGGCAGCGAAACCATCATCGAATGCGACGCCGTGATTGCGGCCATCGGCCAAAAAGCGGATTTCAGCCTGCTGCCTAAGGAGGTGGAAGAAGCGCTGGAATTTGTCCGCGGCAAAATCAAAGTGGACGACAACCGCTTTACGGGCTATCCCAAACTTTGGGCCGGCGGCGACGCCGTCAAATACGGCAAAGTGGATGCCATCTCGGCCATCGCCGACGGATTTTATGCGGCGGAAAGTATTGATGCGTATTTCGGACGGGGGACGAAGAAGGGGTGATGATTATTGATAAATCGTTGAGCTTGTCCCGATATTTATTATCGGGATGAAATTGTGCATTTGATTTCCGGCTTAACAGAATTTTCCCCATTTCCCTAAAAAAATTTAACTTTGAAGTATTACGACTTTTAAGTTGCCTAAACCACCGGAAATGTTAAAAAAACTCCTTCATTTGTTTCAAATCGAAAAAATTCCGGCGCCGGGTGCGTATTTTTACAATAAAGTTGCTGCGCATAGTGCGATTATGCGCGATTTTTACGGAAAAGTTGCCGATGAGATTTTAAATGAAATCTCTTCGGGAAATATTTTGGACGTTGGAACGGGACCGGGTTATTTACCCGTTATGCTTGCCCAACGGAATGAAGCGCTTAAACTTACGGGTATAGACTTATCGCCTGCCATGATAAAAATTGCCCGGAAAAACGCCCGTAAAGCGGGAGTGGAAGAGCGCGTGGATTTTAAGGTGGCCAGCGCATACGATTTGCCTTTCCCAAACGAAACTTTTGATGCCGTGATAAGTACGGCCAGCTTGCATCATTGGCACCGCGCGGAAAAAGCGTTTGAAGAAATTTACCGTGTTTTAAAAAAAGGAGGAAAAGCATTTATTTATGATATAAACGGCGAGTTACCGAAAGATATTAAACGGAATTTTATTAGGAAATACGGGTGGTTTTGGGGACCTTATTTTTTATATGTCGTAAGGGCGCATTCTTCCATTACCAAAAAAGAAATAGAAAGCATTTTGTCCCGCTTAACGGTTTCGTTTTCAAGCATTTCATTGGAAGAGGAAGATTTTATTATAAAATTAAAAATGGTAAAATAATTTTTCGTTTTTTTTTTTTTTATTTCAACGAAATGAAGATTATTAAAGAAATAGAACCGTCGGGAAGGCATTTTAAACTGCCTTTCGGGAATTGAGCATTCTTTATATTTTTTCCAGATAAAGAAAAACCCGGCTATGACCGGGCTTGGTTTTTCTATCTTTCCAGATGTTTTACGGCAAGGCATCAGTGGTTATTTCCAAGCGGAAAGTATAGGTAGCGGGATTCACGGGATCGGTGATTTCGTAGCATCCGCCTTCGGCGACTACCTTGTTTTTCGCCGGGCGGGTTACGGTTCCGCCGTTGCCAAATAAATGTCTGATCGGATGTCCGTCGGGAGCCGTAAATTCACCCGTATCGCTATGAACCTGTACGCAGCACAAGGAAGTGGTATCGCAAGCATAGATAATGTCATTGGGTGTACCCGACAGGATGGCATTGGATGAATGTACATCCGGCACATTGGAAATACCGCCGGCAAGAGCGGCTGAAGGCGTTTCGGCGTATCGGAATGTTACCGTTTTATATAGCTCCGCATAGTGCATGTCCTCCACATCCTTGTCGAAAATCAATTGATTGTCGATGTACAGTTTGACATGTCCCGTATCATCCGTAACGGGCGGATTGGGCCGTTTGCAGGAAAGCATTACGAACGAAGACAGAATGAGGTAAAAAACAATTTTTTTCATAGTTTTTTATTTTTTAATTATATATAAATATAATAAATACGATCTGTTTTGTCAAGCAATATAATTGAATATTTCCCTGCAATCCGTTGATAATGAGCATTCTAATATGAAATAATCGAAATGTTAAGAAAAAAATCTGTTTGAAGATTTATACATTTAATTTCTTTTTTACTGAAAAATCCTTTTATCTTTGGAACATGAATTTGTTGAAGAAAGTCAATACCGCATATCTTCTCTTATTGGTTTTTCTAGTTAATTTCTTGCAGGCCTTATGGACACCGATTGCTCATGACGAGGCCTATTATTTTATGTATGCACAAAACCCCGATTGGGGGTATTTCGATCATCCGCCCATGATTGGATGGCTCATTGGGGTGGGGGACTTGATTTTTGATGGTAAACTTGCAGTTCGAATTTTTCCGGTTTTATTTTCCATACTCATCTTATTGTTATTCAGAAAAATCTTATTACGGAAGCAAATCGAGGTTAATTTTATACTTCTTATTTTAATTGTCCTGAGTATTCCCATTTTTCATATATACGGTTTTATAGCAACTCCAGATGTGCCTTTATTATTTTTCGGAACGTTATATTTATTGATTTTGGATCGTTTTAAACAAGAAGCATCTTGGAAAAATACTTTTTTATTGGGACTGTCCATGGCTTTGGTGATGTATTCCAAATACCATGGCGGGCTTCTTATTTTATTTTCGTTATTATTGTCTCCACGCTTATGGAAAAAGTCACGACTTTATATGGCATTATTGTTCGCATTATTGCTCTATGTCCCACATATTTATTGGCAATGGCAGCATGATTTCATTTCCCTTCGTTTCCATTTGATTGAAAGAGATTTTGTCCCGCTATCCCTTATAGAAAAATTAAAAATGAGTTTTTCGGGTATGTTGTTGATAATCAATCCGGTTTTGTTATATCTATTTCTAAAATCTCTTTTCCGGTATTCAATTAAGGAAAAAGTACCGGGTTTTTATGCGAAATTATTTCTATTGATTGTTTTGTTTTTTATATTTTATGCCTTTAAGGCATGGGTCCAAGCCCATTGGATTGCAATAGCCGGGATTCCATTTGTCATTTATTTATACTTTTATTTTTCATCCGAAGAAGGACGAATAAATGGCTATTTAAAATGGCTAATAATAAGCATTGGAATTATACTTTTGCTACGGATTTTGCTTGTACTTCCATTGGATTTAAATACCGAATTTCACCGGGAAAAAGCGATGTATTTTGATACAATTAAAAATTTGGCAAATCAACGAAAGATTATATTTATTAATTCTTATCAACGTGCGGCCAAGCATACTTTTTATACCGGAGACAGTGCTTTTTCTTTAAATAATATTTACTACCGGAAAAATCAATATGATTTATGGGATTATGACAATTTTCACAATAAGGATGTCATATTCATAGGCATTTGGCCGTCGGATTTTTATCAAGTAAAAAGAGTAGGGAAGGATACGATTTTATATGCCTATTCCGATCATTTTCAGGTTTTTAACCGGTTGAAAATAAAGATATTAAATAAAGATAAATTGCTCCAATCCGATACGATAAGCATGGAAATAAATAACCCGCACAAACATTCGTTAATTCTAAATGATAAAGACCATTTGACTCTTTATCTTACGACAAAAAACGCTAAGAAATTTATTCATATTCCGCTTCATCCAGTTGAAGATTCCGTCATAGAAGCCCAAAGCAAGCAAATCATGAAATTTATGCCTGCATCAGCATTAACACCCGGAATTTCTCCTGAAAAATATTTTGTGAGCGGTTATTCAAAATTTTACCATATCAAAGTAGGGGAGTGAGTATTTTTTTATTTCCATAATACGAAATATCGGCGATATTCACTATAAAATTCTTTCACTAGGATTTTTAAAATGGTATAAACCGGTATGGCGACAATCATACCTAAAACGCCGAAAAGATTGGCGGCAATCAGGATTACGAGAAAAATTTCCAATGGATGAGATTTTACCGAGCGGGAATAGATAAAGGGTTGGGTCCAATAATTGTCAATCAATTGCGCGATGGCGTACATGATTAAAATATATTTTACATTGCGGAACATCAAATCTGTATTCATGGTATCCAACTGGGCGGTGATACTGAGCGTAACCATTAAAATAACTCCTATAAGCGGCCCAACATAAGGAATCAAATTGAGTAGGGCGGAAAGAAAAGCAATAATCGTCGCATTGGGAATGCCCAATAAATGCAAAGTAATATTATAAATCATAAATAGGATGAAAATCTGCAGCATTAAACCGCTTAAGTATCTGGCTAACAGTGTTTTAATATTATCCACAACTTTTTTATAACGTCCGCGTTCGGCTTCGGGAATAAAGGAAAAAACCGTGTGGGAAGTCAAACTTTTGTCTTTGAGTAAGAAAAATGAAATAAATACCACGGAAAAAAGACCGATGAACAGATTGCCCAGTAACGAAACCGTATTTTGAACGAAGCCGGTAATGTATGACAAATTGATTTCTTTGATAAGATCCATGATGGAAAAATTATCCAACCAATTGATACCATGCGACTTAAGGTATTCATTTATATAGTCCAGCGCATCGGATATTTTTTCCTGAAAAGTATCGGTATTCAATACGGATAAATTTTGACTTTGTTGTAAAATTAAGGGAATAAACATGGTAAAGAGCGCAATCAACAATATAAGGAACAAAAGGATGACCGTTAATGTAGCCATGAAATTCGAAAATTTTAATTTTTCGATGAGAAAATCTTTTATAGGTTGGCCGAGAATGACGACAATAAATGAAATGACTAAATAAGTAATAACCGGCGCAATTTTTATTAGAAACCAAACCAAAACCGCCAAGGCCAGCAAAGAGAATACGGCTTTGAGGATTCCTTTGGCAATTTCGTTTGAATAGGAAAATTTATTCATGGGTTTTAATCATCATGTAAATATAAGGATTTTGTAGTAAAACAATAAGTATTAAAAAACAAGCCGAAATGTTACATAATTTATATTATGTTAAATAGGATGCGGAGAAATACGTCAATATCTTCTTCTTTTTCATTTGCTTTATAAAAATATGCATAAGCCGTTCCCCCTACCAAGCGAAGATTTCGGAAAACCGGTTTTTGTTGAATGGCTCTTAATAAAACCAAAGCTTCCGGTTCGACTGTTTTGTAGAATAACATAAAAATTCATCTTTAGGTGTTCCGGTCATATGGGCAACAAAGGAAGCTGTTTTGCAATCGATTTGACGGGATTTTTTGGCAACCTTTACGATTTCATCCCAGCCGTAATAAGCCAATAAATGCTTGAAATCATCCAAACTACCCCACATCAAAATGCGCTCTATTAACCAACGGCTATGTTGTTCAGGGTCCAGTTTTGAACGGTCCACATCCCAAAACAAACGGTCCGGCAACCGGTCGATAAAGTTGTTTTTCTCCTTCATATACACAAATTTACAAAATAAATACTAAAATTTTCCGGTGAAATTTGAATATAAACTCCAAATCCGTGTAAATTCTTATCTTGCATAAACAAAAATTTATTTATCTTGGATTCATTCGAGAAAAAAATTTTAGTTACGGGCGGAGCCGGCTTTATCGGTTCCAATTTGGTTAATTATTTTGTAAAAAAATACCCCGATTATCTCATTGTGAATCTCGACAAATTGACCTATGCCGGAAATTTAATCAACTTGCGGGATGTGGAAAATGCCCCTAATTACCGTTTTGTAAAAGGTGATATTCTCGATAAATCCTTGTTGGACAAGCTTTTCGGTCAATATGATTTCGATACGGTCTTGCATTTGGCAGCCGAATCGCATGTGGATCGCTCTATCGACAGCCCCGATGATTTTGTGCACACCAATGTAACGGGAACGGTAAATTTACTTAATGTAGCCCGAAAATATTGGCCGAACACCGAAGGCAAATTATTTTACCATATTTCTACCGACGAGGTGTACGGATCGTTGGGTGATACCGGCAAATTCACCGAAAAAACATGCTACGACCCGCATAGCCCCTACTCTGCTTCCAAGGCCGCTTCCGACCATTTTGTTCGCGCTTATTACCATACTTACGGCCTCCCGGTTATTATTTCCAATTGCTCGAATAACTACGGACCATACCAATTTCCTGAAAAACTTATACCGTTGACTATCAACAATATAATTCATAACAAACCTATTCCGGTATATGGTCGAGGCGAAAACGTCAGGGATTGGTTATACGTCGAAGATCATGTGCGGGCAATTGATTTGATCATGCATCAAGGCCGAAACGGCGAAACTTATAATATAGGCGGAAATAATGAATTGAAAAATATTGAAGTGGTCGAAAAATTATGTGAAGTGACGGACGAATTTCTCGGCCGCTCCCCTATCGGGATTTCAAAAAAACTTATCCGTTTTGTAAAGGATCGTGCCGGCCATGATTGGCGCTATGCCATTGATATAAACAAAATTAAAACCGAATTAGGTTGGCAACCCGCCGTCCGTTTTGACGAAGGTATAAGAAAAACCGTTCAATGGTATTTGGATCGTCAGGATTGGTTAAAACAGGTTACATCCGGCGCGTACCGGAATTATTATGATAAAATGTATAAAAACCGAGGTTTATGAAAGGAATTATCTTAGCCGGCGGTGCCGGAACCCGTTTGTATCCTTTAACAAAAGTAGTTTCCAAACAATTATTGCCCGTTTATGATAAGCCGATGATTTTCTATCCGTTATCCGTTCTGATGCTTGCCGGCATACGTGATATTCTTATCATTTCCACCCCTTCGGATTTACCGAAATTCAAAGAACTTTTCGATGACGGATCCCATTTAGGTTTGTCGCTACAATATGCCGAGCAACCCTCACCGGACGGATTGGCACAAGCATTTTTAATAGGCGAAAAATTTATTAATAATCAACCGGTTAGTATGGTTTTGGGTGATAATATTTTTTTCGGAGGTAATTTGACTCGTAAATTACGTAATGCCAAAAATACGGTTGAACAGGAGAATAAAGCGGTCATATTCGGATATTATGTCAATGAACCACAACGCTACGGCATCATTAATTTTGATAAAAACGGAATGGTGACCGGTTTGGAAGAAAAACCCCAAAATCCCAAAAGTAATTTTGCTATTACCGGTCTTTATTTCTATCCGCCCGATGTGGTGGAAAAAGCCAAAAAAGTTAAACCTTCGTGGCGAGGCGAATTGGAGATTACAGATGTAAACAAGATGTTTCTAGAAGAAGAACGGCTAAAAGTCAATTTTCTAGGGCGTGGTTATGCATGGTTAGACACGGGTACGCACGAAGCGTTGAACGAAGCATCGGAATTTGTAAAAGTAATAGAGAAGCGTACCGGCTTAAAAATCAGTTGCCCTGAAGAAATTGCATGGCGCAACGGATGGATTGACACGGCCCGGTTGGAAAAAATAATCGAAAGTTATGGCGAAAACGAATATGCCGCTTATTTAAAAAAATTGATTGAATGAGTAAATGGAAGAAAAAAATTAAGCCCCTTTATGCTTGGGCTATGTTCGATTGGGCGAATTCCGCTTATGCATTGGTTATTAGTTCCGCGATTTTTCCTATTTTTTATGAAAAAGTCACCAAAACTCCGGACGGAAACGACAAATTGATTTTCCTGGGACATGAGTTTCTTAATACCGAATTGTATTCCTATGCCCTTGCATTCTCGTTTTTAATTGTGGCCCTTATGTCCCCTATTCTCTCTTCCATTGCCGATTATACGGGCAACAAAAAAATATTTATGAAGTTTTTTACGTATTTGGGTGCCATTTCCACCATGATGCTTTTTTTCTTCAAAGGCAGAGATACGGTTCATATCGGGTTGATATTCAGTGTCTTGGCCAGTATAGGTTTTTGGGGGAGTTTGGTGTTTTATAATGCCTTTTTGCCCGAAATTGTTCCTAAGGAAAAGCAAGATTATGCCAGTGCATTGGGTTTTACGTTCGGATATATCGGGTCTGTGTTACTCATGCTTTTTAATTTGAGCATGATTATGTTTCCCGAATGGTATGGCATAAAGGATCCGACGCTTCCTTCAAGGATTTCTTTTTTAAGCGTGGGAATTTGGTGGTTGTTATTCGCCCAAATTCCTTTTGCCGTTTTGCCCGACAATATTTATGACAAACCTACGCCATTCAAGAAATCCATTCTTCTGAAAGGTTACCAAAAACTTTTTCAAGTTCTTAAGGAAATACGCCATAAACCATATTTAAGACGGTTTCTTTATGCTTTCTTCTTATATAGTTTTGCGGCTCAGACTATTTTTTATGTGGCCGGCATTTTCGGAAGCAAGGAATTGGGATTGCCTGCATCCAAATTGATTTTAACCATTCTTTTGGTACAATTGGTAGGTATTGTAGGGGCCATGAGTTTTGCCAAAATATCCGAAAAAATAGGTAATATTTCGGCTTTGATTATTGTTTTGTTGATTTGGTCGGCCATTACGGTATTGGCTTATTTCTTGGATAAAAACAATCCCAATGTGGAATATTGGTTCTATTTTCTGGGCGGATTGGTAGGATTGGTGATGGGCTCCATTCAAACGCTTTCCCGTTCCACCTATTCCAAAATGCTCCCCGAAGATCCGGGTGTGCATACTACCTACTTCAGTTTCTACGATGTATTTGAAAAAATAGCCATTGTATTGGGCACATTTGCGTTTGGCTATTTGGAATGGATCACCGGTTCTATGAAAGCCGCCATTTTGTTGATGATGACGTTTTTTATCGCTTCCATCATTATTTTATATCCGTTGAAGAAGTATTGGGTGAAGTTTTCGAGGGCTTGGTGAGAGTAACCGGGGGCAGCACCTCTTCGCTTGGGTCCCACCGTTTGCTTCATAGTGTCATTGTCCACCGGCCGGCGGTTCGACAAACTTACCAACCGGCCTTTGCATAATCTTAATAAGTTTAAATATCAATAACTAAAGGATTGATTCAGTTTAAGTTAAGGTTAAAGTTAAACCAAGACTAAAGTCTCTCATTCAGTTCGTCCCAATCCAACACGGCGCCACGGTTTTTCTTTTTCTCTTCCATGATTTTATGCAATATTTCCCGCGAACAATTTCCCTTGTATTCATCCGGAGTACGGCCGCAGAATTGACACGGGTCGCCGTCGGGATTGGTTTCGGGATTCATAGAAGCGCATGTGCCTTCGAATTTTCCTTCTTTTTTCAATAAAATCTTGATACCGATTCCTGCAAAACCAATCAATAACAGTACGAGTGTAATCAACAATATAAGCCAAAATTGCCGCATGAATAATTATTTACCACGTTTTTTACGCTTCATTTCTTCTTGCAATCGCTTTTGTTGTTCGGCTTGTTCCATCAGATGTTGAAGTTTGGCTTGGAAACGGCTTTGTTTTTTTGGTTTTTTCTTATTTTCTTCGATTTGTGCCTTTACCTTCTCCTCGTCAATGACATACTTTTTAATCACAAATACAATCACCAGACTCAAAAAGGTCGAAATCATATAATATAAACTCAGTCCGCTTGCATAATTATTGAAGAAGAAAAACATCATGAAAGGCATCAAATAGAGCATCCATTTCATCATTTTAGACAAATCGGGCATGCCTTCCTGAGTGGGCATGGACATGTTTTGAGAACTTTGATTCATTTGCATATAAAGAAACATCAATACCGACGCGATTAATGCAAATAAACTGATATGACGCCCTATAAACGGAATGTCGAAGGGCAGGTTAATAAAACTTTCGTAGGACGATAAATCTTTTACCCAAAGAAAACCTTTATGTCTTAAGTCCAATTCGGCAGGGAAAAAGCGGAATAAAGCATAAAATATGGGAATGAATAGCAAGGACGGCAAACATCCCGATAGAGGACTCACGCCGGCTTTGGACTGCAAAGCCATAATTTCCTTTTGGCGTTTCATGGGATTGTCTTTGTATTTCTTGTTGATTTCATCCATTTCGGGACGAATGATTTTCATTTTGGCTTGTGAAACGTAAGTTTTATAATACAGTGGTGAAGTTATCAATCTGACTATCAGGGTCATCAGAATAATTATCAAGCCGTAATTGGAAATAAATTTCTTCAAAAAATCAAACATGGGAATAAAGACATATTTATTCATCCAACCGAAAATTCCCCAACCCAACGGAATCACTTCTTCCATATCATAGCCGTATGAAGCCAACAAATCGTAATCATTGGGACCGTGAAACCATTTCATTTGATAATTCAAACGGCCGTTTTCGGGCTTGAGGTGGGTGTCTAAAAAGAAATGTTTGGTATGCAAGGTGTCTTTTTCCTTATCATATAAAGTGATTTGCTTGAATTTGGCTTTTTCGAATGGCTTTTCGGGAGTGATGAGAAAGGATGAAAAGAAATGTTGTTTGAAATCCACCCAATTTACATCTTCGGCTTCGTCTTCCTTTTCTTTACTCAAAGCACTGAGACCGTCGGTTTTTCCGTCTTCATATTCGTATTTCAGGGCTGTAAAATTATTTTCGTATTTCGGATCGAATTCATGGCTGTATGCCTTCAAATCCCAATGCAAGTCGTTATTTTCTTCCGATATTAAATTTTCCAAATTTTTGGTATAGACATGAAAATCAATCATATAATTGTCCTTCGGAATGCGGTACTCGTAGGCAAGATATTTGTCCTTTCCTGCATATAATTTCATGGTTACAATTGTAACCGAGTCGGTTTTTTGAACTTCGGGAACAAAGTTAAAATCCCGCGTGGCTATAATTTTTCCCGTCTTAAGTTTCAGATCCAGATTAAAATCCTGGTTGCCGTCAATCAACCGGACCGGTCCGCCCTGGGCATTGGTATAGGTTTTGAGATATAGTTTATCAATTGCTCCGCCTTTGGGAGTGAATCGAATATCCAGTTTGTCGGTTTGAACGGATACGGGTTGTTGTTCGGAAATAGTTAAAGCGTAGGCAAAATCCCCCATTTCGTTTTGAAGCATAGCCAGTTCGGTGCTGTCTTTAATTTGAACCGGTGAGATTTTGTTTTCCTCTTTTTTAACCTGTTCGGTTTGTTCGGTTTTTTCGGCCTCTTCTTTGGCTAATCTGGCGCGTTCGCAACTTCTTGCCACAAAATAAAAGGCGATGGTTAAAATAATATACTGAATAAGCAAACTCTTAAAACTAGGCCGTTTTTGCGGTGTTGTTTGCGTCTTTTTTGTTTTGGTCGATGGTTTTTTATTCGATTTCTTTTTTGCTGTCATAATCTAATTTCATTAATTTTCTTTTGAGCGCTTGATAAATTCCATAAATAAAGGATGCGGAGCATCCACCGTACTTTGATATTCGGGATGAAATTGCACGGTCACGAACCACGGATGATCTTTTAATTCAAAAGCTTCTGTCAATCCTTGTTCGGTATCGGTGGCCGATACAATCATACCCGCCTTTTCGAATTCCTCCTTGTATTTTTCGTTAAAAAAATAACGGTGTCTATGACGTTCACGGATGACATCCTTTTGATAAGCAGCGCTTATTTTGGTATTTTTCTTCAAACTGATTTCCTTTTGTCCCAATCGCATGGTGCCTCCCATCATGGATTTTTTTAATTGCTCGGGTAATAAATCGATAACCGGATAATCGGTCGCAGGATCGATTTCGGTGGAATTGGCGGTTTTCCAACCCAAAACGTTTCTTGCGAATTCAATCACCGACAATTGCATTCCGAAACAAATACCTAATAAGGGAAGCTTATTTTCGCGCGCATATTGAAGGGCTTTAATTTTACCTTCGATACCGCGCGAACCGAATCCGGGCGCAATCAAAATGCCGTCCGACCCGGACAACACTTCCTTGATATTCTCATCATTAAGATTTTCGGAACTCACCCATTGTAAATTGAGTTTCAGGTTGTTATATACACTTGCGTGAAGTAATGCTTCAGATATGGATTTGTAAGCGTCCCGAAGTTCGATATATTTTCCTACCAATGTGATCCGCACTTCTTTGGTAGCGGATTTTAGTTTTCTTAAAAAATCATTCCATTGGGTTAAATCGGGTTCGGCCGACTGACCGGATAATTTTAATTGACTTAAAACGGCCCGGTCCAGCCCTTCTTCTTTCATTTTTAAAGGCACTTCATATATGGAGGCCACATCAAGTGCTTCGATTACCCTGTCGGGTTTTACATTTGTAAACAATGCGATTTTCTCTTTGATTTCATTTGACAAAGGCCTTTCGGTCCGGCAAACCAAAATGTCGGGTTGCACCCCGCTTTGCATCAAAAATTTTACGGAATGCTGGGTCGGTTTGGTTTTTAATTCGCCTGCAGCGGATAAATACGGAATAAGTGTCAGGAGTATGGTTACGGAATTTTCTTTGCCCAATTCCCAAGTCATCTGCCTAACGGCTTCGATGTAAGGCAAAGATTCCATATCGCCTACCGTGCCTCCGATTTCCACAATGATCACATCATAACCGTCTGATTCCAAACTCCTTATGCGTTTTTTGATTTCATCGGTAATATGTGGAATGACTTGTACGGTTTTGCCCAAATAATCTCCCTTTCTTTCCCGCGAAATGACCGTTTGATAGACCTTGCCGGTCGTGAAATTATTCTTGGCCGAAGTCTGAATATTTAAAAATCGCTCGTAATGTCCCAAGTCCAAATCGGTTTCGGCGCCATCGGCCGTGACGTAAACTTCGCCGTGTTCATAAGGGTTCAAAGTGCCCGGATCGACATTGATATAAGGGTCCAATTTCAGAATGCTGACCTTTAATCCTCTGGCTTGTAGCAATTTGCCCAACGATGCGGCGATAATTCCTTTTCCGAGTGAAGAAGTAACGCCTCCCGCAATAAAAATATACTTTGTCGGTTTTCCGGACATGAGAATATTAAAGTTTGACAAAAATACAAATAAATAAGTTTTAAATGAAGAATGGTTTGGATTTTTTTATTATCTTTAATCCAAATATTCCCGTCATGACAAAAAAAGAAATTGTAGGTACCGTTTTAAAAGAGGAAACCATGGAAGTTTTGCGAGAAGAAGCGCTTCCCAGGACTCTTGTATTACATATCGTGGATCCCTTTCCCGGATTTCACGGCGACATCATTCCCGAATCGGCTTCCAAACCGGATAATATTTTCTTTGTAACCAAAAAAACTTATTCGTGGGAAAAAATAATCCGGACGACCAATAAAATCAGAAAATATACCGAATTTAAAAATATCGATGCGTCGTTTGCAACGGTCATGTTCGGTAAATCCAAATATTTTACCATCAGGGTTCATAATATTCCTTCATTTAAAGATGTAGCCGCGGTTCAAATGGCTTTCCGGGAGTACGGTGGTTTCGAATTTCATAAAAGAGACCGAAAAGGAGAAAAGGTAGCAAGTATCAAACTTACCAAATTTTTCGAAGTCAATCAATTGGATGATACCTGTTACAAGGATTTGAAGAGAGAACATATGTATTATTTCGAACTCCCCGAACACGTCAATTGGGATGCATTCAAAAAAATTACCTTATCTATTAAAGATACGATTGGCAACCGGAATTATGATGTGGCACTCGCTACTTTTTTCAAAAATGAAAACGTTTACGATGCCGTGCGTATTTATAAACCCGGTCTTAAAATGGAATTTTTGGAAGAATTAAAATCAAAATATGATCAATTGGTCAGCGAGTTTACAAAAATAAACGCCTAATTGTATATAAATTACATTAATTTTCTTCTTTTTCGTTCCATTTCCAACAATCTCAATTCTCGATTAGTTTGACCGGCTATAGAGGTATTTTCTTCGGCGCGCCTGATAAGATAGGGCATCACGTCTTTCACCGGGCCGAAAGGTATATATTTACTTGCATTAAATCCTAATTTGGCCAGATTAAAAGTAATATTATCGCTCATTCCGTATAATTGTCCGAACCAAATTCTCGGGTCATTTCTTTGTAATCCTTTTTCTTCCGTGAGATTGGCCAATAATAAATTACTTTCTTCATTGTGAGACCCGTTGTATATTAAGACATCCTTGTCAATATTATCCATCATAAAACGTAGAGCGGCATTATAATTTCTATCGGTATCTTCCTTGGTATCGCAAATGGGTGACGGATATCCCATTTCTTCGGCTCTTTCCCGTTCTTTTTCCATATAAGCGCCGCGAACGAATTTAATACCCAATTTGACTCCTTTGGATTGGGTTCTGTCAAATAATTCTTTTAAATAATCCAAACGGTCTTTGCGATACATTTGTAACGTATTGATTACATATGGCTTATTCCGGTTGAATTCATACATCAAATCTTCCAGTAAATCGTCAACCGCCTTTTGCATCCATGTTTCTTCCGCATCCACCATCACCGGCACGTCATGTTCACGTGCCGCTACGAATAAATTGTAGTAACGCGACCGGATTTTTTCCCATTTGGTTTGCTCTTCCGGACTTAAATCGGCTCCTGCCGAAACTTTTTCATAAATAGCAAAAGCCCCCATCCCAGTAGGTTTGAATACGGCAAACGGTATTTCTTTGCGCTTGGAAGCGAATTCAATTAAATGCTTGGTTTTATTAAAGGCCCGCGCGAAATCTTCTTCGGTTTCGGCTCCTTCGACAGAGTAATCCAAAATGGAATAGACTCCTTTGGAAAACAATTTATCTACAACGGGCAAAGTATCTTCTTCGGTTACGCCGCCACAAAAATGATCGAAAACCGTAGTGCGTATAATCCCTTCCACAGGAAAATGATGTTTGAGGGCGAAATTGGCCACTGCCTTTCCCAATTTAACCAAAGGTTGGTTTTGAATTAAACTGAATAACCAATAGGCACGTTCAATCTCCGCATCTGTTTTTAAAGCAAAAGCGGTTTCCGTATCTTGAAAAATACTAATATCGAACATAATATTTTTTGTTTCAAAGTTAGGTGGTCGGGCGCGATATAAAAATGACAAATTCCTTTTTATTCATAAATTTGTGCGTAAAATGTATCAATGAAGAGTATTACAGATAATATATATTTAATGAATTCATCGTCTGAATTTAGTAATTTGGACGAGTATATAAAAGAACAAGAGTTTACAAATGTATATATCATTACAGACTCGAATACAAATGTAAACTGCCTGCCTTTGCTTAAACCTTATTTGAATCACGAGTCACATATTATACGAACCGGACTTAGCGAACAAAACAAAAATTTGGATCAGGTTCGACATATTTGGGATGAACTTTTTAAGCAAATGGCCGATCGAAACAGTTTGATTCTTAATCTGGGAGGCGGTGTGGTGAGCGATGTGGGCGGATTCGTGGCTTCAACTTATAAGCGTGGTATCAAATATATCAATATCCCTACTTCATTGCTTGCGATGGTAGATGCGGCGATTGGCGGAAAAACGGGAATTAATTATTATGAAGCCAAAAATCAAATAGGTACTTATTATCCACCGAAAAAAATATATATTCTTCCGGATTTTTTAAATACCTTGCCGGAAGAAGAGTTTTATTCCGGTTTGGCTGAAATGTTTAAACACGGGCTCATATTCGATCAAAACTATTTCCAACAATTAAAAACATTTAAAACCCATCAAATTCACGATTTGATTAAACGCTCCGTGGAGATTAAATTCACAATTGTAAACAACGATGAGCATGAAGAGGGGTTGCGTAAAATTTTGAATTTCGGCCATACTATCGGGCATGCGATCGAGGCCTTTATAAACAGGGAAACCGATTTACGCATTACGCACGGGCATGCCGTGGCGTTAGGCATGCTTGCCGAGGCGTATATTTCCATGCATGAAACCGGGCTAAGCAAGCAGGAACTAAATGAAATAAAAGAGACTTTATCCTCTTATTATGATTTTTCTTTGGCTAAAAACTTGGAGTACCGGAATCTGCTCCCCTATCTTAAACTCGACAAGAAAAACATATCCGGTGATATTCTTTTCGTGTTGTTAAAAAATATCGGTTCGGCCGTGTATAATAAAAAAATTCCCGGCGCATTACTCCGGGAAAGTTTGAATTATATTAAAACCATTTCAAAATAAATGAATTAATCTTCCTCCATGGCGTCTTGAAAGATATGATGCATTAAACGTTTCTTGTCATTAATACTTTCTTCCAAGGAAATCATCGTTTCGGTGCGGACAATTCCGTCAATATCATCAATATTGAAAATAATATCTTTGGCGTGTTCCGTATTCTGCGCTCGAATTTTACAAAATATGTTATATTTTCCCGTTGTAATGTGCGCTACGGTTACATAAGGAATCTTTTTTAATCGTTCAAGCACAAAACGCGTTTTGGATGTCTTGTCCAAAAAAATTCCGATGTATGCTATAAAGGAATAGCCGAGCTTGTCGTAATCAACGGTTAGTGATGCACCTTTAATGATTCCGGATTTTTCCATCTTGCGAACCCTTACGTGAACCGTCCCTGCGGAGATTCGTAATTTTTTTGCGATTTCGGTAAACGGAGTGCGGGCATTTTCTATAAGCATGTCTAAAATGCGCTGATCGATTTTGTCTAATTTGATTTTAGCCATATAGTAAAATTTAGAATATGCAAATATATAATAATTTTAGAAAATAATAACATGTTAATAACATTTAATGTAAAATTTTAAAATTTCACTTGTTATCACCTTATAAATTCTTGTAAAATTACTAATTCTTCCTGTCTTTTGCAATATCGCGCACCCCCTCATGATGAATTTTATTTGTTATTAATTTTTTTTATAGTGAAAATATAACTTATTGGTAGTATTAGAGTTATGCGTGCGGTTTAAACAAGTAATTTGAAATAAAAAATGAGAAATTTCGCAATGATTAACCTTCAATTCGAAATGGATAAATTATAAACAAAATACATATGTTATTTGATAAAATTTTTTTTGTAAATTTGTATTTACAAATGTAACCTATGAATGATTTTGCCGATCGTTTAAAAGAATTTATGAGATTAAAAAAATTGACCTCTT
The DNA here is from genome assembly GCA_027067965.1 of Flavobacteriales bacterium. Lineage (GTDB taxonomy): Bacteria > Bacteroidota > Bacteroidia > Flavobacteriales > Flavobacteriaceae > JAADED01. The sequence goes on along the minus strand of JAMOUV010000002.1, from coordinate 163,559 downwards.
CCGAATTGGCTTCGCTTTTAAATATTCAAAGAAGCAGTATATCGCATTTGCTTTCGGGAAGAAATAAACCCAGTTACGATTTTTTCAATAAATTTTTGGAGAAGTTTCCCGATGTGAATCCCTACTGGCTCATTACCGGAAAGGGTGAACCTTTTGAAAATCAAAAGAAAAAAGAAAATAAAATTTATGACGACCCCGAAGGAGCGAGCATTGTGGACTCTTATTTAACTTCACTTCACCTTACGGAACCGGAAGTAAGTGAACTTATTAAAATTTTTGACGACGGTACTTTCAAAATTTTAAAAAGACGCCGGTGAAGGTCTAATATATTAAGGTAAGAACAAGTTTCCTCCGCCCTCCCCTATTTCTAAATTCACATAAATAAATACCCTGCCAGGTGCCCATATTCAATTTTCCATTACTTACGGGAATATTGATATCCGTACCTGTAATGGCTGTTTTTATATGAGCGGGCATATCGTCGCTTCCTTCCAAAACGTGTGTGTAATAGGGTTCGTTCTCCGGAATTAAATGATTATAAGCATTTTCCAAATCCACTCGAACGGACGGATCGTAATTTTCGTTTATCATGAGGGCTGCCGAAGTGTGTTTGATAAAAATATTTAAAATTCCCGCCTTGATATCTTTTATTTCAATTGCCGATTCTATATAATCCGTAATCAGATGAAAGCCGCGAGAAAAAGCAGGTAAAATAATTTCTACTTGTCTAATCATATTGGATGTTTTTCAGCATTCAAAAATAATAAAAAAAGCCCGCTGATATAACAACGGGCCAATAAAACAAATCATTACGCGAGTTCTTTACTCTTCGTTATTGTTATCCTTATTCCTGTCTCTCCGGTTTTGTTTATCATAAGGTTTTCTGTGAGAATCGCTTTTTCTGGAAGGTTTTCGACGATGTTCCACATAACCTTCCGGTTTGGGCAATAAAATCTTTCTGGACAATCTCAATTTTCCGTTTTGTTCTTTGCCCACTAGTTTTACCTTCACAATTTGACCTACCTTCAAGTGATCGTTAACATTTCTAATACGATTCCAATCTATTTCGGATATATGCAACAATCCTTCCGTTCCTCGTCCTATTTCCACGAATGCACCGAAATCTTTTATGGAAACCACTTTTCCTTCGTAAACTTCTCCTACTTCGGGTTCGAATGCGATGCTGCGAATAATTTCAATGGCTTTCTGTATTTTCTCTCTATCCTTACCCATTATTTCCACGATACCGTTTTCACCGTCTTCCGTAATTACTATCACCGTATCGGTTTCTTCTTGTAATTGTTGAATTTCCTTTCCGCCCTTTCCTATTACAGCTCCGATAAAGTCTTTGGGAATTTCAATTTTTTCAACTTTGGGAACAAATTCTTTGACATCTTTTCTGGGCTCGGAAATGGTTTCGTTCATTTTTCCTAAAATGTACATACGGCCTTCCTTGGCTTGATGCAAGGCCTTCCGCATTACTTCTTTATCCAGATTTTTAATTTTAATATCCATTTGACAAGCCGTAATGCCGTCTTCGGTTCCGGCTACTTTAAAGTCCATATCACCCAGGTGGTCTTCGTCCCCCAATATATCGGACAGTACGGCATATTTGCCCGATTCTTCGTCGTGAATCAAGCCCATGGCAATTCCGGCAACTTGTTTTTTTATTTGAATACCGGCATCCATTAGGGCCATACTTCCGGCACAAACAGTGGCCATGGACGAAGAACCGTTGGATTCCAAAACTTCCGAAACCACCCGGATGGTATAGGGTGTATCTTTAGGCACCATCGGTTCGAGGGCTCGTTGTGCCAAATGACCGTGTCCGATTTCGCGGCGGGAAGTACCTCGCAACGGCTTAACTTCGCCGGTGGAAAAAGGAGGGAAATTATAATGCAGATAAAATCTTTCTTCGTCTTGAAAAGAAACGCCGTCAATTACGTTAACATCCATCGATGTTCCCAAGGTAACCGATGCCAAGGCCTGAGTTTCGCCGCGAGTGAATATGGCTGACCCGTGAACCGAAGGCAAGTAATTTACTTCGGTCCATATCGGCCGGATGTCGGTTAATCCTCTTCCGTCCAAACGTTTGCCTTCGTTTAAAATTAAATCGCGTACCGCTTTTTTCTTGACATCCGAAAAATATTCGGAAATTTTCTTGGCGTTTTCTTCAAGGAATTCTTCATCGAATTGTTCCAATAATTCTTCTTTTACTGCGTCGAATTTTTCTTTGCGTTCTTTTTTTCCGGTACCTTCTTTTGCTATTTCGTAAATTCGTTCATAAGCGAATTCATATACCTTATTATATAATTCTTCATCGAGTTCTTCAACCGGATATTCTCTTTTTTGACGGGCTTTTTCCACTTTAGCCGCAAATTCTTTTTGTTCGGCAATTAATTTTTTTATTGTTTCATGAGCAAATTCAATGGCTTCGAGCATTTCTTCTTCACTTACTTCCTGCATTTGGCCTTCAACCATCGTAACCGAATCGGCAGTTCCGCCGACCATTAAATCAATGTCGGCTTCTTCTATGTCTTTTATACCCGGATTAATCAAAAGCTCGCCGTCCTTTCTAACCACTCGCACTTCGGCTATCGGTCCGTCAAACGGAATGTCGGATACGGCTATGGCGGCCGATGCGGCTAAACCCGCCAATGCATCGGGTTGTACTTCTTCGTCATAAGACATCAATTGAATCATCACTTGGGTATCGTACCGGTAATCTTTAGGGAATGCAGGACGTAAAACCCTGTCAACCAATCTCATAACTAAAATTTCCTCAGATGACGGACGTCCTTCACGCTTGAAAAATCCACCGGGAAATTTTCCCGAAGCGGAATATTTTTCGCGATAATCTACTGTTAATGGAAAAAAATCTACATCCGGCTTTAATTCTTTGCTGGAAACTACTGTTGCCAATAACATGGTTTTTCCCATCTTGACTACCACGGAACCATCCGCTTGTTTGGCCAATACGCCGGTTTCAAGTTCAATCTCCCTGCCGTCGTCTAATTTGATAATATGTTTTATTCCTTCTGGTTTCATAATCTCTTAATGTTTGTTTAATGATAAAAAAAGGGCAGTAAAATACTGCCCTCTTTTCGGCTTGTGTGATTATTTTCTCAGTCCGAGTTCTTTAATAATCTTACGATACCTTTCGATATCGTTATTTTTCAGGTAGTTTAATAACCTTTTTCTTTTTCCAACGAGCTTAATTAATGCGCGTTCCGTTCTGTAATCGTGCTTATGTTCTTTCAAATGCTTAGTCAAGTGATTAATGCGATAAGTGAACAATGCGATTTGTGCCTCGGGCGATCCGGTATCATTTTCGGATTTGCCGTACTTCTTAAAAAATTCTTTCTTGATTTCTGGTGTTAAATACATGCCAATATTTTTTTAATGATTATTATGTATTTTGATTTGCAAATATACAACAAAATTATTTAATATAAAACCATATTTTCTTTTGGTTATAAAAGAATTACAGACCAGTTTTTTGCAGCGTGAAGACCAATCACACTATGGATAGTTAGGGTATAAAAAAATCAGAAAAACCGTCCGGACGGACGGTTTTTCATAACCCTTAATTGAAAACTATGACATCAAATTATCCGGATTAATAACCGTTAAATTTATATCCCTCATCATATTCCAAACGATCAACAATTAAATTCCTTAAACCGATTACATCCGGCGTTTCAATCCATTTTGTATAACGTTTTATACCCAATTCCATCATTTTTTGTTCGTCACCCGTGGCAATATTGCGTACTATTTCCTTGGCCTTGGATGCTGAATTTTCCACTGCTTTTACCGCTGCCAAGCGTACCATGGCTTCTTCAATGGAAAAATCTTTATCGGGAAATTTTGTTTTGTTTTTTAAGACGGCCAAATAAGAACTTTCGAGCATGTATATTTGAATAAGCAAATCGGCGGCATCCATAACTACCATTTCATTTTGGATCAATTTATCTCCCAATTTTTGAACCGCCGCTCCCGCCGACATAAAGAACAATTTTTTAAGTTTATCCAACATGTCTTTTACATCGGCAAGGGGTTCGCTCATATCGGGACGGTCGAAGGAAGGTATGCCGGTTAACTCTTTTACCACTTCCTTGGCCGGAGTCATTAAATCCAATTGGCCTTTGAATGCTTTACGCAATAGCATGCTGATAATAACCAACCGGTTGATTTCATTAGTTCCTTCATAAATACGGGTAATTCGTGCATCGCGCCAGAAACTTTCCATGGGAGTATCTTCCGAAAAACCCATACCGCCGTAAATTTGAATACCTTCATCCGAAATTTCCTGTGCCGCTTCTGAAACAAAAGTTTTTAAAATAGCGGCTTCTATGGCATAATCTTCAAATGCTTTACGTTCCGCTTCCGATTCCGTTAATCCTTGTGAACGCAGTTCAGTGATTTTATCATCCACGTCTTTGCCCATGCGATAAATGGCGTTTTCGCTTAAAAATGCAATGGTAGCCATTCGGGCCAATTTTTCTCTAATGGCACCGAAACGGATAATCGGTTGCTTAAATTGAACACGTTCTTTGGCATAACGAACGCTTTCATTAATTACTCTGCGTGTGCTATCTACAATGCCGGCAGCTAATTTGGCACGACCTATATTCAATACATTCAATGCAATTTTCAATCCTTCTTCCCTTTGGCCCAACATCATGGATTTATGCACTTTGGTATTATTGAAAAAAACTTGCCGCGTACTGGATGAACGGATCCCCAATTTATGCTCTTCTTCGCCCAATACGATACCGTTGGGATTTTCAGGGTCATATTTGAGTAGAAATGCCGTTAGTTTTTTATCTTTTACACCGTTTTCCTTGATTTTGGCAAATACGACGAAGGATTGTGCGAATCCCGCATTACTGATCCACATTTTTTGGCCGTTAATCATGTAATATTCACCGTCTTCGGTAGGCACCGCTTCGGTTTTGGCATTATTGGCATCCGACCCGGCCCCCGGTTCGGTCAAGCAATAGGCACCTATCCATTCGCCGGTAGCTAATTTGGGCAAAAATTCTTGTTTTTGTTCTTCCGTGCCGTAAAGGAATATCGGCATGGTACCTATTCCCGTGTGAGCGCCGTATGCGGTTGCATAAGAACCTGTTACGCCGGATATTCGATCGCAAACCAGCATGGCTGTTACAAAATCCATACCCAATCCGCCGTATTTTTCGGGAATACTGATGCCTAAAAAGCCCATTTCTCCCGCTTCACGCAAAAGTTTTTCCACCAAGGCGTAATCTTTTTTCTCAAAGCGGTCTTTTACAGGCCACATTTCGCGGTCCACGAATTCCGTCGCCGCGTCAGCCATCATTTTTTGTTCTTCCGACAAATCATATAGGGTAAAGACTTCGTCGGGTGTGGTGTTTTTTACTATGAATTCTGATCCTTTTTTCATTTTTTTAATTTTAACTTTAACCTTTATTCTTTTAGTTATTTACTCTTTGTTTTTGTGTTTGTCATTCCGAACGAATGTGAGGAATCTCATTGGAAGATAGGTATAAGGAAGAGATTCTTCCCACCTGAAGCGGACACGGCGCCGCTCCTTGCGTCGCTTCCCTCGGAATGACTTTGACTGTCATTTCGAACGAATGTGAGAAATCTCATTTGAAGATAGGTATAAGTAAGAGATTCCTCCCGCCTGAGGCGGACACAGCGCCGCTCCTGGCGTCGCTTTCCTCGGAATGACATAATCAATTCAATCATATTGTTCATTGTTCATTGAAAATCTAATAGCTAACGGCTTTTCCCAAATCTTACTTCTTATTTAGTAATTTAAACACACTCGCCGCTCCTTGTCCTTCACCCACACACATGGTAACCATGCCGTATTCCAGACCGCGTTTTTGCATTTCGTTCAGAATTTGGACGGTAAGTTTGGTCCCCGTGCATCCCAACGGGTGCCCCAAGGCAATGGCACCGCCATTTACATTCACAATAGCTTTATTCAATCCCAATTCCCGAATCACTGCCACTGATTGAGATGCAAATGCTTCGTTTAATTCGATGAGTTGAATATCTTTTAGTGTCATTCCTGCTCGTTCCAATGCTTTCGGTACTGCATAAACGGGCCCGATTCCCATAATTCGAGGAGGCACGCCCACTGTGGCGTAACTGATTAATTCGGCCCAAGGTGTCAGTTCCAATTCTTTCATTTTATCTTCGGACATGACCATCACAAAAGCCGCCCCATCGGACATTTGAGATGAATTTCCGGCCGTTACCGTTCCATTGGCGGCAAAAACGGGTTTTAATCGTGCCAATGCTTCCATAGAAGTATCGGGACGAGGACCTTCATCGGTGTCCATTATGAAAGTTTTTGTTTTTTTTGTGCCTGTGGCTTTATCGAAATAAATTTCGTTTACTTCCACCGGCACGATTTCGTCTTTGAATCGTCCTTCTTTTATGGCACGAACCGCTTTCATATGCGATTCATAGGCAAATTGGTCTTGCTCTTCCCGACTGACATTAAATTCCTTGGCTACAGCTTCGGCAGTCAATCCCATGCCCCAATACCATTCTTCATTACCTTGGGAAGTTACACTATAAGCAGGCGAAGGTTTAAATCCTGTCATGGGTACCATGGTCATGCTTTCCGTACCGCCGGCGATAATCACATCCGCCTGACCGGCTTGAATTTTGGCTACTGCCGTAGCAATGGTTTCCGAACCGCTTGCACAGAAACGGTTAATGGTAGCACCGGGCACTTTGTCCGTGTCCAAACTCATCAGCGAAATTAAACGTGCAACATTAAGACCTTGTTCCGCTTCGGGCATGGCATTGCCGACCAATAAGTCGTCCACCATACTATTTTCAAATTTTCCGCCACTTTCTTCTTTTACTTTGTTAAGCAAATGACGAATGACCACCGCGGCCAAATCATCGGGACGAAAATTCTTAAACGATCCTTTTTTGGCTTTTCCCACGGCGGATCTGTATCCTTGGATGATGTATGCTTTTTTCATTTTTTTGACTTTAACTTTAACGTTAACTTTGACTTTAACTATTTTTTTACCTTAATTCTTAACCTTAACTTTTTTGTTATAAGGTCGTTTGATGCTTAGAATGAGGTTGTATAATTGCTTTTGAATATACTTTAGTTTTTCCAATAATTCTTCCGTTTCATTGGCTCCGGCTAATCTTAACCGTTTGGCCAAAATCAATTGTGTTTCCAATTCAAAAGCTGACCCCATGGCTATTTCCAAAAACCTTACAAATTCCGTTTCACTGTTTCTCGCGCTTCCTTCCGCAATATTAGAAGGTATGGAAATGGCCGAACGGCTTATTTGCGAACGCAAGCCGTATTTTTCTTCATGAGGAAATTGTGCAATCAAATGATATACTTCCGATACCAAATCCATACTTTGGCTCCATATCGCATATTTTCTAAAATTTCGCATTGCCTTGAAACAGTTAAGGTTAAGGTTAAAGTGATATTAATTCCGTAACGGTTTGCCCGTTTTCAACATATGCTCGATTCGTTCGAGCGTTTTGCGTTCGCCGAGCAAACTCAGGAATGCTTCGCGTTCTAAGTCTAGCAAGTAATCTTCCGAGACATACGACGGACCTGATAGGTCGCCGCCGGCTATGACATATCCCAATTTATTGGCTATTTTACGGTCGTGTTCCGAAATATAGTTTCCGGCCACCATTTGGTCGGTGCCCACTTGAAATAATCCCAAAATTTCTTGCCCCAATACACGAATATCGTCGCGCTTGCGCGGATGTGTATAGCCGTCCAATGCCATTTGTAAAGCATGTCGTTTGGCCGTAGCAATTTGACGGTCTTTATTCAATACAACTACATCGCGATCTTTTTTCAAAAATCCCAAATCAAATGCTTCATAAGCCGATGTCGCAACTTTGGCCATACCGATAGTAAGGAAAGTTTCTTGATAGCGGTTCACTTCCACGTCGCCTTTGACGTATTGGTCCGCCGTGCGCAAGGTCATTTCCTTGGTGCCTGCACCGGCCGGAATCAATCCTACGCCGAATTCCACCAATCCGATATAGGTTTCGGCTGCAGCCACCACTTTGTCGGCATGCAGGGTCAGTTCGCATCCGCCTCCGAAGGTCATCCCGTGTGGTGCTACTACTACCGGTACATCGGAATAACGCACGCGCATGACCGTTTGTTGGAAGGTGCGCACCGCCAATTCCAGTTCGTCCCATTCCTGTTCCACCGCAAGCATCAACACCAATGCCAGATTGGCGCCCACCGAAAATTGGTCGCCTTGGTTACCGATTACCACACCGTCATATTTGGCTTCGGCCAGTTCAATTCCTTTGTTTATGGCTTGGATAACGCCCGTGCCGAGTGTGTTCATTTTCGAATGGAATTCGATGTTGATAATGCCATCACCCAAATCGATGATGGATGCTTCATCATTTTTCCAAATAGTATGGTCGGCACGAAGGTTATCCAATTTAATGTATTTGTCTTGTCCCGGAATGGCGATGTAATCTTCTTTGTCGAAATCGTAATAATATTTAGTGCCCTTCTCTATTTTATAGAAGGATTTAATTCCTTTTTTTACCATCTTTTTCACCTTCGGCGACACTTGACGTCCGAGCGCTTCGGCCAGTTCTATACCTTTTTCCACGCCTACGGCATCCCATATTTCAAACGGACCCATTTTCCAGCCGAAGCCAGCGCGCATGGCGTCATCGATTTGATACAAATGATCGGCGATTTCCGGGATGCGGTTGGATACGTAGGCAAACAAGCCGCCTAAGGTTTTGCGGTAGAATTCGCTGGCTTTGTCCTTGCCGCTTATAAAGATTTTAAAGCGTTTGCGCAGGTCCGGTTCGTTTTTGGCCAAATCCAGCGTCGGGAATTTCACTTTTACTTGTGGACGGTATTCCAGGGTGTCCAAATCCAGCGCCAGGATTTCCTTTTTGCCGTCTTTTTTGATCTTTTTGTAGAACCCGCCGCCGGTTTTATCGCCCAGCATGTTTTTTTCCAACATTTTTTGGACGAAATCCGGCAATTTAAAGAGTTCCCGCGCTTCATCGTGCGGTGCATTTTCATACAGCCCTGTGGCCACATGTGCCAAAGTATCCAATCCCACGATGTCCGCCGTGCGGAAAGTGGCCGATTTGGGACGTCCCATCACCGTGCCCGTGAGTTTGTCCACTTCTTCCACTTTTAATCCCATGGGTTTCATGAGGTGGAAAATATCCATAATGCCATACACGCCGATACGGTTGGCAATGAAGGCGGGCGTATCTTTGGCCAATACGGTGGTTTTTCCCAAATATTTATCGCCGAATTCCATAAAGAAATCCGTTACTTCGGGAAGGGTGTCTTGGGTCGGGATAATTTCCAACAGCGGCAAATAACGCACCGGGTTAAAGAAATGCGTTCCCAGAAAATGTTTACGAAAATCTTCGCTCCTGTTGGCTGCCATCAGCCGGATGGGAATACCCGAGGTATTGGAGCTGACAAAACTTCCCGGCGACCGGTATTTTTCCACTTGGTCGAATACCGATTTTTTGATGTCCAAACGTTCCGGCACCACTTCGATAATCCAGTCGTAATCTTTGATATCCTTCATGTGATCTTCCACATTGCCCGTTTTAATTCGTTTGGCAAAATTCTTATGGTAAAAAGGTGCCGGTTTGGCTTTCAAGGCCTTCTGCAGGTTTTGGGTTGCTATCCGGTTACGTACTTGCGGACTTTCCAAAGTCAGCCCTTTGGCTTTTTCTTCCTCGGTCAGTTCGCGCGGCACAATATCCAGCAGCAGCACATCAAACCCCGCATTGGCCAATTGTGCGGCAATTCCGGTTCCCATAATACCGGAACCGATTACTGCGGCGTTACGAATTCTCTTTTTCATGATTTATGATGTTTCACTTGATTTTGTTGGCATATACGGTTAATAGTCTCTAAACTTTCTCGCAATTCGGTAATGCGTTCGTCTCCCAAATGCTTGGTGATATAATCGTTAAAAACCAAAACGGTTTCTTTTGCTTTGTGTCGCATTTCACTGCCCAAATCGGTAAGTTTTATAATTACACTTCGGGCATCTTTGGGATTTTTTTCCTTGTAAATCAGTCCCAATTCTTCCATTCGCTTCAGCGTCCTCGATAAACTTGTCATTTTCATTCCCATTTTCAATGGCAAGGTAGTAGAAGGGGTCCCTTCGTGCGGATCTATATTTAATAAGGTAAATCCGATGGACATACTCCCGCCGTATTGCGACGCTACATGGTTATAATATTTTGAAATGGATAACCATGTTTCACGGATAAGTTGGTCGATGGTTTTTTCTTTAAAAGGCATTTCTTCCCGGTTTTCACTTTCAAATATACAAAAAAATATTATGCGTGCATAATAAATTTAATTTTTTTTATTTTTTTAGAATAGACATTTGAAATTGTGAATGAAATCAGGTAACTTATTGAAAGATTTATTGTTATTTTATTGTTTTATTTCTTTATTATAAAAATAAAGGGTGCTTTTATAATTTTTAATCGCTCAAACGACCGGTAGCTAAAATAACCCTAAGGTATGTTTTTTAGTAAATCTTTAATCACTTCGGACGCCGTAACGAATCCGAAAATAGCAGGCATATAGGAAACCGTGCCGTATGCAGATTTTTTATAATCGGTGTTGTCGGTATAAAACAGGGCGGATTTATTTTGAAGTTCAGTTGAAAAAACGGTTTTGATTCCACTGCGAATGCCGTGTTTTTTTAATCTTTTTCTAATAATCCGGGCAAAATAATCGTCACGCGTATTGGAGATATCGGAAATACGAATCTTAAAAGGGTCGGTTTTTCCGCCCGTTCCCATTACGCTAATAATAGGTAATCGCCGTTTGACGGCTTCGATGATTAAATATATTTTAGGTGAAATGCTATCGATGGCATCTATTATATAGTCGAATTGATTTACAAAAACCGATTCGAAATCACCGGGTTCCATAAATTTTTTTATTATGGTAATCTCCGCTTCCGGATTAATATCCAATATTCTTTCTTTGAGAAGTTCCGCTTTTGATTTTCCTATAGTGGAGTGTAGAGCGATAATTTGACGGTTGATATTGGAAATTTCCACTTTATCCCCATCTATTAGCGTGAATTTCCCTACCCCGGCTCTTGCCAATCCTTCCACTGCAAAGCCACCCACTCCACCCAAACCGGCGATTAATATATGTGAATTTAAAAGTTTATTGATTTGTTCCCGGTTATAAAGGGGCTGCATTCTTTCCAAAAATAAAGGAATAGGTTTCATGAGATGTAAGGTTTTAAAATATCATAAAGGACATGAGCGGCATGAGGAATTTTGTCGTAGTGATTATTAAAAATAATATCGGCTTGCCGATAATGGGCCAATCGTTGATTATAATGGGCATGGATAGCGCTCCTGTCGAGTTCTTTCTTCTTGTTTTTAATCAAAAGCGGGCGTATTCCTTCATTATTTTTGATATTTGATAAAATTTTCTCAAACGGAGTGTCAATGAAGACGTTTAATGCCTTTTGTTGAAGTAATGCTTTATTTTCCGCTTGCACAAATGTACCTCCTCCCAAGGCAATAATTATATCTTGGTCCGGATATTTTTCCAAAATGAATTTCAGGGCCTGCCGTTCGATTTTTCTAAAAAATTCTTCGCCAAAAACCCTTATGAGATCTCCCGGTTTAAATCCGAAATTTTTTTCAATATATTCATCCAAATCGATAAACGGCATATTTAATTTTTCGGCTACAAGATATCCGATAGTCGATTTTCCGCTTCCCATATAACCTGTAAGCGCAATAATCATATAAAACTCATTTTTATTTTAAAATTAAAAATTCTTCCGGTCATATAATTGGGGACGCCCATCATCTTTTTTGAATATATTTCGCGAATCCATAAATTGGAAACGGAATTTCTCCGGTCGAAAGTATTAATGATTTCAACGCCCACGCTAAATGTTTTAAAATGTTTGTTGATTTTTTTATTTCTCGGATTAGCCGTCAATTCGTAATACAAACCTATGTCCGTTCGCCAATAATTTCTGGTGCGAAATTGCAATTGATAAGGATCGGCATATAGCGGTGCGCCGGTTGGCATACCCGTTGCAAATACATTATTCAAATACATTTTTAAAAAAGGCATGCCGGGTACGTAATCTTGAAACATCAAGGCCATTTTGAATCGCTGATCGGTTGGTCGTGGAATAAAGCCCCGACCTTCAATATTTTCTTGTGTTTTCATGTAAGATATACTCAACCATGAGGGTGTTTCGGGCAATAATTCTGCATAAATTTGCATTTCGGCTCCGTAGGCATAAGCCACGGCATTATTTTTTCCGGCATATCGAATGCGGATATTATCTATTTTAAAAGGATTTACATCATATAAATGTCGGTAATAAATTTCGGAAGATAATTTAAACGGAAATTTTTTCAAATGAAAACTAAATTGGTGAGCCAATGAAAAATTCCATGCCTTTTGGGCCTTTACATGTACATTGATATTTCCTTCGAAATCTCTAAATTCTCTATATGCAGGCGGTTGCATATAAAGTCCCGCATTCAAACGAAAATGATGACGCATATCGCTTATCGGACTCAATCGAATTAATAATCGCGGACTTACGGCCGTTCCAAATCCGGTTTGGTTATCCGTTCGATTTTTTATCAGCCATTGCTCGCTTAATATTCCCGCCAAAATTTCAATTTTCCATTTATGCCAATCAAATTTTGTTTCGGTTTGAATATACCCGCCGTATTTTAATAAATGATTCAATCTGTCGCTTTTGATGCGCATAAACGGTAAGACGGGAAAGGTATCGCTTTCGTAAGGTTCATTGGGATGAAAATCACTTTGAGGCGGAAGAATGGCAAAGCCCGCCGAATCGATTACTTGATACTCATTAATGCGATCTCTAATATTTTCGAAAGAAATCGATATGCCCGTTTCCCACGTAAATTTACGGGAAGTTTTGTTTTTATATTTAAGAAATGACTTATAAATCAATGCATCCAGATCGTTTCGAGCATGTTCAAGTTGCTGTCCCAAGGCCGTCAAATTGATCGGGTCGCCGTAATTGTCGTCCGATAAATCCGTATTGGGTTCACCGATAAAATAGGATGCCAGCATATCAAAATATTCGCGTTCGGCGGAATGATAAAAACTGTTTATCCAAGTAAATATTCTGTTATGTGATGGCGTAAATGTGGTTTTAAGAGCTGAAAATTGGGAATGAAACCGATCTTTTTCCTGTCCGTCGTAGTTAATAAATAATGACCGGCTATCGGCAAATGTGCCGAAATTGGTTTGCTTGGAAAAAGGCATGAATTTATAATCGGTAAATGAGATGTAAGTCAACCATTCGTAGCGGAAATGTCCGGGAGTTTCATAAATGAATAAACTACTCAGATCGGCGAATGAAGGCCGGAATTCCGCATCACCTTCCATGCTTTTTACCAATAAAGTATTATTTAAATAACGAATGCCGCCTAATGCTTTTATCCTGTTCGAATGACGAAAAAAAGAAAATTGGCCGCCTGTTAAGCCGGCGGAGAATTTATATAAATTTTCATCCGGCTGGCGATACCGAATATCCAAGACCGACGAAAGCTTATTTCCTTTACTAACGGGGAATCCGCCGGCGTAGAAATATAAATTTTCAATTAAGTCGGGATTAACGATATTTAAACCTTCTTGTCGTCCGCTTCTTGTTAAATAAGGTCTGAAAACTTCAATGCCGTTTATGAATACGGCGTTTTCATCATAATTACCGCCTCTTACCAAATATTGCGAGCTCAATTCGTCTAATTGGGTGACGGATGGCAAACTTAATAATACCGACTTGACACCCGGCGTTATGACGGGTACAATTTCCAGTATTTTTCGGTTGATTTTTACGGCTCCTTCGTTTTCTCCACGTGTTTTTCCCGAAATAACAACTTCTTCTATATTTTCTTGTTTTCTTTTAAGTGTAATATTTAAATAAATCGATTTACCCGGAACCGCTTCAATATCGACTGCTTTGGTTTCATATGCTAGATGTGAAAAGAATAATTTATGTGTACCTGAAGGGAGCATAATCGAAAATAGTCCTTTGGAATCGGTAACCGTGCCGCTTTTCTTAGATGAGGTATAGATGTGAACATCCCGTACGGGGTCTTTATGTTCATCGGTTACCTTCCCTTTGATTTCGACTTTTTGGGAAAAAGAAAGAAAAGGAATAATAAAGCCCAGCAATAATAAATTTTTCATATAACCAATAACGTAAATCTATTCAATATATTTTTAAAAATATAATGCCAAATTACTAAAATAATCAAATTGATCGAATAAGTCAAACGCAAGTGGAGTAAGTTTTTTTTAAGTGGCATGAGGGAATATATCGTATTTGAAATTTCAAAAAAATTGTATATTTGTTCCGGATTCAGTTCCGAAAGGGATTAAAAGGGAACCGGGTGCAAATCCCGGGCTGTCCCCGCAACTGTGATCCGTAATAGCCGACGGCATCATGCCACTGTTCGCCTTAGACGAATGGGAAGGCGCCGGCGGTATGCGGTAAGCCAGGAGACCTGCTGAGTCCTTCATGTCATAAAAACTGAACCTTCGGAGGAAAGGTTCCGGACAAATGAAACATATTTTAAACTACATATTATTACTACTCGGATTCTCCGTTTACGCACAAACAGGAAAAATTCAAACGGATACACTCGAAACGGTTTATTTATTCAATTGGAAATCGATATTTACCACCCCGGATTCGCTCTATATTTTTAACAACACCCGACATGAATTAAAGGGTCGGTTGGCAGAAACTTTATTGGACCATACTTCTTTTCAAATACGGGAATATGGACGCGGCATGACGGCCGGTATAAGTATTAGAGGTTCATCCCCTTCGCATGTGCAAATTCTTTGGAACGGAATGCCTTTAAATTCTCCGTTTAACGGCCAAACGGATTTAAATACCCTGACGCCGGAATTATTTCGGCTTATACGAATCAATAAAGGCGGCGCATCCGTATTTTATGGTTCGGGAGCCGTTGCAGGAAGTGTTTCGTTAGAAAATCCGGCCGAATTTACTAACCATTTCCATGCCGTTTTTAAATATTCGGGTAGTCAGTTTGGAAATATTAATCCAACCGCCATTGTTCAACTTTCCAATGGAAAACATTTTCTGAAAACCGGCATATATTATCAAAAAGATAAAAATCATTATATCGCATCGAAGTATCATTTTATCAACGAAAATGCCGAGATTTTTAAGAATGATTACCTATTGGACTATAGTTTTAAACACCGGCATCATCTATTGGGTTTTCATGTATATAATTCATTCACCGACAGGAATTTGCCCCCTACTCTAACCACAAGTTCCCGGGCCAAATTAATCGATTTGAATTACCGTTATGCCTTGGATTATCAGTATACAGGGCCGACCTATCGATTGAACTTGCAAGCCGCTCAAATCAAAGAAATCTATCGCTATTTTCATCATATAAATCTAGGAATTGCCGGAGAAGGTACGGCTGTTACCCGGGTCTTTAAAACGGCTGTCAGAAAACAAATCACGCCGGGCATTAAATTATACATCGAAGCAGAATATAACCGTATTTCCGGGAAAACCCGAAATTTTGATGAAAAAATTATAAACGAAGAAAAATTTCTGGGCGGATTGCAATACAATCTCAAAACCAATTCCTTTCATACGGGTATCAGAAAAAATATTTCCACGTATTTTAATTTACCATGGGTTTATTTTTTGCAGTGGCAATGGAAACCTTTCAAATTTTATCAAATTAATACGGCTATAACCAAAAACTATAAAATACCCACTTTTAACGACATGTTCTGGATTCCGGGCGGAAATCCCGATTTACTTCCCGAAACCAATACGGAATGGGAACTGACCCAAATGTTTTCAAAAAACGGATTATATATGCAATTCGATATTTATTACAAACATGCCCGGAATTTGATTAAATGGCGACCCGGTAAAAACGGTTTTTGGTCGCCGGAAAATATTCAGAGTGTGACCGCCCATGGATTTGAATGGGGAGCCGGGAAAATTTTCAACACGCCATCCTTTAAAGTATCTTTGAAAGGCGAAATTTCATATAACCGCGTACTCGATGACCAAACCGGCAAACAATTGATATACACGCCGTTAATTAACGCTTTCATGAAAACCTCATTCACTTATTCAATATTTTCATTATATTATTCGTTTAGATATCAAAGTCATTATTATACCGATCCGCAACATTACAGTATGGTAAACGGTCATCATTTACATCATATCGGATTGGAGTATCATTTTAAAAATATAGTCATGCTTTTCGAAATAAAAAATCTATTTAATACATATTATGAACTTATGCCCTCGCATCCTATGCCCGGGCGGCAATTTTCTTGGAATATAAAATATCAAATCAATAAAAATCTTAATTATGAAAAACAAAATTTTTAAATTCTATGCAATTATCTTGGCAATTTTGAGTTTAGCGAGTCGCTGTAAAGAACCCGAGCCGATTCCGCCACGTGGTGATTATGACGGAGGTTATCTGATATTAAACGAAGGACAATTCATGCATGATAACGCGAGTGTTTCCTTTATTAAAAAAGATTTTTCGGGAACCGAAGATAGCATATATTATAAAGTAAACAATGAATTATTGGGCGATGTGGCCCAATCCGTATTTACAACGGACGACAAAGCATATTTTTTAATTAATAATTCGGACAGAATCATAGTGGCCCACAGATGGAAAATGAAAAAAAAGGGAATTATTAGTTCATATATTATCAAGCCGCGCTATATGGAAAGAATAAGTACCCGATATGCGGTAGTTTCTAATTGGGGTGAACTTTTTGATGCCAATTGGCAAGATGTGGACGACGATTTTTTGGCATGGGTCGATTTGGAAAATGATGTAGTCGTAGATACCTTACATGTGGAAACCGGTCCCGAAAGAATGCTTTATCACGGAGGAAAACTTTATGTGTTGGTTCCCGGCGTAAATACTTCGCATAATAAAGTTTTGATCATTGACCCTGCCGGACATTCGAAAATCGGAGAAATCACTGTAGGGGACAGACCGTCGGCCATTGTAAGCGATTCCCATGATAACCTTTGGGTCTTGTGTTCGGGTAATGCCGCCTGGACTGGTAATGAAACGGCAGGAAAATTAATTAGAATTAATCCCGTAACGGACAACGTAGTAGAAAGCATAGATTTGGGCACAACCAATCATCCCCGTTTAATGGCAATTAAAGATGATAATTTATATATAATTTACGGCACCGGACTTTATAAAATCTCCATTCAGTCGCCCGTATTCGATGCATCCCGTATGGTATTGGATTTAAACGGTATCGTTCAAAATCCTTATGGCATGAAAATTATAGATGATAAATTATTTATTATGGATGCAGTGGATTATGTTTCACCCGGAAAAGTTTTTGTATTCGATATGAATACATTGAATCAAATCGGCGAATTTCGAACGGGATATTTGCCCAATGACGTGGCACAGAATTTTTAATTAATCCATAATACATCATACTTTTTTTCTTTTACGGAATGAAGAGAAATATAACCGGTTTGTCGTAAGTCGGATAAGATATTGATGGATTTCACCGGAGTTTTTAAAATGATTTTTCCGGTGTTTTCCATTAATTTTAAGAATTCGGTCTTATAATGTGATGTTTATTAGTAAGTATAATATGAGGTAAGAAATTATTCCTATTCATAACCCTAATTAATCAAGCTCAAATTTTTTTCAAACAATTGGATGCTTCATTAATCATATAGTATTTTGAATAACTCCATGCTATTTCTTATATTTGCTTGAATTGATTGGAAAATGGCATACATTGTATCGGCAAGAAAATATCGCCCCAAAACATTCGACGAAGTAGTCGGACAACATGCGGTTACGAATATCCTTAAAAAAGCCATTGAACAAAAACGTTTGGCGCAAGCCCTTTTATTTACAGGTCCGCGCGGGGTGGGCAAAACAAGTTGTGCAAGAATAATGGCCCGCGAAGTGAATAAAGAATTCCTGGACGACCCCGATCAAGATCTATCTTTCAATATTTTCGAACTCGATGCGGCTTCCAACAATTCCGTCGATGATATTCGAGAACTTATCGAACAAGTGCGTATTCCGCCTCAAGTGGCCAAATATAAAGTTTACATCATCGACGAGGTCCATATGTTGAGTAATCAGGCCTTCAATGCTTTTCTAAAAACATTGGAAGAACCTCCCGAACATGCCATATTTATTTTGGCTACAACCGAAAAACATAAAATTCCTGCCACGATTCTGTCGCGATGCCAAATATTTGATTTTAAAAGGATTAGCATTACCGATATAAAGAATCACTTAAAGAAAATCGCGCAATGGGAAGATATTGAAGCAGACGAAGACGCCTTATATTTGATTGCCCGAAAAGCCGACGGTGCATTGCGTGATGCATTATCCGCTTTTGATAAAATTGTGAGTTTGGGCGAAGAAAAAATTACCCGCTCCTTGGTGGCAAACCATTTGGGTATTCTCGATTTCGATATCTATTTTGATATCATCGACTTGATTCACAAACGGGATATTACCGCTTTACTTCAATATTTTAATAAACTGGTTACCGAAGGGGTTGATATTCACTTCTTTATCGGCGGATTAACTTCACATTTTCGGGATCTGCTCATCGCCAAACATCCCGAAACCATTGCATTGCTCGAACAAAGTGACGAAATAAAACAACGCTATAAAGCACAGGCAGGTTATTTTGACGAAGAAACACTTACAAGCGCTATCGATATCCTCGTACAAGCGGATTTGGATTATAAAATGTCTCAAAATCCTTTGTTATTAACCGAATTGGGTTTATTGAAAATCTTAAATTCGATAAAGGATTATAAAAAAAAAACTTTAACGGCGAATCCTAATTCCGGTTTACCTAAAGTCAATGAATTTCAGCCGCTAATTTCCGGTAAAGTCGAAGAAAAAAAAGAAGTTTATACCTCGACGGGCAATGACGAATCAAAAGACATGTCCACACAACCGGAATCCGAAGCCGAAGAAATTTCCGGCCAAGACAACCGTGAAAAAATAAACGAGCATTCGCAAAATAAAACGGTTAATACCACTGCATCTTCCGATTCTCCTACCCCGCCCAATACGAAAAAAAACACTTCTATTCTGGGATTGAATATATTAAAGCAAAAGCCGGTTAAAAAAGAACAAACCAAATTAAATGAAGATTTTACGCAGGAAGATTTGCTTGGTGCTTGGCAAGAATTTGTTTCCATATTAAATCAAAACGGCGAAACCCGTTTGGCTGCCTTGCTGGCCCATACCGAGCCGGATTTACAAGAAAAAAACATCATATTGGAATTTGATAATACATTGACAATCAAAGAATTTAACAGCATATCGAAGAGATTATTGCACTTTTTGCAAGATAAATTACAAAATCATTTTATTCAATTTAAAATTATTAAAACCGAACCCAAACAAGAACAACAAATCATTTATTATTCGAAATCCGAACGAATCCGGCGCTTAATCGAAATTAATCCTGTCATTAAAGATTTAATACAAAAATTAAAATTGGAATGACCCCGAATGCTATTAAAATTTTCATCTTTGGTGCGGGAAATGTGGCTACGCATTTGCTTAAAGTTTTTTTATCACATCCCGATAAAATTGAAATTACGGGCGCATGGAATCGTCATCCGGAAAAACTTTTGCATTCGTTTTCGGGTAAAATTCCGGTATATACCGATTTGAATTCCATACCTCCTGCTGATATTTATATTTTGGCATTGAAAGATGATGTGGTCGGAGAATTTTCCAAAAAAATCGCTCGTCTTAACGGCTTGAAGGTTCATACTTCCGGCGTTTTGCCTATTGATGCCATCAATGGAAAACGAAAAGGATATTTTTATCCGCTTCAAAGTTTTCATAAGGCGAAAGACAATTATGATTGGAATGAAATTCCGGTGTTTATTCATGCCGACAATAAAAAAGACCTGCAACTACTTGAAAAATTGGCGCGAATAATTACACCGGAAGTGCTCAAATTAGATGACGAACAAAAAAAAGTTTTGCATATAGCGGCTGTCTTTGCCAATAATTTTTCCAATTTGATGTATATCATCGCCGATAAAATAGTTTCAACCGAAAATATTGATTTTAAATATCTCCTTCCGCTTATTAAAGAAACGGTTAAGCGGTTGGAATCTCATTCCCCGCGGGATGTTCAAACCGGCCCGGCACGAAGAAAAGACGAGGAAACCATGCGAAAACATTTGGATTGGCTTAAGGCCCGCAACATGAATACGGAAGCGGATATTTACCGCCTATTATCTCAATATATTACGGAATTATATCACTAAAATTTAAAATTATTATGACTCCGGACAAATATATATATTTACATAAACCCTTGGCTTCCGACGAAGAAATTCAAATGGTCGGAGAAGCCATTCGCTCCGGATGGATTGCGCCCGGCGGGCCTTATGTAGAGCGATTCGAAAAAGAATTATCGGCTTATACGAAATCCCCGTATGCCGTGGCATTACAATCGGGCACTGCGGCTTTGCATTTGATTTTAAAGGCATTGCATATTCAAGAAGGTGATTTCGTCATTCTTCCTACACACACTTTTGTAGCCACCGCCAATCCCGTGCTTTATGAAAAGGCCATTCCCGTATTGGTGGATAGCGATCAAGGGCAAATTAATATGTCGCCCGCTTATTTGGAAGAAGCGATTAAATTTATTATCTCGAAATATCAAACCAAACCCAAGGCCATTATTACGGTGCATATTTACGGCATTGCCGCTCCGCTTAAAGAAATAAAAGAAATTGCCGAGAAATATGAAATTCCCCTTATTGAAGATGCCGCCGAATCGATGGGCACGTTCTATGAACATCAGCATACGGGTACATTCGGAAAATTTGGTATCTTATCTTTTAACGGCAATAAAATCATTTCCACTTCGGGAGGCGGGGCGGTTTTGACGCATGACAAAGAAAAGGCCGAATATATCCGTTTTCTATCGTCGCAGGCCAAAGAGCCACGTCCGTATTATTATCATAAGGAAGTAGGATACAATTACCAATTTAGCAATTTGCTGGCCGCTTTGGGAATGGCTCAAATAAAGAAATTGCCGGATTTTCTGCAAAAAAAAGAAGCAATCCATCGATATTATTTAAAACATCTAAATTCAGTCCCGGTCCGGATTTTTAAAGATTTTCCGGGAGGTGGCACCAATTATTGGCTGAATATCATGATTTTAGATAAGCATAGCCCCGGAGAGTTCATTCAATTTATGGAAGAAAACGGTATAGAAACGCGTCATACTTGGTATCCGCTTCATTTGATGCCGTTGTTTGAAAAATATCATTATTTCGGCCGGAACGAAACTTATGAGTTTTTCCGCAAAACCGTTTTGCTTCCGTCGGGTGCCGGATTAACCGGCAACGAAATGGAATATATCATTGAAAAAATCGAGAGTTTTTTTATTAAAAACCCTTTTTAATTTCAAGTTAATGATGTTTTATTTTTTATAATAATCCGGATGATACATTTCGATTTTTTGTTCGCCCGATGAGGTCTTGTAACCGCGAAACATTCCCTCGGTATTGAAATACCACGAAATATGTCCGTTTTTATCGATTCCGATAAATCCGCCGTCCCCACCGGTTGATTCCATTTTTTCAATAGAAAGTCTAAGGGCTTCGTCAAGCGGTTTGTTTAAATACTGCATAAGGGCCGATACCCGAAAAGCCGCAGCAGTACGAATAAAATTTTCGCCCGTTCCGGTAGCGGATACCGCGCAGGTTTGGTTGTCGGCATAGGTTCCCGCACCGATAATAGGCGAATCCCCTACCCGTCCGTAGCGTTTGTTCATCATACCGCCCGTGGAAGTACCGGCGGCCAAATTTCCGTTCTTATCCATGGCCACACAACCCACCGTGCCGTATTTTCGCAATACGTCCCAATCTTTTTGCAAGGACGCTTGCTTGGAATGAATCCTCTTTAATTGCTTTTTGCGTTTTTCCAAAATAAAATATTCTTCGGGCATGAGTTGTAATCCGTATTCCAAAGCAAATTCTTCGGCACCGTCGCCTACCAAAAACACATGCCTGCAACTGTCCATAACCAAACGGGCGGCCGAAATCGGATTTTTAATATGCTTCACGCGAGCCACGGCTCCTGCATTCAAGGTTTTGCCGTCCATAATAGAGGCATCCATTTCCACCCCGCCTTTATTGGTCAGAACCGAACCGCGTCCGGCATTAAAAATAGAATCGTCCTCCATATAACGAATGGCCGCTTCAACCGCCGCCACGGCCGAACCGCCCTGTTCCAATACGGCATATGCCCGGTTTAATGCATTTTGTAACCCTTCTTCATAACGTTTTTCGACTTCGGGTGGTAAATTTTTAATATACCCCGCTCCTCCGTGAACAACCACGGCAAATTGGGATGTGGATGAACCCTGCGAACCGGAATTTTCCACACTGCCGCATGAAGAAACCAATAGCAATGCTATTGCCGAGAAAAGCAATGACTGAAGAAAATTTGAGATTTTCATAATTTAAATTATTTATCGCGCAATTTGGCGCCGGTTTTTTCCATGAATGCTTTCAAAATGCGTTGCATGACCTTATCGGCTTGTTTGTCATTCAAAGTTTTATCGGGAGCACGCAAAATGAACGAAAGCGCATAAGATTTTTTCCCTTCGGGAATATTTTTTCCTTCATATACATCAAATAAATTCACGCTTTCCAATAATTTTCTTTCGGTTTCAACGGCAATATCATATAATTCGGCATAAGTAACCTTTTTATCAACCAAAAGCGCCAGGTCTCTGCGTACGGAAGGATATTTGGAGAACGGACTGAATCGTTTTACACCGGCTTTTTTGACGGAATCGATAAAATCATCCCAACGGATAGAGGCAAAATAAACCGGTTTCTTGATGCCGAATTTTTTCAATAAATCGTTACGTACATATCCGGCTACCATAATATCGCTCTTCGGGGTTTTGAAAATAATGGCATCCGAAAAATCGGGGTGTACATAGCCGGACTCTTTGTATGCCACACCGAAACGTTCGAATAATTTTTCAATGGTTCCTTTTAAATAAAAAAATCCTTCGGGACGCTTGTTTTCAAGCCAATTTTCGGTAGTGAGATTTCCGGTGACGGCCAAGGATAATATTTTTTCTTCGCGATATTTGGCCTCATCATCCTTGAAATATGCCTTTCCGAATTCGAAAAAGGCCAAATCGTCCCGTTGGCGGTTCATATTGTATTGAATATTTTGCAAGGCGGACAGAAGCAAATCCTGACGCATCACGGTATGTTCCTTACTCAGCGGATTTAAAAGCATTACCGCCTCTTTTTCGTTGAAAGAATTTGAAATTTCCGGTATGTCTTCGGGCAGCATGGAAACCGACATGGTTTCAAAATAACCCGAGCTTACCAATAATTCCGCCGCAATTTGCTCTATTTTTTCCGTGCCGGGCATCTCTTCATGCGACACACTGAATTTCATTTTTTCGGGTAAATTGACGGCATTATAGCCGTAAATTCGCAATATTTCTTCCACCACATCGGCAGGTCTGGTTACATCGACCCGGTATGGCGGTACCTTAACCGAAAGATTTTCATCATTACTTAAAAGAATTTGAAATTCCAGTAAATGCAAAATTTGTTTGATTTGATCGCGGTTAATTTTTTCTCCGATTAATCGCCATATATAATCGTAAGTAAGATTAATGGAAACGGGCACGATGGTTTTGACCGTTTCGTCCACAATTTCGGTTACCACCGCATCCGGAATATGTTCTTTAATAAGGATGGCAGCCCATTTCATGGCCAATTCCGTAATCTGCGGATCGATGCCGCGTTCGAATCGAAAGGAAGAATCCGTGGCTATTCCCAAGCGTTTAGCGGTTTTGCGCACCGTAACCGGATCAAAATATGCGCTCTCCAATAAAATATCCGTAGTGTGTTCATTAATAGCGGAATGTTTTCCTCCTATAACACCGGCGATAGCCATCGGTTCGTTTTCATTGGCAATGACCAAATCTTCTTCATTAAGTTCGTATTCGTTATCGTCCAAAGCCAAAATTTTTTCTCCTTTACGGGCATTTCTTACGATGATTTGGTTTCCTTTAATGGTTTTTAAATCAAAAGCATGCATCGGTTGGCCGATATCATGCATGACAAAATTGGTAATATCGACCAACAAATTTTTAGGATTTATGCCAATGGCTTTTAGCCGGTTTTTCAACCATTCCGGACTTTCGACAATTTTCACGTTTTGAATAACTAAACCCACATAACGCGGACATTTTTCTTTTGATTGAATATTGATATTGACAGGTGTTATTTTTACTTCCGTAACAAACTGAGAGGTACTTCGCTGCCGTAAGTTCACTTGTTTGCCGTCAAAACTCAATTTGGCATATAAATCCCGGGCCACGCCGTAATGACTCATGGCGTCGGAACGGTTGGGTGTCAGCCCGATTTCGAACACTTCGTCGTTTTCAATATTCAAAACTTCTTTCAATGGCTTGCCCGCTTCAATATTTTCATCCAACACCATAATTCCGTCATGACTGTCGCCCAAACCCAATTCGTCTTCGGCGCAAATCATACCATAACTTTCCTCTCCTCTGATTTTTCCTTTTTTGATCTTTAATTCTTTTCCGCCGGGCAATAATAATTTCGTCCCGATGGTGGCCACGGGTACCTTCTGTCCTTCGGCCACATTGGGCGCTCCGCATACTATTTGAACGGGTTTTCCGTCGCCCAAATCCACCCGGGTCAAAAAAAGTTTATCTGCATTAGGATGTTTTTTTACTTCAAGTACTTTTCCGACCACCACCCCTTCCAAATCATTTTTTACTGTTGAAAAAGGATGAATTTTTTCAACTTCCAAACCCGTATTGGTCAAAATTTCTGCCACTTCGGTAGCCGGCAAATCCACATCAATAAAATCTTTAAGCCAATTGTAAGAAATTTTCATTTTTCATAAATTAATTAATGCAAAGGTATTAAATTCACCTTTCCTTGCCAAGCAATTTTCTTAGATTTTTACTTTAAAATTCATCTCTATTTTTTGTTTAATTTCACCAATATTTTTTATAAAATTTCGAATTTTTATTATATAGAATATATTTTTAATAATCAATTTCATCCTATAGAAACTTATTTCATAACTTTACAAAAACGAAAAGCAAACGATGAAAAAAACATTTTTGTTACTCATATTAACCATTTTTACTAACCTTCTGCTTGCCCAAGATGTGGATATCTACCATAAAAACAAAAATGCCAATTATAAATTGCCTGCTATCCCCGGGAACATGACTTTTGAAGAATTCGAATTGCTTTCGCAAAATATAAGAATGAAGGATTGGATTTTTGCAGGTATTGTACCGGGTTATATCCATTTCAAAGCCCGTGAACCGAAAACCGGATATTGGCTGATTGGCATTCGCTCCGCTTCATATATTACGGTAGGGGTAACTTATCTTATCGAAAGAAATAAATTTAATAATATCCAGCAAACCCAAACGGATTTCTTACAGGGGAACTATAGGTATTTATATTTGGTTGCATTTGCTACTGCCCTATCTACTTACTTGTATGATGTGATTCACGGTGATTATAAATTACACGAAAAACAAGAAAAAATTCGGTATAAATATGCCATTAAATTAAGTCGGGATATGTCCGTGGTTCCGGGCAATCATGGAAGAATGATACCCTCATTTGCCATTACATGGACTTTTTAGATTATTTTCTCAATTTTATAATACCTTCGGCCGTTACTATGAGGAGAATAAAAAACGCACCGATGTAAAATCCGGCCGGCATTTTTTCCTTATCTCCGAATATTAACAAGGCAAGTATGATTCCGTAAACCGGTTCGAGATTGATGGAGAGTGTAAGCGTAAACGGACTGATTTTTCGCAATATTTCCAAGGAAACGGTAAATGCATAAGCCGTACAAATGCTTCCAAGTATGAATAGCCAAATTGCATCTTGAAGTGTAACTTTAAATAAATCGTTATAATTTTCTGAAAATAATATTATTATACCAATTAGTATCCAAGCAAATAACAGTTCGTAAAAAGAAAGAACGGTGGCCGGAAAACGGTGTATAAGCCGGGCATTAAAAATGGAGAACAAGGAGCCGAAAAAAGCGGCTGCGATTCCAAAAAATACGGCTAACCAATTGACATGACTTATTTTAAAAGTAAAATACATTACAATAATAACGAGCAACCCGAAGAGTATTTCATAAAATTTTATTTTTTTTCCATAAATAAAAGGTTCCAATATAGAAGTAAAAAAAGCGCCGGAGGACATTGCTACCAAGGTTACCGATACACCACCGGTTTTTATGGCCTTAAAAAATAAAAGCCAATGTAATCCGATCAGTATGCCGTTCCATGCAATTCTTTTAAGGTCATAAGCGGTTAAAATAATTTTTTTCTTTCGTATAAATATGATCCAAATGGCTAATAGAACGACGGAAATTAGTAACCTGTACCAAGTAAGCGCTATGGGTTTCAAAGAAATTAATGCGCCTAATACCGCCGTAAATCCCCAAACGAATATAATAAAATGCATCAAAGCATAATACGATCGGGGCGATTTATCGTTGCGCATTTTTTAATAAATATAAAGCCAGAAATAAAAAAATCAAATTAGGAATCCATGCGGCCAAAAAAGGATTAAAGCCGGATTTTACAGTCAGGATACTAAATATTTTTTCAAAGAAAACATATCCGAATGCGATAGCCACACCAATAGCCAAATTCAATCCGATTCCGCCCCGGCGTTTTCTGGAAGCTACCGCTACCGCGATGAAGGTGAGTATTAATGCCGAAACGGGTAAACTGATCCTTTTATATTTCTCCAGTAAATAACGACCTATATTTCTGGAACCACGCAATTTTTCCTTTTCGATGAACTTTTTCAATTCCTTATTATTCAAACCTTCGGCCACGTAATTCATCGGCGTCAAATCGTCGAAAGTAAAAGGCATAATGGTATCGAATACGAGTTGTTTTTGCACATATTGTTTGCCGTTTTCCAAAAAATATCGCTTGGTTACATTGCTTAATGTATACATATTGGATGTATCACTGCGCCTTTTTATACGCTGTGCATAAAGTCTGAAAATTAAGCGATCGTTTTCTATTTTTTCTAAAATAAAGTCGTAAGCCATATTGGCTTTGTGATTAATACTCGAAGCATATACATAATTTGTACTGTCCAATTGTCGGTACACATCGTTTTTCTCCCGGTAATTTCCCCATTTATTAAAATAAGTGCTCCAAAATTCATTATAAGTCATTCTGGCCTTCGGAATTATATTGGTATTCAAATATATTACCGTCCCTGCTATTATCAATGCGCCGACCAAATAAGGCATCACGAATCGCCAAAAAGGCATGCCGCCGTTTAGAATGGCGATAATTTCGGTATTTTGAGCCATCCGGGAAGTAAACCAAATGATAGACAAAAACAAGAATATGGGAAACAATACATTAAAGAAGGTAAGGATAAATGATTTATAGTAAACAATTACTTCCGATAGAGGCACTTTGTTTTCGACAAATTTATTGAGCCGTTCGCCCAAATCCACTAAAATACTGATGGGAATAAACAGCAAAAACATTCCGAGAAAAGTCCCGAAATATTGTTTTAATATATATTTGTCAATCTTTTTTATCACAATCGCGTGCTTATTTTTTTTACCATTTGATTTTTCCATGAGCCGAAATCTCCTTCGATAATATGCTTCCGGGCTTCTTTTACCAACCACAAATAAAATCCCAAGTTATGAATACTTGCAATTTGTTTGGCCAAAATTTCATTGGCCGTAAACAAATGGCGCAAATAGGCCTTGGAATATTGGGTATCTACAAAACTGATACCCAAGGGGTCAAGGGGCGAAAAATCATTTTTCCATTTGGCATTGCGGATATTTATTATTCCTTCCGAAGTAAATAACATGGCATTTCTCGCATTTCTGGTAGGCATGACACAATCGAACATATCCACGCCAAGTGCTATACTTTCCAAAATATTTACCGGTGTCCCTACTCCCATTAAATAACGCGGTTTGTCCTTGGGAAGTATATCACACACAATTTGAGTCATTTCATACATTTGTTCGGCCGGTTCGCCTACCGAGAGCCCGCCGATGGCATTACCGGGTGCGTCCTTCGAAGCAATATATTCCGCCGATTGCTTTCTTAAATCCTTAAAGGTGCTTCCTTGCACAATGGGAAATAATGCTTGGTCATAGCCATATTCGGGAGGTACTTTATCCAAATGTGAAATACACCGGTCGAGCCAGCGGTGGGTCATTTCCATGGAATTTTTGGCATATTGATAATCCACCGGCCAATCCGTACATTCATCGAAAGCCATGATAACATCCGCGCCTATACGCCGTTGAATTTCCATCACGCGTTCGGGTGAAAAAAAATGATAGGAACCGTCAATATGCGATTTGAATCGAACGCCCTCTTCTTTAATTTTTCTTGTAGTGGATAAGGAATAAACTTGAAATCCGCCGCTATCGGTCAAAATCGGCCGGTCCCAATTCATAAATCGATGAAGTCCGCCGGCTTGATGAAGAATGTCCGTCCCGGGACGCAAGTATAAATGATAAGTGTTCCCCAAAATAATCTCGGCACCGATATCTTCCTTCAATTCTCTTTGATGTACGGCTTTCACGCTCCCAACCGTGCCCACCGGCATAAAGATAGGTGTATGTACCTTTCCATGCGGAAGTTCAATTGTGCCGGCACGAGCCGAAGTGTCGTTACAATACTTTTCTATACTGAATTTCATCTGCGCTAAATACTGCTGCGAAAATACGATTTTTTGAGGGAATAAGAGGTGAAGAATTAAATGCTGGCAAGTATAATATTTTTTAATTTTTTTGAAATATTCATAAATTCGCTATATGAATTTTCGTAAATGGCTTCGGTTACTCGGCCCCGGATTATTATATGCGGGAGCAGCCATCGGGGTATCTCATTTGGTACAATCTACCCGGGCGGGAGCCAATTTCGGCTTCGAATTGCTCGGTATTATATTATTGGCTAACGCTTTGAAATATCCTTTTTTTCGCTTTGCTCCTCAATATACGGCTATAACGGGTAAAAATATTATAGAAGGATATCATCTTTTGGGAAAATGGGCGGTATGGCTATTTTTTGCCGTCTCATTATTATCTATGTTTGTTTTGCAAGCCGGAGTAAGTTTGGTAACCGCAGGCCTTTTGGAACAACTCATCAATACAGGTCTTCCGGTGGCGATGCTTACCTTTATTTTGTTAATAACTGTAGCCCTTTTACTTATTTTCGGAAAATATCGCCTTCTCGACGGATTGATCAAATATGTAATGCTTGTATTGGTTATTACATTGTTTATGGCGGTTTTTATGGCTTTTATAAAAAATCCTCCCGGAGAAATTCATTTATTTTTTTATGATTTTTCATTAAAAAATCCTGTGCATCTTGCTTTTCTGATTGCTTTTGTCGGATGGATGCCGGCACCATTGGATGTGTCGGTATGGCAATCTTTATGGACCGAAGCCAAAAATAAATCTTTTCACAGTCATACGGATTTACGTGCCATGCTCACCGATTTTCATACCGGTTACTTGGCTACTATTATTACCGCCATCGGATTTCTTACGCTGGGGGCATTGATTATGCACGGAAGTGGAAAGGGTTTTCATAGCGGAAGTGTGGCATTTGCAGGACAACTTATTGAATTATTTACCGTTTCGGTAGGCGCATGGGCATTCTGGATCATCGCATTGGCTGCTTTTACTACCATGTTTTCCACGACCCTTACTTGTTATGACGCCTATACCAGAGTAATGAGCAAAACCACACGAATTTTATTTCCCGGGTGGAAAAAAGAAAAATATCTTACGCTTTTCTGGATGCTAATACTCCTGCTAGGTACCATGATTATTTTACTTTTCTTTAGCCGGAATATGAAGCAAATGGTGGATTTCGCCACTACGCTAAGTTTTGTATTGGCACCGGTCATTGCATTATTGAATTATTTGGTAATCACCGGAAAAGAAATTCCTCCTTCACATAAGCCACTTGGATGGTTAAAGGTTTATGCCCTTTTAAGTTTGATTATTTTGATAGCTTTCAGTATATTTTACCTCTATTGGAAATTCTTATAATTTTCAAATTTCATTTGTGAAATTGATATACATGACCTAACTTATCCATGCTTAAAACCAACCGGAATATTTTTCTTTTTTAATCACCTGTCCCTGTTTATCATAATAAAGCCATTTACCTTTTTTCTCACCTTTTTTAAATTTCCCTGCTGCTTTTAACTGTCCGGTTGGATAAAAATATTTGGCTTCGCCGTGCAATAAACCCTTTTTATAGCGTAACTCGGCCTTTAGGGCTCCGTTCCTATAATATTCCCTATAAACGCCGGTCAATTGATCTTTTTCGAATTTCATTTCCGCTTTCTTTACGGCCGGCTTGGAATCATAATAGAAGAAAGCATCACCGTTTATTTCGCCGTCTTCATAAAAGACTACACTTTCCAAGTTTCCGGACGGATAAAAAGTGCGCCAAAAACCCACCGGTTTGTGATGCCGTATTTTTCCTTCCACTTTGATTTTTCCATCGGAATAATGCTCGATATATTTTCCTTCCGGAACCTCCACCGTATCGGGAAAGAAAAATTTGAATTGTAAATCCTCATAATATTTATGATGCACCGTTTCATCGATTTGATAAGCCAATCGCTCGGCTTCTTCTTGCTTTCGCGCTTCGGGATTATGGTCAATCAATACGCGCGTATCGAAATAATCGGACCGGCCGGTTAACTGAAAAACAATGCGGTGAAAACTGAGTAAAAAATCTTCCTTTTCCTTCAAACTCTTCAATCCTTCGTCGGTTAGCATCTGTTGCATCACCGGATAAAATTTGGGCATGTTCAAGTAAAGATGAAAATGTGCCTTTTCATTCCAGCGTGAAGCAAAATTCATAAAATATTCGTCATGCGACAAGGTATTGCCCATCACATAATCGTCTATAAAATCCTTTAAACTTTGTTCGGAATTAGAAAACACCACATATTCGTCAATAAAAGTATAATAAGGTTTGGTAATGTCTTTAAACATGGCACCCAAGACGGTTTTAAAAAAAGATTTTTGATGTAAATATCTGATTTCAAAGTTTTTATATTTGTATGTCTTGAATTTAAAAGGGGATTTTTTTCTTATTTGTTCCGAAATTTTATTAATGCCTTTTCGTGCATCATCCGGGTCTGTGGCATGAATTAACAATAGCACTTCTTCCGGTTTTCTTTTGTCATGATATACCCGCAATTTGACCAATGCGATTTCCTTTCCTATCCAATCGAAAAAATCTTCTTGTAAATCGATTTTAAAATACCGTTCGATTTTTTTCAAGGACCGGCGATAGTCGTCTCTTTTGGATTTATCGGTTTGGGCATAATATTCCAACAAACTTTGATGAAACATATTAAAATTCTTAAAGCCGAGTGACATATACAAAGCCGTTCTCTTGGATGCAATTTCATATGCCGAAATTGCGCCGGGTTTCACATCCAACATGGCATTAAAATACGAAGGAATCGAATCCGTCAATGTAATTCCGCGCGCATCGATAATATTCGAACGATGATCCGTATCAAGCCCGGTGAGCGATAATTGCTCTGAAATGAATTTCATGCTCTGGCCGGCACCTTCAAAATAAATTTGCGCAAAACGATGTATCTGTTTATAATTGAACCATATACGAACAAGTCCACCGGGTAATTTTTCTTCAATAAATTTATAATCGTGTCTATTGATCCAATGTTTTTTTTCTCTTTCGTCCAATACTTTTTTGATAAGCGGAAATGAATAGGAAAAAATCATCAAATTATCAATATATGTCAGGTACAAATCATCTTCATCTGTTTTAATTTTATAAAAGATTTGCTCCTTATATTTATTTTTCACGAACTTAAATTGCTGATTATCAGCACTTCCCATCCATTTTGTTAATTCTTTAACTTCCCGAAGCGATTTTAGATCTATAACGTAAATAAAATCATAATCATCCGGCGCCGTCAAATGGGCCGACATGGCTACCGGGCGATTTTTAAACAAACTCGAGGTTATTTGGTTTTGAATAAAATATTTTTTTAATAAACTGTCGGTCTCTTGCCAAGATTCGAAACCCGGCGTTCGGATTAAGAATTGCCATATATTGGTTGCGGATACTTCTTCCCATGTTTCGGTAAAATTCTCCGTTTCAAGTATATACACGGCATCTTCCGGCACAACGGATAAAGGTGAGCGGCTTGTCGAAGAACGAAAAAACAGGAAATAAAGGAGAAGTAAAACAATAAAACCGGCGATGAGATATAACAATTTTTTCATGAATCGAAAATGTTTTGTATCTTTAAATTACTTTTTCAAAGATAAAACTTCTTTTTTCAACTTTTTCAAACGAATTTTCGGCATCCGGGCGAAAAAATCCGAAAATGATAGTAAAAATCACCCTTAAGGGTGATGAAAATCACCATATAAGATGATATATATGTATATAACCGAGGGTATATTTGTATTGTAAAAATGATTGTTACAACGATGAATTTGTTCTTTTCGATCAGTTAAGCCGAAAGCAGCAGCCCTCAGATTCATAAAGCGTTAAGAATCTTTTTTATTAAAGCCATGAAAACAACTACCCGCCTCACTTGAGACGGGTAATTGTTTTTTTGGTTAACGGGTGATTTGGATTGCATCACATCATTAACGCCGGTGGTTCGGCGGGCTCACCAGCCGGCGTTTATAGAACCGGATATGGCTTTTAGCGGTTGGTGAGCGTGAACATGGCTTTTAGTGGTTGGTGAGCTCGTCGAACCAACCGACTGATACTTTATAGAAACAAAAATTACTTCTAACGGTTGGTGAGCTCGCCGAACCAACCGACTGATACTTTATAGAAACTGACATCACTTTTAGCGGTTGGTGAGCGTGAATACCCTGAGGAAATCGAAGGGTCGAACCAACCGACTGATACTTCATATAAACAAAAATTACTTCTAACGGTTGGTGAGCTTGTCGAACCAACCGCAGTTCTTGAGTATATTAGAATAATCGAAGGCCCATTCCTTGTGTAAAGGAGGACCCTTTTGGGGAATGAGGGTTTAAATTGCATTATACCACTAACGCCGGTGGTTCGGCGGGCTCACCAGCCGGCGTTTATAGAACCGAACATGGCTTTTAGCGGTTGGTGAGCTCGTCGAACCAACCGACTGATACTTTATAGAAACTGACATCACTTTTAGCGGTTGGTGAGCTCGTCGAACCAACCGCAGTTCTTGAGTATATTAGAATAATCGAAGGTCCACTCCTTATCTAAAAGCCCCTTTTGGGGAATGAGGGCTTGAATTGCATTACACCACTAACGCCGGTGGTTCGGCGGGCTCACCAGCCGGCGTTTATAGAACCGGATATGGCTTATATCGGTTGGTGAGCTCGTCGAACCAACCGACTGATACTTTATAGAAACTGACATCACTTTTAGCGGTTGGTGAGCGTGAATACCCTGAGGAAATCGAAGGGTCGAACCAAATGGCTTGAATTGCATTACACCACTAACGCCGGTGGTCGGCGGGCTCACCAGCCGGCGTTTATAGAACCGGATATGGCTTTCGGTTGGTGAGCGTGAATATAAATTATAACGGTTGGTGAGCTTGAACATAAATTATAACGGTTGGTGAGCTTGTCGAACCAACCGCCACCGAAATGACAAACTAACGACAATACACTTATGACTAATACCACGAAATAGTTAAGGTTAAGCATTAAAGACCCTAATTAGCCCACGTTCCCATGCAAATTATTTCGCGTGAGAAATACTGGTAAAACTTCTCCGAATTCCCGTTTATTCCTGCGATTTGCGATAATCTTCCAAGAACTTGGCCAGTCCTTTATCCGTTAACGGGTGATTGAGCAATGACAGCAAGGGTTTGAGAGGAGTTGTCACCACATCGGCACCAATCCGCGCACTTTCGATAATATGCATCGGATGACGGATACTTGCCGCAAGAATTTTGGTTTCGTAGGCATAATTATCATATATCAAGCGGATATCGGCAATTAATTGCATGCCCTCGGACGAAATATCATCCAATCGCCCGATAAAGGGAGATACATACGTTGCCCCCGCCTTAGCGGCCAATAAGGCCTGACCGCTCGAAAAAACAAGGGTGCAATTCGTTTTAATTCCCTGATCCGATAAATATTTGATGGCCTTCAACCCTTCTTTAATCATAGGAATTTTTATCACTATATTGGGAGCAATTTCCGCCAGTTCCATGGCTTCTTTGATCATGCCGTCAAAATCGGTTGAAATAACTTCGGCACTCACATCTCCGGGAACTATATCCGCAATTTTTTTATAATGCTTCAAAATATTTTCCCTTCCTTTTATGCCTGCTTTGGCCATAAGTGACGGATTGGTAGTCACGCCGTCCAAAATGCCCAAAGAATGGGCCTCTTTAATTTCTTCCAGATTTGCGGTATCAATAAAAAACTTCATAATTTATGGTATTTTAAAATAAGTTTCTCAAAAATTTTTTCGGGCAAAAGGGCTTTTACAATATGCAAAATTTTTTGCTCGAAAGGAGCAATAATATACCGGGGTGCAGGATTCTTTTTCTCAATAATTTTTAAGACTTGTTTTGCTACAACTTCCGGTGGCAGCCCTTTGTTTACTCCTTTATCAGCATCGGCATAAATACGGAAAAAATCTTCATAATGCGGTGAATTTTTATCCGGTTCCACTACAATACGATTGGCGGCAATACCGGTTTTAAAATCGCCCGGACATATATCAACTACCCGGATGCCATGCTTTTTCAATTCATAACGATATGCTTCGCTAAAAATCATTACCGCCGCCTTGGATGCCGAATAAGCACCGCGGTACGGAAGTCCTAGAAAACCGGCCACGCTGCTGATATTAATTATCAAACCTTCGGCACGCATTTGATGCAATACGCGATTGGTTAATTCGATCATGCCGAATACGTTGGTTTGAAATAATCTTTTGATTTCTTCGACGGGTGTCTCTTCCATCGGATTCATCATTCCCCTTCCTGCATTGTTTATCAAAATATCGATTTTATTCTCTCTTTTTATCAATTCATCTACTGCATTCCAAATACTTTCTTCTTTTTCCAGGTCCATGGCAATCAGGGGAAAAGGATGACCGGGATAGGCCTCGGGGGTACGCGTGGTACCGTAAACTTTGTAACCTTGTTTTAATAGCAATTCACCGGTAATCTTTCCCATACCGCGAGATGCACCCGAAATTAAAACAACTTTCGACATAATCGAATGTAAATTTTAAGCAAAGATACACAATTCATCGGGAGAAAAACTTATCTTTGTAAAGGTAAATTCGAATTATGGATGTCAAAATAGAAAATTCTTGGAAGGAGATTTTAAAAGAAGAATTTGAAAAACCTTACTTCGAACGATTAACCGATTTTGTAAAAAAAGAATACAAACAATATCAATGTTTACCGAAGGGGAGCGAAATATTCAATGCATTCGACACCACTCCTTTCGACCAAGTAAAAGTAGTGATTCTCGGTCAAGACCCCTACCCGACTCCCGGCCATGCACACGGACTTTGTTTTTCGGTTCAAGACCATGTCAAACCGTTTCCCGCTTCTTTAAATAATATCTTTCGCGAATTAAAAGACGATTTGGGTATTCCCTTTCCGCAATCAGGCAATTTGACCCGTTGGGCCGAACAAGGCGTATTCTTGCTCAACGTTGTGCTTACGGTACGTGCCTATCAACCACGTTCGCATGCCGGTAAGGGTTGGGAGCAATTTACAACGGCTGCTATTCGTAAAATTTCCGAATTCAAAGAAAATGTGGTCTTTTTGTTATGGGGCGGCGATGCCAAAAAGAAAATTCCCATCATCGACAGTTCCAAGCATTTGATCCTGACTTCCGGACATCCATCGCCTTTGAGTGCCAATAAAGGATATTGGTTCGGCAACCGGCATTTTTCAAAAACCAACGACTTTTTGATAAGTAAAGGAATCGAACCCATCAAGTGGTAAATGGCGTGTTTTTTGCTTAAATTTGCATGCAAATAAAAATTCATTCGCATGTTTGAAAATCTGACCGATAAATTAGATAAAGCGCTACATGTATTAAAAGGACACGGAAAAATTACGGAAGTAAACGTAGCCGAAACATTAAAAGAAGTACGCCGCGCATTGCTCGATGCCGACGTCAATTATAAAATAGCCAAAGATTTTACCAATCGCGTAAAAGAAAAAGCCCTCGGACAAGATGTATTAACCGCATTGAAACCCGGCCAATTGCTGGTCAAAATTGTGCATGACGAATTGGCCGAATTGATGGGAGGACAAGCAGCCGGACTGAATTTGTCGGGCAAGCCCACCGTTATACTTATTTCCGGTTTGCAAGGTTCGGGTAAGACCACCTTCACGGCCAAACTGGCGCATTGGCTTAAAAAGAAAAAACATAAGAAGCCCTTACTTGTAGCCGGTGACGTCTATCGCCCTGCGGCCATCGAACAATTAAAAATAATGGGCGAAAAAGTGGGCGCGGAAGTTTATACCGAAGAAGGTAATAAAAATCCCGTTGAAATTGCAAAAAACGCCATCGAATATGCCAAACAACATGGATTTGATACTGTAATTATCGATACGGCCGGACGATTGGCAGTGGACGAAGAAATGATGAATGAGATTGAAAATATTCATCAAGCGGTTCATCCGCATGAAACCCTTTTTGTAGTTGATAGTATGACCGGTCAGGATGCGGTCAATACCGCCAAAGTATTTAATGACCGGCTGGATTTTGACGGTGTGGTGCTTACCAAACTCGACGGTGATGCACGCGGCGGGGCGGCTTTGTCCATTAAAGCCGTAGTCAATAAACCCATTAAATTTATCGGTACCGGCGAAAAAATCGAAGATCTCGATGTATTCCACCCCGACCGGATGGCCGACAGGATTCTGGGCATGGGTGATATAGTTAGTTTTGTAGAAAAAGCCCAAGAACAATTCGACGCGCAGGAAGCCGCAAAACTTCGAAAAAAACTGGCCAAAAACGAATTCGGTTTTGACGATTTCCTCAAGCAAATCCAGCAAATCAAAAAAATGGGTAACATCAAGGATTTGATGGGGATGATTCCCGGCATGGGCAAAATGGTAAAAGATGCCGATATCGATAACGAATCGTTCAAAAGCATTGAAGCCATTATATATTCGATGACTCCCGAAGAACGGCGCAATCCTAAAATTATCAATTCATCCCGGAAAAAGCGAATCGCACGCGGGTCGGGCACTTCTATTCAAGAAGTCAATCAACTATTGAAACAATTCGGTCAAATGCGCAACATGATGCGTATGATGCAAAAAGGCGGCGGCATGAAAAACATGATGCGTATGTTTGGAGGCGGTCGCGGATTTCCCGGTTTAAGTTAATAAAATGACACATATACTCGACGGAAAAAACCTTGCCAATCATATTCTCCGGCAACTGGCGGAAGAGGTAAAACAATATACCGATAATCACTACCCCGTTCCGGGTTTGGGAATTATTACGGCCGGGAACGATCCGGCCGGAAAAGTGTATATCAAAAGTAAACTTAAAAAAGCGGCTGCAGCGGGCTTTGCTACCTTTCATGTACACGTCGAACATAGCGAAGATGAATTAATTGATGTAATCAAACGGTATAACGCCGATCCTTCCATTCACGGTTATATTGTTCAACTGCCGCTTCCCGCCCATATCGATACCAATCGCATAATAGAACTTATTGATCCGAAAAAAGATGCCGACGGTTTTCATCCACTCAATTTAGGCCGCATTATGAATGAAAACCCGGTGGTTTTTCCCGCTACTCCTGCAGGTATTATTGAAATATTGAAATATTATGACATCGACCCGGCATCTAAACATGTAGTCATTGCGGGACGTAGTCAAATTGTAGGTAAACCCTTGGCCGTCATGCTGGCTTCAAAATTTCCGTTTGGCAACGCAACGGTAACTCTCATTCATAGCCGGACGCCGCAACCCGAAAAGTATATCCGGCAAGCGGATATTTTTATAAGCGCCGTCGGTCGTCCAAAAGTATGGAATCGCATGCATATTGCCGAAAATACAGTAGTAATCGATGTGGGAATAAACCGTGATGAAACCGGAAAATTATGCGGTGACGTGGATTTTGAAGATGTGAAATCCATTGCCAAAGCCATCACGCCCGTTCCGGGCGGCGTAGGGCCCATGACGGTGGCCATGCTTCTGCAAAATACATGGTCTTTATACAAATCGACAATAAAGCATTAACCCACTTGTATATTATTGTATCGACTTAAAGCCACAAAAAGCATTTTTTCTTGTAATGCCTTCAGGATGTAATGGCATTTTAAATATGTTTATTTATACGGCTTATGATATATCCCGTATAAATCCCTGCCAAATTGGCAATCATATCCAGTAAACTAAAGCTTCTGTTTACCGGTAATAATTCTTGTAAAATTTCAATAAAAAAACTAAAGAAAAATAAATATAATGATAGGCGAAAGACATTTTTAATACCGGCCAAATACCAAAGTTGAAATAATATCAAATAAAGAAAAAAATGAATAAATTTATCCGATTGCCCCGGAGGCATAATATCCTTTTTAATAGGCATTATGCCGGTTATTAATACTAAGAATGTGAATAAAACGGCCGCAATGCGGTATTTATTTCGCAATATATTCCTTATATGTATCTGCATCCATTAATTCATCTAATTGTGACGGATCGACTATTTTTATTTTGATGATCCAACCGTCACCATAAGGATCGCTGTTTATTTTTTCGGGTTCGTCTTCCAACAATTCGTTAAATTCCAAAATTTCGCCCGAAACTGGCATAAATAAATCCGATACGGTTTTAACGGCTTCAACGGTTCCGAAAACTTCGTCTTTATCAAGTGTTTCTCCTACGGTTTCCACTTCAACATACACAATATCACCCAATTCACTTTGTGCATAATCCGTAATTCCCACTAATGCGGTTTGGTCGTCCAGCACCTTGATCCATTCGTGATCTTTGGAGTATTTTAAATCGGAAGGAAAATTCATTTTCTTTAATTTTATTTGCCACAAATGTAAAGAAAAATTTTTTCCGAAACGATGATTTTGGTAAATTTGAAAATATTAATTACGAATCGATGCGGATAGATATCTTGTCAGTGGTTCCGGCTTTGCTGGAAAGCGTGTTTGATCATTCTATAATCGCTCGAGCCCGAAAAAAAGGGCTTGTTGAAATCTATTTACACGATTTGCATGATTTCGGCATCGGTAAATACAAGCAAGTTGACGATTATATGTACGGTGGCGGTGCCGGTATGGTTTTGCGCCCGGAACCGCTGCATCAATGGATTGAAAAATTAAAAAATGAACGCCATTACGATGAAATTATATTTATGACCCCGGATGCCGAAGTATTGAACCAAAATACGGTTAATGAATTAAGTCTAAAAAAAAATATCATCATTATTGCCGGCCATTATAAAGGAATCGACGAAAGAATTCGCCAATTACATGTAACCCGCGAAATTTCTATCGGAGATTATGTTTTGTCCGGTGGCGAACTCCCCGCTGCCGTGCTTACCGACGCAGTGGTCCGGCTCATTCCGGGGGTATTAAATGACGAAACTTCCGCATTAAGCGATAGTTTTCAAAACGGACTCCTTTCACCCCCCGTGTATACCCGTCCGGCTGAATTTAAAGGAATTAAAGTACCCGACATTCTGCTTTCGGGTAATCATGCCGCCATAGAAAAATGGCGGGAAGAACAATCGATTCAAAGAACCAAAAAAATTCGTCCCGATTTGTTGAAAAAATAATTCTTGTATCTATACAATAAAGTGTTTAATGCTTTCGTTGTGATATTGAAAATCAAATTTTGCCTATGAACGAAAATTATTCTTTGGAAAATTATACGCTTGATTCCGGACTTAATTCAAAAATCGGATTTTTGAATTTTTATTCCGCCGCATTGCGTTTTGAATTCACAGTAGCAGGTGAATTTATATGGTTTTTGAATTAATACCTAATCGTTTTTGCCCGTATTTGATTAAATGTCCTTATGGAATAAATCATTTATTCGGAATTTGAGTTTAAAGATTTTTTCCGATCGGTCAATTCAATATGATCTACAATATGCCATTTTTTATCTTGATGTCGTAGAACATTAATATTATCTACATCGAACTTGCCGTTAAAATCGATAGCGGAAAAATATTTCCATGCTTGTGGAAAAATATTTTTGTCCAAATCCCTAAAGGCCACGGTAAAATGCGGATGAAAGCGATTGGGTTTGGTGTAACGGGGAAATTTTTGTTTAAAAATGCGAAATAATTCTTCTTGCAAGCGAACCAAATTATCATTTTCATTTACCGCCACATAAATCACCCGGTTACCGAATCTTCCGAATCCGTTTAATTCGAGCGGAAACGGTTTGAACCGTTTTAAAACCGCCGACATTTCTTTAATTAAATCCTTCATTTCTTCTTCGGTGGCAAAAAAAGGCGGAATCAAAGTAAGATGTGCGGGAGAGTTTAATGCATGCCCGGCATGAAAGCGTTTCTTTGCCGTATGTTTCAACGCCGTCAGTTCATCTTGCAGCGATCCGGGAGCCACAATGGCAATGAAATATAAATGCTTATTTTTTTTGTTCTTCATCGATATATGCTTCCAATGGCGCACAAGTACAATGTAAATGCCTGTCACCGTAGGCATCGTCTATCCGGGCTACTGCGGGCCAAAATTTGCGGGTTTTTATCCAATCCAACGGATATGCGGCTTTCTTACGGGTATATGTATGAAACCACATATCGGCCGTAAGCATTTCCAATGTATGAGGTGCATTGACCAGCGGATTATCTTCACTTTCCATTTCTTCTATTTCGTGATAGATACTTATCATCGATTCGATAAACCGGTCCAATTCGGCTTTGCTTTCGCTTTCGGTGGGTTCAATCATTAAAGTACCCGGAACCGGGAAGGAAACGGTCGGTGCATGAAAACCGTAATCCATCAAACGTTTGGCGATATCCAATACTTGAATTCCTTTCTCTTTAAAGGGCCTCACATCGGCAATAAATTCATGGGCTACCCTGCCCTTTTCGCCTTTATAAAGGGTAGGAAAATACGGATCCAACTTGGTTTCCAAATAATTGGCATTCAAAATGGCCGTTTCGGCCGACATTTTGAGTCCTTCGGCACCCGACATCAAAATATAGCCGTAAGATATTAAAGGTACTGCAGCCGACCCGAATGGTGCGGATGCCACCTGCCGGCCGTATTTTCCACCCGTCTCGATCAAAGCATGCGAGGGCAAGAATTCTTTAAGAAAATCCTTTACCAAAATCGGTCCGGCACCCGGCCCGCCTCCGCCGTGAGGCACGGCAAATGTTTTATGAAGATTCAGATGGCATACATCGGCACCGATTTCTCCCGGTGAAGTGAGTCCCATTTGGGCGTTCATATTGGCGCCGTCCATATAAACCAGTCCGCCATGGCGATGAATAATGTCCGTCATGCGTTTGATTTCTTTTTCAAAAACGCCGTGGGTGGACGGATAGGTTACTATAAACACTGCCAATCGTTCGGCATATTCTTCGGCTTTGGCCTGCAAGTCCTCCACATCGATATTGCCGCTTTCGGTGGTTTTGACCACTACCACTTTCATGCCCGCCATAACGGCCGAAGCGGGATTGGTTCCATGGGCCGAAGCGGGAATAAGTGCCACATCGCGATGATTTTGGCCTTGCCGTTCAAAATAGGATTTAATGGTCACCAAGCCGGCATATTCGCCCGCCGCACCCGAATTGGGTTGAAAACTCACGGCATCCAAGCCGGTGATTTCGCACAACATCCGCCCCAAATTCTCAAACATTTCTCCATAGCCGGCAGCTTGTTCAACAGGCACGAAGGGGTGAATGTCCGTCCAGGAAGGATCGGACAAGGGAGGCAATTCGGCGGCGGCATTCAATTTCATGGTACAGGAACCCAATGGAATCATGCCGTGTACCAAAGAAAAATCTTTATTTTCAAGCCGTTTGATATACCGCATCAATTCCGTTTCCGAACGGTATCGATGAAAAACTTCGAAAGCCATATAATTATCCTCCCGGCGTGAAGTCAATTTGGTATCCTTCGTTTTGACAAGTGCTATTTCTTTTCCGCTATAACGGGAGAACACATCCAATATCGCCGACAAATCGGTATCTGTAGTCATCTCGTCCATGGCGATTAATACCGTATCGTCTTCTTCAAAATAATTAAAATTAATTCCTTGCGCTTCGGCAATGTCTCTTAATCTTTTCTTATCCGCTACTTGGATTCTTAAAGTATCGAAATATTTTTCATTTAATTGTTTAAATCCGGCTTGTTGCAACGAATTTTCCAAATTAACCGCATTTCGATGAATATTTTTCGCTATTTCCCGCAGTCCTTCCGGACCGTGGTAAACGGCATACATTCCGTTTAGAATGGCCATTAGCACTTGCGAAGTACATATATTGGAAGTGGCGTTTTCGCGTTTGATATGTTGTTCGCGTGTTTGAAGCGCCATCCGCAGGGCACGGTTGCCGTTTCTATCCACACTTACGCCGATGATTCGTCCGGGAACGTGGCGTTTATATTCCTGTTTGGTGACAAAAAAGCCCGTATGCGGCCCGCCGTAATACAGGGGCAATCCGAAACGTTGAGTGGAACCCACTACTACATCGGCGCCTTTGTGGCCGGGAGGTTCTATTAAAGTTAAAGCCATTAAATCGGAGATGACAGCCGTTTTTAAACCCGATTCCGAAAACCGTTTATACAACGCGGCATCTTCATACAGGGCCCCGCTTCTACCGGGATTCTGCCACATCACGCCGAAATAATTTTCGTCCGGCTCAAATTCAAATACATCTCCTTCGATTAATTCTATATCTTTAAAATAAGCACGGGTTTTTATGACAGCCGAAATATGCGGAAAAATATTTTTATCTATAAAAAATTTATTTATACCGCTCTTTTTTTGCTTACGCGAACGCAAATTAAATAGCATCAACATGGCTTCGGCGGCAGCGGTGGCATCATCCAATAAAGATGCATTGGCCAAATCCAAACCGGTCAATTCGGTGAGCATGGTTTGGTAATTTAAAAGCGCTTCCAAACGGCCTTGTGAAATTTCCGCTTGGTAGGGCGTGTAGGCCGTGTACCAAGCCGGATTTTCAAAAATATTTTTCATAATAACCGCCGGCATATGGCTCTCGTAAAATCCATAGCCGATAAAGGACTTAAATCGATTGTTTTTTTGTCCCAACGACCGGATATATTCCAGCCATGCAGCTTCGTCCATAGGAGCGGGAAGTTGTAATTCTTTTTTCAAACGAATATTTTCGGGAACGGTTTGCGCTATCAATTCTTCAATAGACGACACCCCGAGTTCCTTCAACATTTGCTCTATTTCTTCGGTACGGGGTCCTATATGTCTATATATAAAAGATGATGTTTTCATAGATGAACATAACTTTAAATGTGCAATGCAATTTCGTTATAAATTTTAAATTTATATCTGATATCAATCAATTCGAATCCGGATGTTTTCTTAAATTTAAATTAATAATACTTCTTTAAGAACTTTTATACTCGCAAAAGTGTATGAATTCTTTTTCCCTTTTAAAGCGTGCTTAAGAAAATTTGTATTCTTTAAAATTTAACAAAACGAAAAAATTAAAAAAAACTGACAATTGCATATTATTTTTATTTTATTTTTTTTTAATATTATTTAAATAATAAAATACGTAAAGCCATGAAAAAATTAATTGCAATTATTCTTGTTATAACCTTTCCCTTTATAAGCGGTTGTAAAAAGAAAGAAATTGAACCGCAACTTGCGGAATTAAGCGTGGAAACCAAGGTCGAACGCGGAAGCGGAAATTTCGTTACGATGAGTGGCATCGCTGTAAGTCTGAAATATGATGAGGAACGCATGCTTATCCAAAAATTTACCGATTCGCAAGGTAAGGTACATTTCAAAAATCTTCCTCCCGGGCATTATTTTATTCTAGCCAAATATCATGATTATGGAACCGAT
Source organism: Flavobacteriales bacterium (assembly GCA_027067965.1). Lineage (GTDB taxonomy): Bacteria > Bacteroidota > Bacteroidia > Flavobacteriales > Flavobacteriaceae > JAADED01. Next base: position 119,309 of record JAMOUV010000002.1, on the reverse strand, counting down.
GCTAATTTTGTCGGATCGTACACAAATAATCCTTTGATATTGAAAAAAGGAGATAAAAAAACCATCAGTATCATATTGATTGAGGGGCTTTAAGACAAATCAAATCTTAATTTGTTGAAAAATTTACTGCTTTGATTACCGGGAAATAAAAGACGGAAAGCGGAAAAGATTATGATTATTTGTCTATCAACACATTGGCAATAACCGTCTCACCTCCACGGGTTCTGTCACCGATCACTACATATACGTCGGTATTTAAAGGTAGAAACACATCCACGCGGGAACCGAATTTTATAAATCCGGCATCTTCGCCCTTTTTTACCCACATACCAACTTTAGCATAATTTACTATCCGGCGGGCAATGATGCCTGCAATTTGGCGATACATCACCGGTCCGATTAACGGGTTGTCTATAACCACTGTCGTTCGTTCGTTTAATTCCGAACTCTTAGGATGGTAGGCCACAATATGTTTTCCCTTGTAATAACGACTGTAAATAATCTTTCCATCCACCGGATAACGAGTAGAATGTACGTTGAAAGGCGACATGAAAATAGAAATCTGCAATCGTTTGTCCTTGAAAAATTCGGGTTCGAATACTTCTTCTATTACCACCACCCTGCCGTCAACCGGTGCCAAAACTTCGGTAGGTAAAACTTCGGCCTTACGTGACGGGTATCTAAAGAAATAGACTATAAGCAAAAATAAAATGACGCTGGAAAATAAGATGAGATATTGTAACCATTTATAAGGCACATAAATATCAACTAACATATTGATTATCAGTACCATAATAAATGACCAGAAAACAATCCTATACCCTTCTTTATGTAACTTGGAGAGTTTCATCAAAACAATTTAAAAACAAAAATCAAATAAAAGAAAAATCCCGTAATCGCAAACATGTAACTATCCAACCTGTCTAATAATCCTCCATGACCCGGCATAATATTTCCGGAATCCTTGACCCCTGCTCTGCGCTTTAGAAATGATTCGAATAAATCTCCCGCAGTGGCCAAGATAATAATTAGAATCAACATGGGAATCAACCCGCTAAATTCCGCGTCTTTTAAAAAATAAAAATAATCGGTCAATAAATGATATTTCCAAATCAGATAGACCGAAATTATTACGGCAAGCATTCCACCTGCTACGCCTTCCCATGTCTTTTTCGGAGAAATTGCCGGCGCCAACTTATGTTTACCGAAAAATCTTCCCGTAAGATAAGCGAAAGTGTCGTAAATCCAAATAATAAAAAATAAAAACAGGATCAATAAAGGTTCTATCATTAGGATAACTAATGTAAGGGAAAACGGAATGGCTAGGTAAAACAAAGCGAAAATAGCCGACAAATTGGTTCTGATAATACTAAAAATCATAAATATGATGAATAAAATCCAGACAAAGGCAATAAAATATACAAGTTCGATACTCCATTGTAACTGAAAACTACGCGTAAAAACCGAATAAATAATTCCGGTTGAAATACCAAGCCAAAACAGAACCGACATTAAAAAAAAAGATATTTTATCAAGCCGAAGCAAACGTATTAATTCATCGGTTTGAATAAAATAAAATATGCTAAATAAAATGAATCCCCATAACCAAGCATCCGATGAAATCAATGACAAAATAATTAAACCCACATAAAAAATCCCGCTTAGACTTCTGATTATTAAATCATTCATACATAGAGGATTAAATAAACATTTTTAGAAAAGGAATCTTCATCTTTCCCGAAATTTTTAATCGTTCGGATAGGTGAAGGCAAGGATTTATGAAAACGCCGGTTAATTAGTTCCATTCCTTTTTCTTTGGTCTCAATGAGTTGTTCGGGAGTGGCCAAAAAAACAAATGTATCGGGCAAATCGATTAAGCGAAATTCTCCTATTTCGTAGGCCGTAAACATGATTCCGCCGTCACTTTCGATTAAATAATGCGCATACGCAAGTAAAATAGATGTTTTTTCGGGTTTTAGTTCTTTTGAGACGGGAAGATCCTTTAAGAATTGTTTACGTATTTCTTTGTCATAAGTCCAATACCTAGGTTTGTTTTCTTCTTTAAGAATATAAGAAAGATATTTCCGAATCTGTTCTTCGCTTCTGGCAAGAAGAAGTTTACCATTATTTTCGGAAAAATTAAGCACAAATTTTTCCAGCGGATGCAATTGTTTCAATTGTTCCTCCGGCGGTTCGCGGTCCTTACGTTTGGCCGAATTGAATAATTTATCTAAAAATCCCATAGATGTTTATTTCGTACCGGATTTATCGTCCGGCTTATTGGTTCCGGAATCATTGGATTTGCCGGGATGATTCTTGTCTTTCGGCGTTTTCGGTGCTTGATTTTCCGTTTCGTTTTTATCCGGCTTTTCATCGGATTTGTTCGAATCCTTCGAATTATTTTTCAAATTTTCATGTTCGTTTTTAAATGGTCGCGGGCCAAGAATATCTATCAAGTCTTCTTTGAACAATACCTCTTTCTCCAACAAGCGTTTGGCCAGTTTTATTAATTCGTCTTTGTGTTCCAATAGTAATTTTTTGACTCTTTCATATTGACCGGCCACCAATTTTTTTATTTCCGAATCGATTAATTCGGCGGTCTTTTCGCTATACGGTTTGGTGAATTGCCATTCTTGACCGGAAGAATCATAATAGGTGATATTACCAATTTTATCATTCAGCCCGTAGATGGTTACCATTGCGCGGGCTTGTTTGGTGACTCTTTCCAAATCGTTTAATGCACCCGTGGATACATTGCCGAAAATAATTTCTTCGGCTGCACGTCCCGCCAATAAAGCAGCCATTTCATCCAACATTTGCTCCGGTTCGACCAATACCCGTTCTTCCGGTAAATACCATGCTGCACCCAAGGATTGCCCGCGCGGCACAATAGTTACTTTGACCAATGGCGATGCATGTTCCAAAAACCAACTTGCCAAAGCATGGCCCGCTTCGTGATGTGCCACCCGTTTCTTTTCACGCGGTTTAATCACCTTGTTTTTCTTCTCCAAACCGCCTATAATCCGGTCGATTGCGTCCATAAAGTCTTGCTTATCGACTTTATCCTTATCTTTTCGTGCGGCGATAAGGGCCGCTTCGTTACATACGTTGGCTATGTCGGCACCCGAAAATCCGGGAGTTTGTCTGGCCAAAAAGTCCACATCCACATTGTCGGCCAATTTAAGTGGTTTCATGTGGACCTTGAAAATTTCTTTACGTTCGTTCAAATCGGGCAAATCCACAAAAATTTGTCTGTCGAATCGGCCTGCACGCAATAAGGCCTTGTCCAAAACATCCACCCGGTTGGTAGCGCCGATTACAATGACATTATCATCACTCGCAAACCCATCCATTTCGGTCAGCAATTGATTCAGTGTATTTTCCCTTTCGTCGTTGGCTCCGGTAATATTTTGTTTGCTCCGGGCCCGTCCGATGGCATCGATTTCATCGATAAAAATGATGGACGGTGCTTTTTCTTTGGCTTTTTTGAAAAGATCACGGACCCTAGATGCTCCCACTCCTACAAACATTTCCACAAAATCGGAACCGGACATGGAGAAGAAAGGCACATTGGCTTCACCGGCAACCGCCTTGGCTAATAAAGTTTTCCCTGTTCCCGGAGGGCCCACCAGCAATACGCCTTTGGGTATTTTACCGCCGAGCCGGGTATATTTTTCCGGATTTTTCAAAAAGTCCACAATTTCCTTCACTTCTTGTTTGGCCTCTTCCAATCCGGCCACATCCTTAAAAGACACATTAGGTTTTTTGTCTTTATCGTAAAGTTCCGCTTTTGATTTTCCGATATTAAAAATTTTCATTCCGCCGCCCCCACCGGCACCCGCCGACATGCGTTTCATTAAATAAAACCATAAACCGATTAGCAAAATCCAAGGAAGCAAATTGATCAATATGTTGAAAAATACATCCGATTGGGTTTTGAAACGATAAGTAAAATCAATGTTATTTTGTTTGGCTTCTTCCAATTTTTTTTGAAATAATTGCAAATCGCCAATTTCAAATACATACTGCGGTTCGTTCACCGAAAATAAACCCGGTTGCTTTAATTTGTCAAAAGGCGGTTCTTTCAATGCTTCATCGGTCAAATACACTTCGGCCCGTTGCTTATTCAATATAACCACTTCCTTGACCTTTCCTTTATTCAACAAATCGAAAAAGCGATCGATAGTAATTTCTTTGTCCGAAGTGGCACCTTGATTAAAGAAAAGCATCGAAAGTCCGAATATCATTAAAGCATAAAAAAGATAGATACCGAATCTCCCGTTACCGGCAGGAATCGGCTTTTTATCGTTTTTTTGTTTATTGTTTTTATTTTCACTCATAAGTTCTTCTTTTAAATTTCCGTAATATCCGCGTCGGCCCAAAGTCCTTCGATATCGTAATATTCCCTGGCGGGTCGTTGGAAAATATGGATGATAATATCACCGTAATCCAAAAGAATCCATTCGGCATTCTCTTCGCCTTCCACCCCGTATGGACTCACATTATGTTTCTCCTTCAATCTCCTGCGGACATTGTCGGAAATGGCTCTTACTTGCGTATTGGAAGTCGCATCGGTAATAATAAAATAGTCGGCAATAACGTTATCAAATTTTTTAAGGTTAATTAACTTGGTTTCGTTTCCTTTCTTATCCTCGATTCCGGTGATAATTTCTTCGATTAGATTGTTTTTCACAGGCAAATTCTCAATTTTATATTTTATATCTTTACACTTACAAATTTACATTAAATTTTCAAATGCATCATCTATCGAAAATCATTCCATTTTTCACATTTTCGAACTTTCATATATGCAAATTTGATACCATTTCTTCCACCCAGGACGAATTGAAAAATATTTTAAAAAAAATAGGTAAAATCCCCGAATTTTCTGTCATTTCGGCCGGTTTTCAAACAGCGGGGAAAGGAAGAATGAACCGGAAATGGCTGGCTGAAAAAAATCAAAATGCTCTATTTTCCTTTGTTACCTATCCCGGTATGCATGTCAATCGCCTTGAATTGCTTTATCAACAAGCAGCCGTGGCCATTATTTCCGCCCTTGTCCATTATGCCGATATTCGTCCGGTTATTAAATATCCCAATGATATTTTAGTTCAAGGAAGAAAATTGGCCGGAATTCTCATCGATACGGCTATTCATAAAAATAAAATCGAACATGCCGTCATAGGAATGGGAGTTAATATCAATCAAACGAAATTCGACCGGTCCTTGCATGCCGTTTCCTTGCTTGAAATAACCGGCAAGAAAAATAATCCCGCCACATGGATTGAAAGGATTGTAAATCAATATATTGGCATTTCAAAATTACCTCCGGAAACTATTTTCGAAACTTATGTGTATTTTTGGAATCAAGCGGGAAAGAAAAAAGGTATCATTTCAGGAGATACGAAAATCGCCGGTGAAATAAAAGCCATTCGGAACGATCGAATATTTTTGAAAACCAAAACCGGCATCTTATCTTTTCCGGTAAAAGAAGTGAAAGCATGGGTATAAAAATTCACATAAAAAATTACACCGCCGCCGATAAAACCACCTGGAATACCTTTGTGGAAAATTCCTATAACGGCACTTTTATACACCATCGAGATTATATGGATTATCATGCCGACAGGTTCGATGATTATTCGCTGATGCTCTATGATAACGGCAAATTAATCGGACTGATACCCGCCCATCGAATCGACAACAAATTGTTCAGTCACAACGGTTTAACATTCGGAGATTGGATTAATTCAAAAAATTTTCCGCCTCAACTTTTGGTAGAAATATGGAAACATGTGCTTTTTTATCTCAAACAAACCGGTATTGATGATTTTTACCTGAAAGAAATCCCCGTTTTTTTAACGCGATATCTTTCGCATCGTAATCGTTTGGCATTTACCGAAACAGGGCAAATCAACAAAAAAGCATGGTTTTCGGTAATTGATACCCGTAAACCCTTGGATAAATTACTCAATACAGACCGAAAACAAAATTTGGCCAAAGCGCCCGATGTGGTGGTCCGCGAAAGCGACGATTGGCCGATTTTTTGGAATATCTTGCAAGAAAATTTAAAACGACGCCATCAGACGGCGCCCGTTCACTCGTTGGATGAAATATTATTGCTCCGCTCGAATTTTCCCGAAAATATCAAACTTTTCGGCGGTTATCGGAATAATGACATGCTGGCAGGAGCAGTGGTATATATTTATAGGAATGTCTTTCATTTTCAATATATATCCACCTATCCCGAAGGCGTTAACCGCCGGGTAATCGATAAATTGATTTGGGAATTGCTCCAAAATCACTATCACCGCTACGACTTTATAAGTTTGGGCACCTCCGAACAACAAGGTAAGATTTATGAACCTTTGGCTTATTGGAAATATTCCTTCGGAGCGGAACCGGTCGAGCAATTATTTTGGTATTTCGACGTTAAGAATATGGAATAAGAAGTCATGATTAAATTTTTAGACCTCAATCGACTGAATCGTAAATATCTACAGGAATTTCAACCAGCATTGGCCGTTTTGGTCAATGAAAAGGCATTTATTTTGGGCGATGCGGTTGAAAATTTTGAAAATCAATGGGCCGATTATACGGCATCCGGTCATGCGGCCACTACGGGATCGGGATTTGATGCAATTTATCTCATTTTCGAAGCATATAAATTATTAGGCAAATTAAATCCGGGGGATGAAGTAATTATACCCGCTCATACATTCATTGCCAGCATTTTACCTGTAATCAAAGCGGGACTTAGGCCGGTTTTAACCGACCCTTCGGACGAATTTCTTTTATCGGCAAAGGATATCGAACCTAAAATTACTTCCCGCACCAAAGCCATTTTGCCCGTCCATTTATACGGCAGGGCGGTAAACTTGGAAGAAATCCAAAAATTGGCCTCTGCACATGATTTACTTGTGATTGACGATGCGGCCCAAGCACACGGAGCCATGTTTCATGGGCAAAAAATAGGCGGGCTTACCGATGCCACGGCATGGAGTTTTTATCCGACAAAAAATTTAGGCGGCTTGGGTGAGGGCGGTGCGGTAACAAGTCATGATGAACAATTGATCGAAACCGTTAAAATATTACGCAACTACGGTCAAATCGAAAAGTATAACAGCCGTTATCCCGGAATTAATTCACGAATGGACAGTTTGCAGGCCTCCTTCTTGACAATTAAACTGAAAGACCTTGATTCCCTTAATGAAAAAAGGAAAAAAATTGCAGCATATTATCACAAAAATATTAACCACCCCGGTATAAAGAAACCCGTTTTTTCTTCGGATGAATCTCATGTTTTTCATCAATACGTAATTTCAAGCAATCATAGAGACGAACTGCGCAAATATCTAAAAGACAACGGAATAGAAACATTAATTCACTACCCCGTTCCACCACATAAACAAAAGGCACTCGCAGGAATTATTCCGGAAAATTTTCCCGTTTCCGAACAAATCAGCCGTATAATTCTTAGTTTGCCTATGGATCCGTATTTAAGTTTTGAAGAACTTCATTATTTAACTAGAATCCTCAATGCGTTTTGATTACAATAAAATATGGAAAAATTTTACGGGAGCCACCATTATCAAGGTGAGTTTTTACAATGCCGTTTCGGTTATATTTAAAGTCCTTTTTTCTTATATCAGCAACAAAGCCATTGTGATTTATTTAGGGCCGGTCGGTACGGCTTTAACGGAACAAATGCGGAATTTCGTACAAGCCGTTCAGGGGATTGCCACCATGGGAATTCATGAAGGCGTGATTCGCTATAGTTCACAATACAAAAACAGATTAAAGCGCTTGGCATTATTTCTTCGTGCTACATATCGTATGATTTTCATCGCATCGGTAGTACTCATGATGGTAATTGTCGTTTTTGCCCCGAAAATCAATAACATCCTTTTTTCCGGTCGCAATTATGTATTACTCATTTACATTACGGCTTTTTTAATTCCCATTTATGCGCTTCAAGTGATTTTACTTGCTATTTTACATGGATTTCAACAATATAAAAAGGTAACCGTCATTATTACTTTGCTGCATTTTTTTTCCATGATATTAATGGTTACATTGATTTGGCAATTAGACATGACCGGTGCGTTGTTGACTGTCATCATGACGCCGGTTATAGCATTTGTTATTATTTTGGCTTTTATCGGAAAAGATTTTAAAAAGATATTTCTCATTCCGCTAACCAACGGAAAGCAGGGCTCACAAAACCAACAATATCTTAAACGCTTGCTCCCCTTCGTCATCATGGCAGGCGTCACGGCATTTATCATACCGCTTTCCACCATTGCCATTCGTAATATAATTATTAATCATTTTGCATCCGAAGGACAACGCTTTGCCGGTTATTGGGATGCAATCCGTAAAGTTTCCATGTTTTATTTCATGTTTATCGCTCCGGTGTTCAATATGTATTATTTTCCCGCCATTTCAAAAAATCCTTCGCGACAAGAATGGAAAAAACATGCCAAAGAAATGCTCGTTAAATTTTATCCTTTTATCCTAGCCGGAATGATACTTATTTACCTTTTCCGTCATTATGTCACTTTAATTATTTTTTCGGATGAATATCTTCCCATGAATAATTTATACGGGTGGCAACTTTCAGCCGATTTTATCCGTTTGATCGCTTTATTATTGGCTTATAAATTTTGGTCGCAAGCCCTTGTAAATCAATATCTTTTTGCCGAAATCAGTTATTGGATTCTATTTTATGTTTTAAGTACGGTTTTAATAAAATCAATGGGACTGGCGGGTGTCATGAAAGCATATTTTCTCGTAAATTTATATTACTTATTCATCGTCATATTCATTTTTAGAAAAGATTTAAGACCTTCCCTTAATTAATCCTTTGTTTCTTTATTTAAGAGGATAAAGAAATTTCAGGGAAAAAGACTAACTTTGCAAAAAATTATTGAGAATGTTTCAACACAAATATTTTAAACTGTTGATAATGGCCCTTTTATTGGGTTTGTCCGTATGGCAATTTGTAGAAAAAAATATCGGGAACGGCATTTTTTTATTGATTTTGGCTATTATCGTCTTATTCTTCTACATTCGAAACGAATATATCTTGATGGCCTATTTGCGAATGCGAAAACAAGATATGGAAGGCGCCGAAAAGTGGTTACGTAAAATAAATAATCCTTCACAAGCCCTTATAAAACCTCAACAAGCAAGTTATTACATGATGCTCGGCTTGATTCACAGCGGAAAAAATATCAATCAAGCGGAAAAATATTTGCGAAAAGCCCTTAAAACGGGATTAATTTTAAAACAAGAAGAAGCATTAGCCAAATTATCTTTGGCTGGCGTTCTGGCGGCAAAACGTCGGAAACGCGAAGCCCTGAATTTACTTAACGAAGCCAAAAAACTGGACAAAAAAGGTTTGTTAAGAGAAAATATCCAAATGTTGAAACAACAACTCAAAAGAATTTAGACACACACCGGATTAGCATTTAGTTTATAAGAATTTATGTGGGAAATCATCCGACATTTTTTGGCTGGTTTTATAATCACCTTTATCGGAATCGCACCTCCCGGCATTATCTCGCTAACGGGATTGAAAGTATCCGTAGAAAAAGGCAAAAAAGCGGGTATTTGGTATGCGGCGGGCGTCATGATACCGGATATCGTTCAAGCCCATATTGCCATATTGGGAGCCGATTATATTTTGTCAAATCCCCACATTTTGGACTGGTTGCGACGTGCGGCCGTATTGATTTTATTAATTATGGCCTATACTAGTTATATGCAAGCCAAAAAAGGAATTAAAAAAAGCGCCGTAACCCGTTTTAATATACGCAATCCTTTTATTTACGGATTATTCATCTCCACCATAAATCCCATGGCCATCCCTTTTTATTTTATTTACAGTTCCATGTTAAAATATGCCGGAATTATTCGCTTTGAAGAACCTTATGTGAGTATATACATCGCCGGAGCCGTATTGGGTGCATTTACTTTATTGAGTATTTATGCAATTTATGCCAAAAAAATTATCGGCAAAATCGCCTTTATTGCCAAGAATTTTTATTATATTTTAAGCATGTTATTTTTCCTGATTGCCGTGGGAATTTTAATAAGCATGATCAAATAATATGATAAGTTCACTACAAAATCCATTGGTAAAATACCTCACCAAATTAAAACACAAATCTTCATTTCGCAAGAAAGAAAAAAAGTTTGTAGCCGAAGGAATTACCGAAATCAAGCGCGCTTTGGAAGCAGATTTCGAACCGGAGAAAATAATTATTTGTCCTTCTATTTTAAATGACCGGCAAATGCTCAATCACATTTCTCCTTCAAAAATTATTGAAGTTGATAAAAAAGTATATGAACATTTGGCCTATCGAGGCGGTACGGAAGGCATGATGCTATTGGGGCGCCAAAAAGAATTTACGGAACTTTCGGATTGTCAATCGCCCGACGGATTGATTCTGGTAGCCGAACGTATTCAAAAACCCGGCAACATAGGCGCACTTTTGCGTACCACGGATGCCGTCGGTACGGATTGTGTGATTTTTATCGATCCGCAAACCGATTTATATAATCCCAATGTAATCCGGTCGAGTTTGGGTACCGTTTTTACGCAACGAATAAGCATAACGAATTTGGACCGTTTTATCCGATTCAAACAACAAGCCCGAATGAAATTATTTGCCGCCACCTTGCAAAACAGCAATATTTATTGGAATGAAAATTATTTGGGCACCGTAGCCATCGCAGTAGGTGCGGAACATGAAGGTCTATCGGAAAAAATGCGAGAAATTGCCGATAAAAATATTTATATTCCGATGAACGGTACGGCCGATAGTCTGAATGTATCCGTTTCCGCGGCGGTCATATTATATGAAGCACTTAGACAACGCAGCCATTAATAATCCGCTTTGTTAAAAATCGTATTTTTGCATATAATCAATATTTATTCGCCATGAAAAAACATATCATTATTTTACTTTCACTCCTCACCTTGGCTTCCTGTCAAAGTTTGAAAAAATCCTGGGAATTTCAAACCTATAAAGGCAAACCCATAGCCGTTGGCGAAATTACACCGGAGGTTTTACAGCATGAAAAATTGGGAAATTGGTATAAAGAAAATTACCAATCATATCAACTTGATAATCAGGTTATTAATGCTTTAAAAAATAAATTAAACGATATGTCCGTAGAAGTTTATATGGGCACTTGGTGTCCCGATAGTCGGGCTCATGTTCCCGCTTTTATGAAAATTTTGGATGCTGTGGGGTTTGGAAAAAAACATCTTAGAATACATGCATTCGAACGGAATTATAAAGATAACCCATTGGCAAAAGAAAAAAATATTATCCGGGTTCCTACTTTTATTATCAAACGAAACGGAAAGGAACTTGGGCGCATTATCGAATATCCCATGGAAACATTGGAAAAAGATTTATTAAAAATTCTGGAAGGGAATTACAAACATGAATTGCAAGAATGATTAAATATAAAACCAAAGCACAAATAGAGAAAATCCGCCAAAGCGCCTTATTGGTATCCAAAACCTTAGGCATGCTTGCCAAAGAAATCAAGCCGGGTGTAACAGGCCTGTATCTCGATAAATTGGCCGAAGAATATATCCGCGACCATGGCGGCATACCGGGATTTTTGGGACTTTACGGTTTTCCTAACACGTTGTGTATCAGTCCGAATGAGCAGGTAGTACATGGCATCCCCACCGACAAACCTTTTGAAGAAGGTGATATCGTGTCAATAGATTGCGGAGTAAAAATGAATGGTTTTTACGGCGATCAGGCCTTTACATTCCAAGTGGGTGAAGTTTCGCCCGAAGTAAAAAAATTATTAGATGTCACGCGGGAATCGCTATATAAAGGAATTGCGCAAATGCGCCGTGGAAATCGAATCGGTCATATCGGACATGCCATTCAATCGCATGTGGAACAATACGGTTACGGAGTGGTAAGAGAATTAGTCGGACACGGCTTGGGAAGTGTGATGCACGAAGACCCGCAAGTGCCTAATTACGGACTGCCAGGCAAAGGTAAAAAACTGAAGAACGGATTAGTACTTGCCATCGAACCCATGATCAATATGGGTACCCATAAAATTATTCATTATAATGACGGTTGGACTATTAAAACCGCCGACGGTTTACCTTCCGCCCATTTTGAACATGATGTGGCATTGATAGACGGGAAGCCCGAAATTCTTTCTACTTTTTATTATATTTTCGATGCCTTGGGCATGGAAAGCGACGAAGAAGACGCCTTCCGGAAAGAAAAATTGATTTTAGAAGAATATTAACGGCGATGTTTAAATTCCTGCTCAATAAAATTCCACGGCCATTATTAATTAAAACCAGTTTATATCTCAGGCCTATTGCCGACTTATTTTTTCGTGGAAAAGGAACAATCGACCCGATTAATGGCCGCTCCTACCGGAAATTTTTACCTTACGGCTACAAGCAATTAAGACCCGGTGCCCTGTCGCCCGGTACGATTAGTTTGGAAAGACATCGAGCACTTTGGTTGTTTTTGCAACGTCATACGGATTTTTTTACGCAAGCGGACAGGAAAATCTTACATATTGCTCCCGAGCAAGCATTTTTCAAAAGATTCAAAAAATTATTCGGAAAGAATTATATCACGGTCGATTTATATTCGCCGATTGCCGATGTGAAAGCCGATATCACCGCTTTACCTTTTGAAGATGATTCGTTTGATGTTATTTTATGTAATCATGTATTGGAACATATTGAAAACGACCGTAAAGCCATGTCGGAACTGTACCGCGTAATGAAACCCGGCGGATACGGAATTTTTCAAATTCCGTTGGACGCTTCGCGTCCGCAAACGTTTGAAGACCCCGCCATTACCGACCCGGATGAACGAACAAAAATTTTCGGACAATACGATCATGTGAGAATCTACGGAATGGATTACTTCAAACGTTTGCAATCCGCCGGGTTTCATACGGAAGCCATACGCGTTAAAGATTTATTTTCTCCCGAAGAAATCAAACGTTATGCTTTGGATGAAAATGAAATTATTCCTTTCGTAAAAAAACCGAACTTATGATAAAATTACCTTTGGATTGGGAAATCTATATCGAAAAACATTCGTCTCCCCTACTGGAAATATTGGATGAAATTGAACGCCAAACTTATCTTCGAACAACCTTTCCGCAAATGTTAAGCGGAAAAATTCAAGCCGGTTTTTTACATTTTCTTGTCAAACTTCTTCGTCCGGACCGCATTCTGGAAATAGGTACTTTTACGGGCTACGCCACTATCGCCATGGCTTCGGCATTACCTGACCATGCCGTTTTGGATACCATCGAAGCCGATGAAACCACCGCCGCAATGGCATCGGAATTTTTCAAGCAATCTCCGTGGAAAAATAAAATTAAACTTCATCTTGAAAATGCGGAACAATTTCTTCGTCACACTTCCCTGAAATATGATTTTGTATTTCTTGATGCAGACAAAGAAAATTATCCGAAATATTACCGGCTCATTAAACCCTTGCTTAATCCGGGCGGATTATGGATAACGGATAATGTGCTTTGGAGCGGAAAAGTATTGAATCCCGGTGACGGGCAAGCACAAGCCATAGACCGCTTTAATAAATTGGTAAATGAAGATTCCGGCTTGGAAAATTACTTGCTTCCCATTCGAGACGGACTCATGCTGATTAAGCATAAAGATTAATAATCACTCTTCAATTAAAATTTCAGTTCACATGCTTAATTTATTGATAATAAGTATGTTATTTTAACTAAAAACGAATAACAAAATGTTCTTTAAATTGTTCTTTCCGGAAAAATACCAATCCGCAACAAAATAAATCGATACTGACATGCACATCCGGATCGGCTATGATTTTCGCCCAGGCCCTTTCCATACCCTTCGACCAATGGATGTCATGAAAAACAATCAACGAATGATTATAGGTGCGAGATTTTAAGATATCAAAATAACGAATTGTGGCCTCATAGGTATGATTTCCATCCACAAAAACCAAATCCCATTTATCCCGGTTCTGTTCAAAAAATTCATCGAAATCGCTTCGCACAAAATTAATTTTCTTTGTGGTATATTTTTGAAGTTTTTCCCTGGCGACGAGTTGTAAATCCTCCGAACCTTCTACGGTAGTGATTTCTCCCTCCGACCCCAATCGCCAAGCCAAGGTGGACAATCCCAAATGCGTACCCAGTTCCAATATATGCGCCGGTTTAAAATATGCGGCCAACCGGAACCATAATTTCATCTCTTTCCATGAACTTCCCGCCCTTTCGGCCATATCTTTTATTTTCCTATCATTGGACGTAAAATGCTTGGAATCAGCACCTAAGTCTTTTATGTTCAAAATTCTTTTATCAGACAAAAGTTCTTTCCGGTATTGTTTGATTATATCATATTGCGGATAGAATTTTTTATCGTATATACAATTCTTAAGCAGATTAAAAACAAAAGGCGAATGCACCCCGTATTCCGTTCGGGCACGGCGTAAATATTTCAAATATGCGGTGATACGAGAGAAATCCATCATGCAAGGTAAAATTAATAAAAAAAGACCTTCGAGATGATTATTTCCCGAAGGTCGATAAAAATTGCGCCGAATTACGACGCTATTTATTCAATGAATTTCTTAAATAATTTAAGGCGCTACCGGCTTTAAACCATTCGATTTGTTCGGCATTATAGGTATGATTTACTTTAATCACATCCACCGATTTGTCTTGATGTTCGATTTCGACGGTCAAAGGTTTTCCGGGAGCGAATTCATTCAAGTCCACAAAATTAAATACATCGTCTTCTTGAATTTTATCATAATCGCTTTCGTTATCGAAGGTTAAAGCCAACATACCTTGCTTTTTCAAATTGGTTTCGTGAATTCTGGCAAACGATTTGACAATAACCGCAATAACGCCCAAATGTCGCGGTTCCATCGCGGCGTGTTCACGCGACGACCCTTCTCCGTAATTGTGATCTCCTACGATTACACTTTGTTTCTTGGCTTCTTTTAAATCACGCGCCACTTTACTGACCGGCTCGTATTTTCCCGTTAAAGGATTTTTGGTTTCACCCGTTTTTCCCGTAAATGCATTAACTGCACCGGAAAGTAAGTTATTGGAAATATTATCCAAGTGACCGCGGTATTTCAGCCAAGGACCGGCCGGTGAAATATGGTCGGTCGTACATTTTCCTTTAACCTTAATGAGTAAGGGTGCGCCGTAAATGTTATCACCGTTCCATGCAGGAAAAGGCGTAAGCAATTGCAAGCGTTCGCTATTAGGGTCAATGATAATTTCCACGTCACTTCCGTCCTCGGGCGGCGTAATTAAACCGGGATCATCCGTTTCGAATCCGCGGGGCGGCAATTCCCATCCCGAAGGATCTTCGAATTTAATTTCTTCGCCGTTTTCATTGGTCAAGACATCGGCGCGCGGGTCAAAATCCAATTTGCCGGCAATGGCCAGAGCCAACGTAATTTCAGGCGAAGCCACAAAAGCATGTGTATTGGGGTTGCCGTCATTACGTTTAACAAAGTTGCGGTTAAAGGAATGCACAATGGTATTGCGGTGTTGGTCGGCCACATCGTCGCGGCGCCATTGTCCGATACATGGTCCGCATGCGTTGGTAAAAATAGTGGCGCCCAGTTTTTCGAAAACTTCCAAGATGCCATCGCGTTCCGCCGTATAACGTACTTGCTCGGACCCGGGATTGATACCGATTTTGGCTTTGGGTTTAATCCCTTTTTCGAGGGCTTGCCGGGCTACAGAGGCAGCGCGGGACAAATCCTCATAGGAAGAGTTGGTACATGAACCGATAAGTCCCCATTCCACTTCCAACGGCCAATCGTTTTTCCTTGCTTCTTCTTTCATTTTTGAAACGGGTGTATCGCGATCGGGTGTAAAAGGCCCGTTCAGGTGCGGTTCCAGTTCGTCCAAATTGATTTCTATTACTTGATCATAATATTTTTCCGGGTTTTCGTACACTTCAGGATCCGCTTGAAGATATTCTTTGATTTCATCGGCCAAGGCGGCTACTTCTTCCCTGCCCGTGGCTTTCAGATACCGCGCCATGGCTTCATCATAAGCAAAATTAGAAGTGGTCGCACCTACTTCGGCACCCATATTACAAATCGTTCCTTTGCCGGTAGCCGAAATGCTTTGTGCGCCGGGCCCGAAATATTCGATTATTGCTCCCGTACCGCCTTTCACGGTAAGAATACCAGCTACTTTTAAAATAACATCTTTCGGTGATGACCATCCGCTTAATTTACCGGTTAATTTAATACCGATTAATTTGGGCCATTTCAATTCCCACGGCATGCCTGCCATAGCATCCACGGCGTCGGCTCCTCCTACTCCAATGGCCACCATACCCAAACCGCCCGCATTGGGCGTATGCGAATCGGTACCAATCATCATGCCGCCCGGAAAAGCATAATTTTCCAAAACCACTTGGTGAATAATTCCGGCACCGGGTTTCCAAAAATCAATACCGTATTTCCGCGAAGCGGATTCGAGAAAATTATAAACCTCGTTATTTCGGTTCAATGCTTCTTGCAAATCCTTGCTTGCGCCCATATAGGCCTGAATCAAATGGTCCAAATGAACCGAGGTTGGCAACGCCACTTTGTCTTTTCCGGCCAACATAAATTGAAGCAAAGCCATTTGAGCGGTGGCATCTTGCATGGCCACACGATCCACTTTAAATTTCACATAATCTTTGGCGCGTTCATAAGCCCTGTCGGGCATACCTTGCCATAAATGACTATAGAGGATTTTTTCACTCAAGGTCATGGGGCGTCCAAGAATTTCCCGGGCCTTATTTACCCGTTCGGGAATTCGTTCGTACACCCCTTTTATCATATCTAAATTTTTAACCATAGTACTATTTTTTATTTCTAATTCGTTTCAAAATTAAAAAATTTATTCATTTTATCCAACAAAATAATTTATTTTCAACAAAACACATTAATAATTTACATTTTATTAAAAAGTTCGGTTTTTGGCATACAAAAATTGAAGATTTTTTATTTTAATATATAGCCAAAAACTTTCATTTTGGCACATAATTGGTTTATATTTGTGAAATGAAAAAGTGAACGTGAATTGATAGAGAATAAATTTTTCAATAAAGAACCGGAAAAAGCCGTTTTGGTAGGATTGATTACTACCGGGCAGAACAAAAAACAAGTGGAAGAGTATTTGGATGAATTGGCTTTTTTGGTGGAAACGGCAGGCGGAAAAGTGATACACCGTTTTATTCAACGACTCGACCGGCCGAATCCAAAAACTTTCGTAGGAAAAGGAAAACTGGAAGAAATAAAACGATTTATCGTTGACAATCAAGTAGATACAGTTGTTTTCGATGACGAACTCTCTCCCTCGCAGCAATTTCAATTGGAAAAAGAATTGGGTGTAAAAATCCTTGATAGAACCACTTTGATTTTGGATATATTTGCCATGCGTGCCCAGACCGCTCATGCCAGAACGCAAGTGGAACTGGCCCAATACGAATATTTACTCCCGCGACTCAAAGGCATGTGGACCCACTTGGAGCGCCAACGCGGAGGTATCGGCATGCGCGGACCCGGTGAACGAGAAATTGAAACCGACAGGCGAATTGTGCAAAAACGCATCTCGGACCTAAAGAAAAAATTGGCTAAAATCGACCGGCAGAAACAAACCCAACGCTCCAACCGGGGCAAATTGGTGCGTGTGGCCTTAGTAGGATATACCAATGTAGGCAAATCCACATTGATGAATGTTTTGGCCAAAGCAGGCGTATTCGCCGAGAATAAATTGTTTGCCACGCTCGACACCAAGGTTGATAAAATTCAAATAGGAAACATTTCATTTTTGCTAAGTGATACCGTCGGATTTATTCGAAAATTACCTACTCAATTAATCGAATCTTTCAAATCCACGCTGGACGAAATCAGAGAGTCGGATATTTTGCTTCATGTGGTGGATGCTTCGCATCCGGATTTTGAAGAACAAATTAAAACCGTAAATGAAACTCTAGCGGAAATCGGTGCGCGAGACAAACCCGTAATTTTGGTATTGAATAAAATTGACCTGTTGACGGATGAAAAATTGAAGAAAATCAAAAATATTATTAAAAATTATCCGGTTAAACATGTGCTGATTTCTGCATCCAAAAAGTTGAATTTGAATGAATTAAAAAAGATTCTATATAATGAAATAAGAAAAATTCATGTAAAACGTTATCCTAAAAACGATTTTTTGTATCCCGATTTGGAAATTTAATTAAATTTGCAGAATGAAAATTTTATCAAAACATGTTATGAAGAAATTGATATACTTTTACATAATTCTTTTTTCTTTACAAAGTTGCGTGCCGACAAAAAAATTAATCTACTTGCAAGATGACGGCAGTAAAATAAAAAAATTGGAATCCGTAGAATACAAATTTAAACCCAATGACTTAATATACGTCAAAATAACCACCCGCGATAAGAAAATGAACGAATTGTTCGGTTCGAACGAGAATTTCAATAATGTTTCTAAAGAAAATTTATATTTCCGGTCCTATACGGTGGATAAAAACGGTTATATCGAACTTCCGTTGGTAGGTAAAATTTATGTAAACGGAAAATCCGCAGGAGAAATCAAATCGGCCATTGAACATCAATTACTTACCAATTACTTCCGAAATAAAGAAGATTTTCATATCATAGTGAAACCGGCCGGCATCATAGTTACCGTACTGGGTGAAGTAAATAATCCCGGCCAAATTAATATTTTGAAAGAAAACCCCAATGTATTGGAAGCCATTGCCCAAAGCGGCGAGATTCAATTGACAGGAAACCGCACCGATATTATGATTATTAGAGAAAAACCGAATGGGGCCCGTGAAATCGGTCATATCGATCTGACAAAGAGAGAAGCATTGAATTCACCTTTTTTTCACTTGGAAAACAATGATTTGATCTATGTAAAACCTCTCCCGCAAAAAACCATCGGTACGGGTACTACCTTTGTCAATACCCTATCCACATTAATGGGACTGACTTCTTTTATTATTTCAATATATTTATTAACCAGAAAATAATTTCATGGAAAAAGAATTCGATAAAAAAATACATTTTGAGGATATTATCAATGTTAAGCAGGTTTTATTCCAAATTTTAAAATATTGGAAAATTTATTTGTTTTTTATCCTCCTCTTTCTTTGGCTGGCATACGAATACAATAAACGCCAACAAAATATCTACGAACTCGATACTTTAATAAGTGTAAAAGACGAACAAAATCCCTTTTTTACCACCAATATGAGTTTGGTATTTAATTGGGGGGGGCCGAGCGACAAGGTCAATACAATAATCACAACCTTTAAATCCCGGAAACACAATGAAAAAGTACTCCGGGATTTAAAATTATATATAAAATATTTTACCGAAGGAAAATACTTTGACATTGATATTTTCGGCAAAGCACCTTTTGAAGTCGTGCCCAAAGAAACCGAATATCAAGCAATAGGTATTCCTATTAAAATAAAATTCCTGTCCGATAATGAGTTCGAATTATCTTATGCGCCGGAAAAGGATATCGACAAAATCAAATTCTTCAATTATTCCACTGAAACCAGCAAAAAAGAATCATACGATCCTGAGATTCTTAATTTTTCAAAGGTATTTAAAACCGGCGAAGAAATTAATACCCCGTTATTTAAAGGTAAAATACTTCGTATCCCCGAGAATCATTTAAACGTGGGAAAAGATTACTATTTTAAATTTTTAAATTTTCATTCACTTGTCGATTCATATCGCAAATTATATGTAGATAATTTCAAGGACAATACTTCCATGATTATCTTGAAGAAAAAAGGGAAAAACCCATTAAAAATTCAAGATTATCTGAATACATCGGTCAGAATCTTACAAGAAAAATTACTTCGCGATAAAAACAGTTTTGCTACCAATACCATCCGGTTTATCGACTCTACCCTTACGCTTTTAAAGAAAGATTTACGCCAATCCGGGCTTCGTTTGCAGGAATTTCAAAAGAACAAAAAGGAATTTGCCCTGGACAACCCGTCGGAAAATTTATATGTTCAATTGCTTTCATTAGATAAAGAAAAATCCATGCTCGAAACCCAACGTCTATATTACAAATCATTGTTGGACTATCTAAAAAATAATAATTTTTCAAGGATTCCCTCTCCTTCTATTGCCGGCATTACTGATCCGTTAATTATCGAAAATACGAAGAAATTAACCGAATTGTCCATCCAACGGGAAGAAATGAAAAAAATCATGACCCCGGGTTCGGTGGCATTAAGGGAAATAGATACGGAAATTGAAAATATCAAGCAAGTTTTGTGGGGAAGCACCCAATCTGCATTGAACAACTTGCAAAAACAATTACTTTACGTTCAACAAAAAATCAATCGATTGGAAGCCAAACTCAACAAATTGCCTTCGGAAATAAAGCAATTTATAGATTTGAAGCGCGAATATGAAATCAAGGACCAAATATACAGTTATCTCTTACAAAAACGCAATGAGGTCAATATCGTTAAAGCATCCAATCAATCGAACTTAAAAATATTGGACGAAGCCAAATATACCGGCCAAAAACCCATTGCGCCTAAAAGAAAAATTAACTATTTGATTGGCTTGATGTTGGCCCTCTTTCTTCCTACCCTATTTTTACTTATTAAAATATTAAATGACGATACCATTAAAGATGAAGTCGATGTCAAACGACTCACGCCGGTAAATATTTTAGGCATCATATTCCATTATACTTCCGACAAAATTATGCCCGTTATAGAAGAATCGGTGGGTAGTAGATTACGCGAAGCATTCAGTATTCTTCGGACCAATATCCGCTTGATGCTTCCTCCCCAACAAAATAAAGCCAAAACTATCTTAATAACATCCACGGTCTCGGGAGAAGGGAAAACGTTCATAGCCAGCAATTTGGCCGCTATCAATGCTTTAAGTAAACAAAAAACATTGCTTTTGGAATTTGATATTAGAAAACCCAAGGCCTATCAGCATTTTAATTTGGACAGGACATTACCCGGAATTACGGATTTTATCGAAAACAAAAATTTATCCATAGATGATGTCATTCGTCCTACCGGAATCGATAATTTGGATATTATATTGGCCGGTAGCAAAGCTTCGACTGTGACCAAGGAGATCGCCGGAATTCTGGAAGACGAACGCATTGAAGAACTGATTAATACTTTGAAAGAAAAATACGATTATATTTTCATTGACACCGCGCCAATCGGATTAGTGCCCGATACATTAATATTGAATCAATATGCCGATATGATGCTTTATGTAGTGCGCGAGGGCTTTACCAAACGTTCTTACTTGAATGTGCTCAATGAATATTTGAAAAATAAAATTCTTAAAAATGTAGGTATCGTATATAACGATTATAAAATAGACCTCGTCAAAAAATATGTTTATCAAAGTAAATATACATACGCCTATACCAAAGACGGTTATAATATTTATGCCGTTCGCCCTCAGAATATTAGAAAAAAATTGAAATATAAAATCAAAAACTTCATAACCAAATGGAAAAGGAAAATATAGCCATTATCGGACTTGGATATGTAGGGCTGCCTTTAGCCGTGGAATTTGCAAAAAAATTTCCCGTAATCGGATTTGACATCAGTCAAAAACGAGTAGCGGAACTACAAGAAGGCAGCGATTCAACCCTTGAAGTCAGCGATAAAGAATTGAATGAGGTATTGAAAAAATCGCCTGATAACCAACCGGGTCTATATGTGACTTCAAATCCCAATGATTTGAAAAATGCCAATATCTATATTGTAACCGTCCCCACGCCTACCGATAAATATAACAGGCCGGTTCTCACTCCATTGATTGATGCGAGTAAAACCGTAGGAAAATATTTAAAACCCGGTGATATTGTGATTTACGAATCCACGGTTTATCCCGGCGTGACCGAAGAAGAATGTGTGCCGGTATTGGAAAAAACATCCGGGTTGAAATTCAATAAAGACTTCTTTGCGGGCTATTCGCCCGAACGAATCAATCCCGGCGATAAAAAGAGACGTGTTTACAACATCAATAAAATAACTTCCGGTTCCACACCCGAAATTGCCGATAAGGTTGATAACCTATATAAAAAAATATTAAAAGACGGCGCCTATACGCATAAAGCACCCAGCATAAAAGTAGCAGAAGCCGCCAAAGTAATCGAAAATTCTCAACGGGATATTAATATCGCATTTGTAAATGAATTGGCTAAAATTTTTAATTTGCTGGGTATAGATACCATGGACGTTTTGGATGCCGCGGCTACCAAATGGAATTTTATTAAGTTCACACCCGGTTTGGTAGGCGGACATTGTATAGGAGTCGATCCTTTTTACTTGGCCCAAAAAGCACAAGAAGCGGGATATCATCCCGAAATAATTTTGGCCGGACGGCGCATGAACGACGGAATGGGAAAATATGTGGCTGCCGAAACGGTTAAAACCATGATTCAAAACGACTTACCTATCAAAAACTCCAAAGTGCTTGTCTTGGGAATTACTTTCAAAGAAAATACACCCGATATCAGAAATACCCGCGTAGGGGATGTCATAGAGGAATTGAAAACTTACGGAATCAATGTAGATGTATATGACCCTTGGGCTAATCCGAAGGAAGTCCGTGAGCAACATGGTTTTGATCTCATCTCCAATCCTTATGACGGCGGACCCTACGATGCCATAGTACTAGCCGTTTCCCATCAAGATTTTAAAGATTTGAAATTCAATCGATTGAAAAAAACAAACGGAATTATATACGACGTGAAATCCTTTTTACCTCGCGATATAATCACCAAACGCCTGTAAATTTATGTATGAAAAAATCTTTCATCCCACCGCTCTCGAGCCCTATACCTTTTTAGTTACGGGAGGCGCGGGATTTATCGGGTCGCATATTGTGGAATACTTGCTTAAACACGGCGCGGGAAAAGTATTGGTTTTGGATAACCTTTCGACGGGATCCATGGATAACGTAAATCTATTTAAAGATCATCCGAATTATGAATTTATAAAAGGAGATATTCGCGATTTTGAATTGGTTAAAGAATTAGTCAATCAATCCGATTACGTATCGCATCAGGCGGCATTGGGTTCCGTGCCACGCTCTATTAAAGATCCGCTGACTACCAACGATGTCAATATAACCGGATTTTTGAATGTCTTATCCGCCGTAAAAGAATCTCCAAAAACCAAAAGAATGGTCTATGCCGCGTCCAGTTCGACATACGGCGACAGCAAGGAATTACCTAAAAAAGAAGAACGGATTGGCAAGCCCTTATCTCCTTATGCGGTTACAAAATTGGTGAATGAACTCTATGCCGATGTGTACGGCCAATTATATGATACCGATACCATAGGACTTCGGTATTTTAATATCTTCGGTCCCCGTCAAAATCCCAAGGGGCCCTATGCGGCGGTGATTCCCCTGTTTATGCTGGCCGTATTAAACCATCAAAAGCCGATGATTCACGGGGACGGCCTTCAAACCCGCGACTTTACTTATGTGGAAAACGCCGTACAAGCCAATATCAAAGCATTCTTTGCCGGTGAAAAAGCCAAAAATCAAGTATTTAATATAGCCGCGGGAGATCGTACTTCCCTACTCGATCTGATTGAAATGATGGAAGAAATTTCCGGAAAACGCATCGAAGTGAATCACACCGACCCGCGTCCGGGTGATGTAAGGGATTCATTGGCCGATATTTCCAAAGCCCGGGAATTGCTCGGCTATTCGGATATCGTCCCCTTAAAAGAAGGTTTAAAACATACTTTCGACTATTTCAAACAACATGTCAGCCCGATATAAAGTATTGCGCATCGATCAGGTTCATCCCGTATTGGATGAGATGCTTCAAAAACAAAATATTCATGTAACCGAAAACCTTGAAGGGGATTATAATGAAATTCTTCGCCTTATTCCCGGTTTCGACGGACTGATTCTCCGCAGCCGGATTCCCGTAGATAAGAAATTAATAGAAGCCGGAAAACGTATGAAGTTTATAGCCCGTGTCGGTTCAGGCACAGAAGGAATCGATAAGGAATATGCCGAAAAAAAGGGTATTCGAGTCATTAATGCACCTGAAGGCAACCGGAATGCAGTTGGCGAAATGGCGGTGGGCTTATTAATCGATTTGATGAGGAATATCACCAAATCCCATATGGAAATTAAAACGGGAAAATGGCTTAGAAATGCCAATCGCGGTTATGAATTGGAAGGAAAAACCCTATCCATTATCGGCTATGGAAATACGGGAAAGGCATTTGCACGCAAATTGGCCGGATTCGATATGAATGTTCTTTTCTACGATATTAAACCTGGACTTGAAGATCAATTTGCCAAAGAAGCCGGCATGGATGAAATTTTCCGTGAAACGGATATTCTTAGTTTACACGTGCCGTTAACAGAAAAAACGAAATATTTAATTAACCGGGATTATATAAATCGATTCCATAAACCAATTTTGCTAATCAACACTTCGCGGGGTGAAATAGTAAAAACAAGCGATTTGATAAAGGGCTTGGAGGACGGAAAAATCAAAGGTGCGGGCTTGGATGTTATCGAGTTTGAAAATCCTTCTTTCGGAGATATGCACATGACCGACAATATGCCGGAAGAACTAAAATTCCTTCTAAATCACCCGCACGTCATCCTCACCCCCCATATTGCGGGCATTACATACGAAAGCGCGCAGAAATTAGCCGAAGTTACCGCCAAAAAAATTTTCAAAATTTTTGAAACCACCTGATACATTCGTAGATTTGTATTGATGAAAAAGAAAAGCATACTTGCCGGTTATTACCTCAGCATTTTTTTATTAATAGTAACGCTGCTTGCCGCATTTTATTTAACTTTACATAATGGTTTTAAACCCGGTATCTGGATATTGAGCATGGGATTGTTTTTTGCCATGTTATATTTTAATAATCTTAAAAACAAATAATTATGAAACATCGAATTTTAATTTTCGAAGCGGAAGGCGGATCGGACAAATGGTTCGACGGTCATCGCAAAGACACCATTCCCATTGCCAATGCCTTAAAAATCCGTGGCTATGATGTGGATATTTTCAAATTCCGAGACGAATGGGCTGACGATATATACGAATATGCCAAAGACCGTTATGATGCTTATATTACGCGGGTTAATCCCGGCACCATTCCTACGGGCGAAAAAGTATTTTTCGAAACCCTCCGGCGCCTGTCTGATGCCGGAATTGAAGGTTTTTCGCATCCCGATGTGATGCAAAATCTGGGAGCCAAAGATGCCCTGGTTAAATTGGTAGGTACGGGCTTGGTTCCCGAGGATACTTACGCCTATTATACCGTGGAAGAATTCAAAAAAACATTTCCCAAAAGCATTTCATACGGCGAACGAGTGCTCAAGCAAAATCGCGGTTCGACAGGTGAGGGTATTTGGCGGGTACAAGTAATCGACGAACGCCCTTATAAACCCGGCGATACTTTGCCATTGGACACCAAATTAAAACTTACAGAAGCCGTAGATAATCATGTGGAATACAAAACTTTAGGTGAGTTTATGGATTTTGCCGAGCAATATATTGTAGGTGACAACGGCATGCTGGTGGACATGCGCTTTATGCCACGCATCAAGGAAGGGGAAATTCGAATTTTAATGGTAGGCGAAACGCCTATTTTTGTGGTTCATAAAAAACCAGCCGACACCGAAGATGCCTTTTCGGCCACCCTATTTTCAGGTGCCAAATACACCTACGACGATCCGGAAGATTGGAAAGAATTGGTGGACTGGTTTTTGGGCAAACTACCCGAAGTGATGGAACGTCTGGGCGGTTATGATGCCCCGCTTATTTGGACGGCCGATTTCATGCTCGATTGGGACGAAAACGGTAATGATAAATACGTGTTGGGAGAAATAAATAATTCTTGCGTCGGTTTCACCTCTCATCTCGACCGTGGAATTCAAGACAAAGTGGCTCTTCGGGTGATTGAAGTATTGGAAAACAAATTCAAGAAGAATTTATAATAATATATATAACCCTAAAATAATTAATAAATATCAAAAAAATAGAATAACTAAAAACAATCATATGAGGATAATAAAGAATTAATTATTCGATTTTTTTCAGTTCATCTTTAAACTTTTTTAAAATGACACAATTAAAATTCTTTATTCAGGACGTAAAACGAATGTTAGGAAAGCATAAAATCAGAATTCTTCATATATGGTTAAGTCGAGCATTTATAGGAGTTTTAGTATATAGAATAGAAAGAAGTCTTTATTTATTATTCCCGAATATTTACGGTTTACTAAGAGTACCATTGATTCCGATTTTTAATTTACTACAAGTCTATTCAAATATGGATATTCACTATAAAGCAGATATAAAAGGAGGACTATTAATTTTACATCCTTCTGTAGGTGTAGTAATTTCAGGTCAAGCTATAATTGGTAAGAATCTTACCTTAACAGGAGGCAATGTTATCGGGGCCAAAAGGAAAACAAAAAAGGGTGAATTTGTAATTGGTGACAATTGTTATTTTGGTGCAAATGCGACTTTAATTGCTCCCGTTGTATTGGCTAATAATATTTCTATTGGAGCTTCAGCATGTGTAGTAAAGGATTGTTTGAAAGATAATGCAATCTTAGGGGGAGTACCTGCAAAACTAATAAAAATTAAAGGGGATAATAAAAAAAATAGCATTAACCTAAAATCATCAATAAAGTAAATTATACTTCAAAAAAACGTCCGCTCACATGAACGGACGTTTTTATTATCAAAATGAACCAATTTAATCCAGCAATAAATCGCCGTATTGGTTGAAAATTTCGCGCATTCGCTCTTTTTCTTCGGCCGCCAATTCGGGATCGACCAAAATACGTCCGGTATGTTCATCTAGGATAATCCGGTCGCGATCTCGTATTTCCAATTGCATCTGAGGAGGAATAACAAAATATGATCCACCCGAGGCATCGCGATCAAAAGAAACAACCGCCAATCTGTTTTTGAATTTTTTTATCAACCGGTCGTATGCACGCAATAAACGTTCGGGTAGTTTGGAACGATATTCTTCACGTAATTTTTTTAATTCTTCTTCTTCACGTTTGGTTTCGGCAATAATTTTATCCAATTCTTCTTTTTTGTTTTTTAATTGCACTTCTTTTTCTTCCAAAATCTTATTAATGTCTTGAATTTCCTGTTCAATCTGAGAAATTTTTACCAATGCTTCCTTGATGCGTTTATCGCTCACCTTGATTTCTTCTTCAAAATAATCGATTTCTTCCTGCAACGATTTATATTCCCTGTCGTTTCGGGCATTTTTTAGCATTTCCGTATAACGTTCGATATTTTCCTTTGCCTTTTCTTTTAAGTTTTTATATTTGATAATTTCTTGGTTCAAATTATGAATTTCTTCCTTATAATTATCAATTCTCGTTTGTAAACCTTCTATTTCATCTTCAAAAAATTTAACTTCCAAAGGCAATTCCCCCCGAAGGTTCTCCAATTTATGAATTCTACTATCAATTAATTGAAGGTCATAAAGTAAACGTAAACGTTCTTCTACTGATAATCTACTCTTTGTTGCTGCCATAATTAAAAATATTTAACCGGATTTGTGTTTGTTTCGGATTTAGCAACTGCAAATTTAGGAAATTTTTCCGAGATTATTTCGACCAAATTCTCCGTCACAAATTGTTCGGTTTCATAATGTCCGGCATCTATTAATAGAATTTTGTTTTCGGCTTTGAAAAAATCATGATATTTCAAATCACCTGTAATAAAAGCATCCGCCCCCGCCGATTTGGCGGCTTCTATGGCAAAAGCACCGCTACCACCGAGTATGGCCACTTTTTTTATTTTTTTGTCCGGCAAAGAAGAATGTTTTAAAAAACCGGTATGTAATTTTTGTTTTACAAAATTCAAGAATTGCAAGGGCGAAAATTCACCGGACAATGTGCCTATGGTTCCCAAACCGATTTCCAGATTTTTATTTTCCAAAATAAATATTTCATATGCAGGTTCTTCATATGGATGAGCTGAAAACATTTGTTCCAATACCTGCTCTTTCAGATGCTTGGGAAAAATCACGCTGATTCTGGTTTCGGGCTCGATATGTCTCTTTCCTATTTCTCCCACATAAGGGGCGGCATTTCCGGTCGGTTTAAACGTACCGTATCCTTCCACATTATAACTGCATTCCTCATATTCACCGATATGACCCGCTCCCGCTTTAAACAAAGCGGAACGAACCGATTCGACATGTTCGTGAGGCACGTATGTAACCAATTGCAAGATCGTATGATTTTCAGGAATTAACACACGCATATCGCTGAGTTCCAACATTTTTCCCGTCCAATAACTGACTCCCTTATGATGTTTGTCAAGAGCCGTATGCGGCGAATATATGGCCACGCCATATTTAATGGCTTTCATCACCGTTCTTTCCACATAAGTTTTTCCGGTGAGAGATTTTAAACCCGAAAAAATAATGGGATGAAAGGCAATAATTAAATTGGCTTTTTTACGGTATGCTTCTTCCACCACTTCTTCCAATACATCGTGCGCGACTATAATTCCGGATAGTTTTTGTGTGGGATCTCCGACCAATAAGCCCGTGTTATCAAAACTTTCGGCATAGGTTCGCGGAAAAATTTCTTCCAAATATCGAATGACGTCTGCAATTAACATCTGTTAAAATATTTCTCTGCCGGCAAAATGAAAGGCAATTTCGATGGCTGCATTTTCATCACTATCGGAACCGTGAACGGCATTTTTCCCTACGCTTTCGGCATATAATTTCCTGATAGTACCTTCGGCGGCCTCAGCCGGATTGGTCGATCCGATTAAGGTCCTGAAATCTTCTACTGCATTTTCTTTTTCCAATACGGCAGCCACAATAGGGCCGCTACTCATAAACTCCACTAATTCATCAAAAAACGGTCGCTCTTTATGAACGGCATAAAAGCGTTCGGCATCACGACGCGACATTTGAGTCATCTTCATGGCTACGATTTTAAATCCGGCATCGGTAATTTGCTTTAAAATGGCCGTTGTATAAGATTTTGCTACGGCATCCGGCTTAATCATGGTAAAAGTTCTGTTTCCTTTCATTTTTTGTTTATTTTCTTGCAAAAATACGTTTTTTCCCGTTTCAATAATGCATTTTAAACAGTAAAATATAAACCAAATTTAATTTTCTTAGTTGGGAAAATACGGCCGTAAAACAAAACGTTTATCAAATATTAATCTAAATGACGTATTTTTGTGAACCATGAAAATGAATAAGCATTTATCGTTTTTTTTCATTCTGTTGTTCTCCGCTCAAATAATATCGGCACAAATCGAAGGACGTGATATGAAATTCCCTCGCGGCAAGGGACGAATATCCGAACACGGAAAAATCTTGAGTGGAAAAACACCGGATTCCACTGCAAATGCCACTGAAAGAAAAAAATTAAAAGTATATCCGCTTTCCGATTATCAATATTATTTTCCTTACAAAGCCAAAGATACCTTATCGATAGATACCTTAATTTCCATCAAACATCATATTAAAAACAATTTTACTCAAAAAGATATTTTTGATTTTATGCCTTTTCAAAACATTGGGCAACCTCTCAATTTTTTATCGGCCAAATCCTTCTATGAAGATTATTATTATACGTTGATACTCAACGGCAAAGCACCTGTTTTTCGTAGTGCGGATAATATTGAAATTTATCATGCCCCGACCCCCTACTCTCGCTTGTATTATCTTTCGGGAAACAAAAAAGGTCAAATGCTCGATTCGAAAATCGGCATACGAGTCAAACCCAATTGGTATATAGGTGTAGGTTATATGGGATTGAGTTCATTGGGCTATTATCAGAACGGTATAACATCTCAAGAAAATTGGTTTATCAATACGGAATATTTTCATCCCGGGAAAATTTATCTGTTTCGATTTTTTATCGTGAAAAACCACTTGGAAAATGAAGAGTACGGCGGTATTGTAGATGAAAATTTATTTGAAAATCCAGGTGAAAATTATTTGGACCGCGGCAAAATTCCGGTTCGCATACAAGCCAAAAGTATTTGGCACAGCAGAGAAATTAAAATCACTCAGGAATTTCGACCTTTAAAAAACAAACATTTATTGGCATCTTATGATTTTAATTACACCAAAGCATATTATGATTTTAACGGTACCGAAACCTACATCTTCGGCAATACCATACCTTATTCCCGCCCTACGGATAGCACGGGATTACGAAATTACCGTCATGAAATAACGGCCGGATTCGACAAGGATAGTTTAAGTATCCAAACCGGTCTCGCTTATCACCGGTTATTTGTTCAATATGATACCACAGTTGTTATTCAATCACGCGTCATTCCGAAAAGTCATCATGAAAATTATCTGTATTGGATCGTTAATTTCCGGAAAAAACACAAGAATTTTAATGAGAAATTACGATTCGCTTATGACCTGAAATATAATCAACTCATAGTGACCAATACCTTTAATTATCAAATCAACAAACACGAATTTCAGTCCGAACTCACTTATAAAAAGGGCTTGGCTTCTTATAAATACCGTTTTTGGCAATCGCGCTTTGCCGATTATAATTGGTATAATAATTTCGGTCATACCGAAAAATTTAATTTTACATTATCCTATCGCTCTCCTTACGGAAAAATTACGGCGGACACGTGGTCTTTTAAAAATCCCGTTTATTTTGCCCAAGATTCGCTACCGGCACAATTCCATGGCAACGTCCGGATTTTTTCGCTTCGCTACGAACATGATTTCAAATGGAAAAAATTCGGCATGGCACCGGCCGTAAAATGGCAAAAAATAAATCAAAATCCAGCCATGGATTTGCCTGCATGGAATTTGCGAGTCCTTATTTATTATACCGATTGGTGGTTTAAGCATAATATGCGCATGCAATCCGGCCTTCAAGTTCGCTATTTCAGTTCTTTTTATATGTCCGGATTCAACCCGTTGTATAATGATTTCTTCCAACAACGAAGAAGAAAATACGGAAATTTTTATTTGATGGATTTGTTTTTTGATTTTAAGGTAAAGAAATTCAGGGCATACGCATCCTTTTCTCATTTTAATGCTTTATGGGAACGCACGCATCCCTCCTATTACAGTGCACCTTATTATCCATATGCCGATTATTTTTTACGATTGGGAATTACTTGGGAATTCGTCAATTAATTGCAATTTCGAAGATTGGTATAATTTTTGAACTTTTCATGAAAAAAATTAACATGAAAGTTAAATTTATCATTTCCATTGTATCTTTTTTATTTCTTTTTACTTCTTGTTCAAGTGTAAAAGTTGATTATGAAAAACATATTGATTTCAGTCGATATAAAACTTTCGCCTACATTAAAGACGGCATCGGATCGGAAAAACTTCCTGTAAAATACAAGAAAATCATAGTTTATGAAATCGACCGGTTTATCAAAGAAGAAAATCTTCAACCCGATGTCAATCATCCCGATTTACTCGTCCTTATCGAACCGGACTTTCATAAGCGGTATGATGTCTATGCACCCGGCATTTATCATTCCCGTAAGTCATACGAAGGAAGTATTATCATTAAATTTATCGATGCGAAGACCAACCGGCCGATTTGGACTGGAAAATTTTATCTTAATTTTTCCAATTCGGGCCAGTTAAGAAGGTATATCAGAAAAAAGCTTTCGAAATTAGCGGATAAATACCCACCCTATTATTAAAAACCGAAGAATAATTTTATCTGGGAATAATATTTTTTAATAAACTTACCTTTTCTATTGTCAAGCTATCATTTACGACATAAATAACCGGTTTTTTATGGCGCCAAAAATTATATAATCTCATTTCATGCGTATCAAGAAAGTAAACATTATGCAAGTCCATATTATTATTGGAAATCTTATTAATCAAAAATCTTTTTGAAACCGGTCTTGTAAACAAATAATGAATGGCATTCCCTTTGGAATCCAAGGCCTTGAATTTCGGAATATTTTTCGAAAAATCTTCCAATGAAGGCAAAATCACTAATATATTTTTTTTATTCTCGGCAAGTTTCTCATTTAATGCAACTAAATTACAATATAAATCTACCGCAAATATTTCGGCTATTTTTCCACCTTCCACCGAATGGGAATAGGCATTGATATAATCGTCAAATTTCTTTTTTACCAAAGTGTCTTTTAAAAATACATCCCGATAACCGGCCAGGCGTTTAATATCGTCATTATTCAGATTAAAAAATTTACTCTCCAATAATATGGTCAAATTGACCAGTTTAATCATTTCGGATAATTCGAAATCGTTTACACTATCACTTACTTGTGCATTGAATGGTTTTACGGTCTCCGGATTTTTGATATCCTGATCCAAGTGTTTGGTATAAAAATATTTATACCCGTATTCAAGTAAAGTCGGGGTATGGGGATATCTATTTTTCCATGAAAAAGGAATTTCCCGATTATAATCTATTTGTTTATCGGGGAACCAAGTATTATAAATTTCATAAGTTTTCCAATCATCTACATAAATTAAAAAATCCGTTATTTTTTTAATCAAGGGGTTGTTTAGCAAATCGGGAGCAATAGTTAAATATTCGTTTTTCTTATCTATTTTATGAAACTTATAACGGTTGATTACGTAATCTACATAATAACGACCGTTGATCATGCCTTTTATATTACACAAGGCCTCATCTTTGGCCTTATTGATTAAGAACATTTCTTTCCACAGGTTATTAACCTCACTACATCGACCGGAAAAGTGAGCCGATGTGTTATAGTCTCTGTAATCGGAAAATATATGTAAACTGTCGCCGGGTGATAAATAAATCATTTCAAGCCACCATCCGTTAGTAAAAAACAATACGGTGTCCTTTTCCAGTTCGAATTCGAATTTAAATTCTCCTAAGGAATCCATTACGGTGGTCAAGCCGCCAAATGGATAATATCTGGAATGCAAAACAACCTCAGGGACTTCGGGTTTGATGATTTTCCCGCTGACAACCGTTCTTTTCTTTGTCGGAGTTTCACAACTCCCCGAAATCCATAAAATAATTAAAAGTATGAGCCAGAGCTTATTATGCATTTTTTTTACTTCGTCCAATGGTATAATTATAAATAAGCAAACCGATAAATGTGGCTGCTCCCACACCGGCCATCACCCACCATATTTGATTGGGATGATAGGTATCCCACAAATATGTTTTTAATTCCATGGGCGACATGCTTAATTTTTCCGCTGCCTGATTAAATATTTCTTCCCGTTTAATACCCGGTTTCAAGTTTTTTAAAATCTGTCCCTTATCATCGATTAGTTGAATGCCTTCGGTGGTGTAAGTTACGAATTTTCCGCTCGCTTGATCTACAATTTTAACGCCTTTTTCGGTCAGATATTTGAATAATAAGGTTAATTTATCCGCTTTGTTTTGATAAAGATTTCCGGAAATATAAGTGGTTAAATAATTGGCTGCCGCAATGGGCAAGAAATAGGTCCCCATATACAACGCCTCTTTACCTTTGGGTGAAATTTGGGCGATATAATCCGAAAATTTGGGGTTGGAAGTCATTTCGCCCAATGCAAAAATCAAAATTCCCAGAATCGTATAAAATGGATTATCGGAATAAAAAGACAAACCGATACCCAATATGGTAATAAAAATTCCCGTCATCATGGCATTGATAGGTTTCCACTTCAGAATGATATAGGAAACCGCTATTTGAAAAATCATAATAAAAAATGCATCCAGATTGACTATTTGCTCGGGGTTGATGCCGCCTTGCTCGTTTTTGAAATAATTGGCAAATGCAGGCCAAATGCCATGAAGCCATTGGTAAAAATCTTGGGTACGAACCCAATCATCGATAAAATTAGGCAAGGTGTAAAAAAGTTGGTTAAACATTAACCAAAATCCCACCATAATAAGTAAGAGCAAAGACAAACGAAGGTCGCGCAATGCTTCGATAATATTCATCACCGAACGTTTAATCATTTCGGCCGCCGACTCTTCGATTTTTTCTCGCCCCGGTTCTTCAAAGAAAAACAATAAAATTAAATTCAATAAAATGGCAATGGAAGAAGACCAAAATACCACACTCCATCCGAAATCATTACGCAATAATCCTACTATAAGCGGCCCGAAAAAACCGCCGATATTAACCATCATATAAAACAATCCGAAACCGAATGATGAATTTTCTTTATTGGTAGTCTTCGTTACAATGGCCGATGCCACGGGTTTAAACATAGCCGCTCCTAATGCAACATAAAGAAATACGGCAAATACGGCATAATAGGAAGTAACTTGTCCCATAAGGAAATAGCCAGTCATTAATATGACATAGGCAATGGCCAAAGTAAGTTTGTAACCTATTTTATCGGCTATTGCACCGGTAAATATGGGAAGAAAATATAAAATGGCCGTTACGATACTCATTATATCGCCCCGCTGAATAGAGGAAAATCCTAATTCATTGGTAAGATAGATACCCAAAACGGCAAACAATCCATACCATGCATATCGTTCTAATAATTCGAAAGCACTTGCAAACCAATAGGGTTTCGGAAATGATTTAAACAATTCAAAAAGACCCATCTTTCTCTCCTGACTCATAATTTTTTGATTTTATTTTGAAAATTTCTTTTTATTAATGAATACCTTTCATGGCTTTATTCATTAGCGGCGACAAAATTAATAATAAAATGCCTACCGCAATCATCACATAAGTAAGAAACGGGTATAATTCAATATCAATACCTTTGTCTCTTAATCCTTCCAAAACTCCTTCAAGAATACCGGCAATATAATTACCCGCCGCAAAACTGGCCATCCATAACCCCATAACTATCGAAACTATTTTGGCATCGGCCAATTTGGTAATCATTGACAATCCGATGGGTGACAACATCAATTCTCCCAATGTAAGGATCACATAAACCGCTACTAGCCATAAAGGAGATACCATCACTCCCGTTTGGGCTTTATTGTAGGCCAATGTCATGACAAAAAAGGCCAATGCGCCTAAGAATAAGCCCAAAGCAAATTTAATCGGTGTGCGCGGATTTAATCCCATCGCATCCAGTTTAAGCCACATCACTGAAAAAATAGGTGCAAATATTAATATGGCAAATGGATTAATATTTTGAAACCATGATGCGGGTATTTCGGGACCGGTTGACAAATAATTCCAAATGGCCAAAAACCCGAAGAATAAAGTGCCGTATAATCCTATTTTACCTATAGGCCTCATTTTATTTTTTCGATCTTCATCATCGACATAAATTTCCACATAAATTTGAATTAACTTAAGTATCAACATAATACCTGCAATAATGCCCAATATTTTAATGGAAATACCTTGCAGGAAATCCGGCGCCCAAATAGCCGGTAAATTTCGATCGGTATTTTCTTTGGCAAAAAGATTCATCGTACCCCCCGCTTGCTCGAATCCGGCCCAAAAAGCCACATTGAATACAGCCAAGGTAATAATTACGCCCATCCTACTCCATCCTTCATGCGGACTTCGCATTAACATGACTACAAAAATCAAAAATAATAATGCAGCTGCAATACCTACATATTTCATTTGCTCAACATTCAGCGAAGAAAAAACATTTAATTCTTTTAATAGTAAAACGGCCAAAACAAAGACGGCCAAAGGAATAAATTTTTTGCTCCAAGTGTGTTCATCCAATCCGCGAATAATGACATAAGCCACACCGAGAAATCCTAATCCGAATCCCCAACTGATTATACGCGACGTCACACTTTCCGGCAATGATCGCCATAAGAAAAATACACCGATAGTAACTCCTATTACACCGATAACCCATACAAAAATTTCCATCCAGTCTTTGGCGTTCAAAACACGTTTTTCGGTTTCACCGGGAGGGAGTCCTTTGTCTTCCAATGTGTATTCGTGAAAATGCAACCATAATACACCGATTAACATACCTACACCCGCCGAGAAAAATCCCCAACCCCAGAAAACTTTTTCTCCTAAAGCACCGGCAATAAAAGGTCCCAAAATGGCACCTAAATTAATACCCATGTAAAAAATATTGAAAGCGGAATCCTTTCTCGGGTCGTTATCATCATAAAAATCACCGACAATAGTGGATATATTGGGTTTGAAAAATCCATTCCCGATAATCAAAATTCCCAAACCGAGGTTAAATATCAACATCCGGGTATCGAAATCCCATCCCCACTTGGCACCGAATGCACTTAAAGCCAACATAAATTGGCCTACCGCCATTACAAAACCACCTATATAGACGGTCTTTCGTTTGCCTAAGAATTTATCGGCAATCCAACCGCCTAAAATAGGCGTCAGATAAACCAATCCCGTAAAAACGGCATATAAAGCCAAGGCATCTTTCCGCTCAAGGCCGAATCCGTCTTCAACGAGTTTTGCAGTCAAATACAAGGTGAGTAATGCACGCATGCCGTAGTAGGAAAACCGTTCCCACATTTCGGTTGTAAACAGCGTGTATAATGCTTTGGGATGTTTGGTTTTTATTTCACTCATGATAATTAATTTTTCAAGTTATTTTTTATGAATTTATACATTTTATTATATAATTGGTAGCGGGTTCGACCGCCGTAAATACCATGATTTTTGTCCGGATAAATTTCCATGTCGAATTGCTTACCTTCTTCTTGTAATTTCCGGGCGAGTTCGTAGGTATTTTGCACATGCACATTATCATCCGCCGTGCCGTGAACCAATAAGAAGGGTTTGCTTAACCGGTCGGCAAAGCCCAAGGGAGAATTTTCATCATAACCGTCCGAATTCTCTTCGGGTGTTTGCATATACCGTTCGGTATAAACCGTATCATAAAAACGCCAATTGGTCACGGGCGCCACGGCAATAGCCATATCGAATAAATCACCTGCTTTTATAATCACATTTGAAGACATGAATCCGCCGTAACTCCATCCCCAAATGCCTATCTTTCCGGTGTAATTAAGCGATTTGAATTGTCGGGCAACGGCCCGTAAATCTTCCAATTCCAATTTGCCCAAATTTTTATAGGTTAATTTTCTGAATTCGGCGCCTCTCCCGCCGGTGCCCCTTGTATCTACAGATAAAACGATATATCCTTTTTGGGCTAACATTTGATGATAATAATCGTCGTACCTTCCCCATGCATTTCTCACAGTTTGGGCTCCCGGCCCGTTGTATTGGTAAATCAATACGGGATATTTTTCGTTTTGATCAAAGTTTTCCGGCTTATAGATGTAAGCATTCAATGCATAATTGTCGTCTGCCGACGAAAATGTAATAAATTCTTTCTTAATTACTCGATAATCTTTTAATTTGTCCAAAAGCCGTTTGTTATTGATAATATCCTTAATTTTTACCGGCTTCCCCCGGGAACGTGAAGGAGTTTTATATAAGACGTACGACGGAGGTTTTTCGGTTGATGAATGTTGCAGTATGAAATACTTGAAATCCTTGGAGAAGTCGGCCGAGGCCCATCCTTCGGCGGGCGAAAGGCGATTTTTGTGTTTTCCTTTGAAATCGACTGAAAAAATCGCCCGGTTGATGCTGCCGGTTTCGGTGGATTGATAATAAATTCGTTTTTGCGCGGGACTAAAGCCGTATAAAGCCGTCACTTCCCATTTACCTTTTGTGATTTGTTTGGGTTTGCCGCCTTTTCTTCGATAAAGATAAATATGATTAAATCCATCGGCTTCGCTTGTCCATAAAAAACGGGTTTCATCCAGCCAAAAAATTTCATTAACACGTTCAAAATCAACGTATTTATCATCTTGCTGTTTCGCAATAAAATGTGACCGGCCGGTTTCTCCGTCCACACTGAATAATTTCAACAGGTTTTGCCTGCGATTCATCGTCATTAGCATGAATTCTCCCGGTTTACTGCCGGACTTGATATAAGGTATATACTCATAATCGCCCAAGTCGATGTGGCGGGTGCGCTTGGTACTGAAGTTGTAAATATACAAACCGACCGTCGAATTTTTTTGACCTGCTTTCGGATATTTATAAGTATAAATTCGCGGATATAAATCGCCGTTATAATAAGTTAAATGATATTCGGGCACATGCGATTCGTCAAATTTCAAAAAAGCCAGGTATTTACCGTTTCTACTGACGGCATATGCCTTAACAAACGAGAATTCCTCTTCGTAAACCCAGTCGGTTTTTCCGTTTATTATTTTATTTTTTTCACCGTCAGTAGTAATTGCAATTTCTTCTCCACTATTTAAATCTTTATAGTATAAATTATTTTCTTTAAAATAAACAACGCGTTTGTTATCAGGCAAAAACCGGGGAATTTGAATATAATCATCCGAAAAAATCTTCAAGGTATTTTGCCGGGTGTCAAATAAATAATATTTTCCTTTTTTAGAGTAACGATAGATAGGGCGCACATCCGAAGCCATTAAAAAATATGTCAAGTCCCCGGAATATACATAATCGGCGACATAACGGAATTCGGTAAATTTTTCGGTGGAAAAAACGGTTTTGACCGGTTTCCATGTTTTCAAATCATATAATTTAATATAATATATACCGTGTTCGAACTCTCCCCGCAACATTTTGTCCGGGTGAATCATTTTATAACCGTATAAATATTGCGTCCTAAAAGCACCGTTCCAAATTTCTTCTAATGTAAAATCTTTTTGTGCCGTTAAGGAAGTGGTTGCAAGCGGTAAACCCGTAAATAGATGAGTAACAAATAGAAAAGAAATAAAAAACCGGGTATATATTCGCGTCATAAAGTTCCTTAAATAAAATTTGAACCAATATATAAAATTTTTTTCATAATTGCAGTGTATAATATATGACGTATGATTCAATTTTTTAAATAATAGAACGTTTTTTTTGGATATCTGCAATAGTTTTTATTTTTTCATGCATTTAATGAAATGAAAACTCATTTTATTCCGTTTTTTTATTTTCCGCTTGTTTTTGTATTTTGACCTTTCAAAATAAGCAGGTATGCCTGATCAAGTCAGTACAAAAAAAATAACTTTATTCGAGTCGCTTTTTCCTTTGTTTTTTTTAATTATCTTGCTCATTATCAACGTCAAAATATTCAAAGATGAGGCCACATCCGGGGCAAATCAATTTGCGTTGATTTTATCGGGAATTATAGCCGGAATTATCGGCTTCAATAAGAAAATTTCTTATGACCGGATGATGGAAAAGGTCAAGCAAAACATTTCTTCTACTTCAATAGCCATTATTATTTTACTTTTTGTAGGAGCACTAACGGGCACTTGGCTTATAAGCGGAATCATTCCTACCATGATTTATTACGGATTAAAATTACTTTCTCCCACTTTTTTTCTCGCATCGGCCTTGGTAATTTCAGCTGTCGTTTCACTCACTATCGGAAGTTCATGGAGCACTACAGCCACTATAGGTGTGGCATTAATGGGCATTGGCAAAGCCATGGGTCACGAACCGGCTGCCATTGCCGGCGCAGTGATTTCCGGTGCCTATTTCGGCGATAAACTTTCTCCCCTGTCCGATACCACGAATTTGGCATCTGCAGTGGCCGGAGTCGATTTATTTACACATGTACGCTATATGATGTACACCACCATTCCCAGCATTTCAATTGCATTTATCATTTTTCTAATTCTGGGATTCAATCACACGCCCACATCCATCATAGAACATCATTCATTATTGGAATCCATCGAAAAAACCTTTTATGTCGATCCGGTGCTTTTTGTCGTTCCGCTTATGGTTATTATTCTTATTGTGTTAAAAATCAAACCGTTGTCGGCACTTTTTGCCGGCGTATTAGGAGGTGCTTTATTTGCAATCATTTTCCAAAAAGATTTATTGCTTCAATTGGCACAATCCGATTCCTTTTCCCTGCGGGCGATTTACCGCGTGATTATGCAAGCCATAGTCGGTGATATTCGTATCCATACGGACGAGCCGCTTTTACAGAAATTATTTACAAGCGACGGAATGACGGGCATGCTTTCGACTATTTGGTTAATCATCAGCGCCATGTTTTTCGGTGGCATTATGGAAGCCATCGGAGCGCTTAAAAAAATTAGCGAATCATTGCTCCATGCGTTTCAAGGGATATTCGGTTTATTTTTATCGACCGATGCCACTTGTATTGTTTTTAATCTGACTGCCTCTGATCAATATTTAGCCATTGTAGTACCGGGAAAAATGTACAAACAGGCCTATGAAGACAAAGGATTGGCACCCGAAAATTTAAGTCGTACCTTGGAAGATTCAGGCACGGTTACCTCTGTTCTTGTTCCTTGGAATACGGGAGGGGCGTATAATTCAAAAGTATTGGGAGTTCCTACAACGGATTATCTGTTTTATGCTTTTTTCAATTTAATCAGCCCGCTTATGACCTTGGTTTTTGCCGCTTTAAGAATAAAAATTAGGATGCTAAAAAAATAAAATGTTTAATTTTGGCTCGATAGTTGTAATACTTATAAAAAAAAGATTATGAAAAAAATATTTTTTATTCTTTACCTTGCTATTTTCTTCATTTCAACCGCTTCGGCGCAAGTTTTTCAAAAAACCTTAGGAGAAAATGAAAACATTGATATGGTAATTGTTACCAAGGATATGTTTTCATTAATCACGGAAATAGATTCCGAAAATAAGGACGATATCAAAAATTTTTATGGAAAATTGGATTATTTAGCCACCTATACCGCCAGGGACCGCAATCCGTCCTTGCAAATCGAAAAGGAAGCTAAAAAATATGTGGCTTCGAAAGGAATGAAACTTTTAACTAAAATCAAAAATGCCCGAAACTCTTCGGAATTGTATTATATTCCTTCAAACAAAAAAGGATATGCCCGGGAATTATTACTTCTTATTCGTTATACCAACGGAAAAACCACTTTATTATATGTCAAAGGTGACATTAATATGAAAAAACTTTCATTATTGGCATTGCAAGCCACAGGGCTTGATAGAAATGTATTGCGCGAAGCGGAAAAAGCAGTTAAATAAACCGCTTTTATTATTCATCAAATCATCATCAATTAACTGATTCAGCAGTCCTCAACGCAAGGAAAAATAAGGCAAGGATATTTTTCAAATTTATCTGATGATACCAACAATTTACCTTATCTTTGCCGTATGGAATTTTCATCGAAATTATTAAATCAAGCCGTTGAAGAAATTGCAAAATTGCCCGGAATCGGAAAGCGGACGGCATTGCGTCTGGCCTTGCATTTACTCAGGCAACCCGAATCTCAAACCAAACAATTAGTGAAGGCGTTGAGTGAGTTTCGCACCCAAATCAAACATTGCAAAGTATGCTATAATCTATCCGATACCGATACTTGTGAAATTTGTGCCAACCCGGCCCGTGACCATAAAACCATATGTGTGGTGGAAGATGTCCGTGATGTATTGGCTATCGAAAATACCGGACAATTTAAAGGCGTTTATCATGTTTTGGGCGGCGTTATTTCGCCCATGGAAGGAATCGGCCCGGAAGACTTATTCATCAAAGAACTCATCCAGCGGGTAGCCGAACAAGAAACGGAAGAAATTATCCTTGCATTAAGTCCCACCATTGAAGGCGACACGACCGGTTTTTATATCTACAAACAAATTAAACATTATCCCGTAAAAGTTAGTACCATTGCGCGAGGTATCGCCTTCGGCGAGGAAATAGAATTTGCTGACGAAATGACCTTGGCACGTAGTATTCAAAACC
Organism: Flavobacteriales bacterium; assembly: GCA_027067965.1. Classification (GTDB taxonomy): domain Bacteria; phylum Bacteroidota; class Bacteroidia; order Flavobacteriales; family Flavobacteriaceae; genus JAADED01. Next base: position 77,566 of record JAMOUV010000002.1, on the reverse strand, counting down.
GGATTCCTTTTGAAAAATCATTAAAATTTTAATTTCCACTAACATTTTGTCAGTTATACCGAAAGGTATATTTTTTGCAAACCAATAAACTTGAAAAAACCAATCGACTATGAAGCGTCATAATGAGTTCAATATTTTTGCTCCCGGTGTCGGTGAAAGCGAAACCATTCCCTTATTGACCAACGAAGAACTGGAAAAATTGCATAACGAAAAAATTCCCGAAACCTTACCGATTCTCACCCTACGAAACAACATTATTTTACCTTTAATCGTTATTCCCGTTTCCATCGGGCGCGATCAATCCATTAAGTTGATTGAAGATGCCATGCAATCGGATAAAATTATAGGCGTGGTAGCCCAAAAAAATCCCGAAATAGACCATCCGGGGCCCGATGATATTTACCATACCGGTACCATGGCTCAAATATTGCGACTCATTAAAATGCCCGAAGGGAATCTTACGGTCATTATTCAAGGCATCAAACCGTTTAAAATCAAAGATTTCCTGAGCACGGAACCCTATATCAAAGCCCGTGTGGAAGAAATCAAAGAAAAATATCCGGAAAACGACCCCGAATATGATGCTATAATTAAAAACATACGCGATTTGGCCCGTGAAATCATTCGCATCAATCCGGCCATACCTTCCGAATCCATTTCCGCCATTGATAATATTCAGGAAAATAATTTTTTAGTCAATTTTATTATTTCCAATTTGGATTTGCCCGTAAAGGAAAAACAACGTTTACTTGAAATATCCGACTTGAAAGAGCGGGCGCTAAAGACTTTGGAACTTCTTCATATGGAGTTGGAAAAACTAAAAATCCGAAGAGAAATCGAAGTCAAAACCCAAAAAGCGCTTGACAAACAATCGCGAGAATACTTCTTGCATCAACAAATACGCACCATTCAAGAAGAATTGGGTGATGCCACGGCCAAAGAAATCGAAGAAATGCGCGAAAAGGCCAAAAAGAAAAAATGGCCGAAAGAAGTAGCGGAACATTTTGAAAAGGAATTGAAAAAATTGCAACGTATGAATCCGCAAATGGCCGAATATGCCATTCAGCGCAATTATTTGGAAACCTTATTGGACTTGCCGTGGAATGAATTTTCCGAAGATAAATTCGATTTGAAAGAAGCCCAACGTATCTTGGACCGTGATCATTACGGGCTGGAAGATGTCAAAAAACGCATTATTGAATATTTGGCCGTCCTCAAACTCAAAAAAGACATGAAAGCCCCTATCCTATTGCTTTACGGACCTCCGGGAGTGGGAAAAACATCCTTGGGAAAATCCATTGCCGAAGCAATCGGCCGAAAATACGTGCGTATGTCCCTCGGCGGACTTCGCGATGAAGCCGAAATCCGAGGACACCGTAAAACTTACATCGGCGCCATGCCGGGACGGATAATTCAAATGATAAAAAAAGCCGGCACGTCCAATCCGGTATTTATCCTGGACGAATTGGACAAAGTAGGTTCGGATTATAAAGGCGACCCTTCCAGTGCACTACTGGAAGTACTGGACCCCGAACAAAATAAAGAATTTTACGACCGTTTTTTGGAAGTCCCCTATGACTTGTCGCATGTAATGTTTATTGCCACGGCCAATTATTTTTACGATATCCCTTGGGCCCTTCGCGACCGCTTGGAAGTCATTCCCATCACCGGCTATACCATCGAAGAAAAAACCGAAATAGCCAAGCGCCACCTTATTCCCAAATTAATCAAGGAACACGGTTTGGACGAAAGTCAATTTAAAATCGGTTCGCCTCAAATTCAAAAAGTAATCGTTCACTATACAAGGGAATCCGGAGTGAGAAACCTCGAAAAAATGCTAGCCAAATTAATCCGTAACCGGGCCAAACAAATTGCACTCGAAGAAGCATACAAACCGAAAATATCCAATGAAGATATTAAGAAAATATTGGGCAAAGAAAGATATCCCGCCGGTTTGTACGAAAAGAATATCATGCCCGGCGTAGTAACAGGCTTGGCTTGGACCCGTACGGGAGGCGACATCCTCTTTGTTGAAGCCATTATGTCGAAAGGAAAAGGACTCTCCTTAACCGGAAATATAGGAAAAGTAATGCGCGAATCGGCCGATATCGCATTAGAATACATTAAGGCCAATGCAAGCAAATTCGGTGTGGATCCGAATCTGTTCGACATCAAAAAAATTCATATTCATGTACCCGAAGGCGCCACTCCCAAAGACGGCCCTTCTGCAGGAATCACCCTGTTTACGGCCATTTTGTCGGCATTGACTCGAAAAAAAGTAAACCCCCGCTTAGCCATGACCGGTGAAATAACTTTACGCGGCAAAGTATTGCCCGTGGGAGGTATCAAAGAAAAAATATTGGCTGCCAAGCGGGCCAAGTACAATGAAATCGTATTGCCGGAAGCCAACCGGAAAGATATAGAAGAAATTAAACCGGAATATCTGGAAGGGCTGAATTTTCATTTCGTAAAACGTATTAATGAAATTCCGAAATTGGTTTTTGAAGAGCGGAAAGCCAATCACACGCCAAAAAAATCCGAAAACAAATCGTGATTATAAGTATTTGTGATAAAATAACTTGCAAGGGCGCCGAAGGGCGCCTTTTTATTGATTAATCTCGTAAATTTCGAGCCAAAGACGAAATGACTTATCTTTGTGTAAGATTTAATATCAAATGGGTATCGAAAAACTAAAAGCCAAGTTATATAAAATTATCTTCGAAGCCGATACGCCGAGCGGTAAATTATTTGATATTATTTTACTGATACTTATTGTAATAAGTATTTTAGCGGTCATGTTGGAAACGGTGGAACCGTTGGCTCAACGTTACGGCCATTGGTTTTATCTCACCGAATGGGCTATTACCATCATTTTTACCATTGAATACCTATTAAGAATTTGGGTTAGTAAAAATGCCAAATCATATATCTTTAGTTTTTTCGGCATTATCGACTTTATGTCGGCCATTCCCATGTATATTTCCGGTTTTATTGCCGGTTCGCATCTTCTTATTGCCCTGCGGGCATTACGTTTGTTGCGGTTGTTCAAAATCCTTCATCTTTCCTCCTTTGTGGGCGAATCGCAACGCTTAACCAAAGCACTCAAAGCAAGCCGGCACAAAATCATGGTATTTTTAATGGCCGTGATTATATTGACTATCATTATGGGCACAATCATGTATATGGTGGAATATGAGGAAGGAAGCGGATTCGATAATATACCTAAAAGTGTGTATTGGGCAATAGTAACCTTAACGACCGTCGGATACGGCGATATTGCGCCCGTAACGCCATTGGGTCAATTCATTGCCGCTTTAATCATGATTTTGGGTTATGGTATTATTGCGGTTCCCACGGGCATTGTTACCTCCGAAATGTCAAAACAGGAAAAAGTACACACCAATACCCAAGTATGTCCGTTCTGCCACGAAGACGATCATGTGGATGGTGCCGTTTATTGTCATAATTGCGGCAATTTGTTAAATCCCGACGAATGAATCGAGAAATTTTGCTTATGGATTGGGGGCTTACCCCCTACGAAAAGGCATTGGAAAGACAACGTCATTATTTCGACGAAATTAAAAATATTAAAATTCGCAACCGGCGAGAAAATATCCGGATTCCCACTCCCAACTATTTTATCTTTACTACGCATCCGCATGTTTACACCCTGGGAAAAAGCGGTAAAGAAGAACATTTGCTCCTTCCGGAAAATGAATTGGAAAAACATCAGGTAACTTTTATCAAAACCGATCGCGGCGGCGATATAACTTATCACGGCCCCGGCCAAATCGTGGGTTACCCTATCATTGATTTGGATAATTTCGGCATGGATATCATTCAATATATTCGCATGCTTGAAGAAGTTATTATTCATGTGCTGGCCGATTATGGCATTCGCGGTGAACGAAGTGAAGGAGAAACGGGTGTCTGGCTCGATGTGGGTAAAGCATCGGCACGGAAAATATGTGCCATCGGCGTACGCACAAGCCGGTGGGTTACCATGCATGGCTTCGCCTTGAACGTTTCCACGGATTTGAAGTATTTCGATTATATTATTCCATGCGGCATCCGAAACAAAGGCGTTACATCCATGGAGAAAGAATTGGGTTTCGCCCCACCTCCCGAAGAAGTTAAAAGCCATATCATCAAGCATTTCGAACAAGTTTTTCACGCCCGGATTAAATCTTAAATTTTTATATAATAAATAATTCTGAAGAAGACCGGGAAAATTTATTTATATTTGTTATAAATTAAATATTTAAATAAATGAAAAAAATTATTGTGGCCGTAGGAACGGGACGTCCCGGTACAAGGGTTCATAAACATGCCGGAAGATCCAAACATTTTTTGTTATATGAAATTGTGGAAAATGAAAAAGGAGAAATCGAATTAAAAGACAAAAAACAAATAGAACTTACCGACGATCAAATTTTGCATGAAGTGCTTCATCGCGAACCGCTTAGTTTTAAAGGACATCCATTGGAGAAAGCGGAAATCATTATCACGGGAGGAATCGGTCCGGGAGCGGTTCAAAAATTATATTTTCTGGGAAAACGTGCTTATATGGTTGCCGAAAAAAATCCGGACGAAGTAATCGAAAAACTGATAGCAGGCACCTTGCAAGCCCTACCGCCTGAACGCCATCACCATCACCATCACCATGATCACCATCACCATCACCATCACGATCATGATCATGAAGATGAAGAATAAATTATGCTTGACAAACCGTGATTAACGGCCAAAGAGAAAAATAGCCGGAATTTTGCCTATTTTAACCGGAGTGCGTTTCCATTGGGAGACAGTTTTTGTTTTTATTTGTTCATTTTCTCCGGTAATATCTATGGCAATACAAAGAGACATATCTTCAGGTAAATGTTTTAATAGAAAATTGAATATCTTATCATTTCGATAAGGTGTTTCTATAAAGATTTGTGTTTTTCCCGAAGAAAGCGTGTCTTTTGCTAACTTTTTAATTTTATGAATCAATTGTCCTTTGTCAATAGGCAAATAACCGTGAAATTCAAAATGTTGGCCGTTAAGTCCCGATGCCGCTAATGCCAAAATCACGGAAGACGGCCCGACCAAAGGCACCACTTTGATTCCTCTTTTATGGGCGATTCTAACTACTGCCGCCCCCGGGTCCGCTACGGCCGGCATACCCGAATCGGAAAGCAAGCCCATATCCAACCCATTTTCCAAAGGTTGAAGAAAACGACCGATTTCGGCCGGATTCGTATGTTTATTCAAAATATAAAATTGCAATTCGGATTGCACCACTTGCGGAGCCACTTTTTTGATGAACCGGCGGGCGGTTTTTTCATGCTCGGCGATAAAATATCTTAATTTTTCAATAACGGCAAAATTATAGTCCGGGAATACCTTATCCGGCCGGGTGTCGGAGAGAAAAACGGGAATTAAATAAAGCCGCCCGGGTTTAGAGTTCACCTTTTTTTATTTTATCGGCAATCACATCGGTAGCCGCGTCAAGAAGTTTATATACGATTTCAATGATATTTTTTCGCATATACGGGTCGGGCACATCCAAATTTTCGCCCGGATAAAGTTGATTCAAAATCAAATCTACTTTTTTCATTTCCTCGGGCGTTGCCTTTTGTTTGACTTCTTCCAAATTTTGCCGGTCCATCACATATATGCGGTCGAATTTCTTTAAATCTTTTTTGGTCAATAACCGCGCTCTGTGATCGGGATGACAATCGTGTTTTTGACAAATTTCCATGGTTTCGGGACATGGCGGCTCACCCAAATGATAGGCGTCAAGTCCCGCAGAATCAACAAAATGCTTCTCCGTATTAATTTTTTTCTTTAACAACGCTTCCGCCATAGGCGAACGACAAATGTTTCCCAAACAAACAAAGAGAATTTTATAATTTTTATCCGTAGTGGTCATAAATTAAATTTAGATTTCTATCAACATGGCTTCGATATCCTTAACGGTATTTCGAAACTTTTTATCCATCTCCATCAAATTTTGGACCACAGTAAGAGAATAAATAACCGTGGCATGATCTTTATTGCCGATATGCTTGCCGATAGTTTCCAAGGAGGCCTTGGTGTATTTTTTTGCCAAATACATGGAAATTTGACGGGCTTGGACAATGGAACGCTTACGGGACTTGGATTCGAATGAACTGATGTCCATGTCAAAATATTGCGCCACAATACGCTTAATCATTTCACAAGAATATTCCGGTTTTTTATGCTTGACAAAATTCGAAACCACTTCTTCGGCCAATTCCAGATTGATTTCCTTGTGATTAAAGGCGGCTTGCGCAATGATTCCGGTAAGCACACCTTCAATATCGCGAATATTGGTATTTACGTTTTTGGCCACGTAATCGATAACTTCTTCCGGCATTACTACACCGTCGCGTAATAATTTATTTTGGATGATTTTCAATCGTGTTTTGTAATCGGGTGATTTTAATTCGGCCGACAATCCCCATTTAAAACGGGAAAGCAATCGCATTTCCACATCTTTCAAATCAACCGGCGATTTGTCGGAAGTAAATATCAATTGTTTTTTCTCAGAATGCAAATGATTGAAAATATGGAAAAAAACTTTTTGCACACCGGGTTTGCCGGAGAGAAATTGCACGTCATCAATAATCAACACGTCAACCATTTGGTAAAAATGGATAAAATCGTCACGAGTATGATTCACTACAGACGATGTGTATTGTTGGGTGAATTTTTCCATGGATACGTAAAGCACGTTCTTTTCCGGATTCATTCTCTTAATTTCCACCCCGATGGCATTGGCAATATGCGTTTTTCCCAAACCTACCCCACCGTAAATAAATAACGGGTTGAATGACAATGAATTACGACGCGCTACCGCCAAGCCGGCATTTCGAGCTAAACGGTTATTCGGTCCTTCGATAAAATTATCAAAAGTATAATTCGGGTTGAGATTGGAATCGATTTTTACCTTTTCAATACCCGGAATGACAAAAGGATTAATAATTTTCTCGGATTTTTTTTGCTCGTTAAGGGCTTTGTTTCTGGTATCTACGCGCGGCGTTTTGGATCCCATGATGGTAATATCACGCCTGGGAGCATCTTTTTTGTTACTCATTCTTACCTGATACATCAGCCCGGCATTGCGCCCCAGTGCTTTTTGTAAAGCGGCCCGCAATAAGTTCAAATAATGTGTTTCCAACCATTCGTAATATAACGGAGTCGGTACTTCGATAGTAAGAATTTTTCCGTCCAATTTGACCGGCTTAATCGGCTTAAACCAGGTTTCAAATACCTCTTGCGTGGTATTTTCGCGGATAAAATCCAAACATAAATTCCAAACTTGTTGCGCCGTCATATTGTCTTATAACATTTTATTAATTATTTGTTAAAATGCATTGCTTACCGTCGATTCATTTCCTGAAGCAAATATTGACAAAAAAATGTTGATAAAAAAATTTTTTTCCTTTGTTTTTAAAAAAAGATTTTCATATATTTTTACGCCAACGAATAAAATTTATCATGTCAAATTCAACCTACTGCACTAAAATAAGAACAAGATACAGCGAAACGGATCAAATGGGTTACATTCATCACAGTGTTTATCCGGTTTATTTGGAACTTGCACGGATAGAATGGTTAAACAAACTCGGAGTTTCCTATAAACAACTGGAAATCAATGGAATACTGCTCCCCGTTTACACAATGAGCATCAAATATCTTGTTCCGCTTACTTTTGACGAACTCATTGAAGTAAAAGTCAAATTAAAAGAATTGAAAGGTCCGAAACTTATTTTTTCGTACGAAATTTTTAATGAAAAAGGCCAAAAATCCACCGAAGCGGAAGTTATTTTATTTTTTGCCGCCAAAAACGGTAAACCCATCAAGCCGCCTGCCGATGTAGTGGAAAAATTACCTCTTTCTTAATCCTTTGTAAAACTTTAAATTTTAACATTTACCATCTAATATTTGTTAAAAATATTAATATATATAACAAAAAAAGGCCGCCCGAAGCGACCTTTTGCATTTTGGTTTTCCAAACTGGACTTTTATCCTTTTATTTTATTTAAATATTGTTCGGCATCCAATGCGGCCATACTTCCCGTGGCGGCTGCGGTTACGGCTTGTTGATATTTGGGATCTTGCACGTCACCGGCGGCAAAAACACCGGGCAAATTGGTTTCGGTCGATTTACATTTGGTAATAATATATCCGCGTTCGTCCATTTCGACCTGACCTTTAAATATTTCGGTATTGGGTTTATGTCCTATGGCCACAAATAAACCCTCCAAGGGAATTTCCTGTTCTTCGCCCGATTTATTATTTACCACCCGAACGCCTTCAACCACTTTATCGCCCAAAACTTCTTTTACTTCCGTATTCCACATCACATCGATATTATCTTTCTTGAACACCCGGTCTTGCATGATTTTCGAAGCGCGCATTTGATCGCGACGGATAAACATTTTTACATCTTTGGCAATATTGGAAAGATATAAGGCCTCTTCGGCAGCCACATCGCCACCTCCTACTACGGCCACTCGTTGGTCGCGATAGAAGAAACCGTCGCAAGTAGCACATGCGGATACACCTCCACCGCGCAAACGTTGTTCGCTTTCCAATCCCAAATACATCGCCGATGCCCCGGTAGCGATAATCACCACATCGGCGGTTACTTCTTTCGAGTTATCTATGGTTACTTTGTGTTTGCCACCTTCTTCTTTGGCCAATTCCACGGCCGTGGCCAATCCGAATCTTACGTCGGTACCGAATCGTTCGGCTTGTTTTTTCATCCGCTCCATCAATTCGGGGCCTTGAATACCTTCGGGAAATCCCGGATAGTTTTCCACATCGGTTGTAGTGGTTAATTGGCCTCCCATTTCCATACCGGTATAGACGACCGGTTTGTAACCCGCCCGAGCGGCATAAATGGCAGCCGTATAACCGGCAGGTCCCGAACCCAGAATTAATAACTCAATATGTTCTTTATCACTCATTTTGCTGTCTTTTTATTTTGAACTGCAAATATATGACAAAACTCACAAATAATCTCACAGGAAAACCCAAGTATTACGGAAAAAGAATGTATTTTTGATTCTAAATGAAAAAGAAAATTCATTGATCGACATATACTATATAAATAATGATTAAAAAATAAAATCATGTCAAAATATATTCATCTCCGTATCGAAAATCAAACGGCCTTTTTGACACTCAACCGGCCGGAGAAACATAATGCATTCAACAGCGCACTTCTCAAGGAATTGAGTAATATGTTAGATGAATTGAATAAAGATAAGAAAATCCGTTTGCTTATTCTGGCCGGAAGAGGCAAAAGTTTTTCTTCCGGAGTGGATTTGGACGCTTTGCTTTCTCTGAAATCAATCGAAGAAGCCAAAGAGTTTGCCTATTTATTGGAAGAAACATCCGAAAAGATATATAAATTTTCCAAGCCGGTTATTGCCCGGTTGCACGGATTGGCATTGGGCGGCGCGGCAGGATTTGCCTCGGCCGCAGATATAAGGATTGCTACTCCTGGGACCAAAATCGGTTTTCCGGCCGTCAAACTCGGCGCCATTTTACCGGCCACATGCACCATTTATGTCGAATCTCTTATCGGAAGAAACAATTTATTGGATTTAACTTTAACTGGCAGAATTATTGAAGCAAAGGAGGCCTCCGACATGGGCTTGATTAATGAAATCGTTTCGGAAGAAAATATAGATAATAGAATAAATGAATGGGCAAGACAAATTCTCGAAGGTAGCGTCGAAGCCATTAAACTCACCAAACAGACGGTGAACTTTCCTTATACCGTTTTATTGGAACAAGCAAAATTATATGCCGTTGATAATTTTGCCTATTTATCTCAAACAAAAGCATGGCAAGAACGGATGAAAAATTTTTCTTCCAAAAAGTAATATGCATTCTTTCCAAAAAATTGTATATTTGCTACAATTAAAAACATAAGCCGATGTATTGGTTCGTATTTATTTTATTGGTTTTACTCACCTTGTTCTTAACTTACTTGGTAGCGAAAGGAAAACTTACACCCAAAACGGTTCCTATTATAAACCTGCTATTAATTGCTGCCGCGATTTTTTTGGGATTCAAAATTTATGAATCCATCACGGCTCCCGTCAGGTTTAATAAAATAAAAAAACAACGCTACGCAAAAGTTATCGACAGATTAAAAGACATTCGTGACTCCGAAGTGGCTTTTAGAACGGTTACGGGGGATTATACCGCTTCGTTCGATTCATTGATTCAATTTATCGACACGGCCGAATTTCCTATTGTCCAACAACGTGATTCGGTGGTAAAAAAATTCGATAAATTCCGTAATATTGAAGTGGAAGAAGAAATAATCGTCTTCGATACCTTAGGATATGTGCCGGTAAAAGACTCTTTATTCAAAAATGACACCCGTTACAAAGAAATGATGTGGGTGCCTATTCCCGGCCGGGAAAAACAAGTCAAATTCGAACTTCGTAAAGGTTATGTCGATAAGGGAGATGTCAAATTACCCGTCTTCGAAGCACGTGTACACAAAAAAGAAATCCTTTACGATCAGCCCAAGGATTTGGTCGAACAAGAATTGAATATTATCAGTACCGAAGAAGTAAATGGCCCGTACATCAAAGTCGGTTCACTTGAAGAAGTAACCACAAGCGGTAACTGGCCGAAACTCTACGATATTAAGGATAAGGAATAATGAACTTATCTTCCGGAAATAAAATGTCCATACAAACCGGTTTGTATGGACTTTCTTTTTTCTTGCAACACGACGGTAAAGAAATTTTCCGCAGCATTCCTTTTGAGTCGGAAGTGCCTTCCGGATTAAATGAAATCATTGAAAAAATCCATGACGAACAACTAAAAAGGTTTCCTGTCAGTAAGATCACGATTCTTCATCATAATAATTTAAATACCATTGTGCCGGAAGAAATGCTGGATGACGAAAAATTACCGGATTTATTAAAATATAACATCAAACTCCTTCCCGGAGATACTTTGGAAACGGACCGAAATCTACCATCGGGAACCGCAAATGTATATGTACCGTATGAAAACATTAATAATTTTTTTATCGAGCAATATGGCGAAATCGAATATTTTCATTCGGCCACGCCGTTTTTGAAATATGCCCGTCAATTGCATAAAAAATCCCGAACCGAAATTTTTGTTCGTCCCGGTCGAAAGGATTTTCAAATGGCTATTTTTCGTCAAGGCGAATTCTATTTTTTCAACACGTTTCCGATGCATCATCCGGATGATTTTTTATATTATTTCTTCTTCGTTTGGGAAGAAAAAGAACTTACACCTCTTCGTCCTCATATTCATATTTTAAGCCATGATGATATACACAAAGAACTGAAAGACAACATTTTACATTTCACAAAACGTGTCACTTATCATCCCGATGCCGAAAAAGAAATCTTAAAACATGTATTATGAGAATCATCGGAGGCAAACATAAAGGCAGAAAAATTCACGCGCCGAAAAACTTGCCTGCCCGGCCGACAAAAGATATTACGAAGGAATCGTTATTTAATGCATTAAATAACCGGTATTTTTTCAACGAACTGAAAGTATTGGACCTGTTTGCGGGAACAGGAAATATTTCTTTTGAATTCGGTTCGCGCGGCACTCCCGAAATTACGGCTGTGGACAAACATAAAGCCAGTGTGCAATTCATTGACAAAACCGCCAAACAACTGGATTTGCCCGTACTTGCCATTCATGCCGACGTAAAAGATTTTTTAGCATCCGAACATCAAAAATACGATGTGATTTTTATGGACCCTCCTTATGATATGGCCGAAGAAAAAATTGAAAATCTCATCCAATTAATTTTTCAAAACGAATTATTGAATCCGGACGGTATGTTGATTATCGAACATCATAAATCCAGACGTTTTAATCATCCGGCTTATAAAAAATCAAAAACATACGGACAATCCGTACTGAGTTTCTTTGAAAAACCCGGCCAATGAACCGAACGGCGAATTTTTTCTTCCTTCTGATGGTCATCGCTTTTGTGTACCAAATGCTGTATTATTCATTCTTTTTCATCCGCTTTTTGCGCTACAGACTTCGCAAGGAAACGGAATTTTCGCCGGCGGTAAGTGTAATTATTGCCGCAAGAAACGAAGCCGAAAACCTCAAAAAACATTTGCCATTGTGGTTAAATCAGCAATACGAGAATTATGAACTCATCCTTATCGATGACCGCTCGGAAGATGGCACAAAAGAAATATTAGCCGAATTCAAAGACCCTAAATTAAAAATCGTTGAAATACGAAACAAAGGTCGCGGCGCCAAAAAACAGGCACTAACGGCAGGTATTCATGCCGCCCAAAACGAGTATTTGCTATTTACCGATGCCGATTGCCGTCCTGCTTCAAAAAAGTGGATAGCAAGAATGGCCGCCGGATTCGAAGGCGGAAAAAATATAGTATTGGGCTACGGCAAATACGAGAAACGTCCCGGATGGCTAAATAAATTAATCCGGTATGAAACCGTCCTGACCGGCTTGCAATATTTCGGTTATGCATTGCGTCGTGCGGCCTATATGGGTGTAGGCCGGAATTTGGCTTATAGCCGCAAGGTTTTTCATGCCGTCAACGGTTTTGCCGCCCATGCTGATCTGCTTTCGGGCGATGACGATCTTTTGGTCAATAAAGCCGCCACGCCGGACAACACCGCCATTTGCATTCACCCGGATGCCCATACCAACTCACTGCCCGAAACAAATTTTAAGGATTATTTCAATCAAAAATTTCGGCATTATTCCACAAGTTACCGTTATCGATTGATTCATCGTATTTCACTCTTTTTGTTTACTTTAACCCAAACCCTTTTTTGGATATCGGCAATCTATTTGCTTTTCAACCCCTTATACTTCAAATATGCCCTATTTTTCATAATGCTGAAAAGTATTGTTTATTCGGCAATAATTTATTCCGCTTCCATAAAATTAGAAGATAAAATTCCTTTTTACTTCATCCCTTTTTTGGAATTAAATTTGATTATCATGCAATTGCTTATTTTTGTAAAAGGGCTTTTTAAAAAAAATTATACTTGGCATTAAAAGATTACATACAAGCAGCCAAAAAAGGCGACCAAAAGGCATTCAAATATTTATTGGAAAAATATTGGAACGATATATATCGATTTCAATTATCACAAATTAATAATGCCAATGAAGCCGAGGATATTACCATAGAAACTTTTGCCCGCGCATTTGAAAAAATTCATACTTTCAAAGAACAGTATAGTTTCAAAAATTGGTTGCTTACCATTTCAAAAAATATTTATACCGACCGTTCCAGAAAGAAAAAAAAATTGGATGAAACCGTATCGATTGACAGGGAGAATGCCTATCGAAAAGATAAAATTTTAAATATTCCGGATGAAAATTCCGAAGAAGACAAGTTGATTCTCGAGCAAAAATTAAAAAAAATCCAAGAAGCCCTCACCACCCTAAAACCCAAGTATCGCGAGATATTAAAATTTCGCTACTTCGACGGCATGAGTTACAAACAAATTTCCGTCATAACCGGGGAATCCATCTCCAATGTCAAAGTGCGACTCATGCGGGCAAAAAAATTACTTACGCAACAAATCAAAAATGACAACGATGCCACACACCGATAAAAAACATATCACCAGAAAGCCCCATTGGTTAAAGGTAAAACTTCCTTCGGGGAATAATTTTCAAAAAATCCGCCATATTGTTAGAGAAAAACACTTGCATACCATTTGCACCAGCGGAGCATGCCCGAATATGGGTGAATGTTGGGTAGAAGGTACGGCTACCTTTATGATTTTAGGGAATATCTGTACACGTTCATGTAAATTTTGTAACGTCGCCACGGGACGTCCCCTGCCTCCCGATCCCGACGAACCCCTTCGGGTAGCCGAATCGATTAAACTTATGGGCGTTAAACATGCCGTTATTACTTCGGTGGACAGAGACGATTTGCCCGATTTGGGCGTAGGTATTTGGGTGGAAACCATCCATCAAGTCCGTGAGTTGAATCCCGGCATCACCATGGAAACCCTTATTCCGGATTTTCAAGCCAAAACGGAAATTTTAGATCGCATTATCGAAGCGGCACCGGAAGTGGTTTCGCATAATTTGGAAACCGTTCGCCGGCTCACGAAAAAAGTCCGTATTCAAGCCAAATACGACCGGAGTTTATTTGTATTACAGTACTTGAAAGAAAACGGTATCCGGCGCACCAAATCGGGAATTATGCTCGGATTGGGCGAAACCGATGAAGATGTGCTGGAAACTTTGGAAGACCTCCGCCGGGTAAAAACCGACATTGTAACCATCGGTCAATATTTGCAACCCAATCCCGACTTGCTTCCGGTTAAGGAATACGTACATCCCGACAAATTTGCTTATTTCGAAAAAGTTGCACGGCGCATGGGCTTTCGTCATGTGGAAAGCGGACCGCTTGTGCGATCTTCCTACCATGCGCACAAACATATCTTGTAAAAGATCGGAAATAAAATCTCTAAATTATCGGGCAACGAATTTATTTTTTGATAAAATGTTTATTAAATACAACTCCTCCGGCATGAATGCGTAATACATAAGTGCCGGGCACCAATGCCCTTACCTTTATATCCACTGTACTCAAATGATTAAAAGGTATTTCCGCAATAATTTTTCCGCTCATATCCATGATTTCAATCTCATCGATATACCGGGAAGAAATGACATGTAACAAATCTGTAGCCGGGTTGGGATATAATTGAATATGCGCCAATTTATCATTCTTATCAATTCCCATATTACCCGTAATCTGCAGATTATCGATTACCGCCCCTTCGGCCGTGACATACATGTCGGAGGCCATTACGAATCTTAAATATACATGAGGTTCGCCGGCCAACATATTCAAATGATGTGAATAAGTCCGGAAATTTCGTTCCGTACCGGTCCATTGGGCACCATGACAAACACCTTGCACATAAGAACTGTTATACCAATTCGGATCGGATGCAGTGCCTAAAACTTGCCAATTTACACCATCGGTTGAATATTCCATATATAAGGCATCCCATTCGTGTTCAATATCAAAGGCCAGATCAAAACTGATAACAGCATCCGTATAATTAGAAAAATCCAAACATGGCAAATAAAGAAATTCTCTACTATTGTTATTGTAATCGCCCGTGGGATTTGTACAATATGCATAACTTCCTGAAGCGGCGGCATGTAAGATCGAATCCGCTGGGGTGGCACGTTCCCAAATGCTTTCATGACCATTATACTCATCACTCAACAATTCATGTGAAGCCGATTCAAAATCATAATCAATATCGAGGGACGCCGGACGATTAATCAAAATTTTTTGTTTGAGAATATTATTTATTCCCACCTGATCATTAGCCATACTCACACTAAAATCCGCTTCGGTGCGTACGGGAGCCGCAATGGGTGTATTTAAGTTAATTTCCACATAAGTCGTGTCGCCTTGATTCAAACTTCCGGTCCAATTTCCCGAACCGTTTTGGCCGTTCACTTCCCATGAATATGAAAAATTATTAATTGTATTCACACCCCTATTCACAATTGCATATCGAATTTGATTAATATCAGAACAAGATAAATGATCACGGGGCAAGTCACTGGCTACAACAGCCGCATCCCAACTTGGAGAATACACATCTACGGGTGTTTTCCATACACTTCGGCCAAAAGTGGCGGCGTATAAAAATCCTTTAATTTCATCCAATTCCAAATCATATATAAGAGTATTGGGCAATCCATTGTCAAATCGTTGCCAATGTGAATCCCCGGTTTTACGATAGACATCCAAATCCGTTGCCGCATATAATACGGTTGGTGAACTAAATCTATGATATTGCAAATCATTTATTCTTACACCCGGCGAGAGTCCGGCCGAAACATCGGTCCAAGTAGAACCGTCGTTTGTAGTATGATATACCCTGTCATAGATGGAAACCCATATATCACGTCCGTCCGGATTGATGGCAATCGAAGTAATATTGCCGCTATACGGTATGGATGCAAGTTGAGTAAAATTTTGGCCGCCGTCGGTGCTTTTAAACAAATCGTCGCCTACTGCCACATATACCTTTCGCGCATCGGAAGGATGGAATTTTAACACATTAGCAGCCCTTAAAAAAGGTGTGGAAGTAACTTGTTGCCATGAATCGTTATCTAATTTGTAAAGATGTTTTGCCGCAGCAAATAATTCATTATCAGGGCTCATTTCCAAGGGAGTAACCCAATTACCTCGTTCGGGGAGGGCTCCCAAACTGATTGAGGTTACACCGCCATCCGTGGTTTTTGCCGTCATCATACCGAAATATAACATGCTATAACCCACTCTGGGGTTGTATAAATCAAGGGCATTATCCATACCGTCGCCACCGTGATAAATATTCCATGTGTCTATTATTTTGGCAATTCCGCCATTATCTTGTAATCCGCCTAGTATAAGGGGATTATCCGCATTTTTTACAATGGAAATCTTGTAAAATTGAGATATGGCCAATTTATCATTTAAATTTTCGAAATGATTGCCATTATCGGTACTTCTGTATATTCCTCCATCTGAACCGATATACAGTATCCCGTTGATAAATTTAATGAAATGGATATCCGCATGGGTATATTGGTCATTCATAACCGACCAGTCATTCACGAGCGAAAAATCATTTCCTCCGTCCTCGGAACGCATAAGATTTACTTCTCCCTTTATAATCAAATTGGGATCGGAATCCGAAATACCGATTTCCAAATCGTACCATGTTTGCCTGCTTTCGGTGAGATTATCATTTTCGGCGGTTTTTTGAAAGCTTTGTCCCGAATCATTTGACACATAAAATCCCACAAAAGAAGTGCCGTTATTAGCATATAAATATACTTTATTCGGTGCAGCGGGTGTCACATCGATAACCATCCGGCTTACTTGGTTGGATGCGGGCAATCCGCTTGTAATTTTAGTCCAATTGGCACCCGCATCGGTCGAACGCCAAAATTCCCCGCTATTTGCCGTTGTATAAAATATATCCGGATTAGTCGGATGTATCCTTAATGAACGCGAACGGCCATTTAAGACTTTTTGCCAATTTAATCCGCCGTCATTAGATCGAATAATTCCCGATCCGGTTGCGGCTACAATGGTATCAGGGTGAGAAGGATGAATGATAATATCCGAAATATAATCCAATCCGTTTTGGAGACCGGTGCCCAATAAAGTCCAAGTCTGCCCGCCGTCGGTACTTTTGAAAATACCTTTGGCCGGTGTCATATAGGCATCGTCGTCTCCCGTTCCTATTAAAATGATATTCGAATCATTGGGATGAATGGCAATACCGGATACGCCCAAACTGGGTAAATGGTCGGTTAGCGGCGTCCAATTCTGTCCGCCATCCGTCGTTTTCCATAACCCGCCGGCGGGCGCTCCTATATAAATAATATCATGATTATTCGGATCGACTGCTATTACATTAATTCGTCCTTTTCCTTCGGTACCTCCGGTCAATGTGTATTTCGTATCTCCTACCAAGGACCAATTGCTGTCATCAGAAGAAGGACGTCCGGCCAAGGAATTATGAACATACGCCTGCCAAAATGTTTCGGCGGGGTCATCACCCGAACGGGCATAATCTTTCCAAAAGTATTTGAACCGGTTATAGGGTTTATATCCGCTTCCTTTAGCGAATTTATCTATCGAACGCCAATAATTTTCTTCATTCGAAAAAATTAAATCCAGTTTTCGACTAATTACGCTCTCTCCGGAATTTTTTCCGGCGAGATCCGGGACGTCAAAAGGGCTGTTTTGGGCATTTATATTTATTACAAATAAAAGGGTAAAAAACAGAACAAAACGATTCATCATTATTCAATTTACTTTTATCAAAAATATGTATTTTTTTACTTATGAAAAAACTAAAAACAGAAAACAATTATCCCTTAAAAATCTTATAATGAACAAATTTTTCATCAAGATTTTTTAATATTTCAAATTTCTCCCCGTTATAACGGTAATTCACGTCCAAATTGGTGGTAATTATATGACGGCCTTCGGGCATTATTTTTATCATAAGAACTTCTCCTAGGATATTATATTTTCGCGAAAATTTATCGGGTGGTTTCCAGTAGCCCAATATATAATCGGCTTTAGTTTGCCGGCGAAGATTTTCTAAATAAGTCAATAATTTATCAAAATTATTTTCGTGTTTTCGATATAAAAGATTTCCTTTTTTTAACTGATAATTATATATGGAATCTTTTAATATATTTTCATCAATATGGCTGACAGGTATATATATGGCATCGGTTTGAATTTCTTTTCGCCTGAATATTTTAGAAACAAAGGCCGATATATCGTTTATTAATTTCACAAAAACGGATTCTTTGACAAACTGAATATTATAAAGCATATATATAACCAGTGGAAGCAAAACAATGACAGGAAGCCAAGCTCCGAGCCAGTCCGGAATAAGTCCTTCTTCGGACATACCGGCCCCAAGCATATTGAGCATATAGAAAGCGGCATAAATTATAATTCCCAAGACAAATGGCAATCCGAAACCGCCTTTTCGAATCATGGCGCCCAAAGGAATACCGACAAGAAATAAAAGAAAAATATAAAAAGGAGTGGCAAATTTTTCATTGTATGCAAAGATGTATTTATTCAAATATCGCTCTCTTCGCTTAAAGTCATTTTTTTTTCTTTTAATATAACTGATATTGGTTTGCGCTTTGGAATACAATCTGGAATAAATGCTATTCAACTGGGAAGGAGTCAATTTGAGTGCCGAAATGAGCGAATCATAAGGGACTATTTTTATATTCGCCGATCCTTGTCCTTTTACTCCATGTCGATCGATAAATTCCTTAAAATAATTTTGTTTCTTTTGGCTTATCACCTGTTTCATCGAATCGATAGTGGATTTTAACTCAAAGACATTGAGCATATGATATAGTTTCATATCCGAATCATCCTCTTTGAGTTTATTCATTTTCGAAAGGTCGATATTGATCGTGTATTCATCGAATTTCGAATAAAGGGCGGGTAATTGTTCTCTATCTTTTGATTTTTTTTGCTGGCGTGTTAATTCCTCAAAATATTCCCCCTCATAAAGTTTTAAACTCAATATATCGGTTAACGGATCCGAAAAAAATTCACCGCGTTCGGCTATAATCACTTTATCCGGTATGCCGGTTACTTCCTGATGAATAATCACGTTTTGCAGTTTATGATCGTCTTTGCCGTACTTACGCTGAACTTTGATGCTAAAATCTCCTATTTCCGAAAAAATTCCTTGTTGAATAACTGCAGCGGGCATTTTCCTGGCAATGGCAGCACGCAACCGGGTAAATTTTAAATTACCTTTTGGTTGAACCGAATTGACAAAAAACAAAATGAATATTGCAAGAAAAATGTTGAATATCAACAATATACGCATAGAACGAAAAACCGATACGCCGGATGATTTTATGGCGGCCAATTCATAATTCTCCCCCAAACTTCCGTAAGTCATAATCCCGGCCAAAAGAATGGCAAGCGGAAGAGAATAAATAAGAATATTAGGCGAAAAATAATAGAAGAATTTAAAAATCACCCACATGGACAAGCCCTTTCCGGCCAATTCATCGAAATATACCCAAAAGGTCTGCAATACGAAAATAAAGAATAAAATGATGAGAGCCGGAATAAAACGCTTCAGAAATTCTTTAAAAACATATTTCTGGATGGTCAAGGGGTGGTTCATAAATCATTAATCCAATTCGTTGATAAAATAATCGGGATATTTGTTTTTGTCAAAAATAAAGAGCTTGTCACTAAGCGGTTTGTTAACCGTAAATTTTCTGATACTTATGGTAATACGTGTCTTATTCTTTTGGACAATAATTACTTTATATATATGTTTTGTCTTTCGATCCACGCCGATTAATACGTAACTCACTTCGTTATCCTTAATGGGAAATAATTTGATATATTGAATGGAACGTCCCCCTAAGGATTGTTTAATGTCCATTTTGTAACGGTATCCTTTTTTATAGAAATCAAAAATTTCGGCGGGCGTCAGTTCGTCGTCCTCGGCATAGGTCATGACATTCACTTCCTGATTTTCCGGCACGATGACAAACCTCTTTTTGCCATCAAAAATATCAATAATGCCCATATATTCGGCGCGGTATTTATTACCGTTAATTATAACTTTGCCGTTGGTTTCTTGTTTTACGCCTGCGTCCGGATTGTTAAGTTCATAAACAAAATCGACGGTAACATTATCATAAGATTCGAATTTATCCGAAACTTCTTTGAGTAATTTTTCAGCAGCCGGGTCGTTTTGTGAAACGGAGGTCATGGCTAAACTTAAAAATACGACTATCAAAAAATTTATTTTCATTTTCATTAGTTTTTATATACCGTCAAAAAATTTTTCCAATTCGGTGATACTGGTTATATATACATCGCGGGGTTTGCTTCCTTGAGAAGGCCCGACAATTCCGGCTTTTTCCATTTGATCGATCAATCTTCCCGCACGATTATAACCAATCTTCAGTTTACGTTGCAATAATGATGCCGAACCTTGTTGTGCGCTCACAATAATATAGGCGGCTTCTTTAAATAAGGCATCGCGTTCGGCCTCATCGTCGTCATCGAGAATACTGTCCGTCGTATCGGGTTCGGGCAAACGGTATGCTTCCGGATAGCCGCGTTGAGCGCCGATAAATTCAGTGACATTTTCCACTTCGTCGGTATCTATAAATGCACATTGCAAGCGAATGAGGTCACTTCCCGGTGTTCGAATTAACATATCTCCTTTTCCTATTAATTTTTCGGCTCCCGATTGGTCGAGAATGGTCCTTGAATCGATTTGAGATGCTACCCGGAAAGCAATACGAGCCGGAAAATTGGCCTTGATCGTTCCGGTAATAATATTCACTGAAGGTCGCTGCGTAGCAATAATTAGATGAATGCCCACGGCCCGGGCTTTTTGGGCTAATAATGCAATGGGCATTTCCACCTCTTTGCCGGCCGTCATAATAAAATCACCGAATTCATCGATTACCAAAACAATATAAGGCAAAAACCGGTGTCCATTTTGCGGATTTAGCCGGCGCTGCTTAAATTTTTGGTTGTATTCCACGATATTTCTTACCTTGGCCTTTTCCATTAAACGGTACCGGCTTTCCATTTCTTTTACCAAAGAATTCAGTGTTTCTTTTACTTTGGTTACATCATTGATAATGGCATCGGCTTCGCCGGGTAATTTGGCCAAAAAATGTTTTTCGATGGCATTATATAACGACAATTCCACGCGTTTGGGATCCACCATGACAAATTTTAATTCGGCAGGATGTTTTTTGAATAGCATGGAATTAATAATCACATTTAATCCGACGGATTTTCCTTGCCCCGTAGCCCCGGCAATTAATAAATGCGGCATTTTGACCAAATCGAATACAAATGTTTCGTTAGAAATGGTTTTTCCGATGGCAATAGGCAATTCCATTTTGGATTGCTGAAATTTTTTGGTCATTAAAACCCTTTTCAAAGGTACCAATACCGGATTTTTATTGGGCACCTCTATTCCGATGGTTCCCCGTCCGGGCATGGGCGCGATCATCCTGATACCCAAGGCCTCCAATGACATCGCTATGTCATCGGCCAAATTCTTGATTTTACTTATGCGAATACCGGGTTCTTGTACAATTTCATATAAAGTTACCGAAGGGCCGACAGTGGCTTCTATTTTGGTTATTCCAATCCCGAAATCTTTCAGTGTTTTAACGATTTTATCTTTATTTTCAACCAATTCCCGTTCGTCCAATGCGACCTCCACATTGGAATAATCCTTTAATAAATCAAAATGCGGGTATTGATAGTCGCTTAATTCCAAAGTGGGATCAAACTCGCCGAATTCTTCCAAAATTTCATTAGGTTTATCTACCAATTCTTCTTCGGTTACTATAATTTCAAAATCATCATCTTGTTGATTGTCAACATTTTGTTTGTTTTCGCTCCGGTTAATTTCTTCTTTTTCAGGAATCGGTTTCGGCTCTGAGTCAAGAATTTTTTCTTCAACTTCAATTTCCTCTTCCGAACGATTAATTTGCATTTGAAGATTCTGTTCTTCCGGATGATCAGACGTCGTGTGAGATTTGCTTTTTCTTTTGAAAAAAGCATCAGGCGATTTTATTTTGGCCGCCGGAGCCGTAATCTTCCCGATCATTTTATTTAAAAACTCGGGCTCCAATTTAAATTTATAAATCAAAAATAAAACGGCTATTAAAAACCATAAGGCCAAAGCGCCCCATTTTCCGATATAAAACATCGAAATTTTTCCTGCCTCCAAACCACCTATTCCCGATAAAAGCAAGTGATCCGGTTTAATCAAAGCAAAAAACCAAGAAATAAATACGGTTAAAAACAACGTCCAAATCCAATTTACAATAATACGCAACCAATGTTTTTTTTGTAAAATCCATATACCGGTAAATAATAGCATTAAAGCCAATAAAACGGTTGCCACACCAAATCCTTGATAAATAGTAATATGGCCCAAAAAGGCACCCAATTTACCGAAAATATTGGCTGCCGGTTCCGATGAAGGGTCCCAATCCAAGGTATTAAAATCTTTTTTCCAATTATACATATAGGATATTTGGGACAGCAATAAAAATGCCCCTGAAAAAATTAATATTAATGAAATAATGCTACGCCAATGTGCCCGCGTAGTTTTGGTTTTCTTTTTTAATTTTTTCTTGGAATTTTTCATGGGGAAAACAATTCATTTTTCAAAGATACGAAAAGGATGTCACATCTTCGTTTTATAACCGTCATGAGAAAATTTACATTTAAAAAAAGCCGATTTATCAAACAGAAAAATCACATTTACCATAGTATGTTTCATCGAAAAATTTTACATTTGATGAAAAATTGAAATTATGGACAAATTATTGGAACGCTTCCTACGTTATGTCAAAATAGATTCGCAATCGGACCCGGAATCCAAGACGACTCCCAGTACGGAAAAACAATGGGAAATAGCCCGTTTATTAAAAAAAGAATTGGAAGATATCGGCATGCAGGAAGTCGAAATCGATGAAAATGCTTATGTATATGCCACTCTGCCTTCGAATACGGACGAAGACGTACCGGTTATCGGATTTATCGCTCATTACGATACCACTCCCGATTATAGTGGAACAAATGTCAATCCGCAAATTCACGAAAATTATGACGGCGGAGAAATCGTGCTCAATAAGGAAAAAGGTTTGGTACTCTCGCCCGATTATTTCCCCGAACTTAAGAAATTCAAGGGCCAAACGCTCATCACCACCGATGGAAATACCCTGCTGGGCGCCGATGATAAGGCCGGTGTGGCCGAAATTATGACGGCCATGGAATATTTGATTAACCACCCGGAAATTAAGCACGGAAAAATAAGAGTGGGCTTTAATCCCGATGAAGAAATAGGAAGAGGGGCACACAAATTCGATGTGGAAAAATTCGGTGCCCGGTGGGCCTATACCATGGACGGATCGGATGTGGGCGAATTGGAATTCGAAAATTTTAATGCAGCCGGTGCCAAAGTAATTATAACCGGAAAAAGCGTGCATCCGGGATACGCCAAAGACAAAATGATTAATTCCATTCTGTTGGCTAATGAATTCATGTCGGCTTTCCCGAAAGACGAAGTGCCCGAACGAACCGAAGGATACGAGGGATTTTACCATATCATCTCTATTAACGGCACCGTCGAACGGACCGAAATGTATTATATTATTCGCGATTTTGACCGGGAAAATTTCGAAAAACGAAAAAAATTCTTTCTCGAAGTGGCCGAGAAAATAAACAAACGCTTCGACGAACCGGTAGTAAAAGTGGAAATGAACGATCAATATTATAATATGCGCGAAAAAATCGAACCCAATATGCACATTATTGACATTGCGCGTGAAGCCATGGAAGAATTGGGCATCAAACCGAAAATAAAACCGATTCGCGGTGGAACGGACGGCGCGCAATTATCTTTCAAAGGATTGCCATGCCCCAATATATTTGCCGGCGGATTGAATTTTCACGGCCCCTATGAATATGTGCCCTTGGAATCGATGCAAAAAGCTACCGAATTAATTGTAAAAATCGCTGAAAAAACAGCCGAAAAAAAAGCCGGGGTTTAAAAATTCCGGCTTTTTCTGTTTAGTTTTTATTCCATTGCGGGTCAACCGGTTTTTTCCTGCCGGCCCCTATAAAAATATTCCCGAAAAAATAAGTTTTTATTATCCGGAAATCGGTTAATTTTCCGGCATAACCGGCTACGTTACGTGTTAAATCGGAATGGGCAAAAAAATTTACCAACCGTCCCAATAAATCGTTCTTCGGTCTGTACCAATCCAAAATGCCCAATTTGCCGTTTTCGTGCAATAATTCCACACTGTTTCGCATCACTTTTTTCCATTCGGGAATTACGGTAAATGCCAATTCTCCCAACACCACATCAAAATTTGTTTTGATATGTCGTTGTTCAAAAAATTCCCGGGAAATATTTCTTGCATCCGCTTTGAGGAGCGTAATATTTTTCCAACCGTGTTTCTCTATTCTTTTAAAGGCGCGTCTGAGCATGCCTTCTGAACTGTCTATACCTATTATCTCGCCCGCCTCCCCGATACGGTTTTCAATCATTTCGAAACTTTGTCCCGTTCCACATGCAATAACCAAAAACCTCTCGCCGGATTTTATTTGGAGATTATCTAACAAATCCTTCCGTTTTTGTCGATAAAAAAATACAGTCAATGTATCATAAAACACCGATATTTTATCATACCATCCGGACATGAACTTAAAAGAAATAATTTGAAAACTTATTAAAAATCAATTGTTTTTGGCTCCCTGATTAATCCAATCCCTGATAATTTTAATTTGATTGGCGGAAAGAGAACCTCCCAATGGCATATTACTTCCGAAGGCACCCGAACCGTCTATTTTTTTATATAAAACGGATGCTTCGGCATTGCCCGGCACAACCAAAGTGCCGCTGTAACCGGAAGCGGAAACGCCTACTATTTCGTTGTAACTGTGCCCTTCACGCAAATCCAAATCTCCGGAGGAAGGATGACATGAAATACAATGATTATTAAAAATCGGTTGGACATCGTTTTTAAAACTTACTTGATTGTTCGAATCCGAATCCGGTTCAACGGGCCCCACATCTTTACTGCAGGATTGCAGAATCATTAATAAAATGAATAAAATAACAGATAATTGCTTTTTCATATGCTTAAATTTTATTTTTTTAAAAATATCGGATCAAATTAAATCCCAACATTAAACCGTCGCGGGAATAATCGGCGGTTGGAACGGTATATAAATTCTGAGATAGTAACCTGGCAGAATTGGTAATAGTAATTTGAAATACGTGATTGCCACTGCTGGCCACCTCATATGCAAATGATACGGGAAAGTTTTTCGGTTGGTTATTAGGCATGATTTCCACGCTAACGGCTTGCATAATACCCATTCTGTACCGCAAGGCGAGAGGAACGGCAATAACCGTATTTTTCAGCCGGTTTTTTTCGGAATAAGGCATTAGATTTCGCCAAACCAATTGAAATGTAATTTGCCCAGATAAACGTTCAGAAAATTTCCGCGCTATGATTAATTGATTATCATAGGATAACCTATGATGAAATTTATATTCAAATGGCGTTCCGTTTTCAAAGGTGGCTTGGTCGGAATATTGGGGTTTCTTTTCAGTGGTAACGGCAATATTTTCATATACGGCAACACTTACCGGAATTTTGTCATCGGCTGTCTGTTTGAGTATCAGATATTTGAATCCTGCATCGTAAAATTTTCCGTAACGTGTACGGCCTATTTCAAACATAAGCCGTTCGTTATAAGGAATTTCAAAGGCAAAGCGCATATTGGCCGCAAGGTCGAGGCCTAAAAAATTGGTAATTAATCCTTCATCGAATTTTGTGGCCCCGAATCGATGTTGAATATTTAATCCGAATCCTTTGGGATTCATAATGTGAGTGGTTTTGGCATTGATTAATACCGTAAAAGGAAATGCTTCCACCGTCTGACCTGAAGTAATTAATTCTTTTTTGGTGGAAGAAACGGCATTGTTGTTTATATTTTGCGCAAGATCTTCTTCGGTTTTTTCTATTGTTTCTTCAGGTTTTGCCAGGGTTCTAATAAAATTAACCAATGCCCATCTTTCTTCTTCACTAAGCATATTCTTATAAGACGCCATCAATCCGCGTCCTTCGGATATTTTCCAGAAGAGAGCGCCGTCGGATTGATTTTGCACTTGTTCCGAAGTAAGATCTGCAGGTTTAGGATGAAGGTTCTGCATAGAAGGCACGTCACCTCGTCCCGTTTTTCCATGACAAGCAGTACAAAGGGATTGAAAAATTTTTTCTCCTTTTGTGATACTTTCCTTGTCTTTCTTCAAGGGATTTATTAATTGGTTCGCTTCTGCGGGTGCTTTCCATGTTTGGGCTTCTCCAAGCGTATAAAAACATAAAAAAATAATCGCAAATAAGTATTTAGTCATATTATACTATGATTTTTTAATGAATGCAAGCAAGATACAAAAAATAATATGACGTAATGATAAATAATTCGTTAAGATTTCATCATCCAATCAATACGTAAATTTTCTCTTATTGCATGAACTTGTTTGGAAATCATGACTCATTCCGGACACTTCCGCTCCTTGTTCAACTTTTTTTGCGGCAACTACAACGAAATATTCCGTTCCTTGCTGCATATCGGAAACGGGTCTTAACCAACCGTCACCGCCATCCAAATGAATGGTGTATGAAGTTGTATTAACGGGCAATTGCGGTTTTTTGAACAAAGGTTTCGTATGAGCCACATCCAATTCAGTTAATTTAATACAGTACAAATCCGCCCCGGGAACTTCCGTCCAGTTTACTGTAATGGTTTGACTGGAGGCATCGAATACCACATTGATTTGCGGAAGAGGAATTTCCACATTTTCCAATACGTCGGTTACTTCTTTTTCATAGCCGTCGGCAAATTTCAAATGAAAAGTATATTCTCCTGCAAAATCAAAAACATTTTTAGCTTGACCTTTATTGGTTAAAATTCCCGGTCCGGCCCAAAATTCATTCAAGGCATATTCATTTCCGTCGGGTGCCGTAACCGTACTTTCCCCGCCTACAATTCCTTCACCGCCCGCGAAAAAAACAGGCAAATATTTCACATTACCCATCATGAACATTTTCTTTAATATGACATCGCCATAAGCATCTTGATGGGTATTGATTATAGGTTCTTCGTTTTTAGTGCATGATGAGAATAAGAAAAGCATCGAAATGATTGTTATAAAGGTAGTTTGTGATAAAATTATTTTTTTCATAGTTGTAATTTTTTTTTGTTATTGTAATTAAGATTGTAAATAATGTGTTTATTAAAATTTATAAGTTAGCATAAAACTGATATTTCTGCCCGGTTCGTAAATATGCGCTCCGGAACGTTTTCCGGCATTTCTAAATACAAAAGTGGTATGATAATAATATGGCTTATTAAAAATATTTGTTATCGAAAGTCCCAAACTGAAATGATTATCCGGCTTATAACCGGCCATCAAATCATGAACGGCGTACCCGGGAGTCGGAGTTTCTCCAAAACTTTTTGCCACATCTTTTTTCGGTTCCCGCCATTCAATTCGATAATCCAACCAATAATTCGAACGGTTATATTTAAATTTAACATGTCCACCCGGCGGATTTACTTGTGCCAAGGGTTCTTTAAAACTCATATTATAGCCCTTGATGTAGGAATAATCGACGGATATTTTCCAATGAGGCGTCAAGCGGTATGTAGCAAAAATATCGAAACCATATTGATAAGCATCCACATTGACAAATTGTTTCGGTGCCCTGGGAGGTTGACCACAAGAACCTGTTGCAGGAGTATAGGCCGAATTTAACCGGGCCGTTATATAATTTTGGAAATATGAAGCAAATAAATCCATGCCGGCTTGAAAATCACCCCATTTTTTAACAGCCGAAGCTTCTATTTGGTTATTTATTTCGGGTTTAAGAAAAGGATTTCCTATATATTCCCGCGAGTCTTCACCGATTATAAAGCGGTAAATATATCGTTCAATCATGCTCGGTGTTCTTGTCCCTCGTCCGATTGCCGTTTCTATTCTAAAATCAGGACCTTTGTAGGTATACGATAAATTGGCGCTAAGCACCACATCGGTTTTTCGTCCGAACTCGCCATAAATATCTATCATCCCTTTAGCGGGACGCTTAGCCAAAGCCCATACATAATCCGCTCGCAAGCCGGCACCTATAATCCGGCTTTTGGATTGGCTCCATGAACTTTGCGCGTATATGCCTATATCATTAATTCGGCCATCTTGCCATACATTTAATACCTTTTTCTTTACCGGCCATGGTGCGCCTGTATTCGGATTCCTCGTAATGAAAACCGTTTTGATTCCGTCCCGGGCAATGATATCGGCATCTGCACCGATGTAAACCAACATATTTCCGGCGGGACGATATTCCATTTCTATTTTTCCGCCGGCTGTACGAGACCATACGGGCGTTCGCGCATCAAATGTTGGATAATTCGGCCGGGGTTTATCCATCAAATAACCATTAGTCATTAAATGATTGACATATGAATAATACATTTTGGCGGAAATGCCTTTTATTTTCGATGAAACATTTGAAATCACATAATCCATACCAATCAAATAACTATCGTCTTTGGGAGAATCCATCGGTAAACCGGCATGTTTGACATTGCGCGTAAAATTTTGTCTCCAATCTATAAGTAAACGTTGATTTTTTGCGGGTATAAATCCGGATTTTATCGAATATTCCAAACTTCTAAAACCGGCGGGTACCGTATCTCCCTTTCCGTCCGTATAATCTCCGAAATTTCTGTAAGATAAATTGGTATTGATATGAAATTTATTTGCTGTATAAGTTAATGCCGCCAATCCTACTTTATTTTGACCGTTGGTTTCATAACCGGCTTGAACCAAACCGCTTAATCCGACTTTATCGGGATTTAGATCTCGGGTTTGCATATTGACTATGGCACCGAAAGTCTGACCGAAACGTACATTAAACGGGCCTTTTATTATTTCTATTTTTTCCACTTCTTCGGGTATTACATGCGCCGATGCAGGATCCATTCTATTCGGACATGCATTGACCATTTTAAACCCTCCGTCGTAAATTAAATTCATTTCTTCGTATTTAAAAGACCGTAAAGCGGGCTCCACACTCATGGCGCTTCTTTTTTGCAAACTGACGCCGGGCAAATCTTTGAATAATTCGGCCGTGTTGCGGGGTTGACTGTACTTTTTTTCCAAATCGGTTGAGGTCACTGCATGAACCGGCGTCCTTAACGGATCCGATGTAATAACAACTTGATCCAATTCAATGACAGCCGGTTTTAGTTTTACAATTAAAGTATCCGACGTGCCGGCATGATAAACAATTTCCACCGGCTCGTAATCCGGGGCACTTATACGTATTTTTTCCCCCGGTTCTACAGGTAAGTTACACTTTCCATTTTCATCGGTGCGGATTATATTTCCGTCGTCTTTAATAATATATGCGCCGTCGACAGGCATCGCATTTCTTGCATCTATGATCGTAATGCTTATATGATGTTGGGCTTGCAAATACGTGCCTAATAATGTAAATATCAATGTATATAAAAATTTCTTCATATGCTTTTGTTTTTTTAAGAATGTTTTATTCAAATCATGTAGAAAAACATTTTTTGAACATAAGGAACAAACACTTTCCCGATTTTTCAAACTCATTATTACTAGAAATCATCCTGTCATATAAATATTTCCGAATTTTTTAAAAACCGACAAACGGTATGACAAGTGCAAAGCATATTTACCCTAATGCCATGTGAACAAACCGTTGGTGAACAATTATACTTGTTCATACCGTCTGTCGGTTTATGCCGGAGCAGTCGTTTGCAGGACATCCGGCCTTATTTAAGTTAAACTGTTTAAAATATCGGTTGACCCTGGTTTTTTGCCAAAATATGGCATGAATCGGTGTGTTATAGTTCCCGTAAAAGGTTAATTATCAACACGTTTATTCTTCGCATTCATGGATGCGATTTTATATCCCGGATCGAAGGATAATTTATATGCAAAGGATTTTACACGGATGGAGGATGAAAGATATCCGATATATGTAAATAGGAATACGGATTTTGATAAAAGAAAATACGTTTATGAAATTCGGAAGTTAATTCAATATGATTTACGGGAGAATTACTCGGATAAATTTTTACAAAAACAGGCGCATGCCAAACAGGTACTTTAGATTGTTGTTTATTATTATTTTCGCATGTTCGTTTCAATAATGAAAGAAGATATTTATCTCCGTTATTTTTCATCGAATCATATTCATTTCGTTCACTGATTTCATGGCAGATCTCTGCGTGATGTTGTTCATTTATCCAGTATTTTATAAGAATTAATTCGGGCATTACAATTCCAGCCGTCATAATAAAAATAAAAAATATGGACAAAATTCGTTTCAAAAAATTATTTTTTTTGCTTCAAGCAAATATATTAAAATAGACAGAATCCACCAAAAATATTATTTTGAGAAATTCAGGATAATACGACGCGCATGCAAGACATCCTTCTCTATTTGTTTTTTTAAATTTTCCACATCTTGAAAATTCTTTTCCTTCCGTAGGAACGAAAGAAAATAGACATGAATAATTTCACCGTAAATATCACCCGAAAAATCCAAAATATGCACTTCCAATGTGCGTTTTCTCCCATCGACGGTCGGCCGCCGTCCGATGTTCATCACCCCGAATTTACGTTTTGTACCCCATTCTACTTCCACCAAATACACGCCTTCGGGCGGAATTAATTTGTCTTCGGACAAGACCGCCAGATTGGCCGTAGGAAAACCTATTTTTCGTCCGAATTTACTGCCTTCCACCACACGCCCGAATAAAAGATACGGATGAGCAAGTAATTTATTAGCGGTCAATATATCATATGCTTCTATTCGTTGCTTGATGATAGTGGAACTTACCGGAATACCGTCCACCGTTACCCGGGGCAACCTTTCCACCGCAAAACCGAGTTTATTCCCCAATTGTTTAATAAATTTATCGTCTTGCAAACGGTCGCTTCCGAAACTGTGGTTATAACCGAGCAAAAGTTTTTTTAACCGGTATTTTTCTTTCAAAAAAACAAGAAATTCTTCGCCGGTCATGCGAGAAAAACCGGGAGTAAAAGGGTAAAAAACCACATAATCCAATGCGAAATCTTTTAAAAGATGAATTTTTTCTTCTTTAATAGTCAATAACTTATGTTTTTTTTCGGGAAATAAAACTTTTTTGGGATGGGGCTCGAAGGTAAATAAAATACTTTTCAGGTTTTGTGTTCGGCCCTCCGATATTAACCGCTCCAAAATCATCCTGTGCCCCGCATGAATGCCGTCAAATGCACCCACCGTAATTATGCTGTCTTCTCGGGGCTTCCATTCGGGATTTTCGATTATTTGCGGTTTATTTTTTGTCATTCCAATGAATTTTCATGCCTTTTTTTATTCCCGCACGACGAGCAATCCCGCCTTTGATTTCCAACACATATTTGGCGGGTGAACCGGACGGCAATGAAGTTTCGTCCAAAGGCACGGCATGATGCACAATGGAAACAATCTCCTTGTTACCGTCGATATAAATAATATCCAAGGGGATCAAGGTATTTTTCATATAAAAATATCGCACCTGTTCATCGGGAAATATGAAAAGCATGGCTTGATTATCCGCCATTTGTTTGCGATACATCAATCCGGTTTGTCTTTTATACGGTGTATCGGCTAATTCGGTCCGGAAAGAAATAAGGGTATCGTTTCCGTCCGTGACATACACATCGGTATCATATTGAAATTCAATTTCCTTTTCATGCGACCGTTTCGAATGTTTGTTTCCTTTTCCTTGTTGGGCACAACCGCTGAAAAAGATTATCAAAACGATATATAACCATCTGTTTCTCATGCAGTTCTGTGTTTATATCCGTAATAAATAAAATACAAACCGATCAACAAACCGGGAATACTCAACAATTGCCCCATAGTCAATCCCGTTGCTTCCATCAACCAGTTCGGTATTTCTTTTTGCTGGCGTTTCCAAAATTCAATAATAAACCTCACTGCCCATAAATAAGTAAAGAAAATACCGAACAGCATGCCCGGATATTTTTGTGTCATGTCGGTTTTGAAATATAAATACAGTACAATAAATAATAAAATCAAGTAGGCAATGGCTTCATAAATTTGAACCGGATGACGGGGAAATTTTTCTCCCAATTGAACAAATATAAATCCGTAATCGCTTCCTGTGGGTTTTCCTACAATTTCCGAATTGATCAAATTACCGATGCGAATGGCCGCTCCTCCCAATGGGATGGCTAAAATCAACCGGTCGGCCCACCAAATAAAATCTTTATGGACAATTTTATCTTTGTATTTTCGCCAGAACAAGAAAGCCATAACGGCAATACCGATGGTGGCGCCGTGACTGGCCATGCCTTGAAAACCGGTAAATTGAAATTCGGGTTCAAAGCGAAAAGGCAATAGAATTTCGCTTAAATGATGCTTAAAATAGGGCCAATCGTAAAAAAATACATGCCCCAGCCGGCCGCCTAAAATCACGCCGATAAAAATATACATCAACAAAGGATCCAATAATTCGGTATTCTCCCCTTCCCTTTCAAAAACTTTTTTGATAATCCAATAGCCGAACAAAAAGCCGATGACATACATCAAACTGTAATACCTGATGGTAAAAAAGCCCAAATCCAAGCCCAAATCGGGATTCCAAACAATTGCTGATATCATAATTTTTTATTTTTTCCGTAATTAATTTTTTTAAATTTAATTCGCTTTTTCAATTCTTCTTTGGTGGGAACGGGGTCATAACCCGAACCGCCCCAGGGATGACATGATGTGATACGCCTAATAGCAAGCCATCCGCCCGTTATCAATCCGTGAGTTTGAAGTGCCTCGATAGTATACTGGGAACAGGTCGGCGTATAACGGCAACTACTTCCCAAATACGGCGAAATGGCGGCCTGATAAAATCTAATCGCCCAGACAAAAGGATAGACAATCAAACGAGACATTTTTCGCACCGTATTTTTTCGGTAAAAATAAGGATTTTATCTCGTTTCATTATCATAAAAAAAGCGCCCGGAAATGCCGGGCGCTTGAAAATTAAATGTTATTTACATCATTTTATTATTCGCGTACTTGCACTACGCGGAATTCCGTACGACGGTTTTGTTGATGTTGTGCTTCGGTACATTTCACACCGTCCGAGCAATTATTAAGCAATCGATCTTCACCGTAACCTTTGGAAATGATACGTTTAGGGCTGATTCCTTTGGAAATCAAGTAATTTTTAACCGCATCGGCACGTCTTTGAGACAATGCACGGTTGTACGCTTTGGATCCGCGTGAATCGGTATGTGATGCAATTTCCACCACAACGTTAGGATTTTCACGCAAGAAAGTCAAAAGTTTCGTATCGATTTCGCGTTTTGCGGCAGGTGTAAGCGTAGCGCTGTTCAAGTTCCAATAAATATTCAAACGTGTCGGTTTTACCAATCCGCAATCGATTTCTTTCCAAGAAGTTACGCCGCCTTTTTTAACCAAAACTTTCTTTTCGACAGTTTTGTATTCGGCGGGAATAATTTTTTCTTCCACTTTGGGCGGCACATCGATTACCAAACGCTTGATGGTCGCATATTCGGCCGGTACGGGCACTTCTTCTACCCATGCATCTTTTACCAACACTTGCTTACGGTATGTGGCTGTTTTTTCGGGCTTTTTGCTTTCTTCCACACGGGCATCACTGATCAATGGTTTGGTAGGAACCGTCACGGTTACTTCGGGTTTTTCCACATAACATAATACTCGACAATCTTCAGGATCGGAAGATTTACAATCGGCATATGTGGTATATTCCCATTGAGCCGTTTTTGGAAAAACCACCACGGTTTCGCTGGAAGAACCGAGTTTGGCCGGAATTACGGTTAATACCGGTTCGGCTTCTTTTTTTACGTAAGGCACATCAACCCATTTGTATACGGCCGGGTGTACAATAAATTTCTTACTGGGCTCCTTGATCATTACTTTTTCTTCCACCCACTTGAATTTAGCGGGAATAACGGTCAAAACTTTGTAAGCATCTCTTACCTTTATTTGAACCGGTTCGGTTTTGAATTCGTCCTCGGTAACACATTTTACATAACATTTACCGGGCTCGGGGTTTTGGGGCAATCCGTCAACTTGGGCATAAATCGACGAAATAAGCAACCCTACTAAAAGCGTTAAGTACTTTTTCATACTGGTCTGGTTTTTGTTTTTATTACATTTGCAAATATAATCCATTTTAAGGAAAACAAAAGATGATTATTCGTATTATTAACATAATTTTTATTTCATTAACTTTTTCTCTACATGCACAAATCACT
Organism: Flavobacteriales bacterium; assembly: GCA_027067965.1. Lineage (GTDB taxonomy): Bacteria > Bacteroidota > Bacteroidia > Flavobacteriales > Flavobacteriaceae > JAADED01. Next base: position 43,033 of record JAMOUV010000002.1, on the reverse strand, counting down.
AAACCCATAATAATTAACATTTGGGTGACATCTCCGCCGGAGAATTATGAAAATTATCCTTTGATATATGTGGATTTCTGGGCTACTTGGTGTGCGCCATGCATAAGCGCCATGCCTCATACCCGAAATTTGGAAACAAAATTCGGCGACCGGGTTTTGTTCGTTTATCTGTCAGACGAACCGGAAGGACGCATTAAAAAATTTATGGAAAAATATAATAAACATTTCCTCGCCGCCTCGGATATAGAAGGAAATACTTTGCAATCCTATCATATCCGGTCTATTCCGCAAGCCGTTATTCTGGGACCCGGAGGCGAACTGCTTTGGGAAGGAAACCCGCTTAAATTAAATGAAGACATTCTCGGGCAATTGGTGAGTGATTACGGCCGAAAAAAAGGAAAAGACAACCGCATTATTTTAAAGAAATTGCAAGAGAACGAATTAAAAACAAAAATTTTCAAGCATAACGGACAAACGCTTCGGTTTATCAAAGAAAATAATACCGCCAACGAATACATTTCCGAACCGGGAAATTTTTATTTATCCGGACGTTTGGATTATATTGTATCGGTCATTAAAAATGTGCCGCCGGCATTGGTGGAAAGTCATACGGCCGACCTACCCTATTATACTTTTTCTTCTCAAACGACAGATAAAGATAATTTTTTCCGGTTGATCGATTCATTTTTGGACAGCCATACGAATGTTTCCGTCACCGAAAAACAATCCGAAAAGGACGTATATGTGGTCACGGAAATGGAAAATACCAATTTTTTCTCCCCGGAAATGTACGATTTTGAAAAAGGAAACAACGTGCCGCTATTAGACGAAACCGGTATCATGTTGGATAACGCCACCATCGAACAATTGCTGGCTTGGCTATCTCAACAAACGGGCGAAATATTCGTTTACGAAGGAAGCAATACGGAAATATACGATTGGAACATTCAATTTTCAAATATTCACGATTTGATAGAACAACTTACTCAAGAATTGGGCTTGCAGGTGACTTCCAAAAAAATACCGGTTACTTCTTATATCCTGTCCGGTAAAAATCCTTAAAAGGCAAAATAATGTCTTTAAATTTCAAATTCTATTTAGTGAGCGCCAAGTTTTTTTAGACAACAAAAAGAAAAAACATATAAAATTAATCCTTCTTTAAAAAAAATTACTTTCCGATACAGAAATTTTTAAAAATATGATCCAATAAATCATCGGTAGTAATTTCGCCGGTTATTTCGCCCAATTTGTTCAATGCATCCCTGATATCCACAGCCAATAGATCGGTTGTCAATCCGGAAAACAATCCCTCTTCCACCGCCTCGATACTTTCGAGCGCACCTCTTAAGGCATCATAGTGCCGGACATTCGTAATCAAAATATCTTGTTGAATGATTTTTCCGGTCTGAATCTGTTCGGACAAAAATGATTTTAAAGCATCCACTCCTTGGCGTTGTTTGGCCGAAACATAGAAAACAGGTGTTTGCCGCATAGCATCGATTTTTAATTTCAATTCTTCGAGTTCTTCTTTAGACAACCTGTCTATTTTGTTGATTAAAAGCACGATAGTTTTATCTGAGAAATCTCTTTTCCAAGCGGTTAGCCGTTCGAAATTTTTATGGAAATAGGTCGTATCCTTGTGCAGAAGTTCCGCATCGGTCAAGAATAATACGATCCGGGCTTCTTTAATTTTTTCAAAAGTACGTTCAATGCCGATTTGCTCCACTTTATCTTTGGCTTTGCGTATGCCGGCCGTGTCAATAAACCGAAATTTTATACCGTCAATCACGATACTGTCCTCGATCACGTCTCGCGTTGTTCCGGGTATTTCCGTCACGATAGCCTTTTCTTCATTGAGCAAAGTATTCAATAAAGTGGATTTTCCGGTATTGGGTTCACCTATAATGGCCACGGGAACGCCGGATTTAACCACGTTTCCCAAGCGGAATCCTTCAATAAGTTTCAGCAAGGTCGATTTAATTTTCGACAATAAATTTTTAAATGCTTCCCTATCGGCAAATTCCACATCTTCTTCCGCAAAATCCAATTCCAATTCCATAAGCGAGGCGAATTCCAGCAGTTGTTGGCGCAATGCTTTCAATTCGGCCGAGAAACCACCACGGAGTTGATGAAGTGCGGCCTTGTGTTGCAATTCGGTTTCGGCAGCTATTAAATCGGCCACCGCTTCGGCCTGAGCCAAATCCATTTTGCCATGCAAAAAAGCCCTCAAAGTAAATTCACCCGGCTCCGCTAAACGCACTCCGTTTTGTAAAAACAGATTCATTACCCGTTGGCGGATATATGGAGAAGCATGGACCGAAATTTCGACTGAATTTTCTCCCGTATAAGATTTCGGGGCTTTAAATACCGACACGAGCACTTCGTCGATCAGTTCGTCGTTTTCGCGTAATTCACCGAAATGTAGGGTATGCCCGGCCACAGCGGTCAATTTGGTATTCTTTTTACCGGCAGGATGGAAAAACTTATCGGTAATCTCTATCACATCGGGTCCGGACAGGCGAAAAACACTAATAGCCCCAATCCCCGGCGGTGTGGCCATTGCAATAATGTTATCGGAATATTTATTCATGAAAACAAAGGACATTTATTCGGACCAAACGCCCATTGCATTAAATTTCTCAATTCTTTTTTTCACTAATTCGTCGGGATGAAGTTTTTTTAATTTATCATACGATTTGACCACCGCTTCCTTCCATTTGTCAAATGCTTCGTCCCAATTTCTGTGAGCACCGCCGACCGGTTCCTTGATAATTTCGTCAATTAATTTTAGTTTTTTCATATCGTTGGCGGTCAATTTGAGTTGTTCGGCGGCTTTTTCCTTAAATTCCCAACTTCGCCATAGGATACTCGAACATGATTCGGGCGCAATCACGGAATACCAAGTGTTTTCCATCATCATCACTTTGTCACCCACTCCGATTCCCAATGCTCCTCCGGAAGCCCCCTCGCCTATAATGGTCACGATAGTAGGTGTTCGCAATTGACTCATTTCCTTAATGTTTCGGGCAATGGCTTCGCCTTGCCCTCTTTCTTCGGCTTCAATACCGGGAAAGGCGCCGGGTGTATCAATCAAAGTAACTATGGGAATTTGAAATCGTTCGGCCAATTTCATCAACCGGAGGGCTTTTCGGTATCCTTCGGGATTTGGCATACCGAAACGTCTGTATTGGCGTTCCTTGGTATTGCGTCCTTTCTGCATGCCTATAAACATAAAGGTTTGGTTATCTATTTTTCCCAATCCCCCTACCATGGCTTTATCGTCGGCAAAATTTCGGTCGCCGTGCAATTCGAAAAAAGTATCGCCGGCAATGGCTTTAATATAATCCAATGTATAAGGTCTATTGGGATGCCGGGATAATTGGACCCGTTGCCATGGCGTTAATTTCTTATGTATTTCTTTTAATTTCTTTTCTATTTCCTTACGGATTTTTTCACAGGCCGATTTTACATCTACGCCCGTTTTTTCAGACACTTCAATACATTCTCTATAATGTTTATCGAGAATTTCAATGGGCTTTTCAAAATCGAGATATTCCATAACGGATGAATTTGTCTGCAAGATATAAAATTTCAATTACATGGTCTGCTTATCCCAATTATATTCTTATCAAAAACCAATATAGAAAAAGGAGATGTCCGTTTCCGGAATCTCCTTTTGTAACCGTTTGATTATTAACCGAATGATTAAATTTTTCCAACCATTTTTTCCGGCCGGACATATTTATCGAATTCTTCTTCGGTCAAGTAGCCCAATTCCAGGGCGGCCTGTTTTAATGTTTTATCTTCTTTGTATGCTTTTTTTGCAATTTCAGCCGCTTTTTCATAACCGATTATGGGATTCAAGGCCGTGACAAGCATCAAGGAATTTTCGAGTAATTCTTTGATTCGTTTATAATTGGGTTTTATGCCCTTAACGAGCTTTTCGGTAAATGAAATTGCCGCATCGGCCAATAAATCGGCACTTTCAAGGGCATTTTTTATCATCATCGGTTTAAATACATTCAATTCGAAATGACCTTGCATGCCGCCGGTGGTAATGGCTACATCATTGCCTATAATTTGAGCGGCCACCATTGTAATGGCTTCCACTTGCGTAGGATTTACTTTTCCGGGCATAATGGAACTACCGGGTTCATTGGCGGGAATAATAATTTCTCCTATTCCGGAACGCGGACCGGATGCCAACATCCGGATGTCATTCGCAATTTTATTGATACTTACGGCAATTTGTTTGAGCGCGCCGTGCGTTTCCACAATCGCGTCGTGTGCTGCCAGGGCTTCGAATTTGTTTTCGGCCGTTTTGAAAGGCAATCCGGTTAATTCGGCAATATATCTAGCCACATTTTCGGCATATCCTTCGGGCGTATTGATTCCCGTGCCTACCGCCGTTCCGCCTAAAGCCAATTCACTTAAATGGTCCAATGTGTTTTTGAGCGCCCGTATGCCATGATCCAATTGCGACACGTAGCCCGAAAATTCTTGGCCCAGCGTTAAAGGTGTTGCATCCATGAAATGGGTCCGTCCGATTTTTACCACCTTCATAAATTCCTCCGACTTTTCTTTCAATGCATCGCGCAATTTTTCAAGTGCCGGAATGGTTTTTTCTACAATTTTCTTGTATAAAGCAATATGCATGGCCGTTGGGAAAGTGTCATTGGAAGATTGCGATTTATTTACATCATCATTCGGATGAAGCAAGCGTTTCCCCTCGCCCAATTTATTTCCTTCCAATACATGCGCCCTATTGGCAATAACTTCATTCACATTCATATTAGTTTGCGTACCGGAACCGGTTTGCCAAACCACCAACGGAAAATGATCGTATAATTTTCCCGCTAAAATTTCATCTGCCACACGGACAATTAAATCTTTCTTTTTTTCAGGCAAAATACCCGCATCATAATTGGTATAGGCCGCGGCTTTTTTCAGTATGGCATAGGCATCGATAATCTCACGAGGCATGGATGCCGGCGGTCCTATTTTAAAATTTTGACGAGAACGTTCGGTTTGGGCACCCCAATACTTATCGGCGGGAACTTTAACTTCGCCTAAGGTATCGTGTTCTATTCTGTATTTCATATGACTTCTTTTTTAATCAAATTTAAATGCTTTTCGTTTGAAAAAATATGCCTATTGTCAATAATTTTTAAATGACAGGGACATCAAATCGAAAAAAATAGATAATTGAGAAGAACGGATGCTTAGCCGTTATGTTTTTCATTAACGATCACGCCGTCTTGCATGTATAAAATTCTATCGGACATGGCCGCTAATTCTTCATTATGCGTGACAATAAGAAAGGTTTGATTGAATTTATTCTGAAAATCGAGGAAAAGTTCATGTAATTTTCGCGCATTGACACTATCAAGGTTTCCACTTGGCTCATCGGCCAGGATAATAGCCGGGTCATTGATTAAAGCGCGGGCTACGGCCACCCGTTGCTGTTCACCGCCCGAAAGTTCGGAAGGTTTATGGAGAAGGCGGTTTTGTAAACCGAATTGCCGGAGTAGATCCATGGCTTTTCGGTCGGCCGTTTGCTTATCCATACCGGCAATGTATGCAGGAATGGCTACATTTTCTACCGCCGTAAATTCGGGCAAAAGATTATGAAATTGAAAAACAAAACCGATATGACGATTGCGAAACGATGCTAATTTCTTGGCTTTAAGTAGCGAAATATCCGTCCCATCGATTTTCAAACTATAATTTCCTTGGTCCGGTTGCAATAGCGTACCTATAATTTGCAGCAATGTGGTCTTTCCCGCTCCGGAAGGCCCCACAATACTTACAATTTCTCCACGTTCAATGTCAATATCCACCCCTTTTAAAACATGCAGGTTGTTAAAATGTTTGTGAATATTCCGGGCGCTAATCATTTCTAATTAGAAATTTTAATATCATAGGGCATACGAGCCATGATACGATTTTTTCTATTCTTAAATTGTTGATAATTAACATTAAAGTCTATTCCGGTTAATTGTTTTAAAATCCGTGATTTAAGTTTGGATTCCATATCGGAAGATTTTAATGCAAAAAGTTCGGCTAAGGGATTATCCGTTTTAGGATAATATCTTATGTCATAATCTTCCATATCGGCCATATCGGCAGCCAACTCAATTGCATCTTTTACGGTTCCTTCATAATCGGCAAGACCCAATTCCACGGCGCGTTTACCCGACCATACCCGTCCCTGCCCGATACTGTCCACTTCGGCCGGTGTCATATTTCTACCTTCCGAAACCCGTTCGAGAAAGATAGCATAAACATGTTCAACGGTTTTTTGCAAATATTCGCGTTCTTTTTCGTCCATCGGGCGTAAAATGCCCATATCGGCATGGGGATTCGTTTTTACCGTGTCCATGTTGATATGCAATTTTTCTTCCATCAAATCGCTAATATCCGGAATCAAGCCGAACACGCCGATGCTACCTGTAATGGTATAAGGAGAAACCACAATTTTCTTAGCAGGACTCGCAATATAATACCCGCCCGAAGCCGCCACGTCTCCCATACTGACTACCAAGGGCTTTTCCTGGGTTAATTTTTTTAATTCCCGCCATATTTTTTCAGACGCCATGGCACTACCTCCGGGCGAATTAATTCGCAACACTACCGCTTTAATATCGTCGTCTTTTCTTAATTTATTAATCAGCCGGGCCATCTTGTCTCCTCCTATTTGATTTTCTTCCCCCTCTCCGTCGATTATTTCTCCTTCGGCTACCAATACGGCTATAATATCATTTTTAAAAGGCGCTTCAAAAAGTTTTTGAATTTTGGTCTTATAATAATAATCCGTTTCATTTATAAAACGTAATTCTTTTGCTTCCATACCCGTTTCTTCGGCAAGCATTTCTTTCAATTGATCGAAATTATCAATCACTTTATCCACAAAACCTCCTTCTTTCCATTCTTCGGGCACGGAATAAGGTAATTCATTGGCCACATTTTGTAGCGTGGATTCATCCACTTTCTGCACCTTACTGATAACTTCCTGCCAAATATCGAATAATAGTTCCTTCAGTTGATGCCGGTTTTCTTCGCTCATGCGATCTTGAATAAAGGGTTCCACCGCACTTTTGAATTTTCCATGGCGCAAAACTTGCATTTTAATTCCTAATTTATCTAATAAATTTTTATAAAATAATAATGTGGCCGCAAGACCTTTCCATTCCATAAAACCCATTTTGTCCAACATAATATCATTTCCTTCAGTGGCCAAATAATAGGCCTTTTGGCCGTACATTTCGCTATATGACCATACGGGTTTTTCGCTCTCTTTGAATCGTTCGATGGCTTGTCTGATTTCTTCGGTCGAAGCATATCCCGCTTGAATCATGCCGGGATGAATGAGCAATCCTTTAATTTTTGAATCTTCAGCCGCTTTTTCAATAACTTGAATAATTTGATGCAAAGTAAGAGCAGGACGGAATTTAAATGAACTCAAATCGAAATTTTCAAACGGATTGTCCATTTTTTCCTTTATCGGATAATCCAATCTCAATTCCAATATCGAATTATGAGAAATTTTGGCTTTGGAGTCATCTTTATCCAATGATTTTTCCATACTCATAAACACGGCTGACATGGAAAGAAAAAATAAAAAAACGATAGTCCCCAATGTGGCAATTGTACTGATAACCACAATTAAAACATATTTTACAAATTCACGAAAATTCATCTTGGTCAATTTTTTTGTAAATATAATGAATTAGTCAATTTTACGGACGAGCGGTGATTATTTTTTTCTATTCAGGCCTCCATTTAAATAAAGTTGTAACCTAAAATTTCAATTTATCTTTTTCTTTCAATGACTTGAAGATTATTAATTTTTCCTTCTTCCAATTCAAAACGCAACATCGTCCTGACCCGATGAAATCCCGATTTGCCGGCCGCACCCGGATTCATATGAAGCAGGTTATTAACGGGGTCTTGCATGACTTTTAAAATATGAGAATGGCCCGAGATAAATATATCGGGATTAAATTGCCGAATTAATTCTTTGGCCCGGGGACTATAACGCCCCGGATAACCGCCGATATGAAGCATTAAAACTTTTACCCCTTCTTTCTCAAAAAAATAATATTCGGGAAAGGACTTGCGGATTCTATAATCGTCTATATTTCCATAAACGGCCCTTAAAGGTGCTTTTGCTTCGAGTTTTTTGATCACATCCATCGAGCCGATATCGCCTGCATGCCAGATTTCATCTACATCGCTTATATATTTGTTAATAAAATCATCATACGTGCCATGCGTATCGGAAAGTAATAAAATTTTAGATGACAACTTATTTTATTTTTTCAATTAAATACGTTCCTTCTTTCGAATCCGCCTTTATTTCAATTATGTATTTGCCGGCATCCAGTCCGGAAAAATCAATCCTTCGAGCCGGGTTTTCAATACGATAAATCATTTTTCCGGTGATATCGAAAATTCTAATCATATCGAGAGAGCGTCCCGAAATGTAATCTATAAACAACAAATTTTCGACAGGATTGGGATATAATTTAATACCAGGAATGACAGAAGTGCCAATTGCGGTATTGGCCGAAACCGAAAACGAAGCCATCACCGGTGTGTCTCCTGTCAATTGACCGTTTCCGTTTGTTGCATTTACCGCCACATAAAAAGTTATGGTCCCTACATTTTGCGAAGGAGCCGTCCAATTAAAATTCCATGAAGATTGCGTAGTGCCTTGACTTGTATGTTCTATGTATTGATTATTTCCTATGGTTTGAGTATAACTATCAGAAGAAGAAAAACTTCCTTGACGTTGATTATTATTACTTTCCGCCGTCATTTGGAAACCGAGTTTATTGGAATTGGATGTAGCTGTCAATGTCAGTTGATAGGTGGTTCCCGGTACATAACCGGAAGCCGGTATATTATGAGACAAACTCACCGTGGTGTTATAACTATTGGCAGAACGGTGACATGCCGTACAATTATTCGCATCACCGGGTGAACCCGTATAACCCGCAGGCGGGCCGCTTACATTAAATACGAAGAGTAAAAAAAAGAATATCAAAAACGGAATGGCTATAATAAATTTAACTATGCTTTTCATCATATCGGTTTTGTCGATTCAAAACAAAAATATCCATAAATTAATTTAAGCGATTCTATTATTTATAAATTCTCTTTATGCAATATAAAAAAAACTAATAATACGACAAAAAGAAGTCATAATCCCAACTGGAAAAATAACGACATAAAAAAAGCCGGTCGTTAACCGGCTTTTATCTTTTGTTAAAAATTTCGGATGAAACGGTTAATCGTTTTCTTCCTTTTTTTCTACGGCGAGACAATACTGCCCTCCCCCATCTGGTTTCCATTCTTTTTCGAAAACCGTGGGTGTTTTTTCTTTTACGTTTTGACGGTTGATATGTTCTCTTCATTACTACTTATTTTCAATCAATTCGGTTTGCAAATGTAGGTCTTTTTTTTGTAAAATGAAAATCATTTATTTTTCCATAAAACAAAAAGAAATTAGATAAAATTAAATTTTAAATTTATGCAATAATTCTTCCTTCACGACCAATTATCCCTCTAAAATTTCTTTCGATAATAGAATTTCTTAGATTAATATCCTCATTTAAATAAACCAAAGTCGCATTTCATTAAAGCAAATTATTAATTAATAAGTATTTATTGTTCTTTGACTTACATTAAAATTTATAAAGTCATGAAAAAAAATTGGTTTTTTATTTTCTTTTGGCTACCCTTCTTAATCCATGCCCAAATCAGCATTAACACAGACGGTAGTGCACCCGATAATTCAGCCATGCTGGATATTAAAAGTACAGACAAAGGTCTGTTAATTCCAAGAATGACGCAATCACAACGCAATGCCATTTCCAATCCTGTCCAAGGACTTTTGATTTACCAAACCGATAATTCGCCCGGTTTTTATTTCTATGAAAATAGTCAATGGATATCTTTCGGTAAAGATCCTACCGCCGATTATTGGGACGGTTCCGATTTTATTCGTAATGGCAATGTGTTGGTAACTATTAAGAATAACGGAAGAGTGGGAATCGGCACGACCAATCCCTACATGATGCTCCATCTGGCTTCCGACGGACCGGGTTGGAATAAAGCCGATGCGGTTTTTGAAACAGTTACCGATAATCCGGTGGACAAATCCAATATTGTCACCCGGCGTGCCCGCGGCACATTGAACAACCTGCAAGCCGTACAGGTGGACGATATATTGGGCGCATATGATTCACAAGGATACAATGGAGCCGCCTATAAATGGGGCGCTCATATGGATTTTGTGGTGGATGAACCCGTTACCACTTCGTCCTCCTATATCCCTTCACGTATAGAATTCAGAACCACCGATTTGGACGCTCCCAATAACGATCCAAAAATGGTTATCAAACACAACGGAAATGTGGGCATCGGTGCGACTGAACCTATTTGCCGGCTTCATCTTAGCAATGACGGGATGATTTATGCCCAAGGGACATCGCAAGGACAAACCATCCCCAACGGACCGCACCGGGCTTTTATTTGGAATCCGCGAAAAGCGGCTATCCGGGCCGGCTATGCAGATAGTAACCAATGGGATTGGGCAAATGTAGGCCTTACTTCGGTTGCATTCGGATTTAACAATATGGCAAGTGGAAAACGAAGTACGGTTACAGGAGGAAAGGAAAATTCGGCAAGCGGCAATATCAGCACCATCGGCGGCGGAGAAAGCAATGTGGCGAGTGGAAAATGGAGCACTGTAAGTGGAGGAACATCAAACAAAGCAGGTGGCAATTCGAGTACGGTAAGCGGCGGAAGGGAAAATGAAGCAATGGGAGACTATTCCTGGGCAGGCGGCCGTAAAATGAAACTTAGCAATAATGCAAGCGCTACTTTTGTATGGGGATTTGATAATTCTACCACTCCTATTACAATCAATACGCCGCATGCATTCCTCATAGGTCCCGTAGGTGTTCCGATTAAAGTGGGAATAGGCACGGCCACTCCCGCACGCAAATTGCACATCAGCGGTAATGCCGTGATAAGACTCGAACCGCTTTCTACGCCTCCTTCAAATCCCGCTACGGGCGACATGTATATGGATGACGGAAGCCACACGACCAACGGCAAACCCAAATTAAAGGTTTACGACGGTACAAATTGGCAAGAAACCTGATAATTTTTAAGGTTTTTTCTAACAAAAGCCCGGCCGTGGCCGGGCTTTATTACTTTAATTTTCTCCTGCCTGCTCCTTATTAGAGCCGCCTTTTAATATCAAGGAGTATTTTTTTAAATTCTTCAAGTGTGTTAATCATTTCCCGGTTGTCACGAATTAATTTGCGATGAAGTTTTAGTTTTTGCTTGGCTCCCTCAATGGTATATTTTTCTTCCTTTAGCAGGTAATAAATTAATTCGAAAAGGTCTATATCTTCTTTGGTATATAATCTTTCTTTTCCGCTTCGCTTGGGTTTGATTTGTTTGAATTCCTTTTCCCAAAAACGCAGTGCGGAAGGTTCCACACCCAAATAATCGGCGACTTCACCGATACGGTAATATAATTTGTCTGGTAAAGATTTGCGGGACATTAGTCTAGGGATTGCTTGGCTTGTTCGGCAATTTCCATTAGTTTGACATAGTCGTCGGCATTCAAATCGCGATAGAAATAATAAATCGGATTGACCGGCTTTCCTTTATAATGCACTTCATAATGTAAATGCGGACCGGCCGAAAGACCCGTATTGCCGGTATAGCCGATAATTTGACCTCGTTTAATTTTATCACCTTGCTTTACCGCCAATTTACTCAAATGCGCATAAACGGTCTTATAGCCGAAACCATGATCGATTTTAATATGAATCCCGAATCCGCTTCCCCTTCCGGCAAATACGACTTTTCCGTCACCCGTCGCATAAACCGGCGTTCCGACTTTTGCCGTAAAATCAATTCCGTTATGCGGGCGCCAAATTTTCAAAATCGGATGAAAGCGTTGGCCGAATCCCGAAGCCAATCGTTTTAAATCTTTATTTTTAATGGGCTGAATAGCAGGCACATGAGCCAAGAATTTTTCCTTTTCTTTGGCCAATGCAATTAATTCGTCAAAGGATTTGGACTGCACCACCAATTGTTTGGAAATAATATCCGATTTGCGGTATAATTTTTCTACTATTTCGCTTTCATTTAGATTTTTAACATCCTCATAAAAATCACCGCCTCCGAAACCCGCTTGTCTGACTTCATCGGGAATGGGCTCCGCTTCGAATAAAAGACGATATAAATTTTTATCGCGCTGCCTGATGTTTGCCAGTACTTCTTCAATTTGGTTATACTTGCTATCCAAATAGTTGATATGCATCAATAACTCTTCTTTCTCGCGCTTCAATGCTTTTTCGTCCGGTGTATCAAAATATTGCGGAAAAATGATAAAACCCAAAATCATAAATAATATCGCAGCAAGCGTAAAAACGATAATTTCTTTTAGCCGATTCCTCTTGACCGGAACGTATTCCAATCTAACCGGATCGAAAATATATTTCTGCTTGCTCATGCGAATAAGGTGAAAATGAAAAAAGAGAATTATCTTTGCATGCAAAGTTAGAAAAAATATCATTATGTCCGACTCCAATACGATTAGGAAACAATTTTTGGATTTTTTTAAATCGAAAGATCATGTGATTGTTCCATCGGCCCCCATTGTGTTGAAAAACGACCCTACTCTTATGTTTACCAATGCGGGCATGAACCAATTCAAAGAGTATTTTTTAGGTTACAAAAAACCGCCGCATAAAAGAGTGGCCGATACCCAAAAATGTCTTCGTGTATCGGGCAAGCATAACGACCTGGAAGAAGTTGGTAAAGATACTTATCATCACACCATGTTTGAAATGCTAGGCAATTGGTCGTTCGGAGATTATTTTAAAAAGGAAGCCATCGACTGGGCATGGGAACTGCTCACGGAAGTTTACGGCTTGGACAAAGAACGTTTATATGCCACCGTATTCGAAGGCGACCGGGACGAAAACCTGGAGCCGGATCACGAAGCGTATGAATATTGGAAAAAACATTTACCCGAAGAGCGTATTTTATACGGCAATAAAAAAGATAATTTTTGGGAAATGGGCAATACGGGACCCTGCGGGCCTTCTTCCGAAATACACATCGACTTACGTTCGGACGAAGAGCGTCAAAAAATTCCCGGACGCGAATTGGTCAATAAAGATCATCCCGAAGTAATCGAATTATGGAATCTTGTTTTTATTCAAAATAACCGGAAGGAAGACGGTTCGTTGGAACAATTGCCCCAAAAGCACGTGGACACGGGTATGGGTTTGGAACGCCTGGTACGGGTGATTCAAGGAAAAAAATCCAATTACGATACCGATTTATTCCAACCGCTCATCAAAGAGTTGGAAATTATTACCGGAAAGAAATACGGCAATGACGAAGCAACCGATGTGGCTTTCCGGGTGATTGCCGATCATTTACGAGCCGTGGCTTTTAGCATTGCCGACGGTCAACTACCTTCCAATACGGGCGCGGGTTACGTGATTCGGCGAATTTTACGCCGGGCTATTCGCTACGGTTATACGTTTTTGGATATGAAAAAACCGTTTATTTTTATGCTGGTGCCTATTCTGGTCAAACAAATGGGCGAACAATTTCCCGAACTCAAACACCAACAACAACTTATTCAATCGGTGATCAAAGAAGAGGAACAATCTTTTTTACGCACCTTGGAACAAGGGCTGTATCTATTGGAACAAATGATGAAACGCAGTAAAAACAAAGTCCTTCCGGGCGAAAAAGCATTTGAACTATACGACACCTACGGTTTCCCTTTTGACTTGACTTCTCTTATTGCCGAAGAACACGGATTTACCGTGGATAAAGAAGGATTCGACCGGGAAATGGCCAAGCAAAAAGAACGGTCCAAGAAAGCAAGCGAGGTAAAAACCGGCGATTGGGTCGTAATTCGCGAAGATGATGAAGAAGAATTTATCGGCTACGATTATACGGAAGCGGATGTCAAAATCACCAAATATCGCCCGTTGGAAACCAAGGACGGAAAAATTTTTCAATTGGTTTTTAATCTCACCCCGTTTTATCCCGAAGGCGGCGGTCAAACCGGCGATACCGGCGTGATAATTTCTCCTTCGGGCGAAGTCACACATATTTTCGACACCAAGAAAGAGAATGATTTAATTGTACATTTCGTTAAAAACCTTCCTTCTGACCTGCATGCCACGTTTAAAGCCAATGTAGATACAACACGCCGGAAACGTAGCATGGCCCATCATAGTGCCACCCATCTTCTTCATCAAGCATTACGAACCATATTGGGCGAACATGTGCAACAAAAAGGTTCCTACGTCGGACCGGATAAATTGCGATTCGATTTTTCACATTTTTCCAAAATGACCGACGAAGAATTGCAACGCGTGGAAGATTTTGTAAATACCAAAATCGCCGAGGGCTTGCCTTTAAACGAAAAACGCCACATTCCCCTCAAAGAAGCTCTCGAAAAAGAAAAAGCCATGGCCTTTTTCGGAGAAAAATATGGCGATACGGTTCGAGTTATACGCTTTGGCGATCATGCCGAATTATGCGGAGGAACACATGTGGAAAACACAAAAGACATTTGGCATTTTAAAATTCTTTCGGAAAGTGCCGTAGCGGCAGGCATCAGACGGATTGAAGCCATCGCGTCCGACGCTTTGAAAGAATACTATCAACAAATCGATAAAGAATACGGACAAATAAAAAAATCATTAAAAAATCCGCCCGAACCTGCAAAAGCCGTAAATGAGTTATTGACAGAATTGAAAAAGACAAAAAAAGAAAACGAAAAACTTAAAGCGGAAAAAGCATCCATGCTTTTGGATTTTTTGAAAAAAGAATTTCAAACACTTGGCGAAGTAAAATTAATCATAAGAAAAACGGATTTGGATCCTGCAAGCATCAAAAACCTGATATTCAGACATTTTGGAGGAGAAGACAATTATATTGTATTGCTCGGCACGGAAGATAAAGAAAAAAACAAGGCCTTTTTGACCATGTATATTTCGAAAAATCTTATAGACAAATATGATTTGGATGCCGGACAAATTATCAGAGAAATTGCCAAACAAATTCACGGAGGCGGTGGCGGGCAAAAATTCTTTGCCACGGCAGGCGGAAAAAATCCCGGTGGTATTGCCAATGCATTCGCCAAAGCGGAAAAAATATTAAAAGAACACATTGAAAAACGAAAAAAACACTGAACTTTATCAAAATCATGCCGGCACGCATTGTAATTCGCTTCATATATAATTATATTTGTAATTCAACGAAAAATCATGACTAAAATAACATACCAAAAACCGGGGCAATTTGAAGAGACCAGATATGAGAAAATTCATAATGTAGTTTTTTCATCGAACAAGGACGGCAGCATTGCCGTAGCAAGAGAAATAGCGGACTTGATTCGGGAAAAACAAAACAAAGGAGAGTTCGCCGTGTTGGGATTGGCCACCGGTTCCTCCCCCATTAAAGTTTATGACGAGTTGGTGAGAATGCATCAGGAAGAAGGATTGAGTTTCAAAAATGTAATCACCTTCAATTTGGACGAATACTATCCCATGGAACCCCATGATCCCAATTCCTATCATTATTTCATGGATCAATATTTATTTAATCACATTGATATCGACCGCGATAATATTCACATTCCCGACGGAACCGTCCCCCTTGATAAAGTGCGACAATATTGTTTGGAATACGAACAAAAAATCAAGGATGCGGGCGGATTGGATTTTCAGTTATTGGGCATCGGACGTTCGGGGCATATCGGTTTCAATGAACCCGGTTCGCATATCAATTCACGTACACGACTCATTACCCTATCACACATCACGCGGGTTGATGCCGCCCCTGCTTTTCACGGTTTGAATAATGTGCCCAGAAAAGCCATTACAATGGGGGTAGCCACCATTATGCAAGCCAAAAGAATTGTTTTATTGGCCTGGTCGAATAAGAAATCCGAAATCATCCGTAAAACAGTAGAAGGAGAAATCAGTGCGGATATTCCGGCCACTTACCTTCAAAAACATAGCAATACCACCTTTGTTTTGGATATGGAAGCCGCGTCCAAATTGACCAGAATCAATACGCCTTGGATAGTCAAAGATGTGGATTGGGATGATTTTATGACCAAAAAAGCGGTGGTATGGTTAAGCGAAAAAACCGAACGACCCATCTTGAAACTTACCGATAACGATTACAATCAAAATTATCTTTCGGACTTAATTGCACATTACGGTTCGGCTTACGATTTGAACATTGAAATTTTCAATAAAATCCAGCATACCATTACGGGATGGCCGGGCGGCAAACCGAATGCCGACGATACCAACAGACCCGAACGGGCTGAACCGCCCAGAAAACGGGTTATCGTTTTTAGTCCGCATCCCGACGACGACGTTATTTCCATGGGAGGCACTCTGGATCGGCTGGTCGAACAGGGGCATGAGGTGCATGTGGCCTATCAAGTGGCGGGATATAGTGCCGTTTCGGACGAAGAGGCATTAAAATTCTTGGAAGTTAATATGTTTCAAGGATTCAATCCGGAAGAAACACAAAAACTTATCCGCGAACTCCAAGAAAAAAATCGCGTTTCCGATTCCGAAAAATTAAAAAAACTGAAAGCCGCCATTCGAAGGGCCGAAGCCATTGCAGCACTAAGATATTTAGGCGTGCCCCTAAGAAATATACATTTTCTCGATTTACCGTTTTATGATGCTCCCGAAATACACAAAAGAAAAATTTCAATGCGAGACGTAGAAATTGTATATCATCTTATCGATTTGATTAAACCCCATCAAATTTTTGCAGCGAGCGATTTTGCCGACCCCCACGGAACGCATCAACTATCATTCGAAATTCTAAACAAAGCCCTAGAACAAATTAAGAAAAAACCTTATGCCAAAGACCTATGGATATGGTTATATCGCGGTGCTTGGGACGAATACGACATTCCGGAAATAGACATGACCGTTCCGATGAGTCCGGATCAAGTTCTGAAAAAACGACATGCCATCTTTTATCATCAATCACAGAAGGATATTGTATTATACCGTGGCGACGATATTCGTGAATTTTGGATGAGAGCCGAAGAAAGAAACAAAGAATTGGCCGCGAAATATGACAAACTCGGTTTGGCCGAATACGAAGCCATGGAAGCATTTAAAAGATATTATTATTAACGAAAAATTAAACAAGAAATATATGACAAGAATTGATATTCAAAACATAGCGGTTATGACATCGGGAGGCGATGCGCCGGGAATGAATGCCGCTATACGCGCAGTAGTACGCTCCAGTGTTTTTTACAAAAAAGACATATACGGCATTTATCGCGGCTACGAAGGATTAATCGAAGGAGATATAGAACGCTTTACGGCAAGAAAGGTAAGTAATATCATCAACCGGGGCGGAACCATTTTAAAAACAGCCCGTTCCGAAGAATTCAGAACCCCGCAAGGACGAAAAAAGGCCTATCAGAATTTAAAACAAAATAATATTGACGCATTGGTTGTGATTGGCGGAGACGGTTCTTTCAGGGGAATGAAAATATTTTCCGAAGAATTTGATTTTCCCGTTATCGGAATTCCCGCTACAATTGATAACGATATAAACGGCACGGATTTTTCCATCGGTTTTGACACCGCCTCCAATACGGCGGTAGAAGCCATTGACAAAATTCGCGATACGGCAAGTTCGCATAATCGTTTGTTTTTTATTGAAGTGATGGGACGTAATGCCGGTTTTTTGGCACTATACAGCGGTATTGCAGGTGGTGCCGAAGATATACTCATCCCGGAAGAAGACAGAGGTATTAATGAATTACTTAATTCACTCAAACGAAGCAAACGATCGGGAAAAACCAGTAGTATTGTTATTGTAGCCGAAGGGGACACAACGGGAAAAAATGTATTCGATTTAGCAAAATATGTAGAAAAACATCTGAAGGAATACGAAGTGCGAGTGGTGATTATCGGTCATATTCAGCGAGGCGGATGCCCCACCACATTCGACCGGGTTTTAGCCAGTCGTTTGGGGGTAAAAGCCGTGGAAGCGTTATTGGACGGACAATCGCAAAAAGTAGTAGGATATAAAAACAATCGCATCACCGTTTATCCATTGGAAACGGCAATTAAAAAACAAAAACCCGTCAATCAAGAATTAATTGATATCATTGAAATATTAACCACCTAAAATTATAAACATATGAACAAAAAAATCAGAATAGGAATCAATGGATTCGGACGTATCGGTCGTCTTGCATTCCGTTATGCCGCCACCAAACCCGAAGTGGAAGTAGTAGGCATAAATGATTTGCTCGATGCCGATTATCTTGCTTATTTATTAAAATATGATTCCGTTCACGGCAGATTCCAAGGCGAAGTTTCGGCCGGAAACAATTATATCACCGTAAACGGAAATAAAATCAGGGTAACCTCCGAGCGTGATCCGGAAAATATTAATTGGGGAGAATTGGATGTGGATTTCGTAATTGAATCCACCGGATTTTTTACCGACAAGGACAAAGCGGCGAAACATTTAAAGGCAGGTGCCAAAAAAGTGATTATTTCGGCCCCGTCCAAAGATGCCCCCATGTTCGTTTATGGTGTTAATCATAAGGAACTTACATCGGATTTGAAAGTATTTTCCAATGCATCTTGTACCACCAACTGTTTAGCGCCCATTTCCAAGGTTTTGCATGATAATTTCGGCATTGTGGAAGGATTAATGACTACGATTCATGCCGCCACTTCCACGCAAAAACCCATTGATGCACCTTCAAAAAACCGGCGACGCGGCCGTTCGGCTATTCTTAATATTATTCCTACTACCACCGGTGCGGCCAAAGCGGTAGGAAAGGTAATTCCCGAATTGAACGGTAAACTAACCGGTATGGCCTTTCGCGTGCCTACGGCTGATGTTTCGGTAGTGGATTTGACGGTCAAATTAGCCAAATCCACCTCTTACGACGAGATTATCGCTAAAATGCGTGAAGCCGCCGCAGGCGATATGAAAGGTGTGTTAATGGTAGTGGAAGACGATGTGGTATCCCAAGATTTCGTGAGCGAAACGCATACTTCGGTAGTGGACGTCAAGGCCGGTATCGGACTCAATGATACCTTCTTCAAAATAGTCAGTTGGTATGATAACGAATTCGGATATGCCTCCAAACTGATCGATATGATTATTTATGCATCGAGTTTATAAATAAAAAAACACTTCCAAAAAAAACCGCTTCCGATTGAAGCGGTTTTTTATTATATTCATTAATGACTTATATTAAATCTCCGGTATTTATCATTTATAAAACGCTGCGCTCATATAACCTACTACGGATGAATATTCACCTGTAATATCGCCACTCGTACGATAGTCCAAAACTTCGGAACGCCAATTAAATTTCAAGGCGGTTTCAATAATGGCACCAATTCCCGTTTTTCCGCATGCTTCACATGCCCGGTCAAGCATAAACATATCTTTGGTTTTTACGGCTTCCAAACAATAATTATCCAATCTGTTGGCTTGTTCCTGCGGATAAAAATGGCTTAAATCCGACGAAATTACAATGGCACTACCGGGCAATTGCTTATAATAATCCAAAACGGAACTTAAATCATCATAACTTACATTTCCGTAAATTAATTCGATAATTTTCACCCCGGGATTATAATATTTGATAAATGGAAATTGCGTTTCCGTGCTATGTTCCAGAAAATGCGCCCGTTCGGCAAAAACAAATGGAAATTTTTCCTGCAATATTGCCATCCCTTCCTTATCCGCCTCCAATATACCGAATGGCGTTTCATAACCATCGAAATCGCCCATACTCATCCCGTCTATGTACACATGATGTGACGGCCCTACGACTAAAATACGTTCCGGTTTTTTTCTTGGCATAATACGATGTGCTACATTAGCCGTAAAACCGCTGTAGATATAACCCGCATGGGGTGAAATAATGGCTTCGGGCACAATATGTTTGTACTCCAAATCGTATTGTACGATAATTTTATTCCACCGGCCGATCATTTTTTCAATTTCGGCGGCCGTAACAGGATAAAATTTACCTCTGTTTCCAGCTTTTCTGATTATTAGTTCCATACACCGGGTATTTTGGTTTGACAATTATAACATTTACCGTCCACAATTTTGTATGATAATAACAGATAACCCACCCGTTCAATCAAGGCGGCTTGACAATTCGGACAACGGGTTACGTTTTTCATACCCACATTGCCGATATATATGAATTTTAAACCGGCTTTTTGTCCGATTTCGTATGCTTGTTCCAATGTAGTCAAAGGCGTGGAAGGTTTGTCCAACATCTTGTAATCGGGATGGAAGGCACTCAAATGCCATGGGGTATCCGTCCCGGCCTCGTTTGCTATAAAATCCGCTATTTTTTTCAAATGTTCGGGATCGTCATTAATTCCGGGAATGATCAAAGTAGTTACTTCAACCCATAATCCCGATTTTTTCATCCTTTTAATCGTTTCACGTACCGTGAAAGGGGCCTTGAGTTCTCTTCTATAATATTTTTCGTCATATGCCTTAAAATCCACATTGGCCGCATCAATTATTCCCTTCATATCTTCCACCACTTCTTTACTCTCTATACCATTGGTTACGAATACACTTCTTATTCCGTATTTCTTGGCCTCTATTGCCACATCACGTGCATAAGGATAAAAAATCGTGGGCTCGTTATATGTATAGGCGATACTTTTGGCTTTATATTTCAGTGCCAAAGCAACCAATTCTTCCGGCGATACATAATCTTGTTGTTCCACTTTACGGATTTGTGAAATCTGCCAATTCTGACAGAATGAACATTGCATGTTACAACCCACCGTCCCGATGGACAACGCCGTTGTGCCGGGCAAGAAATGGTATAAAGGTTTTTTTTCTATCGGATCGATATGTAAAGCCGCAATTTTTCCATATACCAAATTGACCAATTTTCCTCCTTCATTCTTGTTGACTCCGCAAACCCCTACTTGCCCGTCTTTTAATTGACAGTAATGACTGCACAATTTACATACAATCCTATTTCCTTTTTTCTCATAAAATTTAGGCAATACCTCTTTGCCGGTTATTTTAGTTTGTTCCATAGTTCTTTTATTTCTTCTACTTCGTAGATGTATATTTCAGGATGAAAAATCAAGCAATTTCCGGGCAATCCGGCTTTTTGGCAGAGATGTTCGAAAAATAAATCGAAATACGGCAATTTTTCCCAAACTTGAGGCAAAAACGTGGCTTGATGACCATTGTATTTCAATATGACACCGTGTTTATGAGGAATTATTATTCGACGCAATTCGTCAATAGTAGTATATTCCACTCTTTTCGGATAACTTAAAATGGAAATTTCTATTTCCAAATTGTCCACTTCATCTGGTCTTAACGGAGGAAATCTCGGGTCCATGAATGCTGCCGCCCTGGCATTATAAATAATGTCGTCAATCAAAGGACGTCGCGGAATGATAGATCCTATACAGCCACGCAATATGCGCTCACCGTCTATTATTTTATTCAAAGTTACAAATACCGCTCCCTCCTTAGCCAATTCGGGATATAATGTCAAATAATAGGTCTTATTTATTAAAGACTTACCGGTAAATTCTTCCATTATAGCCAATTTGGCAATTTCCAACATAACTTTTTCTAAACTTTTCATGACAATAGTTCTTAACTAATTTTCAATTATTTATGTATCAATAATTACGCCGAATCGAAAAAAAGATAAAATGACATGACGGATGACGAAAATACCTGAAAAAATGACAATTTTTTGTTTGATATAGTATTCAACATTTGTTTTTTTACACTTTGGATTAGAAAACTTTTTTATATTTTTACATGTCACAAAAAATTCATTTAAATGAAAGATATCATAGAACAATATATTCGCGATGTAGTCGATTTTCCCAAACCCGGTATCGTTTTCAAAGATATTACTCCCCTATTGGCCGAACCCAAAGTTTTTAAATTAACCACCCAGGAATTGCTGCTTTTGGTGCCCAAGGATATCGATAAAGTGGTCGGTATTGAAGCGCGGGGTTTTATTTTCGGAAGTTTATTGGCCGACCGGCTGAATGCGGGTTTTGTGCCCATCCGGAAGCCCGGAAAATTGCCTTATGATACCTATGAAGAACCTTATGAATTGGAATACGGTACCGACTTACTGACCATGCATGTGGATGCCATCAAAGAAGGTGAACGCGTATTGATACACGACGATGTGTTGGCAACCGGCGGTACGGCCCTCGCAGCGGCAAAATTAGTGGAAAAAGCCGGAGGAAAAGTAGTAATGATTAATTTTCTATTGGAATTGAGTTTTTTAAAAGGACGCGAAAAGATTAAAGATTATCCCGTTACTTCTCTTATTAAATACTAATTGTCATGCATATAGCCATCGCAGGAAACATCGGAGCAGGAAAAACTACCCTTACCAAATTATTAGCCAAACATTTTAAATTCGAACCGCATTTCGAAGTAGTGGACGAAAACCCGTATTTGGAAGATTTTTATAAAGACATGTTGCGGTGGTCTTTCCATTTGCAAGTATATTTTCTTAATAGCCGGTTTCGACAGATTTTGGAAATTCGAAAAACCGGAAAAGACATCATTCAAGACCGAACCATTTACGAAGACCGCTTTATTTTTGCCGCCAATCTGTATGAAATGGGATTGATGTCCAAACGGGATTATGATAATTATACTTCCCTTTTCGACTTGATGGAACTCTTGGTTACCCCACCGGATTTATTGATTTATTTGCGTGCATCCATTCCCACCCTGGTTCAACAAATTCATACCCGAGGACGGGATTATGAAAAATCCATTAATATCGAATATTTAAGCAAACTAAATGAACGTTATGAAGATTGGATAGCCGGTTATGATAAAGGCAAATTGTTGATTATCAACATGGACGACCTCGATATTGTAAATAATGAAGAAGATTTGGGTTATGTGATTGAAAAAGTGGATGCCCATATTCACGGGTTGTTTTAAGCACCGGAAGTCATGAAATATCTACTTATTTTCCTCGTTATTTTTGAAATAATTCTATTAGCCGTGGGCGGTTATTTCGAAATCACCGGCAATCAATCCCGCGCCGATTTGTTTCTGGGTTCTTTTACCTTAATTTTATTTATCATTGTCATACCCCTATTCCTATATTGGCGACTAAAAGACAGGGATTTAAGCCGCTATCATTTGAACAGAAAAAAATAATTTTCATTCGACTATTCGATATGTTCAAAATAAGTATGCTGAAGTATAAGCCGGCTGGTGAGCCCGCCGAACCACCGGCGTTAGTGATGCAATACAATCCAAGCCATTTGGTTCGACCCTTCGATTTCCTCGGGGTATTCAAGCTCACCAACCGTTAAAACTCATGTTCACCTCACCAACCGCTATAAGCCATATCCCGTTCTATAAACGCCGGCTGGTGAGCCCGCCGAACCACCGGCGTTAGTGATGTGAAACAATTCAAGCCCTCATTTCCCCAAAAAAGTCCTTTAGATAAGGAGTGGTCCTTCAATTATTCGAATATACGCAAGAAATGCGGTTGGTTCTACCCTTCGATTTCCTCAGGGTGTACATGCTCACCAACCGTTAAAAGTGATGTCAGTTTCTATAAAGTATCAGTCGGTTGGTTCGACCCTTCGATTTCCTCAGGGTATTCAAGCTCACCAACCGGTAAAAGCCATGTGCGGTTCTATAAACGCCGGCTGGTGAGCCCGCCGAACCACCGGCGTTAGTGATGTGAAACAATCCAAGCCCTCATTTCCACAAAAGAGTCCTTTAGATAAGGAGTGGTCCTTCAATTATTCGAATATACGCAAGAACTGCGGTTGGTTCTACTCTTCGATTTTCTCAGGGTGTTCAAGCTCTCCAACCGCTAAAAGCCATGTGCGGTTCTATAAACGCCGGCTGGTGAGCCCGCCGAACCACCGGCGTTAGTGATGCAATCCAAGCCCTCATTACCCCAAAAGAGTCCTTTAGATAAGAAGGGGTCCTTCAATTATTCGAATATACGCAAGAAATGCGGTTGGTTCGACGAGCTCACCAACCGTTAAAAGTGATGTCAGTTTCTATAAAGTATCAGTCGGTTGGTTCGACCCTTCGATTTCCTCAGGGTGTACATGCTCACCAACCGTTAAAACTCATGTTCACGCTTACCAACCGGTAAAAGCCATGTGCGGTTCTATAAACGCCGGCTGGTGAGCCCGCCGAACCACCGGCGTTTATAAATAGCCGTTCAATACACCCCAGATGAAATAATACCAGAAGAACACCTTAGATTAAATAAAGTTTTCGTAACTTGCTGTGTTTTTTCAAAAAATTAAATCTATGGTAGATAAAACAAAAATAAAAAAAGATTGGAACGAAATTAAGACGAATGATACCTGGCAAATCTTCCGGATTATGAGTGAATTTGTCGAAGGATTCGAAACCATGTCGAAATTGGGTCCCGCCGTAACCATTTTCGGTTCGGCAAGAGCCAAACCGGGCTCAAAACATTACGAAACGGCCGTTGAAATCGCCAAACGTCTTGCACGTGAAGGATTCGGTATTATCACGGGCGGCGGACCCGGTATTATGGAAGCGGCCAACAAAGGGGCCAAGGAAGCGGGAACCGACAGTATCGGGCTGAATATCGATTTGCCGTTCGAGCAGGAAGCCAATCCTTATATCGATTCGGATAAACTTATTGATTTTCGCTATTTTTTTGTGCGCAAAGTTATGTTTGTCAAATACGCCCAAGCATTTGTAGTAATGCCGGGCGGTTTCGGCACGCTGGATGAACTTTTTGAAGCATTGACCTTAATTCAAACTAAAAAAATCGATGTGTTTCCGGTTATTTTATTCGATTCCGAATTTTGGAACGGATTATTGGAATGGATAAAAACCGAATTACTGGAAAAACATCACTATATAAGTCCCGAAGACCTGCAAATCATTCACGTAACCGACAGCGTGGACGAAGTGGTCAAAATTATCAATGACTTCTATGAAAAATATAAATTGCGTCCGAATTTCTAATACAAAATTGACGCTTTTTTTCGTACTTGTATCCATGCTCGTTTTTTCGCAAAACGACAGCATACGGGTCATGTCATACAATCTCATGATGTATCCTTCGGGTACTACCTACTCGCGAAACACATATTTACACGATATTCTGAATGAATATAAACCCGACATTTTGACTGTTTGTGAAATGGAAACATCACAAGCGGCCACTGATTTGTTGACGGACGTTTTACAACCGATTAATCCGGCATACCGGGCCGCCCGTTTCGAAAGCAATCATTCCAATCCCAATGTGAATTTACAACAATTATTGTATTACAATTCCGAAAAATTGGAACTCCACTCGCAAACTTATCTCACGACCGATATCCGTGATATCAATAAATATACGCTCTACCTGAAAACCACTTCCCTTGCATCGGGCGATACCCTTTTTATCGATGTGTATGCCATGCATCTCAAAGCATCGGCGGGGACTACTAACGAAACCAAGCGCTTGGACATGGTACGTGTGCTTACCGAGGATTTAACTCATACGCCCCATGACAGATATGTATTGGTAACAGGCGATTTTAATATTTACTACGCCAGCGAACCGGCCTATACGGAACTAACCGATAGCACAAATGCGGTGATCTTAAAAGATCCGATTGATTCACCGGGCTATTGGCATAATAATTCCTCTTATGCATCGCTGCATACCCAATCGCCCAATCGAAATAAGGGTGGCAATTTTGTAGGCGGTGGCTTGGACGACCGGTTTGATTTTATTATGGTATCGGAAAATTTAATGAATTCTCAAAATGATTTATATTACAAGACGGATACATATTCGGCCTACGGAAATAACGGGAACTGTTTTAACAATGACATTAATAATACTACCTGTTCAGGAAATTATTCACAAACCCTGCGTGACAACCTATATGAAATGAGCGACCATATTCCCGTAGTTATGACACTTGAAACAA
Organism: Flavobacteriales bacterium; assembly: GCA_027067965.1. Classification (GTDB taxonomy): domain Bacteria; phylum Bacteroidota; class Bacteroidia; order Flavobacteriales; family Flavobacteriaceae; genus JAADED01. The sequence continues at coordinate 16,964 of JAMOUV010000002.1, read as the reverse complement.
CACAAAATTTTATCGGTATAGAAGAATTTGTACGCCGTAAAGTTTCGATTTTTCCCAATCCGGTACAAGATTTTTTATATATTCTTCCCGCCGAACATGCTTTCTACCTCATCACCGACAGTGCCGGAAAAATTGTTAAAAGTCACCTCGACGGTAACGATGAAAAATGGTATATTGGGGACTTAAAACCGGGCGTTTATTATGTATATAACGAAAATAAAACGGGGCTTCCGGCAAAGTTTATTAAAATTTAATCTATTACTTCTCCTGCTATTTTCCTATACAGGAATATCGCAAATTGTTGAGAATCAACATATTGAAGTATTTTTCGACAGTATTCATCCCGATCGTGCCATTGTACGCCATCATCTTTATTTTCAAAGGAAATTACATCCCGGAGACACGATATTGTTTTATAATTACCTCGGTGCTTATGCCGATATTCATTCGGAATTGGGAAAATCCATAGCCGGTCAATATAAATTGGAATTTCATTTTTCCTCAAAAAAAGAACGCGGATATGTTCATATCAAACCGTCATCCACTTATGATTTTAAAGTAGTAGACGGATTTATTAAAATCTTTCCCGCCTCTCAAACGGACTCTTTAATTATAGGGTATGAAATTAAATTATCGCACCGGAAATTTACGGGATTGGGTTATAGCAAAAAGAAATATCATTTATTGGAATTTTTTCTGCAGGAAGCGGTGGATTTGAACGGAAAACGTTTATTATATCAAAACAAGAATTTGGATGACCGGCCTCATTTACCCGTATCCACCCGGATTTCGCTTTATCATCCCGATTCTACCTACAAGTGGGAATCCAATGCAAAAATCGAAAGGCATCCGGGATACATTCTATTGTCTCATCCGAACACATCGATTGAAATCACCGGCTCCATTTCCGAATTTGAGAAATATCGAACCGGAAATAATGAAATTATTATGGAGAAAAATATATTTCATTCTCCCGCCCATGAATTTGCAGGTTCGTTAGAAAAGGTATTGGCATTTTTAAACCGGGAAAAAATTCCCGTCCCGTCGAAAATACTGATTACACGGCGTGATTTGGAACAAAATCCGGTTTACGGTGCCGATTGGTTGCCCGTTTTGAATCCCTTTCCGCCTGAATTTAAATTGGAAACCAATTTGCTCAAACAAATCCTTTATAAATCCGGCAAGGAACTTTTTTGGGATCGAAGAAAGGATCATGCCATTTTTACCGGATTATGGCAATATTATCTTCAAAAATATATCCGGCTTTATTATCCGGAAATTCGCCTGACAGGAACTCCCGTTAGATTTCCCGTATTACGCGGATATTACATGTTCAGGGTTCCATATACCGATAAGTATAAGCAACTTTATCTGTACATGGCTCGCATGAATCGCGATCAAGCATTGGATTTACCCGCCGATAATTTGACGCGGTTCAATCGCAATGTGACCAATCCCTATAAAGCGGCACTCGGATGGGAGTTTGCAGCAAAATATTTAGACCAAAATAAGATTGATACAATTATTCGGGAATGGTTTGCGCTGGCAAAGCAGAATTATGCCGGCACAGACAACTTACGCGCCTTGTTCGAAAAACATACGGGAAATAAAGCGGATTTTTTGTTTTCGGATTATTATCATACGGCAAAAAAAATTGATTTTAAAATCCGCAACCCGGGCGTTAAAACGAAGAAACGGACAATCAAGCTATCCAATATAACCGGATTTGACATTCCCGCTTCCGTGGAAATATATCAAAAAAAACGGGTTCGACAGTTTTTTATACCTGCATTTAACGGTGATACGCTCATTCGTCTTACAGACAAACCGATTCATCACGTAACAATAAACGGGCTCAGTCCGTTGGCTGAAATAAACGAAAAAAACAATTTCATTCCTTTTACACGCAAACCGCTAAAAATCAGGTTTTTTCAAGATTTGGAAGATTCGCACAGTATTCAACTTTATATTAATCCGAAATTCGATTATAATTTATATGACGGATTTATTTTGGGGCTCGGATTGAATAACAGCAGTTTTTTCGATAAGAAATTTACTTGGGAAGTTATACCCGAATACGGCTTTAAAAGCAAATATTTAGGCGGTTATGCGGCTTTTAGGTATAAAAAACATTTTATGCGTCCTTTTTTGCATGGATTTTCCCTGGGTGGATATTATAAATCATTTCATTATGCACCGGCCAAAACTTACCTGACCTATAGTATTTATGCCACTTTATCGCATAAAAACCGGAAAGAAAAGTTTTTCAAAGAAAACGATTTGACCTTGGAATGGTTAAGAATAGACAAGGAGACCGATCATCCCGATATTACTTCTTCCTATGGTATTGCCATATTACGAAATAGATATATGTCGCGCGGATTATTGCGCCGAATGCATTGGACCGGTTCTATGGAATGGCATCCAAAATTCGTAAAACTTCAGAGTGATTTCCGTTTCCGCACCTTTATCGATAAATACCGCCAAATCGAATGGCGGATATTTGCCGGATGGATGCCGGTCAATCAAACGGGGAGCGATTATTTTTCTTTTGCCCTCTCCCGCCCTACCGATTATCTTTTCAAATACAATTATTACGGCCGCTCGGAAACCAAAGGAATTTTTTATCAGCAATATGTGTATGCCGAAGGCGCCTTCAAAATTTTCTTTCCCGACCAATTTGCCAATCAATGGATGTTTACCAATAATGTGTATATCGGACTTTATAAGCGACTCAATATTTTTGTGGATTTCGGTTGGATGAAAAACTCAGGCCGGCCGGCTGTTTTCCATTATGATGCGGGCTTCCGTTATTACTTTATTCCCGATTTCTTCGAACTCTATTTTCCAGTTTTGTATGACGGAAAATTCCTTAAGCCCGACAAAACCTATTTCAATCACATCCGGATTATGTTTGTTTTCGACTTGACCGGTCTGGCCAAAATCTTTACACGTTCATGGTATTAACCTTAAGAGAAAACTTACAAATATTTTAATAATTGAAACCCAAAATGTTTATTTTCAACGTTTTACATTATAATCCGGGCAGACAAACCATCTATTTTTTTCTATGGACAAATCCTTGCATGTATCCGGAGGACGGTTATCAATTTGATACCGGTCCAATATAAACTTATAAAAATAATTGTCCGTCACCTCAAGTTATGATTAATTTCATACTTTTGTATTATAATTATAAATCACTATGATTTTATTTATCGGGACACCCGAAATTATTTTTATTCTAATTATTGCTTTATTGATTTTCGGACCTGAAAAAATTCCAGAAATAGCCAAGAATTTAGGCAAAGGAATTCGAATGCTTCGAGACACTACAAACAATGTTAAACGAGAAATTATGAAGGAAGCATACGAGGCCGGATTGGACAAAAAGAAATTGGATCATACCGTCAATAAGGAACTCGGTCAAATTAAGAAAATAATGGATGTCAAAGAAGAAATAGAGGATATTACAAAAGACATCAAAGACATCACGGGGCCAATTAAACGCAAATAATGTCTGTATTTTCCGCATTACAACAAATCGATGAAAACTTACTGATTTATTTAAATTCATTGGGTAATGAAACATGGGATTCATTTTGGCTCACCGTTACGGATCAATTTTTCTGGTGGTGGTTTTATTTAATGATTTCAGCAATTATTATTTTTAAATTAGGTTGGCGTAGAGGATTAATTGCCATCATTTTAATCATTCTTGGTCTTGTCATCAATGATCAGTTTATTAATTTTATCAAGGAATTAACGGGTCGTTCACGCCCATGTAATGTAGCCCATTTACAGGAAAAACTTCGTATTCTCAAATGCACGCCTCAAAAATCTTTTTTTTCCGGACACGCCGGACTTTCTTTTAGTTTTGCTTCCTATTTTTATTTTCTTCTGCGCAACAAAATACCGAGGTGGTTCTTATTATCGGTATTTATATGGGCCTTTCTATTAGCATATAGCAGGATTTACATCGGTATTCATTATCCGTCCGATGTGGTAATAGGCATGTTAGAAGGAAGCATTCTGGGTTTTCTACTGGCTTTTTTATTTAAGAAAAGATTCGGCAATAAAGATTAATTGCCAAATGTATATTTAAATGTAAGTCCGCCTCTAATATTGGTTAAAGGATAGGCCGTAGAAACGGCAAAGCGCGAGTAACTGTGTTCATAAAACAAAATAGCAGATAAGTTTTTGGTGAAGGAATAATCGGCCGATAAACGGAAATTATAAAGATACTTACCGCTCACGGGTTGAGTATTGTTTTGTGACAGCCCGTAGATAATATTCAAATTTTTGCGATATGAAAAATCGGCCTTAATAATCAAATCGGATTTAAATTCATAGGCATTTCCCCCGATTCGCAAGGGTAAATACAAATCTTTTAAACGATAGCCCAAACCAACCGTAATTTCCTCTCCCGCAATTCTGGTCAAAGTATAATTTTCGGTATTCAAGCCGATCAAACGATCTTTTTTCAAGGATATATCCAATTGCAAGGAATTTTTCAATTCCATGCTTATTTTTAATAAAGGATTGAATGCTTCGGTTAATACGACATCGCCAAAACTCAATTCGCCGTAATAATTTCCGGTATTATCACGGGAATAAGGATCTTGGAAAAATTCCATGTTATTGGTAAACCTATTGAATGTCAAATCGGATTTATAAGCATGTTCCAGAACAAAACGTTTGAAATACTTTTTGAAAAAATTGAGTTTGCTTAAACCGGTATATTTGATTTTCCAATTGGGAATAGGGATGGATGGAAAGGCATTCAACGTCATTTTGGCAGGATTTTTCATGGAAAATGCGGAAATAAAGGAATATACCAAGACCTCGCTTTGGAAAAATCCGTAACCGTCGGGATAGGCACCCGGCGAAACGGGAATACCTCTTGCACCGGCCAATCTGGCGGCAATCACATGTGAATTTTGCCTCATTCTGTCTATAGCAGGGTCTTGATCCGCATCAAATTTTTCCCAAGCGGATTGTAACATAAACCATGATATTGTGAAATTTCCGTCCAAATTGGGCACTAAAGGTTTATAACCCTGTTGATCGATTTTAAAGGTTTCGCGGAAATTGCGGGCATATTGTTTATTTGCCCGAACATCAACTTGAAAATTTTTAACCGGTTGGAAGTTAGTCGAAAAATCCATTTGTTCGGTAAACATTTGAATGTAAGGTTCGTTGAGTCCGGGATATTCGGTCAACCATCCCCGACGAGCCAAATCATAACGAATTTCCGGATTGTTCCATCCTACTACAAAAGGGATGGATGGATCGGTGGTTCCCAAAAGTCCAACGGATGGCAAATAGCCCGGAATAAATTGGCCGTTTGTTTGTTTATAATTGAATCTAATTTTCTTTACCGATGTGACTACATGAATAAGCGATGCTACAATTTTTTGGACTTTATTCGGAATGAAAATTACTTCTTTACTTTTACTAGCGGCTTTCTTTTTTGCTATTTCGGATTTCTGTCCCGGAGCTCCCGGCATCTTCGGGCTCTTGCTCTTTTCAGTTTCGTCTTTATTTTTTTCTTTGGAAGATTGGGCCTCTTTTGATACGGTTTTTTCTTTATTCTTCGACTTATTTTTCTTCTTTTTCTTTCGTTTGGATTTAACTTTTTTTCCGGACCATTTTTTCTCGATATAAGTCAATCCGGCAAAGTCATAGATCTTTTTCAAATCCAAATTTCCGTTAATTTGTTGTGTATTAGCATTTTGAATAGTATTTCCTAAATCAAAACCATCAATATCACTCATAATTTCGGGGCGGCGTTGCCATTGAAAATTACCGTTATATACATAATTGGCATCGATAAAATTCAATAAAGGTAGTTTGTCGAAAGGAAATTTATAGGTCAGGTTGAGAGTTTGTTGCATAATAAAAGCTTGGCCCGGATCGAAAAATCCATCCCATATTCCCGCTTGGGTATTTAAAGTCCCGTCGGGAAGTATAAAGTTTTTGACCGTACGATATGAATTAGCTGCAAAGGTTAATTGTAAGGATTTAAAAGGATTATAATTTATTGTATAATCGGTATTGAATTTATAATCTCTGTTTTGCATAGGCGGAAAATCCAGACCGTAATCTTCTATTTGACGAACGCGGAAATTATTGAATCTTCTATCGAAATTGGTCCTGAAGGTTATGGAAGAGGGCCATGGGTTAAAATTGAATTCTTTTATAAATTTCATATAACGTTTCCGCCAGATACTGTTTTTAAATCCGGCAAAGGGTTGCCAAGGTTTGTTTTTAAAATTATATGAATACAGGAATCCCGCTTGAACGGTTTGGACTTTATTTTCCTTTACTTCGTAGTTGGTGTGATTGGCTTCGGTGTATGTAAAATTAAAAGTAAAGTTCTCTATATCGTAAAAATGATTTTTTCGAGATTTCTTTTCGGAATTAGACGGTTTTGTTTTGGAGTAATTTTTCTTTACTCCCACCAGTGCAATACTTTTATAAGACTGCAAATCACGAGCCACATTAAGGATACTGTCTTTTTGTTGTTGATTATCAGCGATTTTCAATCTATCTTCAAGCAAAATATCGCGATGTACGGGATCGTATTCGGGTTGCACGAATTGTTTGGTTACGGTATAATTCAACGGGATTGTTACATTCCATTTTTCCGGGAAAAATTTTCCTACATTCAAAGCCGTATTGAAAGTAAAATGATATTTATTTTCAACCGAGCGTCCCAATGGGCCTTGTTCCAAAGGTCCGAAACCACTTGTAGCAATGCCTCCTGCAAAATTGAAGGTAGCCAAATCGGCCAAGGTCAAATCGGCACTACCTTGGGTGGCCCATCCACCACTATTTTTCATTTCCGACAGGCGCAATTCATTAAACCATACCTCCCCGCATGCCAAGGAAGACGATGCGTTGCGCACACCTACCATAATTATCCGGACATCGGAAAAATCGGGATTACCTTTCATTCCGATTATTAATTTATTCGGTTTGTTGGCAGCGGATGGATCTAACCGGTCTTCTTCATAAAATACGGGGACTTGCGGATTAATTTGCCGGTCGGCAATTAATTGTAATTTTAATTTTTGTAATAAATTCAAATTTAAATCCACGCGATTTTCCAGTGGCCAAACACCTTCGGGATCAGAAGTTCCTTCCGGAGTTACTTTTAGAGGTATCCGGACTTCATAATAATTTTCGGATAAATCGGTGCCGAAGCGTAAAAAGCCATACATTTCATTGTCTTGCAAGACAGATTGACCGGGAATACTTTCGGCATGGATAAACATCTTTAATCGCTTAAATTGGCGCATATCCACTGCAAGGTATTTAAATGCGCCCCTTCCGTCTTCGGGCTCCAAATCACAAACCCGCATGGACAATGCTTGTTCGTTTTGTCGAACAATTTGGTTATGTTGATAGACTTCTTCTCTTTCCACACCGGGCGGACTTACATAGCGAATACCGGTTCTGGTTTGATTTTCTTCGCTACTAATACTTGTTACTTCTACAGAAGTCATATCATCGTTCGGATTGGGATCCGAAGGGTCCAGCGTAAGCATATAAATTCTCCAATCGCTCCGTATCAAATCCAATTTGGCAAATCTCAAAACCATCGGTTGAGAAAATCCCGTCAAATAAAGTCGCATAAATTTTACGGAACGAAAATCGACAATGTTTCCGACACGCGAAGTAAATTCGGAAATAGGTATTTTGAACTGAATCCAACGGGCCGTTCTGGGGCGGCCGGTGGCATCGGTAAAGCTTGTTTCCTTGACATCTTTCACATAACGGTCTCCTACATTAAGACCAGGATGAAAGGGTATTTCGTATTCAAAATAAGCATCGATATTATTCATGGTTTGATCCCGGTCGATATCTTCCGTATCCGGATATATTTCGGAACCGTTGTTATTGGATTGTACATTGACAGGTGTATTTCCTTGGGTGTTATTAAATTTTTTGTAACGTTCCACAATACCGCCCGAAGCATCCAGATAATGTACATAATCGTCATTTGCGGGGTCTTCCGAAAATAAATTTCTCACACTCGAAGGGAGCGCATCCAAATAGGAAGAAAAGAATTTTTGTTCCTCGTCGTTTCGCAATCCGTCCAATCCCACATCTTGGTTTTTTCTTTCATCCTCATCATCACTAAAAGTATAAGTCAAACTTTGATTCAGTGGTAATTTTCCCCAAGCGGTATAAACGGTATTATCCGTACCGCCATCACCGGGCAATCCGTTTTCATATTGCTTTCTTCCGTCGAATAAGATATCTTCCTTGATGTATCCCAAATTTAGGTATATGGTTCCGCTTGAAGTTAAACCGGGATTATTATAATATGGATCCATGATCCAAAACGAAATATACTGCACATTGGATTGTTCGAAATCCGTGATTGTCAAAGGTCTAAAAATACCCGCCCATCTTTGTTCGGGATTTAAAAGTTTTCCTGTCGTTTGGTCAATATTCAGATCAAAATTATATGGTCCTCTTTCATCGGGAAAGTAAGCCAAATTCAAGGTGTTTATAAAATTGTAGGTTCCCATTTGCACGTCGCGATCGAATATTTCATTGATTCTTACCAGCCGGTTCTCGTCTTTGCTAATTTCTTGATTATCAATTCCCGGAGGAGGATTTTCATAGAATATATTATCAATGGTGTACCAAGCCAAACGGGCTCTGTTTTTTCCGTAATCCAAATTATCGGACAAAATACTTTCGGGAAATCTCAATGGCGTGGGCGATAATTTCCAAACATACGGTAACATCAAATCCACATTAGACTGTGCCGATTCGAAATCTTCTATGAGGGTGGCCGTTTCTCCTTCGATATTGGACACTTCCGCCAAACCCGGTTTGAGGTAAGCAAATTCGGATTTTAAAGAAATGCGGCTTTCGGCATCGGTTTTCACATTCGGTAAATAATTAATCCATTTGGTAAGGAAATTTAATTTTCCGCTATAATTGCCGTTAAACCCGAATAATGCATTATTTAAAGGTTCGTAGCCGTAATCGGATTTCCAAGTGATGGGTTTTTCTTTTAATTTTAAATAAGTAGCACCAATCAAAAAATTCTCATTAAATTGATGTTGGATATCCACTCCGGTAAACATCTTGGTGGTTTGTTGAAACAAGTCGTTTTGTTCGACTCGTACTTGAATAGGTATGTTGGACGCCTTTAATGCCGGATTGATAATTTCCACTCTACCCGCCTGATAATTAACCACATAATCTACTCCTTCGACTAATTCACGTCCTCCGGCGGTAACGTGAACCGAACCACGCGGAATGTTAAATCCGCCGATATGAATGCCGCCACCCATAGAGGATTTATATTTTCCTCGCAATTGAAATTTATTTTTCTCGGGAAATTGTTGGGCTAATGATTGCGATTTTTCATATAATTCGTTATAAACATATTTAAGTTGATTATTATTCCAAGTAGCAGGATCGTTATAATCTTCCGACGGTGAAAGACGTAATTTTTCGAATAAAAATTGTCCGAAGGGTTCGGTGCTGGTGAACTTTATCAATGCATTTTCCTGATCGACCGTAATTTCGGGAATAAAATCAAAAAAGCCATCTCCGCCGGGTTGCGGATCTTTGGAAGCATTCAACTCATCCATATGAAAGACATGAAGCAAAATCTTTTCTTTTACCTCCGGCGGTAAAGGAGTGCCCCCTACCGGATTTATATAGTTTAGCGGCGTCGGATCGGCATATAGAATGTGTAACATAAAATCTTCGGGTGAAATACTGTATGTATTAAGCGAATAGATGTTTTTCATCATCAACTTCCATGCGGGTTCACGGGTATCGACAATATTACTTTTCAGCAATTTAACAACCATGGCCTGCGGATAGACAATCCCGTCGGCTGTAAATTCTCCCACTTTATAAACTTTCTCTCCTACGGAATATTCAAAAGCCACCGCCAGCACTTCATCCGGATTAAGTTTCCTTTTCAAACTAATATATCCCAATTTGGGAAAGAGTTTATATTGGGTACTATCCAATTTGACGGCATTTTCCAAAGCCACATAATCTTTTCCGTTTACAGCTGATATACCGTTAAATCCGGCCGACACGGTGGGAATATTTCGAATATTGGCATTTAATACGGACCCTCCCGTTCCGATGGCTTCGGGATTGAATAGATTTACATTATTATCCGGGTATGCGCCGGGTTGGACAATAAAACCGGGGGGCGGTGAATCCAAACCCGTGATTTCGCTTTCACCCAAATCTTGTATGGCTACAATATTTCGGACATCGCGGGGATTGGAATTGCGATTGGTAATCCATACTTCCACTCGTGTGATTAGGATAGGCGAATTGATGTAAGGATAATTTTCAAGGGCTTCGTTATAATGTTCACGAAAATATTGTGCCAAGAAAAAATGCCGGTTTTCATCATAATTCAATGCGGGTATTTCAAAATCTTCCAATACTTCGCCTCCTCTGGCACTGATAACTTGCATATTGGATTTTTGTTCCGCTCCTACTAAAGTCAATTGAGTATGACCGAATTTCATTACTGTTTTCAAGCCCATTAAACTTTGCACGCCACTGACCAATGAATTATTGGTTTGCATACTCACATTACCGACTTCCAGGGATTGCAAAATCGCATCTTCATCGAAATTAAAATCCAATTTCACTTGATTATTAAATTGAAACATGGATTGGGTATCATAATTCAAATTTAAATTCAAGCGTTTACCTATATGACCGGTAAGCCCCATACTGATGCGTTGATTAAAGTCGGGAGCAAATTGCGTACGGTTCCTTACGGGAATCATCGGATTATTCCGCTTGGAATAACGAACTCCCAAGTCTATTTCGAAATTTCCCCTTGGTTCGAATTTAATTTCATTCCCTCCGAAAACGGTTTCGAAAAATTTACTATTCACATAAAATTGAGGCAATAAATCCTTCTGCTTATCTTTGTTTTTTCCGGCAATGGCATCGTTGGTTTCCTTGAAATTTTTATTGATTTGCTCGCGCAACAAACGTTCGAAAAATTCTTTGGGTGTTAGAACCATCGGAAATCCCAAATCATACCCTACTATGGTTTTTTTCTTTATATAAACATTTCTTTCGGGGTCATATTCATAAACTTCCCGAACCGAAGGGGGGTCCGGAAAACTTACCGCCAGTTTAACTTGTTGCTGTAAAGTGTCCGTATGCACAGCCGTTGTATCCTGCTGAGCATGGGCTGTAAAGAAATAAATAAGCGATATTGCTAAAGCAATTTTTCTCATAAATCCTCGTACTATCGGACTTTTTACAAACGTTTCAAAGCGAATTTTATTATTTGTTCCACATTAATAGAGGGATTTTCTTTGATTAATTGCCGGATTACTTTGGAAGTCATTTTGCGGGGATATCCCAAAACTTCCAAAGCTACGGACGCTTCATTAAAAATTTGATTCTCCCGGCCAGATATACCGGATACCGATTCGGTTTGATAATTCTTGAGTATTTTGTCCTTCAATTCCACAATCATACGCTTGGCTGTTTTAGGACCGATTCCTTTTATGGATTTCAACATGGCCACGTCTTCATTAACTATGGCCTCAGCAAATTGAGACGGACTCATTGCCGATAAAACAAGCATGGCTGAACTGCTTCCGATTCCGCTTACCGAAATTAATTGACGGAAGAGTTCACGTTCTTCTTTATCACTGAATCCGTATAAAAAATGGCCGTCTTCTCTTACGATAAATTCCACATAAAGCAAGGTGTCTTCCAATGATTGGATTTTTTCATAAGTATGCATGGAAACTCTTACAAAATATCCTATTCCGTTTATGTCGATTACCACATAGGCAGGTGTAATTTCCGCAATTTTACCTCTTAAATAATCATACATGGGCAAACATAATGTGATGTGAGTAAATTTAAAAAAAATTTATCAGAATAAATTATCTAAGCCGGGAATGGAAGGCATATGCTTGGTAAACGCATTTTTCAGTTCGATTTCCTGAATTTCACCGGCTTCTTTCAGGGCTTCATTAAGTGTTTGCTTCAATATGGAAGCCAATTCATCATTATTGTCGAAAGCATTTTTTATTTCTATTTCTTGAATTTGTTTATTGGCTGTGACGCGAACCGATATGGCACCGCAAGGCGATTCTTTATCGATAAAAACTTTATCCAACCGGGATTTGGTTTCCAAAACTTCTTGCTTGGCTTTCTCAATCTTCTCTTTGATATTAAATAAATCTCCAAACATGATTTTAATAATTTTTTTCAAAAATAAGCATAATCGTCATATGTGATACCAAACAGTTAGAAAAATGATTTTTTTTCTTAACTTTAAAATAAAAAAATCATACTATGAAAATAAAATATTTAGGACATGCTTCCCTTTTAATTGAAGTAGCCGGAAAAAACATTGTAATCGACCCTTTTATTACGGGCAACCCGCTGGCTGCCGGAAAAATCGATGTAGATGAAATTAAAGCGGACTACATTCTCATTACCCATGCGCATCAAGACCATATTTTGGATGTGGAACGCATTGCACAAAACAATCCCGGGGTGGTTATTGTTTCGAATTTTGAAATAGCGAGTTATTACGGTAAAAAAGGATTTCAATTTCATCCGATGAATCACGGCGGAAGTTGGAATTTCGATTTCGGAACGCTTACATATGTAAATGCTATTCACACCAGTTCTTTTCCCGACGGAAGTTATGGCGGCCAACCCGGCGGATTTGTATTGGAAACCAATGAAGGAAATATCTATGTGGCCGGTGATACGGCCCTAACCATGGATATGGAAATTATTCCGGAAATGACCGAATTGGACCTGGCCGTGTTACCGATAGGGGACAATTTTACCATGGGTTATCGAAGTGCCATTATAGCAGCCGATTACTTAGAGGTCGGCTTGATCATGGGCTATCATTTCGATACTTTCGACTTAATTAAAATAGACCACGAAAAAGTTACCAAAGCATTTGACAAAGCCGGATTGGAATTAATTTTACCTCAAATCGGCGATGAATTCGAATTAAGCGTGGAAGAAGATTGATCGGGTATTTTTAATTCAATTTCCATATGTATTTCAACCGTATCGGGAACGGTCCATCCATGTTCATCATCGGGATAAGGGCGTTTGGGTGACAAGCGGTATATCCCCCAATCGGTTCGATCTATTTTAAATACATCGCTTTCTATTCTCAGGATTCCGGACTCATTGCTCAAAATAGCGGGAAACTCTATACACACCGTTTGCCCGTGCATATGCATGTCTCCTTTTAATCGATAAGGGTATTTATTATTTTGCGAAGGGTGTATTTCCTGGAGATGAAAATAGGCAAGTGGAAAAGAATCTACTTCGAAAAATTCATTTTTCAATGTATTTTCCAGAATCATTTTGGCCGTTGAAAATTGGGCGCTGTCCAAATCGGAAACCGTTAATTGACGGATATTAATATAAAAAAAAGCTTCGCTTATATCGTATTCATTGGATTTAATTATAACGGAGTCCAGTGGAATGTATCCGAAATGCTTATCGCATTTCCAATAAATTTTTCCCGAAATAATTTTTGTTTTTGTTTCGGAAATTCCGGATTGTTGAAATGACCACATCATTAGGGCAGTCAACATGAACAGAATCAGTCTTTTCATATACAATAATGTTAATGCAATATTACAAAATACATCATCTATTCACAAATATAATAAAAGGACCGCCCGAAAAATCGGACAGTCCTGTAAAACAAATTGATTTCCCCGGATTTTTATTTCAAAACGGATTTATACAAAACCGGTTTTACCGTGAGCATCATAAAGCCGAAATAATTACTTCCGGGATTCGAAATTCCTTTCATTTTATTAAAATCCGTCGAAGGAATTCCATAAGAAAAACCGGCATGTAGCATGACTATTTTATTAAATTTATTGATGTATAAAATATCGAAAGTTTGGGCCAGGTTCGAACCTTTATCCACCTTCAATACCACTTGGCCGTGGTTATCCTTTTTTATTACATTATTTGCTAATGCTACATTATTATAAGCCAGTTTCAACTTAGCCGATTTGCTTAATTTGTACATCATCCCCACTGAAACGGTACGCAATCCACCGAATAAACTTGATTTGGGGACCACAAACCAATCCATATATCCTTCGTAATAGGGATGTCTGCCTCCGTATAATAAATTATAGGTATGATCCACTTTTTTATAATCGGCCGAGGAATTATAGGCATCATTTCCGGATAAGTATTCAAAACCGATATTAAATTCCAGTTTCTTCTTCATAGTTCGATATCCCGCCAATAATGTAAACATATGTGCATTAACTTGCTTACCCTGTATGTTGCTACCATTTTGAACAAATGCATTCGCTTTGGCAAATAGACCATCGGTTGCTTTTTTGGTCATATTATAATTCACGTGTACCCCTTCGGTCATAGTGAGATAGATGGTATTTTTTGTTCCTTCCTTTTGGTATCCGGCCCCAATTATCGTCAAAGACACATAGGATTTAGGATTGAAATTTTTCCTTAAATACACGAAATCATGGGTCAATATCGGATTTACTTTGCCGAAATAACCGGTTCCGTCACTATAATCATTTCCAGTCAAATCTTCCTTTTTACTATTAAATGACGCACTGACATCAAACTGCCAGCCCGTTTTTTTATTTTTATAACTATAGGTAAGGGCATCATAGGTCTGTCCCCTATTCCACCAATTACGCCAGGAAATATGTCTTTGATCATCATATTTCATCTCCTGCCGCCCGATTTTTAAAGTCGAGTTTTTACCTACATCAAATTGCACCCATGCTTCATATATATCCAAAGTTCGATCTTTTTTTCCTTTTACGCCGGTAGGGTTCACGATATTTTCATCCCCCCATACCCTTACATCTTGAATGGATATTAAAGTTTTAAGATGATTTTTTGCATAACGCAAATTAAGACGCGTGCGTTGTCCGATATGAAAAGCGGGATCGGTATTTTTGGCCACGGGTTTTTTATAACCGTGTAATAATTGAGGGCGAATCCTGAATTCTGCATCCAATTGTAATTGTGCAGTGAGATACGAAGAAAATAAAAAGATTCCAATAAGGGAAATTAAATATTTTTTCATGGGAATTTCTTTTAAAAATTTATTGCCGGATTATTGTGCGACGGCTTCTTTTTCCAATTCGAAATTATATATCTTTTTAGGTGTAAAAGCATGCCATTTGTTTTTCTTTAAAATGCTATGCATAAAACTATTGGCACCATATTTCAAAACCCGTGCATCATATCCCAAAAGATTCAAATATGCCGCCAATTGGGAAGCATGTTGTCCCGTATAACAATAAATTACAATAGGTTTATCCACCGGCAATGTATTTAAATAGGTATCCAAAGAAATATCTTTTTTGGGTGTATATTGTACCGCACCCGGAATATGACCGGCCAAATATTTTTCCTTAGGCCAATAATTTATTACGTAGTATTTTTCCGGATTATTAAACACTTCATCCGCACTAACCAAAATGGATTTAAACGGATCTTTTGTAATCATCTCTACTCTTTTGTTCAAAATTTTTTCGGGGGTAGTTTCACCCGTATATAAAACCGGATACGGTCCGGGGGCATTTTTCGGATTTTCCTTTTTTTCAAGTTTATCCACATATTTATCCGAAATATTTTTTAACCAGAAATTTTTCGCATTTTCTTTATTCCAAGAACTCATTCCGAATTTCATGGCATATACATTGTCATGTCCCAAATGCTGAAGAAGACTTGTTAGATAACTTGCCGATTGGCCGGAATAGCAAACCAAAACTATGCTTTCATAATCATCGGGATTAATTTCATTATTAAAATAATTCACTACTTTGGCATAAGGGACACTCTTGGCACCGGGAATATGACCTTCGGCGTAATGTTCGGGTTTTCTCACGTCAATAATCAAAAAATCCGGATTTTTTAAATTTTCATGAACTTCTTTGGCTCCTATCATGGCCGGACAGTACGCACTGTTTATAAAATCACCGTTTTCCTTTAGATAAGTGGCCAACAGTTTAAATTCATCGACTTTCTTTTCCGTTTTTTTGGTTTCGGTGACTTTTTCATTAACCGTTTGCTTTTTTTCGTTTTTAGCCGCATTGCGACAAGCAAACATGACAAAACTAAGTACTACTAAACTTAAGAATACCTTGAATGTTGTTCTCATGGGTTTTACTTTTTTTAATTTTTTTACACCATGAAATTAACATCCAATGTAAGTATCATCAATGATATTTGTCATATATGTTACTTTTTAGAAAACTTAGTAAATAACATAGCAAAAATATTTTTTTTTGAAAAAACAAAAAAGAATGACAAAGTTCATTTATCATACAGGGGGATTATTAAGTATATATAAATTTTATCACATATATGACGACCATCAGTTATTTTCTATTTTTTACACAATGGAAAGAAAATATTTTTTATTTCAAAAAAATGCGAAAAATCAAATTATATAAAAGTGTAAAAATGGAAATATTTACAAATTAGGGGTATATTGAAAAATTATTTTATGAAATAATATATCCATTTCTTCAAAGGTTCATGACCAATAACCATAGCATTATAACTTTAAAACCATTGTTAAATAAAAGCAAACCGAAAGGACACCTCATGCAATGGAGCCGATCCCTACAGTCGTAGGGACGACCGCTTGAATGCCATTCATAATAAAAAATCCCAAAAATAAAATCTCCGGGATGGTGTGGAGCCGATCCCTACAGTCGTAGGGACGACCGCTTGAATGCCATTCATAATAAAAAAATCCCGAAAATGAAATCTCCGGGAGGACGGTGGAGCCGATCCCTACAGTCGTAGGGACGACCGCTTGAATGCCATTCACAATAAAAAAATCCCGAAGATGAAATCTCCGGGAGGACGGTGGAGCCGATCCCTACAGTCGTAGGGACGACCACTTGAATGCCATTCACAATAAAAAA
>JAMOUV010000001.1 GCA_027067965.1 Flavobacteriales bacterium | reverse complement strand
ACCTGATAAAAAGCCGGCTCGCAATCAAATGGATTGCAAAAAGCCGTATTAGTGTCATCCGTTACTGCAGCTGTGGAATAGGTCCCCCCATTTGCCACTGTGGGTACCCCATTGGCATCCACAGCACCGGTCAGTGCACCGTTACCGTCTAAATCGGCCGGATCGAAATGTCCGGCGGCTTCTATTGCGTCATAACAACCGTCATCATCGCTATCGGTATCCAGGTAATCGGGTTTACCGTCGCTGTCCGTATCGCAAACGGTTCCATAAAATTCGGTATAAGTCACCGTTCCCGCCGCTTCGGGATCATAATATTTTAGGATAAGTTTGCTTACGTTGTATCCGTTAAAGTCAAAATCTACGGTTCCATCTCTAGAATCATTTGATGAACCGTCCGTGTCTGCAGCATAAAATTCATTTCCATTCACCTGTACGATAGTGGAAGGATACAATGAATACATTGAAGAAGAGATATTAATCAATTGATCCGATTCGTCATATGCCTCCACAATGACATGATCTCCATAGTCAATGTCGTTTATGCGGAATTTTAAATCTCTAATTAAGTCGGAGAAAATAAAGGTGGTTTCAATCCGGTCATTAATTGTGCCTGCATTTCCGCTGGAATGTCCTACGCGAACGCCATATTCTCCGGAATAATGAGAATCGGAAATTTGATCGGTTGAAATTTGCGCATCGCCGTAAGTTGTATGGAAAACGGTAAATACGGAAGCGCCTATTTTCAGATTACCATCATTGACGGCCGAAGTAGGTTGGCCTGCATATTGATCGAAATCCGCTTCTACCAAAGTAGTACAATTTATCTCGTCATCGTCCAAAATACCATCGTTATCATCATCCAAATCGTCGATATCCACTAACCCGTCATCATCCGTATCAGGTAAGATGACTATATAAACATTGGCTTGATCGGTACCTGTTCCGTCGGTTAAAGTATAAGTAATAGGCGGCACACTGCCCGAAAAACCTGCGGCAGGCACAAAAGTCAAACTACCGTCGGCATTGATAGTAAGTGTTCCTTCGGTTAAATTGGCCGTAGAACCCGGAGAATACGAAGTTCCGTTTACACTAAAACTTTGAACGGTTAAAGGATCATTTTGCGGATCGCTATCCACTCCTTTGCCGTTATCGGCCGTTATAATATTCCCGCTAACCGTTTGACCTTCGCCTTCTATAAAAACATCATCGATTGCTTCGGGATTGGCCACTGCCGGTCCGGAAGGATCTTTAATCGCTCCCGATGTAGGGGTTTCGTCACCGGATTGGTTATCATGTAAAACATATTTAGTAATAGGGACCTGCATGCCGGCAATGGTATAAAATTCTTTTTGCGTACCGAAAGCTTTATAGTAAGGGTTCCCTCCGCCGGGAGTATCAGACCCGTATTTACGATAGTAACTAACCTGTGGTAATCCGTACCACCACATTTTAACCTCGGCACTATCGCCTGCAGTAGCACATTGCAAGGTATAATCTACCAATCCTACCGGATAGTCATAATCGGGGTCTTGTACGCCTATGTCATTTTCGGAAACAATTTTAATATTATCGATATCCTTACATGTATTTCCGTAAACTTCCAATACCACATAAGTGCCATTTCCCGAACCGTCCGGTAAGGAAGCCACATGACCTTGTTGCGAATCAGGTGTGCCGTCATCATTGGCATCACCGCCATTTGGTCCGGCGTCTTCCACCGAATCCGGAACCCCGTCGCCATCACCGTCGGGACTTGCGGAACAAGCCGTAGAGACCTGATCATCCGTTACGGCCGGCACAGCCCCCGTATTATAAGCGGCAGCGGTGACCAATCCGTAATTATCTACCGTTGGCGGATTGCCCGTACCGTAGTATTCATTATCACCTCCATCGGCATTGCTATTATTATATGCCTCATTGGCATCGGAACATCCGTCGTCGTCGGAATCGGTATCAAGATGATTAGGATACTGATCATTATCCGTGTCGGGAATTGTATAATTTATCGTTGCCGAAGAAGTATCGTTATTCTCCAATGTATTATCTAAACCATTATTTCCAACGGGGTTATCGGTTCGGCCGTCACCATTCATATCAGCTGAGGCATTCCCTGCTTCCACTATATCATAAATACCATCATTATCACTATCTAAATCTTTATAATCGGGCACTCCGTCATGGTCGCTATCAGCTTCTTCGATTAATAATGGCGGATTATTCCAATTGTTTTGCATGCGGCAAGGAGCGGCGATTAAGGCATGCCATCTTCCTTGGGAAGTAGAACTGCTTTTATAAGAAACTCTATACCTTATACCGGTAGTATTGGAATAAACACCCGTAATTTCAAATCTCGGGTCATTACCTATACCTGCTTGATGCTGATCGCCTCTGTAAGCAATATATCCGGGCCATAAATTATTAACCAAATATTCATAAGTCGGATTATCTGTATATACATTCGTCACCACATTACTATCGAATCCTATAATTTCACCGTCATCATTATCGGTTGCCGTCACAAAGAATGTATCGGGCGAAATGGGAGTGGTGGTTCCACTCTGCACAAACTGTATATACAATTGCACATAACCGTATGCGGCAAAATACCTCACATTAGGTTGTAAATAGGCATCTTGACCCAAATTGGTTACGTCGAGTTTTAGCAGTTGGGCATTGTTCACCTCTTCCACGGTTACAATGGCATCCACTCCGGAATACACATTGATATAACGGAATTGGTCGCCTTGCTGCGGGCTATTCGGATTGGACCCATTGATGGAATAAGGTCCTTGGGCCGACCCGAAAGACGGATCGGGCACCAATTGACAATTCAAGGATTCATTCTTATCTGGAATGCCATCATTGTCATCATCCAAATCCTGGGAATCAACTACCCCGTCATTGTCGGTATCCTGGGCATAAACCGTTTGATTACTTACCAATACACCTGCGAACATCATTATTATTAATAAGATGCTTCTGATATTCGCTTCGTGTATTTTCTTTAAAAACTGTGAGAAAGAATAGTTTGTTCTCATAATATTTATTTTTATTTTTTTCTTTAAATGCTTGTTTCTGTTCTTATTTATTTACAAAGCGTTATAAAAAATATTTTTAATGGCTCATTAAATTTTTTCAAACGGATTTTTTGAATATTTTCACCTTAACACCGACAAAAAGTTTTTTTTAACACTCCGATTTTTTATATAAATGCAATTGATTTTCGAAATTTTATTCTCATGAACGGTTGTATCATTAATCATCATTAAATCCCCTATCCTACTATATATTGTTAAACATTTACTCCGAAATGCATCAAACAATTCGGAGCCGTGATTTTTAATGTGTTCACTTATTTTCATAAATTTTTGCATTATCATTATGTATATACAATTTAAAATATATTTTATTCAATGATAGCATCGCGGTTATAAATTTTTGTTAATGGTAACATCTTTTTTTTACGGATTTTATTAATGATAAGTTAGAGTTTTGTCTCGCAGCTCGATTTTTTATAACATTTCAACCTCATTTAAAACAGAAAAAAGATTCAAAGTCCTATCTTTGTTTAAATATTAGAAGTCATTATGTCTGAAATTTTAGGAAAACCCATACAATTCTTAAAAAACATCGGGCCGGGACGAGCAAGCATACTGGCCTCGGAATTAGGCATACGGACTTATAAGGACTTGCTCTATTTTTTTCCCATCAGATATATAGACCGGAGCAAGATTTATAAAATCAATGAATTATTTCTGGCTACCGCCGAAGTGCAATTAAAGGGGAGATTTACGGAATTTAAAGAAATTCAAGGGAAGCGGAACAAAAGATTGGTCGGATATTTCGAAGACGACACCGGCATGATTGAAGTAGTGTGGTTTAAAAATTTCAAATGGATTACCCAAACATTCAAGACGGGCGAAGAATATATTTTATTCGGGCGTTTATCAAAATTCGGTCATCAAGTGAATCTCGTGCATCCCGAAATCGATAAAGCGGAAGATTTTCAAAAAAAACATGCCTTAGGGCTCATGCCCGTTTATTCCTCTACCGAAAAATTATTGAAAAAAGGCATTACCAAACGGGTTATGCAAAACTTTGTCCGGGAATTATTCAAACAAACAGGACCGCATTTCGAAGAAACCTTGCCGGAGAGTGTGATCACAAGGCACCATTTGGTTTCAAAATCCCAAGCCCTGCACCATATTCATTTTCCACCGGGGCTCAACGAATTGGCCAAAGCACAATATCGCTTGAAATTCGAAGAATTGTTTTATCTGCAACTTCAATTACTTCTTAAGCAAGTGCATCGAAAAAGGAATATCAAAGGATTTGTTTTCGAGCAGATAGGCAATTATTTTAATAGGTTTTACAAAGAAATTCTGCCCTTCGATTTGACCGGTGCACAAAAAAGGGTTATCCGGGAAATCAGAAAAGATGTCAAAAGCGGGCGGCAAATGAACCGGCTTCTTCAAGGCGATGTAGGAAGCGGAAAAACCGTCGTGGCCATGATGAGCATGCTCATGGCATTGGATAACGATTATCAAGCGGCCATGCTGGCTCCTACGGAGATTCTTGCCACTCAACATTATCATACCATAAAAAAATGGAGCGATCAATTGGGCATCAATACGGCTTTACTGACCGGTTCCACGCCTGCTTCAAGACGCAAAATAATTCATGAAGAATTGGGAAACGGCACATTGCAGATTCTTGTCGGCACCCATGCCATTTTGGAAGAAAAAGTAAAGTTCAAAAATCTTGGACTTGCCGTCATCGACGAACAACACCGTTTCGGTGTGGCTCAACGAGCCAAAATGTGGCGAAAAAATATTACGCCGCCCCATATCCTCATCATGACCGCCACCCCGATTCCACGCACTTTGGCTTTGACCCATTACGGCGATTTGGACATTTCCGTTATCGACGAACTCCCTCCCGGTCGCAAACCCGTGCATACCTTTCATATATATGACCACGAGCGAAAGAAATTATATGATTTTTTACGAAAAGAAATAGCCGCCGGCAGGCAGGCATATGTGGTTTTTCCGCTCATCGAAGAAAGCGAAGTCTTGGATTATGAAAATCTGGAAAACGGTTTCAAACGGCTTCAGGCGGCCTTTGCCGACGAACATATAAATATAGGTATGGTTCACGGCAGAATGAAGCCGCAGGAGAAAGAAGAAACGATGAACCGGTTCAAAAACGGCGAAATAGACATTTTGGTCTCCACTACCGTGATAGAAGTCGGGGTCGATGTGCCCAATGCATCGGTAATGGTGATCGAAAGCGCCCAACGTTTCGGTTTATCGCAATTGCACCAGTTACGTGGCCGCGTGGGACGCGGAGCCAAACAATCCTATTGTATTCTGGTAACCGACCGCAAACTGTCGGACGAAGCCAAAATTCGAATTCGCACCATGACCGAAACCAATGACGGCTTTAAAATTGCGGAAACCGATTTGAAATTAAGAGGTCCCGGAAATATCATGGGCACCCAACAAAGCGGAATTATCAAACTAAAAATAGCCGATTTTGTCAAAGATACCCACCTGATGCTTACCGCGCGCAAAGAAGCGGCCCTTTTGTTGCAAAACGACCCGCAACTTGGGCATCCCGCCCATAGTATGGTTAGGAAGGTATTAAAAGATATTTACAAAAAAACAGGTTTTTGGAATTATATCGGCTAGCGATTTATTCACCCGTCAATTTATTTCTTATTACGGTCCAAGCCAAAACTTACGATTAAAACCCCACCTTGGCGGCCTAGGGAAGAAAAATACATCTGTCAAAATGACACTAAAAAAATTATTTAATCCTTGAAATTCAAGCAAATTTGTCCTGAAACCGGCTTGGCACAATCATTGACGGAAAAGAAGTAAAAATATATAATATTATGAGTGGAAAAACTTCAAAAATAATCGGAATAGATTTAGGAACCACGAACTCGGTAGTAGCCGTTCGTGAAGGTAATGATACGGTAGTTATTCCCAACCCGGAAGGCAAACGCACCACCCCTTCGATGGTGGCATTTACCGATTCGGGTGAAATCAAAGTGGGCGATCCTGCCAAACGTCAAGCCATTACCAATCCCGAACGTACGATTTTCTCCATCAAGCGTTTTATGGGAAAAAAATACAGTGAACTGAAAGAAAAAGGCGAAATTGACCGGGTACCCTATAAAGTGGTTCAAGGACCCAATGACACACCGCGTGTAGTAATTAATGACAAACAATATACGCCGCAGGAAATTTCGGCTATGATTTTGCAAAAATTGAAAAAAGTAGCCGAAGATTACCTCGGTCAGGAAGTGAAAGAAGCCGTTATTACGGTTCCGGCTTACTTCGACGACGCCCAAAGAAAGGCCACTAAAGAAGCGGGCGAAATTGCCGGCTTGAAAGTTCGTCGTATCATTAACGAACCGACGGCAGCCGCTTTGGCCTACGGATATGACAAAGCACAAGGAGACAAAAAAATCGCCGTATATGACTTGGGTGGTGGAACCTTCGATATTTCCATCCTCGATATCGGTGACGGCGTAACCGAAGTACTTTCAACTTCCGGTGACACCCACTTGGGTGGAGATGATTTCGACCAAAGAATCATTGACTGGCTGGCCGATGAATTCCAAAAAGAAGAAGGCGTGGACTTGCGCAAAGATCCCATTGCCCTTCAACGTTTGCGTGAAGCGGCCGAAAAAGCCAAAATCGAATTATCGTCCAGTAGCGAAACGGAAATTAATTTACCTTACATCACCGCTACCCAAAGCGGACCTAAACACTTGGTAAAAAAATTGACCCGTTCGCAATTCGAAAAAATGACACACGATTTGATCGAACGAACCATGAAACCGGTGAAACAAGCATTGGAAAAAGCCGGATTGAAGCCCGAAGATATCGATGATGTGATTTTGGTCGGTGGTTCGACGCGAATCCCGAAAGTGCAAGAAACCGTTGAAAAATTCTTCGGCAAAAAAGCATCCAAAAACGTCAATCCCGACGAAGTAGTGGCCATCGGAGCGGCCATTCAAGGTGGTGTATTGAGCGGCGATATCAAAGACGTGCTTCTTTTGGACGTTACTCCGCTGTCCTTGGGTATTGAAACCCTCGGCGGTGTCATGACCAAACTCATTGAAGCCGGAACAACCATACCCACCAAAAAATCGCAAGTATTTACTACGGCTACCGATAATCAGCCGAGTGTGGAAATACATGTATTGCAAGGCGAACGTCCTATGGCCAAAGATAACAAGACCATCGGTCGTTTCCACCTGGACGGCATACCGCCTGCACGTCGAGGCGAGCCGCAAATCGAAGTGACCTTCGATATAGACGCCGACGGTATTATCCACGTTACGGCTATGGACAAGAAAACCGGTAAGAAAAAAGATATTCGTATCGAAGCATCTTCCGGACTCACTCCCGAAGAAATAGAACGAATGAAGAAAGAAGCCGAAGAAAATGCCGAACGCGACCGTATCGAAAAGGAAAAAATCGAAAAAATCAACAAAGCGGACGCCACGGCATTCCAATTGGAAAAACTGCTCGAAGATCACAAAGACAAAATCAGCGAGTCCACTAAAAAGACCATTGAAGAAGTGGTGAAAGAACTGAAAGACGCCTTTGAAAAACGCGATGCCGAAAAAGCCGAAGCGGCTACTCAAAAAGCCGAAGAAGTGCTTAAGCAAGCATCCGCGGATATTCAAAATGCCGCTGCACAAGAACAAGCCCAAAGCGGCGCGCAAGAAGGCGCACAAGCAAGCCAAGGACCTTCGAGTGGCGGAGACGATGATGTGGAAGATGTAGATTACGAAGAAGTAAAATAAAATTTCCGAATCACCAAACAAAAAAAACGCCTTGAAAGATTCAAGGCGTTTTTTTTATACCATCAGTTTATCAAAACAAATTGAACTTTAATTAAACTAAACCAGTATTTCAACGGACGGAACCGATAAATTCCTTTCACTGCATTTACCTTTGTATTAAAGAATGCCCATGAGAACAATATTTTACGGAATGATTATATTTGTTGTATGCGGCAAACATGGTTCTACATATTCCTTATTTTCCAACTCGCGGTTTATAGTCAAGGATATAAACATTACTCCATAGACCAAGGGCTGCCGAGTAAAAGAGTATATAAAATCATCCAAGATAAAGAAGGTTTTATATGGATTGCCACGGATAAAGGAGTGGCCAAATTCGACGGAGATGACTTCAAAGTTTTTACCGTTAAAGACGGTCTTCCATCAAACGACATTTGGGATATTGTGGAAACTTCGGATGGAAAAATTTGGTATATGACCAAGGCCCCCCGGATGGGATATATTTATAAAGACAAGGTCTATCAATTTCCTTTTGAAGGAAGAAACGATGTGATTTATCCTCATTTTATGACCGACCGTAAAGAAATATTGTATGACGATATTAATACGGGTCTTAAATATCAATTAAACGACAGCATTTGGATTACGGTCTCGGACACAAACTTTTTTCCGGTCCTTCACCCGAAAGTGAAAGGATTTAAAAGAGAATCCGGAAAATGGAAAATCATCAAACACGACGGAACGGAATTTCTTATAGAAGAAAAAGTAAACGTCTGGCACGTCAACCAAGTAAACGATAGTTTGATTTTTGTTATTTACGTTGCACGTGACTTGCCGAAAGAAGAATTCCGGATTATTTGGTACAATATGAATGACGATTATTGGTACGAACGGCCGCATTCGTTAAATGAAAATCAAATTAAACAAGCCAGGGTCATTGCCACGGACTGGGACGTGCAGCTTACGGCCGATAATTATTGGGCCGAATTAGGCCCGGATTTATCTTATAAAAATCATCTCAAATTAAAAGATTTCCCCTATCAATGGCGGGCTTTTCGTGACAAAGAAGGCAACTTTTGGGTTTATACTTACAATAACGGCGTATTTTTCTTTAGAAATAGCATGTTACACTCCCAAATCCATTTCAAAAACAAACAAATTCGCTTTTTAAAAACCACGGGTCTCGGCATCACCGTTTCGGTGCTTGGGGAGGGTATTTTTTATTATGATACCATCCGAAAATCTTTTAAACCTTTCCTGAAAACAAAAAATTTCATTCATGATATATACATTAAAAACAAAGACCATTACATTATTTCGGGCGAACGTTATTTTCGGCTTGCCCTGCCCGGAAAAAACACTATTACCCTGCCTTATACCAATTTTAAAATCTTTAAAAAAGGAAATAAATTTTATTTATTAAAAACTTCTGAAATTGCGATAAATGACAGTCTTTTTCGTCCACTTCATAAATTTACTTTAACCGGACAGGAACTCTTAACCGGGTTTCAAAATAGAATTATTGTGGGAGGCAGTTCCGGCCTCTATGAAATAATACACGATACTACGGCCCGGCCCCTCTATCCCGATTCCTTTAATAAGCCCATTTTAAGCATGGCGAATGCAGGAAAATATTTATATATCGGAACGGACGGCTACGGCTTGTTTCGATGGGACGGAAAACACGAGCCCGAATTGGTGGAATATAACAGGGCTCCCATTGTAAACGATATTTTATATGAAAAAGACAAACTTTGGATTGCCACCCAAGAAGGTGTAAAAACCTATTTCGTAAAGAACGATACCCTTAAATTTGCCAATATGCTTCGACATTACGACGGGCTCCCTTCCGATCAAATTATCGATGTGGAAATGCAAAACGGCAAACTCTTCTCGGCCGCTTATTCGGGTATATCCGTCACCGATACTATTAGTCCGTCGAAGAAAAGCATTCATCAAATTTATTTTAAAAAAATAATTTACAACAACAAAAATATTCCGTCGAATCATCAAGTTAAATTCAAAAAAAATGAAGCATTACATGTGTCGTTCGGCGTAATAGATTTTTCCGGACAAGAACATAACCGCTATTTTTACCGCTTGATGCCCTTGCAAGAAAAATGGAAGGAAATTCCTAACAAAAGCATTACTTTGGGCAACATCGGTCCGGGCGAATATAATTTTGAAATCAAAGTAATCAATCCCTACGGACAAAGTTTAGAAAATACCTATCGATTCCAAATCACCCCGCTTTGGTGGCAAACCGCTTGGGCCAAAGGAGGTTTCTTCTTTCTGTTTCTTTCCTCATTATTTATCATTATTTATAGCGTCCGGCGATATGAGATAAGAAAAAACGTAAAGGAAATCGAGCATCAAAAACAGTTGGCCGAGTTCGAACTCCATGCCCTGCGCAGCCAAATGAATCCGCATTTTGTGTTTAACTCACTTAATGCCATTCAATATTATATCAGCGACGAAAATTATGACAAATCCGAATCATATTTGGTCAAATTTTCACGGCTGATTCGAATGATATTCGACTTTACCCGAAAGAAAACATTGCCTCTTAAAGATGAAATTAAATTGCTTAAATCTTATTTAACGCTGGAAAAAATGCGCTTCGGCGATAAACTTACTTTCGAGTTCAAAATAGACCCGGCTCTTCAAGTGGAAACCACGCATATACCCACCATGCTATTGCAACCCATCGTGGAAAATGCCGTAAACCATGGAATTTTTCACAAGAAATCCCCCGGCAAAATAGTACTGGAATTTAAAAAAACGGGACCTCAGAGCATGGAAATTACCATTAGCGATGACGGTGTGGGAATCAAAAAAGCCGAAGAAATTAAGAAAAAATCACTGCGCAAGCACCTTTCAAAAGCCACCGAAATCCTTAAGGAACGGATTAAATTATTGAATGTATCGGGCAAATGGAAAGTCGATTACAAAATCGAAGACTTAACCGGTACGGATGATGAATTTTCTACTCGAGTAACCTTAAAAATCAAAAAATTATGATACGATATATTGTCGTGGACGACGAACCCAAAGCACTGAAAAATCTCGAAAAAAGATTAAAAAAATACGAACCGGAAATGGTAAATGCCGGGAGTTTTTCCGACCCGGTCAAAGCATTGGAGTTTATTAAAAAGGATAAACCCGATTTGGTTTTTTTGGATATCGAAATGCCTAATTTAAGCGGCTTGGATTTGCTTTCGGCCGTACCCGAACCGGATTTCGAAATCATTTTTGTTACCGCTTACGACCAATACGCTATCGACGCCTTTAAACACGCGGCCATCGGCTATATCGTAAAACCCATCGATCCGGAAGAATTGGACCAAGCCATTCGTAAAGCACAAAAAAACATTGAAATGAAAACCGCCGCCCGGAATAATAAAATCCTGCTGGATTTACTTACCCAACAAAGCGGTATTATCTCCATCCCCACTTCGGAAGGTTATGTGTTTGTAAAGACAAAAAAAATTATCCGGCTCGAAGGAATGGAGGGATATACCAAAATCTATTGCCGCGACAACTCGGAATATATCAGTTCCTACAACCTGGGACGATTTAAAGAAATTCTGGCCGGGAATCCCGCTTTCTTTCAAGTACATCGTTCGCATATCATCAACCTTAATCATATCGAAAAATATCTCAACGAAGGTTATGTGATTCTAAAAGACCAACAACCCGTGCCGGTATCGAAAACATATCGCAAAGCGTTTTTGGACCTGATCAATCGAAAATAAGCGGTAAATCCTCCGGAATTTCGTATATTTCGGTATGAAACCGGAAGAAGAAAAAGCCGTTTGCCCCAATTGCGGCAATCCTGTTACGGGAAATGAAAAATTTTGCCCTTCCTGCGGACAAAAACTTCCGGCCGAACGATTAACACTCCGCGACCTTTTTGCTTCGTTCTTCAATAAATATTTCTCCCTCGATTCGGCATGGATAAAAACATCTATTTCTCTTCTCTATCAACCCGCCTTAATTGCATCGGCATATATTTCGGGAAAACGAAAAACCTATTCCGGACCGCTTGCCATGCTTATCAGTTTGTCGGTTATTTACTTGAGCGTTTGGCAATTAAGCCAAATAACAAACGCCCGTAAAAATAAAAACAAGGAGGTTTTAATTACCACCCGGTCTTTTCAAAATAAAAAACTGGACAGCATCTTCCGGAAAGAAAATTTTATTCGAATACTCGGTGACTCCACCGCTTCGTTTCGACAAAAAGACAGTGTGGTAAAACGGCTATTTTACTTGATGAACCAACCGGAATATATACAAACCGCACGCATCATAACCGATAAAACAAGCCATGCAAAAGACTCACCGGACGAAGACGAATTCTACCTGTTCGATTTATATCAAGTGGAAAATTATTTCAAAAAACATCATATTCCTTATCAAAATCGTTATCTCGATACCATAAGGAAAAATTTCACCGCCCAACCGGTATGGAAAAAGACATTGGAATTCGCAGGTCTTCTAATCTCAAAAGAATTTAAAAATTCCACCCCGGAAGAATTAATCGAACAATTCGGCTTGCCCGAAGCGTCGAATCTTCCCGCCGCTCGAAAGGCCGCAAAACTAACCGGCATTTTGAACGACCCCGATTTTATCAATCGAATTTATTCCAAAATTACCTTGGTATTGCTGATACTCATTCCCGTTTTCGGTTTTTTCATATTCCTTGCATATCGCAAAAGAAAATATAATTATGTGGAGATCTTGGTCTTCTTGTTTTATTTACAAAGCAGTTTTTTACTCGGCTTGCTAATAGTCAAATTTCTACATTTCATTACGCCTGCCTATTTCTTAAATACCTTACTCCTGATTTGGTTCTATCTTTTGCTTATCATGAACTGGCGTCAATTTTTCAATCAACGAAAACTATCCAAAACCCTTCTTCAACTCAATTTGTTTGTCATTCCTTTGTATATGCTATTGGTCAGCATAGGATTGATTCTGATTATCTCGACCCATATTGCCATTAAAATGTGGCTTCAATAACGATTTTTAATCCGGTATTTGTATATCAAACCCGCCAAATATTGAGCGAGCATAAAAGCAACGATATTCATCACTAAACTTTGCCAGGAAAATCCGATATGAAAATAAAATTTATTAACCAATCTTGCCAATACGATAAAAACCACCGGGATGTGAACGGCCAACATCCAATCGCGCGAACGGAATTTGCTCTTCGCCCGCCAAAATCCGAAAGGAAAAGCCACTAAAAAAGTAAAAATCGCCAAAAATATATTGCTCATTGTTCGTTTTTTTAAAGAATTACAAATATATCTTTTTAATTCCAATGGCCGGTAAAAATACGGCAGAGCAAGAAGAATCGGAGCGGGAATGATTAACGATTAACGATTGTAGATTATCGATTGCAGATTAACGATTGCGGATTTTATAGGAATCGTCGGGGACAATTAATTTACTCTACTTTGAATCTGTCATTCAAAGGAGCAAAGCGACGTGGGAATCTTACACTTAAAAGGGTGAATCGTATCGACCTTCGGGGGATGACAGTGCACTTGTCATTTTCCTTTAGAGTCAGCGACCGACAATCAACGGGAGGAAAAATCTCAAATACTGAAAAAATGAGATTTCTCCCGCCTAAGGCGGACACAGCGTCGCTTCGCTTTTCAAACCGAAGATAGTCGTGTCGACCTACGGGGGGAGGATGACAGTAGGGATTAACGATTGCAGATTGCAGATTTCAGATTTAAAATAGTCAAAGTTAAGGTCAAGGGTAAAGTCCATGAAACGGTTTATTGTTCATTTAATATTAAATCCGAATCGCAAATGAATCTTAAACATAATACTTCCTTCCGATAATTTAGGAAATTCCCATTCGGCCGGAAATCTAGAATAAGAATGTATGTAACCTGTACCTCCTCCTATTTCATAGTAAAATTTCTTCCCTACTTCCCTCCTTACGCCCCACATCGGTACAATGGAAAATCCCGTCACATACATGTTATATTTCAAAAAAGAAGTGTTGGTGATATATTTACCATTAGGCAAGTAATTGAGGTTTAATGACAAAAAGTTACCCCCTCTTACAATTTTACTATCTCCATCTCCGGATTGCAAACGGTAATACCACTTGGGATATAAAGATATAAACGGCATCAAAAAAAGATAATCGGTCTGAGAGGAATAAGGAGTAATTAACAATCCACCCGCATAGCCGATTTCCGTTTTAAGAGAAATATTTTTTCCCAACCTCCTTTCATAATTCATCCACAAACCCAAATAACCGGCTTCAATTCCTATTTGTGTCTTTTTTAAAACAAGATCTTTAGACTTCTTATTCCGGGAAATCTCTTTGACCTTCTTTCGAATGGATTTATCCCAAAATTTAAGGGGCGAAACATTAATACCAAATCCGAAAAAACTCCCCGACTGTTTAAATTTGCCTCGTATCTCCGTATAAGGCCTGTTTCTTATACCTGTAATATAAAGATCCCCTTCCCACATAGGCGTAAAACTCTGATTGTACATCACATACGGCTGTATTAAAAGATATTTGGTATATAAGTTGCCCGCTATCCCAAACTCCATGGCAAAATGAAACCAATCGGGCTTGGCCGATATGGTTTCAAAAATTTCAATATTATTATAACCATTATAACCTTTACCGCCAAATTCTTTATAATAACCGAATTTCAAAGAAGAAAATACGGAGTATTTTGAATTTAATCTGTATTCTATACCCAAAGGCACGGACCACAAATAATCATCCGAATAAAATAAAATTAATTGTTCGTAATCTTTGTCCTCGTTAATTTGCTCTTTGTCAATGGATACAAAAAACCGTTGTCTGTAATGATATCTTTGTATACCGGTGTAGATGGAGAAATCAAGTGTTTTGTATATCGGCAAAGTAAAACCGAAATGCGGAGAAGTTACTCCTAAATAGTCATACCTGACCGGGCTATCATCCACATTGTAAGTGGTCTTACCTTTGAGATAACTACTTACACCGATATTTATTTTCCATGGCACATAATCATGCCGTTCATACCCGGGTTCTTGGCCATAAATGATTAAGGAAAAAAGTGCCGACAAGAGGCCGGCACTTATTTTTTTGACAATTTTCATACGCATATATACTTTAATTATAAATTACATTTTAAACTTAATGAATTTGGACAAAATCTCCATCATAGAAATCCAATTTAAACCATTCCGTACCATTGGCATAAAAATAACCCCATAGCTTATCGTCGGCTATATATACTCTATCCCATGGCCAAGAATAAGGATCAGGAGGTGGATAAGGGAAACGATATGTAACTGATGATCTATTTCTTTTCTCCTTAAAATTATTATTTTTATTAAAATATTCTCTCAATTGGCCGTTACAATAATCCAAAGACAATTCACCGTCAATGGCTGCTTTAATATGAGATACCCTATACCTCCTCCAACAATTACACCACCAACGTTTTTTGACTGTTTTGGCTTTTGCTTTTACTTTAGTTATGGAAACCATCCATCCCCAGACATCATAATATCTGGTAACTCGCGTAATTCCATATAATCTTTTTCCGTTACCTATAGTCCTATAATCTACTTCTCTATTCCAACTGGTACAAGATGAAGAACTCGAATATGAATACTGAACATTTTTCAATGATTTCACATCACTTTTGGCTAATGTCTTAAATTCAGATAAATGATTTAAAGTTTCATAATTACCATCTGTAATAACAGCCACTCCATCGGGAAAATGCTTGATGATAAAGTTAATTTTATTATTCTTTATTTTATAAGAAAAATCCTTATTTAATATAGATAATTCACTCTCATCTAAGCCGAAAAATTTTCTGTATGGATTATATCTTTCATCCAAATCAGAATTTAACCACTTATTTTCAGTATCTATATAATCGTACAATAAAGCATCAAAATTCATCGATTGGGCAAAATCTTTGTAAACCTTATATTCATCAAAATTCTCGATAGAATCGTATCGGTTTATCTCTTCTTCGGTTGCATTAGGGTATTTCTTTAAAAATTTTTGTTCTTCCGCTTCCGCTAATTCTTCGAGTTCATCAACCTTTTTAAAGTAATCATCATCAGTTGAAAAAACCAATATTTCTCTCATTTTTCCATCATTTCCCCTATACTGTTCTTTTTTTATTTTCACAGTTCTTGACAAATAATTATTTGTGTCTGATGCCTCTATATTCTCATCGAATTTTTTACATGAAAAAATTGCGAATATGAATATAAAAATTACAGAAATATTTAATAATGTGAACTTTTTCATCGTTTTAAATTTAATTTATTTATTTAATAAAACTTAAAAATATCATTCTCAGTTGAGATATGAATTTTAACCCCTTATTGGGGTATTCAATTTTACACTCCTCCGGGCGGTTTTTAAATATTTTTTTACTGCTCCGGAGAGCATAACATACCTTTCCGCTATGATATATGCGGGACACAATTCCGTTTTATTACAACGGCACTTTTACCGGCTTGGCCAAGCCATCGATTTCCCTCTTTACGAAGGGCGCCCTTTTGCAAAGAGTTAAATCTATACAAAGAAAAAAAAAAAACGATTCAAGTCAAGCAATGTTTAGTTAAGGTTTTGTTAATCTTTTAATCCTTTTCTAATGAAATATCTTCAGCAAATCGGCAATTTTGTTGAATTTATGGCAACGTAATCGACAAACAAAACGTTCTTAATAAAAAAATTATAAATTTAATTAACTCACTGCTAAAATTAAAAATTTAAATATGTTAAAATAATTGAATCTATTTTTGCTGAATATGGCCATTCTTAGCCCGCGAGCCCGCGCGAATATTCACAATCTAACCTATAACTTGGGCCGCTCCTAGCAATCATGGCAAAGCCCTGCATATATATATGGGGCGCTATATGGCCGGATGCAAATTGAACGGCTTCTCTTAAAAACGAGGGGATTATTACGTCGCGCTCCGTCCCCTTCTTATAACCCTCCCGGAGCGCTCCTCATAATGACACCGTATATCAAAGGACTATTCTTAAATGGCGGGAACAAGTGTCGCCTCGACCATTCGATTA